>CAVVGJ010000007.1:0-275621 GCA_963747745.1 uncultured Acidimicrobiaceae bacterium
CCCCTCCGACACGACAAGACCGCAGGTGAGACCCTGTGGACAACCGGCCAGAAGGTCGCTTGTCAGCAAACGAGCGTTTGGGCGGGCTGGATTCGGGGGACGATGACGGCGGATCTTGAACCGTGAGCGAGGCTGACCAGACAGCCCCTCGGTGACGAGAGACTCGTAGAGACCCGGCCCCAACTCGTCCACGACGGGGCTGGACGCGGCCCGTCGCGCCGCAAGCGGCGTAGACGATGCTGGCGACCGGTTCGAGCGCGCCCGCGAAGCGCATGCCAACGCGGCTGCAGAACTCGTGCCCGCCCTGATCGCGAGCGCACTTGCGGGGGTGGCGGAGGTGCTCCCTGGGGCGACCTCGCTGGAGGTGCTCGGCGAGACCAACGAAGACGGGCTCGACATCCTTCGCGTCCAAAGGGTGCGCAGCGCCGCTGGCGACGTGCTCTTCGACGTTGACACCGGTCCCGCTGATCGCGCCGTCGAGGACAGAATCGACGTACCAACCGCTACGACCACATGAACGACACCAGAGCGCCGAGATCATTGCCATCCCGGTCGGCGGCTCGCAGCGCTGACAGATAGCTGGCCCGAAGCGAATCGATGTCGAGACCTGAGGCCGATCCCCAGGTTGGCGGAGTGAAGCGGAGCGCGGCGGCCAGGTAGTCGGCTGCCGCGCGCGAGTGACGGCCGTTGCCGTTGGGGAACGGATGGATGGCGACAAGCTGATGGTGGAAGCGCGCGACGACAAGGGCGGGTTCGTCGTGGTCGACCCACAGGCGGCCGTCGTCGGTCAACGAACGCACAGCGGCGGCGATGAGCGGCGGGTCGATGCCGATGTTCCGAAGCGTTGTGCGGTATCGGCCAGCCCATGTCCACACCTCGCCGAACATGCGCTCGTGGAGGCGGCGAAGCCAGAGGTCGTCGAGTGCCTCATCGACCGTGGCGAACTGGATGGACCGACGTGCCTCGAGGATGTTGTCCCGTTCGGCGTCGTTGAGGTCGCCGCGCGTCCGGACCCACGTCGGTTTCAGTCCGTCGGCCTCGTCGTCGTCCAGCGGCGTGTTGCCGTCCCCGATGTCGAAGAGCGGGTCGGTCACGACCAGAGCCCGCGCTTGTCGACGAGGCGCTTCGCGACCTCGTCGACGCGTTGGCGGGTCGACTCGGCCTCTGGTCGCTGATCCTCGAGGGCCATCGTGTGGTCCACCTGCGCGACCTCAGCTGCAGCCTTCCTGCGGGCCTGTGCCCAGACGATGTCGTCGAGTGGCTGGTAGGGGACGAGGACATATTCGACACGGCACCCAAGTCCGTTCGCGATTCGATCGAGCGTGTCGAGGGTGAGCGATCGGTCTCGCTCGTTCTCTTCTATCTGGCTGATCCGCTGTTGTGACAGCCCGACTCGCGCGGCCAACTCGCGCGTAGACATGCCGAGTGCGTCGCGGATGGCGCGAATCCAGCCGCTGCGTGGGAGCGGTGTGGGAGCGTCACGGTGACGGGCGAGATCCCGTTCCAGCGCTGCCCGTGCCTTCAACTTGTCCACGTCCCTCTCCTTCAGATCAACAAGTCAAAACTAGTCGGAATCCCTTGTGTTGTCTAGTCATAACTTGTTAAGAGGGAGATCATCGCCGCCACCGCGGTGGCGACCGGGCGCACCGTCG
This sequence comes from uncultured Acidimicrobiaceae bacterium, assembly GCA_963747745.1. Taxonomy (GTDB): domain Bacteria; phylum Actinomycetota; class Acidimicrobiia; order Acidimicrobiales; family Salinilacustritrichaceae; genus Salinilacustrithrix. Next base: position 1,653 of record CAVVGJ010000007.1, read on the forward strand.
TCACCGCGGACCGGGCTGCATTCGACAGTCTCCCCGGTGTCGAGTTGCGCTTCCACCGCTGAGAGCCGTGCGAGGCTGATGCCATGTCGGTCATCTCTCGCGACCAGTCGATGGAGGAGTGTGACGCCCTCGGGTGGGTGCGGTGCAGTTGACGGGCTCAGGAGTGGTCCTGATCGCCGTACTTCTCGCGCAGCGGCGGGATGACCGAGCCGAGGGCTCGCGGGTCGAAGTCTGCGGCGGCGAGTCCGGCGGCGACATCGCTGAAGTACTCCTCGAAACCTGCCGGGCAGAAGATGCAGAGCATCCGTGCCTTCGTGGGGTGGGGGTTGTGCCACTTGAACCAGGCCCCGGCGGGCAGGTGCACGACAGATCCTGCCGTGGCGACCTCGGTGGACCCGTCGGCGAATGTGTACTCGAGCTCTCCGTCCAGTACGTAGATGACTGCGTTCTCGCGGGTGTGTCGGTGCAGCACCGGTGGGGGTGCGAAGTTCGCGGGAACTTCGAACTCGATCAGCGAGAATCCGAGATCGTCGTGGACGCCGACCTTGAAGTCGATGCGGGGAAACGGCATCGATGGGTCGGGCGGCGCCACGATCCGACCGGAGCCGGAGGGAATGACACGTGGTGTCGATTCGATGATGCTGTCGGGAGTGTCGGTCATGGCCTCGACTCTGATCTCTTCGTCGGGGCCATTCCATCCCTGACTTCGGGGACGAGCCGGCCCGTCCGTGCTCCTACGATGGACGGGTGCCATCCAGGGATCGCCGCATCCGTGCCGAGTTGCGCGCCGCGCTGGCCGTCCACGGTTGCACGATCTCCGAGCTGTTCGGCGCCGCGGACCTCGTCGTGCGGCCACTGGTCGGAGCGCAGGGTGCTGCATGGAGCACGTTCGATCCGTCGACCCTGCTCGACACCCGATGTGAGTTGATCGGGGACATGGGGGCGGGGCAGGTCCGAATCCCCAACGACCCCGACCGGGAGCGCGAGCTCTTCGCGCTCGAATGGGAGGACACCGATCCGAACACCTTTGCCGCTCTGCAGAGGCAGAACCGGACGGCCGCCGCCCTCCGGCTCGACGTCGGCGAGGTGGCTGGCGTCCGACGGTATCGAGAGATCCTCGAGCCGATGGGAGCCCACGACGAGCTCCGCGTCCTCCTGCGCAGCGGGCCCCAGACGTGGGGTGGCATCTGTCTCTACCGATTCGACGGCTCCAGCTTCTCGGCCGAGGACGTCGAGGCTGCGGAGGTGTGCGGGCCAGTGATCGGCGATGCGATCCGTCTCGTCGTGCTCGACGCCGCCCGGACGGCATCGTCGACACGACCTGCGGGCGCAATCCTCATCGGTCCCGACGACCGCGTGCTCATGACCTCGCCAGCGACCGAAGCGTTGCTCGGGAACATGGACGAGGGCCAGGTCGCGACGGCGTTGCGCAGCGTTGCCGTGGCAACCCGAGCCCACGGAGTTGCATCGGCCCTCATCACCGGTGATGAGGGAGCGCTCGTACTCCAGGGATCACCTGCCAAGGGTGGGAACGATGGCGCGGTCAGCATCGTCGTGGAGGAGCCCCGTCCCGCCGTTCTGGCTCCGCTCATCATCGATGCGTTCGGGTTGACCGACGCGCAACGAGCGGTTGCCGAGTTGACGCTCCAAGGCCTCACGAGGACCCAGATTGCCCGGAAGCTGCGCATCACCGACCATACGGTGGGGGATCACCTCAGCAGCATCTACGCCCAGGCGGAGGTGCGGTCACGTGCCGAGCTGTGTGCCCTTGTGTTCGATCGCTTCTACCGGCCTCGTCGGGATGTCGGTGCGACGCCTGGCGCCCGCGGGTTCTTCCTCGATTCTGGGGAACAGTGAGGAGTTCTTCCGGACGGTGAGCCGCGACTCGACTGGACCCGCTGGCGTGCGTGGCTGGACGCCGCGGCCTCACCTGACCAGACGCGCCACCACGAGCCCAGCCGGTCCCATTCCGACGAGGGTGAGCCAGACTGGCCGGATGGAGACCATGCTCGAAGCCGTCGCCCGGCTCCAAGCCCTCGGGTACGACCTCGCACTGCGTGCCGGTCCCGGTGGCCGGTTGCACTGTCCGATCTGCGACAGCGCAGTGGATGCCAGTATCGCCGTTGTCGACGAGACCGTCCGCTTCGAAGGCGACTCCAACCCCGAGGACGAATCGGTACTGGTCGCTCTGACGCTGCCGTGCGGGCACCGCGGTCTCTACTCCGCCCCATACGGCATGGCCGCACCCCCAGACGACGCCGCCGTGCTCCGCGCCCTCCCGGCGCACTGACCGGCTCAGGTGGACAAGGTGATCACGGTCTTGACGTCACCGGGTCGCCGCTCGAATGCGTCGGCGAACGCGTCGAGCATGACTCGGCGGGTGACGAGCCGGGCCAACCAGCCGGGGTCGGCCGAGCCGAGAGCCGTGACTGCCGCTTCGTAGTGGCGACGGTTGGCGTTGACCGATCCGAACACGACCGCGTTGCCCAACACCATCTCGCGGTTCACCTCGCCGGCATCGAGCCGTAGCGTCCGACCGCCCGACGACACGCCGGTCAGGCACACGATCGCGTCGGCGTTGGTGTTGGCGAGCACGTCGATCACCACGGCGGGCGCGCCCGTGCACTCGATCACGATGTCGGCGGTTGCCGCCAGCGGACCGATCTCGCCGACGCGGTAGTCAGCGCCGAGGTCCGCGACGAGCCTGGGTTTGGGGCCGTCGCTGACCTGGTCGACCACCACGACCGGGTAGCCCCGCTGCACACCGAGGAGCGCAGCGAGCAGCCCGATGGGCCCCGCGCCGCACACGAGCACTGATCGCGGCGACCACGCCGCGGAGCGGCTGCCGATGCGTTCGATGTGGTCCCACGCCTTGGCGACCACGCTCGCCGGTTCGACCAGGACACCGAGCTCGCCCAGCGTCGGGTCGACCTTGACCGCGAAGGCGGGGTCGATCCTGTACCGCTCGGACGCGTAGCCGTGGCGCCCCTTGATCCCGCGTTCGGTGTAGCGGCCGTTGCGGCACATGTCCCACTCACCGATCGCGCAGCTCGGGCACGGCACCGGGTCGGGGCGCCGCACGAAACCCACCACAAGATCGCCGACGGCGAACCCCGACCCCGATGGTGCGGCGAGCACCCGGCCGAGCGACTCATGGCCGATCACCAGCCGGTCATCCCCCGGCGGCGCGGTGCCGTAGTCGCCGTTGCCGATCTCGAGATCGGTCCCACAAATCCCAATCGACAGGGTCTGCACGAGCATCGGGCCGTCCGCCTCCGGCGGTTCGCTCAGCTCGGTCACCGCGGCCGAACCCGCCACACCGGGACGGACCGTCAATGCTCGCATCAGCTGAGTCTGCACCGTCGCGCACCGCCGGCGGCATCAGCCATGTGAACGGGATCGCACGCTCAGGCCAGGTTTCGGCGCGGTGTGGCGCGCGCTGCGATCGGCGGCGACTTTCCAGAAACGTCGCGGTTGTCTTGTGACGGCTTGAGCCGGCGAGGGAGTGAGTCAGGGCTCGGAGGGGGCAGTTCGGTCGAGCCAGCTCTGGAGGGTGGTGCTGGTCCAGGTGGCTGCTCCGACCAGTTCTGCAGGAGATCTGAGCCGGAGTGGGGGAGTATGAGGAAGAAGTCCAGATGCTATTCTTCCTCCGTGGCGTTGAACATCAAGGACGACGAAACCGATCGCTTGGCTCGGGAACTCGCAGCGCTCACCGGCCAGCCGATCACCACGGCGGTGCGAGAAGCGATCGAAGCCCAGCTCGCATCGCTGCGTCGGCGACGGCGTGTCGCGTCCCGCCCGGACCTGACCGCGATCATCACTCGGGGTCGCGCCCGCCGGATGCTCGACGAGCGCCCGGAAGACGAGATCCTGGGATACGGCGAGCACGGACTCCCGGCGTGATCGCCGTCGACACGTCGGCGCTCGTCGCGGTCGTGCTGGGCGAGGAGGACGCCGAGCAGTTCCTGGGCGCGTTGCAGGATGACCAGACACGTCTGTCTGCCGTGTCATTGGTCGAGGCGCAGATCGTCGTCGAGTCCCGACAAGGGCCCGACGCGGCTCGAGACCTCGAGCTGCTGGTCGAGTCCACGATCAACGATGTCGTCGCGGTCGACGAGGTACACGCCGCCGCCGCCGTTGCCGCGTGGCGGCGCTTCGGGAGGGGGCGCCATCCGGCCGCGCTCAACTTCGGTGACTGCTTCGCATACTCAGTTGCCGCACTCGATGGGCTCCCACTGCTCTACAAGGGCGACGACTTCGCCCAGACCGACGTCGGTTCGCACTTCTAGCCCGGATCGTTCAGTAGCTGGCCGCAGGCGGTGAGCGTGGGTGCGGGGCAGGAACTCCTGCATCGTCGGCACGCCGCCATCGTCCTCGGGAGGGGGCCGGCGTCCGGGTGTCGAAGAAGGACGGAGTTTCCATGGGACCGCCCGATCGGCGGACGACGCGCAACTGCGGGGGCCAGTGACCAAACGCCAACGGACCTTGGGTGTGGCGGCAGTGATCGCCTTCGCTTCCGTCGTCGTGGTGCCCAGTGTGCAAGCGGAGAGCCCGGCGAGCGAAGCCACCGCAGTCTGTGGGGCCCGGGACGAGCCCGAGACCGGAGTCCAGGGTGACGTCCCGATCGCCGACCAGCTCTCGGGCCGGGCGTTCGAGGGCTACAACTGCGGTCTCGCCCTGGTCGGCTACAACCCCCTGGGCCGCCGCGGTGGCAACGCCAACATGGCGTGGGCCGGTCACTGCGCCTTCGTCGCCGGCGTGAACGGCGTCGCAGTGGTCGACGTCGGCGATCCCCGCGCCCCGCAGCTGGTGACCACGCTGCACGGGGGCGGCAAGGCGGCGTCGGTGCTCGGCGGGTCGGACCAGACGCTCGAGACCATCGCCGCCGCCCAGCGGCCCGACGGGCGCTCGGTGCTCCTCGCCGCCCGGTACGGCGAGGGTGCGGAACGGTCGCCGGCGGTGCCCACGCCGATGGACATCTTCGACGTCACCGACTGCCAGCATCCCCAGTACCTCACCACCTACGACTGGCCCCGGAACGTCCACAACCTCACCATCACGCCCGACGGTTCGCACGTGTGGGGTTCGATGCCGGTCCAGTACCTCGACATCAGCGATCCCGCCCACCCCACCGACTACCACGACCTCGACCGGGAGCTGGTCCCGTTCGAGAGCCCGCTCCACCCGAACCAGAACAGCCACGAGGTGTGGCCCAGCACGGACGGCACCCGCCTCTACATCGGCAGCCAGGTGATCGGCGACGAGACCTTCCGCATCATCGACATCTCCCGGTGGCCCGCCCAGCCGATCACGGCCGACGACATCCTCAGCGAACGAGGCGCGCCGGGCCACTCGATCCGATCCATGTCGCTCGGCGGCCATCCATACCTCGTCAACAGCGACGAGAGCATCGTGGACCCGACGGCCAAGGGATGTCTCAGCGACCAGCTCACACCCTTCGGCGGCGTGTCACGGCCCCGGATCACCGACATCTCCGACGAGCACCATCCGGTGGAGGTGGGTCAGTTCCAGGTGGCGATCGGCCGGCCCGAGCACTGCGCCGACCAGCTGCAGTCGAAGGTGAACCCGTCGGTGCACTACCAGGACGTCGACAACAGCTATACGAACGACGCCTCCCGGGCCGACACGACGTTCATGTTGGTGTCGTCCTGGAACTCCGGCCTCCGGGTGGTCGACGTGCGTGACGCAGCCCACCCCCGAGAGGTCGCCTACTTCAACCCGGGCCAGTTCGAGATCCCGAGCCAATCGTTGAACCTCGACATCGCCTGGGGCCACAGTCACTGGAATCCCGCCACCGGTCAGATCTGGCTCGCCACCGAGACAGGTGGCTTCTGGGTGCTCCAGCTCGAGAACGGTGCCCGCCAGGCGCTGGGCATGCCGCCGCTGGCCGACAACGACCTCGCCACCCATGGGTCGATCCCGCGCCCGGCCGAGACGCAGGGTCCCTTCGGGAGCGCGCTCACCAAGGCGGCCTCGACGCAGCTCGGCTTCTACTGCACCCTGGGTGTCACGCCCGGTGTCGTCGACGGCTCGATCGAGGTGGGCCAGGTGCTCACCGCCGCCCCGCGCATCGCCTCCCCGCCCGGCTGACGAATCGCGGGGGTGCGTCACCGGCGGGCGGCTTGCCGCACGGGCTCCTCGATGGTCCAAGCCGCCACGTCAGAGCGACAGTGACGTTCGGACCCGGGCTCGGTTGGCTGCGGTCAGCCAGACGACGAGAAGCGGCCCCGGAGCCGGGCGAGGAAGGTCTTCGGCGGTTCCGGCTCCGGTGGCGGCTCGCTGCTGAACAGCCGCGCCTGACGGGCGGTCTCGGCCGCGTCCTGGCGCTGTTGCTCGAAGTCGTCGAGCCGGCGACCGACATGGGACAGGGCCATGCCGAGCGGAATGAACAGCAGGGCGTAGGCACCCATCGCGAACGCCCCGGACACATCGAACACCGCGTCCGTGTTGTCGCCGAGACTGACATCGTCGAACATGCCGTCGAAGGGCCGCATCACCCGGTCCTGGTTGCGATACGCCCAGTCCGTGAACGAGGCGTCGGGGTTGGCATCGAGCGCTTGGAGGAGGATTCCCAGCGCGAGCACCAACTCGACCACGATCAAGACGCCGAGCACGGTGCGCAGGGACAGGCGCAGGACCTTCACCGCTGGTTCGGGCATGCCCCCAGTCTTGTTCGTCGGCGTGCTCCGGTGGCGGACGTGGGTCAGTTGAACAGGACGGCATCGACCACCCAACCGCCAGCCAGTTCCTCGGTGCGGATCGTGAGGAACACCTCGTGGTGGATGCTGAAGCTGCAGTCGGACGTCTGCTCGAGGGGCACTTCGCAACCCCGCCCCTCGGTCGATTCGGCGGGTCGCGCGAAGAGGGCGTCAACGGCTCCGGGCATGGCCACGGCAAGGGCCGCGGTCTCGTCGCCGGCCCGCCACGCGTCGAGCAACGCCGACGCCGCGGCTGCGGGGGAGGGGCGTGGCACCTGAGGAATCGTCGTCGTCGTGGTCGCCTCGGTCGTCGTCGTCGTCGTGGTCGTGGACGAGCTGGTTGTCGACACCGTGGTGCTGGTCGTCGTGTTGGTGGTCGAGGGTGACGCCTCCGAGCCGGAGGCGTCACCGCAGGATGCGAGAACGACGCTGAGCAACAGGACGGTCATGACGCGGCGCACCGGCGGAATCTACCGACGAGCCCGTCCGGATCCCGCCTGAGCCGAGGCGCTGTCCGGCGGGTACGCCGCCTCACGTCGGGCTCGACTCCCCGGCGTCGTCGCCGGCGTCACGACTGGACGACTCGCACGAGTGCTTCGTCCAGTTCTCGCTCCCCGCCTTTGACGATGACGTCGGCCGCACCGGCGTGCAGCAGATGATGGCGGGTCCGGCGGTTCGACTGGGCCGTGTACACCACGACCGCCGTGGCGGGGGATGCGGCGCGGATCGCCTCGATGGCATCGACCCCGCCACCGGGCATCATGAGGTCGACCACGGCCAGGTGCGGATGGTGTCGTCGGCACAGTTCGGTGGCCTCCCCACCCGATGCGGCGATGCCCACGAGCCGGAGTCTCGGGTGCTCGGCGACGAGGTCGGCCAGGGCACGTCGCACCGGCTCGTCGTCGTCGGCGATCACCACGGTGGAGATCGACTCGGCCATGGAGCCATCTTGTCGTCGCCTCCGGGCCGCTGGCAGACACGATCACGTCATTGCCGGTGCGTGTTCAGCCCGGGGCACGAACCGCGTCGGGGTACGAGATCGGGAGCTCGAAGGTGACACAGGTGCCCCGGCCCGGCTCGCTCTCGATGCGCCACGATCCCCCCAGCGCCTCGGTGCGCTGCTGTGCGTGACGGATGCCGAAGTGCCCGGGCTCGGCAGCGACGGTCGTCGGATCGAACCCCGCTCCGTCATCGCGGACCGAGACCCTGAGCGCCGTTCCCTCCTGCAGCACCTCGACGTCGAGCCGCGACGCGTCGGCGTGCTTGAACGCGTTGAACAGCGCCTCGCGGGTGAGTTCGTAGGCGATGCGCGCCGTGTCGGCGGGCACGTCGGTCACATCGCCCGACACCTCCCAGTCGACCGTGGGATCGAAGGTCTCCTCCACGTAGCACTCGATGGCGGCGATGAGACCGTCGGTCTCCAGCACCGGGGAGTGGAGCTCGAAGATCATCCGGCGCAGCCGTCCGATGGCCGCGTTCGTCGCGGTCCGGGCCTCCCGGACGGTCGTCGCGAGCCCGTCGTCGCTGTCGCCGATCCGTCGTGCGAGTTGTTGCAGGCGAATCGACGCGTACGTCATCGCCTGGACGGGATCGTCGTGGATCTCGCCGGCGATCTGGGTCCGCTCGGCCATGTGGCCCGCGATCAGGGCAGCCTCCGTCCGTCGCGCGGAGTCGTCGACGAGCCGCTGGCGCATGTCCTCGACACTCCGGGCGGTCTCGGCGACTTCGGCCGGGCCCCTGGCGACGACGGATCGGGACAAGTCACCCACGGCGATGGCACGGACCTGGCCGAGCAGGTCGGCGATCGGCTCGACGAGGCGGCGTCGGAGCGTCGCGATGGCAGCCGCCGTGCTCAGGACCATCACGAGGGCGGTGATGGCGAGGGCGAGCCGCTCGTTGTGCCACGCGTCGGCCCAACGGTCCCGCTGGCCGTCGATCGCGGTCGCGATGCGCGCGTGCAGCTCGCCGGCGAGCGTCGTGATCGTGTCGAGGTGTTGGGTCGTCTGCGCCGACACCGACGCAGTGCTGGCGCTGGCGTCGGTGGGGATGCTCCGTGACCAGTCGTCCAGCGCCGAGCGCAGCTGCGTGACCAACCCCTCGGAGGTCGGGTCGCCGATGAGCCGGTCCATCCGGTCCATCGACTTGTCGAGCGCATCGTGGGCCTCGGCGAGTCTCTGGGTGGACAAGCCAATCCCTTGTGCGAGTGCGGCGTGGTTTTCGGCCGCCAGCTCGTCGGCGAGGGAGCGGAATGCGCTGATGGTCACTTCGGCCGGGATGAGGTGGTTCTCGAGCTCGGCAGTGGACCGGCGCGAGTGCTCGATCGTGAGGGCGAGCGACCCGACCGCGAGAAGGATCAGCGCCGCAGTGGCGACCCAGACCGAGGTGAGTTGTCGGCGCAGCGATCCCCGGTGTGGATTCACTGCTCCCGCGGCCGGGGCGCTCGGCGGGTCGGATCGGACCGATCACTCACGTCCGCCACCGTAGTTCTCACATCGATTTCGTGATCGCGGCCGGGCGCCGCGCCGTTCGCCGGGGGACAGACGGGTGACTATGCGGTGTTGCTTCCGGCGGAGGTGTCCCCGTGGTCGAACAGCTCACCTCGATGCCAAGGTGTGCCCAGCTTGGGAAGTGCCCACCGATCGAGGCCGAACCAGCCCGCGTTGCGCCAGGCGAGGATCACCGCGCCGGCGACGAGGATCATGGCCGGGTTGACGCCCGCCGAACCGGCGAAGACGTAGCTGAAGTTCAGGATCGAACCGAGGAAAGCGGAGATCCCGGTCAGCAGTCCGAGGATGAGGGCGACCCCGATGGCCAGCTCACCGACGGCGATCATCGGCGCGAGAACCGTGTGGCCGGTGTCGCGCACCCACTCGAGGAAGTGGACGTACCACGAATAGGCGACGTCGGGGTGTGGGCCGGAGGCGGCAGCGATGCCGGCCTTGGCGAAGCCGGCCACCGGATCGCCGAGGTGCACGGTGTGGGCGGTGCCATCGGTGACCACGGTGCCGCTGCGGACCCAACCGATGTTGGCGTTGCCGGTGAGGTGGTAGGCCGAGTTGCCCCAGTCCCAGAACCGCCACGTGATCGTGCCGCCGAACACCTTTCCCCAGCCCGAGGCCAACCACTCCCAGCCGAGCCACAGGCGGGCGACGAGCCAGATCCATGCCGCTCGGCTGGACCCGAACAACCAGCGGGCGGCCGCCGGTTCCTCGATGTAGGTGGGAGCCGACGTGAGTCGTTGTGTAGGAGCGGGTGCGTCCATGGTGTACCTCCCTTGCTGAGCACGGACTGTCAGGTCACCGGAGCCCGGTGCCGACCTTCTGCACTGGTTGGGGCCATTGTCGAGCCCGACCGGGCAACGACGCGAGGGCTTGCTGAGGTGACGCGGTGACACGGATGTGTCATCGCGCGTCGCCTCTGCGGGCGTGACTTGGCGTCCGGGCCGCCTACCGTGAGACGGAGCCGAGCAACGGACCCGGCAGCAGCTCGAGGCAGGCATGAGCGACGCGCAACCCACCCGAGTGCTGATCGTCGACGATCACGATGTCGTCGCGCTCGGGCTGCAGTCACTCCTCGGGGAGGTCGACGGCATCGACGTCGTCGGTCGCGCCGGCTCGGTGGCCGAGGCTCTGGCCAGCTTCGACCGTCTCCAGCCCGACGTCGTGCTGGCCGATTACCGATTGCCTGACGGCACCGGAGCGGACGTCGCCCGGGCACTGCGCGAGCGCAGCGTCGAGGTGCGGGTCGTCATGGTCACGGCCGCCGCCGACCGGCACGTGCTGGCCCAGGCGCTCGACTCGGGTTGTTCCGGGTTCGTCTCCAAGAACGCCGACCGCGACGACCTCGTGGCCGCAGTGCGGGCGGCGGCCGAGGACGACTCCTACTTCACGCAGGATGTGCTCAAGCATCTCGTCCACCTGCGGCGGTTCGAGCAGATCGACGGGCACGAGCTGACCGACCGTGAGGTCGAAGTGTTGCAGCTCACCGCCGAGGGGCTCGGTGCCGAAGAGATCGCCGACCGGCTCCATCTCAGCCATCACACGGTGCGGAACCATTTGCGCCACGCCATGGAGAAGCTCGATGCCCACACGAAGCTCGACGCCGTGGTCAAGGCGCTCCGCGGTCGGGTCATCTCCATCGAGTGAACATCTTCCGGCGCCGGGCGGGCGGTGACGCCGCCCCGTCGGTCAGTGCGGGACGATGAGGACGGGACGATCGGCGGTGGTGTTGAGCAGCGCCTTCGGGACAGAGCCGATCACGACGCCGCCCAGGCTTCCGTGGCCCCGGGTGCCGACGACGAGCATCGACGCGTCCCGTCGGCGGGCGACCTCCTGGAGCACGTCGATCGGATGCCCTGGCTCCACCACCAACTGGGTGGTCGCCCGGAGCACCGCCTCGATCTCCTTGTGGATCTGGTTCTCGTGCGGGTACTCCCAGCCGCGGCCGTTCTCGGCGGTGGTACCTGTATCCGACAGCTCGACGGCGTCGGGTTGTGTCGTGTGGTGCATGCCGTGGGGGAACGAGTCGCTGAGCGGGCTGGGACAGAACACGGCGAGGACGTCGCGGTCCATCGCGGTGGCCACCTGCTCCGCGAAGTCGAGGGCGCGCCGGTTCGCAGTCGAGCCGTCGACGCCGACGATGATCGGTCCCGGCCCGACCGAGTCCTGCGTGTCGATCGCCAGCACCGGTTGCATGCTGTGGTGGGCCAGGTAGAGGGCGGTGCCCGTGCCCTCGAATCCACCCGTGCCCGCCGAACCATGCTGGCCCACGACGATGGCGTGGACATCGTCGCCGTTGACCCGGTCGGTCAGAGCCTCGTGCGGCGAGTCGGGGAGGACCTCGACCCCGCTGACGAACTCGGTGACCCCAGCCAGATCGATCGCGTCGCGGATGCTGGCCTCCCGGTACTCGTGGAGCTCTTCGGCCCATTCCTCGTTGAGTTCGGCGTAGGGCTGCTCGAACGCGTTCACGACGATCAGATCGTCGCCCAGCCCCCGGCTCAGCTCGGCGCTGAAGCGGAGGATGTGGTCGGTCTCACCCACGGTGTTGACTGCGGCCAGGATCTGCGACATGACGTTGCCTCCTCGATGAACGGACGTTCTGACGTCGTTGTCCCACTCCCGTCCTGGCCCCGCAATGACAGCGCTGCGTCATCGGGACGACCCCGTCACGCCGTGCCGATGTCCCGTGGAACCGTGACCATGGGACACACGACGCTGACGACCAGTCGGCATCAGGACAAGGAAGTGGTTCCATGGCCAGAGAGATCCGGATCACGGCTGACAAGCCCATCGCCAGCCTGTCGGACTACGAGGATCAAGGTGGCGGTCACGGTCTCACCGCCGCTCGGCACCGGCAGTCGGAGTCCATCATCCAGCTCGTTGCCTCCGCGGGCCTGCGTGGCCGGGGTGGGGCCGGTTTCCCCACCGGACGCAAGTGGGCCGCCGTGCGCCGTGCCGCTCGGGGTTCGATCCCACCGATCGTGGTCAACGCCGCCGAGGGAGAGCCGGGAACGTTCAAGGACCGCTGGCTGATCAGAGCCAATCCCTACGCCGTGCTCGAGGGCGCGTACATCGCCGCCGAGGCGATGGGCTCCGACGAGATCATGATCGGCATCAAGGCCTCCTTCAGGCGCGAGATCGACCTGCTCCTCGGCGCGATCAGCGAGACGCGAGATGCCGGGTGGATGCACGGCACGCGGGTGCGGCTGATCGTCGGGCCATCCGAGTACCTCTTCGGGGAGGAGACCGCGCTGCTCGAGGTCATCGACGGGAGGCCGCCGTTCCCTCGCATCGTCCCACCCTTCCGACGCGGCGTCGTCGACGATCACCCTCCTCGTCATCAGCGGCTCGAGGTCGACGGCTCCGCCGTCCTGGTCGACAACGTCGAGACGCTGGTGAACCTGCCCGGCATCCTTCGGCACGGCGCGCAGTGGTACCGGGGTGTCGGAACCGACCAGTCGCCGGGCACGATCATGTGCACGATCACCGGCTCGACGCTCGAGCACGGCGTCGGTGAATTCGCCATGGGTACGCCGCTCGGCGAGGTGATCGACGCGCTCGGTGGTGGCATGCTCCCGGGGCACGAGATCGCCGCCGTGCTCCCCGGCGTCTCGAATCCGCCCCTGGGCCCCGCCGCGCTCGGCACGCCACTGTCCTACGAGGACATGGTCGCAGCCGGCTCCGGCCTCGGCTCCGGGTCCTTCATCGTCATCGACGACAACACGTCACTGGTCGACGTCGCCGCTGGCGTGTCCCAGTTCCTGTCGGTGGAGAGCTGCGGCCAGTGCGAGCACTGCAAGGCCGACGGCCTCGAGATCGCCGCATCGCTCCGGGCACTCGACCTGGATCCCGTAGCGGACCTGCTACGGACGGTCCGGCGGGGCGCCCGCTGTGCGTTGGCCGGGCAGACCGAGCGAGTCGTCGGCGGACTCCTGGCGTTGGCCGGCGACGACCAGGGGACCGGCGTGCCCTACCCGATCGTGCCGCTCGTCGACATCGTCGACGGCCGAGCGGTCGACGACGTCTCGTTCCTGGAGAAGCGACCCGACTGGACGTTCGGCGGCCAGCGCTCGTCGGGTGTCTGGCCCGTGCAGCGACTCGCCAACCACCCGGTCGAGATCCGACCTGCGTCGGTGCCGGAGCCGAGCCGACCCACCACGCACGTCAGCCCTGCCATGCCGTCACCGTCTCCCCTGGACCAGATCCGACGTGTGGGTCAGGAGCTGGCGTCGGCGACGGACGCTCTCCGGTCGGTGCCAGCCGACCAACAGGAACAGGCGCTGTCCCGTGTACACCACACGCTGGCGCGACATCGGGCCGCGACCGAGCAGCTCGTCTACCCGCTCGTCGACCACCTCGACCCGGACGGTTCTGACATCACCTGGTATCCCGCCCACCACGAGCGGCGAACGCAACACCTCGTCGACCGAATCGAGGCGGGCGCGCCGGTCTCGCCGCAGCTCGTCGACGACCTCTGCGCCGAGGTGCATGTTCTCCTCGACGAACTCGGGGTGAAGGTGCTCCCGCTGTTGGACGCACATCTCCGCGACGACCCGCAGGCGCGGCTCATCGTGCAACAAGACATCCAAGCCGTGATGGAGCAGGTGTGATCGACCGCGTCGTTGACCGGGAGGTCGAGAACGGTCAGTGGGCGAGCCTGGTCTTCTGGAGGAGGATGGTGTCGGCGAGGGCGTCGGCCTCGGTGCCGAGGTGACGGACCAGGTCGTCGAGCGCGACCATGCCGTGAGGATGGTCCTGCTCGTCCACGACCGGGACCCGGCGAACCACGTGCTTGGCCATGATCGCCGCCGCGTCGGAGAGGTCACCGTGCAGGGAAACCGTCGCCACATCGCGGGTCATGACCTGCTGGACGGCGATGTCGGCTGAGCGGCCCTCTCCCACGGCGCGGATGGCGAGGTCTCGATCGGTCACGATGCCGGCCAGGTAACCGACCTCGTCGACCACCAGCACGCTGCCGACGTTGCGGTCACGCATCAGCCGGGCCACCTCGCCGAGTGTCGTCGATGACGAGCACGTCACTGCCGGGGTGTGCATCACTTCGCTGACTCGCATGGTCATACCTCCTCCTCGGGACCGTCCGGGCAGGGGCGCGCTCCGGGCGATGTCCTCGCCGGACGATGATCCCAGCATCCGTGGGCCAGGGCTCGCGCACCAGGGTCCTTCGACCTGTGGTCCGCTTCATCATCTCTCCGCCTGATGAGGGTCAGTGATCGGCGTCGACCGTCCGCCCGGCCTGACAGAGCAAGCCGGACGTAGACTGCAGGGCTCTCCGAGCAGGGGGGAGCATGGACTACCGAGACTCGCACCGGCAGCTGCAGGATCGCCACGACACCCGACGTCTCGCCGATCGTCTGGCTCAGACCGCCGGCGACACCGTCACTCCGTTCCGTGACTTCATCGAGGCGCGGGACATGTTCTTCATCGCCACGGCCGACGCCACTGGCCAGCCGCAGTGCTCCTACAAGGGCGGTGATCCCGGGTTCGTACGCGTCGTCGACGATACGACCGTCGCCTTCCCCGTCTACGACGGCAACGGCATGTTCCTGACCACCGGGAACCTGTCCGAGAACCCCTTCGTCGGGCTGTTGTTCGTCGACTTCGAGCACGGGTCACGCCTGCGTCTCAACGGCGAGGCGTCGATCGATCCCGATGATCCGCTCGTCGCTTCGTATCCCGGGGCGCTCTTCGTGGTCCGCGTCCGGGCCCGCGCCGTGTTCCCCAACTGCCGTCGCTACGTCCACACCCACGACGACACCCAGCGGTCGGTCTTCGTTCCCCGGGCCGACGAGCGTCCCCCGGTGCCCGACTGGAAGCGGGATCCGTGG
Organism: uncultured Acidimicrobiaceae bacterium; assembly: GCA_963747745.1. Lineage (GTDB taxonomy): Bacteria > Actinomycetota > Acidimicrobiia > Acidimicrobiales > Salinilacustritrichaceae > Salinilacustrithrix. The sequence continues at coordinate 16,719 of CAVVGJ010000007.1, forward strand.
TTCGAGGGAACGCTGCCGGCCGACGATCCCGCCCGCGATCCAGAGAATCCCAGCGCCCCGTCGATCCCGCGGTACTGATCCACCCCGGTGGCGATGAGCCGAAGTCCGCCCAACCGCCATCGGCGCGCCTGTTCCCCGCGGTCATCGCCGTCGTCAACGAGCGGCGACCGGCCGGCGGCGGCGCCAGGCCTGGGTCACGGACGGGGACTGGTAGCCGGCATCACCCTGGTTGACGTTGGTGCCGGGCGGCACGAGCTCGTCGATGCGGTCGAGCACGTCGTCGTCGAGGACCACGTCGGACGCGTCGAGCAGGCTGGTGAGCTGGTCCATCGTGCGGGGCCCGATGATCGCCGAAGTGACGGCCGGGTGGCTGAGCACGAACGCCAGTGCCAGGTGCGTCAACGGCATCCCGGCGTCGGCGGCCAGCCCTTCGAGGGGCGGGATGAGCTCGAGCTTGGCCGCGACCCCGGGGCGCTCGGGGTCGAACCGCTCGGGCAGGCGGGCCGCCCGACCCTTCTTCTCGACCTCCTGGCCCGGCTGGTAGCGGCCGGTGAGCATGCCGCCGTTGAGCGGGCTCCAGGGGATCACGCCCATGCCGTACTTCTCGCATGCGGGCAGGACACGATCCTCGATGCCGCGCACGAAGATCGAATACGGCGGCTGCTCGCACCGGAACCGCTCGTGCCCGCGCTTTTCCGCCACCCACTGGGCTTCGACGATGGCGTCGGCAGGGAAGGTCGACGAGCCGAGGTACCGGACCTTGCCCTGGTGGACCAGGTCCGACAGCGCGGAGAGCGTGTCGTCGATGTCGGTACCGGGTTCGGGCCGGTGGACCTGGTACAGGTCGATGTGGTCGGTGCCGAGACGACGGAGGCTGTTGTCGACCTCCTGGATGATCCAACGTCGCGAGTTGCCCTGGGCGTTGGGATCCTCGCCCATCGCCCCGTGGAACTTGGTGGCCAGCACCACCTCGTCGCGACGGCCCTGGATGGCCTTGCCGACGATCTCCTCCGACTCACCTGCGGAGTAGACGTCGGCGGTGTCGATGAAGTTGATGCCGGCATCCAGGGCGGTGTGGATGATCGAGATCGAGTCGTCGTGGTCCCGGTTGCCCCAGGCGCCGAACATCATGGCGCCGAGGCACAGGTTCGAGACTCGCAGGCCGGTGGTTCCGAGTGATCGAGTGCGCATGGCGTCCATCCTGCCCCGCGCCGACGGGAACCGGGCGCGCCGATCGCGTCGTCAGACCGACATGCGCACACCGAGACTGCTGCCCGTCCTCGTCGCCTCGAGCCTGGTGTTCGCCGCCTGTGGCGACGACGGCGGCCAGACGGCAGCTCCGCCGGTGACCGGGCCCGACCCGGCGGTCACCGCGACGACGAGTACGGGATGGATCGGCGGTGAGCCGGAGTGGCACGGGTCCGACATGCCGTCGACGACGTTCGCCGGCGGCGCCTCGGACAGGGACGCTGCAGCATCAGGGACCGTGGCGAGCGGTGCGGACGAGGCGTGCTGTGACGCGCCGTCCGTCGCGCCGCAGAACGCGCCCCGGGCCGGCAGCGTCGACGACAACGTCGACTACGCCGGATACCTTGCCTACCGCGAGCGGATCCGGTCGCTCGGCATCCCGATCCGGGACATCGATGCCACCGGGCGGATCGTCCTCACCGTCACCGGGTCGGACGGACGGCCGGTGCACGGAGCGGATGTCGCCATCTCAGGGATCGGATTCACACACACGACCGATGCCGCCGGCCAGGTCGTCTTCCTGCCGGCAGCTGCGGGCGGTCCGGTCGCCGAGAGCTACACCTTCTCGGTGGGTTCCGACTCGGTCACCGCCGCGCCCGGCACCACCGCGAGCCTCGAGTTGGCGCAGACCGGCGGCATCGATGTCGGCATCCCCCTCGACGTGCAGTTCGTCCTCGACGTCACAGGGTCGATGGGGGACGAGATCGATCAGCTGAAGCGCACGGTCTCCGTCGTCGCGTCACGGATCGAGGCACTCCCATCGCGACCCGACGTGCGATTCGGCATGACGCTCTATCGGGACGAGGGCGACACCTTCGTGACCTCGACGTTCGACCTCACCGACGTGATCGAAGACTTCCAGCACGCCCTCGACGACGTCGTGGCCGACGGCGGTGGCGACACGCCCGAGGCGCTCGACGAAGCGCTGGCCGAGGCGCTCGACGTGCCGAGCTGGCGTGATCGCCACGACGCCGTGCAACTCGTCTTCCTCGTGGCCGACGCGGCGCCGCACGTGGAGCGTACGCAGGTGACGCCCTACACCGAGTCGATGCTGGCCGCGTCGGCGCGGGGCATCACCGTCCACACCATCGCTGCCAGCAACACCGACGACGCGGCCGAGCACGCCTTCCGGTCCATCGCCCAGGCCACCGGCGGCCGTTTCGTCTTCTTGACCTACGGGGCCGGCGGTGCGGCCACCGGTGCGTCGACCGACATCGACTCGACCGACTACGAGGAGTTGTCGCTCGACGATCTCGTCGTCCGTCTCGTGTCCGAGGAGCTCGACGCCCTCACCGGCACGACGACCCCGACGCCCACGACGACGACCACGAACCCGCCGAACCAGTGATCGACTGACCCCGGCCGGTCGCGCCGATTCTCGGATCCTCCTAGCGGGAACGGGCCCGTTCGAGATCGTCTCGGTCCTCGTCGGACAGGTCCCAGCCGGCGGCCGCGACGTTGGCCCGCACCTGCTCGGGCTTGGTGGCCCCGCAGATCACGCTGGCCACCTGCGAGTTGGACACGAGCCAGCTGATGGCGAGGTCGAGGATCGTGTGGTGGCGTTCCTCGGCCCACCGGGTGAGCGCGGCGACCTGCGACATGGCTTCGTCGTTCTTGAACCGCGATGCCCGCTCACCCCAGGCCGCCAGGCGGGTTCCTTCCGGTGGAGGCTGGTCGGCCTGGTACTTGCCGGTGAGCACACCGGACTCGAGCGGGAAGTAGGGCACGAAGGCGATGCCGTGGCGGGCGCAGGCATCGAGCACGCCGTCGTCCTCGGGGTCTCTGGTCAGCAGGCTGTAGTGGTTCTGGACGGAGGCGAACCACCCCACCCCCGACTCCGCCGCGGTCTCCACCGCGTCGTCGAGCTGGTCGGCGGTGAAGTTCGAGCAACCGATCTCGCGGATCTTGCCCTCGGACCGGAGCTCGGCCAGCACGCCGAGCGTCTCGCTCAACGGCGTCTGCGGATCGGGACGGTGGAGCTGGTAGTGGTCGATGTGGTCGGTGCCGAGGCGCCGCAGGCTGCCCTCGAGTGCCGACCGCACGCCCTCTGGCGAGCCGGGCCGCGGATCGCCCTCGGCCATCGTCGATGGCGAACCCCACTTGGTGGCGATGACGGCCTCATCCCGGCGACCGGCGAGGGCCGCGCCGAGGAACTCCTCGGACTGGCCGCGTCCGTAGGACTCGGCGGTGTCGAAGTAGTTCACCCCGGAGTCGAGCGCGGCGTCGACCACCGCCTTGGACTCCGACGAGGAGATACGCATGCCGAAGTTGTTGCAGCCCAGTCCCACGACCGAGACGTCGAGCTCACCGATCCGTCGCCGTTCCACGTCGCCAGACCATAGGTGACCTGTCACCGGCCGGTTCGTTCACCTGCGTTTCATCCGGAGTCGTCCACACTGCCCCCATGACCGACGGCGAGACCTCCACCCCGCACTCGCCCGGCATCCTCGTGGTCGACGACGACGACAAGCTGACCTCGGTCATCGTCCGGGCGCTGGAACGGGCCGGGTACCAATGCCGCACCGCCGCAACCGGCGACCAGACCCTGTGGGCGGTGAACGGGCGGCGGCCCGATGCCCTGGTGCTCGACGTGATGATCCCGCATCCGAGCGGGGTCGAGGTGTGCCGGCACCTCCGCGCTGATGGCTACGACGGACCCATCCTCATGGTGAGCGCCCGGAGCAGTGTCGAGGATCGGGCGGCGGCGACTCGGGCCGGAGCCGACCGGTTCTTCGCCAAGCCGTTCAAGCTCGCCGAACTGGTCGACGCGCTGGGGGAGATGCTGGAGTCCCGGACGTAGCATTCGGCGTTCAGGAGGCGGCGAGACCGACCGGCGGTCACAATGGCGCGGTGGACGCCAACCGAGCCAGCCGAACGGCGGTGCTGGTGTGCCAGGGCCGGGCCGTCGCCGACGGGCGGATCGCCACCGGGCGGTTCCACGACCCGATTGCCGTGCTCCTCCTGCGCCCGGACGAACGGGTGCCGGTCGAGCAGGTCCGCCAGGACCTCCACCCGAGTGCGTGGCGCCAGCGACTGGCCTTCGAATCGGTCCGGGCCTGCGCCGAGGTCATGGTGCCCCGCACGGTGTTCATCGACGATGCGATCCGGGCCGCCGGCCAGCGCCAGGTCGTCATCGTCGGAGCGGGCCTCGACAGCCGGCCGTGGCGGATGCCGGAGCTGCGCGAAGCCACCGTGTTCGCCGTCGACCACCCGGCCTCGCAGGCCGATCTCCTCGATCGCAGCGCCGCGCTCGAACCGACCGTCGGGCGGCTGGAGTTCGTGCCGGTCGATCTCACCTGCGATGCGCTCGGACCGGCTCTGGCCGCCGCGGGACACGACCCGTCGACGCGTACGACGTGGGTGTGGGAGGGCGTCGTCCCCTACCTGAGCGAGCAGGCCGTCGAGTCGACCGTCGCCTCCTTCGCCGCCTGTTCGGCGCGGGGGAGCGTGCTCGTCGTCAACTACCAGGAACGCTCGTGGCCGGCCCGGTTCGGACGTCGGCTGTCCGGGACCGTCCAGCGAATCCTCCGGGTCGACGATCCGCTGGCGTCGGAGCCGTGGCGCTCGACATGGACACCGAAGGCCATGGCCGCGCTCCTGACCCGGCACCGGTTCATCGTCGATCGCGACCGCGACCTGCTGGCGATCGCCGGCGAGCTGGGGTCCGTCGCCACCCATCGACGGTCCCTGGCCAACGGCCGGGTTGCAGTCGCTCAGTCCGCTGGTGCGGTGACTCAGTCGGCGATGGCCCCGTAGACCAGCGTCTTCAGCTGGCCTCGGAAGTTGAAGGTGCCCGACGGCAGCAGCTGCGTCATGAACACGACCGCGAGCTCCTCGGCCGGGTCGACGAAGAACGTGGTCGACGCCGCGCCACCCCACATGAACTCGCCCGCCGAACCCACCACGCCCGTCTCGGCCGGGCTCTTGGCCACCGCCATCGTCAGGCCGAAACCGGCACCGGAGAACCCCACCTCTCCGTAGGCGCCGGGCAGCGCGAAGTCGGCCAGCTCGCCCGCACCGGGCAGATGGTTCGTCGTCATGAGCTCCAGCGTCTTGCGGGACAGGATCCGGCGGCCGTCGAGCTCGCCCCCTCCGACCAGCATCTGCACGAAGCGCAGGTAGTCGGGCGTCGTGCCCACCAGCCCCCCGCCGCCGTTGAGCAGTGACGGCTTGGCCCGGTAGGTGCTGCGTTCCGGGTCGTCGACGAGGACGAGCTCCTTGCGGGAGTTGCGTCCGTAGCAGGCGGCGAAACGGTCGAGCTCGGTGTCGGGGACGAAGAAGTCGGTGTCGACCATCCCGAGCGGGGCGAAGATCTCGGTCTTCAGGTAGTCGTCGAACGCCAGACCCGACATCACCTCGACGAGGCGGGCGCAGACGTCCATGCCGAAGCTGTAGAGCCATTGCGTTCCCGGCTGGTAGCGCAGCGGCCAGCCGCCGATCTGCTGGGTGAGGGTCTCGAGGGTGAGCCCGCCCAGCCAACCGCGAGCGGCGAGGTCGAGGTCGCGGTTCTCGGGGCCGTAGCCGATGCCCGACATGTGCATCATCACGTCCCGCACCGAGGGAGGGCGGTGGGCGGGGACGAGGCGTTCGGTCCCGTCGGGGCCGACCTCACGGACCTGCATGCCCTTCCACTCCGGGATCCAGCGATCGATCGGGTCGTCGAGCTGGAAATGGCCCCGCTCGTAGAGCGTCATGAGGGCGACACCGGTGATGGGCTTGGTCATCGAGTACAACCGCCAGATCGTGTCCTCGGCCACCGGCTTGGACCGCTCTCGGTCCATCTCGCCCAGGGACTGGAAGTAGCCGAGCGCGCCGTGGCGGAAGACGGCGACCTGGCAGCCGGCGATCTTGCCCGGTTCCACGTACCGGGACCGGAGATGGTCCTCGATCCGCCCCAGCCGTCCGGCGTCGAGTCCGGCTCCGTCCGCATCGACCTTCATGGCGCTTCCCCCTCGGTGACGACGTGTTCGGAGCAGCCAAGCCCAATCTTGACCCGGCGGTCAAGACGGTGGGCTCCGCCACCCGTCGCCGTAGCCGGCTGCGGCCATGACCCGGGCCTGGAGCGCATCCTCGAGCTGTTGGAAGAACGAGAAGCGCTCGGTGATGCCGACTCGGGCCAGCAAGCGGCGACAGGTCAAGCGGCGGCAGACGATGCACAACTCGATCGCATGATCCTCGACTTCGGTTCGCAGGCGATCGAACGCGCTCGGGGCGACGAGGACGCACTCGTCGAGCTGGATGACGACCGGCGCGTCCGCGGCGCGGACGAGGCGGCGCAGCCGGTCGATGCTGTCGCGGCCCAGCCGTCCGATTGGTCGTAGGACGAGCACCCCGCTGACGTGGTGGCTGGCGATCGCGGGCGCAGTGGGGGCGCCGGAACGTTCGGGCGGTTGGTTGGCGGCGGATTCCGGGTGCGGCGGGGGTGCATGGGCGAGCATGACGAGGTCCTCGTCGGTCGCCAGGGAGCAGGGGCGGAACCGTCAGCGTGGTTGGTGGCTGTGGTGGGCGGACTCCGACCGGGCGTGACGATGGTCACGGTGGGAGGGAGCGCCGAGCACATACCCGCTCGTGTCGTGGCGTAGAACCGCCATCCAGTCGCCATCCCATCGGCCGCGTTGGGCACGGGGTGAGAGAAAGGGGACCATCGGCCCTTCCCTCCGGGCCGGGCGTGGCGGACGGTGATGGAAGCAGGCGCGACGCGCCTGGACGTGGAGGTGTGGTGATGGCGACGACGACGAGTCCCAAGGGCATGAAGTCGCTCAAGGACGTGGTGGCACAGCTCGAGGACGCGATGAAGGACGTCGGGGAACGGATCTCCGGCTTCTTCGACGAGATCGATGTGCGACGCCGGATGTCCGATGCCGTCGACGCCATCGACGACCTCCGCCTGGAGGCGATCCGGCGGGTGCAGGGCGAGCCGGCGACCAAGTCGTTCGACGAGATGACCGTGCGGGAGCTGCACGAGCTGGCGAGCGAACGGGAGATCCCCGGACGTTCGTCGATGGACAAGGCCGAGCTCATCGACGCCCTCCGGAAGAGCTGAGGTCCCGCGGCGCAGGACTCGACCGGCGCGAGTTCGGAGCCGAATACGGCGCCGCCGTCTGGCGGAGCCGACGCTACGTCGCGGAGACGAGTAAGGGATTCGGCAGGTCGAGGAACTCGACGCCGGCCATGAGGGCCTGGAACTCGGTCATGTCCGCCGCCAGTTCGGTCGGGATCTCGGCCTGCTCGCCGGCCCGCGCATCGGCCTCGCTGGTGAAGTACGCCGCTTCGACGTAGCGGTCGGGGCCGATCCAGACCCGCAGTCCGCCGAGCAGATCGGGCCGGAACCCGGTGCCGTGCACCTCGAGTTGATGGTCCAGGGTCCGGAGCTTGTCCCGATCTCCCGTTCCCTTCATGATCTGCACGAACCCGGCGTCGTCGGACCCGCCACCGCGGAGCTCGTCCACCTCGGTCGAGTCGGAGAACGTCACCGGTCCGTCGAAGCACGTCTCCGTCTCGGCCCACCACTGGCCCTGCTCGGGGCGTTCGCTGTTGGCCTGGGCGGCCGCGGCCGACTCGAAGCGGGCGAAGAGCACGGCCTGTCCGTCGGTCGTCACCCCGCCGGTCGAGCCGAGGTATCCCTCCGCCCCGGGTCGGAGCTCGGTGACCCAGCGATCCATCTGGCGTCGGATCCCGTCTCGATCCGCAGCCCTTCCTTCCATGATCTGGACGAACATGGCGCACCCCCTCACTGGTTGGATCTCTCCCGCGTTCTGTACACCCCCGCCGGCGTCGCGTCCACCACCAATCGACGCGACGGAGGGTCAGGCACCCGGCCACCTGGGCATAGAGCGGGTCATGGACATCACGGAACTGATCCTCAGCGACCACCACGAGCAGCGCCGCATGTTCGCCATGCTCGACGACATCGACCGGGAGGACACCGAGACGCTCACCGCGGTGTGGAACCGGCTCTGCGTCCTGCTGGAGGTCCATGCCGCCGCCGAGGAGGAGCTGTTCTACCCGAAGCTGCTCGACATCGGCACCGGGGCCACCGATGCCGACAGCGCCGATGAGGAGACCAAAGATGCCATCCGCGACCACAACGACATCCGCGACGGCATCGCGCACGCCGACGACCACGCCGTGGGGTCGGCCGGCTGGTGGGAAGGCGTCGTCGAGGCGCGGGAGGCGAACAGCGACCACATGGGCGAGGAGGAGCGCCAGGCCCTGGCCGACTTCCGCCAGCACGCGGATCCGAAGCTGCGCCACGACCTCGGAGTCGATTTCGCCCGGTTCGAGGCCGAACACGCCGGCGGCATCGAGGCCGAGGACCGCGACCCGGATCGCTACGTGGAGGAGAGTGCCTGAACCCCTCCCGGGGCACGGCACGAGACCCCTGAGCGATCGAGGACTGGCGCCGTTGGCGCCGGATTCGCATCCCTGCCTGCGAAGCGTCCGGCTTCCGACCCCGTGGTCGACGGCGCCAGCCCTCGAAGGATCTGTCGGCGATGCACGCTCAGATCTTTCGCTCTGTGATGGACAATTCAACGCCAGCCGGTTGCGGCGCGGAAGAGCCGAAGGTCCCAATCGCATCGCTCCCGGCACCCGTGGGTACACTCATCGACGACAATCGATGTGTGGAATGGTCCCGGAGGTCGGCACATGCAGGGCGACGTGTTCGACGGATGCTGCACACCCCTGACGGCCGGCGTCCTCGACGAGGAGGAGGCGACGGAGCTGGCGGGGCTGTTCAAGGTCCTGGCCGATCCGGCCCGCCTCCGCCTGCTGTCGTTGGTGGCGACGGCGCCCACCGGCGAGGCCTGTGCCTGCGATCTCGTCGACCCGGTCGGCCGGTCGCAGCCCACGGTGTCGCACCACTTGGCCGTGCTGGTCGATGCCGGCCTGCTCGAGCGGGAGAAGCGTGGCAAGTGGGCCTGGTACCAGGTGGTGCCCGGACGACTGGCCGCGGTGCGCGACGTGCTCGCTCCCGCGGTCGGCGGCGATTCCCGTCCGTCCTGACCGACCGGGCTGTCCTCGCCGGTCGGGGACCGGTGACGGTGCGCAGCCGTCCGCAGGACCTTGGACCCTGGTGATCGTCGACCGCTCCTGGCTCTGATGATGGTGGACCCGAGCTCGTCCTCCCGGCGCCTCGGGCTGGCATCGAACACCGCGAGAGAGGACCACACGTGGAACTCGTCCTGAGCCCGGAGCAACAGGCACTCCTGCGGGAGGTGCTCGATGACGCCTTTCGTGAGCTCCGCTACGAGATCGCCGACACCGATCTGAGCACCTACAAGGCGGAGTTGCGGCAGCGGGCGGCTCTGCTGGCGTCCGTCCTCGATCTGGTCGGTGGTCCGCTGACGGACCGCGACCCGGCCCAGTCGTAGTCGTGTCGGGACGCCACCGGTGGTAGCGGGCGGATGATGACCCCCACCACCCTCGCCGCCGAAGGGCTCTACCAGTCCTTCACGCTGCGCGGCGGCGAGTGGTTGCTCCTCGTCGCATCGGCCGCCTCCGCGGTGGCGGCGCTCGCCGTCGGCGTCGGGTTCATGCGGGGAGTCCTCGCCGAGGACAGCGGTACGCCGGCGATGAGGGCGATCGCCGATGCCATCCGGGTCGGGGCGATGGCGTACCTCCGGCGCCAGTTCCGCACCATCGCAGTCGTGCTCGTCCCGCTCGTGGTGGTGGTGTTCGCGACGTCGACGACCGTCGTGCGCCCGGACGGATCCGAGGCGCTCAGCTTCCTGGCGTCGGGGTCGTTCCGAACCCTGGCGTTCCTCGGCGGCTGCGCCATGTCGGGGCTGACCGGCTTCATCGGCATGAGCCTGGCGGTCCGCGGCAACGTCCGCACCGCGGCCGCAGCCCGCACCGGATCCCTGTCCCGCACGCTGCGGGTGGCCTTCCGCACCGGGGGGATCGCCGGGATGTTCACCGTGGGCCTGGGCCTCCTCGGTGCGTCGGTGATCATCATGATCTTCCAGAACACGAGCACGGCGATCCTGATCGGCTTCGGCTTCGGTGGATCGCTCCTCGCGTTGTTCCTGCGGGTGGGTGGCGGCATCTTCACCAAGGCGGCCGATGTCGGAGCCGATCTGGTCGGCAAGATCGAAGCCGGCATCCCCGAGGACGACCCCCGCAACCCGGCGACGATCGCCGACAACGTCGGCGACAACGTCGGCGACTGCGCCGGCATGGCCGCCGACCTGTTCGAGAGCTACGAGGTCACGCTGGTGGCCTCGATCATCCTCGGTGTCGCGGCCTTCCAGTCGATCGGGGCGAACCCCGCCCTGGGGTTGGTGTTCCCGGTGGCGGTGCGAGCCATCGGGGTGCTGGCGTCCATCGCCGGGGTCTTCGCCGTGCGCGCCAAGGACGGGGATCGCTCGCCCTTGGCGCCGATCAACCGGGGGTTCCTCACCGCCGGTCTGCTCACGATCGCCGGCACGCTGGTGCTCGCCCTCGGCTACGTCGGCAACGACGCGTTCGTGGACGGCAAGCGGTTCGGTGAGGGCTGGCGGGTCTTTGCCGCCGTGGTGTCGGGGCTCGTCCTGGCCCAGATCGTGAGCCGGCTCACCGAGTACTTCACGTCGACGCACGCCGCTCCGGTGCGCGAGATCGCGGCGTCCACCCGTACCGGGCCGGCCACCGTGATCCTCTCCGGGATCTCGTCGGGACTGGAGTCGTCGGTCTTCGCGGTCGTGGCGATCGCCGCCGCGCTGGGCGTGGCGGTCGGCCTCGGCGACGGCAACATCCAGTTCTCCCTCTACCTGGTGGCACTGACGGGCATGGGCATGTTGGCCACCACCGGGGTCGTGGTGTCGGAGGACACCTTCGGGCCCGTCGCCGACAACGCCGGTGGCATCGCCGAGATGTCGGGAGAGTTCGAGGGTGAATCGGCGAGCGTCCTGGCCGCGCTGGACGCCGCCGGCAACACCACCAAGGCGGTGACCAAGGGCTTCGCCATCGGTTCCGCCGTGATCGCAGCCGTCGCCCTGTTCGCGTCCTACATCGAGACCATCGGATCGGAGCTCGATCTGCGCCTCGGCGGCTCGGCCCTGTTCGCCAGCCCTGCCACCCAGATCAACGTCGCCGACCCGAAGACGTTCATCGGACTGCTGGTGGGCGGTTCCGTCGCCTTCCTCTTCAGCGGGCTGGCCATCCGGGCCGTGGGGCGATCGGCAGGCACCGTGGTCGAGGAGGTCCGAGCGCAGTTCGCCGACGGGCAGATCATGGCCGGGACCAAGGAGCCGGACTACGCCCCGGTCATCGACATCTGCACCGCGGCCTCGCTGCGCGAACTGGCGACCCCGGCGCTGCTGGCCGTGCTCACCCCGGCGATCATCGGGTTCGGCATCGGCTACCAGGCGCTCGGCGCCTTCCTGGCCAGCGTGATCGTGACCGGCCAGCTGATGGCGACCTTCCTGGCCAACAGCGGCGGGGCCTGGGACAACGCCAAGAAGTTCATCGAGGACGGTCACCTCGGCGGGAAGGGCTCGCCGGCGCACACGGCCTCGGTGATCGGCGACACGGTCGGCGACCCGTTCAAGGACACGGCGGGCCCGGCGCTGAACCCGTTGATCAAGGTGATGAACCTCGTCTCGCTCCTGCTGCTGCCCGCCATCATCTCCCTGCGGGACAACGGCATCCGCTACGCCATCGCCGCCGGCGCCCTGGTGATCCTCTCCGCCGCGCTCGCCTACACGAGGCGAGCCTCGGCTGCGCCTCTGAGCTGAGTCAGCTCTGCAGGGCGGCCCGGACCGTCGCGACGTCGGGTTCCACGGTCGGCGCCGGGAGGAACACCTCGTGGACGTGGATGGCGGCGAGGGCGAGGTCCTCGTGGCGTTGCGGGGCCTGGCCCGAGGTGAAGCACTCCGGGTGGGCGACGAGGAACCGGGCCGCGCCCTGGACCGCGGCGTGCCGGACCCGGTCGTCGGACGTGGGGAAGCGGAAGCGCCACTGCCCGGTTCGTCGTCGGATGGCGACCTTGGTCGGACCATCGGGGACAAGCCCGGACGCGGGGAAGATGCGGCAGTCGTACTCGCGACACGTCCGGGGTCGATGCTCGTAGATGGTGCAGGCGCCGTCGACCAGCATCGGGCAGTGGCCGCGCTCGTCGTAGCCCATCAGGACATGGCCGTCAGCCAGTCCCGGCGCGGGGAACAACAGCGCCGGCGGGATGCGCTGCAGGGTGTCGGCCTCGTCGGGTCCGATGTGGACGAAGTACGACGAGGTGCAACAACCGGTGCAGTCACCGCAGGGAACGTCGGCCTCTCGCTCGTGGCGGACGACCGCAGCCGTGGTGTGCAGCCACGATCCGAAGTCGCCGGCCGGGACGTGAGGATCGGACGCCGATCCTCCCTCCGGAGCTCCGGCGGCACCGGCCCCGGTCACGATCGCGTCAGGGTCAGACGGTGGCTGCGCTCGCCACCAGCCGCGGCGCGGGGTTCGAGAACTGCATCGCGCCGTCCTCGATGTCGCTGCGCTTCAGCGCCCGGTAGTCCTTCAGGTAGCTCTGGTGGACCTGCCACGGGAACTCCGAACCCTGCTTGGGGAACTTGTGGGCCGAGCGGGTCACGTATCCCGACGAGAGACCGAGCAGGGGCGCGGCGGTCACCGAGGCGTCGCGGTTGACCGGCGTGCACTGCCGGAGGCCGGTCTCGTGCATGTGGTTGAGCAACCGGGTCACGTAGTCGCACGTCAGGTCGCACTTCAGCGTCCACGACGCATTGGTGTAGCCGATCGCCAGGGCCAGGTTGGGGACGCCCTCGAGCATCATGCCCTTGTAGGTCAACTTGTCGGGGAGGTCGAGCGGGTCGCCGTCGACCGACACCTCGATGCCGCCGATGAAGAGCAGCTCGAGACCGGTGGCGGTGACGACGATGTCGGCCTCCAGCTCCTGGCCCGACTGCAGCCGGATGCCGGTCTCGGTGAAGGTGTCGACGTGGTCGGTCACCACCGACGCATCGCCCGCGGCGATGGCCTTGAACAGGTCGCCGTCGGGCACGAGGCACAGGCGCTGATCCCACGGGTCGTAGCGGGGGGTGAAGTGGGTGTCGATGTCGTAGCCCTCGGGCAGCTGCGCCTCGACCTGCTTGCGCAGGACCCGCTTCACCAGGCCGGGCCAGCGCCGGCTGATCTGGAACGAGCCCTGGGTCAGGAGGGCGTTGAACCAACGGACCACGGTGCCGGACCAGCGGGCGGGCAACACCTTGCGCAGGAAGTTGACGATGGGGTTCTTGGCCGGGAGCGCGGCGATGTAGGAGGGCGAGCGCTGCAGCATCGTGACGTGGGCGGCATCCGTGGCCAGCGACGGGATCAAGGTGACCGCGGTGGCGCCGCTGCCGATCACGACGATGCGCTTGCCGGCGTAGTCGAGGTCTTCGGGCCACGCTTGCGGGTGGATGACCTGACCCTGGTAGCGGTCGAGCCCGGGGAAGTCGGGCTGGTAGCCGTGGTCGTAGCGGTAGTAGCCGGAGCAGGAGAAGATGAACCCGCACGTCAGCTCGACCGTGTCGTCACCGCCGGCGGCATCGGTGCGCTGGGCCGTGACCTTCCAGCACGCGTCGGCGGTCGACCAGTCGGCGGAGATGATGCGGTGGTTGAACCGGATGTGTTGGTCGATGCCCTCCACCGCGGCGGTCTCGCGGATGTAGGCGAGGATCTTGCCGCCGTCGGCGATCGACTCCGGCTCGTCCCAGGGCCGGAACGAGTATCCCAGCGTGTACATGTCGGAGTCGGAGCGGATCCCGGGGTAGCGGAACAGGTCCCACGTGCCACCGATGGCGTCCCGGGCCTCGAAGATGGCGTAACTCGCCCAGGGGCACTCGGTCTGCAGGTAGTGGCCGGCGCCGATGCCGGAGAGCCCGGCGCCGACGACGAGCACGTCGAGATGTTCCGTCATGTCAACTCTTTCGCTGTGCAGGGGCCGATTCCCTCGAATGTTACCGGCAGTACGCTCGGTCGACCAGCCCGCGTCCTGCGACTCCTGTCACGCCCGAGCGCGGGAACTGGGCCGCCGAGCGCGTGCTGGGGACGCGTGGGGCGGCCCGTGACCGGTCAGTGGAAGGTGAGGCCCGCGAAGTCGCCTGACGAACGCCAGGCGTCGATGTAGTGGAAGTAGGCCACCGGGCCCTCGGGGAAGCCGGCGGAGTTGAGCAGGCCCCGGCGGCCCGCGTCCTGGCCCTCGTTGTTGTAGTAGCCCGGCGTGCAGTCGGGGTTGCCGCCGAAGCCGCGGTGGTTGGCGAGGAGCCGGTCGATCCAGGCCTGTTCGGCCTCGGCGGTGACCTCCACCTCGGTCGCCCCGACGTCGTCGGCGTGGCGGATGATGGCCGCCACGGTCTGGCCCGCCTCGACCAGGTTGTGCGGGATATTGGAGATCAGGTTGGCCCCTTGGGACGGGCCGATCACGAACAGGTTGGGGAAGCCGTGGACGTGGATGCCGTGCATGCTCAGCATCCCGTCGGCCCAGTACTCGGTGAGCGTCCGGCCGTCGCGGCCGGTGACCTCGTAGCCGGAGCGACGCGTGTAGTCGGTGCCGACCTCGAAGCCGGAGGCGTAGATGATGCAGTCCAGCTCGTACTCGCGGCCGTTGGCCACCACACCGCGCTCGGTGATGCGCTCGACGCCCCGCCCATCGGTGTCGACCAGGGTCACGCCGGGCTCGTTGTAGGCGTCGAGGTACTCGTCGTGGAAGCACGGCCGCTTGCACAGCTGGCGGTACCACGGCTTGAGCGCCTCGGCCGTCTCGGGGTCGTGGACGATGGTGTCGACCCGGGCCCGGATCTCCTCCATCTTCTCGTCGTCGCTCTCGTGGAAGGCGCGCAGGAATCCCTCGGGCGTGAGGTCGGGGTCCTCGCTCTCGAACAACTTGTCGCGGATCCGCTTGGAGATGTCGGTCCAGCCGTCCATCACCAGGTCCTCGTCGGCGAAACCGCCGGTCTGCAGCGTGGTGAAGTTCATCAGCCACTGGTCCTGCCAGCCCGGCTCGAGGGTGCTGAACCACTCGGGATCGGTGGGCCGGTTGTTGCGGACGTCGATGGAGCTGGGGGTGCGCTGGAAGACGTACAGCTCGCCGCACGCCCGGGCCAGATGCGGGATGCACTGGACCGACGTGGCGCCGGTGCCGATGATGCCCACCCGCTTGTCGGCGAGACGGTCCATGGGCGCGCCGGCGGGATCGCCGCCGGTGTAGTCGTAGTCCCAACGGCTGGTGTGGAAGCTGTGGCCGGCGAAGGTCTCGAGCCCGGGGATGCCGGGGAGCTTGGGTCGGTGCAGGGGGCCGGTGCCCATGATCACGAAGCGGGCCCGCATCTCGTCGCCCCGGTTGGTGCGGACGACCCACCGCGACGTCTCCGGTTCCCAGGCCACGTCGGTGACCTCGGTGGAGAGGCAGGCGTTGTCGTACAGGCCGAAGTGCTTGGCGATCCGCTGGCAGTGTTCGAGGATCTCGGGCGCGTGGGCGTACTTCTCGGTGGGCATGTGCCCGGTCTCCTCGAGCAACGGCATGTACACGAACGAGGTCGTGTCGCACTGCGCGCCCGGATAGCGGTTCCAGTACCACGTGCCGCCGAAGTCGCCGCCCTTCTCGATGATGCGCACGTCGTCGACGCCCGCCTGCTTCAACCGGGCCCCGGTGACCAGGCCGGCGAAGCCGCCACCGATGAACACGACTTCGACCTCGTCGGTCAGCGGCGGGCGGGCGGCGGGTTCGACGTAGGGGTCCTCGAGGTAGTGGGCGAACGCGCCGGTGGGCTCGACGTACTGGTCGTTGCCGTCGGGCCGCAGTCGCTTGTCGCGCTCGATGCGGTAGCGCTCGTGGACTGCGTCCCGGTCGAGCGTCTCGGACATGACCGCACCTCCCCATCTGCCGCGTCGGATCGGCGATGACAGAACCATATCTTGACCCGGCGGTCAAGATGGCTGGTCTCGGGTTGGCTCCCGTGTCAGCCTGCCGGTGTGACACGGCGGTCGATCGAAGAGGGCGAGCAATCCCTCCTCGACCGGATCCGAGCGATCCTGGCCCGGTTCCTCGGCCGCTTCCGGTCGCTCGGGCTGTGGGCCCGGATCCTGATCTTCGCCGCCGTGCTCCACTTCCTGGTCCTGCCGCAGATCGGCGGTACGCGGCGCGCCCTCGGCCTCATCAGCGATCTCAACCCTCTCTTCGTGATCGGGGCGGTGGCGTGCGAGGTCGGCGCCCTGCTCTGCTACGCGCAGCTCTCGCGCGCCCTGCTCTCCGAGGACGGGCGTCCGGGTCTGTGGCGCATGTTCCGGATCGTGCTGTCATCCCTGTCGGTGAGCCATGTGGTGCCCGGCGGCGCCGCGGCCGGAGGCGTCGTCCAGTACCGGCTCCTCACCGCATCCGGTGCGGCGCCGACCCAGGCCACCTTCGCCATGGCCACCCAGTCCCTGGGATCCGCCCTGGTGCTCAACGCGCTGCTCTGGATCGGGCTCGTCGTCTCGGTTCCGGCCCGGGGCTTCGAGCCTGTCTACGCCACGGCGGCGCTGGTGGGCGTCGTCCTGCTCGCCGCGGCCGGAGGTGCCGTCATCGCCCTCACCCGGGGTCGTCGCCGCACGATCGCACTGATCGAACGCATCGCGCGCCGCACACCGCGCATCGACGAGGAGCAGGTCGCCAAGTCGTTCGAGCGGGTCGCCGCCCAGGTGGGCATCCTGATCGAACAACCACGGTTGGCCGCCACCGCCAGCGGTTGGGCCGCGGCGAACTGGTTGCTCGACGCCACCGTGTTGTGGCTGTTCATCGCCGCGTTCGGTCACCACACGTCGATTCCCGGACTGCTGGTCGCCTACGGCCTGGCCAACGTCCTCGCCGCCATCCCGATCTCGCCGGGCGGCCTGGGCGTGATCGAGACCACGTTGATCGTGACCCTGGTCGGCTTCGACACCCCGAGAGCCACGGCCAGCCTCGGGGTGGCCGCCTACCGATTGGTGCAGTTCTGGCTGCCCATCCCCGCCGGGGCCGCGGCGTGGGCGAGCCTCGCCGGTCGTTCGGGGGGCAACGTCTTCGCCTCGATGAGCGAGGAGAGCCAGCGCGACGAGGACGAGCCGTGATCCGGGGCCATCATCGAGGTGACCGACGGGTGGTGCGAGGATGATCGGGACACGAGGAGACCGACCGATGACCGATGGCGCTGCGCGGCGCGACACCGGGCCGCACGACACGAGGGATCACGACACGGGGGAGTGGGTCGATGTCGGTCCCGACGGCCTCTGGCGCCCGAGCGTGGGCGAACGGCTGCGGTCGCTCACCGTCCTCGCCCTCGCCATCGGCGTCCTGCTCGTCCTCGCCGCCGTCGCGTCCACCGGAGGCGGCGGTGGGACGGCCGACGTGGTGGTCAGCTCGACCACCACGACGAGCCTCGTCACGACCACGTCGGTGGCCACCACCGTCATCGACGGGACGTCGGTGGATGGCGAAGCCCCGCCGCTGGCCTGCGTGTTCGACGATCGGGGCGCGGCCGCCCTGCGACCGAAGAACCAGACGTCGGTGCTGGTGCTCAACGGCACGCCCCGCACCGGCCATGCGGGTGACGTCACCGACCGGCTCCGCGCCGCCGGCTACTCCACGATCGTCCCGGGGAACGCGTCGATCAGGGATCGGACCACGGTGGAGTACGTCGCCGGCCACTGCGCCGAGGCCGTGCAGCTGTTGGCCGACCTCGGTGTCGACACCGCCGAGATCGGACCGATCGACGAGGGGGGCGACGTCTTCCTCGGTCGCGCCGAGGTCCTGGTCACGCTGGGACGCGATTCCCTGTGACCCACCGGTAGCGGGCCGCGAGGGTGGTCACGGGAGGCGTGGGTCGCGTCCCGGAACCGGGGGAGGGGCGGATCAGCGGCGGCGGGGCGGGGGCGACTCCCGCTCGACGCCCAACTCGGCGAGAGCGTCGAACACGCGCCGAGCGACGCGGTCGACCTCGTCGTCGGGTCGTGGTCCGGTGATGTCGCGGGCCCAGCGGGCGAGCACGTCGCCGAGGTGGTCGAGGTCGACCGCAACGGACAGGATGGCCACCGCGGCTCGGGCCGGGTCGTCGAGTGGCTCGTCGAGAGGGTCGTCGGGGGCGGCGCCGCGGCGGGCGAGGAGCACGAGGGACGGGGTCCGTTCGACCAGTCGCAGGAACGGCTTCAGCGCACCGTCGGTCCGGCGCACGAGCTCGAGCACCGCGCTGGCGCGGCGCGGCTCGGGCTGCGCGTAGCGCACCAGCGCCGACCGCAACGACCAGTCGCCCAGGCGCGGGCGCTCGGCGTACTCGAGCAGGGCGAGCGGATCGTCGTCACTCATCGTCGACTCATCTTTTCGTCGAAGTCCTCGTATCGGGTCGACATTCCTGGTAGAAACCCTAGGGAACGCCCGGGGGCCGTCGCGAAGATCTCGCGTTTGGCGTCGCGTCGGCGATCGACGGGCATTCGTTGGTCGGACGTGGTGCAGGTCGAACGGGACCCGCCGACAACCCAGACCGGAGATCATCCAGATGTCTTCTTCTGCCACTGCATTGTCACGTCCCTCTCGTTGGGCGCGCCTGCTCGCCGTCCTGGCCGTCGTCGCCCTGTTCCTGGCCGCCTGCGGCGACGACGACAGCGGCACCGCCACGTCGGACACCGACGCCGGAAGCAGCACGACCGCGGCCGACACCGGCAGCTCCGACACCGCGGCCACCGGCCTGCTGGCCGAGCTCCAGGACAAGGGGACGATGAAGATCGGCATCGCCAACGAGGTGCCCTACGGCTACGAGGACGAGAGCGGGAACGTCACCGGCGAGGCGCCCGAGGTGGCCAAGATCGTGCTCGGCGCGCTCGGCATCGACAACGTGAAGGCCACCGTCGTGGACTTCGGTGCGCTCATCTCCGGCTTGAAGTCGGGCCAGTTCGACATGATCGCCGCCGGCATGTACATCAACGCCGACCGGGCGCAGCAGATCCTGTTCTCCGATCCCGACTACTGCGTGGGCGAGGCCTTTGCCGTCCCCACCGGCAACCCCGACGACCTCAGCGACTTCAAGTCGGTCGTCGACAACCCGGACGTCACGCTCGCCATCCTCGAGGGTGCGGTCGAGGTCGGCTACGCCGATGCCGCCGGCATTCCTGACAACCAGATCGAGCTGTTCTCCGATGTGAACGCCCAGTACGACGCCCTGGAGGCTGGTCGGGTCGATGCCGTGACCGGCACCTACCTCACGGTCAAGCAGCAGACCGACGTGCTGGACGGGTTCGAGACCACCGAGGCGTTCACCCCCGTCGACGAGAACGGCAAGGAGGTCCTGGGTTGCGGTGGCTTCGGCTTCCGCAACGAGAACCAGGCTCTGCGCGACGCGTTCAACGACAAGCTGAACGAACTGCAGGACAAGGGTGAGCTCACCGACGTCATCACCCAGTTCGGCTTCGCCCAGGCCGACGTGGAGAAGGCGCAGGGCCTCACCGTGGAGGACCTCACCAGCTGACCCGGGCAGGGCCGGCGACAACCGACCGAACCACGACGATGCCGACCGGCGCTGCGGCGCTGGTCGGCATCGACGGTTCGGCACCACCTGGTACCGACAACGACAACGGGGGGCCACATGGGTGATTTGTTGCTCAACTCGAACCAGTACGACCGGGTCATCGAGGGCACCATCTACACGCTCCAGATCCTGGGTGCCTCGTTCGTGCTCGGCGTGGTGCTCTCGGTCATCTTCGGCGTGGCCCGGCTCTCCGATCGACGCTGGATCCGGGGGGCCGCGCTCGTCTACGTCGAGATCGCCCGCGGCATCTCCACCATCGTCCTCCTCTTCGTCATCGCCTACGCCATCCCGATCCTGTTCTCGATCGACCAACGTGACCTGTTCGTCCTCGTCACGCTGGCCCTGGGCCTCAACATGGGCGGCTACGGAGCCGAGATCATCCGCGGCGCCATCCTGTCGGTGCCAAAGGGCCAGACCGAGGCGTCGATCGCTCTCAACCTGACGAACACCCAGCGGCTCCGCCACATCGTGCTGCCCCAGGCGATGCGGGTGATCCTGCCCCCGATGGGCAACCTCACCATCGAGATCCTCAAGGGCACCGCGCTGGTCTCCCTGGTGGGTCTGTCCGATCTCACCTACGAGATCGACAAGCTCAACACCAACCGCGTGCTGGCCACGAATCCGGTCAGCACCCCGGTGCTGTTCCTCAACGCCCTCGTCATCTACTTCGTCATCGCCCAGGTCATCAACGGCCTGTTCCGTCTCGTCGAACGCTACGTCGAGGGCAAGTACGAGGGTGGCGAGGCCAGGACCCCCGATTCCGATCTCGAAGACGTCGCCGGCGCGGGGGCACTGGGATGACGGCACCCGGCGACACCCGACTCGACGCCGAGTCGGCCGAATTCGATCCCGGCGAGCACGTGTCGTGGTACCGCCGGCCGACCACGGTGGCGGTGGTGATCGTCGTCGTCCTCGGCCTCTACGAGCTCATCCAGCTCGGGACACGGTCGCGGTTGCGGTTCCGCACCGACGTCTCTCCCAACGGCGACGTCAACTTCGATTGGGCGTACGCCAAGTCGTTGCTCCCCGATCTGCTCAACGCCCTGTCGGTCACCGCCATGGCCACGGTGGTGGGCTTCGCCCTCGCCCTCGCCGTCGGGCTCGTCCTCGCCCTCGGCCGCCGCTCGCCGTTCCGCGCCATCCGCTGGCCGGTGGGACTGTTCATCGAGTTCGTCCGGTCGACCCCACTGCTGGTGCAGCTCTACTTCCTCTACTACGCCCTGCCCGATCTCGGGGTCGTCGCCAGCCCGAACCAGGCGCTGATCTTCGGGCTCGGCGTCCACTACGGCACCTACTGCTCCGAGGCCTACCGGGCCGGTATCAACAGCGTGGCCAAGGGCCAGTGGGAGGCGGCCACCGCGCTCAACCTCGGCCCCACCACCAAATGGTCCAAGGTCATCCTCCCTCAGGCCATCCCCAACGTGCTCCCCGCGCTCGGCAACTTCCTCGTGGCCGCGTTCAAGGATGCGCCGCTCGGCTTCGCCATCCAGGTCACCGGACTCATGGCCTTCGCCACCTCGGTGCAGGGCCAGTTCCGCCCCGTCGAGGCCTACCTCATGATCGGTGCCGGCTTCCTCGCCGTCAGCCTCCCGGCCGCCTGGCTGGTCCGACGACTCGAAAGGTACATCTCCTATGAACGCATCTGACCAGGCCCCCGCGTCCGAGAGCAGTGCGGCCGCCGTGCGGATGCGCAAGGTCACCAAGGCCTTCGGTCCCAACGTGGTGCTCGACGAGCTCGACCTCGATGTCGGCGCCGGCGAGCGGGTGGTCATCATCGGTCCGTCCGGCTCGGGCAAGACCACGATCCTGCGGGTGATCATGACGTTGGAGCGCATCGACTCGGGCACCATCGAGATCGGCGACCAGCACCTCTACCACGAGGCCGACGGGGTCACGCCGGCCAGCGAGAAGCGCATCCGGCAGGTGCGGGCGCACGTGGGCATGGTCTTCCAGCACTTCAACCTGTTCCCCCACATGACGGCGTTGGAGAACATCACGCTGGCCCCGATCAAGGTCCAGGGCCGGCCCCGCGCCGAGGCCGAGGCCCGCGGCATGGACCTGCTGGACAAGGTCGGCCTCGCCCACGCCGCCAACCAGACGCCCGGGCCAGCTCTCCGGCGGACAGAAGCAGCGGGTGGCCATCGCCCGGTCGCTGGCCACCGAGCCGGCCGTGATGCTCTTCGACGAGGTGACCTCCGCCCTCGACCCCGAGCTGGTGGGCGAGGTGCTCACCGTGTTGCGCGACATCGCCGAGGAGGGCAACACCACCATGATGCTGGTCACGCACGAGATGGGCTTCGCCCGCGAGGTGGCCGATCGGGTGATCATGTTCGACCACGGGAGCGTCGTCGAGGCCGGCCCGCCCTCGCAGGTCCTCGGTGATCCGCAGCACAACCGGACCAAGTCGTTCCTCAGCGCCGTCTTCGACCACTGAGCCCGGCGCCTCGCGTCGGCTCATGGCATCACCGACGTCGCCCGACGCGGGGCGCGTTACCTGGTGGTCGCCGTCAGGGGCGTTCGCCGTAGTCGGGGCGTTCGGTGCGGGTGCGCTTGATCTCCCAGAACCCGTCGATGTTCACCACCGAGGCGAGGGCGTCCCACAGGGCGAGGCTGTCCTCGGGCGGCGGGACCCGGGTGATGACCGGGCCGAAGTAGCCGCGTCGCTCGCCCTTGCGGTTGTCGAAGGCGATGATCGGCGTACCGATGTCGTCGCCGGCGAGCTCGAGCCCTACGGCCATGCGCCGCTCGATCTCCGTGTCCCATGTGTCGTCGTCGAAGGCGCCGGCGTGGGCGGCGTCGATCCCGACCGATGTGAGGGCGTCGGCAGGATCGAAGGTGCGGTCCTTGTCGTGGTGGATCCGCCGGCCGTACTCCCAGTAGAGGGCCTCGATGTCGCCTCCGGCGGCACGGACCGACTCCATCACGCGGAGGAGCTTGTGGGTGCGGAACACCGGCTCGTAGTGATCGGACCCGGGATCAGGCCGGTTCTTGAAGAACAGGCTGATGGGCTGCCACGTGATGTGCAGGTCCCGGGCCGGTCGTACCTCGTCGACGACCCAACGGGCCGTCACCCAGCACCACGGTCAGATGGGGTCGATCCAGAACTCGATGTCCATCGAGCCAGTGTGCCAGCGGCCGGCGCCGTTCCCCACGTGGTGTCGGCGTTGCGGGGCGGCGCTGCATATGGTCTCCCGGTGACCGGAGCCGAGATCGCCATCGTGTTGGGGGCCTCGTTGCTCGGCGCGTTCGTGAAGTCGATCACCGGCATGGGCTACCCGCTCATCGCGGTGCCGATCATCACGCTGGCCCTGGGCATCGAGGACGCGGTCGTGATCGTGGCGTTCCCGAACCTGGTCCTGAACGCCACGCTCTGCTTCGACGCCCGCGACGGGCGCGCCGCGTCGAGGGACCTGCCGGCGCTGGTCGGGGCCGGCTTCGCGGGCGCGTTCGTCGGCACCTTCGCCCTGGTGAACGTGCCCGAGGATCCCCTCCTCATCGTCCTCGCCCTCACCATCGTCGGCTTCGTCGTCAACTTCGTGCGGGCCCCGGCGCTGCGCATCGAACCCGAGACCTCCCGCCGGTGGTCGCCGGTGGTCGGTGGCCTGGCCGGGATCATGCAGGGAGCGGTCGGGGTGTCCGGCCCGGTGGTGGCCACCTGGCTGCACGGCTACCGGCTGCCGAAGCACGCCTACGTCTTCTCGGTGACCGCCATCTTCGGCGTCTCGGGCGCGGTCCAGTTCGCGCTGCTGCTCGCCGCCGGCAAGATGACGGGCCAGCGGGCACTGGTGTCGGCGATGGCGCTGGTCGCGGTGTTGACCATGGTCCCGGTCGGCACGCGCCTGCGGCGCCGGCTCGGCGGGCCCGCGTTCGACCGGGCCGTGCTGGCGGTGCTCGTGGTCTCGGGATTGGCGCTGGTGGCGCGCGTCCTGGGGTGAGAGCCGTGCTGCTTGCGGGGCCGGAGGCTCGGGCGTAGGCACTGGGCATGCACGACGCGTTCCTCCACCCCTTCGCCTCACCGTCCAAGCCCGAGGACGCCTTCCGCCACATCGCTCGGGCCGAGGGGTCGCGGGTCTGGGACGGCGACGGGAACGAGTACATCGACGGGGTCGCCAACCTGTGGAACTGCCAGGTGGGGCACGGGCGCGACGAGATCATCGACGCCATCGCCGACCAGCTCCGCCGGGTCGACTGCTACAACAACTTCGACCCCTTCGGCAGCGAGGTGGCGGTGGCCGCGGCCGAGGCGATCAGGAGCCGTTCGCCCCATCCCGACGGCCGGGTCTTCCTCGGATGCAGCGGATCCGACGCGGTGGACACGGTCCTGAAGCTGGCGCGCCACGTCCACCAGCGCCGGGGCGATCTTCAGCGCCAGATCGTGATCAAGCGGAACCGCGGCTACCACGGCACCAACGTCGGTGGCACCAGCGTCCAGGGCATCGAAGTCAACCGCGTCGGCTGGGGCGAGCTGCTGCCGTCGGTGGTCGAGGTGGCGGCCGACGACATCGAGGCCGTGTCCGTCCTGTTCGCGGAGCAGGGCGACCGCATCGCTGCCGTGTTCACCGAGCCCGTGCAGGGGGCCGGCGGCGTGTACCCACCGGCGGAGGGCTACCTCGGTGCCTTGCGCCGGCTGTGCGACGACCATGGCGCACTGCTGGCGTTCGACGAGGTCATCACCGGCTTCGGCCGCACCGGCCACTGGTTCGCGTCGCAGACCTACGGCGTGGTGCCCGATCTGTTCTCCTTCGCCAAGGGCGTCACGTCCGGCTACCAGCCCATGTCCGGCGTGGTGGTCTCGGCCGACGTCGCCGACCGGCTCGCCGAACCCGAGGCGGTGCTCCGGACCGGCTACACGTACTCCGGCCATCCCGGCGCTGTGCGCGGCGGCGGTGACGAATCTGGCCATCATCGAACGGGAGGGTCTGGTCGAGCGGGCCGGGGCGATCGGCGACCGCCTCGGTCCGGCGCTGCGGGCACTGGCCACCGACGGTGCGGTGACCGAGGTCCGAGGCATCGGCGGGATGTGGGCCGTCGACGTGGAGGGCGAAGCCCTTCCCGTGCGCGATCGTCTCCTCGATGCGGGAATCATCGTGCGGGCCATCGGGCCGACCCTGGTCCTGTGTCCGCCCCTGGTCATCACCGACGACGAGATCGATGCCATCGTCGACGGCCTGGCCGCCTGCCTGTGACCGTCGGGGAGAACGGTCTACGCGATGACGATCTCGCCGTAGGTCGAGCAGAGCCCGGCGGCCATGATGGCGAGGAACGCGGCCACGACGATCCAGGCCACCGTCCGCCGCCAGCCGCGGAGCAACGGCGCCCCGACCGCGGGGGCCGGCATGTACCACGACGGGAGGAGCTGATCGCCGTGGTCGTCGAGGTCCCAGAGCGAGACGGCGTCGTCCGGGAGCGGCGCATCAGGGTCGCCCAGCAGGGCGAGCGCCTCGAGCGCGGCGTCGTCGATCCGGCTCGAACGGCGGTCGGAGGCGACGGGGACGTCCACGCTTCGACGCTACCGCCGACCCACGATCGGGGTCGGTCGGCACGGAGGAGTTCACGGTTTCGTGAGCACCCGGCCGCGGAATGGCCTGCACCCGTGGTGATGCGACATGCTGGCACCACGACCGACCGCTCCGACGACGTGCGACACGAGGGACCGAGCCGCACCAGGGGCATGTGAGACGAGGAGTTGCCGTGGCAACGCAGACCCAGATCCCGATCGTCGACTACCTCGTGTTGGGCGACGACCCCCATCTGGTGGCCCACGAGTGCACGTCGTGCGGGGCACGGTTCTTCGACCGTCGCAACGCGTGTGCGTCGTGCTTCGGCACCGAGTTCGTCGCCGTCGACGTCCCGACCGAGGGTGAGCTCACGTCGTTCACCATCGTGACCTTCGCCGCCCCGGGCGTGCCCGTGCCGTTCGTGGCCGGCATCGTCGACTGCGATGGCACCAGCGTCCGCACCAACATCGTCAACGTCGACCCCGACCCCGACCACGTGAACTGGGCATGAAGGTCCGCCTCACCACCTACTCCATGGGCACCGACGACGACGGCGTCGAAGCGATCGGCTTCGGTTTCGAGCCGTACTGATGGACGTGCTCAGGGTCTGCGGCTCCGCCGCAGCCGTGCCGGCTGCTCGCATCCAACCCGAAGGGTTGGCGCGCTCCCGACGCCGGCCGTGCTGACAGTCGTATGCATCCTTCCGCCGTGCTGACGGCGATCCATCCCACAAGAACTGAAAGCTGCAAAGGAACGACATGATGAGCGAAGACATCTTCATCCTCGGCATCAGGATGACCAAGTTCGGCAAGCACCTCGACCAGGACGTCATCGACCTCGGCGCCGAGGCGGCCATGGCGGCGCTCGACGATGCCGGCGTCACGATGGGCGACATGGGGATCATGGCCTACGGCAACCTGGTGGGTCAGACCTTCGGCCAGCAGCTCCAGAAGCAGATCGGCCAGACCGGCATCCCCGTGTACAACGTGCAGAACGCGTGCGCCACCGGCGCCACCGCCCTGCGCACCGTGGTCCTCGCCGTCAAGGCGGGGGAGTGCGACATGGGCCTCGCGGTCGGGGTCGAGAAGCTGGCCGGTGCGGGCTTGCTCGGGGCCAGCGCCCAGAAGAAGTCCGACGAACACAAGTGGGAGCCGTCCGGCCGCTTCGGCGCCGTGGCCGGTGTCGACGGCCGCATCGGCACCGCCAACATGCCCGGTACCTTCGCCCAGGTCGGCATGGAGTACCTCCACGACCACGCCTACGCCGGTGAGCCCTTCGAGCTGTTCGCCAAGATCAGCGAGAAGAACCACTCGCACTCCACGCTGAACCCGCTGGCGGCCTACACCAAGAAGATGTCGCTCGAGCAGATCATGGGCGACATCATGATCGCCTATCCGAACACCCGGCCGATGTGCTCGGCCAACTGCGACGGCGCCGCCGCCGCCGTGGTCGTGTCGGGCTCCAAGCTCAAGACGCTCTCCAAGGAGCAGCAGCGCCGGGCCGTGAAGATCTCGGCGTCGATCCTGACCTCGGATCCCTGGCAGGAAGCGTGCCAGGTGCTGCCCGACGTCAACACGTTGACCCGCAACGCCGCCCAGCAGGCCTACGAACAGGCCGGCGTCGGCCCCGAGGACCTCGACCTGGTCGAGCTGCACGACTGCTTCGCCACCGCCGAGCTGGTCCACTACGACAACCTCATGCTGTGCGAGCCCGGCGGCGCCGTCGAGTTCTTCGAGTCGGGCGCCCCGTGGCGTGACGGCGACAAGCCCGTCAACGTCTCCGGTGGCTTGCAGTCCAAGGGCCATCCCATCTCGGCCACCGGCATCGCCAACATCTGGGAGGTCTGCCACCACCTGCGCGGCGAGGCCGGAGACCGCCAGATCGAGGGGGCCAAGGTCGGCCTCGCCCACGTCATCGGTCTCGGCTCGGCGTGCGGCGTGCACATCCTGGAGAAGTCCGCGGCCTGAAGCGCCGCCTGGTCTACGCGTTCGACGACGACCACCCGGATCCGCCGGGTGGTCTCGCCGCGCTCCTCGGCGGCAAGGGTGCCGGTCTGGCCGCGATGACCGAGATGGGGCTCCCGGTCCCACCCGGCTTCACCATCACCACCGAGGCGTGCCGCAGCTACCTGGCCGACGGTTGGACCGGTGCGCTCGAGACCGAGATCCGCGGCGCGCTGGCCGGACTCGAACACCGCACCGGCAGGCGACTCGGCGATCCCGATGCCCCGCTGCTGGTGAGCGTCCGCTCGGGCGCGGCGATCTCGATGCCGGGGATGCTCGAGACCAAGCTCGAGGTCGGGCAGAGCGCCGAAGAGGTGCTGGCCGCCGTGCGGGACGTGTTCGACAGCTGGAACAGCGATCAGGCCGCACGATTCCGCAGCGTCGAAGCGATCGACGCCGGCATCGGGACGGCCGCCACGGTCCAGACGATGGTGTTCGGCGACCGTGACGACGACTCCGGCTCCGGGGTGGCCTTCACCCGCGATCCGTCGACGGGCGAGCAGGTGCTGATGGGCGACTTCCTCATCGAGGCACCGGGCAGCCACGTGGTCGCCGGTGACCACGACACGCTGCCGCTGGTGGTGATGCGCCGCCGCTGGCCCGCGGTCTGGGATGAACTGGCCGCGGCAGCGCGAGCTCTCGAGCTCGCCTACGCCGACATGGTCGACATCGAGTTCACCGTGCAGCAAGGTGTGCTGTGGCTCCTGCAGGTACGGCGAGCCAAGCGCAGCCCCCAGGCGGCGATGCGGGCCGCGGTCGAGATGGCCGAGGATCCCGGGTTCCCACTCGATCGGGCCGGGGCGGTCGAACGGTGCCGAGCGCTGCTCGACGATCCACCCACGGTGGGCACGGGCGACCCGGTCGACGCCGCCGACGTGGTCGTCACCGGCCTCGCGGCCGCGCCCGGCCGGGGCATCGGGACGTTGTGCCTCGACGTGGACGCGGCGGTCGACGCCCGGGACCGTGGGGTCGACGTCGTGCTGGTCCGATCGGAGACGTCGCCCGCCGACGTGCGCGGCATGGCGGCGTCGGTGGGGCTCGTCACCACCCACGGGGGGCTGGTCAGCCACGCCGCGGTCGTGGCCCGGTCGTGGGGGTTGCCCGCCGTGGTCGGCGCAGCCGGATTGCGGATCCTCGACGATGCCGTCGAAGCCGGCGGCCTGCGGGTGGCGGTGGGTGACGTCGTCACCGTCGACGGGGACGGGGGTCGCCTGCTCCGGGGCGCCCATCCGGGCGGACGGGCGACCATCCCCGAGGTGGCGGTGCTGCGCCGGTGGGCCGAGGCGCTCGAACCTCCCGCTGACCGGTCGTGACCCCGAGATCAGCCGTGGCCCCCGGCAGCTCCGGATGAACGCGCGCGAGCATGGCGGCGTGGAGTCGACCCGTATCGACCGTTGGCTGTGGGCGGTCCGCGTCTACCGGACACGGTCCGACGCCAGCCGGGCCTGCGCCGGCGGGCACGTGTCGGTGGGGGGTCGCTCGGTCAAGCCCGCCCACCACGTGACCGCGGGCGACCGTGTCACCGCCCGCGTCGGGGATCGCGAGCGGATCCTCGAGGTCGTCGAGCCGATCGCCAAGCGAGTGGGTGCCGCCGTCGCGGCGACGTGCTTCGTCGACCACAGTCCACCGCCGCCCGAACGGCTCCGCGACACGCCGCAGGCGGTGCGCGATCCGGGCAGCGGGCGACCCACCAAGCGCGAGCGGCGCCAGCTCGATCGCCAGTTCGGTCGCCGGCGGTGATCCACGATCTACATTGGCGCGGCATGAGCGCCTTCCACGATCTCGAGATGACATCCATCACCGGCGACCAGGTCCCGTTCGACCAGTTCCGCGACCAGGTGTGCCTGGTCGTCAACGTCGCCACCAAGTGAGGGCTGACGCCCCAGTACGCAGGTCTGCGTGCGCTTCATGACGACACCGAGGGCCTGACCGTCCTCGCCTTCCCCTGCAACCAGTTCGGGAACCAGGAGCCGGGGACCGATGCCGAGATCCTCGAGTTCGCCACGTCCACCTACGGCGTGACGTTCCCCATGTTCTCCAAGATCGAGGTCAACGGCCCGGAGGCGGCGCCGCTCTACCGGTTGCTGAAGGAGGCCCAGCCCGGCGACGGTGAGTCGAGCGACATCACCTGGAACTTCGAGAAGTTCCTCGTCGACGGCGAGGGTGCGGTGGTGGCCCGCTTCCCCCCGATGACCACGCCCGAGCAGGTCGCCGAGCTGCTGCCCCGGTACCGGTAGCGCTCCGATCACCGTTCGCGGGCTCCGAGCGGGTACACTGACCATCGGGCCAGCCGGCCACCGCTTCGGTGCACGGTCAGCTCCGGTGGGACCGCCACCCACCCGGACACTCGCTCCCAGGGGCGAAGGCTCGTACATGGCGATGTTGCCGTGGGACCGGCATGCGACCGATGTCGTCGCCGGTGTCACGACCTGTGAACGGAGACCACGATCACCAGCACCACCCTGCCTGGACCAGACCTTCTCCCGAGGGTGCTGCCCAGCGACTTCGAAGCGATCGTCCAGGATCACCTGGACGGCCGCGCCAGCGAC
The DNA here is from genome assembly GCA_963747745.1 of uncultured Acidimicrobiaceae bacterium. Lineage (GTDB taxonomy): Bacteria > Actinomycetota > Acidimicrobiia > Acidimicrobiales > Salinilacustritrichaceae > Salinilacustrithrix. The sequence continues at coordinate 46,514 of CAVVGJ010000007.1, forward strand.
GAGCAGCGCGCCATCCTCGAGCGGTTCCGTGCCGACTGGGTGCGCGTGCTCTACCGCCTGCTCGACAACGCCGATCGGGTCATCGAGGAGACCAAGCGCCAGGTCCGCGGTCCGGAACGAACCCTGATCGTCGAGGACTTCGACCGCGAGGCATTCCGCATCGACGAGGTCCTCACCGAGCTCATCGGCCCGCCGCGCGAGGACGAGGTCATCCCGGACGGCCAGCGACCCCGGCCAAAGTCGAGCCCGCAGCAACCAGCGGACGACGACGAGGAGGAGGTCGGTGTCACCCAGCTCCAGCTGTCGTGGGAGCCCGGTGTCCTCATCGCCTGGGCCGGCGGGCGGAACGCGCCGACCGACGACCTCGCCGGAGTGCGGGCCCGGTTGCAGGGCGCCGGCGGCGGATCGATCCCGTGGGAGGAGCACCGCTCGATCCGGCTCCTCGACGGCACCAGGGCCGACAGCCTCGTCGCCCCGATCGGGTCCACCCTCGGCTGGCTCGTCGCCCAGCGGGTCTCGGCGAACGAGGACGGCATCGGGGCCACCGTGCCGTGGCTCGGGCTCACCACCGCCCTGGCCGTGCGCCTCGTGGCCCAGGGGCGCATGGTGCCCCGGTTGCGCAAGCTGCGCCGCCGTGACGACTCCGGCTCCAAGGGTCCCGATCTCTCCACGTTCCAGGTCAGCTGGGAGCCGGCGCTGATCGACCCCGAGGTCATCGCCGAACTGGCCGAGGTCCGCCCCGGTGCGGCGGCCACCGCCGGCAACCGCCAGGACGGCCGGGCCTTCACCCAGTCGGTGCTCACCGACCTGGTGGCCACGATCTGCCAGATGGCGGCCCAGCGTCTCGAGGTGCCGGCGCCACCGCCCGATCCGAAGTCGCGCACCGACGTGGCCGAGACGGTGCTCGCCTCCCTCGACGCCCGCCCCTTCGATGCCCCGACCCGGGCCGGCGCCGAGCTGGTCCGCCGCCTCGATCAGTGGTCGTCACCCGTCACGGGCACGGCCAAGTTCGCCCTGACCGTCAAGCTCGATCCGCCCGACGAGGGCAATGCCTGGCACTGCTCGGTGCTCGGCCCCGGTCCGGAGGGCGGGCTCGAACCGGTCGAGGTCGCCATGGTCAACGCCTCGAACACCCGGGCGCGCGAGATGCGCGACCAACTCGCCCGGGTCGAACGGCTCTTCCCCGAGCTGAGCCGCCCCGGAGGCCGACGTCGGGGCGAAGTCATCCTCAGCCAGGAAGAGGCATGGCAGCTGATGAGCGCCACGGGCGACGTGCTCACCGCGGCCGGCTTCGACGTCCGGGTACCGGCGCTGTCGCGGCGCAAGCCCACCCCCGGCCTCCGCCTCACGGCCGAGGAGGCCCACGAGTCGATGGTCGGTGCCCAGCAGCTGGCCAACGTCCGCTGGTCGGTCGTCTTCGACGACGTCGAGCTCACCGCGGCCGACATCCAACGCCTCGCATCGCAGGCCAAGCCGCTGATCCGCTCGGGCGACCGCTGGGTCGAGCTCGACAAGGCCGACCTGAAAGAAGCCGCCGCCGCCCTCGCCGAACGGGCCGACAAGACCCAGCTCAGCGGGGCCGACATGTTGCGCCAGGCGCTCGGGCTCGAGGGTTCGCCGCTGTCGGGTGGCATCTCGATCAGCGGTGGTGGCTGGGCCGCCGACCTGCTCCGCAGCGCGGCCAAGATCTCCGACGCCGACGTGGTCACGCCCGACTCGTTCGACGGAGACCTGCGCAGCTACCAGGCCGAGGCCGTGGCATGGCTGCGCTTCCTCGACGACGCCGGCCTCGGCGGCTGTCTCGCCCTCGACATGGGCCTCGGCAAGACGCCCACCATGCTCGCCCACGTGGCCGAGACCCTGGGCGAGGGGCCCACCCTGGTGATCGCCCCCCCTGCCGTCGTCGGGAACTGGGCCGCCGAAGCCCGTCGCTTCACCAAGCGCCTGCGGGTGGTGGTCCATCACGGGCCCAACCGCTCGAGCGAGCGAGGCATCCCGGCCATGACCGAGAAGGCCGATCTGGTGATCACCACCTATGGCACCGCCGTGCGCGACGTCGATGCGCTGGCCAAGATCGCCTGGTCCAAGGTCGTGCTCGACGAGGCCCAGGCCATCAAGAACCCCACCTCGGACACGGCACAACAGCTGCGTCGCATCGAAGCCCGTACCCGGGTGGCGCTCACGGGCACCCCGATCGAGAACGGTCTCGGCGATCTGTGGGCCATCATCGACTACTGCAACCCGGGCCTGGTCGGTGGTCGGTCCCAGTTCATCTCGCAGCTGTCGCCCAGCGGCACCGGCAAGGACGGAGCCGAGAGTGCCCTGCGGGCGCTCAACGGCATCCTCGTGTTCCGCCGGACCAAGGCCGAGCCGGCCATCGCCGCCGAGCTGCCCGACCGGATCGACGAGCTCGACCACTGCTCGATGACCGCAGAGCAGATCGGCCTGTACCAGGCCGTGCTCGATCGCCTCGTGATCGACACCGCTGACCAGGAGGGGACACCCAAGAAGAAGGGCGCCGTCCTGGCCGCCATCACCGCGCTCAAGCAGATCTGCAACCATCCCGAGGCCTACGCCAAGACCGGCGAACAGCTCGATGGCCGATCCGGCAAGTTGGCTCGACTCAACGAGATCGTCGAGTCGGTCTTCGAATCGGGCGAGCGCCTGCTCATCTTCACCCACTTCGCATCGTGGGGCGAGAAGCTGGCCGACTACCTCACCGCCCGCAACGGCATCCCCATCGCCTGCTACCACGGTGGCCTGGCTCGAGGGGCACGCGACAAGCTCGTCAGCGACTTCCAGGCTGGCAAGGGGGCGGGGGCCATGGTGCTCTCGCTCAAGGCGGGCGGCACCGGCCTCAACCTGACGTCGGCCAACCACGTCGTGCTCTACGACCGGTGGTGGAACCCAGCCGTCGAGGACCAGGCCCGCGACCGCGTCTGGCGCATCGGACAGAAGAACACCGTCATCTGCCACCGGCTGGTCTGTCCGGGCACGGTCGACGAACGGGTCGAGGAGGTCGTCGCGGGCAAGCGCCGCATCGCCGATCTCGTCCTGCCCAAATCGAGCTCCATCGGTGATCTCGACGCCGATCAGCTCCAGGCCGCGCTGGGCATCGACCCCGACCTGCTCCTCACCGACGACGGAGACGACGAATGAACACCTCCAACGGCTCCAACGGTGGCGGCAAGGGCCAGAACGGGCAATCCGGCGGGGGCCGGCGCCGCAACCGCAAGCGTCGCAACCGCACGAAGGCCACCGCCGAATACTGGGGCGACAAGTCCAAGCTGCCCGATCCGACCAGCGACATCAGGATCACCGACGATCCCGCCGCCGTGGTCCGCTCGCTCGGGCGCCCGCCCCTGCCCGGTCAGGATCACGTCAGCGAAGCGTTCTTCACCGCCGTGTACGGACGCGCCGTGGGCCTGGCCAGCGCCCTGGCCGCGGCCGGCGACCTGATCGAGCCCGAGGAGCTCCTGCACGACTGATGCCCGAGGCCGCCGAGGTCACGGTCGCCGCCCGTCAGCTCGACCTCGTCGCCGCCGGACGGGTCCTGACCGACATCGCGGTGACGCACCCGCGCACCACCCGGGCCCAACCCGTCGCTGCCCTGGCCGGCTTCGTGGGTGCTCGGGTCGCCGGTGTCCACCGGCACGGCAAGTGGCTCGTCGTCCGCTTCGCGGACATCGAACCCCGGCTCGGCATCCACCTCCGGATGAGCGGCCAGCTCCTGGCCCGACGCCCGGGCGACATCCCGGGCGACCGCCACGTCCACGCCCGGCTCCACCTCGCCGCCCCGACGCACGATCGCACCCCACCCCATCCCGTTCTTGTCGCAAGAACGGGGGTCCAGCATCCCGTTTCGCCGACAAGAACGGGGTTGGGATCGGGGCTGGGGTCGGTGTCGGAGGTGCCGGGTCCGCCCGAGGGCGCGCCGGGGACCGACGACGCCCCGGTCGAGGTGTGGTTCCGCGACCCCCGCACCTTCGGTGAGCTGCGGGTCCTGGGCGCGGCCCCGCCCGTCGCCGCCGACCTGTTCGATCCCGCTGTGTCGGCCGACGTGCTGGCCTCCCGGGCCGCCAACCGCCAGGTCGGGGTGAAGGCCGTGCTGCTCGACCAGATCCGCTCCGTGTCGGGCATCGGCAGCTACCTGGCCGACGAGGCGCTGCACCGGGCCGCCATCTCGCCCCGCCGGCCGGCCGCCGACCTCCGTCCCACGGCCTGGGCCCGCATCCTCGACGCCGCCCGGGACATCACGATGGCGTCCGCCACCTCAGGCGGCGTCACCCTCCCCGACGAGGGGTGGGTCGACCTGTGGGAGCGTCGCGGACGCTTCGCCGACGAGCTCCGCGTCCACGGCCGGGCCCGCTGCGCCACGTGTGGCGCTCCCACGCGCTCGGCCGTCGTCGGCGGCCGCCGCGCCCGCTGGTGCCCTGGTTGTCAGGACCATCGACGGGTGCGCTGACCTACAGTCCCCGGCCGGGAACCGTCACATCAGGGGGAGCACCATGGTCCTGACCGAGTCGTACTGGCCGGCCGACACCAGCGATGCGGTCCGGGAGACCACCGTGGGCGGGCTGCTGCGCGAGGCCGCGGCCGACGCCCCGGACCAGCTCGCCCTCACGGCCGGCGTGGCCGACCCGGCCTGCCGCCGCCAGTGGACCTATGCCCGAGCTGCTCGACGAGGCCGAGCAGGCGGCCCGCGCCCTGCTGGCCCGTTTCGAACCCGGCGACCACGTGGCGGTGTGGGCCCACAACGTGCCCGAGTGGGTGATCCTCGAATGGGCCCTCGGCCTCGCCGGCATGGTGCTGGTCACCATCAACCCGGCGCTGCGCCGTGACGAGGCGGCGTACGTCCTGCGCCAGTCACGCGCCGTGGGCCTGTTCCACACCGACAGCTTCCGTGACCAGTCGCTGCGGGCCTTGGCCGACGAGCTCGCCGCCGACCTGCCCGAGCTGCGCACCACGGTGTCGTTCAGCAACTGGACCGAGCTGCTCGCCACGGCCGACCCCGACGCCGTCCTGCCCGCGGTGTCGCCCGACGACCCGGCCCAGATCCAGTACACCTCGGGCACCACCGGGTTCCCCAAGGGCGCCCGGCTCCGTCACCGGGGCATCACCAACAACGCCCGCTACCAGGGCCACTTCTACGGCGTCGACCGCGGCACCAGCCTGACTCCGATGCCCCTGTTTCACACCGGCGGCTGCGTCATGGGTGTCCTCGGCTCGGCCTCGCTCCGACAGCACCTGGTCCTCGTCGAGCAGTTCGACCCCGCCCTCGTGCTCGAACTGATCGAGACCTACCGTCCCTCGGCCATGGGGGCCGTGCCCACCATGCTCATCGCCATGATGTCCCACCCCGACTTCGCCACCCGCGACATCTCGTCGTTGCAGGCGGTGCTCAGCGGGGGTGCGATGGTGCCGCCGGAGCTGGTCCGCAACATCGAGTCCACCCTGGGCTGTGCGTTCCAGATCGTCTACGGCCAGACCGAGCTGTCACCGCTGGTGTCGATGACCAGGGCCGACGACACCCCCCAGGACAAGGGCACGACGGTGGGCCAGCCGATGCCCAGCACCGAGGTGAAGGTGATCGACGTCGAATCCGGCGCGATCGTGGCGCCGGGGACGGAAGGCGAGATCTGCGCGCGCGGGTACATGCAGATGATCGACTACTTCGACATGCCGGAGGTGACCGCCGAGACCGTGGACACCGACGGCTGGCTGCACACCGGCGATCTGGGCACCATGGACGAGCGCGGCTACCTCGCCATCACCGGTCGGCTCAAGGACATGATCATCCGTGGGGGAGAGAACCTGTTCCCGGCCGAGATCGAGAACCGCCTGTTCGAGCATCCGTCGGTGGCATCGGTGGCCGTGGTCGGTGTCCCGGACCCCACGTGGGGCGAGCAGGTCGGCGCCGTGATCCAGCTCTCCGAGGGCGCCGACCTGCAGCCGAGCGAGCTGCAGGCGTTCTGCCGGGAGTCGCTGGCGCCCCACAAGGTGCCCCGGTTCTGGTACCGCACCGACGACTTCCCGCTCACCGGCAGCGGAAAGGTCCAGAAGTTCGTGCTCGTCGAACAGATCGAGAAGGGCGACCTCCGACCGATCGCGGGCTGACGGATTCAGTCGGTGGCCAGGCGGTCGAACTCGATGACCTTCCCCCGGTTGATCGACACCCAGTCACGCGCCTCGAGGTAGGGCTTGAACGTCTTGGCGATGAAGCGACCGTCGACCTCGGTCTTGGGGCGCTGGAGCTCGTAGAGATGGGGGAACTCGAGCCATGCGGTGGTGGCATCCCACAGGCGGAGCACGGCATCACCCTCGGTGGGGGGCTCCATGATCACCGGCCCGAACAGGCACTGGCCGTCCGGGAAGAACAGCGTGGGCACGCCGTAGCCGCCGGCGGCCACCACCTTGTCGTGCTCCACCTTGACCTCGTCGTGGGTGGTGGGATCGGCGATGGCGTCGTCGACCACGCCCGGATCGAAGCCCAACTCGGCGAGCAGGTGACGGGCCACATCGGGGTCATGGGGCCGGTGGCCGTCCTCGTGCAGGGCCCGGCCCGCCCGTTCGTACCAGGCATCGAGCTTGGCCATGTCGTCGCGGCGCAGCAGCGCACCGATGCGCATCATGGACCAGCCGTAGGACCACTCCCGCTCCCACGGGTGCTTCTTGCCCTCGACCCGGTTGATCTCCTCGAGCGAGAAGAACCGCCAGTTGATGGTGAGCCCGGTCTGGTCGCGCACGGCCCGGATCCACTTGGAGGTCTGGTACGCGAACGGACACATCACGTCGAAGTGGAAGTCGACCTCGGTGATCTCGGGGGGCGCGTCCATGGGTCGAGGCTACGGGGAGAACCGGGCTGCCGGGAATCGTAACGGTTCTGTCATGTACCGCGCCCGGGTAGGGGGTCGTGCACTCCACCCCATTCGGGGGGCGGTATCCAAAAGGAGCAGCAACCCATGGCTACTGGAACTTCGGTCTTCCTCATCGCACTCGGAGCCATTCTCACCTTCGCGGTCGATGCCACCGTCGCCGGTCTCGACATCGACGCCATCGGCATCATCTTGATGATCGCCGGCGGGATCGGCCTGCTCATCTCGCTGTTCTGGCTCGACCGGATGTCGACACCCCGCACGAGCACGCACGTCGTCGAGGAGCGCCCGGTCACCGATCGCCGCGTGATCGAGGAACGGCACACGCGCATCTGACCCCACCCGCCCCCGAGCGTCTCTCGTCGCCCTCCCGGCTGATGCTTCAGCTGGTGAGGGCGGCGATCGCGTCGGCCTGGGCCAGGGTCCGCCGGGCCTCGTCGACGTGGAGGTTCTCGATCATCCGGCCGTTGACGGTGACCACACCCCGGCCATCCCGCTCGGCCTCCTCGAAGGCGGCGATGATCTCCCTGGCGCTGGCCACCGCGTCCGCGGACGGCGCGAACACCTCGTTGCAGGGTTCGAGCTGGCTGGGGTGGATGAGCGTCTTGCCATCGAAGCCCAGCTGTTGGCCCTGCCGGCACTCGGCGAGGAAGCCTTCGGCGTTGCCGATGTCGTTGTAGACCCCGTCGAGGATCACCTTGCCGGTGGCGCGAGCGGCGAGCAGGCACAGCCCGAGCCCGGTCAGGAGCGGTTGCCTTCCCGGCACGTGGGACGCCCGCAGCTCCTTGGCCAGGTCGTTCGTCCCCATCACCAGCACCGCGAGACGCTCGGAGCAGCCGGCGATCTCCTCGGCGTGGAGCATGGCGATCGGCGTCTCCACCATGGCCCAGATCATGGTGCGGTCGGGAGCACCGCCGCGCTCGAGCGACGCCTCGACGGCACGGACGTCGGCCACCGAGTCGATCTTCGGCACCACGATGGCGTCGGGGCCGGCTTCGGAGATGGCGGCGACGTCGGCGTCGTGCCACCGGGTACCGATGCCGTTGGCGCGGATGGCGATCTCGCGCCGGCCGTACTCGCCCGAGGTGGCGGCGGCGCACACGCGCTGGCGCGCCTCGTCCTTGGCATCAGGGGCGACGGCATCCTCGAGGTCGAGGATGAGGGCGTCGGCGGCCAGGCCCTTGGCCTTGTCGAGGGCGCGTTCGTTGGCTCCGGGCATGTAGAGCACCGAGCGGCGCGGGCGCAGCGATGGGTCGGTCGTCACAGGCCGTAGGCCTCCTTCAGCTCGGGATCGCGCTCGGCGAGTTGCCTGGCCAGGTCGAGCACCACCAGGCACTGCTTGACCGAGGCGTCGTCCTCCATCTTGCCGTCGAGCATGACGGCGCCCGTCCCGTCGCCCATGGCGTCGACCACGCGCGTGGCGTGCTCGACGTCCTCGACCGGTGGCGAGAACACCTTCTTGGCGATGTCGATCTGCACCGGGTGCAGCGACCACGCCCCGACGCAGCCCAGCAGGTAGGCGTTGCGGAACTGGTCCTCGCAGGCGACGGTGTCACGGATGTCGCCGAAGGGCCCGTAGTAGGCGTAGATGCCGTTGGACACGCAGGCGTCGACCATGCGGGCCACCGTGTAGTGCCACAGGTCCTGTTGCGCCGTGACCCGCCCGGCCTCGAGGTCGTCGCCCGTCGGGTCGGAGCGCACGAGGTAGCCGGGATGACCGCCGCCGACCCTGGTCGTCTTCATGCGGCGGTTGGCGGCGAGGTCGGCCGGACCGAGTGAGAGGCCCTGCATGCGTGGCGACGCGGCACAGATCTCCTCGACGTTGGTCATGCCCCGCGCCGTCTCGAGGATGGCGTGGAGCAGGATCGGCCGCTGCAGCCCCGCCTTGGCCTCGAGCTGGGCGACCAGGCGATCCACGTAGTGGATGTCCTCGGGCCCCTCGACCTTGGGGATCATGATGACGTCGAGCTTGTCGCCGATCTCGGTGACCGCGGCCGTGAGGTCGTCGAGGCCCCAGGGAGAGTCCAGGCTGTTGACCCGGGTCCAGAACTGGCAGTCCCCGAAGTCGACCTTGGTGCCCACCTCGATCAGCCCGGCCCGGGCCTCCTCCTTGTCGGAGGCGGGGACGGCATCCTCGAGGTTGCCGAGGACCACGTCGCAGGTGGCGACCATGTCGGGCACCTTCGACCGCATCTTCTCGCTGGCCGGCGGGAAGAAATGGATGTTCCGGGACGGCCGGAACGGGATCTCCCGCAGCGGTTGCGGGGCACCGATGGCCAGGGGAGCGAAGAAGTCTTTGGCGCTGCGCACCAGGTCTCCTCGGGGTCGTCGACGGATGCTGGACCGGGACCGTACCGCCGGTCACCGGGTGCCGAGAAACCCCCCAGGACATGGGGCGGAGCCGGCCGACGAAGTCGGCGGGCGAAGCGGCTCAGAGCAGGATCTCGGCGAAGGCGTCGGCCAGGAACTCGGTGGTGGCCTCGACGTCGTAGGCGTGGTTCCGGAAGAGGTGCTCGAGCGAATCGAACTGGGACAGCGTGTCGAGGATCCCGGACACGATGACGGCGCGGTCCACCGGGAGCTCGTCGAGCTCTGGCGCGAACATCTCCGCCGTCTGCTTGGACAGCTCGATGCGACCCTCGTCCATCTGGGCCGAGAGCTGCTCCTGATCGGCGGACCGGATGGCGCTGGCCCGGTAGACGGCCCGCACCGAGGTGAACAGTCGCATCCGGCGTTGGCAGAACCGGGTGATGCGGACGGATGTCGATCCCACGCCGGTCTCGGGCATCTGGAACAGGTGGCTGGCCTGCTCGACATGCCGGTCGATGGCGGCGGCGACGAGGTCGTCGACATCGTCGAAGTAGCGGTAGACGGACCGCAGCGACACACCCGACCGCTCGGCCACCTGGTGGACGCCGGGGGTGAGGTTCTCCTCGGAGAACAGCTCGATCACGGCGTCGAGCACCGCGATCCGGTTGCGATCGCGCCTGGCGGTCCGACCGTCCACGCGGTCGTCACGGGTGGAGGTCCTCGTGTTGTCGTTCATCTCAACGTTCCTGTCGAGCCCGCCACGGCGAATCGTACCTTCCCGGGCCCGGTGGCGGGGGAGGCTCCCCGTTCGGTACCCGTTGCCACCGCGGCGGAGAACCGGTCGACGGCGATCAGGGTTCAGCGGGTCCGGTGGCGTCAGATCGTCGGATCGGGTTGGCGCTCGTCGGGATAGGTGTCGCGCATCACCTGTCCCACCATGCGCACGGCGTCGGCACGCTCCATCGACTCGAGGAGCGCCTCGGAGTCGCGGTTGTCGACCCCGGACACGATCGTCGGCTGACCGGAGCCCAACGCGTCGAGCGCCTCGGCGACCACATCGTCGGGCACCATCAGGGTCGCGGTGCCAAGACTCGACTGCGGGTTCGACGACAACCATCCCGGGGTGCGGGTCGAGCCGGGCAGGACACCCAGCACGTCGATGCCGTCGTCGCCGAGCTCGTCCCAGAGGGATTCGGCGAGGATGGCGAGATAGGCCTTGGTCGCGGCATAGGTGGCGACGAGCGGTGCCCCGCGCCGGGACGACAGCGACGACATGATGATGACGCCGGCCCGGCTGCGACGGGCGAAGTGGGGGAGAAGACCGCGGATCACCGTCGTCGGTGTCAACGCGTTGACCCGCAGCTGCTGCTCGAACGACGCCGGGTCCTGGTCGCGGAACCACCCGACGTACGCCGCGGCAGCATTGGCGACGAGGAGGCCGACGTCGATCGCCGCGCAGGCGTCGAGGACGGCACCGGCTGCCTCGGGCGTGCCGAGGTCCAGAGTGAGGGTCTGGCACTCGACGCCGTGCTGGTCGGTGATCGTGTCGGCGAGGGCGTTGATCGGTTCCGGGTCGCGGTCGATGAGCAGGACCGAGAGACCTCGAGCGGCGATCTGGTTGGCGTACGAGGCTCCCATCCCGGCGCCGGCGCCGGCCACCACCGCCCACGGTCCGTACGAAGTGAGGAAGTCGTCCATCGGCGTCACCCTAGAGCGGCCCGGTGATCCTTGACCGCCCGGTCAAGGCAGCTAACGTCCGTGGCCGTCGATCGACCACAGGAGAGAGAGACATGACGACAGTGACCGGCACCGTGGCCGCCGGCTTCGAAGGCGTCCGGGATGCCTTCGAGCGAAACTTCGTCGAGCACGGCGACATCGGGGCCGGAGTGGCCGTCTACGTCGACGGTGCGTGCGTGGTCGATCTCGTGGGTGGGATCGCCGATGCGTCGACCGGACGCCCGTACGACGACTCGACCCTCCAGCTCGTCTTCTCGACCACCAAGGGCATCGCCGCCATCGCCGCTCACCTCCTGGCCCAGCGGGGTCTGCTCGACTTCGACGCCAAGGTGACCGACATCTGGCCCGAGTTCGGTCAGGCCGGAAAGCAGGACGCCACCATCGGGATGATCTTCGCCCACCAGGTCGGGCTCCCGGTCGTCGACGCCCGTCTCTCGCTCGGGGAGGTGCTCGAGGTCAGTCCGATCGTCGAGGCCCTGGCGGCGCAGGCCCCGTTGTGGGAACCGGGCACGGCGCACGGCTACCACGCCCTGACGTACGGCTGGCTGGTGGGCGAGGTGGTGCGGCGCATCACCGGTCGTTCCATCGGCGAGTTCGTTGCCGACGAGCTGGCCCGTCCGCTGGGCCTCGACCTGTGGATCGGTCTGCCCGAGTCCGAGGGGAGTCGCGTCGCCCCGCTGGTGGCGGCCAGACCAGAGGAGGCGGCCTTCGACATCGCCGATCTGGACCCCGAGATCGTCCCGCTGCTCGGCGACCTCGCGGCCGCCTACCTGAACCCGGAGTCGGTGACGAACCGGGCCCTGCACCTCAACGGCGCCTTCGACCTGGGCGCTGGAGATGGAGAGATGGCATGGAACCGGCCCGAGGTCTGGGCGTCCCAGATCCCGGCCGCCAACGGGATCACCAACGCCCGTTCGCTGGCGCGGCTCTACGCCGCGTGCGTGAGTGAGGTCGACGGCATCCGCCTGCTCGACGACGCCACCGTCAAGGCGGCCACCGCCGAGCAGAGCAACGGTCGGGACCGGACCCTGGTGGTCCCGACCCGGTTCGGGCTCGGGTTCTTCCTGCCGTCGTCGTTCTCGCCGCTGATGGGCGACGGCAGCTTCGGCCATGCGGGCGCCGGGGGTTCGCTCGGCTTCGCCGACACGGATCATCGGGTCGGCTTCGGCTACGTGATGAACAAGATGGGCACGAACCTCTCCGACGACCCCCGCACCGCGGGGTTGATCGACGCCGTCCGGGCCGCGGTGCGCTGACACCGGCCGCGGCACGGGCCGGGGCCAGAACGGAGCGCCCGTCCGCTCAGTGGGAAGCGGTGGCGGCGACGGCGTCGCGGACCGCGGTGGCGACGTCGGTGGCCGACGCGCCGGGGCCGAGGATGGCGGCGATGCCGGCGTCGCGGAGTGGCTGCACGTCGTCGTCGGGGATGATGCCTCCGACGATGACCGGGATGTCGAGTCCGGCGTCGCGCAGGGCCTGGACCATGCGAGGGGCGAGGGTCATGTGGCTGGCGTTGTGGAGCGACAGCCCGACCGCGTCGGCGTCCTCCTGGATGGCTGCGGCCACGACCATCTCCGCCGTCTGGCGCAGGCCGAGGTAGATGACCTCGAAGCCGGCGTCTCGCAGCATGCGGGTGACGACCCGCAGGCCCCGGTCATGCCCGTCGAGACCGAGCTTGGCCAGGACGATCCGGATGTTCGGCTCGCTCATATCACGGTCTTCTCGACGTAGGTCCCGAAGACGGATTCGAGTGCGGTCACGATCTCTCCCTCGGTGGCGTAGGCCTTGGCCGCATCGATGAGCGCCGGCATGGTGTTGGCGCCGGGTTCGGCGGCCGTGCGGCGGACCTGGTCGAGGGCGGCGGCGACCCTGGCGTCGTCGCGGGATCGTCTGACCTCGGCGAGTCGCTTGCGCTGGAGCTCCTCGACGGCAGGATCGACGCGGAGCAGGTTCTGCTCGCTCTCGTCGTTGCCGTCGGTGAAGGCGTTGACGCCCACGATGATGCGCTCGCCGGCGTTGACCTCGCGCTCGAAGCGGTACGAGGCGTCGGCGATCTCGCTCACGAAGTAGCCATCGTCGATGCCGGCGTACACGCCTTCGAGGATGGAGCCGTCGCCCAGTTCGTCGAGGTGGGCGAAGACCTCCTCGGCCTGGCGCTCCATCTCGTCGGTCATCCACTCGACGTAAGGCGAGCCGCCCAGCGGATCGGCGACGTTGGTCACTCCGGTCTCGTGGGCGACGATCTGCTGGGTGCGCAGCGCGATCCGAGCTGCTTCCTCGGTGGGAAGGGCGAGGGCCTCGTCGTAGGAATCGGTGTGGAGGGACTGGGTGCCACCGAGGGCGGCGGACAGCGCCTGGATGGCGACCCGGGCGATGTTGTTGCGGGGCTGCTGGGCGGTGAGCGACACACCGGCGGTCTGGGTGTGGAACCGCAGCATGTGGGAACGGCGATCCTGTGCGCCGTAGCGCTCCTTCATCCAGCGGGCCCAGATGCGCCGGGCGGCCCGGAACTTGCCGATCTCCTCGAAGAAGTCGGAGTGGGCGTTGAAGAAGAAGCTGAGCCGGGGGGCGAAGGCGTCGACGTCGAGGCCCGCCGCCATGGCCGCCTCCACGTAGGCGAAGCCGTTGGCGAGCGTGAACGCCAGCTCCTGCGCCGCGGTCGAACCCGCTTCGCGGATGTGGTAGCCCGAGATCGAGATGGGGTGCCAGCGGGGCATCTCGGCGGTGGTGAAGCGCATCATGTCGGTGATGAGCCGGACCGAGGGCCGGGGCGGGAAGATGTACTCCTTCTGGGCCTGGTACTCCTTGAAGATGTCGTTCTGGATCGTGCCGGACAGGGCAGCCCGCGCCACGCCGGTCTTCTCGGCCGTGGCGATGTACATGGCCATGACGATGGGAGCGGGACCGTTGATGGTCATCGAGGTGGACACGGACCCCAGGTCGATGTCGGCGAAGAGGTCCTCCATGTCGGCGAGGGTGTCGACGGCCACGCCGGCCCGACCGACCTCTCCCAGCGCCCACTCACTGTCGGAGTCGCGTCCCATCAGGGTGGGCATGTCGAAGGCGGTCGACAGGCCGGTGCCACCGTTGCGGAGGATGTCCTTGAAGCGTCCGTTGGTGTCCTGCGCCGTCCCGAAACCGGCGAACATGCGCATCGTCCACAGGCGGGACCGGTACATCGGGGCGTGGATGCCCCGGGTGTAGGGGTACTGGCCCGGATACGGGCCGTCGCCGTACACCGCGTCCTGCTCGACCCCCGACCGGGTGGAGAAAGGTGTCTCGCGGCGGGTGGCCGAGTCGTAGGCCTCCTGCCAGCGTTCCCGATCGGTCGTGTCTCCGCCCATGGTGAAGTCCTTTGATGTCCAAGTATCTTTCCGTAGTGTACCGGCCATGGCACTCGAGTTCGATCCGGTCGCCGAAGCCCGGCGCAACTGGGTCGCCCACCGGTGGGGCGCGGAGCACGCGATGGCGGCGGCCACGGCGATCACCCGGGCCCATCAGATCCTGCTCCACCGCATCGACGCCACCCTCGCCCCGCTGGGCCTGAACTTCTCGCGCTTCGAGGCCCTGGCGCTGCTCCACTTCTCGCGGCGGGGCTCGATGCCGCTGGGCAAGGTCGGCGAGCGGCTCCAGGTCCACCCGGCGAGCGTCACCAACACCATCGATCGTCTCGAGCGCGACGGCCTGGTGGAGCGGCGGCCGCATCCCGAGGACGGAAGGACCCGGCTGGCGTCGATCACCGACGCCGGCCGCGACCTGGTGGTCCGCGCCGCGGGGGCCCTGGCCGCCATCGACTTCGGCCTGGGCGGAACGGGCCCGGTCGACTTCATCGCCATCGACGACGTCCTCCGTCCCGTGCGTCGGAACGCCGGCGATTTCTGACGCACCATTCGGGCATCTGCGAGGATGCCGGCATGCGCACATACGTGGTGACCGGGTCGGCGTCGGGCATCGGTGCCGCCACCGTCGAGCGGTTGCGATCAGCCGGTCACCGGGTGGTGGGCGTCGATCTGCACGACGCCGACGTCGAGGCCGACCTGTCCACGCCGGCGGGCCGACAGGCGATGGCCGATGGTGTCTCAGGCGTGTGCGACGGTGCGGTCGACGCGGTGATCGCCGGCGCCGGCATCTCGGTCGACGGCCGGCGCACCATCTCGGTGAACTACTTCGGCGCCGTCGCCACCCTCGAGTTGCTCCGCCCGCTGCTGGAGGCCGGCGAGGATCCCCGGGCGGTGGTGATCTCGTCGATCGCCTCCATCCTCGGCGCCGACGAGTCCGTGGTCGAGGCCTGCCTCGCCGGAGACGAGGACGAAGCGTGCCGGCGCATCGACGAGAACCCCTCGATGGCCTACCTGACCTCCAAGACGGCGCTGGCCCGCTGGCTACGGCGCCAGGCGACCATCCCGCGGTGGGCGGGGGCGGGGATCGCGCTGAACGCGGTGGCCCCCGGCACGGTGGTCACGCCGATGACGGCCGAGCTGCTCGGCTCCGAGTCCTCCGTGGAGCTCGTCGACACCGCGGTGCCCATGCCGCTCCACGGCCACGCTCGACCCGAGACGATCGCCGCCGTGCTGGAGTTCCTCACCAGCCCGGAGAACACCCACATCACCGGCCAGGTGCTCTTCGTCGACGGCGGTGCCGACGCCGTCCTGCGCCGCGACGCCACCTGGTGACCCTCTGACGGGTCGGTAGCGCGCTACCGACGGGTCAGGCGATGCCGAGGCGCTGGTACTGCTCGGCCGGGGCTTCCACCTCGTCGAGCACGGTCCGGAGCAGCTCGACGAGCTCGGCCTCGACGGGTTCGCCGGTGCGGTTCTCGGTCTCGTCGGGATCGACGTCGAGGTCGTAGAGATGGTGGTCGCCGGCGTTGTGCGCGCCGCTGGCCCACATCGGGACCATGTCGCCCGGCTGCCAGGGCTGGCGCAGCACCGGGATCGTGGTGCCGGGCATGTGGTCGAGGAAGGCGCGATCGTCGGGGTCTGGGAGTCCGCGGATGCCGGCCACGTGCAACGGCATCGTCGACCATCGGTTCGACCACATCGACAGCGGGAAGCCATCGCCGTCCGGGGCCCGGGCGTACTTGCGGCGCCCATCGGTCACCTGCACCCAGCTGCCGAACACGCCGCCGATGGCCGCTTCCCGGATGGAGCTCGCCGTGCCCTCGAGCAGCGGCACCATCGAACGGCCGTGGGTCCGGTGCATCGGCGTGACGCCGAAGACATCGGCGATGGTGGCGTGGAGGTCGACGTTGGTGGTGAGGGCGTCGACCGTGGTCCCCGGCGTCGCCCCCGGCCAGGCCACCAGCAGCGGCGTGTGACCGAGCGGTTCGAACTGGGGCACCGCCGGCTTGCCCCAGAGGTCGCGCCCCCGGCGCGGCTCGCCGAGGTAGTGGCCGTGGTCGGTGCACACCACGAGCGCCGTGTCGGCCCACAACCCGCCCTCGTCGAAGGCGTCGAGGACACGGCCGAGGTGGTGGTCGATCATCGACAGCTTGGCGCCGTAGTTGGCCCGGATGTGGCGGGCCTCGGCCTCGGTCAGCTGGTCCTTCACCACCGCGCCGTCGGCGTAGGGCGGCCAGATCAGGGCATCGCCCTGATGGGTGCCGTCCTGGTACATCGAGGCCCACGGCTCGGGCGTGTCGAACGGCTCGTGGGGGTCGAACTCGTCGACGAAGAGGAACCATCCCTCGGGGTGGTGGGGTGTTGCCTCACGGAGCCAGCGGGCGGCGTAGGCCATCGTCTGCGGGCCCGGGTACTCGTCTTCGGTGCGGAAGTGGGTCCGGCCGACGTCGTAGGCCTTGGTCACGCCACTGAATCCGTGGGCGCGCTCGTAGAACCAGCCCGCGGTGTGGGCGCGCTGGGCCGGGGCACCGAGCCAGGACGGGTCGGCCCAGGTCCGCCACGGGTCGCCCTCGTGGCCCCGCAGGTACTCCCACCCGTGGAAATCGGTGTGGTAGTTCTCGCCGCCGGTCTCGAACAGGTGGGGATGGTCGGTGACGAGTTGGGTCACCACGCCGGCATCGTGGAGCTGGGCGGTGATGGGCTGCTCCCACAGCTCGATCGACCCCCAGCACTTCCAGAGGAAGTCGAGCGCACCGCAGAGGATGTCGTGACGGGCCGGCATGCACGGCAGGGAACCGGTGACGTGGTTGGTGAAGCGGACGGCGTGGTCGGCCGCGAACCGATCGAGGTTCGGGGTGTCGAACTCGGTGCCGCCGTAGCCACCGAGCAGGTGGCGGTTGAGCGAGTCGAGCAGGACCACCGCGACGTTGCGGGGCCGGGACGGGGAAACGGCGTTCATTCGGTCCTCAGGGGGTGATGATCGGGAACATGCGGGCGAAGGTGTCGACGGCGGCGAAGAGGATGGCGAGCGGGGCCGCGTCCCCGTCGATCGTGAGGCTTTCGTCGGCGACGGCGTCGTCCACCGTGACCGTCCGATCGATCAAACCGATCAGCGTGGCACTCGTGGAGGTGACGCGGCACGGGGCCGTGTCGTCGCGGCGATCGGGGCGGTGGAACAGCGTGCGGTTCGAGACACCGATCACGTGGTCCTCGTCCCGGTCGCTCAGGTGCCAGTTGCAGGACCACGGCTCGTCATCGAGGCGGTCGGGCACGAGACGGACGGCGAGGGCATCGAAGAGCATCTCGGTGGTCATGGCGGTGGCGAACCCGCCGAGCGATGCGTGGCCGAGATCGAAGAGGCCGTCGGCCCGCAGCTCCTGGGCGCCGGTGAGGTAGAAGTTGCGCCACGGCGCCGACTCGGCCTGGTAGCCGAGCTGCTCGAGCGCGTCGGCCTGCAGGGCCCGGGCCTCGGTGTTCTGGGGATCGGCGAACACCACGTGGTTGACGACCTGCGCCACCCAGCGGTACTCGCCGGCGTCGAGATCGCGTCGGGCCCGCTCGAGGACCGCATCGGCGCCACCCATGTACTCCACGTACCTCTGGGACGACTCCACGGGCGGCAACGGGTGGAGGTTGGCCGGGTTGGCGTCGAACCAGCCGATGTAGCGCTGGTACACCGCCTTCACGTTGTGGCTGACCGTGCCGTAGTAGCCGCGGGCGTGGAACTCGGTCTGCAGCGCGGGTGGCAGGTCGAGCTGCTCGGCGATCTCGAGCGGGGTGAGGCCGTGGTTGGCGAGCCGCATCGTCTGGTCGTGGATCCAGCGGTAGAGGTCGCGCTGCTGGACCAGGAACTCCCGGACATCGTCGGCGCCGAAGCGCGGCCAGTGGTGGCTGGCGAAGCAGGTGTCGGTGTCGTCGGCGAACAGGTCGATGGCCTCGCCGATGTATTTGCTCCACGCCAGCGCGTCGCGTACCTGGGCGCCCCGTGGCGTGTACAGGTTGTGCAGGTTGTGGGAGCAGTTCTCCGCCATGCACAGCAGGCGCTTGTCGGGGAAGTGGAAGTTCATCTCGGCCGGGGCCTCGGTCCCGGGCGTGGACTGGAAGACGACCCGGACGCCGTCGATGTCGAGCTCGGTACCGGTGGTGGAGATCTCCTCGGTGGGAGGGATGAGGCCCACCGAACCCAACGGCGTGCCCTTGCCGAGGCCGGCGTCGACGTGGCCCCGAGGATCGGCCGGGAGCAGGGCGCCGTACATGTACATCGCCCGCCGGAGCATCACCGGTCCGGCGATGACGTTCTCGCTCACCGCCTCGGCGAGGAAGTGCTCCGGCGCGATGATCCGGCACCGTCCGGCGGCCACGTCTTCGTGGGAGGTGACGCCCAGGACGCCGGCGAAGTGGTCGATGTGGCTGTGGGTGTGGATGACCGCCACCACCGGGCGGGCCCCGAGGTGCTCGTCGGCCAGCGCCAGCGACGCCGCCGCCGTCTCGGCCGCGGTGAGCGGGTCGATCACGATCCAGCCGGTCTCGCCGGCGATGAAGGTGATGTTGGACAGGTCGTGGCCCCGGACCTGCCACACGCCGTCGCCGACCTCGAACAGGCCGTGGATGCAGTTGAGCCGGGCCTGGCGCCACAGGCTCGGGTTGACGGTGTCGGGCGGATCGGGCGAGTCCCGCACGAAGTCGTGGCGGTGGACATCCCAGACGGTGCGGCTCTCCGCGCCGATGACGCCGGTGGCGTGCTGGGCCACCAGCCCGCGGGACGCTCGTTCGAAGTCGGCCTCGTCATCGAGCGGGAGGCGCCCGGCCAGATCTCGCGCCAGGCGGATGGTGGCGTCGGAGGCGGGCTTGGGGGCACGGTCGACGTTCGGTTCCATGGCCCGCAGCCTGACACCGGTCTGCCAGTCTGTGCGCCGATGCGGCGACCGGGGACGAACGGGACGTGAGTGGTGACGCGTGGATCACGCTGGCGGTGGTCGTGGGCATGCTCGCGGTGCTGGTCCTCGATCGGTTTCCACCGGCCGGCGTCGTCTTCGGTGCCACGTTCGTCCTGCTGCTGACCGACGTCATCGACACCGATGCCGCCTTCGCCGGTTTCTCCAATCCGGCCCCACTGACCGTCGCCGCGCTCTACATCCTCGCCCGAGGCGCGCAGAAGACCGGCATGCTCTCCGCGCTGACCAGCAGCCTGCTCGGTGACGGGCGGGACCGGAGCGCAGATGGCGCGGCTGCTCGTCCCCACCGCCGGGATCTCGGCCTTCTTCCCGAACACGCCCCTCGTGGCCATGCTGATGCCCGACGTGATCGGGTGGTGCCGCAACCGTGGGATCTCGCCATCGAGGTACCTGATGCCGATCTCGTTCGCCGCCCTCCTCGGCGGCGTGGTCACGCTCCTCGGGACCTCCACCAACCTGGTGGTCTCCGGCCTGCTCGACCAGCGCGACGGCTCGCCCCTCGGGGTGTTCGAGATGACCGCCATCGGTCTCCCGGTTGCCGTCGTGGGCACGCTCGTCCTCGTGGTGATCGGCGCTCGCCTCGTACCCGACCGGCTCAGCCCGGCGGAGTCCGCCGAGCAGCAGGCCCGAGAGTTCTCGATGACCATGCAGGTGATCCCGGGCGGTCCCCTCGACGGCCGCACCGTGGCCGAGGCCGGGCTCCGTGACTTGAGCGGGGTCTTCCTCGTCCAGATCGACCGCGACGACATGGTGGTCTCCCCGGTGGCGCCGGATCGGCGCATCGACGGTGGCGACGTGCTCACGTTCGTGGGCAACGTCGACAACATCGTCGATCTCCAGCGGATCCGGGGTTTGCGATCGACCGAAGAGCGCCATCTGCTGGCGGTGGGCTCCAAGCAGAACGCGTTCTTCGAAGCCGTCGTCGGGCTGTCGTCGCCCCTGATCGGCCAGACGATCCGCGACGCCGGGTTCCGCGGCACCTACCAGGCCGCGGTGGTGGCCTTGCACCGGTCCGGACACCGGGTCGAGGGAAAGCTCGGTGACGTGCGCCTCCGCCACGGCGACACGCTGCTCCTGCTCGCTGATCCGGCGTTTCGGCGCCACTGGCAGAACCGGACCGACTTCCTGCTCGTGGCGCGGGTCGGCGGCGACCCCCCACCGGTCACCGCCCGGGCGCCGATCGTGGCCGTGACCACGGTGGCCGTGATCGTCCTGGCGGCGACCAACGCGCTTCCACTGCTGGAGAGCGCCCTCCTCGGCGCGGCCGTGCTCATCGGCACCAGGGTCCTCACCTTCTCCGAGGCGCGCGATGCCATCGATCTCGACGTGGTGATCCTGATCGCGTCGGCCTTCGGCCTGGGAGCGGCCATGCAGAGCACCGGACTGGCCGGGCGGGTGGCCGACGGCCTCACCGGCACCTTCGACGGCTTCGGCCGGGTCGGGGTGGTCTTCGGTGTGGTGCTGGCCACCGCGGTGTTGACCGAGCTGGTGACCAACAACGCCGCCGCGGTGGTGATGTTCCCGATCGCCGTCGCCTCGGCCGGCGCGGCGGGTGTCGACGTCCGGTCGATGGCCATCGCGGTGGCCATCGCGGCGTCGTCCAGCTTCCTCACGCCAATCGGATACCAGACCAACACCATGGTCTACGGACCCGGCGGCTACCGGTTCACCGACTATGCCCGGGTGGGATTCCCGCTCACCGCGGTGGCGCTGGTGATGACGACGCTGATGACCGTCTGGGTGGGCTGAAGCCGCTACGCCCGCAGACTTCGTCGGCCGGCTTCGCTCTGGATTGCCCTGAAGCCGCGAACCGGAAAAGTAGAACACGTTCCAGTTCTCTGTCAGACTCGTCTCATGCGCACTCCCATCGCCGACCGCCTCGACATCGAGTTCCCGATCTTCGCCTTCACGCACTGCCGGGACGTCGTGGCCGCGGTGTGCAACACGGGGGCCATGGGCGTGCTCGGCGCGGTGGGATTCACCGTCGAGCAGCTCCGCCAGGAGCTCGACTGGCTCGACGAGCACGTCGAGGGCACCTACGGCGTCGACATCGTCATCCCCGGAAAGTACGAGGGCATGGACGAGATCGACCCCGACAAGCTCGAGGGCATGCTGAAGGCGATGATCCCCGACGAGGTGCGGGAATTCGCGCGCGGCATCTTCGACCTCGCCGGCGTTCCGGGCCTCACCGAGGAGGAGAAGCCCCACGAGCTCCTCGGCTTCGGGCTCGCCACCGCCATGCCCCTGCTCGAGGAGGCCCTCGCCCACGACAAGTGCTCGCTCATCGCCAACGCCCTCGGCACGCCTCCAGCCGACGTCGTGACCCACGTGCAGGAGAGCGGCCGGCTGATCGGCGCGCTGTGCGGCTCGGTCAAGCACGCGCTGGCCCACGAGGCCGCCGGGCTGGACTTCATCGTCTGCCAGGGCGGCGAGGGCGGTGGCCACACCGGCGACGTCGGTTCCATCGTCTTGTGGCCCGAGGTCATCGACGCGGTCGGCGACATCCCGGTGCTGGCGGCCGGCGGGGTCGGTTCGGGACGCCAGATGGCGGCCGCCATGGTCATGGGCGCCCAAGGGGTCTGGACCGGATCCCTCTGGCTCACCGTCGAGGAGGCCGACATCCCGCCCGGGCAGATGGAGACGTACCTCGCCGCCACCAGCCGCGACACCATCCGGTCCCGGTCGTGGACAGGCAAGCCGTGCCGGATGCTGCGCAACGAATGGACCGACGCCTGGGAGCGGCCGGACACGCCCGATCCGCTCGGCATGCCGATGCAGTCGATGGTCACGGTGGAGGAGATGGCGCGCGGACACCGGTACCCGGTCCAGGCCAAGGCGGTGAACTTCATGCCGTGCGGTCAGATCATCGGGCGTCTCGACAAGGTCCGGCGGTCCAGCGACGTCATCCTCGAGATGGTCGAGGACTTCGTCGAGGCCATCGAGCGCGGGGGCCGGCTCCTGGAGACCGAGTCGGAGGCGGACGCCGCGCCCGTCTCCTGACGGTCCACGAGTTTGTGTCGATTCCGTGACGGGCTAGTGTTGCGAAATCGTGACGGATGGCAATCGTTGTGTCACGACATCCCCGCCGCCCACCCCTCCCGGAACCATCGCACCCGAACTCGCGCTCCATTCACCTCGCCCCGGTCGGATCCACCGTCGGCGCCGCCTGGGCCTGCTGGCCTCGGTGCTGCTGCTGACGTTCGCCATCGGTGCGCTCGTCGACGGATCGGGTGGCGACGACGCCTCGGTCACCGCCGCCGGTGCGCGGGCCGCGTCCGACTCGCCGGACGTGGTGAGCCAGTCGGCATCGGCCCCCATCACCTTGGTCGAGATGGTGGCCGAGACGTCATCGATGCTGATGGAGGCGACGTCGACGACCGTGGCGGCCGCCGCCACACCGTCGACCTCGACCTCCAGCACGTCGACCTCCACCTCGTCCAGCACGTCGACGTCCACCTCGTCCAGCACGTCGACGTCCACCTCGAGCTCGAGCTCCACCTCGACGGCGCCCGTCACCACGGCCTCGCCCACGACCCGGGCCCCCCAGCGGGCCGAGGCTGCACCCACCACGACTGCGGCACCCACCACGACCGCGGCGCCAACGACCACGGCGGCGCCCACGACCACAGCGGCGCCGGCCGAACCGGCGGCGACCACCGCTGATTCCGACTACCGCGATCCCCAGAGCCTGCAGGTCTGGCTCGACCTGGCCGACTGCGAGGCCAGCGGTGACTGGTCAGCCGACACCGGCAACGGCTTCTACGGCGGCCTCCAGTTCAGCCTCGCCTCGTGGCAGTCGGTCGGTGGTACCGGCTACCCCAACGACCACAGCCGCGACGTGCAGATCGAGATGGGCCGACGCCTGCAGGCCCGCGAGGGCTGGGACGCATGGCCCACCTGCGCTCGCCAGCTCGGCCTCACCTGAGCAACCCGATAGCCATCCAGGTGGCACCATGCGGGGGTGCCTGAGCCCATCGACGACGACCTGGCGAGCGTGATCGCCCGGCTCGTCGACGGGAGCTTCTACGCCGGCGACCCGTTTCCCACCTACGCCCGATTGCGGGCCGAGGCGCCGGTGGCGTGGTGCGCCCCGGGTGGGTTCTGGGCGTTGTCCACGCACGAGGCGGTGCTGCGTGCCTCGACGGATCCGGACACGTTCTGCTCCCGCCGGGGGATCCTGACCATGGAGATCGGGGTCGACTACGCCAGCCCGCCGACCATGATGCACACCGACCCGCCCGAGCACACCGCCTACCGCGCCCTGGTCGCCCCTGGCTTTCGGCCCTCGGTGATGCGGGCGACGGCCGAACGGATCCGCCAGCGGACGGCCGAGGTCATCGACCGGATCCCCACCGGCGGGTTCGATGCCGTCGAGGCCCTGGCCATCCCGTTGCCGCTCCTGCTCATCGCCGACGTCCTGGGCATTCCCGAAGACGACCTCGACCGCTTCTTCGAGTGGTCCGAGGCCGCCATCCCGGGTGCGAACGAGACCGACCCCGAGGACCAGCAGCGGCTGATGGGCGAGTGCTGGGCCTACCTGCTGGAGCGGTGCGCGGAACGACGGGCCCAACCGGCCGAGGACCTGGTGTCGGTCCTGGTCCACACCGAGCTCGACGGCCGTCGCCTCACCGACGACGAGCTGGTCATGTTCCTCAACCAACTCCTCATCGCCGGGAACGAGACGACACGGAACGCCATCTCCGGGGGACTGGCCGCCTTCTGCGCCACGCCCGGCCAGTGGGATCGCCTGACCGGCGACCGATCGCTGGTGCCCGCCGCGGTCGAGGAGATCCTGCGCTGGACGACGCCGGTGATCTCGTTCATGCGGACGGCGACCCGGGAGGTCGAGCTGGCGGGCTCCACCATCGGCGAGGGCGAGCCCGTCCTGATGCTCTACCAGTCGGCCAACCGCGACGAGGCGGAGTTCGGGCCGACGGCCGACCGCTTCGACATCAGCCGCAAACCCAACCACCACCTGGCCTTCGGCTTCGGCGCCCACTTCTGCATCGGCGCCGCGCTGGCCCGGATGGAGATCGCCACCCTGCTGGAGGCGCTGCTCGACCGGGGCCTGCGACCCGTCGGCCGGGGGCCGGTCGTCCGTACGGCGTCGCCGGTGATCGCCGGGCTGCGTTCGCTCCCGCTCGAGCTGGTGGCCGGATGAGGCGCGCTCAGGCGTCGGTGAGGTGGGACAGGCCGGCCTCGATCCGGTCGGTCACCTCGTCGATGGTGCCGGTGCCGTCGACGCGCAGCAGGATCCCGCGGTTGCCGTAGAACTCGACCAGCGGGGCGGTGTTCTCCTCGTAGACGTGCAGGCGGTGCCGGATCACGTCTTCGGTGTCGTCGCTGCGGCCGGAGACCAGACCTCGCTCGACGAGCCGGCGCACGAGCTCGTCCTCGGGTACGTCGAGCATGACCACGGCGTCGAAGGTGCGGTCCATCGCCACCGCCCACTCGTAGGCCGCCTTCGCCTGGCGCAGGGTGCGCGGGAAGCCGTCGAGGAGGAAGTTCTCGATGGGGTCGGTCCGGCCGAGCTCCTCGGTCACCATGTCGATCACCAACGCATCGGGCACCAGGCCACCGCGGTCCATGTGTGCCTGGGCCGCCCGACCGAGCGGGGTCTGGTCCTGGACGTGACGGCGCAGCAGATCGCCCGTGGCCAGGTGGGGGACGCCGTGGCGCTGGGCCAGGCGTTCGCCCTGCGTGCCCTTGCCGGCGCCGGGCGGCGCGAGGAGCAGTGCTCGGAACAAGTCTTCCCCCTGGCCGACGTCCGGTGCGAGGTCTCCGACGGTAGCGCGACGCACGGCGGGCCCCGGCGCGGCGACGGGGGATCGGCCGCCGGTCAGGAACGCTCGGCGGCCAGCAGCGAGCGGCGCACCTTGCCGGCGTCGTCGCGCACCGGCTGGTCGACCAGCTCGAAGGTGCGGGGGATCTTGTAGCGGACGATCTCGCCCTCGAGGTGGCGGCGCAGGTCGTCGACATCGAGCTCGCGTGATCCGTGGACGATGGCGTGGATGCGCTCGCCGAGGTCGTCGTCGGGGATCCCGACGACCGCGCACGACGAGACGTGGGGATGTCGGTCGATGGCCGCTTCCACCTCGGCGGGGTAGATGTTGGCGCCGCCGGAGAGGATCATGTCCTTCTTCCGGTCGCCCAGGTACACATAGCCGTCCTCGTCCATCCAGCCCATGTCGCCGAGGCTCTCCCAGCCATCCTCGGTGGCGTTGGGCTCGGCGCCGATGTAGCGGTAGGTGCGGGTGCCGGCCGGCGGGCGCATGAACAGCTCGCCGTGCTCGCCCGGCGCGGCGTCAGTGCCGTCGGCCCGGACGATCTTCATCTCCCCGGCCGTGGGTCGACCGACCGAGCCGCGCCGCTCGAGCCACTCGGTGCCGGTGATGATCGTGGCCGACTGGGCCTCGGTGCCGGCGTAGAGCTCGATGATCCGCTCGGGGCCCATCCAGCGGATCCACTCCTCCTTCAGCCAGGCCGGACACGGCGCGGCCAGGTGCCAGATCCGGCTCAGCGACGACAGATCGAAGGCGTTGCGGACCGTCTCCTCCAGCTTCCAGATGCGCTGCATCATCGTCGGCACGAGGTAGAGGGTCTCGGCGGCGTGGTGCTCGATGGCCTGCAGGGTGTGCACGGGATCGAACCGGGGGAGGAGCACCAGGTGCCCGCCGCTGCGGAGCTGCTCGACCGCCCAGACGAACGGGCCGTTGTGGTAGAGCGGCCCCGGCATCACGATGGTGCCCCCGGGGGTGCTGAACACGCCTTCGACCGCGGGGTCGGTGGTCGACGGCGTGCCGGCGAGGATCAGCTTGGGCCGGCCGGTGGAACCGCCCGAGGTCGGGGCCTTCCAGCTGGGTGACACGGCATCGGGGAGGGGCGAGGCGTCGATCGACGGATCGGGCACGAAGTCGGGCGGGAGCGAGGCCCGTCCCCGTGCGCGCTCCGGGCTCACACCGGCCACCACCTTGCTGTCGGCGAGCTCCACGATCTCGTCGAGCTCGCGACCGGGCAGCTTCGACGACACCGGCTGCGGGATGGCGCCGATGAACCAGCACGCCATCGTGGTGAGCACGAACGCCTCGTTGTTCGGGTACGCCACGGTGACCATGTCGCCCTCGGTCACGCCCAGGTCGAGCAGCGTGCGCGCCGTGCGGGTGGCGTCGTCGACCAGCTCCTGCCACGTCCGGGTCCGGTTGCCGACGACGGTGAGGGCAGGCCGGTCGGGGGTGTCGTCGGCGAAGGAGCGGAAGCGGGCGGCGTAGGAGACCTCGGGCATGGGGGCAGGTTCGCGCACCGGTGGGTGCGGTGGCAGGATCGTCCGATGACCGGTTCCCACGACGACAACACCACGATCGACGCCCGCATCGGGACCCGGGGGGTCTGGTGGTTCACCGAGGGCATGGACGTCTCGTCGGCCGCCGAGTTCGCGGGCCGGCTCGAGTCGCTCGGCTACGGCGCGTTGTGGTTGCCCGAGACCGTGGGCCGCGATCCCTTCGCCCACGCCGCCCTGCTGCTCGATCGCACCGAGCGCCTGGTGGTGGCCACGGGCATCGCCAACATCTTCCACCGTCACCCCGGCGTCATGCACCAGGCCCAGCACACCCTGGCCGAGCAGTCCGGCAACCGGTTCCTGCTCGGCATCGGGGTGTCGCACGCACCGATGGTGGCCGGAGTCCGCAAGCTCGACTACTCCAAGCCGCTCACCCACATGCGCGAGTACCTGGCCGGCATGGCCGAGTCGATGTACCTGGCCCCGGCGCCGTCCGAACCGCCCAAGACGGTGCTGGCCGCCCTCGGGCCCAAGATGCTCGAGTTGGCGGCGACCGCCGCCGACGGCGCCCATCCCTACCTGACCACGCCCGAGCACACGGCCACGGCCCGCGAGGTGCTCGGGCCCGACAAGTTGCTCTGCGTGGAGCAGAAGGTGGTGCTCAGCAGCGACGCCGGCGTCGCTCGCGCCGCCGCCCGCCAGGCTCTGGCGTCCTACATGGCGTTGCCGAACTACTTCAAGAACTGGTTCCGGCTCGGCTACACCGAGGACGACCTCGCCGATGGCGGCTCCGACCGCCTCGTCGACGGCCTGGTGGCGTGGGGCACCGCGGCGCAGATCGAGTCCCGCCTGCAGGCCCATCGCGACGCCGGCGCCACCCACGTATGCGTCCAGCCGCTCGATCCCGACCCTGCCGCGGCCCGTGGCGTCCCGGACTGGGACGCCCTCGAGGCGTTCGCCCCCGCCTGAGGGCCTCAGGGGGTGGGCAGGAGCGGCGCGACCTCGGTGCCGAAGCGCTCGACCTGTTCGGCGTACTCGGCCGCCGACCGCGCCGCGAAGCGGACCTGGAGCTGCGTGGCGCCCAGCTCGGCGAGACGGCCGACGCCCCGCGCCAGCTTGTCGGCCGGGGCCGCGAACGTGCCGGCGGGCGCCTCGAAGTCGAGGGCATCGTCGGTGACGTGGAGGAAGGCCGTGATGATGCCGACGTCGATCGGTCGGCGCTCGCCGTGGATCCGTTCCTGATCGGCGTGGATGGTCTCGATGGCCGCCGGCATCTCGGGATAGGGGGTGCCCTGCGGAAGCCAGCCGTCGCCGAACTCGGCGGTCCGGCGCAGCGCGGCCCGTGAAGACCCGCCGATCCAGATCGGTGGGCCCTCCGGTTGGGCCGGGCGGGGCGCGATGGCGGCGCCGTCGACCCGGCCGGTGCGCAATCCGTCGTGGATGACGGGAAGGGCCTCGTCGGTGAGCCGACCCCGGGCCGAGTGGTCGACGCCCAGGAGCTCGAACTCGCCGGCCACGTGCCCCACCCCGACGCCCAGGATCGTCCGGCCGCCCGAGAGGGCATCGAGCGTCGACCATGCCTTCACCACCGCGGCCGGATGCCGGTAGGCCGCCACGTACACGTGGCTGAGGAGACGGACGCGGGAGGTGAAGCCGGCGATCCATGCCAACGTGGCCACCGTGTCGTACCAGGTGGCGCCCATCGACGGGACGTTGGCCTCGGGTATGGCGATGTGGTCGCACACCGCCACGTAGTCGAAGCCCGAATCATCCGCCGCCCGGACGATCGCCTCCAGTTCGGCGGGCCCGGCGTCGCGCTCCCACGGCTGGGCGTAGATCGTGCTCTGGGACTGGATCGGGAGCTGCATGCCGATGGCAAGGCGTCCGGGGGCGATCAGGGGGCGGGCCACGGCGCCGGAGCCTAGGGCCGCGGATGTCCCGGCCGGGCGGTCCGAGGTGTCACACTCGTCCACCATGGCCCGCCGCCGAGTGAAGACCAAGACGTTGGGCGCGCCCATCCTCCTGATCGACGCCGGCCTCGCCGCCGGGTGGCGACGTGCCGACCCCGATCTCGACCAGCTCGATCAGGTCGTCGAGGCGGCCGGTTCGGTCGTCGCCGAACGCGTGGTGCTGGCCGACGCGTCGTTGAAGTGGTCGTTGCCGGACGATCAACAGGAGCGCTTCGAGCGGTACCGGGCCACCGCAACCGTGCTGTGCGCTCCCGGCGGCACCACCGGTGGCCACCATGCGTTCCTCGCCGCCGCGGCGCGCGCCGCCGCGGCCAAGGGTCGCGACGTGTACGTGCTGTCCGCCCTCGATCTGGGCGATGGACCGTGGAAGCTGGCCATGCTCCGCCGCCCCGACGGCCACTGGCAGGTCGAGCTCCCCGACGAGTAGGACGGCTCAGCCGTTTTTCGGGAGGTCCTTGAAGGGGAGGACCTTGTCCTGGTTCGGCTCCTTGGGCAGTCCGAGGACCCGCTCACCGATGATGTTCTTCTGGATCTGGTCGGTGCCGCCGTAGATGGCGGGCCCGGGCGAGAACAGCGCGCCTTCGGTGACCATGGTCAGGAACGGGTTGCCGGTGGCCTCGTCGAGGGCCTTGCGGCTCTCGTTGTCGTAGGCGTGGAGGGTGCCCATGGGGCCCAGGATGCGCAGACCCGTCTCCCGGTTGAGGCGCAGGATGTGCGACATCGACAGCTTCATGACGTTGGGGAGACCGGGGATGGCCTGGCCCCGGGCCCGGGACGCCTTGGCCCGCAGGTTCATCATCCGGGCGATCTCGTGGGCGGTGTGGAGGCGCATGAGGTCCTGGCGCATCGGCTTGTCCTCGATCTTGCCCGAGGCCTTGGCCAGCTCGATCAGGCCCTTGGCGCCGCCGCGGGCGGCGGCCACGCCACCACCGGTGGCCCGGCGGCCGCTGGGGTCCTTGACGAAGTCGCCGGCGCGCTTGGGCAGGTCGCCGGCCACGGTGCCGGGCGAGGCCAGCGACGCCGCCGCCGAACCGCCACCGGCGCCGAGGCCGGAACGCTCGTGCATCAGGGTGGTGTTGGCCACCCGCCAGCCGTTGTTGAGCCCGCCGATGCACCACTCATCGGGTACGCGCACGTCGGTCATGAAGACCTCGTTGAACAGGGCGCGCCCGGTCATCTCCCGCAGCGGCCGGACGTCCATGCCGTCCTGGTGCATGTCGACGCCGAAGTAGGTGATGCCCTGGTGCTTGGGGACGTCGATGTCGGTACGGGCGATGAGCATGCCCATGTCGGCGATCTGGCCGCCGGAGGTCCACACCTTCTGGCCGTTGACGATCCACTCCTCGCCGTCTTTGATGGCCCGGGACTGCAGGCCGGCGAGGTCGGAACCGGCGCCCGGCT
Source organism: uncultured Acidimicrobiaceae bacterium (assembly GCA_963747745.1). Taxonomy (GTDB): domain Bacteria; phylum Actinomycetota; class Acidimicrobiia; order Acidimicrobiales; family Salinilacustritrichaceae; genus Salinilacustrithrix. Next base: position 76,379 of record CAVVGJ010000007.1, read on the forward strand.
CGGAGAAGAGCTGGCACCAGGCCTTCTGGCCGGTGATGATGTCCTTGACCAGGGTGCGCTTCTGCTCGTCGGTCCCGTGATCGATGATGGTGGGGCCGGCCAGCAGCAGGCCGAGGCCGCCGGGGGCGGGGAGGGCACCGAACTCGCCGATCCGGTTCTGGATGGCCACGGACTCGGACCGGTTGAGGCCCTTGCCGTACCACTCCTCGGGCCACATCGGTGCGCCCCAGCCCGACAGACCCAGACGGTTCCACCACTCCTCGACCGTGATGTCGGGATCCCAGTTCTCGTTGAGCCAGTCGTCGAGCTCTTCGAGGATCTCGGCGTCGGAACGCTCTGCGCTCCCGGTCGATCCAGTGCGGGCGGCGGTGTCCGTCATGTCTTCCCCTCAGTCGGTCGTGGGTGGGCCGGCGATCGGACCCGATCGTCGACCATTCGACCCGAACTTGACCCGCCGGTCAAGTTGGTGCCGGCTCGGTCAGCGGCGGCCGCGCACCACCCGGCCGGGGCGGGCGCCGGTGGGTGCGCCGTCGACGAAGGTGACCTCACCCGACTGGATCGTCCAGCGGTAGCCGTCGACCGGCTGGATGAGGCGCTTGCCGCCGGCTGGGAGGTCGAAGACCATCTCCGGGACGTGCAGGTGGAGGCCATCGAGGTCGATGACGTTGACGTCGGCCCGGGCGCCGGGGGCGAGCACGCCGCGGTCGCCGAGGCCGTAGACGTCGGCGGTGGCCTGGGTCTGCTTGTGCACGACCAGCTCGAGTGGGAGCCGCTCGCCACGGGTGCGGTCGCGCGCCCAGTGGGTGAGCAGGTAGGTGGGGAACGACGCGTCGCAGATCAGGCCACAGTGGGCGCCGCCATCGGAGAGACCGACGGCCGAGGCCGGATGCGAGATCATCGAGCGGATGGCCTCGTGGTCGCCGTCGACGTAGCTGCCGAGCGGGCTGAACAGCAGGGCCTTGCCGTCCTCCTCCAGCAACCAGTCGAGGACGACCTCCCACGGTGACCGGCGCTCCCGGGCCGCGGTGGCCGCCACCGACGACTCGGGCGACGGTTCGTAGTCGCAGTCGGCGCCGAGGCGGAAGATGCGCTCCCAGTTGGTCGCCAGGTACAGGGCGGCGGCGCTCTGGGTGCGCGGCTCCTCGGCCACGAGGGCGGTACGGAACGCCGGGTCGCGCAGGGTCCGCACCCGCTCTTCGAGGGATCTCTCCCACAGCGGCCGGTAGCTGGGATGCGCCATGAACGGGTGGAACGAGCTCTGCAGGCCGAACAACATGCCCGTGGGACGGCTGGGCACCTGGGGGAACACCCGCTTGCCCTCGGCCCGCAGCGACTGCGCTTCGTCGAGCGCGTCCACGAACGCCCGTGGATCCCACGGCGACTGGGCCAACGAGTAGGTCACCGTGACGCCGGGCAGCGTGGCGAGGTCACGGATCCACTGCCGTTCCACCGACTCGGTGCCGAGGCCATCGGAGACGAACTGGAACACCGACGGCCCCGCAGCGGCGATGCCCTGGCCGATGGCGAGCAGCTCGTCGGGCACGGCGGTGGTGCCGGGGATCAGCCCGTGCTTGGAGGTGTGCAGGATCGTGCGGCTGGTGGAGAAGCCGAGGGCGCCGTCGCGGATGGCCGCGGCGGTGAGGTCGGCCATGCGCCGGAGGTCGTCGGCCGACACCTGGTCGGTGTGGGCGTCCTCGCCGAGGACGTAGGCCCGCAGCGCGGCGTGGGGCACCTGAGCGGCGACATCGACGGTGCGCGGCATCTCCTCGAGGGCGTCGAGGTACTGCCCGAACGACTCCCACCGCCAGTCGATCCCCTCGTGGAGGGCCGTGCCCGGGATGTCCTCGACCGCCTCCATCAGCTCGATGAGGAAGGCCTCCTCGCCAGGACGCACGGGCGCGAAGCCGACACCGCAGTTGCCCATGACGACCGTGGTGGCCCCGTGCCAGCTGGACGGCGCCATCTCGGGATCCCAGGTGACCTGGCCGTCGTAGTGGGTGTGGATGTCGACCCAGCCCGGTGCGACGAGTTGGCCGTCGGCGTCGAGCTCCTGTCGCCCAGGCCCATCGACGTCGCCGACGGCGGTGATGGTCCCGTCGTCGACGGCGAGGTCGCCGTGGAACCGGTCGGCGCCGGTGCCGTCGACGATGAGGCCGTTGCGGATCACGAGGTCGTGCATGGTCTCCCCTGGAGCAGGCTGGACGTCAGCGTCGCACATGGCAACGGGGGTTTCCAGCTCGCGGCGGGCGATGCCGGATGATGGTCACGAGGAGAAGAGGGTGCCCTCCTCGGCGCGGTAGGTGACCCAGGACTCGCTGCGTCCGACGTAGAGGTCGCGGACCGTGTCGCCCGACGGCGCGATCTCGACGAGGCGGGATCCGTAGGCGCCGTTGAAGGCGAGCCCGGCGTAGTCGATCAGCACGTTGCCGTCGTTCTGGCGGTCGGCGTCGCCGGCGAACGACGCCCAGGTGGGCAGGCCGTCGTCGCCGGTGTCACGATGCTCCCACACCTGCTCCGCCGTGCCCGCTGCGGTGTCGAGTCGGTAGGCGACGGCTCGGCTGTAGGCGGGTTCGGTGCCATCGGTGTCGGTGCCGCCCGGCCGGGTGTTGCCGTTGTCGAACAGCAGCAGGGTCCCGTCGTCCTCCACCTCGGGGGCGTGCTGGTGGTACGCGGGCGTCGAGCCGTCGGTGTAGTCGAACGTGCCGTGGGGGCCGAGCTCCCACAACAGTTCGCCGGCGGGGCCGTCGGCGTCCGCCTCGTAGCGGATGGCGATGACGGCGTCGAGGTGGCGGACCGACACGATGAGCGCGTTGCGGTCCGGGTCGTAGACCACCGCGTTGGTGTGGGTCCAGTCGACCACCGGATCGGGATAGATCGAGCCCGGGGCCGTGATGTCGATGGCGTCGAGGCACATGTCCGAGCCCGGTCGCTCCACAGGATCGAAGTAGTCCGACATCGGCCACCGGCGGACGATCGATCCGTCGCGGTCGACCTCGAGCACGAGGTCCTGGGCCAGCACCACGCCGGTGCGCTGGCACAAGGCCTGCGACGTGGCGTCGTCGAGGGGGAGCTTGGCCGTGGTGATGGTGAGCAGGTGGCCGTCGGGCAGCTCGGACACCTCGTGGTGCGCGCTGTCGGCGTCGATGAGGTGGACCAGACCGCCGCCGGGATCGGTGAGGCCCGCCGGGTCGGCGTCGGCCGTGTTCCGGGTGTCGAGGGCCAGCAGCGGTCGGCCGAGCAGGTCGATCTCCCGGATCCCGGAGCCGTCGATCGAGTACAGGACGGTGTGCCGGTCGGTGATGTCGGCGTCGCCGAGCCCGAGCGGGGACGGGTGGTACCAGACCACCTGGTCGTCGTCGTCGAGGGCCACGAGGTACGCGGGCGTGACGCCGTCGGGGACCTCGCCCAGGCGGCTGGCGTTGAACAGGAGCAGGTGACCGTCCTCGGCGGTGGACAGGCTGGTGCGAACGTCGATGGGCGGCAGGTCGGTGGGCAACGCCCCCGATGTCACCGACACCTCTCTCGTGTCGACCGCGCCGTCGCGCTCGGCCCGCAGGCCGACGGTGTAGCCCGACGACGCTCGGAGACCGACCACCTCGACCTCGTAGCCGCCCTCGACCGTCTGGACCACCGTGGTGGCGGTGGTCCCGGGGCCATCGACCGACGCTGACAGGTCCATGGGCTCCGACGTCTCGATCCGGACCAGGGCGGTGAGCGCGCTGACCGGACCGGGCGTGACGGTGACCGCCCCGAGGAGCTTGTCGCCAGCGCTGTCGGCGGCTGCGCCGCCCGAGGAGCACGCGCCGGCGAGCAGCACGAGGACGAGCAGCGCAACGAGCGGAGCACGACGCCGGCGCATGGATCGAGCATCGGGCAACGACCTGGAAACCACCTGGGTGCCTCCTCGGCGTCAGTACTGGTACGGGAACCCGGACCAGTCCGGCTCACGCTTCTCGAGGAACGCGTCGCGACCCTCCTGGGCCTCGTCGGTGCCGTAGATGAGCCGGGTCGCCTCGCCGGCGAAGAGCTGCTGGCCGATGAGGCCGTCGTCGATCAGGTTCATGCCGAACTTGAACATCCGCATCGCCGTCGGGGACTTCCCACAGATGGTGCGGGCCCACTCGAGGGCCACCACCTCCAATTGGTCGTGGTCGACCACCCGGTTGACCATGCCCAGGCGCAGGGCGTCGTCGGCGGAGTACTCCTCGCCGAGGAAGAAGATCTCCCGGGCGAACTTCTGGCCCACCTGGCGGGCGAGGTAGGCGGAGCCGAAGCCACCGTCGACCGACGCCACGTCGAGGTCGGTCTGCTTGAATCGACCGTGCTGGCGGGAGGCGATGGTCAGGTCGCACACCACGTGCAACGAGTGGCCACCACCGGCCGCCCATCCGGGGACCACGGCGACCACCGGCTTGGGCATGAACCGGATCAGGCGCTGGCACTCGAGGATGTGGAGCCGCCCCGCCCGGGCGGGGTCGATGCCCGCCGCGGTCTCCGACTCGGAGTACTTGTAGCCGTCCTTGCCCCGGATGCGTTGGTCGCCGCCCGAGCAGAACGCCCAGCCTCCGTCACGCGGGGACGGCCCGTTTCCGGTGAGGAGCACGCACCCCACGTCCGGGCTCTGGCGGGCGTGGTCGAGGGCCCGGTAGAGCTCGTCGACGGTGTGGGGGCGGAACGCGTTGCGGATCTCTGGTCGGTGGAAGGCGATCCGCACCGCGCCGACATCGACCGCCCGGTGGTAGGTGATGTCGGTGAAGTCGAAGCCGTCGACCACCCGCCACGACTCGGGGTCGAACAGCTCGGAGACGGTGGCGTCGGGCATGGCGAGAGTCTGGCAGCCGGCCCGGGGCCGGTTCAGTCCTTGGCCGCCAGCACGATCTGCTCGGTGACCTGGTCCGGAGCCTCGAACATGAGCATGTGGCCCCGGCCGGGCAGGACCTCGAGCCGGCACCCCGGGATCAGCTCGGCGATCTCCTCGTTGGTGTGGAGGAAGGTGAGCTGGTCGTGGGTGCCGGCGATGACCACACTGGGCATGTCGATGCCCGCCAGACCCGGACGCAGGTCGAAGTCGGTGAGCATGCGGGCGGCGTCGGCACGCGTGGCCTTGTCCGTGGTGAGGAAGCCGGTGCGGGCCACCTCCATCTGGTTCCGGGCCGGCTTGGTGCCGAACACCCGTACCAGCGACAGCAGGCCGTAGTTCTCGAGCCGCATGAACCGGTCGAGCGCGGGGAGGAAGCGGCTCATGTCGAACTCGATCTCGGGCAGCCGGGGATCCTTGGGCGGAGCCGCCAGGGTGGCGACGAGGACCAGGCCCCGGAGTCGGTGCCCAGCCACGTCGGGATGGTCGATGGCGAAGGCCATCGAAGCCAGTCCACCCATGGAGTGGCCCGTGAGTACGAGATCGCGTAGGTCCAGAGCCTCGATCCAGGCCCGGAGATCGTCGCCCAGCGTCTCGGGGCGGTACGGGGACGTCCCGCGTCCCGACGCCCCGTGGCCGCGCTGATCGATCGCCACCACACGGAACCCGGCCTCGACGAGGCGCCGGGCCACCGGCCCCCAGAAGCGGTGATCCTCGATCCAGCCGTGGACCAGCAGCACGGCGGGCCCGTCGCCGCAGTCGAGGCCGCGCAGCGTCGCACCGTCGGCTGCGGTGATCTCGATGGGCTCGCCATCGGGCATGGTGAGGGGCTCGCCGTCGGACAGATCGGGGTTCGTGCCCCAGGTCGCGATCGTGCGGTCGAGGGTCCGCTTGGCGGCATAGGAACCGGCGGCGACGGCGGCAAGGGCGAGGGCGGTGCGGCGGCGCATGGGAGACAGTGTGGTCGACCTCCGGCGCCGCGGTCACATGTAGCGTCGGTGCCGTGGACGATGTGGCCGATCTGGATGCCCTCATGGCGGTCGACTGCCCTCGGTGTGGCCGAGCTGTCGAGCAGCAGTTCTACGGACCGTGCGAACGCTGCCTGGCCGACCTGCGGGCCACCTACCAGGCCGAGGCCTCGGAGGTGGCGGCCGTCGCCTACGAGCCGAAGATGAACGTCACGCCCAACGCGGTCGCCCTCAAGGACGACTAGGAGCGCAGCGGTCGGCTCAGCTGACCGTGGCTCCCGGCGAGCCGAAGTCCGACAGGACGGCGTCGGCGTCGGGCTCCTTCAGGCGGAGGACCTGCGCGCCCGCCGAGGTGGTGAATGGCGTGGTCGGAAGCGAATTCGGTGCAGGGTCGAGGCTGCGCATGCGGCGCAACAGGTTCAGGGCCTGGAGGAAGCCGAGGTCGGAGTCGATCCGCATGCCGCTGGCGAGGGTGTCGGCCACCCGTGCCAGCGTGATCGGGTTCTTGGTCGAGCCGATCTTGCTCATCACCGCGGACAGGAACTTCTGCTGGCGCTGGACCCGGCCGAGGTCGCCGGTGCCCTCCGGGACCTTCTTCCCGTCGACCACCTCGGTGTAGTAGCGGGACCGCACATAGGCGAGGGCCTGCGTGCCGTCGAGCTTCTGCGGCCCGGCCTCGGTGACGTTGAGGCCCGAGTGGGTGTCGAACGCCGGGTTCGGGAAGTCGATGGTGATCCCGCCGAGGGCATCGACCATCGACGCGAAGCTGACGAAGTTGACCTCGAGGTAGTGGTGCACCGGCAGTTGCAGCTGGTCGTGGAGGGTGGCGATCAGCCGTGACGGTCCGCCGTTGAACGCCGAGTTGATCCGCGAGTGGCGTCCGGTCTCGCTGATGGTCACGAACAGGTCACGTGGCACCGACAGGGTGCGCGCCCCCTTGGCGTCGATGCGCAGGATGAGGATGGTGTCGGACCGCTGGGGCCCGCCGGCCGTGTTGTCGCCGAGGATGGCGGCGGCGTTGGGATCGTTCGGATCGACCCCGGCGCGGGTGTCGGAGCCGACGATGAGGTAGTTGGTGCCATCACCTGACGCCAGCACCGCGCTGAGGTCGATGCGATCGATGCTCTTGAACTTGGCGTAGCCCCAGACCAGCGTGCCGGCGAACAGGAGGGCCAGCACGACGACGGTGGCGACGACCACCCGGCGGGAGGGCAGGAAGCGGCGCCAACCGCTGGTCTGCTCGGAGGAGGCGGGTCGTCGTGCGGCCGGGGCAGTGGTCGGCATGGGAGCCTTCTGGTCGGCGCCGGGCGCGGGCACGACGACGCGTTGCTGGCGAGGTGAAGCGGTACCCGCAGGGGTGCGGTCCGCTCGGGGGGCGGGCTGGATCGCGGTGTCGGCGGTGGCGTGCTCCGGCGCCACGATCTGGGGCCGGCGCCGGGGCGGGGGCGTAGCCCGGCCCCCGGCGGGTGGCGCGGCGATCCTCACTCGTCGTGGGTCGGTGTCGGTCATGGCAAGGCGGCTGCGGGGGGCGGAGGCGAGTGCGACAGCATCGGCAGGGCGCAGTCTGGCAGGCGATGGCCCACGATTCGGGTACGCTCGCGAGTGACCACGCAGTGTGGTGGATTCGGACAAATTGGTATACGCTGCGTAATCAGGACGATGATCACCCGACCTCGCCGCCAGTCCAACCACAGGACTCGGCGGACAGGCAACGGACAGGCACCGAGAAGAGAACGATGTTCCGACGGACGGCTTCGAAGCGGCGATCCCAACTCGAGGGCATGGAGGTCGCGGTCGGGTTGCCCCCGGCGGAAACCGACCGGGCCGAGTCGCCGGCGCTGGGCCTGGCCTGCCCGACGTGCCAGACCGCAGGGCAGATCGACATGGTCGACACCGCCGCCGGACGGGCCTACCTCACCTGCCCCCGGTGCGGACGCAACTGGGACACCGATCGCTCAGCCATCCGCGCCTGACCCCAGCTGCACCTGACTCGCCCCGTCACACACCGAGCAGGGCGGCCAGCTCGCGGTCGGCCGTGGCGACCGCATCGCCCACCACGGTCCCCGTCACGATCTCGCTGTCGTCGTCTCGGGGGTCCGGGCTGGTCTCGTCCATGGCGGCGACCACTTCGGCGGTCAGGAATCGGCTGCGTTGGCCCATGGTGTGGGCGTCGTCGAAGCGTCCCCGGTGGTGGTGGAAGCGCAGGGGCACGTGGAGGTGGAGCTCGTCGCGTGCCCTGGTGGCGGCCACGTAGAGCAGGCGACGCTCCTCCTCGATCTGCTCCGGGTCGCCCGTGGCCATGTCCGACGGGATGTTGCCGTCGGCGGCGTGGATGAGGTGGACGATGTCCCATTCGCCCCCCTTGGCGGAGTGGATGGTCGAAAGGGTGAGCACGTCGTCGTCGAGGTGGGGCGGCCCGGCCAGGTCGCTGGTGGACGCGGGCGGGTCGAGGGTGAGCTCGGTCAGGAACTGCTCGAGCGACGGACAGGCGCCGGCGAGGTTGGCCAGCCGGGCCAGGTCGGCGCGGCGGGCGGCACCGTCGCCGAAGCGATCGAGGTGCGGATCGAGCCAGGAGACGAGCTGGTCGACCCGGGCGCCGGTGGGGCCATCGGGATCGGAGGCGGCGCCGACCACCTCGGCCAGACGCTCGACGTCGCCGGCGACCTTGCCGGGCGCCACGCCCCGCTGCACCACGGCCGCCAGGTCGCCATCGGTGGTGTCGAGCCCGGAGACGACCCGGCGGGCGATCCCGGGGCCGACGCCGTCGATCCGCTGCAGGACGCGGAACCAGGCCAGGTCGTCGCGCGGGTTGACCGCCACGCGGCAGAGGGCGAGCAGATCCTTGACGTGGGCGGCCTCGAGGAAGGCGAGCCCCCCGTACTTGACGAAGGGGATCCGTCGTACGGTGAGCTCGACCTCGAGCAGGTCGGAGTGGTGGGAGGTCCGGAAGAGCACGGCCTGGCGGCGCAGGGCGATGCCGCGCTCGACCGCGGCCAGCAGCTGCTGGCAGACGGCACGAGCCTCGGCGTGCTCGTCGCCGGCGGTGGCCAGCTCGGGCCGCGCCCCGGACGCACGCACGGCGACCAGCTCCTTGTCGTGACGTTCGGCCGCCTGGGCCCAGATCCGGTTGGTGACGGTGACGATCTCCGGAGTCGAGCGGTGGTTCCGGGTGAGGGTGACGACGTCGGCCCCGAAGCGGTCGGGAAAGTCGAGGATGTTGCGAACGCTGCCGCCGCGGAAGCCGTAGATGGCCTGGGCGTCGTCGCCCACCGCGGTGATGGTGGCCCCGCCCGCCGCCAGGGCGGCGAGCACGTCGGCCTGCAGGGTGTTGGTGTCCTGGTACTCGTCGACGAGGACGTGATCGAAGCGGCCGGCGACGGCCGGCCCGGCCTGCGGATGCTGCACGAGGGCGCGCCACAGGGCGAGGAGGTCGTCGTAGTCGACGACGTGACGGTCGCGCTTGCGGGCGATGTAGGCGCCGAACACCGGGCGCATGTCGTCGATCTGGTCGGCGCACCACGGGTAGTGCCGGCGGACCACGTCGTCGAGGGGCGTCTGCGTGTTGACCACCCGGCTGAGCACAGCCGTCAGGACCTCCTTGCGGGCCCGACGCCGGGAGGGCGCGGCCTCCCCGGAGAGCTCGTCGCGGACCAGGGCGAGCAGGTCGGCGGCGTCAGCGGGGTCGAGCAGGGTGAAGTCGGGTTCGATGCCCACGGAGCGGCCGTTGCGGCGCAGGAGCCGGTGGGCCACGGCGTGGAAGGTGCCGCTCCACGTGCCGCGCAGGGCATCGTGGCCCACCCAGTGATCGGACCGGGCCACCAGCTCGGTGGCCGCCCGGCGACTGAAGGTGAGCAACATGATGCGCTCGGCCGGCACGCCGCTGCGCACGAGGTGGGCCAGCCGGGCCGACAGGGTGGTGGTCTTGCCCGTCCCCGCCCCGGCGACGATCAGGAGGTGGCCGGCGTCGTGCTCGACGGCGACTCGCTGCTCGTCGGTGAGGTCGGGGAGCACGTCGGGGTCGAACATCCGTTCCGAGGGTACCCGAACGGACGTTCGGTGTCGATGATCCGCCCCCGCAACCGTTCTTGTCGGGAGAACGGGACGCGGGGTGCCCGTTCGACCGACAAGAACGTGATGGGTGGCGGCCGGGCCGGGGGTCAGCCGTCGGCCGGGTCGAGATCGAGGGAGGCCGAGTTCATGCAGAAGCGGTTCCCGGTGGGGGCCGGCCCGTCGGGGAAGACGTGGCCGAGGTGGGCGTCGCAGCGGGCGCAGCGGGCCTCGGTGCGGGTCATGCCCAGGCTCCTGTCGGTGTCGAGCGTGACGCGGTCGTCGGCGATGGGCTTCCAGAACGACGGCCAGCCCGAGCCGCTCTCGTACTTGGTGTCGGACTCGAACAGCTCGAGACCGCAGACGACGCACTTGTAGGTGCCGGCCGTCTTGTCGTCCCAGTAGACGCCGGTGAAGGCCCGTTCGGTGCCGGCGTGCTGGGTGACCTCGTACTGCTCGGGCGTGAGCCGGGCTCGCAGTTCGGCGTCGTCGGGACGCTCGAAGTCGGTGAACGTGGGGTCGGTGGAGGAACCGGTGTCAGCCATGGGGCAAGTGTGCCGTCGTCGGCGCCGTCGCGCACCTCGTTGCCTGCTGATTCACCGAATCGCAAGCCTGGTCCGGAGGTCGTCGAGCATCGAGTCGAGCCCGACCAGGGGAAGCCGCTGGACGAAGGTCAGCGCGAGTCGATCGACCCGACCGCCGTAGAGCGCGGCCAGGCGGGCAGCCACCTCCTCGGGGGTACCGATCACGCAGAGGGCGTCGAGCAATTCGTCGTCGACCACGTCGGCCAACTCGCCCCAACGCCCGGCCCGGGTCAGGCCCTGCAGTTCCGGCTGGAGCGCGCCGGCACCGATGCTGTCGAGGACGGAGCGGTAGGCCGGAGTCGAACCGTAGAAGGCCACCATGCCCCGCAGCGCGTCGCGGACCCGGGGACCGTCGCCACCACCGTGGATCCCGACCAGCGCGCCGGCGACGACCTCGAAGCCGCTGGGGTCGCGGCCGGCGTCGGCGAGCCCGGCCGGGATCCGCTCGTGGACCAGTTCGGTGAGGAACGCCTCGGTGGTCATCGGATGCAGCACGACACCGTCGGCCACCGCGGTCGTCATCGCCAGCATGCGAGGCCCGAGGGCGCCGATCAGGATCGGGGGCGGGCCGGTGTCGAGGGGCGCCGGAGACAGCAGCGGCGGCATCATCGTGTGGGTCGTGAACCGACCCTCGAACGAGAGCGGGTCGCCGTCCTGCCAGCAGGCGAACACGGCGCGGATGGCGCCCACCCACTCGCGCATGCGCTCGACCGGGTCGTCGAAGTCGGCACCGTAGCGGCGCTCGACGTGGGCCCGGACCTGGGTGCCGAGGCCGAGACGGAACCGGCCGCCGGAGAGGGACTGCAGGTCCCATGCCACGTGGGCGAGGTGGACGGGGGAGCGGGGGAAGGCGATGGCCACGTAGGACGCGATGTCGAGGCCGTCGACCGCCGCCGCCTGCACGAGGGGCACGAACACGTCGTGGGGTCCCTCGACCGAGGCCACACCGTCCACGCCGTCGTCGCGCAGCGCCGCCACCAGGTTGCGGACGTCCGGCGGCCCCGAGGTGAGCACCACGTCGATCTTCACGGTCGGTCACCGTACCCACCCCAAAACGCGTTCTGGGCCGCGAACCTCGCGCCATGGCGCGAGATCCGCGGCCCAGAACCGCAGTGCTCGGTGTTCGGTGCGGTTACACGAAGGCGCTGGCGAACACCAGCGACACGATGGTCATGACCTTGATGAGGATGTTCATGGCCGGACCGGACGTGTCCTTGAAGGGATCGCCGACCGTGTCGCCCACGACGGCGGCCTTGTGGGGGTCGGACCCCTTGCCACCGTGGCTGCCGGCCTCGATGTACTTCTTGGCGTTGTCCCAGGCGCCGCCGGCGTTGGCCATGAAGATGGCCAGGCAGAACCCGGTCACGAGGGCGCCGGCCAGGAAGCCGCCGAGGGTGTCGACGTCGATGAAGCCGATGACCAAGGGCACGACCACGGCGAGGGCGCCCGGGATGATCATCTCCTTCAGCGAGGCCTTGGTGGAGATGGCGACGCAGCGGGCCGAGTCGGGCCGGACGCCCTCCTTGCCCTCACGCAGTCCCGGGATCTCCCGGAACTGGCGGCGCACCTCCTCGATCATCTGGTTGGCCGCCCGACCGACGGCGTCGATGGTGAGGGCGGCGAACAGGAACGGGAGCATGGCGCCCAGGAACAGGCCGACGAACACGTCGACGTGGCCCACGTTGAGGTCGAGGCCGCCCTTGGCGACGAAGCTCGACGCCGGGCCGGCGGCCTGGACGAGGGCAACCTGGAAGCTCTTGAACAGCGCCAGCGCGGTGAGGGCGGCCGAGCCGACGGCGAAGCCCTTGGCCACGGCGGCGGTGGTGTTGCCCAGGCTGTCGAGCGCATCGGTGACCTCGCGCACGTGCGGGTCGAGCTCGGCCATCTCAGCGATGCCGCCGGCGTTGTCGGCGATCGGGCCATAGGCGTCGACCGACACCACGACGCCGGTGGTGGCCAGCATGCCGATGGCGGCCACGGCGATGCCGTAGATGCCGAGGCCGTCGCCGGCCCACTCCCCGCCCCAGTAGGCGATGAGCACGCCGGCCGCGATCAGCACGACGGATGCCGCCACCGAGGTCATGCCGGCGGAGATGCCGCCGAGGATGGTGGTGGCCGGTCCGGTCTCGGAGGCCTTGGCGATCTTCTTCACCGGGCCGTACTGGTCGGAGGTCCACAGCTCGGCGACCTTGCCGATGAAGTAGCCGATGACGAGGCCACCGATCACGGCGAGCGGGAGGCCCCAGGCGTTGTCGAAGGCATCGCCGTTGAACATGGCCAGCCCCAGTCCGAGGACGCCGAGGACGGTGATGCCCATGGCGACGTTGGTGCCCATGTGGAGCGCCTTGGAGAGGGCGTGGGCGTCGGTCGATTCGCCCGACTTCACGAAGAACGAGCCGATGATCGATCCGAGCATGCCGATGAGGGCGACGCCGAAGGGGAACAGCAGCAGCTTCAAGGTGGGGTCGATCGACAACAGTGCGCCCGTGTCCTCCACGCTGTTCGCCGACGCGGAGAAGGCGGTGAAGGCCACCAGGGCGATGGGGGCCACGATGGAGCCGGCGTAGGACTCGAACAGGTCGGCGCCCATGCCGGCGACGTCGCCCACGTTGTCACCCACGTTGTCGGCGATGGTGGCCGGGTTGCGGGGGTCGTCCTCAGGGATGCCGGCCTCGACCTTGCCGACGAGGTCGGCGCCGACGTCGGCGGCCTTGGTGTAGATGCCGCCGCCGACGCGGGAGAACAGGGCGATGGACGACGCACCGAGGCCGAAGGCGGTGAGGATCTCGAAGCCCTTGTCGAGCTCGAGGATCTGGATGAAGACGATGTAGACGAGCGCCAGGCCGGCGAGGGCCAGGCCGGCGACCGAGAAGCCCATGACCGCGCCACCGCGGAAGGCGAGCGGGAGGGCCTTGCCGGCGCCACCGGATTCGGCGGCGGCCGCGGTGCGGGCGTTGGCCATGGTGGCCACCGTCATGCCCACGTAGCCGGCGAGCGCGGACAGGCCGGCGCCGAAGATGTAGGTGATGGCGCCGAGCGGCGTGACCAGGACGGCCACGAGTACGGCCATCACCGCGACGAACACGGCGACGTAGGTGTACTCCTGCTTGAGGAAGGCGCGAGCGCCGAGGGCGATCTCCTCCATCAGCTCGACCATCCGGGAGTTGCCCGGACTCTCCTTCTTGACCAGGCCGAAGTAGTAGAACGCCAGGCCGAGACCGGCCAGCGCACTCACCAAGGCGAGGTAGGGGATGGCTTCCACTTGGGTGTCTCCTGTCGTGGTTGCTGGGATTGAGAACGGGTGGGTGGGCTAGCCGGCGCCGGGTGCGACGCTCTCGCGTTGCACGAACACCTGGTTGGCGACGGTGGCGCCGAGGGTGCGGTCGGTGGGGCCGTCGGGTCCTTCGACGGTGAGGACGAGGGGGCCGTCGAAGGGGTGCTTCTCCTTGACCTCGACCCGGCCGCCGGGGCGCAGGCCGAGCTGGTCGAGGAAGGCGATGACGTCGGGTTCGGTGGAACCGGGAACGGCGACGACGGCCACGTCGCCAGGCTCGAGGGCGTAGAGCGGCGGCAGCGCCGGGATCTCGCCGACCTCCGGCTCGGGGATCGGGAACCCGTGCGGGCACGTCGACGGACGGTCGAGCGCCAGGAAGAGGCGATCCTCGACCTCCTGGGGGAGTTCGTGCTCGAAGCTGGCCGCGAGCCGGTCGGCTTCGTTCCACGCGTAGCCGAGCATGTCGGCGAGGAAGCGCTCGACGATCCGATGCCGCCGGATCGACGCCACCGCGATCCGGCTCCCGACCTCGGTCAGTTCGACGCCGCGGTAGGGCTTGTGGTCGACCAGGCCGCGATCGGCGAGGCGCTTGACCGCGGTGGTGACGGTGGAGGGCGACAGCCCGAGGCGCTCGGCGAGGTCGCCGGTGTGGGCCTCGACGCGGTCCCGGGCGCGCGGCGTCGGGCTCTGCGAGAGCCGGTAGATGGCCTTGAGCAGCTCGCGCTCGGATTTGGAGATGGCGTCCATGGCTGGTGTCCCACATCGCCGTTGCAGGCGGAGGCAGTCGATCGAGAGCGGCGGGAACGTAGGTTTCGGCACCAGAAAAAGTCAACTTCGGGTCCGCGGCCGATTGGTGGATGCCGGATGGCCGGCGGACCACGGCCACCGCGGCACCGGCCTCGCTCCATCGGGGTACGGCTCGACGACTCCGGTTGCGGCAGGATGACACGGTGTACGTGATCGTCGTCGGTGCGGGCGAGGTCGGGACCTACGTCGCCGACCGACTCAGTCGGGAAGGCCATGACGTGGCCGTGGTGGAGCGCGACCGGGTCGCGCTGCGCGAGGTGTCCGAGCGACTCGACGTCCTCACGCTGCTCGGATCGGGGACCAATCCCGAGATCCTCCGGGCCGCCGGTATCGACCGGGCCGAGATGATCGTGGCGGTCACCAGCCAGGACGAGGTGAACCTGGTGTGCTGCCTCGTGGGCAAGCAGGCCGGGGTGTCACGTGCCGTGTGTCGCCTCGAGGACGCCGACCTCCGGTCGAGGAAGTCGAGCGCCCTCCACGAGGCGATGGGGGTCGACCTGATCATCGACCCCGACTACGAGACGGCCCAGGAGATCCTCGAGCTGCTGGAGTACCCCGGCGCCTCCGAGGTGGCGGAGATGGCGGGGGGCGAGGTGGTGGTGATCGGTGCTCGCCTGCCGGCAGATGCACCGATCGTGGGGCGCTCGTTGATGGACATCGCCCGCGAGTACGAGCCCGAGTGGGACTTCCTCTTCGGCGTCGTGAGCCGGGGCGACGAGACGATCATCCCCCGGGGCGATGTCCGCCTCCAGGCCGACGACCTGGTGCGCGTGCTGTGCAAGCGCAAGGCCCGCCGCCAGCTCATGGCGTTGCTCGGGCTCGCCCGACGCGCGCCGCGGCGCATCATGCTGCTGGGCGGGGGACGCACCGCCGAACTGGTCGCCACCACGCTCGACCAGCGGGGCAGCGAGGTCGTGATCGTCGAGCGCGACGTGGACCGTGCCAACGAGCTGGCCGGGCGCTTGGGAGGAACGCTGGTCCTGTGCGGTGAGATCACCGATTCCGACCTGCTCGAGGAGTCGCAGGTCGGTTCCTTCGACGCCGTGCTGGCCCTCACGGGCGAGGACGACGCCAACATCCTCGCCTGCCTCTACGCCAAGTTGGAGGGGGCCAAGGAGACCATCGCCGTGGTCCACCGCCTGTCGCTGCTCAACCTGCTGGCCGAAGCCGGCATCGACGTGGCCCTCTCGCCCCGGACGGCGAGCGCCAACGGCGTGCTCCGCTTCGTCCGCGGCGACGTCTCGGCGGTGGCGACGTTCCTCCAGGGCGAGGTCGAGGTGCTCGAGATGGAGGTCAAGGAGGGCAGCCCCGCCGACGGGGGGATCGTCGCCGAGCTGCGACTGCCCAAGGACGTGCTCGTCGGCGCCTTCGTCCGCGACGGCAAGGCCCAGATCGCACGCGGTCGCTCGACCCTTCGCGATCGAGACCACGTGGTGCTGTTCGCGATGCCGGGATCGGTGTCCGACGTGCGGCGCGTGTTCGGCTGATCCGGGCGGGGCGTGGCGATGAGTCGGGTGGAGGGGAGCCACGAGCACGAGCGGCTGATCGCCAGCGACAACTTCACGCTGTCGCTGCAGGCCCAGGCCGGTCGGTGGGAGTCGTCGATCGGCTTCGTGATCGGGGTGGCCCTCACCGCCTGCGGCCTCCTCGCCCTGGCCAGCGCCGTCGTCGGCGGCCTCAGCGACGGCCGCGACACGGGGACGTTCGCGTTGCTGGCCGTGGTGTACAGCGTGGCGGGAGCGACGCTGATCCACGTCTGCCGCGTGCCCGTGCGGCTCCGGTCGAGCACCGCCTTCATCGGGGTGCTGGCGGTCTGGCTCGTGCTGATCCTGGTCTCGACCTCCACGTACCAGTTGCTCGGCATCTTCGCCCACGTCGACGATTCGATCTTCGAGTCGGTGGCCGGGTTCACCACCACGGCCTCGACCGTGGTCCGGGACCCCGAGTCGCTGTCACGAGCGACGCTGCTGTGGCGGGCGGGTACCCAGTGGCTGGGAGGGCTGGCCGCCCTCCTCTTCGTGGTCGCCGTCCTGCCCTCCATCGGCGTCGGGGGCCTCGATGTCACCGAGGCCGGTCAGCGGCACGCGGGAACCTCGCTCCGGAGCCGATGGACGATCCTCGCCCTGCAGCGCCTCACCTCGCTCTACGTCGGGCTCACCGTGGTGGGCGTCGGGCTGTTCTTCGTCGCCGGCATGGGAACGTTCGATGCCATCACCTACGCCGCCACCACCATCTCCACCGGCGGATTCGCCAACCACGCCGGGTCCTTCGGCCACTTCCGGTCCGCCACCGTGGAGTGGGCCGGGTTCGGGGGCATGGTGCTCGGGGGCGCCAACATGGCGCTGCTGGTCCGAATGCTCCGGGGTGGACCCGCACCGCTGTGGCGTTCCTACGAGCTGCGCGCCTACCTGGCGGTGATCGCGGTCGGAGGTGGGGTCATCGCGATGATCACCGCCCCGGACGGTGGGCCGACCGACGAATCGGTCCGGCGGGCCTACTTCCACGTGGCGTCGGCCGCTTCGACCACCGGGCACTTCGTCCAGGGTTGGGGCAACTGGGACGTCGGGCCGCAGGTGCTGCTTCTCGCCATCATGGGCGTCGGCGCCATGTCCGGCTCCGCCGGCAGCGGCTTCCGCATGGTCCGCGCCCTGGCCATGGTCGGCTACCTGCGGCGCGAGCTGATCCAGCAGCTCCATCCCCGCGCCGTCCTGCCCGTCCGGGTCGGCCGGCGGGCGGTGAGCGACGCCCTGGTGTCCCGCATGGTGGGCTACCAGGCCCAGTACTTCCTCGTCGCCGCCATCGGGGCCATCGCCGTGGGCGCGCTCGGCGGCGAGCTCGTGACGTCGCTGAGTGCCGCCATCTCGGCGGTGGCCAACGTGGGGCCGGCGCTGGGCGACATGGTGCCCGGCGGCGGTGGCGTGCTCGTGCTGGCCCGTCCGGCCCGGGCCACGCTGATGCCCCTGATGCTGCTGGGTCGCCTCGAGATCGCACCGGTGCTCGTGGGCGTGATGCTGGCCGGGTCCGCCTTGGGCGATCGGCTGCGTGCCAACGCCCACGACCGGCACCAGGACGTGGCGGCGAGGCGGAGCCGATGACGGCGCGTCCGGCGGGATTCACCGCGACCCGGCGCATCGAGGCCGGCGCGATCCACGTCGCCGGCCTCTCGTTGCTCGCCATCGCCGGTGCATGCGCGGCGGGGCTGGCGGTCGAGTTGATCTACGGCGACGACCAGTGGCCGGCGCTCACCGCCTGCACCGTGGGGATCGCCGTGGTCGGCCTGGCCATGTGGAGATCCACCACGCTCCCCGCCGACGGTGGCGGAGCGCGCGGCGCGATGCGAGCCGTCGGCGTGTCGTGGATCGCGATCTCCATCGCCTCGGCCGTCCCGTTCGTGGTCTCCGGGATGCTGCGCTGGGACCTGGCGTTGTTCGAAGCGATCTCCGGTCTGACCGGCACCGGCTCCACCGTGCTGTCCCCGATCGAGGGCAACACCCACGGCATGCTGTTCTACCGGCAGATGACCCAGTGGGTCGGAGGGATGGGCGTGGTCGTGCTGGCCGTGGCCATCTTGCCGTTCCTCGGCGTCGGTGGCCTCGAGCTGTTCCGGGCCGAATCACCCGGACCGACCTCGGACCAACTCGTCCCTCGCGTGTCGGAGACGGCCCGACGGCTCTGGATCGTCTACTGCTCCCTGACGGCGGCGGCCACGTTGGCGTTCATGCTCACCGGCCTCACCCTCTACGACGCCCTCTCCCATGCCGCCACGGGGGTCGCCACCGGGGGCTATTCGCCCTACAACGACTCGATCGCCCACTACCACTCCGCGCTCGTCGAGTCAGCCGCCATCTTCTCGATGTTCATCGGGGGGGTGAAGTTCCCGCTGTTCTACTCGGCGTTCCGCGGTCGCGACCTCCGCGTGTTCTGGCGATCGTCGGAGTTCCGCTTCTTCATCTACATCCTCGGTGTGTCGATCGGCTTCGTCACGCTGATGAACTCGCTCCACGGCGACGCGGTGCTCACGGCACTGCGTGACGCCTCGTTCAACGTCATGTCCCTGATCACGTGCACCGGGTTCGGCACCGTCGACTTCACCAAGTGGGTGGCGGCCAGCCAGATCGTGCTCCTCTTCGTCATGGTGACCGGGGCCATGACCGGGTCCACGTCGGGAGCGGTCAAGCTCTACCGCGTCCAGGTGAGCTTGAAGTACGCCTGGCGGGAGGTGCGCCGGGTGCGCCGGCCCCGGGCGGTCCTGCCCATACGCCTCGACGGCGAGCCCGTGCCCGAGGGCATCGTCACCTCGGTGCTCGGCTACGTGATGTTCTACTTCGTGGTGGCGGCGGCATCGGTCGTCCTGTTGTGCCTGCTCGGCGCCGACCTCCCGACGTCGTCCGGCTCGGTCATCACCGCCATGGGCGGGGTCGGGCCCGGCCTCGGTCAGACCGGACCGGCGTCCAACTTCCTGGTCCTGACCTCCGCGTCGCGTTTCGTGCTCATGGGCCTGATGCTGCTCGGCCGTCTCGAGATCTATCCCCTCCTGCTGTTCTTGGTGCCGGTGGCCTCCGCGGCGCGCCGCTCCTCCAAGCGCGGACGCCAGACCGTGGCGGTCGGGGCCAACGCGGCCCGACCGCTCAGTCGGCCTCGCGATCGGGTGGGATGAACTGGGCCAGTTGCTCGAGCACACCGGTGGCGTCGAGCGACTCCGCCCGGTCGAGCGCCTCGAGCGTGCAGAAGGCCTCGCACGTGGGCTCGCCCCGATCCGATGGCGCCGCCCGCCACTGGAGGGAGACCACGAACGAGGCATGGGTGCCGTCCTGGAGGTGGAGGATGGCCTCGAAGATGCCCGAGCTGCGGTCGATGTAGGAGAGCTCGCCGAGGGCGTGAGCCGCTTCGACGAGGCGACGGAAGGTCTCGTCCGGAGTGCTCGACAGCACGAGCGTGTCGGCGTCGAGGAGGCGGACGTCGTCGGCGATCTGGTGGCTGATGGTCGGCCGCGGCCGCCGGGTGGGCCGCGGCGGTGGACCCGTGCGGGTCACCGGGGCGTCGTGCGCGCCGAGCCGGCCTTCGCGCCGGGCGGCGGCGAGGGTGCGGTACGCGGTGTTGACCGTGATGGTGCGTTCGTTGCCCTCGGCGCCGACGAGGTCGGGATGGCTGGTGCGCACCAGCGTCCGGTAGGCCCGCCGGACGGCGATCCAGTCATCGGCGGGGGAGACCCCGAGGACCGAGCGGGCGGTGGCGAGGTCCATCGGCTCCGGTTCAGCCTCGCAGGAAGGCGGCCATCGAGGCCCGGTACCAGCTCGGGTCGTCGGCGCCACACAGTTCCCGCGCCGAGTGCATGGCGAGCTGGGCGATGCCGACGTCGACGGTGCTGATGCCGAGGCGGGCCGCGGTGACCGGACCGATGGTCGAACCGCACGGGAGGTCGGTCCGGCCGACGAAGCGCTGGGTCGGGACGCCGGCATCGGCACAGGCCTGGAGGTACACCGCCACGGATTCGGCATCGCTGGCATAGCGCTGGTTGGCGTTGAGCTTGACCACCGGGCCCGCGTTCAGGGTGACGTGGTGCTCGGGCTCGTGGCGGTCGGCGTAGTTGGGGTGGGTGGCGTGCGCCATGTCGGCCGACAGGCACACCGAGCCGGCCAGGGCGCCGAGCAGGTCGTCCCGACCACCGCCCGCCGCGGAGACGATGCGTTCCAGGACGCCGGCCAGCATCGACGAATCGGCCCCGGTCGACGACGTCGAACCGACCTCCTCGTGATCGTAGAGACACACCACCGGCACAACGCCGCCCTCGTCGGAGGTGGTGACCGCCTCCAGGAGGGCGTCGACGGCGGTGAACGACGAGCAGAGGTTGTCGAGCCGCGGTGCGCTGACGAAGACGCCGCCGCGACCCGTCCGCCGGGACGGGGTCAGGTCGTGGACCATGGCGTCCCAGGCCAGCACGTCACCGGGGGCGACGCCGGCGGCATCGGCCACGGTCTCGACGAAGCTGGTCGTGGACCCGGCGTCGGTGTCCAGGTCCCAGATCGGCGCCATGTGGGTCTGGGCGTTGAGCTGGAGGCCCTTCTCGCCGATCTCCCGGTCGAGGTGGATGGCGAGCTGCGGGACGCGCAGGATCGGCTCGTCGATCCGGAACAGGTGCTCGATCGGGCCGGCGTCGCCCCGGACCATGACCCGACCGGAGAGGCCGAGGTCGCGGTCGAGCCACGAGTTCAGCAGCGCCCCGCCGTAGACCTCGACGCCGAGCTGGCGGAAGTGGGCGCTGACGTGGTCGGCGTTGGGCTTGATCCGCAGGTTGGGGCTGTCGGTGTGGGCGCCGATGATCCGGAACGCGGCCGGGGGTCCGTCGGGTTGGCGCCAGGCCACCAGTGACCCACCCCGGCGCAGCACGCGGCGGTCGGGGCCCGCGAAGGACCCGGCCATCGACACCGGCTCGAAGCCGCCGCCCACGAGGCGCTCGGCGGCGGTGGCCACGGCGTGGAACGGCGACGGCGAGCGATCGATGAGGGCGCAGAGCTCGTCGGCCACCGTGCGGTCCGGTTCCATCCTGCTGATCTATCACGCCGACCGCCGGCCGGTGGTGCGCACCGATGGGGTCCCGTTGGTGGTGACCGGCCGGGTGCAACAGGATGGTCCGGTGCCGACACCGTCGCGGGCTCCCACGCCCATCGTCGTCATCCACCGCAACCGTCCCGAACGCCTTGCCGCCACCGTCGCCGCCCTCGTGGCGCAGACCACGCCGGTACGGCTCATCCTGGTCGATTCGGGTTCGACCCGGTCCAACCACCGCCGGGCCCTCGAGCTCCTCCCCGCGGGGTCGGACGTGGTGCAGATGGCGGGCAACGGTGGTTTCGGACCCTCGGCCAACGCGGGCTGGCGCCGGTTCCTGGCCGGCGACGAGGGCGAGTGGGTCGGTCTGTGCCCCCACGATGCCCTCCCGGCGCCCGATGCCGTGGCCCGCATCCTCGACGCGGCCGCGAGCCGGCCGAGGGCCGGTCTGGCCTGCGGCGACTTCGGCGACGGCACCACACCGGTGGTCGACCCGTACTTCGGCGGCATCCAGGTCCCGGCCACGACCGATGAGGGGTGGGATCCGGCGGGCTACCCGCACGGCACCTTGCTGTTCGCCCGGCGCGGCTTTCTCGAGGACGTCGGCCTGTTCGACGAGCGTTACTTCGCCTACTGCGAGGAGGCCGATCTCGGTCTGCGCGCCCACGCCGCGGGCTGGGAGGTGGGGCTGGTGCGCGGGGCCATGGTCCACAACCCCGACATGAGCACCGCGTCGCCGGCGGTCGACTACCTGATGGTGCGGAACACGCTCCTGCTCGTCCGCGAGCACTCCGGGCGCTACAAGGCTGCCATCCGCTTCCTCATGGCCTGCTCCCAGCTGGTGACCGAGCGCGGCCGGAACCCGTACCACGACACCCGGGCCCGCGTCCTGGCGCTCCGTGACTTCCTGTTCCGTCGTCTGGGTGCCCCACCCCTGTCCCTGCAGGTCGCCCCGGTCGGGGCGGGCTTCACGCCGGGGGAGTGACGCCGGCGGTCAGAGATGGCCTGCTTCGGCATCGGCGATCACCGGCCGGACCCGGAGCAGGTACCACCCCGAGATCACCACACCCCCCACCACCGAGAACACGCCCAGCATGATGGCGGCCAGCCACACCACTTGCCTCCGCTCGGCGAGGGCCCACGCCCACCGGGGACGGTGGGCCACATCGAGCAACGCCCACAGCGAGAGACCGAGCGGGATGGCCGCGAGGCAGGCGAGCACCAGCGCTCGACCCACGGTCCCCACCGTGAACTCGACCCCGTGCGGGTCGTTCGCCTGGGCGACGACGGCGTGGAGGAGGCCGAGCTGCACCCCCGCAGTATGGTCGCCGCCCATGACCAGACTGACACAGGGGAATCGTTCGGTGGCCGGGCGCGTCGCGGTCGTGACCGGCGCGGCGAGCGGCATGGGCCGGGCCACCGCGCACCTCTTCGCCGACGAGGGTGCGTCGGTCGCCGTCCTCGACCGGACCGACGACGGCGTGGCCGCGGTGGTGGCCGAGATCGTGGCCGCGGGCGGCACCGCCGCGGGCTGGACGGTGGACGTGACCGACGGCGACGCGGTTCGCCGGGTCGTCGACGAGATCGTCGATCGGCTCGGTCCTCCCGACATCTTGGTGAACAATGCCGGCATCTCCCGGGCGGCGCCGATCGACGCCCCCGACTTCGAGGAGCAGTGGGCCGCGACCCTGGCGGTCAACCTCACCGCCCACACCACCACCATCCGGGCCTGCCTGCCCCACCTCCTGCGCAACGGAGAAGGTCGGATCGTGAACATCGCGTCCACGGAGGGCATCGGGGGATCGCCCTACATCAGCCCCTACACGGCGTCGAAGCACGGCGTGATCGGGCTGTCCCGCTCGCTGGCCGTGGAGCTCGGCCCCAGCGGGGTGACGGTCAACGTGGTGTGCCCTGGTCCCATCCACACCGGCATGACGGCCGAGATCGACGACGCCGCCAAGACCAAGTTCGCCCGCCGCAACGTCCCGCTCAAGCGCTACGGCGAACCCGAGGAGGTGGCCCACGCCACGCTCTCGCTGGCCCTGCCCGCCATGTCGTATTGCACCGGGGCCGTGCTCGTCGTCGACGGCGGTTTCACCACCAAGAACAACTGACCGGCCCCGGCGGGCGGGAATCGATCCCGCCACCCCATCGTTCTGGTGGGTGATCGGTCGCTCCTGCTGGCGCGATGACCGTCCAGAACGGATGGTGGGGGTTGATGGGCCGGCGCGATTTCCCCGCCGGGGTAGCGTCGCCGCCGTGACCGCTGATGCGACCCGAGTCGGGTTCCTGGGAGCAGGCCTGATCGCCACCTTCCATTCCAAGATGCTCCGTGCCAGCGGGGTCGACCACGTCCGCGCCGGCGTGTTCGACCCCGACGGACAGCGGGCGGAGGACTTCGTGGCTCGGGCCGGTGGTTTCGTCGCCCGGTCCGAGGACGAGGTGATCGAGTCGAGCGACGCGGTCTACGTCTGCACGTGGACGGTCGATCATCCGCGGCAGGTGGCCAAGGCATGCGAGGCGGGGCGGGCGGTCTTCGTGGAGAAGCCCCTCGGCGTCGACCTGGCCGCTTCCCGCCACATCGTCGACACCTTGGCCCGGGCCGGCGTCGTCCACCAGGTCGGGCTCGTGCTGCGCTACTCGCCGGCGTTCGCCCTGCTCGAGTCGCTGCTCGAGGAGACCGACCGCAACGGCCGGGTCATGTCGGTGCTCTTCCGCGACGATCAGTACGTCCCGACCGGCGGGATGTACCACTCGACGTGGCGAGGCGACCGGTCCAAGGCGGGCCGGGGCGTGCTGCTCGAACACTCGATCCACGACGTCGACCTCCTCGACCGGTTGGTGGGGCCGGTGACCGCGGTCAGCGGCCGCAGCCGCTCGTTCCACCAGATCGACGGCATCGAGGACCTGGTGGTGGCGACCTTCGACCTCGCAGGAGGTGGCGTGGGGAGCCTCACGACGGTGTGGCACGACCTCTACGAGCGGCCCAGCCTGCGCTATCTCGAGATCCACTGCGAGACCGCCTACTTCGCCGTCGAGGGCGACTGGTTCGGTCCGGTGCGCTGGACCCGGGCCGACGAACAGGTCGAGGTGGCGGGCGACGACCTGCTGGCCATGTGCGAGTCGCGTGGGATCGAGGTCGAGAACCCCGACGGGGCGTTCCTGCGAGCGGTCGCCGCCGGGCAGCCGTCGATGCCGACGGCGGCCACGGCGATGCGGGCCCACGAGATCGTCGGGGCCATCTACGACTCGGCCGACACCGACGGCGCCACCTTCCGTGTCTGAGGGTCTGAGGGTCTGAGGGTCTGAGGGCCTGAGGGTCTGGGCGACGGGAAAACGAGCGGAGCCGGGGCAGGGCCCCGGCTCCGTGTCTGCGATCTGTGGTGACGGGCGGCTCAGACGACCCGCACGTTCTGGGCTTCGTCGCCCTTGCGACCGGGGCCGACCTCGAACTCGACGTTCTGGCCCTCTTCGAGGGTCTTGAAACCAGATCCCTCGATGTTCGAGAAGTGCACGAACACATCGTCGCCGTCGGGACGGGAGATGAAGCCGTATCCCTTCTCGTTGTTGAAGAACTTGACCGTACCGGTCGCCATTGCTTGCTCCTGTTGCTCGGGATGCCGCCTGCTGCGTCATCCCCTGTAATTGGATGCCACCACGCTAGGCGGTGCTGCGCTCGGCGTGCACGCACGAGTGCAGGCCTGCGAGCCGAGTGGTGCTCAGGCGCCGTCGAAGAGGCCGTGGAGCCCGCTGGGGTGGTGCTCGCCGATGGCGAGTTGTTCGAGCACCCCGATGCCGTACCGGGCGCCGTCCGTGCGGTGGTGCGTGGCGCGCACCAGCTGCTGGACGTGGGTGTGCTGGGGCGCCGCCGGATCGAGGTCGGCCAGTCGCCACTCGTCGGCGGCCTCGGCAGCCTCCCCCTTCCAGAGCCCATGGCTCCAGTCGGGGTGGAAGTAACCGATGCCCAGCATCTGGAAGGTGAGGACGGGCTCGAGCACGATGCGCTCGGGTTCGGCGTTCCACGGCGTGAAGGTCAAGGTGGCCGCCGACGAGCGCCGCGTGCCGGGCGCCCAGTCGATGGCCCAGTCGACCGAGCGCATCGGCTGGGCCGACACCGCCAGTCCGCCGGTGTCGAGCACCGGATCGGCGGGGCCGATGGCGGGGACGTCGAACCCGGACCAGTGCCAGCGGGCGCCATCGGCCGTCTCGTTGACGTCGAAGTGGGTGGCACCGTCGTCGAAGTTGATCGGCGCCCACAGCCAGAAGAACTGGGGCAGCTCGCGTCCGGGCGCGCCGCCCTCGGGCTCCCCCACGCCTCGGATGCCCCAGGAGCGATCCCGGGTGCCCAGGAACGCCTCGGGTGCGACCGTCAGCTCCCGGTCGCCGGTGAACAGCGTGCCCTCCCAGGTCCCGAACTGGGTCAGCCGGGTGTAGTCCATCACCACCCGGGGCCCGTTGTGGCGTACGAACCGGTCTTCCTCGACCGCCACCGTACGAGACCGCCAGAGCAGATCGCAGCCGATCCCGTGGGCCGTGTGGTCGACGATGAGCCGCAGGGTCTGGAGCGGCTCGACGATCTCGATCCGGACCGACCCGCACGAGGTGTCCCGGCGATCGACGGGCATCCTCCCCGACGAGTGGACGTTGCGCTGCACCCCGCCGCTCACCACGCTGAAGGCGGCGTCGATGACCGAGCGGTTCGGGTACACGCCCATGGCGGCCGCGAAGAAGACGGGGTCGTCGTGGTCGGCGCCGCCGCGGTCGTAGCCGTTGAAGAAGTAGCGGTCGTAGTGGTTGCGGTCACCGGTGGCCGGCTGCACGAGCGGCCCGCCGGTCTGGTGGATCGGGTAGTCGTCCATCGGGTTCAACACGTCGGCGATTCTGGCACCGGCTGGTGATACTGGAGGGCATGTCTGACGCCCCACGCGAGACCGTCGACCTGTTGACCGGCATGGCCACCACCCGCGCCATCCGCCGGTACCGGGAGGAGCCGATACCCGACGACGACCTCTCGACGATCCTGTGGCACGCCACCCGTGCGCCGTCGGGCAGCAACCGGCAGCCGTTCCGTTTCCTCGTGCTCCGCGACGGGCCCAAGGCGGTGGCGGCGAAGGCGATCCTGGGGGAGAGCTTCCGAGCGATGTGGGCTCGCAAGCGCCGCCACGACGGCTACGACGATGCCGCGGCCACCGACGACGACACGCCCAAGGCCCGGATGGCGGCGACGATGCAGCACTTCGTCGATCACTTCGAGCAGACGCCGGTGGTCGTCCTGGCGTGCCTGCGCCGCCACCGCGATCCGCACCCGACCGAGGGCGCATCGGTCTATCCCGCGTGTCAGAACCTGCTGCTGGCGGCCCGCGCCCTCGGCTACGGCGGTGTCATGACGATGTGGCACGCCTTCGTCGAGCCGGAGCTGCGCGACGTGCTCGCCATCCCCGCCGGCGTCGCCATCGCGGCCACCATCCCCCTCGGCCGTCCGGTCGGTGGCCACGGTCCCGTCCGCCGTCGCCCCGTCGGTGAGCTGGTGTTCGACGACGAGTGGAACCAGCCGGCCCCGTGGGTCCGCGACCCGGAGGGGACCCGGTTCACCGCCGCCGGTCCGCCGGTCAGTCCTGACGGCGGAGGAAGTCGAGCGCCGCGTCGATGAAGGCGAACGCCTTCGGCGTCTTGGCGTGGTCGGTCCGGGGCAGTTCGACGTAGGTGGCGTCGGGGAGCGCGTCGACCAGCGGATAGGCGGGGCCGGCGAAGTCCGAATCGCCCAGCACCACCAGCACCGGGCAGGTGATCCGGGACAGCTCGTCCGTGGTCACGCCGCCGGCACTGCCGGTCATGCAGGCGGCGAGCGCCTCCCGATCGTTGCCCGGGAGCTCGGCGAGGCCGGCGAAGTAGCGCAGGGCCGGATCGTCGTGGTCCTCGCCGGTGCGGACAGCCTCGACCAGGGCGGAGTGGTCGGTGGCGCGGAACAGGTTGGCGCCCACGCCGGAGACCACCAGGGACCGGAAGCGATCGGGTTCGACGGCGGCGACGTGGAGGAGGGTCTTGGCCCCCAGGGAGAACCCGATGCCGTCGACCGGCCCGTCCTCGGGGAGGGCGTCACGCACCCGGGCACCGAGGTCGGCGTAGGCGTCGGGGTCGGTGGGCTTGGGGGCAGTGCCGTGACCGAGCAGGTCGACGCCGATGACCTCGCGGCCCTCGTCGGCGAGGAGGTCGGCCCAGCCGTTGGCGACCCAGGTCAGGTCGAAGGACGTGCCGAAGCCATGGACGAGCATCACGGGAGGAGCCATGACGGTGATTCTGGCCTATTCCAGGTGGCTGCCCCGCCGCCAGATGCCGTCGATCACCGCGTCGAGGACGAGGAGGATCACCGCGGCGATGGCGAACACGTGGAATCGGCCGATCTCGCCCGGCCAGTGCAGGCCGGGCGCGATCCGGTTCCGAGCCTGGGACAGGACGACGTAACCCCCGACCCCCGTGAGGAGCACGGCGGGCAGGACGGTGAGCAGCGGGCGCCAGCCCTCGCGCCGGGTGGCGAATCCGCCGATCACGGCCAGGAACACGGCGATGAGGGGGTTGGCGAGGGCGAGACCGGCGACCGCTCCGACGGCGCCGACGACGATGGCCTCGCGGCGGCCCGGCAAGGCGCCCTCGTAGGTGAGGGCGCGGATCCGGCGCAGCGGCTCCTGTCGGGGGATCTCGGCCGGCCGGTGGGGACGGGTCGAGAACAGGGCGAGGAGGATCGCCCCGATCACCGCCACCAGGGACACGAGGAACCCCACGTCGACCCGGTTCTGGGGGACGAATCGCAAGGTGAGGTCGAAGTCGGCGGTCTTGGGGTCGATCAGGTAGCCGTTGGCGTATCCGTTGACCAGCTGCGGACCGCCGACGTCGAGGGCAGCGTTGTCCACGATCTGCCAGCCGTCGTTGTAGCTCTGGCCGAAGACGAGCCAGAACGGTTGGTCGGCCTCGGCGCCCGACACCGAGACGTCGACCGTGGTGTCGTCACCGCCGACGACGTGGACCGTGGGGGTCGGCGCCGTGATCGAGGCCCGGGACGATCGGCTCGAGGCGACGGCGTCGCTGGACCACAGCAGTTGGTCGAGGTCGAGACCGGTGGTGGCACCCCACGTGGCCACGAATCGGTGCTCGCCGCCGCTCAAGGTGGTGGGCGAGCAGCCCCGCACGGTGAGCCCCCGGCCGTCGAGTGCGGTGGCGACGGCGCCGGTGATGCGTACCGGGACCGGGGTGTCGTCGACGCGCAGCAGATCGTCGCGGCATCCGGTGTCGACGCGGGCGCCGAACGGCGGGACCCGGAGATCGGCGACGCCGACCTCGGCGATGGCCATCGGCAACGTGAGCGGGCCGCCCCCGTACCAGTTGGTCGTGCTCCGCTTGTCGACGCCGTTGAAGCGCAGCTCGAAGGTCGTGGCCGTGAGCGGCTCGGGCAGGGTGACGGTGGCGCTGCGGAGGGCGCCGGTGGTCTGGGCGCCGGCGAGCGGGAACGTCCCCACCACGTTGCCGTCGGCCAGCAGGTCGATGCTGGTCGGCACCGAGTGCTCGGCATCGTCGACCCAGGTGAGGTCGAGGTGGTCGGTGGTGACGGCGGCTGGCGACACGACGCGGAGCACGGACTGTTCGGGCACGCCGAAGCGGGTGGTCCACCAGGTGCTGGTGTCGCCGTCGAGCACGTTCGACGGGAGATGCATGAACCCGCCGGGGAGGTAGCTGTCGCCCACGACGCTGGGCTGACCCGCATCGACGCCCAGCCGGCCGAGCAGGTGGTCCAGCAACTCGGCGGGAGCGTCGGGCGACAGGCGGGCCGTCCCGCCCAGGGAGAAGTCACGAGTGGTCGGCAGGTCGATCACCCGGTCGATGGCACGCTCCTCGTCCTTGCGCTCGGCATCGGTCGCGGCCAGCCGGACCCGGGTCTGGAGCAAGGACAGGGGATAGCGGCTCGACCGGTAGCCGGCGGCGTCGAGGAGGTCGCTCGGCATGCGGATGGTCTCGTCGACGTGCTGGCCGGCGATGTCGATCTCGGCGAAGCCGACGCTGGTGAGCCCTCCGAACTCGTATCGGCGGCCGGCCGAATCGGCCCGGATCTCGACCGAGAGGGTCGAGAAGGTGCGGTCGCCGATGTCGATGCGCTGGCCGGGGACCTGGAGCGAGCGACCGTCGAGCGTCACCCGCATCGGGTCCTTGCCGTCGAAGCGGAGCTCGACCTCGGTGATGGTGCGGTTGAGCTCCTCGCCGACCGGTTGGAGGAGGGTGACGTGGTCGGTGCGGACCGGTTCGGGCGTGGTCAGTTCGATCCGGTCGCCGATGGCGTTGTCGAAGGCTGCGGTCCGCCATGCGGTCGTCGGGTCGCCGTCGGCGGCCATGGCCGGGCGGTGCTCGGTGTAGTACCCGATCGGCGTGCCGTAGCTGGTGGCCCGGACGGTGAGGCCCCGCTGCTCGGCCACCGTCTGGGTGCCGGGCCGGTCGTCCTGCACCGGCAGGCGGTTGTCCAGCAGGTCGTCCCTGAGCAGGCCGCCGTCAGCGGTCTCGGTGTAGCCGTCGATGTAGCGCAGTTGGGTCCAACGCTCGCCCCGCTTGCGGTTGGTGTCGGTGACGACCAGCTGACGGTCGCCGGTGAGCTGGGTTCGGACGAAGTCGGGATCGTCGGTGACCCCGGACGAGTACCGGATCAACTCGTCACCGGAGAGGATCCCGGCGGCGGCCGCATCGACGAGGCCGTCGCCGTCGCCGCTGAGCAGCACCTCGCGGTCGGCGGGGCGCGCCGACACGATGGGGACCGGGTTCTCGACGGGAAAGGTGTCGACGGCCGGCGGATCGGGGAGGGCCTCGTCCCGGGCCAGATGCGTCTCGTCCACGAGCGGCGCCTTCGGGGAGGGCACGTTGGGCGTGGTGGGGCCGAAGCCGACCGGATCGCCCAGGCCGGGGGCGGAGCCGACCAGGTCGGTCACCGTCCGGGGCCGGGCGATGAAGTTGCGCTCGTACTGGAGGTCGTTGCGCAACACGACGTCGCCGACGCCCATGAGCCGGGCGATGGGAGCGATGGCGGCGGCGTCGAGCGTGCCCTCCTGCAGCTGCAGGTCGAAGGCCCGCAGCAGGTCGGCCGACGCCGCGGAGCCGAACGGCACCAGCTCGCGCGCGACGTAGGGCCGGTCCATCAGCCCGGGCGTGATGGGATCGATCGTGGTACCCCACCGGTACGCGGCGAAGTCGATGCCCGGCATCTCGAGTACCCGGGTGTCGTCGCCCCGGCTGTCGAGGTAGTCGGCGGCGTCGCGCCAGTACTGCGGGATCTTCTCGGGCCGGCTCAGACCTTCGGGAGCGAGCCCGCCCGTCCACAGCGGCGGGAGGGCGGCATAGGCCAGCACGGCGACGCCGATGGCGGCGAGGAGGCCACGCCGGGGTACCTGTTCTGCGGCCGCACCGACCAGCGAACCGATACCGAGCGCGATGCCGAGCGCCACGAGGGGAACGGCACGGGCGAGGCTGCGCATGGCGAGGCCGACATCGGTTCCGAGGAACAGCTTGATCAGGGCGCCGACCGGCGGCGGAGCCCCGAACGGGTAGGCGCCGACGGCCAGGACGAGACCGAGGATGACGAGGCCGATGACGAACGCCCGGTGGCGCCAGCGCGAGATCCCGAGGCCGAGCAGACCGATCGTCGGGATGGCGAACGTCACCGCGATCAGCCACAGGTTCTGGGTGTAGGCGATGGCCGGCTCGACCCAGGGGTAGAGGCGGTCGTCGCCGTAGGCGAACCAGTAACCCAGGCCGCGCAGCACTTCGGGCGCGGTGGAGGTGGTGCTGACCACCTTCGCCGTCTCGGAGTACCGGAGGACGTCGATGCCGTTGGTGGCCTGGACCGACAGACCCACGATCCACCACAGGTTCACGGCCACGCTCACCAGACCGATCTTCGACATCGTGGTGACGGCTCGCGGGCGCCCGACCTCCTTCGACACGAGGACCGAGTACAGGATCCAGCCCACCGGAACGAGGCCCACCAGCAACAGCGCGGTGGCGTTCACCGAGCCGATCGTGGCCACGGTGAGCCCGAACAGCGCGGGGTGGCGCCAGCCCTTGGTGCGCAGTGAACGGATGGCCAGTGCGAGCAGCCACGGCAGTCCGGCGAAGGGCAACAGGATGGCCGACAACCGCGTCGCCAGCGTCAACACGTACGGGGACAACGCGTAGACGAACGCGGCCGCGGTGGCCGCAGTGGGACGCCACCGCCACGTCCGGCCCAGGAACAGCACACCGCCGCCGGCGACGACCATGATGGTGCCGAGCCAGAGCCGCTGGGCGGCCCAGTCGGGCATGCCGACCTGCTCCATCACCCAGTAGAAGGGCCCCATCGGCCACAGGTAGCCGATCTGCTGGTGGGGCACGGTGCCCAGGCCGATGTGGGGGTCCCACATGCTCAGCGCGCGGCGGATCTGCTGGCCCGGATCGAGGTAGAGGTACGTCTTGGTGTCGGCGACGACGACGCCGGGCTCGGTGAGCAGCAGGGGGATGTAGACGACCGCGGCGAGCGCGAAGGCCGGCACCCACCACTGGCGAGCGGTGGACTCCGTCGATGCGGAGGTCACGACGTGCGGTGCGGGAGCAGTCGCCGGGCCAGGCTGCCGCGGTGGGCCTCCTCGGCCAGCAGGCGCATGAGCTCGGTGGCGGTGGCCCCCCAGGTGAAGCGGTGGGCGCGTGCGAGCGCGCGCTCCGACATCTGTGCGCGCCGGCCGTCGTCGGCCAGCAGCTCGGCCAGCGCCGGCCCCAGCGCCACCGGATCGGGGCAGAGGATGCCGGTGACGTCGGCTTCGACCGCGTCGCGATGCCCGGCGATGTCGGTGACCACGGCCGGTGTCCCGCAGGCGGCGGCCTCGGTGATCGACATGCCCCATCCCTCGTGCGACGACGCCGACGCGAGCACCCACGCCCGTCGGTACTGCTCGACGAGGTCGGCGTCGCTGCAGTGGCCGTGGAACTCGACCCATTCCTCTCCGCCGACCTCGGCCGCGACGTGCTCGAGATCCAGGCGCTCGTAGCCGTCGCCGACGATCACCAGGCGGAGGTCGTCGATGCGCTGGCGGGCGACGGCGGCGGCGCGGATGAGGGCGTCGAAGCGCTTGGCGGGCATGAGCCGGCCCACGGCCAGCACGGTGGGCGCCGGGTCCTTCGTTCCGCCCGGCGTGAACCGGGGATCGATGCCCGGGGGGACGACGGCGACCCGATCGGGACGGAAGCCGAGTTGGCCGACCATCTGGGCTTTGGACGACTCCGAGAGGGTGACGATGCGGCTGCGGCGGTAGATGGCGGGGGCGATCCGTCGCTCGATGGTGTCGCCCACGGCAGCCAGGTTGGGCGGCAGCACCATGTTCCACATCGCGCCGTGGACGTGGTGCAGGAAGGTGAGTCGGGGTCCGCGGGCCCAGAGCGGTGAGAAGAACGGCATGCCGTTCCAGATCTCGATCAGCGCGTCGCGGGGACCGGTGCGGCCGGCCACCTCGGCCAGGGCAGCACGCGGGAACACCAGGTAGCGGCCGGCGCGGCGGATCACCCGGTAGCCGTCGCGGACGACCTCGGGCGGATGGCCCTGGGCGAAGGAGGTCCGCAGCGTCACGTCGATCCCGGCCTCGGCCCACAAGCGGCAGACGTGGGCGGCGTGGATCTCCGAGCCACCGGCCTCGACGTCGTCGAGGTCACGCCAGGCCACGACGTGGACGCGGCGGATACCGGCTTCGGCGGCGATATCGCCGATCTTCGCGGCGGCGTCGGGGGTGGAATCGTTCACGGGAATGTGGTGGTGCAGCCTGCGGTGGGAGCCTGCGTACCCTACCGATCGGCCACGGTCCACAACGTCATGGCCGGTCGGCCTCTAGCATCCGCCCGTGACCGATCCAGATCCGCCCGCGTCGACCGACGGACCCCGTTCGGTGGACGACGTGCGCGCCCTCGTGGCCGACGTCGAGGGCTGGCTGACCGACGCCCAGATCGCCCGGCTGCACGACGCCGCCGCCTCCGCCCCGCCCGGCGGCCGCATCGTCGAGATCGGTTCGTTCCGCGGTCGGTCCACGATCGTGTTGGCGTCTGCCGCACCCCCCGGCACCGAGGTCGTGGCCATCGATCCGCATGCCGGCAACGATCGCGGACCGCAGGAGATCGAAGGGTTCGAGGCCGAGGCGGCCACCGACAACGAGGTGTTCGAGGCCAACCTGCGGCGGGCGGGCGTGCGCGACCTGGTCGTCCACCACCGCCTGTTCTCCGACGCCGCCCACGACCAGGTCGGTCAGGCCATCGACGTGTTGTTCATCGACGGAGCCCACCGCTTCGCCCCGGCCCGAGCTGACATCCGCGACTGGGGAGCGCGCGTCGTCCCCGGCGGACGCATGCTGATCCACGATTCGTTCAGCTCGGTGGGCGTGACCCTCGCCATCGTGGTCGAGCTGGTGTTCTCCGGACGCTGGCGCTACGCCGGCCGATCGGGCTCGCTCGCCGAGTACCGCCGCACCACCGTCGGGCTGGCCGAGCGTCCCGGGAACAGCGTCGCCCAGCTGCTCCAGCTGGGATGGTTCGCCCGCAACGTGGT
The DNA here is from genome assembly GCA_963747745.1 of uncultured Acidimicrobiaceae bacterium. Taxonomy (GTDB): domain Bacteria; phylum Actinomycetota; class Acidimicrobiia; order Acidimicrobiales; family Salinilacustritrichaceae; genus Salinilacustrithrix. The sequence goes on from CAVVGJ010000007.1 coordinate 110,055, forward strand.
CATCAAGGTCCTCATCGTGGCGGGGCTGGGCCGGTTCACCCGGTTGCTGGGGCACCGTCAGGAGACCTGGCCGTACTGATGCGTGCCCTGGTGGTGATCCCCACGTACAACGAAGCCGACAACATCGGCGAAGCCATCGCCCGGGTGCGGGCCGCCGTTCCCGAGGCCGAGGTGCTCGTCGTCGACGACAACAGCCCCGACGGCACCGCCGAACTCGTGGCGGCCGCGGCCGCCGACGACGACCACCTGCACGTGCTGCGCCGGCCGGGCAAGGCCGGCCTCGGCGCGGCCTATCGCGCCGGGTTCGCCTGGGGCGCCGACGCCGGCTTCGAGGTCATGGTCGAGATGGACGCCGACCTGTCCCACGACCCCGCCGCTCTCCCGTCGATCCTCGCCGGCATCGATGCCGGCGCCGATCTGGTCATCGGGTCGCGCTACGTGCCGGGCGGGTCGATCCCCGACTGGGCCTGGCACCGCAAGGCGCTGTCGCGCTGGGCCAACCGCTACGCGTCGGCGATGCTCCGCCTCCGCGTGGCCGACACCACCGCCGGCTACCGCGCCTACCGCCAGTCGATGCTGGCCCGGATCGATCTTCCCACCGTCCGGGCCGACGGCTACGGCTTCCAGATCGAGATGACCCGACGGGTCGCGCATGCCGGTGGGACGATCACCGAGACGCCGATCGCCTTCACCGACCGCACCCGGGGCAAGTCGAAGATGTCATGGCGCATCATCGTCGAGGCGCTGGCGCTGGTGACCTGGTGGGGGATCTCCGACCGCGTCCACCGGCACTGATCGGGTCGCGCGCCGATCGGCGCGTTGCTCCGCCCTGTCGGGTGGAACGCGCCGATCGTGCCGGGACCCGCCGTGGTCAGCTGACGCCCACCGGCGTGAGGATCTGCAGCAGTTGCGGGCCGAGCCAGGTGTCGGCGACGTAGCGGGAGGCGTCCGGGTCGAGGTGGGTGCCGTCGGAGCGGCGCTCCTCGTCGAGGGAGCGCGGCCAGGCGTCGATGAGGTGGGAGAGGTCGAGCACGTGGATGCGCACCGACCGGTCGGCGGCCTCCTCGACGATCTGGTTGAAGCGGGCGAGGTGCTCGGCGGTGCCGTTCTCGCCCACCGGCGGGGGCAGCGTGAGCCACACGGGGAGGACGCCGGCGGCCAGCATCATGTCGTTGACCTCGTCGATCTCGGCGCGAACCCGTTGGTCGACGACCGGATCGCCGAGGTTGACCCGGCCCTCGACCCCGGGGAGGGTCCAGGGCAGCCCGTCCAGACCGCCCATGGCGATCACGGCCACGTCGGGCTTGGCGGTCGCGACGGTGTCCGGCCACGAGCGACGCCAGTTGCAGCCCGGGGAAACGGGGATCTCCTGGTCGCCGTTCCAGCGGCTGCCCTCGGCGACCAGCGTGCAGCCGGGGACGGTGACGCTGGCGACCGGCGTGAACGCGCCGGTGGCGTTCGCCCACTGGACCAGGCCGAGGCCGGTGGTGGCGGCGATCGAGTCGCCGAAGATGGCGAGACGGGGTGGGACCGCCGGGACCGTGGTGGGGACGCTCGGCACCACGCCGGCGGACGTCGTGGTGGTGGTGGCTGGCGCCTGGGTCGTGGCGGTGAGCGCGTCGAGCTGCCGAGCCGCCAGCTCGGGATCGGCCACGGCGGCGTCGTTGCGGGTGAGCGACATGGCGACGACGAGGACCACGACCGGTACGGCGACGACGAGGCGACGGGCCCAGGACGGGTCGCGGAGCGCGCTCCCGGTACGGATCGGTTGCTCGAGCAGGGAGAAGGAGACGGCGGCGAGCGCGAACGATGCCGCCCACGCCGCGGTCAGCGCGACCGGACGCGAGATGTCCACCTCGGCTTGCTGCGCCAGCAGGAACAGCGGCCAGTGGTAGACGTAGATGCCGTACGAGCGACGACCGATCCACGCCAGCGGCTGCCACTCGAGGACGCGGGTCAGGAGGCCGACGCGGCTGGTGACGGCCCACAGCACCACGGCGACGAGCACGGCGTGGGCGGCGAGACCACCCCGGTACAGGCCGAGATCGCTGGTGTGGACCACTGTCCAGCTCCACAGCACGGCCGCGAGCGCCACTGGCCCGGCGACGTGCGTGACGAGGGGAGGGGCGGGCCGGTCGGGGGCGCTGACGGTGAGCGCGAGGCACACGCCGACCAGCAGCTCGACACCCCGGACGTGGGACCCGAAGTAGAGGGTCTCGGGCGCGGCGGTGGTGGCGGCGAACCCGGCCGCCACGCTGGCGGCGACGGCCAGTCCGGCGACTGACAGCCGCGTGACTCGGCGGCCGCGGGCCACGAGCAACCCGGTGACGAGCAGCGGCACCACGAGGTACATCTGCTCCTCGACGGCGAGGGACCACATGTGCTGCAGCGCCGACGGTGCCTCGAACAGACCGGCGTACGACGAGCCCTGCAGGACGAACCGCCAGTTGGCGACGTAGAGGAGGGCGGCGCGCGACGTCGGCCGAGAGGGCGTGGCGTTGGGACGCGGTGCCGACCGTGACGGTGACGGCGATGGCGAGGCCGATGGCGGCGAACGCCGCCGGGAGCAGGCGCCGGGCCCGCCGCGACCAGAACCGCAGCAGGTCGATGCCGCCGGTGTCGGCCCGCTCGAGCAGCAGCAGGCGGGTGATGAGGAAGCCGGAGAGGGTGAAGAACAGCGAGACGCCGAGGAAGCCACCGCGCAGCCAGGCCCAGCCCGAGTGGTACCCGAGCACCCCGAGAACGGCAACGGCCCGGAGGCCGTCGAGGCCGGGCAGGTGGCGGCGTCGTGCGGTGCGCCGCTGCCGCGTCGGCGCAGCCGCGGTAGCGGTCATGCCGACTCGCCCTCGGCCAGATGACCCCCGTCGGCCCCGTCGCCCGGCGCGGCCCTCTGGGTCCGCCAGCGGGCCAGGGCCACGAAGGCCACCGCGGCCAGGATGCACAGGATGGGTTCGGCGGCGGCGCGGTACCGGGTGGCGCCGAAGGTCATCGCCGCGGCCACCGCGACGGTGACGACGGGTCCGACGAGGGGGTAGCGGATGACGCGTCGACGGCCGAGCACGACGAAGCCCGCCATCGATGCCACGGCCAGCACGTAGAACATCCACATGCCGGTCTCGGCCACCCAGCGGTCGCGCCCCTCGACCAGGACGTCGAGATCGATCTGTTGCGCCGGGCGGAACACACCCGCCACCCGGCCGATGCGGGCCAGCACCACGGCAGGCAGACGGCCCTTGTGGGCCCGGGCGTAGTCGAGAGCCTGGGCGCGGAACTCCTCGTTCCGCTGCGACTGGTCGAGCGCCAGGTACCCGGGGTCGTCGGTGCCGAACGCCACACCGGAGCAGGCGAAGTCCCAGTAGCCGATCAGCGGCCCCGAGTAGACCGAGTCGCAGTTGGTGTAGGCGAGGGTGACGTCGAGCCCGGTGGACAGGTAGACGGGCTGCTCGAAGCGGCTGAGGTTCCAGGCGATCCATGGGGTGATGACGGCCACGCAGGCCACCCCGGCCAGGACGAGATGTCGCAGGCGGTCCGGCGGTGGCAGCCGCCGGCGTCCGAGCACGACCGGCACGACGACGAGGACCGACAGCAGCAGCAACTCGGCCCGGGTGAGGGCAGCGACCCCGGTGGCGGCACCGAGCAGGGCCACCGACCGCAGATCGGGATGGTCGTGGTAGGCGTAGGCCGCCAGGCAGACCAACAGGACGCCGATGGTGGCGGTCGGCTCCGACAGCAGCATGGCGTCCCACGAGAACAGGTTCGGATAGATGGCGGCGATGGCGGCGGCCACGATGCCGACCGTGGGACCGGCGAGGCGGCGGCCGAGCAGGCCGGTGAGGGCGACCGTGACCGCACCGAGCAGGGCGCCGGCCACGAGATGGGCCTTCACCGTGCCCAGCCCGACCAGCGACCACAGGGTGAGGTAGGCGATGAACAACGGCGGGTGGTCGGCGGCCTGGGTGTGGACACCGAACACGAGGTACTCGAACGGGACGATCAGGCCGTGGCCGTGGGCGAGCAGTTCGGCACTGTGGTGGTAGAAGTACGCGTCACCGCCGACGGGATGGCGGGCGGTGACGACCAGCGCGTAGACGATGCGGAGGGCGGCGGCCACCGCCACCACGGCGATCAGCGCGGGGCGGAACCACGGGCGGGGCGCCGCCGCGTCATCGGCCTCGGCCCCGTCCGCGGGTGCCGGGGCGGCAGTGGTGGCGCTGCTCATCGTCGAGGCGGGTTCGGCTCTCGGTCGTCGGCGGCCGCCTCGAGACGTTCGACGCGCGCCTGGAGCAGCGCGGTCTCCTCGGCGAGGGCGCGCGACCGTTCCTCGAGGCGGGAGAGCTCCCAGGAGAAGTGCATGCAGACCCCGTAGAGAAAGGCGGCGGCGACGACCAGGTAGGCCGCGGGAGGGTAGGCGACACCGAGGCGCCGCACGGCGCGGTCGAGAGCAGCAGGGGCGGCCACGACGGGGACCAGCAGCAGCGACGCCGCCCCCCACAGCAGCAGGTACTTGGCGCGCAGCCGGCGATGCCGGACCAGCAGGGCGAGCTGGCCCAGCGAGGCCAGTACCAGCAGAGCGAGCACGACCTGCACGGAGCCGCTCATCGATCGGCCTTCCCGAAGCTCGGTCGGCGGCTCCGCGACGCCGAGGAGAACAGGACGGCGTAGATCCGCAGGTAGTGGTACACGAGGCGAAGCCGCCGTGTCGACGCGGTGCCACCGCCGCGGGCCCGCATGGTGACCGGCACCTCGACCACGCGCAGGCCGGCGTAGCAGGCCATCAGGAGCGCTTCGACGGACTCCATGTACTCGGCCGGGTAGTTCCGGGCGAAGTAGTGCAGAGCCCGGGGGGAGAAGGCCCGGAAGCCGCTCGACGTGTCGGCGAAGCTGCGTCCCGACAGCAGTCGCAGGGTCAGCGTGAGCAGGCTCATCGCCCGCCGCCGGATGCGACCGGCCTCGTACTGGCTGCCCTCGGCGACGAACCGGGACCCGATCACGAGGTCGGCGCCGGCGAACAGCGGAGCGACGATGCGCGGCAGCTGGCCGGGGTCGTGCTGCCCGTCGGCGTCGACCTGCACCGCCCAGGCGGCGTGGTGCTCGTCGGCCCAACGGAACCCGGCCCGCAGGGCGCCGCCGATACCCACGTTGAACGGCATGGTGAGCACGACCGCGCCCTCGGCCCGGGCCAGCTCCCCGGTTCGGTCGGCGGAACCGTCGTCGACCACCACGACGGTGACGCCCGGTGCGGCCGAGGCCAGCTGCCGGAGGGTGGTGACGATGGTCTCCTCCTCGTCGTAGGCGGGGACGATGGCGACCCCTCCGGGCGGGAGGACCTGGTCGGTGGTGCTGCTCACCACGGCACGCCCCCGACCGGGGCGACGACCTCGTCCTCGGTGTCGACGGCGGCGGGGGGCTCCGTGGGCCGCGGCGCCCGGCGGGCCCGGGGCCCGATCAGGTCGCGGAAGCGGAGCAGGGGCCGCTCGACCAGGTACCAGCTCAGGGCCGAGATCACCACCGCGATGGGGAAGACCACCGACACGAGATCGACCATGGAGGCGGCGCCGATGGACTCGCCGAGCCAGCCCACGGCGGCGCCGATGACGTCGAGGTGCCACACGTAGAAGGCGTACGAGATCGTCCCCATCCACACGATCGGCCGCCAGCCCAGGACGGCGCCGATGCGGTCGCGGGTGGCGCCGAGGGCGAGGGGACCCACGGCCAGCACGCCCACCAGCCCGTACAGGAACTGGCGGCCCAGCTCCTGGGCGGTGGTGGTGTCCTCGAAGGCGCGGGGCAGACCGATCCGGGTGGCCACGACCCAGAACACGAACACGGCCGCGGGGATGCTCCAGCGGCCGTAGCGGCGGACCGTGTCGCGCGTCGTTGCCAGCCCGCGGTGCTGGACGGCGCCGGTCTCGATGAGCGCCACCACCATGCCGAGGGCGAACAGGTCGGCGTTGGCGGGTAGCCATGCCCAGGCGATGGTGGCGACCGATGGCTCGGCGGCGTAGAGCCAGGTGCGGAAGAGCACCGACACCAGGTACAGCCCGGCCAGCCCCGTGAGGTGCCACGAGATCCGGCCCCGTCCGTAGCGGCGCAGCAGCCAGGCGTAGGCCGGCAAAGCGAGGTAGAAGCTGAGCTCGGTGCACAGGCTCCAGGCCTGGGTGATGCCTCCGAGGGCACGGCCCTGGTCGTAGATCTGGAGGAAACCGCCGTAGATCACCAGGTCGCCGAAGGTGCGGATCTTGTCGATGCCGAGCACGATCGGGATGGCGGCGAGGGCGACCCAGTACGCCGGCACGATCCGCAGCGTTCGGCGCCAGAAGTAGGCGCCCAGGTGCGGGGACCGCCGACCCTCGAGATCGGCTCGGATGAAGGGCCGGTAGAGCAGGTACCCGGACAGCACGAAGAAGATGGCGACGCCGATGTCCATGCGGGCGAAATAGGCACCGAAGTGGCTCCGGAACGTGAGTCCGGATGCGAACCCGAGGTGCGTCCCCATGACCGACAGGGCCGCCACGGCCCGGAGGCCCTCGAGTCGGTCGTTGCGGGGCGCACGCGACTCGGTCGGCGCCTCGTCCGGGTCGGACACCGGCCGGTGATCACCTCGGCGTCGGGCCGACCACCACGACACCAGGGCCATGGCACCGACGGCGGCGAGCACGGCCAGCGCGGGTTCGGCCGCGATCCGGAAGCGCTGGTTCCCGTACGTGAGGGCGGCGGTGACCGTGACCATCACCAGCATCGCCGTCAGCAGGCCCCAGGGCCCGCCCCGACGGCGCAGCCAGGCCGCACCCCCGGCCGCGAACGGCAGCAGGAGGAGGGTGTACGCCCAGCCCGCCCACTGGACACGGGCGACCCGCCCCTCGGTGGCCTCCCAGTCGATCTGTTGGCCGGTGTCGTAGAGACCCCACACCCGGGCCATCCGCACGGCGGCGACCCCGGGCAACCGGGCGGGGCGCTCGAGCGCGAAGTCGATGGCCGTCGGCGTGAGCTCGCGGTACCGCTCGGCTTCGGTGTCGCCGGGACGTCCGGCCTCGGCGAAGCAGGAGAAGACCCACCAGCCGCGGAAGCCACCGTCGTAGGTGGCCGGACAGTTGGCGCCGGCCAACACCGTCTGCTGGTTGGCCGAGACCAGGACCGGTCCCCCGGTGGCGAAGGACCGTTGGATCGACCAGGGGAGCACCACCACCAGCACACCCGCCACGACGGCGCCGGCGAACCGCCCCGCACGGCGGGGGTCGGTGCGCACGTGGTCGGCCACCGCCACGCCGGCGACGATGAGCCCGAGGATCAGCCCCTCGCCCCGGGCCAGCGCCGCCAGTCCGGCCAGTCCTCCGGCGAGGGCCCACCATCGCCACGACGCCTCGTCGCGGGCGCGGAGCACGGCGAGGAGGACCCCGACCACCAGCGGCAGGTAGATCGCCTCGGACATGAGCGCGGCGCCGGTCTGGAACAACATGGGATGGAACAGGGCGATCAGCGCGGCGAGCAGACCCACCGCCGGCCCGGCCACCCGGCGCCCCAGCAACCCGACCAGCGGGACCGAGGTGGATGCGACGAGCGCGGCCAGCGCCTGGTGGGCGGTGAAGCTGTCGAGGCCGACCAGCGATCCCAGCGCGAGGACGGCGGGGAACAGCGGGGGATATTCGGCGGTGTTGACCAGCAGACCGAAGTTCACCCGGTCGACGGGCCGTACGTAGCCGAAGCCGTCGGCCAGGCCGTTGGCGAGGAGGTGGAAGTTGCGGGCGTCGCTGAAGTCGAGGCGGGGGACGTCGACGGCGAGCGCGTACGCCAACCAGCCCGCCGCACCGACCACGCTGATCACGATGAGCGCCGGCCAGAACCACTGCTCGGCGGTGCGCGACCGGCGTTCGGTTCGAGCCGTCATGCCCCGTTCAGCCGGTGCGCGGGATGATCGGGGCGTCGCGGCCGGTCCCGGCCGGCTTCGACGCGGCCGACCCCTGCTCGTGGTACTCCTCCTCGACGTTGACCGACCAGATGTCGTGGCGGGCGCCGAGGATGTTCTCCACCGTCAACATGGCGGTGTACATCGAGTGGTCCTGGTTGTTGTACCGGTGCATGCCGTTGCGACCGACCGGGTGGACGTTGGGTACGTTCGCCTCGAGCCAGGCCCGCAGGATGCCGACGTTGCGCTGGTAGCCCTCGTCGTAGACGGGGTAGGCCTTGGGCATGCGGACGACGTAGCCGGTCTCGACGTCCTCGCTGCGCATCAGGCCCATGGACTCGAGCTCGGCGATGCCCTTCGACACCAGCTCGGCGTCGTCGGCGGACCACCACTCGTCGCCCTCGTTCACCGTGTACTCGAGGCCGAGCACGTTGCGGCCGTCCTTGACCAGGTAGGGGGACCACGAGCCGAAGTTCTGCACCCGCATCGTCTTGACCGTGGCGTCGTGGATGTAGAGCCAGTTGTCGGTCCAGGCCACCTTCTCGGCCGGAACGACGAGGGCGACGGACAGGAAGTCGCGGAACGACAGGGCATCGGCCGCCGCCAGCACCTCGTCGGGCGGGGGCGGATCCATCGCCCGCAGCAGCGCCGGCATCGGCATCGACGAGACCACGTGGTCGGCCGGGTACGTGGTCCTGCCGCCCGACGAGTCGGTGGTGGTCACGGCCGTGGCGCGGTCGTCGTCGCGGGCGACGACGGACACCCGGGCGCCGAAGACGACCTTGGAGCCCTGTTCCTGCACGAGCTCGGTGCACCGTTCCCACATCATCCCCGGCCCCAGCTTCGGGTACTGGAACTCCTCGATGAGGCTCGTGACCTGCTTGGACCGGTCGCGCTGGCCGGCGAAGCGGGCCTTGATGGGTTCCCACACCGCGCCCCACAGCGTCATGCCCTTGATCCGTTGCGCGCCCCAGTCGGCCGAGATCTCCGACGGAGGGACGGCCCAGACCTTGGTGCTGTAGGTCTTGAAGAAGTGCTCGTAGAGCCGCCAGCCGTAGTTGGCCGCAACGTAGCCCTCGAGCGTGGTCTGGTCCTTCGGGGGCCGGACCCGGACCCACAGGAACGACAGCGCGCACCGGATCGCCTCGACGATGCCCAGGGTCCGCAGCGCCTTCACCGGCTTGAGCGGGTAGTCGAAGAACTTGCCCTGGTAGTAGATGCGACTCGACCGGGGTCGGAGCATGAAGTCCTCGTCGGGGAGGATCTCGTGCCACAGGTCCTCGACCTCACGGACCTTGGTGAAGAACCGGTGGCCGCCGATGTCGAAGCGGTACCCGTCGGCCACGACGGTGCGGCTGATCCCTCCGACGACGTCGTCGGCCTCGAGGACGGTGGCGGTGTGACCCGCCTTCCCGAGTTGGTAGGCCGCAGTGAGTCCGGCTGGTCCGGCGCCGATGATCACGACGTCTCCGGGGTCGCTCTGCGGCGTGGTCTCGTTGTTCTGGTTCGACATCTGGGTTTCAGCTCGGTGGGGCGGTTTCAGGGACTGCAGGATCGTACCGGTCGCCGGTTGGCGGACCAGCCATGAGGAGCGGATAGCGGAGCTACTAGCTGTCGGTCAATAACGTGTCCGGGTGCACTCGCCGCTCGCCACCCGCCCGGGCTTGGCTCGTCTCACCCGGTTCACCCGTGCGGTGGTCGCCTTGTGCGTGATTGCCGTGGCGATCTCGTTGCTCTCGCTGTGGTGGATCCACCCGGCGTTGTCCTGGAACCGCGACGAACCCGTCTATCTCTGGCACGTCGGACTCCTGCACTCCGGCATGTTGACGGCGCCGGCAGGCGAACCGCTCGCCGCATTCCGTCCCTGGCTCAGCGGCGTGGCGAACGGGGCGTACTTCTCCCAGTACACCCTGGGCTGGCCTCTCGTCCTGCTCGCGTCCAGCCTGGTGCTGGGTACCCCGGCGGGAGCGGTGGTGCTCGGCACAGTGCTGGCGGTGGTCGGTGCCGTCCGGTCGACCCGGGAGCTCGTGCGGCGAGACGAGGTCGCCATCGCCGTCGGTGTGTTGTTGCTGGCGTCGCCGGTGGTGGTGATCCAAGTCCGGCGTGTACCTCGGTTACCTGTTCACGATGGGGCTCGGGAACCTGGCGCTCGTCCTCGGCCTCGTCCGGTCTGCGGACCGACAGCCGCTGGCGACTCGTCGCGGCCGGCCTGTTGCTCGGATGGGTCCTGCTCACCCGCCCGTACGATGCCGTGCTCTGGGGTGTGGTCCTGGTGACGGGCGCGGTCGTGCTGCACCGACTCGACGGGCTCCGCCGCCTCTGGCCCGTCGTCCTGGCCGGGATCCCCTTCGTCGTGGCCACCCTGGCCTACAACCTGCGGGTCACCGGCGAGGCGTTGACCTTCCCGATCGTCGCGGCCGATCCGCTGGACACGTTCGGGCTCGGGACGCGGCGGCTGATGCCCGACTTCCGGCCGGTGCACTACGGATTGGGTCTGGCGACGAGGAGCACCGCCAAGAACTCGTTCTTCTTCGTGGTGTTCCTGGCCGGCAACGTCGTGACGGTCGGGCTCGCCCTGTTCGGGACGTGGATGCACCGGCGCCGACGCGAGGCGTGGGTCCTCCTGGTGCTCGGGGCGATCTTCCCGCTCGGCTATTTCGTCTTCTGGGGGACGAACGTCTCCAGCTTCACGGCGCGCCTCGTCGGCTCGATCTACTACGTGCCGTCGATCGTGCCGATCGTCGTGTTGGCCGTGCTGGGTGCGATCGAGGTCCGCCGGCGGTCGATCGCGTGGTTCCGGATCTCCGTCGGCCTCGTCGTCCTGCTCACGGTCCCGGTGATGGTCAGCCGGCTGGGCGTCGAGCACCGGATCAGCACGGTGCAGCGAGCATGGTCGGACTCGATCGATGGCCTCGACGGACCCGCCCTCGTCATCACCGCGTCCTCGGGGCCCTACGTCATGTTCGAGAACCCGTTCGCCCGCAACGGCCCCGAGCTCGACGACGAGATCCTCTACGCGGTGGATCTGGGCACCGAGAACTTCGACACCATCGCAGCTCATCCCGATCGCACGCCCTATCTCCAGGTCGCCTCGGCTCATCCCGACGAGCTGGCGCCGAAGGAGGATCCGGTTCCGCTGTCGGTGCACATCGAGCCGATCGAGGTGGTCACGGCGTCGCGGATCAGTCTGTCCGGCACGTTCCGGCCGATCGACGGTGCTCCCGTCGTGCGCCCCTACGTCTACGTCGGTGGCCGGGTCCGGTGGGCTCGGTCCACCGCGGCGACGGCCCACGACGACGGCACCTGGACGATGTCGTGGACGTTCGGGCCCGACGACCTGCCCCCGGGGCGCTCCTTGCTCCGCGTCGGGTTCGGAGCAGGTGCCGATGCGTCCGGCGCCCGGGCCGCTCCGATCATCCGCTGGGAGATACCGGTCGACGTGCGCGCCGGCCAGGTCACGGCGCTGGTGCCGGCCCAGCAGTTCGTGCGCTTTCCCGTCGGCGACGAGTTCCGGTGGTACCCGAGGCCGGATTACCCGGCGTCGTTCGACGTCTCGGGAAGCGGCTGAAGACGTTCGCCCAGCAGCTCGGCGGCAACGCAGCCGAGGGCCACGAAGACCAATGAGGGACGCGAGGTCACCAACGCCCCCACCACGGCGGCCGTCGCGGCTCCCGCGAGCAGGATCCGGGCGCGTCGGTCGATGATCCGGACCACGAGGGCCAGGACCGCGATGGCCGCCACCTCGGGGTCGGCGACGAACCAGCCCACCGTCGCCAGGCCGAGGGCGCCGAGGCCGATCAGCACGGGCGAACGCGACGGGCGTCCCGGTTCTGGTGCGTCACCGAGGACGAATCGGAGGTGGACGGAGCTGCGGCGGCCCCGGAGCAGCACCAGGAGCGCGAGGGCCATGGTGGCGGCGGAGATGCCCATCCCGGCCCACACGATCCGCTGCGGGGTCCATCGCAGCGAGATGGTGACCGGGCCGCCACGGGGTTGGATCAGCCAGCCGTTGGCGTACCCGTCGACCATCGAGCGGTCGACCACCGTGGCCCCGTCGACGGAGAGGTGCCAGCCGTCGTTCTCGCTCTGGGAGAGAACCAGCCAGAACCGCCGGTCAGTGGCCGCGATCGTGCCGGCGACGTGCCGCCTCCCTTCGGCCGTGACGTTGAGCGTGAGGTCGCGGCCGGGTGGAGCCGTCCGTTCGGGCCCCGTGGACAGGACGAGCTGGTCGAGGTCGATGGCGCCGGCGGCGTGGACCTGCACGTGGTGCGACCCCGGCGCGAGGGAAACGGTGGTGCACGCCGTCACGGTTCCCGACCGGCCCGCCGCGGCCTCGACCCGGACCGGCACAGGCGATCCGTCGATGGTGACGAGTTCGTCGTCGCACGACCCGTTCGTCGTGCCGCCGGAGGCGGTGCCGGAGACCCGGAACGTCGCGGCCCGGCCGACCTCGACCAGGCGGTCGATCCTCACCTCGGTCGGCGCTCGAGCAGGATCCTCGACATCGCCCCGGTCGCGCGTGAGCACGTAGTGGACGGGTCGGGGCCCGTCGTCGGGGCCGAGCTGGTCGACCAGTGCGGTGGGGAGGCGGAGTGTCTCCTCGACGGTGGCCGCGCCGACATCGATCTCGCTGAACCCCACGACGCCGGGTCGGTCGACGGCCAGGATCTCGACCGCGACCGTGGTGGCCGTTCCCGCCGGGAGCTCGACCGCCTGCCCGCCCGGCGACCAGGCGCGCTCGTCGAGGTGTGCCTCGATGCGACGGCCGTCGACGCTCAGTCCGATCGCCGTGGGGTGGGCATCGCCCGGGGCGACCTGCACGGTGATGGTGTCGGCGGCAACCGGCCGGTCGAAGGTCACCTCGACCCGCTGTCCGACCGGGTCGGCGCGGGGTCGCCATGCGGTGACGGAGATCGCCGTCGAAGGCGTTGACGGCACGATCCTCGGGGTGCTCGGGGCCTCCGCCCATCGTGGCGGTCACCTGGCCGCCGAGCTGGACGGCCACCGTCTGCTCGTCGGTCGGCGCCGTCGCGAACGGGCCGAACCGCACGTCGTAGCCGGTGGGGTCGGGCTCGCGTCGGTCGACGGTCTCGGTGGCGCCGACGTCGTGGGTGATCGTGTAGAAGAACGTCGATCGCCCGCTTGCGGTTGGTGTCGGTCACGATCACCGGCGCTCCGCGTCGCGAGCGCATCGTCGATCGCCGTGTCGTCGGTGACTGCGGATTGCGACGACCGGGCGTCGTCCATCGATCAGGCCAGCCGCTGCGCGGCGTCGATGATCCCACTCCGTCGCCGGCCAGCAGCACCGGTGCATCGGGATCGGCCCGCAGTCGAGCATCGTGGCGGGTCGTCGAGGGAGAGGCGAAGCAGGACGGGAGTGCCGGCGGCCGATCCGCCGTAGCGCCGGTGACGGTCGAATCCCGGTCGGTGGGTCGGCGAGGAAGTCGGCGGACGAGCGCGCAGCGGGTCGGTCAGGCCGAAGCGAGCGGCGTCGATGTCGCCGCGGATGACGACATCGCCCACCCCGAGAAGCCGGGCGACCGGCGCGAGGGTCGAGGATCGAGCGGGCCGAGTTGGAGCCGGCGATCCAGTGCACCGAGGAGGTCGGTGGTGCCGGCTCCGCCGTTGGGCAGCACCTCGCGTGGCGAGGTTGGGCGGTCGGTCAGTCCCGGGAGAACGGTTCGACGTGTTGCCCCAGGTCGTAGGCGGCGAAGTTGGCCCCGGGGAGCTCGAGGACGCGCGAACCGTCGGCGGTGACGCGTCGAGATCGGCCGCGAGCTGGTGCCAGTACTCGGGGATCGTGTTCGGGTCGGTCGAAGTCCGCGCTGAGGAACCCGTGGCGGGCGATCGGGGCGGCGGCGATGGCCACGATGCAGACGACTCCCAGTGCGGCGCCGGTGCGTGCCCGGCCGCGAAGTGGTCGATGCCGAAGGCGAGGGCGAGGCCGCGTGGCGAGCACGAGCACCGGTCCGATCCGGGGCGCGTTCCGTAGGGCCAGTCCGAACGAGCTGTGCTCGGAGAACCGCCGCCACAGCTCGCCGTACGGGCTCGGGTCGCCCAGTGGCGCGGTGCCGACTCCGATGACGGTGGCGCAGGCCCAGATGGCGGCGAACAACGCCCGACCTCGACGGCGGGTCGAGGATGAGCACGCCGACGGCCAGGGCGGGAAGTGCGATCGTGGCCAGTCGGATGGCGGGGCGGTCCCAGTAGGCCGCGGCTTGTTCGAGGGCGGTCCGTGGCGCCGTCGGTGCTGGTGAAGATCCAGTTGCCGAGTCCCCGGATGATGTCGTCGGGGCATCGACGCGGCCGGCGACGGTGTCGACGTTCTCGGTCAACTGCAGGACGGGCAGGCCATAGCGGCCTTGGACCACGATGCCGGCGATCCACCAGGCGGACACGCCGAGGGTCGCCACGCCATGCCGTGCCGCGCCCGCGATGGCTCGGACGGCGCCCCTCGGGCGCCAGCGCCGCGTCGACGACGACGAAGCCTGGAGCGATGAGGACGAGCACGAGCGAGGAGGCGTTGACGGCTCCCGCGGTCGAGGCCACCAGCCCGAAGGCGACCGGGGCACGCCAACCTGGCTCACGCGATCGCCCGGCGGTGAGGAGCACCAGCCATGGCAACGCAGCCCACGGAAGGAGGAGGGCCGAGAAGCGGGCCGTGAACGCCAATTGGTACGGCGTGAATTGGTAGGCAATGGCCGCCACCAGGGCGCCGGTGCTGCCGACTCCGATCCTCTGACACAGCCGGAGGATGCCGATCCCGGCTGCGGCGGCGATTCCTGCCAGCCAGAGGCGCTGGGCGATCCACATGGGGATGGACAGACGGCATCGGTGAGCCAGAACCACGGTCCCATGGGCCACAGGAAGCCGAGATGTTGATGCGGCACGGTGCCGCCGCGAAGATCGATGGGTCCCAGAGGCTGATGGCTCGGTGCAGGAAGCAACCCGGGCCGAGATAGAGGTACTGGCGGCTGTCGGCGCTGACGCGACCCGGGTTCGACGACAGGAAGGCGCCGAGGGACAGAGCGACCAGCAACAGCGGGTGGAGCCACGTCGTCCGAGATCGTGTCGAAGGCTCGCCGGTCATGCGTCGGCGAGGGTACTGAGAAGCTCAGCCCACGGCGCGCAGGGCCGCTGCCTCGTCGATCCGGCGGATCACCAGGATGTCGGCCGTACGCACGCTGGCGATGCGCTGGGCCCAGCAATCGACCACCTCGCGGCCGGCGCCGAGCGCGAAGAACGTGGTCATGGGGCCTTCCTGCTGGTAGGCGTCGGCCGTGATCGACTCGACGGTGTGCTCCCGGAGGGTGACGTCGTAGGTGGCCATGGCGGCACCGTACGGGCGAACACCTGTGCGTCGGAAGAGGGACAACGCTGTGATTTTCCCTGTGCGTCGGGGTCCGAACCGTCCACAGCCTGTGGAAGCTCGGGGCGACGGCCCGGGTCAGCGCCGGGGTGGCCCCAGCCCCGAGGCCTTCAGCAGGCGCAGCACCCGACCGCGATGACCACGGAAGGGCTCGAGCAGCTCGAGCATCTGGGCGTCGGATCCGCGGCGTTCGCCGGTGAAGACCCACGCCACGAGGTGCTTGAGATCGTGATCGCCGACCGGCACCGCATCCGGGTCGCCCAGGGCCACGGTGCGGACCAGTGCCGTGGTCCACAGCGTGACCCCGGCCAGGGCTCGGAGCCGGTGCTCGGCCTCCTCGGGCGACCCGTCGACCAGCGATTCCACGCTGAGGGCGCGGGCCGCGGCTCGGCGGATGACATCGGCGCGAGCCCGGTCCAGTCCGAGGGGATGGAAGTCCTGGTGGCTGGTGGACGCGAGCACCTGGGGATGGGGCGGTACCAGGAGGGCGAACTCGGCCGGCCCGGGCGCCGGCTCACCGAACGCCTCCATGAGCTGGCGGTGGGCGCGCTTGGCCTCGTAGGCGGAGACCTTGTCGCCACAGACCGCGGGGACCAGTGCTTCGAGCACGCGTTGGGTGGCTCCGATGCGCAGCCCCGGCATCCGGTCGTGCAGGTCGGCGATGAGTGGATGATGGGTGACGAAGTCGTCGACATCGTGCGCACCGATCAGGCGGGGGAGTTGGTCGAGTACCCACTCCGAGCCCTCGCCCCACGCTCGGGCGCGCAACTCCTGGCCGGTGACGCCCAGCAGGAGCGTGGCGGGTCCGCTGGGGGTGCGCGTGGCCCGGATCGCATGGTCGGAGCGGAGCCTGGTGGTGGGATCTCCCCGCCCCGTCCGCGTCGGACCGAGGGTGAGGCGCAGATCCAGGGGGCGATCGAGCTGGATCGAGCGAGACTGCGGGCTGGTCATCGTTGCGACCGCACGCGTGCCCGCCAGTCGTCGGCGATCAGGGCCCACCGCTCGTGGTCGCACCATTCGGTCCCGATCTTCAGGTAGCGGGGCGAGAAGCCCTCGAGCGAGAAGCCGCTGCCGATCGCGAGCGCACGTGAGCGCTCGTTCCCGGGCTGGATGTTGGCTTCGATCCGGTGGAGGCGGAGCTGGGTGAAGCCGAGCTCGAGCACCATGGCGACGCCGTCGCGGAGATGTCCTTGGCGGGCGAAGGGAGCGAAGGCGGCCCATCCCATCGCAGCCGACTGGAGGGATCCGAGCGAGATGTTGTTCAGGTTGACGAAACCGGCGATGGCGTCATCGGCGCGGCGGCACACGAGGAACTGCTCGACATCGCCGCGCTGTCCCCGGGCGAGCCAGGACCGGAAGGCGTGCTCGTCCTCGGCCCCGTACACCCAGGGCTGGAGGTGGTCGCGACTCTCGATCACTCTCGTGACGAACTCGTCGGCGTCGGCGGCCGACGGCTTGCGCAGGTAGCTGTCGCGGCGCGTGGCCACGGCGCGCCGCACTCAGTCGCCACCGCCTGCCGTGGCCCGGGCCCAGGCGTAGTCCGGTTTGCCGCTGGCACTGCGCTGGATCTCGTCGACGACCACGTAGGCCTTCGGCAGCTTGTAGCGAGCGAGGTGGTGGCTGGCGGCATCGGTGACCGCGACGGGATCGAAGCCCTCGTTCACGGACACGACGGCCACGACCTCCTGGCCCCATCTCTCGCTGGGACGGCCCACGACGAGGACGTCGTAGACGGATGGGTGGCTCTTGAGCGCCTGCTCGACCTCTTCGGCATGGACCTTCTCGCCTCCGGTGTTGATGGTCACCGAGTCGCGACCGAGCAGCTGGATCCTCCCGTCGGACCGCACACGGGCGCGATCGCCGGCCACGGCGTAGCGCAGGCCGTCGATCCGGGGGAACGTGGCCTCGCTCCTCGTTCGATCGCCGAGGTAGCCCAGCGGCACGCGCCCGCGTTGGGCCAGCCATCCCGCGGCATCGGCTCCCGGTTCGAGGAGCGCGGTGCGGTCCTCGTCGAGGACCACCGTGGTGTCCGACGGGGTGAACACGCCACGCTCGCCCGCATCGCCGGTCGATGCCGTGCTCAGGCCGTGCCGGCCGGTTTCGGACGATCCGAGGATGTCGATGATGCGCAGCCCCGGTACGGCCTCGAGCAGACCGTGCTTGATGGGCGGGGACAACACCGCACCACCGGTCATGAGGAACCGAAGGGACGACAGGTCCCGCGGCGAGCGCCGGACCTCGTCGAGCAGTGGTCGCGCGAACGCATCGCCCACGATCAGCAGCGAGCCGACCGACTCGCGGGTGCAGGTGTCGAGCACGTCGGCGGCGTCGAGTCGGTCGGTGTCGGACTGGATGACGACCGTGCCTCCGGCGAGCCAGCACGAGATGGCGTTCCAGTGGGCGGCACCATGCATGAACGGTGGCGCGGGCAGGGCCCGCGGACGGTCGGGGCCGGCGGCCCGTCGTACGAGCTCGTCCTGCCCGTCGGTGACGCCGAGGGCGGTGGCCAGGAAGTCGCCCTGGCGCCACAGGACGCCCTTCGGGTCGCCGGTGGTGCCACCGGTGTAGACGATGTAGCGGTCGTCGGGTGACCAGTCGAGCGGTGGCCGTGTGGCCGGGACGGAGTCGAGCAGTTGCTCGTAGCCGACCGAGCCGTCGAGGGGCGGTGTGCCGGATCCGTCGTCGACCACGACGAGGACCCGGACGTGCGGGCACCGGGGCAGCGCCTCGGCCAGCACCGGCGCGAACCGGGCGTGGTAGACGACCGAGACCGCGGCGCTGTCGGCCAGCAGGAACGCCAGCTCGTCAGCGGTGTACCGGTAGTTGACGTTGATGCTGGCGGCGCGGGCCTTCCAGGCGCCCAGCATGGCCTCGAGGTACTCGTTGCCGTTGGTGAGGTAGAGCGCCACGTGGTCGTGCGGGCTCTCCCACGGCTCGACGTCAACTCGAGGTTCACCGCCGATGCCGGCACCGAGGAGCGCGTTGGCGAATCGTCGTGAGCGGTCGGTCACGTCCTGCCACGTCAACCGGCGGTCCCGCCAGACGATGCACTCGCGGTCGGGGTTCTCGGCGGCGATGGCTTCGTGGACCGAGGCGATGTTGCCCGGACCGTCGGTCATGGCCCGCAGCCTGTCACGACCGGTGGATCAGACCTGCGTCCCCTCGGCCACGGTGACCGTGTTCATCGTGTCGCCCACCTGGATGGACTTCGCGACATCGATACCCGAGGTGACGTGACCGAAGAGGTTGTAGAGCTTGTCGAGCTTGCGGGTGCAGTCGTCGATGCAGATGAAGAACTGGCTCCCGTTGGTGTTGGGGCCGGCGTTGGCCATCGCCAGCGCGCCGAGCGTGTACTCGCCCTTCACCGGCTCGTCCTCGAACTTGTAGCCCGGACCACCGCGGCCGGTGCCCTCCGGATCTCCGCCCTGGATGACGAAATCGGGCACGACGCGATGAAAGGTCAACCCGTCGTAGAAGCCGTCTCGGGCCTTCGACACGAACTCGTTGACCGTCTTCGGTGCGATCGCCGGGTCGAGGACGGCGACGATGTCACCCTTGTCGGTGGCGAAGGTGACCTCGTAGGTGGTGTCGAGGTCGATCTGCATGTCGTACGGCTTTGCCATGGGTGCACCCTACGCGGTCACCTCCGCCGTTCCGACCGTAGGCTCGACCCATGGCCATACGTCACGAGGCGCGCGAGCGCGCCGAACTGTGTGCCCGCTTCTCGGAGCTCGGCCCCGATGCGCCCACCATGTGTGGCGAGTGGACCACGTCGGATCTGGCCACCCATCTGGTCGTACGCGAGCGCAACCCGCTCGCCGGTCCGGGCATCGTGTTCGGTGGGCCCTTGGAGCACCTCACCGACTGGGCGATGGATCGCGAGCGACGGCGGGGTTACGAGGCCGTGGTCGATCGGGTGCGGACCGGGCCGCCGCTGATCCCGTGGGGTCTGCCCGGTGTCGGCGCAATGCTCAACCTGAACGAGTACTTCGTCCACCACGAGGATGTGCGCCGGGCGAACGGCGACGGCCCGCGCCGCGATCGTCCCGAGCTGGATGACGCCCTGCGGCCCGTGATCCGTCGGATGGCCGGCCTGCAGCTGCGCCGGGCGAAGGTCGAGGCCGAATTGGTCGACCTCACCGGTCGGACGCTGGCCAAGCGGGGCCAGGATCCGGCGACGGTCATCGGCCGACCCGGCGAGCTGCTGTTGTGGCTGAACGGTCGGGGCGCGGTGGCCGAGGTCGAGTACCGCGGCTCCGCTGACCAGGTCGCCACGCTGCGGTCAGCCGACCTGGGTATCTGAGCGGAGCGAGCGGCTCACTCCTCCCGGAGCGACGAGACGCCGGCCCAGATCACCTGGGTCAGCAGCTCGGCGAGCACGTCGGGCGCGACCTCGTCCTGCTCGAGGGTGTGCACCGCGGCAGCCTCGAGCATGCCGATGACCCCTCGGACGAGCAGACGTGCCTCGGCGGTGCCGCCGAGCGAGCTGGCGATCAGCTCGGTGCGGGCGATCACGGCTTCGCGCACCGCGGGGTGCCGTGAGGCGCTCGCCGACGCGATGAGCTCCCATTCCTTGCGGTGCCGCCAGGCGAACTCGAGATACGCCCGTACCGCCGAGGCCAGCCGCTCCCGGTCGGAGCCGAGCGACTCGAGGGCGCCGTCGATCTGGGTGTCGAGGCGGGCGAGCTCGTAGGTGTACGCGGCGGCGAACAAGCTGCCCCGATCGCCGAAGTAGGAGTAGACGAGGCTGCGGGACACCCCGGCCTCCTCGGCCACGGCCTCGAAGGAGACCTCGGACGGATCGTGTTCGGCGAACACTCGCGCCGCGGCCTCGGCGATCTGCTGGCGTCGGACCGCGGGGTCGAGCCGGGTCCGTGATCGTGAATGAGATGTCACTGCGGCCCTCCGTCCCCCCGTCCGACCCTGGCTCGACGCTCGTCGCCTAGCCGTCGGATCCCACGCTCACCGATGTGGCCGACTCGGGTGCCACCTCTCCGATGAGCGGGAAGTGGCAGGCCACGAAGTGGTCCTCGCCGATGGCGCGGACCGTCGGCTCCTCGGCGGCGCAGCGCTCGGTGGCCCGCGGGCAACGGGTACGGAAGCGGCAACCAGCCGGTGGCTCGAGCGGTGACGGGAGGTCGCCGGAGAGCTCGTTGCGATCGGGCACGATCGTCGGGTCGGGGAGGGGGATCGCCGCCAGCAGGGCGGCGGTGTAGGGATGGGCCGGGCGGTAGTAGAGGTCGTCCGGCGCGGCGAACTCGCAGACCTTGCCCAGGTACATCACCGCGACCCGGTCCGACACGTTCTTGACCACGGCCAGGTCGTGGGCGATGAAGATGATCGTCAACCCGTACCGGGCCTTCATGTCCTCGAGCAGGTTGAGGATCTGGGCCTGGACGGACACGTCGAGCGCCGAGACCGGCTCGTCGCAGATGATCAGGCGAGGGTCGAGCACGAGCGAGCGGGCGATCGAGATGCGCTGGCACTGGCCACCGGAGAACTGGTGCGGTCGCTTGTCGGACGTGACGTCCGGGTCGAGACCCACGGCATCGAGGACGTCGCGCACCTGCGCCTTGCGCTCCGCTTCGGTGCCCCGGTCCCAGATGCGCAGCGGTTCGGCCACGATGTCCTTGACCTTTCGTCGCGGGTTCAGCGACGAGATCGGGTCCTGGAAGATGAACTGCAACCGGGTCCTGATGTCCCGGAGCTTCTCGCCGTGCAGGTCGGTGAGCTCGATCCCTTCGAAGCGGACCGACCCGGAGGTGGGGGCGGGCAGCTGCATGATGGCCCGGCCGGTGGTGGACTTGCCGCAGCCGGATTCGCCGACGAGGCCCAGTGTCTCGCCCTCGCGGACGTCGAAGCTGATCCCGGAGACGGCATGGACCTTGCGTCCCCCCTTGGCGGGGAACTCGACGACGAGATCTTCGACGCGCAGCAACACGTCGTCGGCATCACGGAGGTGGGCGGTACCGGTGCCGGCCATCAGCGAACCTCCTCCGAGACGGCGGCTGCTTCGGCCAGGGCTTCTTGTCGCAGCTCCACGGCTTCGGCGGCGGCGGTGTCGCCGCGGACCGCGGCCTCCGCGGCCGGGAGGTGGGCGGCGAGGTTCCGCTCGAGCGCGTCGCGCCCCTCGTCGGTGCCCACCGGGAACCAGCAGCGGTAGCGGTGCCCGGGTGTCTCGGCCTCGATGAGCGGCGGCGCGTCGGTGTGGCACTTGGGCTGGACGTAGGGGCACCGAGGGGCGAACCGGCATCCCTGCGGCGGGTTGATGAGGTCCGGTGGTCGGCCGCCGATGATCTGCAGTCGGGTGTGGCTGGCCTGGTCGAGGCGGGGGATCGACTTGAGGAGCCCCTCGGTGTAGGGCATGCGCACCTGGCTGAACAGGGTCCGGGTGGGGGCCTGCTCGACGATCTGGCCCGCGTACATCACCGCGATCTCGTCGGCTCGTCCGGCGACGACGCCCAGGTCATGGGTGACGAGGACCATGGCCATGAAACGTTCACGCTGCTGGGCCTGGAGCAGGTTGAGGATCTGGGCCTGCACGGTGACGTCGAGGGCGGTGGTCGGCTCGTCGGCGAAGAGGAGCTTGGGGCCACAGGCCAGGGCGATGGCGATGGTGACGCGCTGGCGCATGCCACCGGAGAGCTCGTGGGGGTAGACGTTGACCCGGCGCTCGGGGTCGGGGATCCCCACCGAGCGCAGGAGGGCGACCGCCTGGTCGCGGGCGTCGTGCTTGGACATGTCGAGGTGGTGGCGCAGGCTCTCGGTGATCTGGCGGCCGATGCGCATCACCGGGTTGAGCGAGGTCATCGGATCCTGGAACACCATCGCCATCTCGGTGCCCCACAGCGCCCGGAGCTCCGACGGCGCCAGGCCGAGCAGCTGCTGGCCGTCGTAGCGCACCGATCCGGTGCGTTCGACGTTGGTGGCGGTGAGCAGTCCCATGGCCGAGCGGGAGAGCACGGTCTTGCCCGAGCCCGATTCGCCGACGATGCCGATGGTCTTGCCCCGCTCCAGCGAAAGGCTGACGCCGTCCACGGCGCGGACCGGACCCGCGGCGGTGTGGAAGTGGGTCGTGAAGTCCTCGATCTCGAGCAGCGGGCCCTGGTGCTCGGTGGCGGCGGCGATGATCCGTCCGGAACGCCGCGTGCTGGCGTGGGTGTTCACAGTGCGGCGTCCTTGACGTCGAAGATGGCTCGGAACCGATCGCCCAGGAAGTTGATGGCCAGCACGGTCAGGAACATCATCGTGGCCGGGATGAGGCTGACGTGGGCGACGTGGTCGGTCTGGAGCGCCTTGCGCCCCCCGTTGATCATCCCGCCCCAGCTGATGGTCTCGGGGGAGGTGAGCCCGAGGAAGGCGAGGGCACCCTCGGCCACGATGGCGATCGCCACGACGAGCAGGCCGAACGCCAGCAGCGGGAGGATGACGTTGGGGAGGATCTCCCTGACGATGATGCGGCGGTCGTTGGCGCCGGCCGCCCGGGCGGCGAGGACGAACTCCCGCCGCGAGAAGGTCAGGGTGGTGGCCCGGGCGATGCGGGCGAACGCCGGGATGGAGACCACCGAGATCCCCAGGACCACGTTGGTGAGGTTGGCGCCGAGGAAGGCCACGATGGCGATGAGCAGCACGAGCGCGGGAAAGGCGAGGAGGATGTCGACGATCGACATGAGGACGGTCTCGGTCCGGCCCCGGAAGTAGCCGGCGACGATGCCGATGGTGCCGCCGACCACCAGGCCGATGACCAGCACGCCCACGGCCACGATGAGCGACACCCGGCCACCCCAGATCAGCCGCGAGAAGATGTCGAAGCTGTTCTGGTCGGTCCCGAGCAGGAAGCCGGGGGTCCCGATGGGCTGGTTGGGGAGCTGGTGCAGGTTCGCGAAGTCGACGCTCGAGGGATCCTTGATCGGCAGCCAGGGGGCGAGGATGGCGCTGGCGAACACGATGACGAGCCACACCGCGCTGATGAGCCCGCCGATGCCCAGCTTGCCGCCCAGGGGCGCGGCGCCGCGAGCTCGGCGGCCTCGCCGGACACCGGCCGACCGAGTGGCCTCGGGAAGCGTCGCCGCCGTGCTCCCCGCGCTGTCGCTGGTGCCCGGGCCGGGCAGCTCTCCCGACGGGGGCGGGGCCGGAGTCGTGTCGGGTTCTGTGCTCATGCTGCTCCCGCCCGCCGGACTCGCGGATCGAGGACCGAGTAGAGGACGTCGACGAGGAAGTTGATCAGGACGAAGGCGACGGCGATGACGAGGACGACGCCCTGCACCGCGAGGTAGTCGCGTTTGACGATGGACTCGACGGCCAACCCACCGATGCCCGGTAGCGAGAAGAAGTACTCGAGGATCACCGAGCCGCCGATGAGGGTGCCGAAGTTGATGCCGAACACGGTCAGCAACGAGAACGACGACGGCCGCAGGGCGTGGCGGATCAGCACGTGCCAGGTGGGCAGGCCCTTCGAGCGTGCCATGAGGATGAAGTCTTCCTGCAGGGTGGCGATCATGTCGCTGCGCAGCAGCCGCGTGTAGACGGCGGTGAGGCCGGCCACCAGCACCATCACCGACAGGGCGACCGACCGGAGGTTGTCGCCGACGTCGACGGTGAGCCTCGTGTACCCCACCGCGGGGAAGAACTGCCACTGAACGGCGAAGAGGTACACGAGGAACACGGCCAGGGCGTAGTTCGGGAAGCTGATCAGCCCGAAGGACGTGGTGGTGATGATCTTGTCGGAGGTGCGGTTGGCCCGGTAGGCGCTCCACACCGCCAGCGGCACCGAGATGACCAGCGAGATCACCTGGGCCAGGACCATGAGCTCGATGGTGACCGGCAACCGGTTGGCGATCAGGTCCTTGACCTGGAAGCCGCTCGAGTACGCCCGTCCGAAGTCGAAGTGGAAGACGACGCCACCGAGCCAGTCGAAGTACTGGGTGAAGAACGGCTTGTCCAGGCCGAGGTCACGGGTGACCGCGGCCCGGGCAGCCGGGTCGGATGCCTGGGGACCGAGGATCGTGTTGACGGGATCACCCGGCAACAACTTGGTCAGGATGAAGGTCAGGAACGAGATGATCAAGATGACGACAGCCAGCTTGATGACCCGTTGCAGGACGGCGCGAAGCGCTTTCATCGATCCTCGGTCCCCAGGACGGGATTACTGGTCGGTGCGGTACAGGTAGGCCGGCTTGATCGCACCGAGCGAGTTCGGCTCACCCGGCGGGGGCGATCCGACGGCGTCGGTGTAGACGTTGCCGAACAGGTCGTACAGCAGCGGGATCACGGGGATCTCCTTGCCGATGATCTCCTGGACCTGGTCGTAGATCTTCTTGCGCTCGGCGGGATCGGAGACCTGACGGCCCTGCTCGAGCAGGTCGTCGACCTTCGGGTTCGAGTAGAAGACGAGGTTGCCGGCATCGCCGGTCTTGAGGCCGGAACGGATCTGATCGGGCTCGACGAACTGGTTGTCACGGAAGCAGGCGGCTTCGTAGTCGCCGCCCTTGCCGAAGATCCGGTTCACGAACGCCCCCTGCTCCTGGCTCTCGAGCGTGATCTTCATGCCGGCCTGCTCGCCGAACTGCTTGACGATCTGGAAGGCCTGGTCGGCCTCGGGGGTCGGGATGCAGACGAGCGAGAACGACAGCCCGCCGAGGTCCTGGACCAGCGTCTTGGCCCCCTCGAGATCGAAGTCAGGGATGTCACCCTTCGGGTCGTAGTACGGCGAGTCGGTGGCGAAGGCGGAGAGCGCCGGCGGTCCGCACGCCGGAGTAGACGCGCTCGTTGATGACGTCCCGGTTGATGACCTTGGCCAGGGCCTCGCGTGCCCGCACGTCGTCGAACGGCGGCTTCGACTCGTTCATCAAGATGATGGTCGAGCTGGAGCCGGAGATCCGCTGGGCGTTGTACCCGTCCTTCTCGGCCTGGGCGACGGTGCCGGAGTCGGCGGTCTGGAAGATGTCGATGTCACCCGCCTCGAGGGCAGCGAGGCGCTGACCGGTGTCGGGGATCGGGATGAAGGTGATCTTGTCGAGGTACGGGAGCTGGACGCCGTTGTCGTCCTTCTTCCAGTACTTGTCGAACTTGGTGAGCACCACCCGGTCGCCCGGCGTGTACTGGGTCAGCTGGAACGGGCCGGTGCCGACCGGCTTGGTCTTGAAGGCGTCGCCCTCCTTGGCCACCGCGGTGGGGGACTCGATGTAGCCGCTGGAGCCGGCGATGAGGTTCTCGAACGCCACGTTGGGTCCGTCGAGGTTGAACACCACGTCGAGGCCCTCGGGCCCGGACGGCATGTCCATCGACTTGATGACGTTGACCGAATCGAGGCAGGGGCAGCCGGTGGCCGGGTCCTGCAGTCGCTGGAAGTGCTTGACCACGGCGTCGGCGTTGAGCGGCGTGCCGTCGTGGAACAGGACCCCGTCACGCAGCTTCATGGTCCACACGTCGGCGGCGTCGTTGGGCTCGATCGACTCGGCCAGGTAGGGCACGAAGTTGTTGTCGGCGTCGAAGGACACCAGCGGGTCGAAGATGCCGAGGGTGATGACCTTGTCGGACGGCTGGGCGGCCACGCCGGGCTCGAGGCTGGCGACGTCGGATTCGGTGCCGAAGATCAGCTCGCCTCCGGGGGTGATGTTGCCGGTGTCGGCGGCCGTGGTGGTGGTGGAGTCACCCGCGGCCGTGGTGCTGGAGCTGTCCGGCGATGCATTGCTGTCGTCGTCACCGCAGGCGGCAGCCACGAGGGCGAGACCGAGCAGCAACGCGACCAACCGGAGCCACCGGCGCGTCGATGTCTGACTTCTCACGAAAGGATTCCCCCTTGTTCGAGCGTCACCGGGCAACTCCCAGCGACGGGGCAGGACTGCCCTGGTGACGACGGTCACGCCGCCGGCGGAGACGCTAAGTCCGTTGTTGGCAAAGTGTCAATAGCGGGCGGATATCGAATCGGCGGCGACTCCGAGCCCAGTGACCACGGGGGATCCACCCCCGTGTCGGGCCCGACCATAGACCTGCGGTCCGTGGCTCGCCGGTCGTGGGGGAGATGACGGAGGACTCGTTGCCCCCCGACCGCCCCCCTGATTGGGACGGATCGGACACCGCTTCATCGCATTGTGCGCAGAGCAACACCGAGCGTGGCCCGTCGCCCGGCTGCCTGTGGCATCGGTCACGCCCGGCCCGCCGGTGGGCCGTTCGGACTGTTGTGCTTCCACCCGGACGTCCGGCTGTCGATCCCGATGGTACGCAGGTCGGACGGAGAGGGAATCCGATGGATGTCGAGGAGTTCGTGGGCTGGCTCTGGGGGTGCGACCGGCAGTCGCTCGAGGCGATGGTCGACGCACTGCACGCCGCCGTGGAGACGACGGACGGAGCCATGGGTTGGCTCCGGGCGACGATGGAGGTGGAGACCGAGCTCCGGCGCGCCGGCCGGTGCCGCCAAGCCGGCGAGGTGGCGTTCCGGGCCACGGTGGCGGCCAAGTCGAGCTGCGCGGCGACCGGCGTGTCCGACTCGGATCGCGTCGGCGCGACCCGGCTGGCCCGGGCCGCCGGCGAGGCCGCGCTCGGGCTCGTCTCCGGCATGCGGACGGAGAGCACCGAGACCCTCTTGCGCCCCTTCCTCGGCGCCATGGTGCTCTCGACGCCGTAGTTGCCACACTGGGCGCTTCCGGTACCGAGACCAGGGAGTCCCACCGATGAGCGACCGTGTCCAGATCCAGATCACCGACGGCGTGGCCGACATCAGGCTGACGAGGCCGGACAAGATGAACGCCCTCGACCAGGCGATGTTCCAGGCGATCGCCGAGGCGGGCGAGGCCGTGAAGGAGGATCCGGGCGTCCGGGCGGTGGTCCTCTCCGGGGAGGGTCGGGCGTTCTGCAGCGGTCTGGACTTCAGCAGCTTCCAGGCCATGGCCGGGGGCGGAGGGGACCGGGGTGCCGACGACGGCGGGACCGAGTCGCTGGGGGCCATCGGTCAGACCGGCGATCGGATCACCCACCTCGGTCAGCAGGTGGCGCACGTGTGGCAGGAGGTGCCCGTCCCCGTGATCGCCGCGGTCCACGGCGTGGCGCTGGGTGGCGGCTGTCAGATCGCCCTCGGTGCCGACATCCGCATCTGCGCTCCCGATGCGCGTTTCAGCGTGCTGGAGGTCAAGTGGGGGCTCATCCCCGACATGACGGGCACCTGGATGCTGCCCCGACTCGTCGGCCTCGACGTGGCGAAGGAGCTCACCTTCACCGGCCGCATGGTGGAGGGGACGGAGGCCGTCACCCTCGGCCTGGCCACGCGCGTCGCCGACGATCCGCTGGCGGCAGCCACCGAGCTGGCACGTGAGATCGCCGGCAAGAGCCCCGAGTCCGTGCGCGCCGCGAAGCGGCTCCTCAACGCCTCGGGTTCGGTGCCGATCGCCGAGCAGTTCGCGGCCGAGCGGGCCGAGATCGCCAAGCTGATCGGTTCGCCGAACCAGGTGGAGGCGGTCATGGCCGGGTTCGAGAAGCGCGAGCCCGTCTTTCGTTGAGCCTCACCAGGCGGCGGTGGCACCGGTCAGGGCACGGGGATCGTGGGCGCCGGCCAGCACACCGTCGTCACGACGCTCGATGAGGTGGGCGTGGCCGTAGCCGGAGTTCCATGCCGACTCGATCCTCACCTCGTGACCGCGGGCCCGGAGCCCGTCGATCCACGCACCGGGGACATTGTCCTCGACGCCGATGTGGCCGGGTCCGCCGTGGGCCCAGGTGTCGAAGCCACCGCTGCCGAGCCGCCAGCGGGGCGCGCCGATGCATCCGGCCGGAGAACGCCCGGCGACGAGCAGGTTCGCCAGCAGCTGCAGCACCACCTGCGGTTGGGTGTCGCCGCCCATGGTCCCGACGACGGATCGCAGCGTCCCGTCCCGGCGCTGGACCAGCGCCGGTGCGAGCGTGTGCGGCGGACGCCTCCCGGGTCGGTACTCGGCCGGATGGCCGGCCTCGACCGAGAATCCCTGGGCGCGGTTGTGGAGGAAGATGCCGACCTCGGGAACGGCGAGGCGCACGCCCCAGTCACGGGCGTTGGACTGGATGAGTGACACCCCCATGCCCTCACCGTCAGCGGTGCAGAGGTAGATCGTGTCTCCCTCGTGGCCGCCGACGCCGACCGGCACCCGGCTGTGCGGGTCGAAGCGGGCGGCACGCGGGTCGAGGCGGTCGTGGCTGACCAGGTCGGGCCCGACCGCCCCGTCGTGGAGGACGTCCGGCCGGTCGTAGCCCGCCAACCGGGAGGACTCGACCAGGCAGTGGGCCCAGGCCGGGTCGTCCCAGCTCAAGTCGAGACCGTCACCCAGTCCGATGGTCTCGGCGATGCGGGCACCGGCCAGCGACAGGTAGCCCTGGCTGGCCGGTGGCACCGTCCAGACCAGGTGACCCCACACGTCGATGCCGAGGGCGTCGACCCAGTCGGCCTGGCTGCGCGCCAGATCGGCCTCGGAGTAGAGCCCGTCGCCGATCCGTCGCAGTCCGGCCCCGAACTCGCCGCCGTAGAACGCCTCCCGCCCGCCTTCGACGATGGCGTCCAGCGTCCGGGCGACACCGGGGCGAGTGATGACCGTGCCGGTGCTGACCGGCCTGCGGGTGTAGTCGTCGGCGCCGGCCACATCGGCGATCAGCGACACCATGAAGGCGAGGAGCGGGGACGCCGGGAACCCGTCGCTGGCGTAGGACCGGGCCGGGCCGAGCACCTCGGCGAGGGGGAGGCGCCCGAACCGCTCGTGGAGCGTGAGCCAGCCGTCGACGCAGCCCGGCACGGTGGCGGCGCGGATGTCGCGCTCGGTGGGCATCGCCGACCAGCCCTCGGCGCGCAGGGCGGCGGCGTCGGCCCCCGATCCGGCCCGGCCGCTGGCGTCGAGGCAGGCCGGTGGCTGGCCGTCGTCGTGGTGCACGAGCGCGAACAGGTCGCCACCCATCCCGCACATGTGCTGAGTCGTCACGGCCAGCACCGCGCTGGTGGCCACCGCGGCGTCGGCCGCGTTCCCGCCCCGGCGCAACACCTCGACGCCCGCGTTCGAGGCGAGATGATCGACCGAGCACACCATTCCCCTCGTGGCGTGGAGCGTGTGGAAGGGGACGAGCGGGGTCATGGCCACCAGCGTGGCACCGGGCGATCCCGGCAGCTGCGACACTGGGTCCATGGGCTCGACCGAATCGGCGGTGCGCGCGCTGCGGGCCATCGTCGGCGACGAGCACGTCCTCACCGCGGGCGACGTGATCGCCTCCTACACCACCGACTGGACCGGCCGGTTCGTGGGCCGCACGTTCGCCGTCGTGCGGCCCGGCTCGACCGACGAGGTGGCCGAGGTGGTGCGCTGGTGCCGGGCGTCGGGCACGGCGATGGTTCCGCAGGGCGGCAACACGGGGCTCGTCGGCGGCTCGGTGCCACTGGGCGGCGAACTGGTCCTGTCCACGGCGCGCCTCGCGGCCATCGAGGACGTCGACACCGACGCCGGCCAGCTCACCGCCGGGGCCGGTGCAACCCTCGCCGCGGTGCAGGCCGCGGCCCGGCTCGCGGGCTGGCGCTACGGCGTCGATCTGGCGGCGCGTGACTCGGCCACCATCGGCGGCACCGTCGCCACCAACGCCGGCGGGCTCCGGGTCCTGCGCTTCGGGCCCACCCGCCACCAGCTGCTCGGGGTCGAGGCGGTCCTCGGGACCGGCGCCGTCGTGCGCCGGCTGGGCGGGCTGGTGAAGGACAACACCGGCTACGACCTGGCCGGTCTGCTGTGCGGGAGCGAGGGGACGCTGGGCGTCGTGTGCCGGGCGCGGTTGGCGCTCGTGGCCCCAGCAGGCGAGACGGTCACCGCGCTGGTGGGGGTGGCGACGCTCGACGACGCCGTGCGGGCGGCGGGCGCCATCCGCCGGGCGGTGCCCGGGCTGGAGGCGCTCGAGGTCGTGCTGGAGGCAGGCTCGCAGCTGGTGGCCGAGGTCACCGGCATGAGGCCGGTCCTGGACCCGCTGCCCCCGGTGCAGCTCGTCGTGGAGGCGGTCGGCCCTCCGGATCCGGCGGCCGCCCTCGCCCTCACGCTCGACCGCCTGGATGGCGTGTCCGACGTCGCGGTGGCCACGGACGCGGCCCGGGCCGACCGGCTCTGGCACGTGCGCGAGGCGCACACCGAGGCCATCGCCCGGATCGGCGTTCCCCGCAAGTACGACGTGACCCTGCCGGCCGGCCGTCTCGCCGAGTTCTGCGGGACCGTGCCCGGTCTCGTCGCCGACGTCGCCCCCGGCGCCACCACCTGGCTGTTCGGGCACCTGGCCGACGGCAACATCCACGTGAACGTCACCGGCGCCGGCGACGACCTGGGGCCCGCGATCGACGGCGCCGTGCTCGGGGCGGTGATCGAGCGGGCCGGATCGATCAGCGCCGAGCACGGGATCGGGACGGCCAAGCGAGCGTGGCTCGGCCCCGACCGCGGCGCCGGGGATGTCTCGGCGATGCGGGCGATCAAGGGCGCGCTCGATCCCGATGGCATCTGCAACCCCAACGTGTTGTTGGCCCCCACCTGATGGTTCTGGGACGCGGGAGACGGGGTGGGAAGCGTGCGACGCGGCCCGGAACGGGCGCGGCGTGGTGCGGTCAGAAGCGCTCGCGACCCTGGACCCGGTGCGGGTCGGGGAAGTCCCGGTACAGCGCGGCCGAGAAGTTCGTGACGAGCGAGTTGACCCCGTGGTGCTCGCCTTCGACCGGTTCGTCACGTGACGAAACCATCCGGAACGCCGCGTCGAGCTGAGCCAGGTCGCGCGTCTCGATCAGGATCTTGAACTCGGGCCCGGCGCCGAGACCGAGCTTGCGGCGCAGCAGGCGCCAGGACTCGATGGCCCCGTCGCCGACCAGGCGCCCCAGGTAGGTCTCCAAGGCCGACACGAACTCGGTGTCCCGCACGCCGGGGCGCAGGTCCACCGACACCTCGTACACGTCCACGGCGGCAGCCTGCCACCGCTGAATGGGAACCGGTCGACCGGATTCCGACCGCGGTGACCCCGCCGTGGAACGCGCCGATCGGCGCGTTCCGTCGCCCTGGCGGGGGCAACGTGCCGATCCTTCGAGAGGCTGTGCCGCGCGTCGCGTATCGCACGCAGACCGGGTCGATGTCAGCCCGGGTCGAGGGCCCAGTCCACCGCGGCCATGGCGTGCAGGTACGCGGTGCGGAAGTAGGGGCACGGTACGTCGTCGGCCTGGAGCAGCAGCTCGATCTCGGTGCAGCCGGCGATGACGCCCTCGGCGCCCCGGTCGAGCAGTCGCTCGATCACCTGGAGGTAGGCCAGCTTCGACTCGGGGCTGACGATCCCCCGGACGAGCTCGTCGTAGATCACGTCGTGGACGATGGTGCGGTCCGGCTCGTCAGGCACCAGAGACCGGATGCCGTGGGCCGCAAGGCGGTCGACGTAGAACGCCTGCTCCATCGTGTACCGGGTCCCGAGCAGGGCCACCGTCCCCAGGTCGGCGGCCCGGACGGCCGCGGCCGTGGCGTCGGCGAGGTGCAGGAACGGTACGTCGACGGCGGCCTCGATGACGTCGGCCACGACGTGCATGGTGTTGGTGCACAGCACGATCGCTTCCGCCCCGGCCGCCACCAGTGCCCGGGCATCGCGGGCCAGCACGGCGCCGGCCTCGTCCCAGCGGCCCGCGGCCTGGAGCGCCTCGATGGTGGCGAAGTCGTAGGACCGGACGATCAGATCGGCCGAGTGGGTGCCTCCCAGGCGCCGCCGAACCTCGGCGTTGATCAGCCGTTCGTACTCCACCGAGGACTCCCAGCTCATCCCGCCGAGCAGGCCGAGACGTCGGTTCCGGGCGTTCACGACGTCTCCTCGTTGATGCCGCGCTGCCGGAGCCCGACCTTGTCGATCTTGCCGGTGCCGCCCTTGGGCAGCTCGTCGACGATCGTGACGGCCTTGGGCGCCTTGAAGTGGGCGAGCCGGTCACGCACGTGGGCGATGAGCTCCGCCTCCGAGACCTCCGCTCCCGGGTGGAGCGACACGTAGGCCACCGGCACCTCGCCCCAGCGCTCGTCCGGCCGGCCGACGACCGCAGCCTCTCGCACCGATGGATGGGCGGCGAGCGTGTGCTCGACCTCCGGGCTGGCGATGTTCTCGCCCCCGCTGATGATGAGGTCCTTCTTCCGGTCGACGAGACGGAGGTAGCCGTCGGGGCGGACCACGGCGAGGTCACCCGTGCGCAGCCAACCCCCGCGGAGGACCTCGGCCGTCGCCTCCGGCGCATCGAGGTAGCCGAGCATCACGTGGTTCGACCGGGCGCACACCTCGCCGATGGACTCGTCGTCCCAGGGCACCTCGACGTCGCCCGGGCCGAGCACTCGGGCGTCGACCCCGAGGATCGGGAGGCCGGTGGTGGCGCGCCGTTCGGCCGATGGCGGTTCCCCGGGCTTGTCGAGCGATCGGGTCAGGGTGGGGGAGGCCTCGGTCATGCCGTAGCCGCAGATGGCGGTGCACCCGAAGGCGGCCTCGACCTCGTCCAGCATCGCCGGCGACACCGGCGCGCCCCCGATCGACGCGCTGGTCACGGACGAGAGGTCGGTGGTGGCGAGATCGGGATGGTCGAGCAGCATGCGGATCATGGCGGGCACCGCGAACAGACGCGTGACGCGGTGGGTCTCGACGAGGCGCAGCACCTCGCCCGCATCGAAGCGGGGCAGCATCACGTGGGTGCCGCCGAGGCCGGTGAGGTAGTGCGGTGTGCCCCACCCGTTGACGTGGAAGAGGGGGACGATGTGGAGGATCACGTCGTCGCCGCTGATGGTGTTGGTGAGCGCGCTGTGCACGGCGTGGAGGTAGAGGTTGCGGTGGGTGAGCACCGCACCCTTGGGCATCCCGGTGGAACCGCTGGTGAAGAAGATCTCGGCCGGGGCCCGCTCGTCGACGAGGGGCGGCTCGACGGGGTCCCCGGACTGCCGGGCCAGCGAGGCTTCGAACTCGGCGCCGAGCACGACCTCACGGATTGCGGCACCGGGGGACGGCTGGTCGGGGTGGCGGAAGAGCACGACCGCCCCCGACTGCTCGAGGATCGACCGCAGCTCCGCACCCGAGAGCCGGATGTTGAGGGGGAGGAGCACCGCTCCGGCGAGGAGGACGGCGTAGTACGCCTCGAGCAGCTCGTGGGTGTTGCCGCACAGCCAGGCGACCACGTCCCCAGGCCGCACGCCGAGCTCGGCGTCCAGGAGTCGGGCCTGGCGATCGCACCGCGCCGCGAACTCGCCGTACGTCCATCGGTCGTCGCCGTCGATGACGCCGACCCGGTGGGGGAAGATCCGGCGAGCGCGGGTCAGGAAGTCGAGTGGGGAGAGGGGGACCTCCACTACGACC
Organism: uncultured Acidimicrobiaceae bacterium; assembly: GCA_963747745.1. Classification (GTDB taxonomy): domain Bacteria; phylum Actinomycetota; class Acidimicrobiia; order Acidimicrobiales; family Salinilacustritrichaceae; genus Salinilacustrithrix. The sequence continues at coordinate 143,651 of CAVVGJ010000007.1, forward strand.
AGATGCCCCGCCGCTCGAAGACGGAGCGCAGGACGGCTGGCCGGTCGGTCATGATGCCGTCGACGCCGAGGTCGAGCAGGCGCTCCATCTCGTCCTCGTCGTCGATGGTCCACACGTGGACGACGATGCCGTGGCGGTGGGCGACGTCGATCAGCTCCGGTGTGGCCAGCGGACGCCCGTTGGGATCGGTGGGCGGGATCTGGGCCGCCTGCGAGCGGAAGGTGACGGACTCGCCCTGGAAGGCCCGGATCAGCCCGACCAGCTCGTCGGGGCCCATGCCGGTGCACAGGCGGGGGCCGAGCGCGGCGCGGATGCGGTCGATGCGCTGGTCGGAGAACGAGCCCACGCAGACCCGATCGACGCTCTGGGTCCGGCGGAGCACCTCGACCAGTGGCTCGACCGACGAGTCGGCCTTGGGGTCGATGTTGACCCGGACGTCGGGCCAGGTGCCGAGGACATCCTCCAGCAACGGGATCGGCTCGCGCCCGTCGACGCGGGCCCGGGAGACCTCCGACCACGGGAGATCGGCGATGGCGCCGGCGCGGTCGGTGACCCGATCGAGATGGTCGTCGTGGAAGGCGACGAGCACGCCGTCGGCAGTGGCGTGGACGTCGGTCTCGAGGTACCGGTAGCCGAGCCGCACCGCGTGCTCGAACGCAGGCAGGGTGTTCTCCGGGGCCTCGGACGCGCCACCGCGGTGGGCGAACGGGATCGGCCCGGGGTGATCGAGGAACGGAAACGAGGCCATTGCGCGCCGACGGTAGCGTCGGGCGATGGCCGCCACTCCCACCCCGACCCCGTCTGGGCCGGGTCGGTGGCCGTTCCGTCGGATCTGCGTGTTCTGCGGCTCCTCGGCCGGTACCGATCCGGCGTATCGGGAGGCCGCCGCCGCCACCGGCCGGCTCCTCGGCGAGCACGGGATCGGGGTGGTCTACGGCGGCGGCTCGGCCGGTCTCATGGGGGCGTTGGCCGGAGCTGCCCTCGACGCCGGTGCCGAGGTGACCGGCATCCTGCCCGCCGGCTTGTTCCCCGACGGCGTCACGGCGAGCCCCCTGCGCGACCACCACTCCGGCACCTTCGTGCTCGAGGAGGCGGACGACATGCACGCCCGCAAGGCGCGGTTCCACGCCCTGGGCGACGCGTTCGTCGTGCTCCCGGGCGGCATGGGGACGCTGGAGGAGATGAGCGAGGTGGCGACGTGGGCCCAGATCGGCATCCACGACCGTGCCATCGGCTTCCTCGACGTGAACGGGTACTTCGACTCGCTGCTGGCCTGGTTCGACCGAGCCGTCACCGATGGGTTCCTGCGCCGCTCGGCTCGGGAGCTGCTCCACGTCGAGACGGATCCCGTCTCGCTCCTCGACCGTCTGGCCGCGCACCGACCCGCGAACGAGGCGAAGTGGATCGACCCGTGACCGGGGCCGCGCCGCGGTCGGCGCTGGTCAGCGAGCGACGCATCCAGGTCGCGGCCGTGACCACCGCCCTGGTCGGCACCCTTCCGGTGTTCCTCACCGGTGCGCTGGCGGTGCAGATCGGGCGCGACATCCCCTTCGGCCCGTCCCGGCTCGGCCTGGCGTCGGGCACGTTCTTCGCCGCCGCCGCCTCCGGGTCGGCGCTGATGGGTCGGCTGGCCGAGCGGGTGGGCCCGGGCCGGGCCATGCGGAGCGCGGCCACGGCGAACGCCTTCCTGATGGGCCTGGTCGCCCTGGTGCCCAGCTTCCCGCTCCTCCTCGTCCTGTTGCTGGCGGCCGGGTTCTCCAACTCGCTGGCCCAGGTGGGGGCCAACCTCCTGGTGGCCAAGGGCATCGATCCCCTCCGCCAGGGCTGGTCGCTGGCGGTGAAGCAGGCCGGGGTGCCGGCCGGCACGCTCCTCGGGGGTCTGGCGGTCCCCGCCATCGGGGTCACGGTCGGTTGGCGCTGGGCCTACCTCGTGGGGGCGGTGGGCGCGGCGGCTGCCGCGCTGACGGTGCCGGTCGCCGCCGTACCAGCCGGTGGTCGCAACCGGCCGAGCCGGTCCGAGGACGTGCCGCTCCGACCCCTGGTGCTCCTCGCGGTGGCGGTGGGGTTCGCGGCGGCGGCCAACGGCACGTTGTCGACGTTCATGGTGACCGCAGGCGTGGAGGCCGGTCTGAGCGAGTCGATGTCCGGCCTGGTCCTCACCCTGGGCGCCGCCATCGGCATCTCGATGCGGCTCCTCGCCGGCCGGCGGGCCGATCGCCGCGGTGGCCGCCACCTCCCCGTGGTGTCGATGCTGCTCGCCGGCGGCGCGGCGGGCTACCTCCTGCTCGCGCCCGGGACGGTACCCACGCACCTGCTCGGTGCCGTGGTCGCGTTCGGGTCCGGCTGGGCCTGGCCCGGCCTGTTCAACCTGGCCATCGTCCGGCTCAACCCCACCGCGCCCGCCGCGGCCACGGGCATCACCCAGACGGGCGTCTACGTTGGCGCGCTGACCGGCCCCGTCCTGTTCGGGCTGGTGGTCGACGCCTGGGGCTACGGGCCGGCGTGGACGCTGGCCGCCACGTCGTCGGCGCTGGCCGCGGTGGGGATCATCCACGGCCGCCGCCAGGTCGTCGCCTGGCGCGACCAGCAACGCTCGGAGATGGAGTGAGCCTGAGCACGCCGGCGTCGGGAGCGCCAGCGAGCAGCCGGCAGCGAAACGAGGATCGAACGGCCCCTCGGGGCCGGAGGCCGAGTGAGCCTGCGCACGTCAGTCCGGAGGGAGCGCCAGCGACCGGGCGCCTCGAGATCCGGCGACACCTCCGTGGCAACGTGGGAGCTCCCCGGACCGGAGGCGCAGCCGAAGGGAGGAAGCTCCGATTAGATGATGCCGGACTCGTGGCCTTCCCAGTACTCGTCCTTGAGCAGGCGCTTGTAGAGCTTGCCGGTGGGGTGGCGGGGAAGTTCGGGCCGGAAGTCGATCGAGCGCGGGCACTTGACATCGGCGAGCTTCTCACGGCAGTAGGCGATCAGCTCCCGCTCGAGCTCCGGCGTGCCCTCGATGCCCTCCGCCGTCTGCACCACGGCCTTGACCTCCTCGCCGAAGTCCTCGTTCGGGACGCCGAACACGGCCACGTCGAACACCTTCGGATGCAGGGCGAGAACGTTCTCGGCCTCCTGCGGATAGATGTTCACGCCCCCCGAGATGATCATGTAGGCCTTGCGGTCGGTCAGGTAGAGGAACCCGTCGTCGTCGAGGCGGCCCACGTCGCCGAGGGTGCTCCAGCCGCGACCCTTCGGATCACGGGAGCTGGCCGTCTTCTCGGGGTCGTTGTGGTACTGGAACGTGGCGGCCGCTTCCCCCTCGAAGTAGATGGTGCCGGGCTCTCCCACGGGGAGCTCGTTGCCGTCGTCGTCGACGATGTGCACGGTGCCGATGAGCGCCTTGCCCACCGTCCCGGGATGGGCCAGCCAGTCCTGGGAGTTGGTGTAGATGAACCCGTTGCCCTCGGTGCCGGCGTAGTACTCGTGCAGCACGGGGCCCCACCACTCGATCATCCGGCGCTTGACCTCGACCGGGCAGGGGGCGGCGGCGTGGATCGCCGCCTGCATCGACGAGACGTCGTACCGCTCGCGGACGTCATCGTCGAGCTTGAGCATCCGGATGAACATGGTGGGGACCCACTGGCTGATCGTGACGCGGTACTGCTCGATGAGACGCAGGGCGGTCTCGGGATCGAAGCGCTCCATCACCACGACCGTGGCACCGCCCATGTGCACACCCATGCAGAAGCGCAGCGGGGCGGCGTGGTAGAGGGGTGCGGGGGAGAGGTACACCGAGTCCTCGGTCAGACCGAAGAGCATGGCCATGAGGCCGTACACGGAGGTGCCCGCCTCCTCGAGCGGCTGATCGGGCAACCGGGTCTCGACCCCCTTGGGGCGCCCTGTGGTGCCCGAGCTGTAGAGCATGTCGGCGCCGGCCGTCCGGTTCGGGAGCGGTTCGGCCGGTTGGGCTGCCAGCGTCTCCTCGTAGGACGCGTAACCGTCGGCGACGCCGTCCATCATGAGCCAGGTCTCGACCGCCGGCACCTGCCCCAGCACTGCCACCGCGGCGTCGGCCTTGTACGCCGAGGTGATGAAGGCCTTCGCCCCGCAGTCGTTGAGGATGTACTGCATCTCGTCGTCGTTGAGGCGGGACGACATCGCGGTGTAGTAGAGGCCGGCGTAGTGGCAACCCCACGCCACGGCCAGGAAGTTCGGGTGGTTCTCCAGGCAGAACGCCACGTGGTCGCCCGGCTGCAGACCGACCGAGCGGAACAGCTGACTGAGCCGGTTGGCGTGCTCGTCGAGCTCGCGGTACGTCATGACACGACCGTCGTTGGCCATGATGATCGCCGGGTGATCGGGTCGGGTCTCGGCGAAGGCACCGGGATACATCGCAGGTCTCCTCGAATTCGTGTCGGCGTCGCTCGGCGACGAGGGTGGCCGTACAGACTGTCCCGGCCGCCCTCCCCGGCGCACGTTCCGCGGACGAGGGCTACGGTGAGCCGACGTGGAGCTGACGGAGCGGTTCGCCGACGTGTTCGGGCGGGAACCCTTCCCCCTCGACGAGGCCTGCGCCCTGATCGGAGCCCACGGGAGCGACGACGTCGACGTCGACGAGGTGCTCGCCCGCCTCGACGAACTCGCCGAGCTGGTGCCCCAACCCACGCTCGAAGATCTGCTCGCCACCCTCTTCGGCGTCTGCGGCTTCGCCGGCGATCACGCGTCCTACTACGACCCGCGCAACTCGTACCTGCACGAGGTCCTCGCTCGGAAGCGGGGCATCCCCATCACGCTGTCGGTTCTGGTCATCGAGGTGGGTCGTCGCCTCGGCATCGAGATCGACGGCATCGGTACTCCCGCGCACTTCGTGGTGCGCACCACGGCCGAACCCCACCGGTACGTGGACGCTTTCGGCGGCGGCCGGATCCTCGACCGCGGCGAGCTCGACGACCTGTTCGCCGTGCTCGTCCCCGGCATCGACATCACCCCGCACCTCACCCCGCTGCCGGCTCCGGAGATCATCCGCCGCGTGCTCGGGAACCTGGTGGCCGTGCACCGCCAGCGGGGCGACCGGGAGGGCCTGCTGTGGGCGACGCAGCTGCGCACCCTGGTGCCAGGCTGCGACGCCGACGACCGGCGCGTCTTCGGCGGGGCGCTCGCCGCCAGCGGCGACTTCGTCCGCGCCGCCAAGGTGCTCGAGTCCATCGTCGACGAGGGCCAGGCCAGCGATCCGGAGCGCGAGTTGGCCCAGGCCCAGCGCCTGCGCGCCCGGCTCAACTGACCGCCCTCTCGTTCTGGTCGGTCATCGCGACACCGGGGACGACCGATGACCCACCAGAACAGTGTGCCCTCTCGTTCTGGTCGGTCATCGCGACACCGAGGACGACCGATGACCGACCAGAACGGAGTGGGGGAGGGGAGGAGAAACTCGTTCGTCGGGGGTCGAGGCGGGGGGTACGGTGCGCTCCCTTCGTCGGAGGGAAGGAGCGCCACGACCATGTCTGTCATGACCGACCGCTCATCCTCTGACCGCGCCTCCCGGAGGGGCTGACACCACGACCCGGCTCGTGGACGGTCGGAGCACCCGATCGTCACGACCCAGGAGTCAACGTTGTCCACCATTCCCGAATGGCTCGTCGTCGAGGCCGACGACGAGACCGACCTCGGCGTCCTCCGCTCCGGCAAGGAAGCCCAGATCAACATCATCGAGCGCACGGGCCCGGACGGGCGCACGTGCCTCCTCGCCCGCAAGCGATACCTCCCCCGCTCGGTGAGCACCAAGGGCCAGCTCGAGGCCATGGGTGTCCAGCGGGCGTCCACCTTCCACCACGACGTGCAGTACCGGGAGGGCCGCCAGTTCCGCAAGAGCCGCGACCGCCGGGCGGTGGAGGCCATGTCCACCTACGGCAAGCGACTGCTCCAGGACCGCTGGACCGGCCACGAACACGACGTCATGTCCGTGCTCCACGCCGCCGGTTGTCGGGTTCCGTTCCCGGTCGGCTTCACGCCGGCTGACGGCGGCGACTGCTTCGACATGGAGTACCTCGGTGATCGAGACGGTGCCGCCCCGCAGCTGGCTCGCGCCCGCCTGACCCCGGCGCAGATCCGCATGGCATGGGAGCAGCTGCTCGACGGGCTGCGCACCCTCACCGCCGCGGGATGGGCGCACGGCGACCTGTCGCCGTACAACCTGCTGTGGTGGCAGGACCAGCTGTGGTTCATCGACTTCCCCCAGGCCGTCGACATCGCCGCCAACCCCGGCGGGCTGTCGTTCCTGCACCGGGACGTGCTCAACGTGTGCACCTGGTTCACCCGCCACGGGGTCCAGGACGACGCCGACGAGGTCTTCGCCGACCTCCTCGGTCACTGGGGGTGATGGCGCGGCTGACCCCGCTTCTTGACCACGCGGTCAAGTTGGTCACTACAGTCGGTCCATGGCCGTGACCGAAGCAGCACCCACCACCGAAGAAGCCAGCGTCGACGCGGTGATCGAGCGCCTCCTCGCCGAGCATCCCCCGAAGGAGACCGACACGGTCACCTTCCTCGGCGCCCAGTTCGACGCCGGACTGGCCTGGGTGCACTACGACGAGGGCTTCGGGGGTCTCGGACTCGCCGCCCGGCACCAGAAGACCATCAACGAACGACTACAGGCCGCCGGCGCACCGAGCGCCATGGCCCGCAACCCCATCGGCCACGGCATGTCGGCACCCACGGTGTACACGCACGGATCGGAGGCCCAGAAGAAGCGCTACCTCCGCCCCTTGTTCACCGGCGAGGAGATCTGGTGCCAGCTCTTCTCCGAGCCCGGCGCCGGCTCCGATGTCGCCGGCCTGTCGACCCGGGCCGTCCGCGACGGCGACGAATGGATCATCAACGGCCAGAAGGTGTGGACCACGCTGGCCCACGTCGCCAGCTTCGGGACCCTCGTGGCGCGCAGCGATCCCGAGCAGCCCAAGCACAAGGGCCTCACCCACTTCGTGGTCGACATGCACGCTCCGGGCGTCGAGGTGCGGCCACTGCGCCAGATGACCGGCGACGCCGAGTTCAACGAGGTGTACTTCACCGACGTCCGCATCCCCGACTCCGAGCGGCTGGGCGACGTCGGCGAGGGATGGCGGGTCGCCATCACCACCTTGATGAACGAGCGGGTCTCCATCGGCGGCTCGATCCCTCCTCGTGGCTCGGGCGCCATCGGCAACGTGGTCGAGGTGTGGAAGGAGCACGCCGGCCGCGAGGACGCCGCCCGCCGGGATGCCCTGATGAAGCTGTGGATCCGGGCCGAGATCTCCCGGCTCACCAACATCCGGGCCAGCCAGAACCGCAAGGTGGGCAACCCGGGACCGGAGGGTTCGGTGGGCAAGCTGGCCAGTGCCGAGCTCAACAAGGACCTCTACGCCTTCGCCGTCGACTGCATGGGACCCGAGGGCCAGCTCTACGGTTCCTACGACATGGAACGCACGGGCCACACCGGCCTGGCCGGCGTGCCGACCCAGCAGCTGTTCCTGCGCATGCGGGCCAACTCGATCGAGGGCGGCACCACCGAGATCATGAAGAACATCCTCGGAGAACGGGTGCTCGGCCTCCCCGGTGACGTCCGGACCGACAAGGACGTGGCCTGGTCCGAGGTACCGCGCAACTAGAGGTCCCCGTCAGCCGTCGCGGCCGGGGCGCCACGAGCGGCGCTTCTTCTTCTCGGACTGCTGTCGCTTCGCCTCGAGGCGGCGGCGCTGCGATCCGCGGGTCGGCTTGGTGGGCCGGCGGGTACGGCGGGGCCGGGCGGCGCCGTCGACGATGTCGCCGAGGCGCTTGCGGGCCAGCTGCCGGTTGCGGAACTGCGATCGGGAGTCGGCGGAACTGGCGCGCACGGTGTCACCGTGGGCCGCTCGCAGCCGTTCGACCACGGCTTCCGGAAGGCCGGTGGCATCGAGGTCGAGCTCGACGGTGACGTTGGTGTCGGAGGTGTTGGCATGCTGACCTCCGGGCCCCCCGGAGCGCGTCGCCCACCACGAGACGGCCGCCGCCGGGATGCGCAGCCCTCGGCTGGTCACCAGGTCGTCCTCCGCAGCCATGCTCGGAGTCTGCCAGCCGCTGACGCCGCGTCCGTCGGCCCGCAGGAACGTGGGTCAGCGAAGGGCTGGCGCGTCGGTATGGTTCGACCGTGGATCGCAGGACAAAGATCGTCGCCACCATCGGGCCCGCATCCGACTCGGAAGAGATCCTGGAGGAGCTGATCCTCGCCGGCGTCGATGTCTGCCGGCTCGGACTCGCCCACGGGACCATCGACGAGCACCGCGCTCGCATCGCCCGGATCCGCAAGGTGGCCGATGCCCTCGATCGTCCCATCGCCATCCTCGGCGACCTGCCCGGCCCCAAGATCCGCATGGGTCCCGTGCTCGACGAGGCCGGATTGTTCCTCACCGAGGGAAACCGCCTCGAGGTCCGGCCAGGGAGCGCGGCCACCACCGCCGACCACATCCACGTCGACTACGACCACGTGGTCGAGGACGTCGACGTGGGCGACACCTTGGTCCTCGGCGACGGCAGCGTCCGGCTGGTCACGGTGCAGAAGTCGGCTGATTGCCTGGTGGTCGAGGTCGAGCACGGCGGCCGCATCCAGGGTCGCCCCGGCGTCACGCTGCCCTCGGGGCGGCTCCGGGTGTCGGTCCCGACGGCGCAGGACATCGAGCTCATCGACGCCCTGGCCCCGGACCTCGACTTCGTGGCGGCTTCCTTCGTCCGTTCCGCCGACGAGGTCGAGGCGGTGAAGGCCCGGGCCGGGAACACGCCGGTGGTGGCCAAGATCGAGACCAAGGCCGCGGTCGACGCCCTCGATGCCATCGTGAACATGGCCGACGCGGTGATGGTCGCCCGGGGTGATCTCGGCAACGAGTGCGACATCGCCGAGGTGCCCCATCTCCAGAAGAAGATCATCAAGCGCGGCGTGGCCTTCGGCGTTCCCGTGATCACGGCGACGCAGATGCTGGAGTCGATGATCCACTCGCCGTCGCCCACCCGGGCCGAGGCCACCGACGTCGCCAACGCGGTGTTCGACGGCACCACGGCGGTGATGCTCTCGGCCGAGACCGCCATCGGCCACGACCCCGTGTTGGTCATCAAGACCATGTCCCACCTGTGCCTGCGGGCCGAGGCGGCTGCTGACTACGAGACGTGGGGCGCACAGCTCGGACGCATCCAGGGCCAGGTGCAGCTCGACCTCGGTACCCGGGTCACGGCGGGCATGAGCCATGCCGCCTGGCGCCTGGCCACCGAGCTCGAGCTGGACGCCATCTTGTCGTGCACCAACTCGGGCTACACGGCTCGGGCCATCTCCCGCTACCGCCCGCCCAGCGTCTTGGTGGGGGCGAGTCCGCACGAGGACACGGTGCGCCAGCTCAGCCTGGTGTGGGGCACCCACCCGCTGAAGATGGACGAGTACGCCACCACCGACGAGATGGTGTGGCACGTGGTCGAGAAGTCCTTGCAGGCGGGCTTCATCAAGCACGGCGATCTCGTCGCCGTCCTCGCCGGCGCGCCCGACAGCGGGAGCGGGACCACCGACGTGTTACGCGTCGTGCGGGTCGAGCAGCTCGGGCGGTGACCGCCGCCGGGGCCGGCCCCGACCGCTGCTGGCAGCGCACCGAGGGCGAGGGCGAGCACGTCGTGCTCGTCCACGGCACGATGGATCGCGGGTCCAGCTTCGGCCGCGTGGCACGCCACCTCGACGGGTTCCGCGTCACCCGCTACGACCGGCGCGGCTACGGGCATTCCCTGCGGCTCGGCCCGCCCGACAGCTTCACGCAACAGGTCGACGACCTGCTCGCCGTCGTCGGCGATGCCCCGGCCATCGTCGCCGGGCACTCCTACGGCGGCACGATCGCGCTGGCCGCGGCGCAACGCGCTCCCACCGCGGTCGTGGGGGTCGTGGCCTACGAATCACCGATGCCGTGGCGGGACTGGTGGCCGCGCGACAGCGCCGGTGCCCACGCGGTGGCCACGGCGCGAGACCCGGAACACGCCGCCGAGCAGTTCATGCGCCGGATGATCGGTGACCAGCGCTGGAAACGGCTGCCACCGTCGACCCGCGACGCCCGCCGGGCCGAGGGGCCGACCCTGGTGGCGGAGATGGCGCACACCCGCGAGCCCGATCACCCGTGCTTCGATCCGCGTCAGATCACCGTGCCGGTGATCGCCGCCCACGGCACCGAGGGCGCGCCGCACCACGGTCGTTCGGCCGAGGTCCTGGCCGAGGAGGCACCGTCAGGCGTCCTGGTCGTCGTCGACGGTGCCGGTCACGGTGTGCACCTGACGCATCCCGCCGCGTTCGCCGGACTGGTGGACCGACTCGCCGTGACCATCGGATGGCGTCCGGGCTGACGATGGCTAGGCCGCGAACCTCGGTTCGCAGTAGGCCACGCTCACGTCGAAACCGGCCAGGTGGCACTTGCAGGTCTGTGCGCACTCGGTGATGTTGTCTCGCTCGATGGCGATGAACAGCGTCACGAGCAGCAACAGGCTGAGCAGGATCATGCGGGTCATGGTCCGGACCACGAGCCGGATCACCAGCAGTGCCAGCAGGGCGCAGATGACCCCGAACATGACCGGGGCGTGGCTACGGACGAAGTCCTCGTACGGCGCGGCCGCCATGATGTGTCCCACGAACGGGCACAGTACCCGCGGCGGGATCGCGGTGGTGGCAGCCTCGGGCGGCTCCGGATGGCGGTCGTCGTAGGCTCGGGCCCATGTCCCAGAACGTGAACCTGTCCCCGAGTGGGCCCCCCGAGACCGTGCTCGATCGCGAGCCGGATGACGCCCTGGCGCGGCTGGCGGCGGCGGACGGCCTGGACGGCGAGGACCGTCGGGCCGCGGTCTCGGGTGTGGTCGCCGATCATCCCCGATGTCTGCTGGCGTGGGCGCGCTTGGGCGAGCTGGCCCGCGACGACGTCGAGGCCTACGCCGCCTTCCGGGTCGGTTACCACCGTGGTCTCGATCGCCTCCGAGCCAACGGCTGGCGGGGGACGGGTTACGTCCGGTGGGACCATCCCGAGAACCAGGGTTTCCTGCGGTCGCTCGACGGACTGCGGGCCACCGCGGCCGTCATCGGTGAGCACGACGAGGCCGAACGGTGCGAGCAGTTCCTGCACCAACTCGACCCCAGCGCCCCTCGAACCCACTAGCGAGGCGTGGTGGAGCGAAGCCCACGAACGTGGCGCGGCATCCTCGCGGCGGGCGTGCTGTTCGTCGCGGCCTGCGCGTCGTCGACGGCCGACACCCCCGGAGCGGCGCGCACCACCGAGGCGACGACTCCGGGTCCGGGCTCGGGTTCCGCAGCCAGCACTCCGCCCGCCGGTTCCGAGGTCGGCGGGGACGGAACGGACGGCGGGGCGAGCACCACGATCCCCGGGGGCACCGCGACATCGGCCCCGACAGGATCCACGACCACCGAGACGACGGCCGCCGCACCGACACCGGGACCGGTCGGTGCGTTCGCGCCCTACTACCTGCGCGCCACGACAGCACGTCGCATCGTGGTCGATGTGCGGTCGCAGGCCGGGGCGGCACCACGCCAGGCCTCGCTGGATCACGTCGCAAGCGTGCTGCGAGCGGTCAGCGACAAGACCGTCGACGTCGTGGGTGGCGAGGTGCCGGGCGGCGGCCACCAGTGGACCGCGGCCGACATCCGCAGCCTCGCCGACACCACCGGTACGGCGTCGACCGCCGACGACGCCGTGGTGCACCTGTTCTTCCTGGCGGGTGGCTTCGCCGGTGATGACCAGGTGCTCGGCATCTCCGTCCGGTCCGATGTCGCCGCGGTGTTCTCCGATCGGGTCGACCAGGCCGCCGGGCTGCTGGCCGACCCTGGTCGCATCGAGGCCGCCGTGTCCATGCACGAGGTGGGGCACCTGCTGGGGCTGGTGGATCTGTTCCTGTCGACCGGGCGCGCCGATCCCGATCATCCCGGACATTCACGCAACCGCGGCTCGGTCATGTACTACGCGGTGGAGTCCACGCTGGTGGCCAGCCTGCTCGGCGGCGGCCCGCCCGTCGATTTCGACGCCGACGACCTGGCCGATCTGGCCACGATTCGCTCCGGCTGAGTCCCGCCCTACGATCGCGGCATGGCCGAGCTCCAGTTCCCTGCCGACTCCCAGACCGTCGAGGAGGTGCTGGCCACGATGCGGGCCCGTCGCGACCGCGACGCCGACTGGAAGGGGGGCCGCACCTTCAGCCTCGTGTACCACCCCGACGATCCGGACCTCGACCGGCTGCAGGAGGCCGTGGCCCTCGAGTACCTGCACGAGAACGCCCTGAACCCCTTCGCCTTCCCCAGCCTCACCGAGATGGAGGGCGAGGTCGTCGACTGGGGCTCGGCACTGGTCAACGGTCCCGGTCACGGCCGGCTCACCAGCGGTGGCACCGAGTCCATCTTCCTTGCGGTGCAGACCATGCGCGACCACGCGCGCGCCGAACGAGGCATCGCCGAGCCGGTGCTGCTCACCGCCGAGACCGCCCACCCCGCGTTCGCCAAGGCCTGCAAGTACCTGGACGTCGAGCAGGTGCGGGTGCCGGTCGGCGCCGACGGCCGCGCCGATGCCGCGGCCATGACCGAGGCGATCGACGAGCGCACGGGGATGATCGTCGGCTCCAGCCCGTGCTACCCGTTCGGGGTCATCGATCCCATCGAGGACCTGGCCGCCGCCGCATCCTCGGCCGGCGTGCTCTGCCACGTCGACGCCTGCCTCGGCGGGTTCCTCCTCCCGTTCTGGGAGCGGATCGGCGAGGACGTACCCCCATGGGACTTCCGGGTCGACGGAGTCACGTCGATGTCGGCCGACATCCACAAGTACGGCTGGACGTTCAAGGGAGCGTCCCTGGTCCTCTACCGCGACAAGGACCTGCTGGCGAAGCAGTTCTTCCTCTACGACGACTGGCCGGGCGGTTTGTACGGATCGGCCACCACCGCGGGCACACGGGCCGCCGCGCCCATCGCCGCGGCCTGGGCCACGATGCGCCATCTGGGGATGCCCGGGTACACCCGGCTGGCCGAGGTGCTCCGTGACACCGTCGTGGCGTTCCGCGACGGCATCGATGCCATCGACGGGCTCCACCTCACCCACCGCCCCGACCTGTCACTGTTCCAGTTCACCGCCGACGAGGCCGACATCAACGCCATCGGCGATGTGATGGACGACCGCGGGTGGCACCTCGACCGCCAGCAAGGTGGTCTCCATCTCATGCTGTGGCCCTTCCACGCCCACGTCGTCGACCAGTTCCTCGACGACCTCCGCGACGCGGTCGCCCACCACGGCGACAGCCGAGGTGTGGAGGCCACCTACGGAGGGATCTCGTGAGACCCGGCTCATGAGCGAGTTCGACGGCGCGGTGCTCTGCGGGGGCCGGAGCCGGCGGATGGGCACCGACAAGGCGCTGGTCGAGATCGACGGCCGAGCGATGGCGGTGCGAGTCGCCGACGCGCTGGTCGCGGCCGGAGCGAGTGCGGTGGCGGCCGTGGGGGGACAGGTGGGTCCGCTGCGGCGTTTGGGCCTCACCGTCCACGCCGACCGCTGGCCCGCACAGGGGCCGCTCGGTGGTGTCATCACTGCGCTGGTCGACGTGGGCACGGCGCCGACGGTGGTCGTGGCCTCGTGCGACCTGCTCGCACCCGACGCCGCCCTCCTGGCCCGCCTGGCCGGTCTGCGCGACCGGCGGGACGTCGACGTGGTCGTCCCCGTCGCGGCCGGTCGGCCCCAGTGGACGCACGCGGCCTGGAGCCGGCGGGCTGCCGGCCCCCTCACGGAGCGCTTCGATGCCGGAGAACGCTCACTGGCCGGCGCCGTGGCGACCTTGCGGTCCGTGCTGGTCGACATCGCCGAGCCCGCCGCCACCGCGGACGCAGACCTTCCGTCCGATCTGGCCGAGCGTGGCGCCGGTGTCCGGATTGCGTACGCTCCAGACGTGGACATCCCCGAGATCGACATCGAGACCCTGTCATCGCGACTGGAGGCCGGTGCCACGGTCTTCGACGTCCGCCAGCCCCACGAGTACGAGGAGGTCCGGGTGCCCGGTGTCCGGCTCGTGCCGTTGGCCGAGGTACCCGATCGGGTCGAGGAGTTCGCCACCGACGACACCGTCTACGTGATCTGCCGATCGGGGGCCCGCAGCGCACGTGCGGTCGAGTTCCTCCGGGCCCAGGGCATCGATGCGGTCAACGTGGCCGGAGGAACGCTGCGCTGGATCGAGGCCGAGAAGCCGGTTGACACCGGTGCCTGACGGCGCGACGCAGTGGATCGAGACCACCGACGGGTTTCGCGACCTGGTCGCCGAACTGGTTGATCGACCCCGCCTCGCCATCGACACCGAGTTCCACCGCGAACGCACCTACTGGCCCGTCTGCGCCCTGGTGCAGATCGGTTGGGACGAGGGACGAGCCCTCGTCGATCCGCTCGCCGTCGACATCGCGCTCCTCGCCCCCTTGCTCACCGGGCGGACCGTGGTCATGCACGCCGCCGGCCAGGACCTCGAGGTGTTCCGCCACTCGGTCGGCGTGGTGCCCGACGACCTGTTCGACACCCAGATCGCGGCGTCGTTCCTCGGGATGAGCTCCATCGGTCTGGCCCCCCTGGTCGGCAAGCTGCTCGACGAGGACCTCCCCAAGGCCGATCGCCTCACCGACTGGCTCGCTCGACCTCTCTCCGACGCGGCCAAGTCCTACGCCGCGTCCGATGTGATCCATCTGTTCGCGCTGCACGATCTCCTCGGCGCCGAGCTCGAGTCGAGGGGCCGGCTGGGCTGGGTCCGCAGCGAGTGCCAGTCCCTCGTCGACAAGGCCCTGGTCGACAACGATCCCGACACGGCCTGGTGGCGGGTGAAAGAAGCCCGCCGACTGCGCGGCCGGGCCGCGGCCGTGGCCCAGGAGGTCGCCAAGTGGCGCGAGCGGCAGGCCAGCGAGTCCGACCGGCCGCTGCGCTCGGTCCTCCCTGATCTCGCCCTCGCCGGGATCGCGCAGCGTCCCCCGAAGACGGTCGACGCCCTCACCAGCGTCCGAGGTCTGCGGGACCGGGGGATCCCGAAGGCCCTGCGTGGCGAGCTCCTCGATGCCATCGAGCGCGGGCGCCAGCTCGATCTCGATCTGGTCCGGATCCCGCGGTCGACACCGGTGCCGTCCGAGCTGCGGGCCGCGGTTCCGTTGTTGATGTCGTGGGTGACGCAGCGGGCGCGCGAGCTGGAGCTCGATCCGGCCGTGCTGGCCACCAGGAACGATCTCGAATCGTTCCTGCGCGGCGACACTGACAGCCGCCTCGCCACCGGGTGGCGGGCCGAGGCGCTGGCGTCCGACATCGAGGCGCTGCTCGAGGGTCGCTCGGCACTGTCCTTCGAGCGGGGCGTGGGTCTGGTCCTGCGGCGGGATTCCGCGGGCTGAGGGCGCCGTTCTCCGATCGTTCCCCGAGGCAACGTCTGTGACATGCTCGTACGGCGCTACACTGACACGCTCAACAGCCCCCACCGAATCGGGAGCACGCCCGTGAAAAAGGGTCGACATCGTCGTTTCGAGGAAGCCCGAGCGCTCAAGCGCTCGGACACCAACATCGACATCTCGGACATCTTCGAGGAACAGCCTCCACAGCCCTGCGACGAGTGCGGCGCCAAGCCTGGCGCGCCCCACGCCTCGTGGTGCATGGCGGAGGATCTCGACGACTGACCCCGCTCCGGGACCCAGCGGGAGCACCGGGCGGGATCGATCCAGAACAATTCCAGGGGTGACCGTTTTGGCGCGGGTTCGGCATCTAGGGTGTCGTGATCATGCGGTGGTGGGCCCTGGGGTTGGCGCTCGTGCTGTTCGCTGGGGCGTGCAGTGGACAGAGTCGAGAGCTCTCGCTCGAACGCGCCAGCACGCACTCCCGGGTGACCACGACGGCTCCCCGGTCCACGACGTCGTCGTCGACCACGACGACGCCGACCACGAGCGCACCACCCACCACCGCGGCGCCCACCACCAGCGCCCCACCCACCACGGCACCGCCTGCACCCGCGTCTGCGCCCGCGCCCGCCGAGGCCTTCGCCGCCGTCCGGCCGACCTGGACCACCGCCCCGTACGAGGGCTTCGGCGCCTGGATCGACGCCTACGACTGGTCCACCCTGTTCACCCGATCCCCGAACGTGGTCGGTCCGGCTGATGTGGACTTCATGGCCGACCAGGGGGTCCAGACCCTCTACGTGCAGGCCAGTCGCTGGAACAGCCCCACCGATGTCCTCGAGCCCGCCCGGCTGCAAGCCATCATCGATCGAGCCCATCAGCGCGGGATCGAGGTGGTGGGGTGGTACCTGCCCACCCTCGAGGACCCGGCGAGCGACCTCCGTCGGATCCTGGCCATCGCCTCACTGGGCATCGACGGCGTCGCCATCGACATCGAGGCCCGCAACGTCGCCGATGTCGGCGAGCGCAACCGGCGCCTGATCGAGCTGTCCCAACAGCTGCGGGCCAGCCTGCCCGGCAAGGCCATCGGCGCCATCGTCCTGGAGCCCGTGTTGCTCCAGGACGTGAACCCGAACTACTGGCCCTCGTTCCCGTGGGCGCAGATCGCGCCGTACTACGACGTCTGGATGCCGATGAGCTACTGGACCAACCGGCGGGGCCCGTGGCGGGCCGCGCACGACTACACGGTCAACAACATGGCCCGGTTGCGCCAGCTGATCGGGCAACCCGACGCCAAGCTCCACCCGATCGGGGGCGTGGGCGACAAGACCACCGTGGAAGATCTCCAACAGATGCTGGCCGCCGCGGTCGAGCAACACGCCATCGGCGGGAGCATCTACGACTACCGCACCAGCCGGCCCGAGTTCTGGGCCACGTTGCGGATGTTCCGCGCCGCCGGTTAGAGCTCCTCGGCCACGATGGCCGCGTCCACCGCGGCCACCAGGTCCCCTCGCCCCTCGATGACGATCGAACCGGGTCGTGACGTGCCCGCCACGCTGAACCGGGTCCGGCCGAGCCACACGCCCGGCGGGGAGGTGGTACCGGGGTTGTCGGCCCGGTGGTAGTGGAGGGGTCCGGCCACCAGGGCGTGGTCGGCGACGAGGAACGGCGGGACCTGGATGCCACGGCGCTCGAGGTGCTCGGCGACGGCCAGGAGCAAGTCGTGCTCGGCTGTGGTGGCCTCGTCGCAGAATCGTCGGATGGTCGGCACGTCGAGCGGATCCGATGCCAGGCGGAGCATCGCGGTCACCGGCCGGTAGGAGCGACGTCGTGGGTCGTGTTGCAGCCGGGCGAGCGCCCGGCGCGACACCTTGTCGCGTCGCACGCCCTGGAGGGCCCGGTGCTCGAGGAAGCGATGGGCGCGCTCGCCCTGGCGGCGGGCCGCGGTCAGCAGCGGCGGCTCGCCGGGACCCGCGGTGCCCAGCCGCTCGATCTCGCGGCCACCGCGCACCACGATCGCCAGCGCTGTGGCCAGGAGCCGGTTCTCGGCCGTGTCGTACGCCCGCCCCGACGTGGCGCACACGAACACGTTCTGATCGCCGGCCGATGCGCTGCGGGCCGCGATGGTCTCCGACCACAGCACCGGGCCGCGAATCTCGCCGAAGCTGCGCTCGGGCACGGCCACCGTCGAGATCGACAGGTGGCGGAGCAGGACGGGCATCACCTCGAGCAGGGCGGCGGCCTCGTCGCTGCCGGCCACCGTGGCGCTCACGAGCTGGCGGGCCGTGCCCGACGGGACCCCCACCAACGCCTCGACCGCGGCCGGTACGTCCACGGGACGCCGGATCCGGTTCCACAGCGTGCCGAGCGAGCCCGCGGCCGCGGAGGCGGTCACAGCGCCAGTTCGACCCCGAGCACGTCGGCGATCGTCCGGCGGGCATCGGCCTGCTCGGCTTCGTCGAGGAACGGGGCGATGGTGCGGTACAACGACGTCGCCTCGTAGTCGTCCGCCCCTTCGAGCTGGGGCAGGAAGTAGCTGTAGAAGGTCTCGAAGAGCAGGCGCGAGCGGGAGACCTCGTCCCTCGCCCGGCGGTTGGCGAACCGGGCCGCATCGAGGTACAGGGCGGGACCGAAGTCGCGGAACCGGCGCAGCAGGAGCAGGTCGATCACCACGGGGTGGCTCCCGGCGAGCAGCGACTGGAACACGGACTCGGCTGGGGAGGTGACCTCCACGAACGCGAAACGGCGCATGAGGGCGTAGGACATCTCGAAGAGCAGGTTCTTGTCGAACACGTTCATGGTGGCGATGATCCGCCACGACGCCGGCACCCGGATGACGTCGGTGTCGGGTGGCGCCTCCACCCCGGCGGGCACCAGGGCCACCGGCTCGGTGCGTCCGATGCGCTTGAAGGGCAGCACCGTGCTCTGCCCGGACAGGACGGTGAACAGCTGTCCGAAGGCACGATCGAAGTTCGAACGGTTGAGCTCGTCGATCACCAGCCAGCGCCCGCTCTCGAGCGCCTCGACGAACATGCCGGGCCGGAAGATGAGACCGTCGGGCGTGGGTTGGAAGCCACCGATGGTCTCGAAGGTGGTCCACTCGGTGGTGGCGGTGGTGGGGAGGTAGCCGGTGCACAGCATCGCCTGTTCCGCCACCTCGGCGGCGAGGTACGACAGCGTCGTCTTGCCGGTGCCGGGCGGGCCGGTGAGGATCACGTGCTTGCCGGCGTCGATGGCGGCGACCAGCTGGTCGATCACCTGGGGCGGGAACTGCATCCCGATCCGTTCGGCCGCCTCGATGAGGGCGGCGGACGAGAAGCTCATCGGGCCTCGGTCGTCCGGAGGGCGGGATGGGGGAGGGGCTGCCACCGGGTCCGGCGGTCGAGGTGGGAGGCGACCAACTCGTAGGGGCCGGCGCCGATCAGGGCGATGATCTCGTCCCGCAGCGTCTCGTAGACGGGGGCGGCGGCGATGAACGCGTCGGGCGCGTCGGTGCACCACCAGTCGAACTCGCGCCCGCCGTCACCCCAGTCGCGACGTTTCCACTCCCGCAGCGTGGAGGTCACGTGGCCGTGGTCGTCGGTCGTCTCCTCGAGGCGGAGCGGAAGCTGCCAGCAGACGTCGGGCTTCCAGTCGAGCGGTTGCTCGCCGGCCTCGAGGGCGGCCCGGTGCAGGGCGCAACCCGCGCCGCCGGGGAAATCGGGCCGGTTGAGCATGATGCAGGCCCCTTGGTGCACCCGGGTGACCCACTGCCCCGACCGGGTGCGCCGGGTGGGGCCGTCCTTGGCCGCCTTGTTCCGGAACTGCCACTGGTCGTCGGTGAGCCGCTCGATGAACGTCAGGGTCTCGTCGTGGTCTTCGTCGTCGACGAAGTGGGCGCCGTAGCTGCAGCAGCCCTGCTCCAGTTCGGGCGCGGGGCTGGTCAGGACGCCGGGGCACCCGCGGCCGTAGATGCAGGTCCACGGGCTCATGAGGAAGGTGACGTCGAACACCCAGGTGCGGTACTCGTCGGGATCTTCGAACGAGATGTACTCGTGGAGGTCTTCGAGGTTGTCGTCGGACTGCATGCGCTCGCTCTCGCCGGTGGGGCCCGCGCAGGGTAACGCGGCACCCCGACCGGTCGAGGGTCGGTCGGCCGGTGCGGCGGCAGGCACACTGGGGATGTGCCCGGTCCGCTCGTCGATGCGCTCCGCCATGCCCTGGCTCCCGACCGGGTGCGTGACGACCCGCTCGATCTCGGCCTGGTGGCGCGGGACGCCTCGATGCTACGCGGGGAGGCGTCCGTTCTGTGCTGGCCCACCAGCACCGAGGAGGTGGCGGCCTGCGTGCGCATCGCGGCCCGGTTCGACCTGCCGTTCGTGGCCCGTGGCTCGGGCACCGGTCTGGCCGGGGGCGCCACGCCAGTGGGCGGCGCGGTCGTGATCTGTCTGACCAGGATGAACCGCATCCTCGAGGTCGATCCGGTGAGCCGGGTGGCATGGGTCGAGCCCGGCGTGGTGAACCTCGACCTCTCCCGAGCCGTTGCCGGTCTGGGCCTGCACTTCGCTCCCGACCCCTCGAGCCAGCAGTCGTGCTCCATCGGCGGAAACGTGGCCAACAACTCCGGAGGCCCGCACTGCCTCGCCGACGGTGTCACCTCGTCGCACGTGCTGGCCATGGAGGTGGTGCTGCCCGACGGCACGGTGACCGTGCTCGGCGGTCTCGACCCGGAGCCCGACGGCTTCGACCTGCGCGGCGCCTTCGTCGGGAGCGAGGGCATGTTCGGCATCGCCACCCGCATCGCGGTGCGCCTCACGCCGGACCCACCCGCGGTGGCCACCATGTTGGCTCGACTTCGCCACCGTGGCCGCGGCGGCCGAGACGGTGTCGGCCATCATCGCCGCCGGCATCGTGCCGGCGGCCATCGAGATGATGGACGCCCGGATCACCGCCGCGGTCGAGGACTACGTCCACGCCGGCTTCCCCACCGATGCCGCCGCCATCTTGCTGGTGGAGGTCGACGGCCTCGAAGCCGGCGTCGCCATCGAGCGCGACCGCATCGCCGAGATCGGCCGGGCCAGCGGCGCCCGATCGGTGCGCATCGCCGCCGACGACGCCGAGCGCGCCCTGCTGTGGAAGGGCCGCAAGAACGCCTTCGGCGCCGTGGCCCGCATCGCCCCGAACTACTACCTGCACGACACGGTGGTGCCACGCACCCGCCTGGTCGACGTCCTCGACGAGATCTACGCCATCGCCCACCGGCACGACCTGCTGGTCATGAACGTGTTCCACGCCGGTGACGGCAACCTGCATCCCCTGCTGGTCTTCGACGCCCGCGAGCCCGGAGTCCTCGATCGCGTCCATGCCGCCGGCGACGAGATCGTCGGCGCCTCGCTGGCCGCGGGTGGCGTGCTCTCCGGGGAGCACGGCATCGGTCTGGAGAAGCGCGACCACATGCCGGCGATGTTCTCCGCCGTCTCCCTCGACTTCCAGGCCCGCCTCCGCGATGCGTTCGATCCCGAGGGCCGGTCCAACCCGACCAAGGTGCTCCCGGCGGGAAGCCGGTGCGGGGACCTCCAGGACGTACCGGACGGGTTGTGGGTGTGAGGGCGACGACACCGTCGATCACGGCCCTGGCCGAAGCGGTGGGCCCCGCCGATGCCGGGCCCGTGGTGGCCGTGGGTGGCGCCACCAGCGGCGCCGCCGGCGGCTTCGTCGATCCGGCGGCCCGGCTCGTCCGGGCGCCGGCCGGGGTCGTCGAGTGGCGCCCGGCGGACATGACCGTGCGCGTCCTGGCGGGCACCACGGTCGAGGATCTCGACACCGCCCTGGCCGAGGACGGGCAGTGCGTGGCGATGCCGGGAGGCCGGGGCTCGACGGTGGGAGGCGCGTTGGCGCTGGGCCGGTCGGGACTCCGCCGTCGGGGGTGGGGGCCGGTGCGTGATTGCCTGCTGGAAGCCACGGTGGTCACCGCCGACGGCACCATCGCGGTCGCCGGCGGCCCCACGGTCAAGAACGTGAGCGGCTTCGACCTGTGCCGGCTGCTCGTCGGTTCGCGCGGGACACTGGCCGTCATCGGCGAGGTGGTGCTGCGCACCCGGCCGGTCCCTCCCGTGGCGCGCTGGCTGGCCGGCCCGGCGGACCCTGCCGCGGTGGACCGCGAGCTCCACCGGCCCACCAGCGTGCTGTGGGACGGCACCACCACCTGGCTGCTGCTGACCGGACACGGGCCCGACGTCGACGCCCAGTCGGCCGTGGCTGCTCGACTCGGCCTCGAGCCGTGCGACGGTCCGCCGCCGCTGCCGGAGCATCGGTGGTCGATGGATCCGGCCCAGCTGGGGTCACTCCCCGGAACGGGATGGGTCGCCGAGTGGGGCGTCGGCGTGGTGCACCACCCCGAGCCGGCGCCCGCCCGTCCCGTCGACCCCGCCGTGCGGCTGCTCCACCAGCGCATCAAGTCGGCCTTCGACCCGCACCACCGGCTGGCGCCGGGGCGCACGGTGCTGCCGTGAGCGACGATCCGAGCACCTGGCTCGCCGACGACGACGAGCTGGCTCGCTGCGTCGGCTGCGGCCTGTGCCTCCCGCACTGTCCCACGTGGCGGATCACCGGCGAGGAGGCGTTGTCACCGCGAGGGCGCATCGCCGCCATGCGGCGCGTCCAGTGGGAGGGCGCCCCGGTCGACGAACGTTTCGGCGAGGTGATCGACACCTGCATCCAGTGCCGGGGCTGCGAACCGGCCTGTCCCTCGGCGGTGCGCTTCGGATCCCTCATGGAGTCGACCCGGGCCGTGGTGGCCGATGGACCTCGACCGGTGCCCCGGTGGTTGCGCGTCGCCCTCGCCGCGCTCGACCGCCCCCGGCTCCTGCGAGCGGGGACGGCGGGCCTGGGGGTGCTGCAGCGGCTCCACCTCGTCCCCGCTCGCCTCCCGCTGCCGGCGACCCTGCCGATCAGGCCGGCGCCGCTGGCCCCGACCGGGGACGACGTCTGGTTCCACACCGGCTGCGTGATGGACGCGTGGCAGCGAGACATCCATCGTGCCGGGCTCCGGGTCCTCGCCTCGGTCGGGGTCGGCGCCCGGCTGCCCGGCTCGGATGCCGCGTGCTGCGGCGCCCTCCACACCCATGCCGGCCTGGCCGCGTCGGCCCGCCGGTTGGCGGAGCGGACCATGGCCGCCATGCCCGGCGACGCCCCGATCGTGGTCGACAGCGCGGGCTGCGGGGCGGCGATGCAGGAGTACGGCCACCTGTTGGGCACGCCGGAGGCGGAGGCGTTCAGTGCCCGTGTCGTCGACATCCACACCTTCCTCGCGGCGCGGGTCGACTCCCTCCCGGCCGGGCTCGACCTCGGGATCGTCGCCGTCCAGGACCCGTGCCACCTCCGGCACGTCCAGCGGGCGGAGCAGGCCGTGCGGTCGGTGCTCGCGCCCTACGCCACCCTGGTCGAGCTCGACGACGACGGGCTGTGTTGCGGCGCCGGCGGGTCGTACTCGTTGTTGCAGCCCGAGCTGTCCGGCCAGGCGCGGGACCGCAAGCTCGACGCCATCGCCCGCACCGGCGCTCGGGTGGTCGCCTCGGCCAACCCGGGGTGCATCCTCCAGCTGGCCGGGCATCTCTCCGGTGTCGAGGTGGCACATCCATTGACGCTGCTCGACCGGGCCATCACCGCGGGACCCGGCCATGGCTGACTACGACGACCTCTGCGATCAGCTGGAGACCATCGCCGAGGCGCTCACCGATCGCTCGATCGCCCTGCTCCGCGCCGCCATCGAGGACGGCGCCGGGGCTCACCCGCCGGAAGAGAAGCAATTGGCCCGGGCCCAGCGCGCCATCGGCAAGGCCATCCACATCCTCCGGGCGCTCGACGAGCCGAGCTGACGAGCACCGGACGGCTCCGGCACGATCGGCGCGTTGCGGGTGCCAGGGCGATGGAACGCGCCGATCGTCGCGTTCCCGGCGGGCGGACCACCCGGACTCAGATCCGTTCCAGCGCACCGCCGTCGAAGATCGGCTCGACGCCCAGCGCGTCGATGTCGGCGGCCAGCTCGGCGTCGCTCGGTGCGACGATCGGCTCGCCGAGGCGGGACGCGGCGGCGAGCGCGTGGCCCAGCAGGGTGGCGTCGCTGCTCGTGTTCAGGAACAGGTCGGGTTCGGCCAGGACGAAGCGCACCGCCCGCTCGATGGCGGCCTCGTCCCGCAGGGGTTCGTACCAGGAGAAGCGCCGGCTCTCGTCATCATCCCGCCAGCGCCGGCGGGCGATGGCCTTGATCGTCTGCACCGCCACGCCCCGCTCCCGGCACGTGGCCCGCAACGCGGCGACGTCGCGCCGGTACCCGTCGTCGCGCAGGAGCACCGGGCTGTAGGGGAGCAGGACCGAGTCGAAGGGGAAGGCGTCGAGGCTGCGCTGGTGCATGTGGGCGATGCGCAACCCGTGCCCGGTGACGCCGATGAAGCGGACCAGGCCTTCGTCGCGGGCCCGGGCCATGGCGGCCGCGACGCCGTGGGGCTCGAAGGCGGTCTGCCACTCGTCTTCCTCCACGAGGTTGTGGAGCTGGACGAGATCGACGTGATCGACGCCCAGCCGGGTGAGCGATCGTTCGAGCTCGGCGCGGGCGGCGGCGCCCGTTCGCTCGCCTGTCTTGGTGGCGAGGAAGACCTCGGCGCGGTGCTCGGAGAGCCACGGGGCGAGACGCAGCTCCGAGTCGCCGTAGCTGGCCGCGGTGTCGATGTGGTTGACGCCGGCGCCACGAACCTGGGCCAGGGTGGCATCGGCCCGATCCTGGGTCATCCGGCCGAGCGCCGCGGCGCCGAAGATGATCCGGGTGCTGTCGTGCCCGGTGCGGCCGAAGGGTGCGGTGGGGATCATGGCTGCAAGGTAGACCCGCAGCGGACTCCTGAGGACCGTGCCCGGGGTCAGGGTTCGGCGCGACCGCGGTGCGAGGGCTGATGATCCTCTCGTTCGAGGACTACGAGTTGGACACCGACCGGTTCGAGCTCCGGCGCGGTGGCACCGCGCGTCCCGGTCGAACCGCAGGTCTTCGACGTGCTCGCCCACCTCGTGCTCCACCACGACCGCGTGGTGACGAAGGAGGAGTTGCTCGACGAGGTCTGGGGGGATCGGTTCGTCAGCGAGTCGGCCCTCAGCAGTCGGATCGCGTCGGCCCGCCGGGCAGTGGGCGACGACGGCACCCGGCAAGCAGTGATCCAGACAGTCCACGGCCGCGGCTTCCGCATGGTGGCCCCAGTGCGGTCGACGGCGGCTGACGGAACGGCCGACGACTCGGCGGTCGCGGCGTCGGCTCGACCCACCCCCGCGCAGGAGATCCGGTTCTGCCGGGCCGATGACGGCGTCCGCCTCGCCTACGCGATGGCCGGCGACGGGCCGCCGCTGCTCAAGGTGGCCAACTGGCTCACCCATCTCCGTCACGACTGGGAGAGCATCGTCTGGGGGCACTGGCTGCGTGACCTGTCGGCCCACCATCGCCTGGTGCACTACGACAACCGCGGCTCGGGCATGTCCGACTGGGATGTGGCCGACGTGGCGATCGACGCCTGGGTGCGCGACGTCGGTGTGGTCGCCGACGCGGCCGGGCTCGACCGGTTTCCCCTCCTCGGGGTCTCCCAGGGTGCTGCGGTGGCGGTGGACTACGCGGCGCAGCACCCGGAGCGGCTCAGCCACCTAGTGCTCTACGGCGGGTTCGCCCTCGGCCGGTCGGCTCGCGCCCGTGGCGAACGCGAACGACGGGAGGCCGAGATGATGCTCGACGTCATCGAATCGGGCTGGGGCCAGGACACCTCCATGTTCCGCCAGATGTTCGCGGCCCAGTTCATGCCGGAGGGCACCACCGAGCAGTGGGACGCCTTCGACGCCCACCAGCGGCTCACCGCGTCGCCGGAGAACGCTCGTCGCCTCCTGACCGTCTCGGCCGGCATCGACGTCACCGAGATCGCCCCCTCGGTCCGAACGCCGACCCTCGTCCTGCACGCCGAGGACGACCGGCGGGTCCCCATCGAGCAGGGCGAGCTGCTGGCCGCCCTCATCCCGGGCGCAGAGCTGGTCCGACTGCCGAGCTGCAACCATCTGCTGCTGGACGGCGAGTCGGCGTGGTCGCAGTTCCTCGATGGCGGTGGAGAGCTTCCTCGCCTGACGGGGAGTTCTTGTCAGACCCCCTGAGGAGAATGGGGTGTATGACCGGTTCCGCCGCCTACTCCCAGGACGCCGACGTGGCGGCGTCGGCGCGGGATCGGCTGGACCGGACGGCGGCGGCGGTGGAGGCCCTGGCTCGTGCGCAGCGGTCGGTGCTGGCCGAGTTGATCGAGCTGTGGCCCACCGCGGCCTGGCTGGCGGCCGGTGCCTCCTCGGCGAAGCGCTGGCTGTTGGCCTACACCTCGTTGTCGTACCGAGAGGCGGCCCGCCTGGAGCGGATCGCCGGCGTTTGCGCCGCCCATCCCGCCCTGGGCGAGACCGTGGTGTCGGGAGCGATGACCCTGCGCCGGGCCGAGGTGCTGGCCCGGGCCGTCACCCCCGAACGGGCCCGGTTCCTGCCCGACTCGTTGCCGGCCCTGCTCCGCCTGAACGCCAACACGGCCGACGACGACAGCTTCGCTGCCGCGGTGCGCTACTGGACCGAACGGGTCGACGAGCAGCTCGCCCCTCGCCGCGTGCAACCCCACTCGCTGACCTTCGCCGAACGGCTCTTCGGCGGCGGCCAGGTCCACGGCGACCTCGCCCCCGTCGCCTTCGCCACCGTCCGCTCGGCCGTCGACGCCTGGATCCAGGACCCCGATCCGGCCGACGCCCCCCACGTGCGCACCCTGTCGGAACGCCGGGCCGATGCCCTCGACGACCTGGCCCAGTTCGCCCTCACCCACCGCGACACCGATGATCACGTCGTCGACGGTGCCGACACCGTCGACGACGACAGTGACCGTGACGACGACGTGGACGGGGACGATCTCCGTGCCGAAGACACCTTCGACGGCACCTACCCCGGAGACACCCTCGACGAAGCCCTCGCCACCCTCCACACCGACCACGGCTCCGCCCACGATCCCGGCCCCGCCGAGGTCGATCCCCTGATCCTGCTGCGTCGGCGCCTGCGCCGGGCCGAACTGCACCGCCGCCGGCGGATCCGGCGCCGGGTCCGGGCCCGCTCCGGAGTCGTGGCCAACATCCACATCGATCTGCGCACCCTGCGCGAGCTCCGCGGCCACGACGACTTCGAGGGCCTGGTCCTGCGGGGCGAGGGCTGGAACCTCACCCGCGCCGCCGCCGAACGTATGCTCTGCGACTCCCAACTCGTCGCCACCTTGTTCGACGGCAAGACCAAGGTGCTCGACGCCAACACCGCCACGGAGCAGTTCTCCCGGTCCCAGCGACGGGCCATCGCGGCCCGCGACGGGCACTGCGTGTTTCCCAGCTGCACCCGAGAACCCCGCCACTGCGACGCCCACCACCTGAAGCACCGAGAACACGACGGCCCCACCCGCGTCGACAACGGCGCCCTGCTGTGCCGATTCCACCACCGCCTCGTCCACGAGTACGGCTGGCGCCTGCTCGTCGACGACTCCGGCCACTGGGTCGCCATCGACCCTCACGGCACCCGCTGGACCGGCCGACCCACCGCGGTCCCACCAACCGGTGAACCCGCGACCCGAAGACCCACCCACCAGGACGCCTCCTGACCCGACCCCACGCCTGGTCGGGTCACTGGCGCGTCCCGAGCGTCGGCGATCCGAGACGCAGGTTCGGCTAGCTACAGGGTGACGTCGAAGCAGGCCCAGTGGCCCGGTGCCGACGCGGCGAGACGCCACTGCCCGCGGTGCGGCAGGGGGATGCCACTGGCCCAGAAGTACTGACCTCCGTAGGCCCCGCCCTCCACCTGCACATGCGTGGCTGGCTGGTGCGTATCGCCCAAGTCCTGGATCGTGACCGCGAGCGTGTGATGGCGGGCGATGTTCGGGTCCAGCGGCACCCATGGGACCTTGGCTCGGAAATTTGGATCGCCGGGTTCGGCGGAGCCAACGGGTTCGAGCAATCCACCCGCCGCGATCTCCCCCGAGCGGACGAGTGGCGCCGTGTCCGCAAGTGCGGCATCACCGTGCAGCACGGCGTCTCGTACATCGACGCAGGCGCGGTCCGCGGTGCCCGGAAGGGCGGAGAGATCGGTCTGGTCCCGAGCAGGAGATCGTCCGACCGTCGGGTCGACACGGAGGTCGTCAGCCACCCAGAAGTTCCCGAAAACCGGTTGCCCGTCAGGGCCATCGGCGACCAGGCGGTACGCACCGGCGGCGAGATCCTCGACGACGAGCGACGCGTTCTGGTCCGATTCCTGACCGGGCGTGAAGAACGGACGCTCGGCGACGAGGCGCCATGCACCCGACTCCCATCGCTCGATCTGCGCCCTCGTGTCCGGAGCAAACGTCCGCAGCGGCATGGCATCGCGGCCGGGTGGGCTGGTGGTCGAAACCGTCATGGTCGCAGCGCGCCCGCTGTACACCGGAGGCATGATCGACAAGCGCGTGCCGTTGAGATCACCAGCGGGCGGGGGCGGATCGATGCTCGTGGCGACGACCTCGAAGCGTCCGGCAGCGACAGTGCCGTCGCTCGCGTCGCTGCGCAGCTCGTACCAGCCGGGCTCGAGACCCTCGATGCGCAGCCACATGAGTCCGCTCGTGCCGCCCGCTGCTGCCCCGATACCGAGGAACCGGATGCTCGCCGGTTCCCCGGCGGGGCGGAGCGCGCCCCGGCAGTGCCAGAAATCCACGCACAACGTCACCCCTCGCGAGGGCTGCCACTCATCGCCGTCCCAGCGGACCAACCCCGCTCCCACGCCGAACGTCGGGCTCGGCTGCGCGCCGGAGTTCACCAGGACCACGGCGAGATCCGACGGTTCGGCCGGCAGGCGTTCCGCGCTGAGCCACAGCCAGAGCGGTTCCGACGCTGCGGCTGGCGGTCCATCGACCCCGTCGGCTGCGGTGTCCGACGGCACCGTGGACCCGGTATCCGCATGGTCCCGACCGGCGGTGACGAGATCACCGGTGGAGTCGTGGTCGACGAGCACGAACAATCCGACGATGACCACCAGGACGGCGGCTGCGGCGCTCCACACCCAGATGCGTCGCCGGCGGCGCGATCGGACCCGCTCGCGCGTTGCCGCCAAGGCGGTCTCGACATCGACGTCGTCGTCCGGACCGCTCCTGGTCGCCAGATGGTGAAGTCGCTCATCGAGCGGCATCGGAAACCTCCTCGTCCTCTCCCAGTGCGTCCGCCAGCTGCCGACGTCCTCGATGGAGATGCGTCTTGACCGTGCCCTCGCGCACACCCATGACGGAAGCGACCTCCACGATGGGTAGATCGAGCAGGTGGTGGAGGACCACGGCCAGCCGTTGTTGCCTGCTCAGCGAGAGGATCGCCCGTTCCAGGTCGATGTCGACCTCCCGGAGATCGGTCGTCTGCGGCCACCCCAGATCCACGGCCGCCGACCGGCGCCGCCGTGTATCAGTGCGTATGGCCAGCCGCAACGCCGTCAGCTGTACCCACCCGCCGGGGTTCTCGTGTCTTCGCACCCGTGCCCATCGCTCGAGGGCCCGGCAGAACGCCTCCTGTGTGATCTCCTCGGCGACGCCGATGTCGCCATGACCGAGCGTCCAGTGAACGGCGCGGAGGACCCGCCGGTACTCCCGGCGGAACAAGTCGTCGAAATCGGTCGCGGCGACGGCCATACACCCTCTTCAAGCCGCAGGTCCCTCGGAAGGTTGACACGTCGCCCGACCACAGCGGGTGGGATGGAGGTCAGATGGCAGGCTCGGCGGCGGCGATCCCGGCCTCGTGCAGGGCGCGACGGACCAGCTGGTCGACGACGGTCGACCGCTCGGTGATGGCACCGGGCAGCAGGCGGAACCGGCCCTGGTCGTCCTGGTCGGCGACCGGGGTGCTCAGCAGGCGACCCCCGAACACCGACACGTCGGCCGAGCGCACCCGGCGCCACGACGCCAGCGCCATCACCGCGGCCGCCACTTCCTCCGGCCCCGCCTCCCCGGTGCGGACGAGATCGATCAGGTCCAGGGCCCGCAGGCCCAGCCTCGCCTCGGCGTGGACGGCGTCGACCCACGGGCGGGCCTCGTCCTCGAGCCCGGGCGCTTCGCAGGTGGCGACCGCGTCCAGCCACGGACGCAACGCGGCGTCGTCCTCGGGCGCCCAGCCCAGCACGCCCTCCACGAACACGCGCACGTCCCGACGGTCGATCTCGGCCGACCAGGCCGCCACCGGATCGTCGCCCGCAGCCCACGCCGCGCACGATCGCAGGGTCAGCAACGACGCTTCGGCCTGCTCCATCGGGTTCCACAGCACACCGGAGACCACCTCGAGCAGCTCCGGGGAGCGTCCGGTCAGGGGGCCGACGTGCAGCCGGTCGGCCATCAGCAGGTCGTTGACCGGCACGTTGTCCCACAGCATCGGAGCCCGGCCGCCGGTGGCCCGGATTCGGGCCCGGGCGTCAGCCGAGGTGATCGACTCGGTCACCACCGCCGGGCCGGTCCACATGACGAGGACCTCGGCGGGCAGGTCGTTGCACAGCGCGTCGAGGTACGGCGACGACTCGCCGCCGGCGTAGTGGGTGGGCACCACCCACACCTCCGTGCCCAACCCGTCGAGCACGGCCCGGGCCAGGTACCCGTGGCGGGCGCCGTGGGTCAGCTCGGCGAGGTCGTCGAAGGACAGCACCAGCACCGATGCCCCGGCGTCCACCGCGGGGCCGAGCTTGGTCACGATCTGCTCCGCAGTGGCATCGGGCCCGGGCGTGAGGGCCACACCGAGCGCCACGCCGGGCCGGTGCGTCGCCAGCGCCGAGAACGCGGCCAGCTCCTCATCCGTGAACGGTTCGGCCCACTCCTCACGGTGGCGGGGTTCGAGCTTGGCGGCCCACACGTAGTGGCTCATGCCCCAGTCGGCGAGGTGCTCGACGCAGCGCAACCTCGCCTCGTGCGACCACGGTGGCCCGTAGAAGCCCTCGATCACCCCGGTCGGAACGGAAGCCATCAGTCGGCGAACGGACGCCGGTTGCCGTAGGTGTTCCAGCTGGTCACCGTCTCGGCCGGGCGCCGCGGTGGGGTCCCGAACCGTCCGAGCGGCCGCCCCACCGGGACGAGGGCGACGATGTCGTGGTGGGCCTTGATGCCACAGATCGCCTTGATCTCGTCCTCGTAGACCTTCACCAGCGTGGTGAGCGTGGTCCCGAGACCGATGTCGCGCGCCGCCAGGAGGAAGTTCTGGACCGCCGGGAAGATGGAGGCCTCGAGCCGACCGATCTCGATGGGGCCCTCGTCGTCGGTGAGGATGTTGGGGTACGGGGTGAGCACGAACAGCACCATGGGCACCTCGGCCAGGTGCTCGGCGAGGTGCCGGGTCAACGCCGCGCCCCGCCGCCACGATTCCTCCGCGGCTTCGCTGTCCGACGGCGCGCGCATGGCCTCGACCGCGTCCATGTACCGGGTCGTGGCTCGCTGGATCACCTCGGCCACCCGCCGGCGCTGGTCGGGATCGGTGAGCACGACGAACTGCCACGGCTGGACGTTGCCGCCGTTGGGGGCCTGGACCGCGGCCCGCAGGCAGTGCTCGATCTCGGCGTCGGTGACGGGTGGGTCGTTGCTCAACCGGCGCATGGACCGGCTGGTCATGATGGCGTCGAACAGCTCCATGTCATCGTCCTTCGAACTGCGGTGGGCGCTTCTCGGCCAGGGCGGCGAGCGCTTCGCGGTGGTCGTCGGAGCGGAACGTGGATATCTCCAGCGCCTGGGCGAGGTCGAACGGCACTCCGGCCGTGGCCTTGATCCAGGCGTTCACCGCCTGCTTGGTGAACTGCACGGCCAGCGGGGCGCCGGCCGCCAGGCGGTGGGCGAACGCCAGGGCCTCGTCGTGGAGCGCGTCGTCGGCGACCGCCCGGTAGGCCAGCCCGAGCTGCACCGCCTCGGTGGCCGAGACCGGGTCGCCGGTGAGCAGGAACCGCTTGGCCAGCATCGGCCCCAGGGCCAGAGGCCACGCGATGGTTCCGCCGTCGCCCGCCACCAGGCCGACGGCCACGTGGGGATCGCCGATGCGCGCCGACTCGGCCACGAAGACCACGTCGGACAGCAACGCCACCGATGCGCCGAGACCCATGGCGTGGCCGTTGACGGCCGTGACGATGGGAAGGTGGACGTCGAGCAGGTCCCAGATCATGGCCTTGGCATCGAGTCGCAGCTCGCCCAGGGCGTCCGGGTCCTGCAACGACGGCAAGAAGTGGAAGTCGCCGCCGGCGGAGAAGGCCGAGCCGCGACCGGTGAGGAGCACGGCCCGGGCGTCGCGCTCGGCCTGCAGGCGTGGGAACAGCGCCGTGAGGTCGCGGTGGAGGGCATGGTCGACCGCGTTGATCGGAGACGAGGGGTGGTCGATGGTCACGACGAGCACGTCTCCGTCGCGGGTGAAGTCGATGGTGGTGAACTCGTGGGTCACGGGCGGGCCTCGGTCTTGGGTTCTCGGGGAAGGCCGAGCAGCTGCTCGGCGATGATGTTCGACAGGACCTCGGTGGTGCCCCCACCGATGGTCAGCGCCCGGCTGAACAGGTACGCCCAGTGCCAGACGTCGCGCTCCTCCGCATCGGCGTCCTGCACGCCGAGCGTCCCGTAGGGGCCGCGGAGGTCCTTCACCAGGGTGAGGAGCTCCTGGCCGTGGACATCGGCGAGCCGCTTCTTCAGCGAAGCCACCGGCGTCGGGTCGTCGCCCCGCTGGACGGCATCGACCACCCGCTGGCCCAGGAGCTCGAGCAGCTTGGTCTGGGTCCAGAGCCGGGCCGCCTCCTGGCGCCGCACCGGGTCGCGGAGCGGGCCGGACGAACGCAACAGGTCGAACGCCTCGGCGCTGGTGGGACCCATGCCCCAACACACCCCACCCTCCGAGAGCGAGACGCGCTCGTTGCCCAGCGTCACCTTCGCCAGGCGCCAGCCGTCGCCCTCGGCGCCGATGCGGCAGTCAGCCGGGACCACCACATCGGTGAGGAAGACCTCGTTGAAGTGGGACTGGCCGGTCATCTCGGTGATGGGACGGACCTCGATCCCCGGCGTGGCCATGTCGAGCACGAAGTAGCTGATGCCGCGATGCTTGGGCACCGTCGGGTCGGTGCGGGCCAACAGGATCCCGAATGTCGACCGGTTCGCCCACGTGGACCAGATCTTCTGGCCGTTGACGCGGTACTGATCGCCGTCGCGGACCGCGCTGGTCCGCAGCGAGGCGAGATCTGAGCCCGCCTCCGGTTCGGAGAACAGCTGGCACCAGAAGTCCTCGCCGGACAGGAGTCCGGGCAACCACCGCTGCTGCTGCTCGGCGGTGCCGCCGGCCACCAGGGTGGGCCCGGCCCATCCGAGGCCGATCGGGTTGTCGGGGAGGGTGACGCCGGCCCGGGCCAGCTCCTCGTCGACGGCGAGCTGCAGGGCCGGATCGGCGCCGAGGCCCCACGGCCGTGGGTAATGGGGGGCGACCAGCCCGGCTCGAGCCAGTGCGATGGCAGAGGGATCGGGGTGGGCGGCGAGCCAGGCCCTGACCCCGTCGCGGTCGGAGATCGGAGCCTGGTTCACAGCTGGCGGAGGTCGGTGGGCAACCCGAAGGCCGCCCGTCCCACGACCTCCATCGTCCGGGGGGCGACCATGGCGTGCTGGGTGGCGACGTGGACGTCGCGCAGGAGCCGCTGCAGCGGTGAGGTCTCGTACACCGCGGCACCGCCGGCGGCCGTGTAGCAGGCATCGACGGCCGCGGCGGAGGCCGTCATGGCGTGCGTGGCCGCCTGCCGGAGCCCGATCCGGACCGCGGCCTCGTCGCCCGCCCCGGACGACGCCAGCTCCCACGCATCGGCGATGGCGTGGTCGAGCAGGTGACGGGCGGCCCGGCGGCCGGCGTCGGCGGTGGCGATGGCGGCCTGCACCACGGGGCGCTCGGCCAGCGTCTTCGACGAGCCCTGGGGGCGCTTGCCGCCGGCGAGGTCGATCAGCTCGTCGATGGCGCGGCGAGCGAGGCCGAGGCCGACGGCTGCGATCCCGGCCGCCAGTGCCCCGAAGAAGCTGAACCGGTAGAGCGGGCGGTCGAGCCGGGGCACACCGCCGACCTGCACCCAGCGACCGTGGGGGACCGTCGTCGTGGCCACCGAGTAGTCGCCCGACCCGGTGCCCTTGAGCCCGGCGACGTGCCACGTGTCGTGGAAGGTCACCTCGTCGGCGGGGAACAGGACGAAGGGCGCCACGGTGCCATCGGCGAGGGGTGCGGGCCGGCCCTCGTCGTCGACGATCAGCGCACCCCCTCCGATCCAGGTGCAGTGGTGGGTTCCCGAT
The DNA here is from genome assembly GCA_963747745.1 of uncultured Acidimicrobiaceae bacterium. Lineage (GTDB taxonomy): Bacteria > Actinomycetota > Acidimicrobiia > Acidimicrobiales > Salinilacustritrichaceae > Salinilacustrithrix. The sequence continues at coordinate 177,380 of CAVVGJ010000007.1, forward strand.
CCCCACTGCCAGCGGCCCGACACCTCGAGACCGTCGGCCACCGGACGGGCTCGGCCGACGGGTGCGGCGAAACCGCCCGTGTGCGCACCGGGATCGCCGTAGATGGTCTCGGCCCACGCCTCGCTCAGGTGACCGGAGATCAGCGAGGTGGTGGCCGCGATCATCCCGCACCACGCCGTGGCCCCGTCGAAGTAGGCGAGGCGCTCGATGGCGTCGACGGCGTCGGCGATGGACCACGCCCCACCGCCGAGCTCGCTGGGGACCATCGCCCGGGCGAAGCCCACCGCCCGCAGCCCCTCGGCCAGCTCGTCCGGGAGTCGCCGCAGTGCCTCGGTGTCGGCGGCCAGGGCGTCGGCCCGTCGACCGAGATCCTCGATCGTGGACGCTGTCACGACGCCCAGCTGTTGATGTCGCGGATGATGCGGTGGATCGAGCTCTGTCGCCACTTGTCGTAGCGCATCGCGATGCGGGCCAGTTCGAGGCTGTCGTTGCTCGACCGCTCGGCCGGCGTGGGATCGATGATCTCGATGGAACCGCCCTCCAGCAGGTCGGCATGGGTGTCGTTGAGGGCCGCGAGCTGGGCCTCGGTGGGGGCCTGCTGCATGCGGATCACCAGCGTCTCGCCCACCCACCGGATCGAGTCGTAGTTGCGGTAGAAGCCGACGATCTCCTCACAGGCCGCATCGACGTCGTCGGTGATCAGGAACAGGTCGAGGTCGCCCGGACTCACCAGGCCGTTGGCCACCAGCTCGTCACGCACGAAGCCGCGCCAGCCGTGCCAGTAGGTGCCGCCCGGGGTGTCGAGCAGGACGACCGGCGCCGGCACCGACTTCCCGGTCTGTTGCAGGGTGAACAGCTCGAAGGTCTCGTCCTGGGTGCCGAATCCTCCCGGCAGCGCGACGAACCCCGCGGACTCCTTGACCAGCATGAGCTTGCGGGTGAAGAAATACTTCATGGCGACGAGCTTCTCGTCGCCGTCGATGAACTCGTTGGCCGCCTCTTCGAACGGGAGCCGGATGGTCACGCCGAAGGAGTTCTCCCGGCCGGCCCCCTCGATACCGGCCGCCATGATCCCCGGGCCCGCGCCCGTGACGACCATCCACCCCTTGCCGGCCAGCTCGGAGGCCAGGCGCTTGGCCTGGTCGTAGAGCGGATCGTCGGGGCGCGTCCGGGCCGAGCCGAACATGGTCACCTTGGCGATGTCGTGGTACGGCCGGAACATGGCGAAGGCGGTCCGCATCTCCCGGAGGGCGGACGCGGTGATCTTCAGGTCGAGACGGCCCACGTCGTCGGCGGCCAGACCCACGGCGGTGCGCAGGATGTCGACGAGGAGGTCCCGGTTTCGCTCGGCGCCGGCGAGGTCGAGGAGCTCGTCGAGCTGGGCTCGGCTGACGGGGCGTTCCGACATGGCTCCGAGCATGGCACGCCGCCCGCGGTCCGAGGCGCCGTACGATCGGCCGATCGACACCTGCACCTGTCGCCGCTGCGGCACGACCACCCCCTGCGCCGAGGGGATGGCCCCGCTGACCTGGTCGACCGTCGCACGCGACGATCGGACCGACCTGCTCTGCGCCGCCTGCACCCGTGACAACGTCCGATCGATCGAGGGCAAGCTGGACGAGGAGTGGTGGTGACGCCGGCTCAGCCGGCGGCGGCCACCCGCCCGTAGAGCGTGGTGCGCTGTTCCAGCGTCCGGCCCAGCGGCTCGACGATCCGGCGGAAGTCGTCGCCCTGCATCATCTGGCCGTGGCTGGCGCCGGCGGCCCGGCTGATGTTCTCGTCCATGAGGGTCCCGCCCAGGTCGTTGACCCCGGCATCGAGGCACTGGGTCACGCCGGAACGTCCCATCTTCACCCACGACACCTGGATGTTGTCGATCGCGCCGCGGTAGGCGATGCGGCCCACGGCGTGCATGAGCAGTGCCTCGCGGAAGGTGGGGCCGCGGCGGGCCTTGCGCTGGATGTACATGGGCGCGGCCATGTGGACGAACGGGAGCGGCACGAACTCCGTGAACCCCCCGGTCTCGTGCTGGAGGTCACGGGTGCGGACGATGTGGCGGGCCCAGTGGACCGGGTTCTCGATGGCGCCGTACATGATCGTGACGTTGGACCGCAGACCGACCGAGTGGGCGGTGCGGTGCGCCTCGAGCCACTCGTCGGTGTCGATCTTGTCGGGGCAGAGCAGGGCCCGCATCTCGTCGTCGAGGATCTCGGCCGCGGTACCGGGGAGCGTCTTGAGCCCCACTGCCATCAGACGTCGCAGGTAGTCGGCCAGCGGCTCGCCGAGCCGCTTGGCCCCTTCGGTGACCTCGAGGGCGGTGAAGCCGTGCACGTGGATGTCGGGCGCGGCCTCCTTCACCGCACGGGTGACATCGATGTAGTAGTCGCCGTCGAAGTCGGGATGGATCCCGCCCTGCAAGCAGACCTCGGTGGCCCCGAGGTCCCAGGCTTCCCGTACCCGACCGGCGATCTCGTCGAGGGTGAGCAGGTAGGGCTTGCCCCGCAGGTTCAGCGACAGCGGACCCTTCGAGAAGCCGCAGAACCGGCACTTGAAGGTGCAGACGTTGGTGTAGTTGATGTTGCGGTTCTGGACGTAGGTGACCACGTCGCCGACCGCTTCGCGACGGAGCTCGTCGGCCACCTGGGCGACGGCGGCGACCTCAGGGCCGCGGGCGCCGAACAGCGTGGTGATCTCCTCGACACCGAGCTCCTGGCCGAGCAGGGCCCCGGCGAGGACCTCGCCCACCGCCCCGCCGGCCGCGGCGCGGCCCGGGACGAGCGCCGGGGGCGGGTCCTCGTGGCCCGAGTACCAGTGGTCGTCGCGGGCCAGACCCTCGGCGTCGGAACGGTCGAGGACCGGGAACCGCAGGTCTTCGTGCAGGAAGTGGTCCGGCCGGAGCGCGAACTCGGGATAGATCGTCAGGCGCGGTGCGAGGGTGAACCCACGGGCCTCGGTGACCTCGCGGAGCCGGTCGAGCGCCGGCCACGGGCGTTCGGGGTTGACGTGGTCGGCCGTGACCGGCGAGACGCCGCCCCAGTCGTCGATGCCGGCGTCGAGGAGGACGCCGAAGTCGTCGGAGAGGTTGGGGGGCGCCTGCACGTGGACATCGGCCGGGAGGATGAGCCGGGCGAGCGCGATGGCCTGGACGAAGTCCTCGTGCGGACACGGCGGCTCGCGGTGCATGCCGGTGCCGGCCTTGGGCAGGAAGTTCTGGACGATCACCTCCTGGACGTGGCCGTGTCGCCGGTGGCTGTCGGCGATGGCGTCGAGGGCCCGGACGCGGTCGATCGGCTCCTCGCCGATGCCCACCAGGATCCCGGTGGTGAACGGGATGGCCAGCTCACCGGCGGCCTCGAGCGTGGCGAGACGCCGTTCGGGTGTCTTGTCGGGCGAGCCCCGATGGCAGTCCAGGTCGTCGCGGAGCGTCTCGACCATCATTCCCTGGGACGGCGCCACGGCGCGGAGCCGGGCGAGCTCGTCGGCGAACAGGGCGCCCGCGTTGGCATGGGGGAGCAGGCCGGTCTCGTCGAGGACCAGCCGGCACATGGCGGCGAGGTAGTCGACGGTGGAGTCGTAGCCGTTGGTGGCGAGCCACTCCGCGGCGGCCGGGTAACGGAGCTCGGGTCGTTCGCCGAGCGTGAACAGCGCCTCGTGGCAACCGGCCTGCGCGCCCCGGCGAGCGATGTCCAGCACCTGCTCGGGCGTCAGGTACGGCGATTCCAGCCGGGCGGGCGGCTGGGCGAACGTGCAGTACCCGCACTTGTCGCGACACAGCATGGTCAGCGGGATGAAGACCTTGGGGGAGTAGGTGATGCGCGTGCCGGTACGGGCGTCGCGCACCGCTCGGGCCTGGGCCAGCAACTCGTCGATGGGAAGGTCGAGCAGTGCCGATCCCGTGCGTGGTTCCACCATGCGCGCACCCTATCGGGGTGCCTCAGCGGAGCGGCCGGACCCGGGTGACAGCAGCGATGGGGAGCGGGCCGTAGATGTGCGGGAAGCCGTCCTCGACACGGAGCTCGGCCGTGACCTGGGCCGGATCGATGGTCAGCAGGAGCAGGTCCTCGGTGCAGTCGGCGTAGAAGCGCTCGAGTGTCTCCGGCCACTGGGCCGAGGTCGAGCAGTGGATGAAGCCGACGTCGTCCAGCGACTGGTCGCGGGTCGAGCGGCGGTACTCGCCGGCCTGCTGCGCTGCCTCCCAGTCGGGGACCGTGGCGATGTGGTGGATGGCGATGTGGTGGATCGGCGCGGGAGTGTCGTCCGGCATGGGCCCACGGTAGGCACCGGCGTAGCCTCGATCGGGATGGGGCGGGGTGTGATCACGATCGAGCCGGTCGAGTCGAAGGCCGCGCTGCGGCGCTTCATCGACATCCCGTACCTCCTCCACGGTCACGACGAGCGGTGGTCGCCCGAGGTCCGGGCCTATGAGTCCTGGCGGCTCGACGCTCGCCGTCATCCGTACTTCGACCACGGTGATGCCGCGTTCCTGCTTGCCCGGCAGGGTGGGCGTCCCGTCGGGCGCATCGCCGCCCATCGGCACCGGGCCGGGGACGTCGACGGCTGGTTCGGCTTCTACGACGGTCCCGACGACCACGACGTCACCGTGGCCCTGCTCGACGCGGCCGGCGCGTGGCTCGAGTCGGAGGGAGCGACGTCGATGACCGGGCCGGTGAGCTGGTGGCCTGACGAGGGCTTCGGCGTCCCGATCCTCGGCGCCGAGCACCGGGGTCTGACCGGTCGGCCATGGCGGCCGGGCTGGTACGCGGAGCGCCTGGCCGCCGCCGGTCTCGTGCCGGGAGCCATCCGCCACACCTACCGGCTGGCCACGGCAGGCGAGGACGGGGCGATCCCGGAACCGGCGGACACCGACCCGCCTCCGCATGCCGGCCGCTACGCCGATCCGGCTCTGGTGTTCGACGGGATCGCCGCGGTGCCCGACGTGTCCGCGGTGCTGGCGGACGCCTCGTTCCGCACCGCGTGGCGCGTCGCCCGCCGGGCGCGGGAGCGGGGTTTCGACACCGCGGTCTGCGTGCGCTGCGATGGCCCCGCCGATGTCCTCGTGCCCCGGCTCCTGGCCGCGGCGCGGCACGCCGGGTACGACTGGGTGATCGCACCATGGGCACCCCCGGGGCATGACCCCGAGACCGCCCACCAGGTCTTCACTCGCCGGTTCTGACCGCGGCCGAGGGCTCGTAGATCACGGTGGGCTTCTGCTGGCCTCGCAGCCCGACGCGGCCCCGGTCGGCCCAGTTGGCCGCCTCGGGTCCGGCCTCGCTGAGCGCGGCGCCCGACGCCAGGACCCGGCAACGGCGCGCCTTGGCGAGGTCGGAGAGGCGGGCGGCCTCGTTCACCGGCCGGCCGATCACCGTGTACTCGAACCGCTCCTCGGCGCCGACGTTGCCGGCCACCACCGTGCCCGACGACACCCCGATGCCGGCGTCGAGGCCGGGATGTTCGGACGCGATGGCAGCGAGGCCCTGTCGCAGGGCGCGGGCGGCCCGCAGCGCGCGTTGGGCGTGATCGGGCTGGACGCCGGGCACGCCGAAGACGCACAGCGCGCCGTCACCCTCGAACTTGTTGACCCAGCCGCCCTCGACCTGCACCGTCTCGACCACAGCGTGGAAGAAGGCGTTGAGGGTGGCGACGACCTCACCGGGGGGGAGGACCTCGGCCATGGCGGTCGAACCGATGAGATCGACGAAGACGACCGAGGCCGCCCGGGACTCGCCGCCGAGGCCGGCGCCCCGTTCCATGGCCTGGGCCGCGACCTCCTGGCCGACGTGGCGTCCGAACAGATCGGCGAGCTCGGCACGCTCGCGGAGCCCAGTGACCATGCGGTTGAAGCCGGCCTGGACCTGGCCGACGTCGCCGCCGTCGTCGACATCGAGGTCGCTGGTGAGGTCGCCCACACCGACCCGGACCAGCCCGCGGCGGATCGCATCGAGCGGTGCCGCGATCGAGTTGGCCGCCACCGCCATGGTGAACAGGCCCACGACCAACCCGATGAGGGCGAGCGCGGCCATGGTTCCGGGCGTGTTGCCGGTCTCCCGCAACGGGGCCAGGGTGACGCCGAGCAGCGGGATGCCCGAGCTGGCGGCCCACGCCAGGATGAGGCGGGGTCGCAGGCCGAGCGAGGCCGGCCGCGGCGGGGCTTCGCCGGCCAGCGCGAAGCGGAACAGGGGCCGGTAGGTCTGTTCGAGGACGAGGTACGACACCGCGCTGACCGCGATGCCGCCGATGATCATGATCTGGGCCAGGTCGGCGATCTCGGCCGCGCCGTAGGGCCCCCGGATGGCGGTGCCGCTGCAGATCACGGTGGCGGCCACCAACCAGAGGACGAACGGGCGGGCTGCCATGCGCCAGGGCTCCTCGAGCACGTGACGTCGTTCGTCGGGATCCGGCTGGCGCCCCTCGAGCGCCCAGCGACCGGTGTGCTGGAAGTGCCAACCGACCCACAGCCAGGCGATGGGTGCCAGCAAGGCCTCGGTGATGACCAGGAGGGCGAAGTCGTTCAGCCACGGGGTGCGGAACGCTTCGGACGCCGGGTACACCTGCTGGAGGTAGGAGAACACGATGAGCCCGCCGACGGCGTGCAGGGCGGACAGCCGGAACAGCAGCCGCATGCGGACGTCGCGGGCGACACGACGCAGCGCCGTGGCGCTGACCGGGTCCAGGGGAGCACCCTCGTCCATGGGGACGAGGTTACGGAACCGGGGCGAGAACGGCCGGATCCCGGTGCGTCATTCGCCGGCGGCGGCGTGATCGACGAGCCAGACCAGGCTGTCGGCCCGGACGTGCGCCGCCGGCAGATCGGCGCCGTCGCGGATGGCCGCGAACGCGTCGTGCTTCTTCTCGCCGGCGACGGTGACGACCACGTGGCGGGCGCGGGCGATGCCGCTGAACGTGAGGGTCATACGCGGATGTGGGTTGTTCCCCTTGGGGTCGACGTTGCGGACGACCAGGCGACCCGGATCGGCGTGCAGGGCCGGGGATCCCGGGAACAGGCTCGCCGTGTGCCCATCGGGGCCGAGGCCGAGGTGCACGACGTCGACGGAACCCAGCGAGGACCACAGCAGGTTGTAGGCGTCGTCACCCTCGTCGCAGCGCATCGGGAACAGGGCGTGCACGCCGCCCACCTTGGCGAGCAGCGCTTCGCTGGCCAGCCGGTAGTTGGAGTCGGGATGGTCGAGCGGTACGCAGCGTTCGTCGCCCCAGTAGATCTCGGTGGCCATCCAGTCGATCGGGGATTCGGGCCACTCGGCGATCCGTTCGTAGCAGCGGCGGGCCGTCTCGCCACCCGAGAGGGCGATGGTGAAGCCGTGGCCGATGCGCTGGCGCCAGGCGTCGGCCACCACCTCGCAGAACGAGGTGGTGACGTCGTCGACGATCCTGATCTCACCGTGCATGTCGGTCGACCTGTCCGATCACGCCCGGTCGTCTGCCTTCTGCTGCAGCGTCTCGAGGAGATCCTCGAAGGACTTCTCGAAGGCAGCCACACCCTCGGTCTCGAGCACCCGGGCCACATCGTCCATGTCGACTCCCACCGACGCCAGCCCCTCGAGGACCGCCTCGGCCCCGCCGACGTCGGCATCGACCGTCCGAGCGACGGTGCCGTGGTCCTCGAACGCGTCGATGGTGGCGGTCGGCATGGTGTTGACCGTGTCGGGGCCGATGAGGCTGTCGACGTAGAGGGTGTCGGGGTAGTCGTCGTTCTTGGTCGACGTCGAGGCCCACAGCGGACGTTGCACCTTGGCCCCGGACGCGGCGAGAGACTCCCACCGGGGGCCGGAGAAGACCTCGAGGAACCGCTGGTAGGCGAGCTTGCCCTGGGCCACGGCCGCCTTGCCCCGCAGGTCGAGGGCCTCCGGGCTCCCGATGGCGCCGAGGCGATTGTCGACCTCGGTGTCGACCCGGGAGATGAAGAACGACGCCACGCTGCGGATGCCGGAGAGGTCGTCGTGGCCGGCATCTCGGTACGCCTCGAGGCCGGCTACATAGGCCTCCATGACCTCGAGGTAGCGGTCGATCGAGAAGATGAGGGTCACGTTGATGCTGCGGCCCTCGCTGATCATCTGCCGGATGGCAGGGACACCCTCCTCGGTGGCGGGGATCTTCACGAACAGGTTCGGCTCGTCGATCCGCTCGTGCAGCTGGCGAGCCGACGCGATGGTGCGATCGGTGTCACGGGCGAGGCCCGGGTCGACCTCCACCGAGACGTAGCCGTCGACCCCGTCGGAGCGGTCGTGGACCGGACGGAGGACGGCGAGTGCCTCGCTGATGTCGTCGGACACCATGGTCCAGTAGATGTCGTCGATCGACCGGCCGTCGGCCCGCAGCGCGACGAACTGCTCGTCGTAGTCGTCGCTGTCGGCGATGGCCTTCTGGAAGATGGACGGGTTGGACGTGATGCCTCTGATGCCACGGTCGACGTAGCGCTGGAGCTCGCCGGAGCGCAGGTACGCGCGGCGGAGGTTGTCCAACCACGGCGATTGGTCCTGGAGGTCGTGCAGGTCCTGGAGGCGTCCCATTGGTGCTACTCGTGCTCCTTCGTCATCCGGCCGACCAGCGTACGGGCGCGGTCGGCGACGTTGTCGGCGGTGTAGCCGAACTTCGCCAGCACCACGTCGCCCGGCGCCGACGCCCCGAAGTGATCGATGCTGACCGAGTCATCCGCGTACCGGTCCCAACCGAAGCTGACTCCGGCCTCCACCGCCAGGGTCGGGACGCCTGTGGGCAGGACCGAAGCGCGGTAGGCCGCGTCCTGGTCCTCGAAGCGGTCCCAGCTGGGCAACGACACGACCCGCGCGCTGGTCCCCGACTCGGCGAGGAGCGCGGCGGCCTCGACGCAGACATGGACCTCCGAACCGGTGGCGACGAGCACGACATCGGGGGTGTCGCCGCCGTCGCGGACGAGGACGTAACCACCGCGGTCGACGCCGATGGCCGAGGTGCCCTCGAGCACCGGCAGACCTTGACGGGACAGGATCAGGGCGGTGGGGCCATCGCCGTCGACGGCGATCTTCCAGGCCGCCGAGACCTCGTTGGCGTCGGCGGGGCGGATCACCGAGAGCTGGGGGATGGCCCGCAGGGACGCGAGCTGCTCGATCGGCTGGTGGGTGGGTCCGTCCTCGCCCACACCGACCGAGTCGTGGGTGAAGGAGTAGATGACCTTGGCCCCGGACAGCGCCGCGAGGCGGATCGCGCCGCGGGCGTAGTCGGAGAAGACGAGGAAGGTGCCACCGACGGGGAGCACCCCGCCGTGGAGCGCCATCCCGGTCATGACCGCAGCCATGCCGTGCTCGCGGACGCCGAAGTGGATCTGGCGTCCGCCGGGGTCCTCCGGGCTCATGACACCGACACCCTCGAGCTCGGTCCCCGTGTTCCCGGTGAGGTCGGCCCCGCCGCCGAGGAGGCCCGGCACCGACTCGACCAGCGCCTGGAAGACCTTGCCCGACGCCTGCCGCGTCGCCAGCTTGGTGCCGACCTCGAACGAGGGGATGGCCTCCTCCCAGCCCGGCAGGCCGTCGGCGTCGAGGCAACAGTCCAGCGCGGCGCGGTTCCCGCCGAAGGCGGCCAGGCGCTTCTCCCACGCCTCGCGGTCGGCGCGGCCGCGCTCGCCGGCCCGCCGGTAGAGGGCGGCGACATCGTCCGGCACCCAGAAGGGCTCGTCGGGGATGCCCATCACCGCCTTCGCCTCGGTGATGTCGTCGGCATCGAAGGCGAGGCCGTGGGCCTTGGGGCTGTCGGTCAGCGACGGTGACGGGTAGGCGATGTGGCTGCGGAGCACGATGAGGGTGGGTGCGTCGGTCACCGACTTGGCCCGCACCATCGCCGCCTCCAGGGCGTCGAGGTCGTTGGCGACCTCTCCCACCTCGTCGACGTCCCAGCCGTAGCCGCGGAACCGGGTGGCGGCGTCGTCGGACAGGGCCAATTCGGTCGGGCCGTCGATCGACACGTGGTTGTCGTCGTAGACCACCACCAGCTTGCCCAGCTTCTGGTGACCGGCCAGGGAGGCGGCCTCGTGGCTGACGCCTTCCTCCAGGTCGCCATCGCCGGCGATGACGAACGTGTGGTGGTCGAACAACTCGGGGCCGAACCGCGCCGCCAGCCAGCGTTCGGCCATCGCCATGCCGACCGCGTTGGCGAATCCCTGACCGAGCGGCCCGGTGGTGACCTCGATGCCCCGGGTGTGGCCGTGCTCGGGATGCCCCGGGGTGCGTGACCCCCACTGGCGGAATGCTTCGAGATCCTCGATGGTGAGGCCGTAGCCGGTGAGGTGGAGCATCGAGTACTGCAGGATGCTGGCGTGGCCGGCCGAGAGGACGAAGCGGTCCCGGTCCGGCCAGTCAGGGTCGGCCGCGTCGTAGGACAGCACCCGGGTCCAGAGCACGTGGGCCAGGGGTGCCAGCGCCATCGCCGTGCCCTGGTGGCCGCTGTTGGCCCGGTGGGGGGCATCCATGGCGAGGCCCCTGATGACGTCGATGGCCCGCTGCTCCAGATCGGGTTCGGTCACGGTTGCTCTCCTGTCAGCCATGGTGCGCACCAGCGATGGGGGGACGAGGCTCCAACCATAGACGGTGTCACGGAGGCTCCTTTCGGGGACGGGCGGCGCGGGGAAGGCGGGCCTAGGAGTCGGTGAAGATCAGGACCGATGCGGTGAAGCCATGGACGAAGCTGCGTCCGCCGACCGGGCCGATCTCACCCGAGCAGAACATCCCCGCCACCGCGTCGGTGCCGAGGTGGTCGACCACGGCGGCGGCATCGTGGTGCTCGACCCCGAACAGATCGACCCCACGGCCGTTGCAGGTGAACACGAGCGCGCCGTCGCCGTGGACCCCGCGGAGGACCTGGTGGAGGTCGGCATCGGCGGAGTCGGCGTCGCGCACCTGGAACTGGACCGTGGTGCCGACCGGCACCTGATCGCCCACCGCCAGGACACCGTGCTCCTTGTCGGCACCCAGGATGGCGCGCACGAGGAAGTCGCCGGGACCGAAGTGGGGGCGGCTCTCGTCGATGACCACACCGAGGTGCACGCCTCGGGCCAGCAGGAGGCGGTCGTCCGGTGGGAGCTCGGCGACGAGCTCGGTGAGTCGGTCGAGGGCGGGGCGGCCGGCCAGCTCGAGCAGGAAGTGGCGATCCGCCCCCGTGACCACCATCGGCTCACCGACCGGCCGACAACCCTGGCTCACGACCGGGCCGACGAGCTGCTCCCGCGGGATGATGGCGCCGACCGCGCCGTCGTGGTGCACCGCGTCGTCGAGGACGAGCGCGTTGGCGCCCGGGACACCGGCGGCAGACGACAGGCCGCCCACCACGTTGACGTCGGGTCGGATGGCGGCCAGCTGGTCCACCAGTCCCTCGGCCGGGAACGAGAACGGATCGGCGATCACCAACAGGGTGGCGCCTTCGGGCAGATCGGCCGGGACGCCTTCGATGGCAACCGCGTCGCCGTCGGCCCGCGTCGTCAGGCGAAGCGGTCGGACCGGGCTGGTCCAGGCGGCCCACACGGCGAGCGCGGCGACGTCTTCGGACTCGCGGCCGCAGGCCAGCACCGCACTGGCCGCCGAGCCGACGAGGCGGCCCGGACGCAGGACGGTTCGGATCGCCGAGGAGATCTCGCCCAGGAACTCGACGTGGGCCGAGCTGGCGAAGACCACGACGAGATCGGGTTCCACGCCGCCGATCTCGACGATGCGGCCGAGGACCTCGCCCACGGCATCGGCGGCAACGGGGTGTTCGGAGAGCGCGGCGGCGAAGGGCATGAGCGGCGTGGCCTCAGCCCGGCCCGGGTACCAGGGTGTAGGGGACGATGGTGACGGGACCGTCGTCCACGCGCACGTGGGCCTCGACGGTGCCGAAGTCGTCGAAGGGCAGTTCGGCGCGCACGAGGCGATAGGCGAACTTCCCCGGCTCCACCTGGAGCGGCTGGGCGTTGCGGGCGATCTGCTCGTCGCCCCGCTTGAAGCGGACCTCGAGCGCACCGACGCCCCGCTCGTCGTCCGCGCAGCGGACGAGGACGATCATGTGCGGTGCCATCGTCACCGGCAGCGGACCGGGCGCGGCGGCGGAGAAGTGGACACCGCCGAGGTCGAGCGACGTCGGCCCGCCGGCGAAGGCCTGCTTGGTGTCCAGATCCTCGAAGAAGAGGGCGGCAACGATGTCCATGGACCGAACCTACCGGTGAGGTGCGGATCTCCCGCCGGTCCCCACGGCACGCGGTGGGCCACCAAGTACCCTGCGCTCCGTGTCTTCCCCCGACCCAGGTCGAGATCCCGGCTCGACCCGGGAGGCGATCCTCGACGCGGCGCGCACCGCATTCGCAGCGCGGGGCTACGACGGAGCGTCCATCGGCGACATCGCCGGCGCGGTGGGGATCGCCAAGGCCAGCGTCCTGCACCACTTCTCCAACAAGGACGAGCTCTACACCGCGGTCTTCGAGCGGCTGCTGGCCCAGTGGTTCGTGAAGGTCGAAGAAGCGGTCGACGGCCCGTGGGAGGGTTGGGAACTGTTCGATCGGGGTCTGACCGCCGGGTTCGAGTTCTTCTCGGAGAACCCCGATCTGGTCCGGCTGGTCCGGCGCGAAGCCCTCGACGGCAGCCACTTCGGCGTCGACCTGGGAGCCACGCTGCGCCCGCTGTTCGAACAAGCGGTCGGGTTCCTCGAGAGCCAGATGAAGGAGGGCACCTTCCGCCACCACGACCCCGAGCAAATGGTGATCTCGGGCCTCGGCGCCGTCCTCTCGTACTTCTCGGACCTGCCGTTCATCGAGGGCTTGCTGGGCGAGGACCCCCTCTCGGAGACGCTCCTCGACCGGCGCCGCGACCACATTCGCGAGTTCTTCCGGGCCGCGCTGGAACCCTGAACGAGCGGGCAGCCACCACTACTGTCTCCCGTCGTGCCCACGCTCTCCGAGGCCGACTCCAAGGCCCTGCTCGCATCCCATGGCCTCCCCGTCGCCACCGAACGGGTGGTCGGATCACCAGACGATGCGGTGGCGGCCGCCACGGCGCTCGGCCATCCGGTGGTCGTCAAGCTCGGGGGAGCGTCCATCGCCCACAAGACCGAACGGGGCCTCGTCCGCCTCGGCCTGCACGGCGACGACGCGGTGCGGACCGCCGCCTCCGAGTTGCTCGCTGCAGCCGGCCCCGACGACGGCGAGGTGCACCTGCTGGTCGCGCCGATGGTGACGGGCAACCGCGAGCTGATCGCCGGCCTCCATCACGATCCGCAGTTCGGCATGACGGTGATGCTGGGTCTCGGAGGGATCCTGGCCGAGGCCGTGGCCGATGTCAGCTTCCGACTGGTGCCGATCACCGAGGCCGACGCCTTCGACATGATCGACAGCCTCCAGACCCAGGGGCTGCTCGGTTCGTTCCGCGGCGAGGCCGCCGTCGACCGCGACCAGCTCGCCGCCGTGCTGCTCGCCCTGTCGCGGGCCGCGGTCGACGATGCCCGGATCGTCGGCGCCGACTGCAACCCGCTGATCATCACCCCCGACGGGTCACCCGTGGCCGTCGATGCCCTCGTCGAGCTGTCCGGCGACCCCGCCCCCGATCGCACGGATGGTTCCCACCGGGCTCGGCCCACGAAGGAGCAGTTCCTCGCCCTGTTCGAGCCGCGGGGGATCATCATCGCCGGGGCGTCCACCCATCCCGGGAAGTTCGGCTTCGTCACCCTGCACAACCTGCTGGCCGCCGGGTACTCCGGACGGGTCTTCGCCACCAACCTCGAGGGCACCGACGTGCTGGGGGTGCCCACGGTGCCCAGCATCACCGATCTCCCGGCCGGCGAGGCCGATCTCGTCTTCCTGTGCACCCCGGCCAAGGCCAACCCCCAGATCCTGCGCGATGCGGCATCCATCGGCGTCCGGGCCGCGTTCATCACGTCGGCCGGCTACGGCGAGGCCGGCGAGGAGGGCCAGCGAGCCCAGGACGAGCTCATCGCCCTCGCCGACGAGTTGGGCATGCTGGTGGCCGGACCCAACGGCCAGGGGATCGTGTCGAGCCCGGCCCGCCTCTGCGCCCAGATCGTGGCGCCCATCCCGCCGGCCGGGAAGATCGGCGTGGCGAGCCAGTCGGGCAACTTCGTGTCGTCGTTCGAGAACTACGCGGTGCAGACCGGTGTCGGGTTGAGCCGTGGTGTCTCGGCCGGAAACGCCATCGCGGTCACCGTGCCCGACTACCTCGAGTTCTACGCCGACGACGACGCCACCGCGGTCGGGCTGGCCTACGTCGAGGGTGTCCAGGACGGTCGGAGCTTCGCCACGGCGATGCGTGCCGTCGCCGAGCGCAAGCCGGTGGTCGTGGTCAAGGGGGGCGCCACCGCGGGAGGACAGAAGGCGGCCGCCAGCCACACCGGTTCCCTGGCCAGCGACGATCGTGTCTTCGACGGCATGGCCCAGCAGGTCGGTGTCACCCGGGCCCGCACGGTGGAAGAGGCCTTCGAGGCCGCGGCCACCTTTGCCACCCAGCCGTTGCCCACCGGCAACCAGGTCGTGGTCCTCACCACCGTCGGCGGCTGGGGAGTGGCCGCCGCCGACGCCATCGCCGGTACCGACCTGGAGCTGGCCGAGCTCCCCGCCGATCTCTACGACTCGATCGACTCGCTGCTCCCCCCTCGCTGGAGCCGGAACAACCCCATCGACCTGGCCGGCGGCGAGACCCGCGACACCATCCCCGAGATCATCTCGCTGGTCACCGCCCATCCCGACGTCGACGCCGTGCTCTACCTCGGCATCGGCATCCAGTCGAACCAGGCCGCGCTGTTGCGCACCGGGGGCTTCTACCCCGACCACGGCATCGAGCGCATGGCCGGCTTCCACGAGCGCCAGGACGCCCGCTACGCCGAGGCCGCCTGCGATGCCAGCGAGCAGTACGGCAAGCCGGTGCTGGTCGCCACCGAGCTGGCGATCACGCATCCCGACAACCCCGGACCCCGTACGGTCCGCGAACGCGGTCGCCTGGCCTATGCATCGGCCAACCGGGCGGTGACCGCGCTCGACCACCTGTGGCGCTATCGCCGCTGGCGCGATGCCCGTGGACTCGACTGACCACGGTCCTGCCGACGGGCACCGAGGGCACCGACGGCTCCGCGCCGTGCTGCGGTGGCTCCCGGCTGCCGTCCTCGTCGTGATCGCCGCGGCGGCCGGCGTCGTGGTGCTCCGCGACGTCGGCACACCACGGGCCGCGGCCCGGGCCGACGACGGGCGCTCGCCGACGCCGGTGCTGTCACTGCGTCGCGACCTCGAACCGCTCCGCACCGCGGCCGCTGACCATGCGCTGCGGACCGGACTCGACCGCTTCCTCGCCGGCCAGCCGGCCGACACCTGCCTCGCCGTGGAGGTCGGCGACCTCGACTACGAGCACCGGGTCGACGACCCCCAGACGCCGGCATCGCTCGAGAAGCTGCTCACCGCGGTCGCCGCCCTCACCGAGATGGGTCCCGACGCCACCTTCGAAACCGACACCCTCGCCGAGCCCGCCGTCGGCGGGGTCGTGCCGGGCAACCTCTACCTCCGCGGCGGGGGCGACCCGATCCTGGCCACCGCTCCCTACGTGGCACGCGAGCGGAACCAGCCCCAGATCTTCAGCGACATCGACCAGCTGGCCGACGCCGTCGTCGCCAGCGGGGTCTCGACGATCTCCGGATCGGTCGTGGGCGACGACACCCGCTACGACGCCGTCCGCTACAACCCGGCTTGGCCGTCGCGGTTCATCCGGCAGGGACAGATCGGCCCGATCTCCGCCCTCTCGGTCAACGACGGCTTCGCCTACTTCCCGGGCGAGAACTCCGGTGTGTTCGGGGCGGCCGAGGATCCCCCCGCCTACGCGGCCGCGGTCCTCGACGGTGCGCTGCGCGCCCGCGGGGTGCAGATCGGTGGGCCGCCGGTCTCGGGCCCGACCCCGGCCGCGGCAGAGGTCCTGGCCACGCACCAGTCGCCCCCGCTGGCGCAGATCGTGACCGAGATGCTCCACGAATCCGACAACAACACGGCCGAACTGCTCCTCAAGGAGCTCGGCGTGCGGCGCCAGGACCAGGGCTCGTTCGAGGCGGGCCGCGCCGCGGTGACGGCCATCCTGACCGAGGCCGGGCTCGACCTGACCGGCACCAACATCGCCGACGGATCGGGCCTGTCGTCGGACGACTCCGTCACCTGCGACCTCCTCGTCGACCTGTTGGATCACGAATCGACCGCGCCGGTGCTGCAGGACGCGCTCGCGGTGGTCGGCGAGTCCGGGACCCTCGCCCGACGGTGGCGGGACAGCGATCTCGTCGGCACGGTGCGGGCCAAGACCGGCACGCTCAACCAGGTCACGGGCCTCGCCGGGCTGGCCGACACCGCCGGCGGCGGCGAGGCCACCTTCGCACTCGTCGTCAACCTGCCCGCCACCGAGACGATCCAACCGGCGACGGTGGCCGCCCAGCGTCAGCTCGCCCAGCTCCTCCACGACCACCCCGACCTTCCCGACGTCGACGCGGTCCGGCCCGGTCGGTCGCCCGGCGGCTGAGCAGCACCTACCGTGGCCGAGATGGCCGAGCTCCCGATGTTCCCCCTCGGTTCGGTCCTGTTCCCGACGGTGGTCCTCCCGCTCCACATCTTCGAGCCGCGATACCGCGCCCTGATCACGGACGTGCTGGCCGGCGCCGGCGAGTTCGGCGTCTGCCTGATCGAGCGGGGTTCGGAGGTCGGCGGCGGCGACGTCCGGCTGGGGATCGGCACCGTGGCCCGTGTCCGGGAGGCGGCCGAGCTCCCCGACGGCCGGTGGGCCGTGATCACGGTCGGCACCCGCCGCATCTCGGTCGACGAGTGGTTGGTCGACGATCCGTATCCGCGTGCCGAGGTCTGCGATCATCCCGACCCCGAACCCGATGCGGCGCAGGTCGAGGTGCTCCCCGAGGTCACCGGTCTCCTGCGCAGCGCCCTGGGCAAGCTGGCCGAGCTCGGGGAGGCCGGCACACCGGCCACCATCGAGCTCAGCGACGATCCCGTGCTGGCCAGCCACCAGATGTCTGCCCTGGCACCGATCCCGACCCTCGATCGGTACTCGCTGCTGGCGGCACCCACCGTGGGGCTCCGGCTGGCCTCACTCCGCGATCGGTTGGTCGACGTCCACGAGGTGCTGGACCTGCGCCTCGCCGGGGAGGGACCGGCCGACGGACGATGAACCACTGGTGGCACACGCTCGGGAACCCGGGGCGATCCTTGCCCGCCGCCGCACGCAACCAGTAGACCGAACCACGCCTGTACCGAGGAGAGCAGTGGCAGCGACACGACCGACGGCGAAGTCGAACCCGGCGACCAAGGGGGACAAGAGCGTCCCGCAGGTCGCGTCCGAACTGTGGACGCTGACGGTCGACTACGCCAAGCAGGAGATCAAGGATCCGGTCAAGGGACTCGGCGCCTACCTGCTGTGGGGCTCGGTGTCCATGCTGCTCATCGGCCTCGGCATGGTGCTGCTCGCCATCGGTGCGCTCCGGGCCCTGCAAACCGAGACCGGCACGATGTTCACCGGGAGCCTGTCGTTCCTGCCCTACGCCATCGTGCTCTTCGGCGCCACGGTCGTGCTCGTCGCGTTCTACTTCGGCATCACCACCTGGGGGAAGAAGAAGTGAGCACCGAACGGATCACCCCGGCCGACCTCGAGGCCAAGATGCGCGAGCTGCAGGACGAGGGCGACGAGGCCGTCGACACCGCCAAGTCGTACGCCCTCGCCGGCGCGGTGGCCGTTGGTGTGATCATCTTCGTGATCGCGTTCACCGTCGGCCGTCGTCGGGGGAAGAAGAAGTCCACCGTGGTCGAGATCCGGCGGATCTGAGCCGGTGGAGCGCCTCGCCGGACTGATCGCCGCCGCCGAGCTGCGGGGTCGCGACAAGGGCCTGCGCGGCGCGTCCGGCGCCTGGCTCGCGGTGTGGGTGCTCACGATCTCGTTCCGCCACCTACGCAAGTGGATGGCGCCGGAGCCGGTGGTGGTCCGCGAGGTGCTCCTGCCCGGTCAGCAGCTGGTGGTGACCCACTACCCCAAGGGAACCGAACCGCCGGAGCCCGGGCCCGCCCCACGCTCGCGGCGGGCCCGGCGACGCGCCGCCCGGGGCTGACCGCTGCGGTCCGATGGCAGCACCGCTGCCATCATGGGGACCGTCATGATGGTCCACCTCCGCAATCCGTCTCGCTCCATCCAGGTCGACGGCCCGGTGCGGGTCGGCGCCCTGCTCGAGCGCCTCGACCTCAACCGGGAGTCCGTCCTGGTCATACGGGATCGGGAGCTGGTCCCCGGCGATGCCGTGCTCGACGACGACGACGTGATCGAGATCCGGCCGGTGATCTCCGGGGGCGCGCGATGAAGTGCCGTGTGTGTCGCGGCCCGGCCGTGATCGACCTCCGGGCCCACAACGCCAACTTCTGCGGCGAGCACTTCCTGAAGTTCTGCCGCGACCAGGTGGCGAAGGCCATCCACGCCTTCGACATGGTGCCGCCCGACGCCCGCATCCTGGTCGCCGTCTCCGGTGGCAAGGATTCGCTCGCGCTGTGGGACATCCTCCTCGAGCTCGGCTACGAGGCCGATGGGCTGGTCCTCGGCCTCGGCATCGGTGACTACTCCTCCGCATCGAGCGAGTTCGCCCGGGCCTACGCACGCGGCCGGGACGCCACCCTGGTGGAGATCGACCTCCGGGCCGATCTCGGAGTCGACGTTCCCACCGCGGCCCGGGCCACCAAGCGGGCGCCGTGCTCGGCATGCGGGCTCTCGAAACGGCACCTGTTCGACCGCGCCGCGGTCGACGGCGGGTACGACGCACTGGCGACGGGCCACAACCTCGACGACGAGGCCGCGGTGCTGTTCGGGAACACGCTGCGGTGGAACACCGACTACCTCGCCCGCCAGCGACCGGTGCTGCCGGCGCGCCACGGCTTCCCGCGCAAGATCAAGCCATTGGTCCGCCTCGGCGAGCGCGAGATGGCCGCCTACTGCGTGATCCGCGGCATCGACTACATCGTCGAGGAGTGCCCGATGGCGGTCGGGAACAAGCACATCGGCTACAAGGAGGCGCTCAACACGGTCGAGGCCGCGTCCCCCGGCGCCAAGCACGCCTTCTACCACGAGTTCCTCGCCAAGGCCGCCGACCGCTTCACCGGCACCGGCACCGACCCCGACGACGACGGCGGCGGGCGCGGTCTGTGCCAGCGCTGCGGCGCGCCGAGCACCAACGAGGTCTGCGCCTTCTGCGCCCTGCTCGAACGCACCCGCGGTGCGGAGCCGGTGACGCTGTCGCCGCGGCGGGGACGACGATGACGGTGGCCGATCCCGAACGGCGGTTCGCGCCCGGCGACGACGTCCTGCTCATCGACCGCAAGCGTCGGCGCTACCTCGTGACGCTGCAGGAGGGCGGCGAGTTCCACAGCCACACCGGGGTGCTCAGCCACGACCAGCTGCTCGGGTCGGTCGAAGGGACGACCTACCGCACGAGCCACGGCGCCTGGATCCTGGCCTTGCGACCGACGCTGAACGACGTGGTGCTCAAGATGCCTCGGGGCGCCCAGGTGATCTACCCCAAGGATCTGGGCCCCATGATGATCATGGCCGACATCCGACCCGGCGTCCGCGTGCTCGAGTCCGGCGTCGGATCCGGCGCCCTGTCGATGGCGATGCTGCGTGCCGGTGCCTCCATCGTCGGCTACGAGTTGCGCGACGACTTCGCCGCTCGCGCCGCGGCCAACGTCGAGCGGTTCACCCCCGACCTCGCCGACAACTACCGCGTCGAGTTGCGTGACTGCTACGACGGGATCGACGAGCGCCACCTCGACCGGATAGTCCTCGACCTGCCCGAACCGTGGCGCGCCGTTCCCCACGCCGAGACCGCGCTGCGCACGGGCGGGATCCTCCTCGCCTACACGCCGACGATCGGCCAGGCGGCCACGCTCCGGCAACGCCTCGACGATTCCCGGTTCGCGTTCGCCGAGACGCTCGAAGTGCTCCAACGCACGTGGCACATCGAGGGCCAGTCGATCCGACCCGATCATCGCATGGTCGCCCACACCGGCTTCCTCACCAGTGCACGGTTGCTGGCGGCCGAGAGCTGATCTGGCGCCGGCGTGAACCTGCTCGACCTCTTGCTCCTGAGCGTCGCCGTGCTGGCCATCGTCGGTGGGTACCGGCTCGGGTTCCTGGCCCGCACCCTGTCCTGGCTCGGCATGGCGCTCGGTCTGCTCGCCGCGGCCCGGCTGTTGCCCTGGGTGCTCGAGCAGTACTCGGGCGGCTCACCCGGTGGGCTGCTCGCCCTGGCCGGTGTCGTGCTGCTCGGTGGGTCGTTCATCGGTCAAGCCATCGGGCTCGTCATCGGCAGCCACATCCGGTTCCGACTCCCGAGCCAGGACCTGGCCGTGGCCGATCACGCCCTGGGCGGTGTCGCCGGCCTCGTCGGTGTGGCGGTCGCGGTGTGGCTGCTGCTCCCGACGATGGCGCACGCCCCGGGGTTCTTCGCCGAGCAGACGCGACGGTCGGTGGTGGCCAAGACCATCGACAGCGTGTTCCCCGATGCACCGGACGCCTTGGTGGCGCTGCGTCGCCTCGTCGGCGACGACCAGTTCCCGCAGGTGTTCCAGGCCCTCACCCCGGCACCGGACATCGGCCCGCCGCCCACCGACGCCGGTCTCACCCCGGCGATGGTCGCCCAGGTCACGCCGTCGACGGTCAAGGTGAGCGGCATCGCCTGCAACCGCATCCAGGAAGGCAGCGGGTTCGTGACCCTGGGCTCGGATGTCGTCGTCACCAACGCGCACGTCGTGGCCGGCGAGGACAGCACCCAGGTGGAGCGCGACGACGGAAGCGTCCTCGATGCCACCGTCGTCGTGTTCGACACCGACCGCGACGTGGCCGTCCTCCGCGTGGCCGGACTCGCCCGCACACCCCTCCCGCTGGGGGACAGCAAGCAGGGCATCTCCGGAGGGATCTTCGGCCACCCCGGTGGCGCACCGCTGCGGGTGGCGCCGTTCACGGTGGGCGACGAGGTCCGCGCCGTCGGCAGCGACATCTACGATTCCCACCGGACCGAGCGCCAGGTGCTGATCCTGGCCTCGCAGCTGCATCCGGGCGACTCCGGCGCCGCCCTGGTCGACGGCAACGGCGCGGTGGTCGGAGTGGCCTTCGCCATCGCCCCCGACGACCCGAACGTCGCCTACGCGCTCGACGTGGACGAGGTGAACGCGGTGCTCAGCGGCGATCCGGGGAACCTGGCCACCCCGGTGGACACCGGGCCCTGCCTGCGCCACTGACCGCCGGGCGCGATCCGACCCCGCCGCAGCGGGGCCGGGATCATCACAACGCGCCTTCCACCTGGTTCTGGTGGGTCATCGGTCCGTACTGGTGTCGCGATGGCCCACCAGAACGGATGCGAGGGGTCAGATCTCGATGAAGATGCACTCGCCGGGGCACTCCTCGGCGGATTCGATGGTGGCTTCCTCCTGCCCGGCAGGGACCGGGGCGACGCCCTCGGCACCACCCGGGTCGCTGAGGATCTTGTCGCCATCCTTGACGTAGGCGAGCCCGTCGTCGAGGAGCGCGAAAACGTCGGGGGCGATCTCCTCGCAGAGACCGTCGCCGGTGCAGAGATCTTGATCGATCCAGACCTTCATGTCGGTGTCGCCCTTCCTGCGGTGCGAATTGTTCGTGGTCAGGTGGCCCTGTCGGCCTCGGTGTCACCCTACCGGCTCGGGGAATTGAACCGGCAACTCCCGCGGAAACGTTTTGGCTTCGCGTGTCGGCTTCGCCGACCCCGAGTTCTTCGGCTGCGCCTCAGAACATCGACCGACACGCCGTCGAACGCCAACCGCAGAACGGCACCGATCGGTCCCGGAGCAGGTGTATGGTCCGCGACGAACGAGGACAGGAGCGCACCGATGGCATCCAGTGACGGATCTGACGGCCCGGATCAGCTCAACGAGCCGCCCGAGGCGCGGCCCGGCGATGCCGCCGAGCGCTCGGAGTTGCTGCTCCAGGTCGAGGGCCTCGAGGAGGAGGTGGTCCAGCTCCGCAAGCGGCTGCAGGACACGCCCAAGCGCGTGCGCACCCTCGAGGAGCGGCTGCTCGAGACCAAGGGCCAGCTGTCCCAGGCGGTGGCCCAGAACGAGAAACTGACCTACACCCTCCGCGAGGCCCGCGAGCACATCGCCGCCCTCCGCGAGGAGGTCGACAAGCTGACCCAGCCGCCGTCGGCGTACGGCACCTACCTGGGCATGAACGAGGACGGCACCGCCGATGTCCACGCCGGCGGCCGCAAGATGCGCGTCGCGGTGCATCCCGAGTTGGCCGACGACGTCGACGCCTTGGCCCAGGGCGCCGAGGTGGTGCTCAACGAGAGCTTCAGCATCATCTTGTCTCGCGCTCCCGAGGGTCAGGGCGAGGTCGTCACCCTCAAGGAGGTGCTCGACGATCACCGCCGGGCACTGGTCGTGGGCCGGGCCGACGAGGAACGGGTCGTCGAGCTGGTCGACTCCCTCGTCGGCACGCGGCTCCGCAGCGGCGACACCATGCTGCTCGACACCCGCTCCGGGCTCCTGCTCGAGAAGCTTCCCCGTCCCGAGGTCGAGGACCTCGTCCTGGAGGAGGTGCCCGACGTCCGCTACGCCGACATCGGTGGCCTCGACGACCAGATCGAACAGATCGCCGATGCGGTCGAGTTGCCGTTCCTGCACCAGGCCCTCTTCGCCGAGTTCGAGCTCCCCGCGCCCAAGGGCATCCTGCTCTACGGTCCGCCGGGTTGCGGCAAGACGCTGATCGCCAAGGCGGTGGCCAACAGCCTGGCGACGAAGGTGGCCGAGTCGACCGGCAACGAGGCCCGCAGCTTCTTCCTCAACATCAAGGGCCCCGAGCTGCTCAACAAGTACGTGGGCGAGACCGAGCGCCAGATCCGGCTCGTCTTCCAGCGGGCCCGGGAGAAGAGCGAGGAGGGCTGGCCGGTCATCGTGTTCTTCGACGAGATGGATTCGATGTTCCGGACCCGCGGCTCCGGCATCAGCTCCGACATGGAATCCACCATCGTCCCGCAGCTGCTGGCCGAGATCGACGGGGTCGAGTCGCTCAAGAACGTCATCGTCATCGGTGCATCGAACCGCGAGGACCTGATCGACCCGGCCATCCTCCGGCCCGGCCGCCTCGACGTGAAGATCAAGATCGAACGCCCCAACGAGACGTCGGCCGCGCAGATCTTCCTGCGGTACCTCACCGCCGCCGTGCCCATCGACGCCGACGCCATCAACGAACTGGGCGGCGGTGACATCAACAAGGCCATCGCCGCCATGGTCGACCAGACCGTCGAGGAGATGTACTCCACCGAGGATCGCAACCGCTTCCTCGAGGTCACCTACCAGAACGGTGACAAGGAGACCATGTTCTTCAAGGACTTCTCCTCGGGCGCCATGATCGAGAACATCGTGCGGCGGTCGAAGAAGCTGGCCATCAAGCGGCTGCTCGCCGGTGGGAGCAGGGGGATCCAGACCGCCGACCTGCTGGCCGCGATCAAGCAGGAGTTCAAGGAGCACGAGGATCTGCCCAACACCACCAACCCCGACGACTGGGCGAAGATCTCGGGCAAGAAGGGCGAGCGCATCGTCTACGTGCGTACGCTCATCCAACGAGCAGACGACGAGGCGGCCGAAGGTGGCCGTTCCATCGAGCGGGTCGCCACCGGTCAGTACCTGTAGCGCCGATCCGCGAGGGGGCAGGCGATGGCGATCCTTCCGTGGGCCAAGAAGATGCAGGTCGAGGTCGAGCACCTGCCCGAGACGCTGGCCGCCCTGCGCGAGTCCTCCGTGCACATCCGCCAGGTCAGCGAGGATCTCGCCGAGGTCGCGGCCTCGCTGCGCCGGGTCACCGACGCGCTCGACGCGGCCGGTCTGGCCGAAGCCACCGAGTTGGTCAAGCGATCGGCCCAGATCAACGAAGCCGTCCTCGGCAACCTGGCCAAGCTCCCCGGTGCCGACCTGCTCAATCCGTTCCGACGCCCCCGCTGACGCCACCAGAGCCGGGTAGGTTCAGTCCATGACGGTCCCCAAGATCTGTGGCATCGAGACCGAGTTCGGGATCGTCGTGCGCGGGGCGGGGGAGTCGAACCCGATCACGGCGTCGTCGATCCTCATCAACGCCTACGTGCAGGAGCTGGCCCGCAACGGACACGCCGCTCGCACGGCACCCCGCGTCAGCTGGGACTTCGAGGACGAGATGCCCCACAACGACGCCCGGGGCACCACACCGGCCAGCGCCTACCCGCCCGAGGTCGAGACCCACCTGGTCAACGCCGTGCTCACCAACGGCGCCCGCTACTACGTCGACCACGCCCACCCCGAGTGCTCGACGCCCGAGTGCGCCGACGCCCGTGAGGTGGTCACCTGGGACCGGGCCGCCGAGGAGATCCTGCGCCGGTCGATGCTGGCCGCTCGGGCCCTGCTGGCCCCCGGTGAAGAGATCGTCATCTACAAGAACAACTCCGACGGAAAGGGCAACAGCTACGGCTGCCACGAGAACTACCTCCTGGCCCGCGAGACACCGTTCGGTCGCATCGTGCGTGAGATCACCCCGTTCTTCGTCACCCGGCAGGTGTACTGCGGTGCGGGCAAGATCGGCGTGGAGGTGCCCGGCCTCACCGCCGACGACGTGCCGTACCAGCTGTCGCAGCGGGCGGACTTCTTCGAGGAGGAGGTGGGGCTCGAGACCACGCTGAAGCGCCCCATCGTCAACACCCGCGACGAACCGCACGCCGACGCCCAGAAGTACCGCCGGCTGCACGTCATCATCGGCGACGCCAACATGTCCGAGGTCGCGACCTACCTCAAGGTCGGCACCACCGCGATCGTGTTGGCCATGATCGAGGACGACGAGCTGGGCGTCGATCTCTCGCTCGCCACCCCGGTCCCCGCCCTCCGGGCCGTGTCCCACGATCCGAGCCTGTCCACCACACTGGACCTCGCGGCCGGTGGCACCATCACCGCGCTCGAGCTCCAGTGGGAGTATCTCGAACGGGCCCGGAAGTACGCCCAGACCCGGGGCCTGGAATGCGTCGGCGACGCCGTCGGCACCGACGTCCTCGCCCGGTGGGAGGCGGTGCTCTCCGGTCTCGAGACCGAGCCGGAGTCGGTGGCCGACGTGGTCGACTGGGTGGCCAAGCGCCGCCTCGTGGAGGGCTACCGCGAGCGGCACGGCCTCGAGTGGGGCGACGTCCGGCTCGCCGCCCTCGGCCTGCAGTACCACGACCTGCGGTCGGACAAGTGCCTGGCGTCCCGCGCCGGGCTGCAGACCATCACCGAGGCCGCCGAGGTGGCCGCCGCCGTCACCGACCCGCCCGGATCCACGCGGGCGTTCTTCCGCGGCCGGTGCCTGCAGAAGTGGCCGGAGTCGATCGTGGCCGCCAACTGGGACTCACTCGTGTTCGACGTCGGGGGCGATCCGCTGCGGCGCGTGCCGATGATGGAACCGTCGCGTGGAACCGAGGCCCACGTGGGTACATTGATCGACGAGTGCGACACAGCAGCAGAGCTGCTCGGTCGCCTCGGGTCGTGACGCCCGTCACGGCTGGGAGTGACTCTGGAGTCGGTGATGGCAGAACGGGAGCAGAAGCGGAAATCCGCCCCGCAGCGCGAGGAACAACAGGTCGAGGACGTCCCCGCGGCGTCCGAGTCCGGCGAGAAAATCAAGGCCGAGCTCGACGATCTCCTCGACGAGATCGACGACGTGCTCGAGCAGAACGCCGAGGACTTCGTCAAGTCCTACATCCAAAAGGGTGGGGAGTAGGCCGCCAGATAGGGTCCGCGGTGTGACATTGCCGTTCTTCAGCCCCCAGACGGATCCGGGGCCCGACTTCGCCAGCCTGCTCAGAGCTCAGGGCAACGACCCGGCGGCCAAGGTGTCCGACGCGGCCTCCCACCCGCTGACGATCACCCACGGCACCACCGTGGTGGCCATCCGCACCGCCGGGGGAGTGGTGATGGCCGGCGATCGCCGGGCCACGTCAGGGAACCTGATCAGCCACCGCTCGATGGAGAAGGTGTTCCCGGCCGACCGCTGGTCCGGTGTGGCCATCGCCGGCGCGGCGGGTCCCGCCATGGAGATGGTCAAGCTGTTCCAGCTCCAGCTCGAGCACTACGAGAAGGTCGAGGGTCACTCCCTCAGCCTCGAGGGCAAGGCCAACCAGCTGAGCGCCATGGTGCGCAACCATCTGCCGGCGGCGATGCAGGGGATGGCGGTCATCCCGCTCTTCGCCGGCTACGACCGCGGTCGGGAGATGGGTCGGTTGTTCGAGTTCGACGTCACCGGTGGCCGCTACGAAGAGCTCCACCATGCCGCCACCGGCTCGGGCTCGCTCCACGCCGGCACCGTGATCAAGATCGGCTATCACAACGACATGGACCCCTCCGACGCCGTCGACCTCGCCATCCGGGCCTTGTTCGAAGCGGCTGACGACGACTCGGCCACCGGCGGACCCGACCTCGTGCGGGGCATCTTCCCCGTGGTGGCCACCATCGACGCCGAGGGGTTCTCCCGGCTCACCGACGGCGACATCCGCGCTCGCTTCGAGCGCCTGATGAGCTCGTTCTCCCAGACGAACACCCCTTCCGAACGCCCGACCGACCAGGGAGGTGCGCCAGCATGACCTCGCCCTTCTACGTCGCTCCCGAGCAGGTGATGAAGGACCGGGCCGACTACGCCCGCAAGGGCATCGCCCGAGGCCGGAGCCTGTGCGCGGTGAGCTACGACGCCGGCATCCTCATCTGCGCCGAGAACTCCTCGTCGACCCTGCGCAAGATCTCCGAGATCTACGACCGCATCGCGTTCGCCGGCGTCGGCAAGTACAACGAGTTCGACCAGCTCCGCGTGGCCGGCGTACGCCACGCCGACATGAAGGGGTACTCGTACTCGCGCGAGGACGTCGACGCCCGCAGCCTGGCCAACGCCTACGCCCAGATGCTGGGCCAGATCTTCACCCACGAGATGAAGCCGATGGAGGTCGAGATCCTCGTGGCCGAGATCGGCGAGACCTCGGCCGACGACGAGCTGTTCCACATCCTCTACGACGGCTCGGTCGTCGACGAGGACCGGTTCTCGGTGCTCGGCGGCGAGGCCGACGAGATCGCCACCCGGCTCGAGGCGTCCTACCGCGAGGGCATGAGCCTCGTCGATGCCCTGCACGCGGCCATCGCCGCCCTGGCCGGTCCCGATCGCGAGATCTCCGGGCCCGAGCTCGAGGTCGCCGTCCTGGCCCGGGGCAACGGCCGGCGCAAGTTCGCGCGGATCGAGGGCGAGGAGCTGACCGCGCTGCTGACCTCGTCGCCGTGACCACGACGCGGCGCGGCAATGAGCACGACGCGGCGCGGCAATGAGCACGGCGCGGAGTGGCAATGAGCACGGCGTGGGGCGCAACGGGCCACCCCGGAAGGCACTGAAATTGGTTTGACAATCGCATGACAGGCTGTAACCTGATTGCAACGTGAAGCAGCAGGAGCCCGTCGTGACGATTCTCAATGCAGACACCAGATCGTCGGACGCCGGCACCATGGGAACGCGCACCGGAGCCGCCGACGACGATCCGGTGATCACCGGCCCCATGCCCGCCCTCGATCTGCTCGATGGCCATCTCCACATCTCGGTCCGCCGCGGCACCACCATCGTCGCCATCGACGGCGGCCTCGACGACGCTCTGGCCGAGCGGGTCGCACCCGCCATCGCGGGGGCCATCGTCGAGAGCGATGCCGTGATCCTCGACCTCGACCGCGTCACGCTGCTCGATCGCACCGCGCTCGAGCGCATCTGCGCCCTGATCGACGCGGCACCATTGGCACCCAGCCGCTGCGTGGTCGCGGCTCGGCTCTCGGGCCGCCTCGTCCTCGATCGCTGGAACGTCCCGGAGTCGTTCGCCGTCTTCACCAGCGTCGCCGACGCCCTCCAGGCTCGGACCTTCATCGAGAGCGGCTACGGCAACGGCTGGAGCACGAGTCAGGACTGAGGGGCGCTCTGCCCCACCGGGGGCCGACACCGCCGATAGGTTGCCGACGTGGAGCGTCGGATCTTCGGGCTGGAGAACGAGTACGGGGTGACCTGCACGCTGCGGGGCCAACGCCGGCTGAGCCCCGACGAGGTCGCCCGGTACCTGTTCCGACGCGTCGTGTCGTGGGGTCGGAGCTCGAACGTGTTCCTCGCCAACGGCGCCCGCCTCTACCTCGACGTCGGCTCACATCCCGAGTACGCCACTCCGGAGTGCGACGACCTCGTGGACCTGGTGACCCATGACAAGGCCGGCGAGCGCATCCTCGAACAGCTCCTCGCCAGCGCCGAGCAGCGACTCCGCGAGGAGGGCATCCGAGGGGTCATCTACCTGTTCAAGAACAACACCGACTCGGCCGGCAACTCCTACGGCTGCCACGAGAACTACCTCACCAGCCGCCACGACGACCTCGGCTCCTACTCCGAGCACCTCATTCCGTTCCTCGTCACCCGCCAGATCTACGCCGGCGCGGGCAAGGTCCTGCAGACGGCGCGGGGCGCCATGTACTGCCTGGCCCAGCGGGCCGAGCACATCTGGGAGGGGGTGAGCTCGGCCACCACCCGCAGCCGCCCCATCATCAACACCCGCGACGAGCCCCACGCCGACGCCGAGCGCTACCGCCGCCTCCACGTGATCGTCGGCGACTCGAACATGAACGAGTACACCAACTTCCTCAAGGTCGGCACCATGGCGATCCTGCTGCGCATGCTCGAGGATCCCACCGTCGTCATGCGCGACATGACGCTCGAGAACCCGATCCGCGCCATCCGCGAGATCAGCCACGACATCACCTGCACCCGCGCCATCCGGTTGGCCAACGGCCGCGAGCTGAGCGCCCTGCAGATCCAACAGGAGTACCTCGACCGGGCCCTGGTCTACGCCGACCGCCAGGGATTCCCGGCCCAGGAGCAGCGGGCGCTCGACATGTGGGCCCACGTCATGAAGGGGCTCAGCTCCGACCCGCTCAGCCTCTCGCGCGAGTGCGACTGGGTCACCAAGTACCACCTCATCGAGCGTTACCGCGCCAAGCACGACCTGGCCCTGAACGCGCCCAAGATCGGGCTCATCGACCTCCAGTACCACGACGTGAACCGGGAGCGGGGCCTGTTCTACAAGCTCCAGGCCAAGGGCCTCGTCGAGCGGATCTGCGACGACGCCACCATCGACGAGGCCGTCGAGACGCCGCCGCAGACCACCCGGGCCAAGCTCCGCGGCGAGTTCATCCGCCGGGCCAAGGAACGCAACCGTGACTACACGGTCGACTGGGTGCACCTGAAGCTGAACGACCAGGCCCAGCGCACCGTGCTGTGCAAGGACCCCTTCACCTCCCAGGACGACCGAGTCGACCGCCTCATCGCGTCGCTATAAGGCCGTGCTCAGGGCCTGCGACTCCGTCGCAGTCGTGCCGGCTGCTCGCTGGCGCTCCCGACGCCGGCCGGGCTCAGGGCCTGCGACTCCGTCGCAGTCGTGCCGGCTGCTCGCTGGCGCTCCCGACGCCGGCCGGCATGATCTGCGGTCGTGCGCTCCGCGTCGGTCAGAATCGCCGGGTGCCGTCGTACCGGACTGGGGTCGTCACCGAGATCCTCGAGGAGCGAGAGGGGCTGCAGCGGGTCCTCGTCGACGGCGAGCGCGCCTACGCGCTCACCGGCCAGATCGGCCCCGTGGCCGTCGGTGACGAGGTCGTGGTCAACACCACCGCGGTCGACCTCGGGCTGGGTACCGGTGGTTGGCACGTGGTCCACTGGAACCTGTCGCGACGCGCCTGGGCCTCGCCGGGGCCGGGGCACATCATGAAGGTCCGCTACACCAGCGTCCAGACCGACACCGGCGCCACCGAGGAGGAGGTTGATCCGGGCTGTGATCTCGGCGGCGTCCCGGTGGTGGCCTGCACGCTGCACAGCCAGGTGCCCATCGTGGCGGCCGCGTTCCTCCAGCTCCGACCGGGCGCCCGGGTCGTCTACGTGATGACCGACGGGGCCTCGTTGCCGCTCGCCCTCTCCGACCTGGTGGTCGCCATGCGCCGATCCGGCCTGGTCCAGGCCACCGTCACGGCCGGACACGCCTTCGGCGGCGACCGGGAGGCGGTCTCGATGCCGTCGGCTCTGGCCATCGCCGCCACCGTCGAGCACGCTGATCTCATCGTGGTCGGCATGGGCCCGGGCGTGGTCGGCACCGACTCCGAGCTCGGCACCACCGCGGTCGAAGCGGCGGCCGTGCTCGACGCCAGCGCCGCGCTCGGCGGCCGGCCGATCTGTTGCGTGCGGGCGTCCGGGGCCGACTCTCGACCCCGCCACCGCGGGGCCAGCCACCACGTCGACACCGTCCTGCGCCTCACGGCCAGCCGGGTCGAGGTCGGGGTGGTGCCGGGCGCCGAGGTCGACGCCCCCCGCCACGACGTGCGGGTCGTCGAGGTGCCCGACGTGCCGGCGCTCCTCGCCCGATGGGGCGTCGAGGTCCGTTCGATGGGCCGCGGCCCCGCCGACGACCCGCTCTTCTACGCCGCGGCCGGGGCCGCAGGAGTCCTCGCCGCCACTCGGTAACCTTCCGGCGCGATGGCCGTCCCCAAGCTCGAACGCCTCCTCGACCTGATCGCCGAGCTGCTGCACGCCGAGCGGCCGATCACGGCCGACGAGCTCCACCGGCGGATCCCCGGCTATCCACCGGACAAGGATTCGTTCAAGCGGGCGTTCGAGCGGGACAAGAAGGACCTGCGCGAGATGGACATCCCGCTGCGGATCGAGCCCGTGCCGGGCCGCATGCCTCCCGAGGACGGGTACCGCATCGACCAGGACGAGTACGGCCTGCCCGACCCCGGCCTCGACGCCGACGAGCTCGCCGCCATCCACCTCGCGGTCACCGCGGTGCGCCTCGACGGCGCCAACCCCACGTCGGGCATCCGCAAGCTGGGGGGCGCGGTCCGTTCTGATGCCGCGCCCACGAACGTGGCCGTACTGCCGTCGGTGCCCAACCTCTCGCTCGCCTTCGAGGCGGTCGGCCAGCATCGTCGGCTCCGGTTCCGCTACCGGGGCAAGGACCGCGTGGTGGACCCGTTCCGCCTCCACCACGAGCGCGGCCACTGGTACCTGCAGGGTCACGACACCGGGGCCGGAGAGAGCCGGTCGTTCCGGCTCGACCGGGTCGAGGGGGCCATGGACGCCGATGCACCCGAGTCGGTCGAGGTCGAGGTCGACCCGGCCGAGCATCCGCTCCGCCTCGACGGCTGGGCGCTCGGCGACGACGAGCCTGTCCTGGCCCGGGTCCGCGTCGACCGCAACCAGGCCGCGCTCGCCGTCCGGCTGGTGGGCAGCGACGTCGAGACCTCCTGGGAGCCGGACGGGGCGGTGGTGCTCGAGTTCCCGGTCCGGCGCCGTGACGGCTTCCGCAGCTTCGTGTTCGACTTCCTCGACGACGCCGAGGTGCTGGGTCCGCCGGAGCTGCGGGACGACGTCCGGAGCTGGCTCGAGGCGCTGGCCGCGGGGGCCGAGGCCTGATGGCTCGGCCCAGCGCAACCGATCGGCTCGGGCGGATCCTGTCGATGGTGCCCTGGATCGCCAACCAGGACGGCCCGCTGATCACCGAGGTGTGTGCCCGGTTCGACATCACGCGCCAGGAGCTGCTCGACGACCTGAACGTGGTCTTCGTGGTGGGTCTCTACCCGTACACGCCCGAGAGCCTGGTCGACGTCGATGTCGACGACGATCGGGTGTGGATCAACTACACCAACTTCTTCGAACGCCCCCTTCGTCTGACGCGCGACGAGGGCCTCGGCCTGCTGGCCGCCGGCCTGGCCTCCCGGGCGCAGCCCGGCCACGATCCCGACGGCCCGTTGGCGCGCGGCGTCCAGAAGGTGGCCGCGGTGCTCGGCATCGATCTCGACGACGATCTGGGCGTGGTGCTCGCCGACGACGAGACCGAGCTGCTCAGCGTCATCGACGAGGCCATGGCCGAGGGCCGCGTCCTCCACGTCGAGTACTTCAGCCATGCCCGCAACGAATCCACCGAACGAGACATCGAACCGTTGCGACGCTTCGCCACCGACGGTGCGTGGTACCTCGACGCCTTCTGCCGCTCGTCCGGCGACCACCGGGTGTTCCGGGTCGATCGCATCACCAGCGTCGACGCGACCGACGAGCACTTCGAAGCGTCCGAGGTGCCGACCGAGATGGTCTCGTTCCATGCCGATGCCGCCCTGCCGCGGGTGACGATCGAGATCCCGCCCGACGAGGCCTGGGTCGTCGAGCAGTACCCGCACGACGACGTGGTGGAGCTCGAGGACGGCCGCCGGAGGGTCACGCTCGCGGTCAGTGCCGAACCGTGGCTGGCTCGGCTGCTGCTCCGCCTCGGACCCGCGGCCCGGGTGGTCGACGGCCCCGACGAGCTGGTCGACGCCGGCTCCCGGGCGGCGCGACGCGTCCTCACCCGGTACCGGGCCTGAGTCCGAGGGTGGTGCCAGCGGCGCCGAGGGCAGCTTGTACGCTCGGCGCTCAGTGATGGACGCGATCCCCGACGACGAGACACCACCCGAGGAGGATGCCGAACGCCACCTGTCGCGCTCGACCCGTTCGGCCATCGAGTGGGTGGCCGTCATCGTCGGTGCACTCGTCGTGGCCCTGCTGGTCAAGACGTTCCTGATCCAGGCGTTCTACATCCCGTCGGAGTCGATGGTGCCCACGCTCGAGGTGGGAGACCGGGTCCTCGTCAACAAGCTCAGCTACGAGTTCGGCCACGTGCACCGTGGCGACGTGGTCGTCTTCGACCGGCCCGGAGGACCCGGGGCCGACGGCATCTCCGAGCTCATCAAGCGGGTCGTGGCGCTGCCCGGCGAGACGGTCGAGGGCCACGACAACCAGGTCTACGTCAACGGCAAGCCGCTCGACGAGAGCTATCTGCCCGAGGGAGCGTTCACCTCTGATTTCCCGCCCGAGGTCATCCCGGCGGGACACATCTGGGTCATGGGGGACAACCGCGCCGCGTCCGACGACTCCCGCCGGTTCAAGTCGATCCCCGAGGACACCATCGTGGGCAGGGCCTTCGTGATCATCTGGCCGCTGTCCGATCTGTCCACGCTGTAGCGACAGCCCGTCAGCGGCCCGGACGGGCCCGCCACTCCTCGCGTCCGCCTCGCACCGCGGTCGAGCTCACCTGTCGATGGACGTCCGGCAGCGACAAGGAGTGCAGGTCCGCACCCTCGGGCATCGCCACCCCGGCTCGCGGGGCGACGGCGAGCAGGGGGAGCCGGCGCAGCGCAGCGTCGCGGACCTCTTCGGAGCCACCGTAGAACGAGACGTCGTGGAGCTGATGCCACTTGTCGGCCCCCACGACCAGCACGTCGTAGCCCTCGGCGATGTCGGCCAGCAGCTGCGCCTCGGTCACCCGGGCGCCGAGCCACGGGCGGCCGTTGCGTCGCACGGCCCGGATGGCCGCCAGGCGGTCCCGGACCGGTGCGGTGTCACGGTCCTCCTTGGCCAGCGCCACCCGCGAGATGACCAGGTCGACGACCGCGACCCCGAGCTCGTCCCGGACGCACTCAGCGATGGCGAGATGGGCGACGGTCAACGGATCGAACGAACCCGGGAAAACGGCGCGACGTCCCATCAGCGGGAAGGGTACGGTCTCGCCGTCGCCCCACCGGCTCCGCGCCGCCCGGACGACGGCGCGCACGGTCGGGACCCTCGATGACGACGCCATCCGCAACGGCCTGGGTCGGCCCAGGGAACCCCGCTGGAGGAGTCGTGGCCCATCCCGAACTCGCGCTCGAACAGGAACACCTCGACCGGGCCCGCGCCGCCATCGCCGCCATGGCGGCGCGCACCGAGCGCGCCCTCGCCGAGGCGGACTCGGCGGCGACCGAGTCGGACTCCGAGGTGGCCCGCTGGCACCTGAATCGCCGGCTCGACTCACTGGCCGATCCGGCCGGGGTGCCGGCGTTCGGCCGCATCGAGGAGTCCGGCAGCCGCTGGTACGTGGGCCGGCGCCACATCGAGGACGACACCGGCGATCCCCTGGTGGTCGACTGGCGGGCGCCGGTGTCCATCCCGTTCTACCGAGCCACCGTGCACGATCCGATGGGGCTCGACACCCGCCGTCGCTTCACCTCCGAGGGCGTCGAGCTGATCGACATCCTCGAGGAGGACTTCAACGATCCGGACGGATCACCCGTGTCAGGGGGCATCCCGGATCCGTTGCTGGCCGAGCTCGACCGTGAGCGCACCGGCGCGATGCGCGACATCGTGGCCACGATCGCCAGCGAACAGGACGAGGTGATCAGGGCCCCGCTCGACCGGCTCCTCATCGTCCAGGGCGGACCGGGGACGGGCAAGACGGCCGTGGCCCTGCACCGGGCCGCCTACCTCCTCTTCGAGCACCGCATGGAGCTGATGGAATCGGGGGTCCTCGTCATCGGGCCCAACCCCGTCTTCCTGCGCTACGTCGCCGACGTCCTTCCCAGCCTGGGGGAGACCGCGGTCCGCCAGACCACCATCGAGGGCCTGCGACCGTCGTCGATCCGGTTGGGGGAGGACGACCCCACCGAGGTCGGCCGGCTCAAGGGCGACGGCCGGATGGCCGCCGTCATCGACGCTGCGGTCCGGTCGTCCATACGGATCCCCACCGAGTCGGTGTCGCTCAGCACGACCTGGGGCGCGGTGCGCATCGATCCATCCGGCGTCGCGGCCGCCGTCGACGACATCCTGGGCCGCGACGTCCCCCACGCCACCGGGAAGGAGAGCCTGCGCAACCGGCTCCTCCACGATGCCTACGACGTCCACGAGCGAACCGCCGAGGTACCGGCCCTCAAGGCGAACTTCGTGGCGGCCGCCCGGCGAGACGACGGGTTCCGTCGCTTCGTCGACCGGGTCTGGCCCACGCTCGGCGCGGCAGCCACGGTGCAGCGCCTGCTGGGCAGTCCCGCCGTCCGGCGGCGGGCGGCCCGCGGCATCCTCGACCCGGCCGAGGTCGACCTGTTGGGGCGTCCCGTGGCCAAGCGGCTCTCCGACGAGCGGTGGAGCCCGGCCGACGTGGCCCTCATCGACGAGGCCGAGAGCCGCATCAGCGGCGTGCGCGCCACCTACGGGCACATCGTGGTCGACGAGGCGCAGGATCTGTCGACCATGGCGCTGCGCATGCTGCGCCGACGAGCCGGCCGGGGGTCGATGACGATCGTCGGCGACCTGGCCCAGGGCACGCGGGCATGGGCCGCGAGGTCCTGGGACGAGGTGGCGGCCGTGGTCCGGACCACGGCACCGCTGCACGTGGCCGAACTGACCGTGGGCTACCGCACCCCCGCTCCGATCCTCGACCTCGCCAACCGCCTGCTCCCGCAGGCGGCCCCAGAGGTGACCCCGGCGCGCTCGATCCGCAGCACCGGGTCCGAGCCCGAGATCCACGCCGTGCCCGACGTGGTCGCGGCGGCGGTGCACCACGCGGTGCGTGCCACCACCGAGCGAGGGACCGTGGCCGTCATCGCCGTCCGCCACCGTCACGCCGACATCGGGGCCGGTCTCGACGCGGCGCGCGTGTCGTGGGGGAGCGGGGGACACGGCCTCGGGACGGTCGCGGTCCTCGATCCTCTGCTGGCCAAGGGGCTCGAGTTCGATGTGGTCGTCGTGGTCGAACCGGCCGAGATCGTGGCGGCCGAACCGGCGGGGTACCGAGCGCTGTTCGTGGCGCTGACGCGGCCGACCCGGCGTCTCGTGATCGTCCACGCCCGCCCGCTCCCGGAGCTGCTCGCTCGCTGACGATCAGGCCAGGCGCGCCATGGCATCGACCATGCGGTCGACGTGGTCGGAGTAGACGGCATCGATCCCCTTGCCCAACAGCTGATCGAGCACGCGGGGGAGTTGCGCGTCCCAACCGAAGCACTCGATGTCGAAGCGGTGGAACAACGTGGTCAGTCCGGCGGACCAGTCGCTCTCGTGCATGTTGATGCACGCCACGCCCGCGTTGCGCAACGCCATGGCCCGTCGCTCCGGGCCCTCCTTCATCTTGTGGATGCGGGTCGAGTCGACGAGGACGACGGCGTCGGAGCGCGACCGCCACGTGGCCAGCAACTCCCAGTCGGGATGGCACAGGAACAGCTCGGAGTCGGCGCCGACCGCCTCGGCCACCCGGATCGTGGGTTCCAGGGCATCGGGATCCTTGACGTCCAGCGACAACGGGATGTCGGTGCCGACCGCGTCGTAGAGCTCCTCCAGCGACGGGATGTGCTCCGGCAGCTCGGCGCGCGCCAGGTCGGCGATCGCCCGCTTGCGCAGCCGTCCCACCGTCCCGTCGTGGTCGAGGACCGCCACACCGTCGGCCGTGACCCACACATCGCTCTCGAGTCCGGTGGCGCCGAGGCGCAGCGCCAGCGTGAACGCCTCCAGCGTGTTCTCGGGCGCGTGGGCGCGGGCACCCCGGTGAGCGAAGCCGAGCGGCGGCGAGCGCAGCGGTTCCACACGAGGCATGGCGCAAAGACTGGCATTCCGGCCACCGGAGACCGGCAATCAGCGAGAACCCGGCCGGAATCGCTCAAGGAGCGGCCCCGATCTGACGAAACATGAACTCGAGTAGGGAAATCGGGAGGACGGACATGGCGACACGGATCAGGGCCAGCTGCATCGAGTGCGGCGACGTCGAGTTGCGAGTGGACGACGTGCACGTGCGGGTCTGCATCGACGACAACGCAGGGAGCTACGTCTTCCGCTGCCCGAGCTGCGACATGGCCGTCGTCAAGGAGGCCGAGCCCCGGGTCGTGGACCTGCTGCTGGCATCCGGCGTCGAGATGACCACGTGGTCGCTACCCGCCGAGCTGCAGGAGCGCCACCGCGACGAGCCGGTCTTCACCCATGACGACCTGCTCGACTTCCATGCCACGCTCGAGCGCGACGACTGGTTGGCGGAACTGCTCGCCACCCCGGACTCCGGCAACTCGGACACCGCGCACGAGCTTCCCTGACCCGCCGCCGACGCTGCGAGCGACCTCGGAGCAGAAAATCGCGGCGGTACACTCTCGGCCATGTTCAACGTCGGCGGCATGGAGCTGCTCGTCATCGCCCTCGTGGCGCTGGTGGTCCTCGGGCCGGAGAAGCTCCCCGGTGCCATCCGACAGTTCGGCCAGGTGGTCGGTGAGCTGCGCCGCATCTCCGCCGGCTTCCAGACCGACCTCAAGGGCGCCATGGCCGACGCCGAGCGCGAGGCCGAGGCCGCGCGGAGAGCCGACGCGGCCGGACCGCCGAGCGACAACCACGACCCGGGGGCAGCGCAGGCCGTCGCCGAGGCCGAGCTGGCCGCCATCGAAGGGGCCGAGTCCCGCAATGAGCACACCGTCGCGCCACCGCCGACATCCACCAGCAGCTCCGGCTCCGAAGGTTCAGACGTGACGACCGATCCTTCGAACAACGCGTCTTCGGGTGGCGACCGCCCCGCGTCCAGCGCGTCCTGATCCGTGGCGACGAAGGGCCCCGGTCGGAGGGCCGACGACGAGGGCCGGATGCCGTTGCTCGCGCACCTGGCCGAGTTGCGCAACCGGATCGTCAAGATGGCCATCGCGGTGGCCATCGGCGCCCTCATCGCCTGGTTCCTCTACCCCTGGATCTTCGACATTCTGCTCAAGCCCTACTGCAACCTGCAGGGCGCATCGATCCGCGACTGCCAGCTGCTCCAGACCGAGCCGCTGGAGGGGTTCACCGTCCGGCTCAAGATGACCGGGTACGTGGGCGTCGGCCTGGCCATGCCGGTGATCCTCTGGCAGATCTGGCGCTTCATCACACCAGGGCTGTACTCGCACGAGAAGAAGTACGCGGTGCCGTTCGTCGTCAGTGCGCTCGTGCTGTTCGTGATGGGTGCGGCGCTGGCCTACTACACGCTGCCCAAGGCGCTGGACTTCCTGGTCAACATCGGCGGCAAGAACCTGCAGGCCCAGTTCCGACCCGCCCCCTACTTCCAGCTGATCTCCTACATGATGCTGGCGTTCGGGGTCGGTTTCGAGTTCCCGGTCATCCTCGTGTTCCTGCAACTCGCCGGGCTGGTGAGCACCCAGACCCTGCGCAGCGTCCGCCGCTACGCCATCGTGGGGATCACCATCCTCGTCGCCGTGCTCACCCCGTCGGGTGATCCCTACAGCCTCACCATCCTGTCGGTCCCGATGATCCTGTTCTACGAAGCATCCATCATCATCGGCCTCCTGCTGACCCGGAAGCGACGCAAGAACGAGGTCGACGCCCGCTGATGCGCGCCCCGCACGGCCGCTCCACCGCCGCGCTGCTCGACGGCTACGGCTTCGATCTCGACCAGTTCCAACTCGATGCCGCCGACGCCGTCGATGCCGGGCGCTCGGTGCTCGTCTCGGCTCCCACGGGCTCCGGCAAGACGGTGGTGGCCGAGTACGCGGTCGCCGACGCCCTCGACCGCGGCCTGCGGGCCTTCTACACCACCCCGATCAAGGCCCTCTCGAACCAGAAGTTCAACGACCTGCGGGCCCGCCACGGCTCGGGCCGGGTCGGACTGCTCACCGGCGACAACACCATCGACGGCGACGCACCCGTGGTGGTGATGACCACCGAGGTGCTCCGCAACATGATCTACGCCGGCAAGCAGCTCGACGATCTCGGCGTGGTCGTGCTCGACGAGGTGCACTACCTCCAGAACAGCTTCCGGGGCCCGGTGTGGGAGGAGGTCATCGTCCACCTGCCCGACCACGTCCAGCTGGTGTGTCTCTCGGCGACGGTCTCCAACGCCCATGACATCGGCGACTGGCTCACCACCGTGCGCGGGCCCACCGACGTAGTGGTCGAGGAGACGAGGCCGGTGAGCCTGGCCAACACGTACCTGGTCGGCGACAAGTCCAGCGACCACCTCCACCTGCTCGACATCATCGTCGGCGACCGACCGAATCCCGAGGGCGACCGCTTCGACGTCGATCGCGACGCCTCCTCGCGCCGTGGTGGTGGTCGCCAGCG
This sequence comes from uncultured Acidimicrobiaceae bacterium, assembly GCA_963747745.1. Classification (GTDB taxonomy): domain Bacteria; phylum Actinomycetota; class Acidimicrobiia; order Acidimicrobiales; family Salinilacustritrichaceae; genus Salinilacustrithrix. The sequence goes on from CAVVGJ010000007.1 coordinate 216,340, forward strand.
GGGAGGACGGCCCCGGCGCCGCTGGTACACGCCGAGCCGCCTCGACGTCCTCGACGTCCTCGTCGACGACGAGCTGCTCCCGGCCATCGTGTTCGTGTTCAGCCGGGCCGGCTGCGACGATGCAGTGAAGGCCTGTCTCGATGCCGGAGTCCGGTTGACCACGGCCGAGGAACGGGCCCGGATCCGTGCCATCGCCGAGGACCACCTCACCAGCCTCACCGACGCCGACCTCGATGCGTTGGCCGCCGATCGCTGGATGGCGGGTCTCGAGGCCGGGCTCGCCGCCCACCACGCCGGTCACGTGCCCCCGTTCAAGGAAGCGGTCGAGGCCTGCTTCGAGGCCGGGCTGGTGAAGGTCGTCTTCGCCACCGAGACCCTCGCCCTCGGGGTCAACATGCCGGCCCGAGCCGTCGTCATCGAGCGGCTCACCAAGTTCAACGGCGAGCGCCGCGAGTTCCTGACGCCGGCCGAGTACACGCAGCTGACGGGCCGGGCGGGACGGCGAGGCATCGACGACCACGGCACGGCCATCGTCCTGTGGTCGCCGTTCGTGCCTTTCGGCCAGATCGCCGGCCTCGCCGCCAGCCGGAGCTTCGTGCTGCGATCGGCGTTCCGGCCCACCTACAACATGGCGGTGAACCTGATCCGGCGCCACGATCGGGACGCGGCCCGCCGACTGCTCAACCAGTCCCTGGCCCAGTACCAGGCCGACCGGGCCGTGGTCGTCCTGGAGCGCCGGCTGCGCACCCGCCGCCAGGCGCTCGATGCCGTGCTCCCCGAGGCGACGTGCGAGCGTGGCGACGTCGCCGAGTACCGCGAGCTGACCCGGTCGAACGCGCCCCGTCGCGTCCGGCGCCAGCGACTCGAGCAGGCCCTGGCCCGGTTGCGGCCCGGCGACGTCATCGCCACCGTCGACGAGCCGCGCGCCGCGGTGCTGTCGGTGGCGTACCGCAAGGGCGGTGCGATCCGGGTCAAGGTCGTCGGGCCGTCGCGCCACGTGGAGCTCGTCGGCATGGCTGACTTCGACGAGGCGCCCACCGTCCTCGGTGCGGTCGAGCTGCCCCAGCCATACCTGCCCGACGACAGCGACTTCCGGGCCCAGGTGGCGTCGCGGCTCGCCCGCGTCCGGATCGGGTCCCGTCCGGGCGCCGATGCGTCGGTGGCGGCCGCGGTCGACCATCCGGTGGCGGGATGCCCCGATGCCGAGGCCCATGTCCGCGCCCTCGACCGGGCCGACCGGCTCCGACGCGAGGTCGACGAGCTCGAGCGCCGCATCCGATCCCAGACCGGCACCATCGGCGTCCAGTTCGACCGCGTCCTCGCCCTCCTCGAAGCCTGGGGCTACGTCGACGGCTGGTCGGTGACCGAGCGGGGCCAACTGCTCGCCGGCGTGTACCACGAGGCCGACCTCGTCGTCGCCGAGGCCGTGGCCACCGGCTGCTTCGACGGCCTCGACGCGCCCGAGCTGGCCGCGGTGGCGTCGGTCCTGGTCTACGAGCACCGCGCCCCCGGGCCGCCACCCGCACCCCGGTACCCCTCGCGGCGAGTGCGGGCGCGTGCGGGGGAGATCGACGAGATCGTCCGGCGCATCCAGGCCGACGAAGACGAGACCGGCCTACCGCTGTCGCGCAGCGGCGACCACGGCTTCACCCGGATGGCCCACGAGTGGTGTGCGGGGAGCGGGCTGGCGACCCTCCTCGAGGAGAGCAGCCTCGACCTCACCGGTGGTGACTTCGTCCGGACCATCCGCCAGCTGATCGATCTGGTCCGCCAGATCGGCCAGCTCGCCCCCGACCCCGCCACCCGGGCCACGGCTCGCCGTGCCACCGCCGCGCTGGAACGGGGTGTGGTCTCCGCTTCGGCCTCGATCGGCGACGGGGACGACGAAGAAGAAGACGCCGAGGATGACGATCCGCAAGGGTGAGCCGTGGGGCGCGCCGGGGCCGCTCCCTGACGACGGTGTGGTGGTGCGCACCGACGCCGAGGCGCGCGCTGCGGTGACCGCGGCCCGGCGGGCGGGCACCAGCGTGCCGGTCCTGGGTCTCCTCGGTGGCGATCTCGCCCGCACGTGCGGGGCCCCGGGTGACGAAGCGCGTCTGCGCGGGGACCAGGCGCAGACGTTCCCCGTCGATCTCGGCGAGGTGCTCGTCGACGGATCGCTGCACTTCTTCGTCGCCCATCTCGTCGCCCGGCGGTCCTGGTTCCGCGGCCGCATCGTCGCGGCCATGAACGCCCAGTTCGTCGGCTCGTGGGACGTGGCGCCGCGCTCGCACCCCAACGACGGCCGACTGGTGCTCCTCGATGCCAACCTCTCGCTCGGCGATCGGCTGAAGGCCCGCTCCCGGTTGCCCACCGGCACCCATCTCCCGCACCCCGGCATCTCGGAGCGACGGATCAAGGCGGTGCAGCTCGACCTGGAACCGGGCACCAAGGTGTGGCTCGACGGTGAGTGCGTCGGGCCGGCCCGCGCCCTGTCGATCCGCGTCGTCCCCGACGCGCTGCGCGTCGTCATCTAATCGACTCGTTCACCTGCCGCCCTCCGGCCGGCTCGTCAACTCCGCCGCTCGGCGGGGTGGGTGGCACACTCGCCGCCATGGACGCATGGATCCTCGACGAGTCGCCCGGCGAGTACCGCTACGGCCCCATCCCCACGCCGGAACCGGGCCCCGACGAGGTCCGGGTCCGTCCCGTTGCCTCCGCCCTCAACCACATGGACCTGTGGCTCACCCGCGGCCTACCGAAGCCGGCCCTGCCCCATGTTCCCGGGTGCGACGTCGCCGGTGTGGTCGACGCGGTCGGTCCCGGCGTCGCCATCGAGGTGGGCCGCGAGGTCGTCGTGAACCCGGCGGTCGCCCCCATCGAAGCGGTCGTCGAACACGGCATCGACTCGCCGCTGGGACGCGGCTTCCAGATCCTCGGCGAGCAGCGCTGGGGCGGCCACGGGGAGACCGTGGTGGTCCCGGCCCGGAACATCGTGGCCAAGCCCGCGGGCCGCAGCTGGGAGGAGTGCGCCGCGTACCCGCTGGCCACGCTGACCGCCTACCGGATGCTCCGCCGCGCCCGGCTGACCGCAGGCGAGACGGTGTTGGTCGTTGGCATCGGCGGCGGTGTGTCGATGGCGGCCCTCGGCCTGGCGCTGGCCATGGGCGCAGAGGTGTACGTGACCAGCCGGGAGCAGACCAAGATCGACCAGGCGGTCGCCCTCGGCGCCGCCGGCGGCTTCGACTCGGCAGCCGAGCGCTGGCCCGTGAAGGCGCACGTGGTCGTCGAGTCGGTGGGGCCCGCCACGTGGGAGGCATCGGTGCGGTCCCTCGTGCGGGGCGGTCGGCTGGTGGTCTGCGGCGGCACGTCCGGGCAGAAGGTCGAGGTCGACCTGCCCCGCCTCTTCTTCTCGCAGATCGAGATCATCGGATCGACCATGGGGTCCTACGAGGAGTTCGCGGCAGTGACGAGGCTCGTCGACCACGGGCTCCCGATCGCGGTGGACGAGGTCTTCGACCTCGCCGAGTACCCGGCTGCGCTGGAGCGCCTCCGGGCCGGCTCGCAGCTGGGAAAGGTCGTGCTGCGCCACCCGGCGTGAGCGGGATCAACCCACGACGGCTCGGGCGGCGCCGAGATCGCCCTGGAATCCCCGCCACAACAGGTGGGGTCGGAAGCCCATGGCGACGTTGATGTCGAGCATCCAGGGATTGGACTGAGCGTTGTAGGTCTCCACCACCTCGAAGCCGGGCGCGAGTTGCTGGGCGTGGCGGAGGTTCTCGGCCATGCCTCCAGGTACGGCGGGAGGTGCTCCTCCGGGCAGCGGTCGCCGAAGGGCACGAGCCGATAGCCGTCGGTCCGGCTCCGGCCCTCTCGCATCCACCGCTCGACCAGGGCAGAGTCGTGCGTGTCGATGCGCATGCGGCTGCAGCGCTCCTCGCTCTTCTCCGACAGGCCGAGCCGGCGGGCGTAGGCACCGCCGACGTCCGGCTCGTTCCGGTGCGCCCAGAGCAGTAGAGAGGTCCGCCCTGCCGCCGCGACGGCGTCGAGCGCGGTGCGCAGCAGGGCATCGGCCACGCCCCGACGCCGCATCACGGGCACCACCGCGAACCAGTCGCTGGCCGCGAGGTGGCGGTTCTCCTCGTTGTCCTCGAGCTCGAACGCCAGGGTCCCGGCGGGTGCCCCGTCGACGAGCGCGACCCAGGTGCGGACGTGCTTCTGCGTCGTGCGCGAGAAGAGCTCTCCCCGCAGCTCGTCGGCCGAGACCGGCGGATCGCCCGGGTTGAGCTCCGGGTCGGTGCGACGGTGCACCTCGACGGCCACCGCGACGAGGTCGTCGCGAGCCGGTGTCACCTCCACGACATCGATGGTCATCGCCGGAGTGTCGCGTGGCGATGCGGTCAACACCGAAGGAGTTCCGGCCCTACGCTGCCCGCGTGCAGGACGACGTTCCCGAACTGGACGCAGTGAAGGACGCGATGGCCGATGAGATCGACCGTCGCGCCGATCGGCTGGTCGAGATCTCGCATCTGATCCACCAGCACCCCGAGCTCAACTTCGAGGAGCACTACGCCCACGATCTGCTCTGCGACGCACTCGACCACGAGGGGATCAGCACCCGACGTCACGCCTTCGGGGTCGACACCGCCTTCGTCGCCCGCGCCGGCCGGAGCGGGCCCGACATCGCGGTCTGCCTGGAATACGACGCCCTCCCCGGCATCGGCCACGCCTGCGGCCACAACATCATCGCCGCCGCCGGCCTGGGCGCCGGGATCGCCGCCGCCGCGCTCGCCGACCGCTGCAGGGGTCGGGTCTCGATCATGGGCACCCCGGCCGAGGAGGGGGGCGGCGGCAAGGTCTTCATGCTCCGGGCCGGCGCCTTCGACGGCATCGATGCCGCCATGATGATCCACCCGGCCGACGCCGAACTGCGGGGCATGAGCACCCTGGCCATCCAGCAGTGCACCGTCGTCTACACGGGCGCGGCCGCCCATGCCGCGGCCGCGCCGGAGCGGGGGCGCAACGCGCTCGATGCTGCCGTGTTGGGCTACGTGAACGTCGCGGCCCTCCGCCAACACATCGGTCCGGCGGAACGCGTCCACGGGGTGTTCGCCGATGGGGGAGACAAGCCCAACATCGTGCCGGCGCGGGCCGAGACGAACTGGTACGTGCGCTCACCCACCGTGGCGGGCCTCCACGCCCTCCAACAGCGGGTCACGGCCTGCCTGGAGGCGGGAGCCATGGCGGCCGGCTGCGAGCTGTCGATCGACTGGATCGATCCGCCCTACGCCGACATGGTCGACATCGACCCGCTCCTGGACTGCTACGCCGACAACGCCGCCCGGCTCGGCCGTCGGGTCGACACACCGGACGACACGAACGCGGTGGTCGGCTCCACCGACATGGGCGACGTCTCCCACGTCGTGCCGTCCATCCACCCGATGATCCAGGCCGCCGATGCTGGCGTCGCCATCCACACCGCCGACTTCGCCCGCTTCGCCTGCGGCCCCTCCGGCGACCGTGCCGTGCTCGACGGCGCCAAGGCGATGGCCTGGACGGTGGCCGATTGCTGGCTGCGGCCCGAGGTGCTCGAGTCAGCACGGAGCGAGTTCTCCCGCATCCTGGGAGGGTGATCTCGGCACGCTCCGTGGTCACCGGCCCGGTCCCTCCCAGGCCGTAGCATCGTGGCCGTGGCCGTGTACATCGGAGAGGAGTTCACGGAGGACGAACAGGACATCCTCCGGCGGTACTTCACCAACCTCGACGGTCCGGTCTTCGCCCTCGTCAATCTCCCCGAGGTGGTCAAGGGCGCCCTGTTCGCCCGCTACTCCCGTTCCCCCAAGTCGCTGCGCCGCCTCTTCCTCGACGAGTTCGTGGGTGATCTCGACATCTCGGGTGATCTGTCGGTCGATGCCACCGTGGGCCTCGAGCGGGCCGAACAGCTCTACCAGCGGGTGTTCCTCGAGTACGGCGACGACTCCGTGGCCCAGCTCGGCGGCGTGCACCTGGCGTGCGAGCAGGCGTCGAACCTGTTGACCAAGATCCTCGAGTGGGGCCGGCTGGCCGCGTACCTCGAGCAGTCGACCCGCTACATCGCCTACGACGCCCGTCTCGGCGGCCGATACCGCTACTACCGCGATCCCGCGGTGCTGTCGTCGTCGCTCGGGCTGCGCTACGTGGGGGAGATGGACCGCCTGTTCGACACCTACGCCTCGCTGGTGCCGGTGATGCAGGACTTCTTCCGGGAGCAGTTCCCCAAGACCGACGCCGATTCCGACTTCGTCTACCGCCAGGCGATCAAGGCCAAGGCGCTCGACGCCATCCGCGGCATCCTGCCCGCCTCGTCGCTGTCCAACGTCGGCATCTACGGCACGGGCCAGAGCTACGAGATGCTGCTGTACCGGATGCGGGCCCACCCGTTGCCCGAGGCCCGCAGCTATGCCGACCTCATGCTGACCGAGCTGCGCAAGGTGATCCCGTCGTTCCTGCGGCGGGTCGATCTGCCCGATCGGGGCGACGTGTGGCGCGACTACTTCGCCGAGCGCGAGACCGAGGTGGCCGAGGTGGCCCACCGCTTGCTGGGCGACACCGTGCCCGAGCCCGTCCCGGAGGTCACGCTCGTCGACTTCGATCCTGACGCCGAGGTCAAGGCGGTGGCCTCGATGCTCTACGCCCACTCCGATCTCCCCGAGACCCAACTCGAGGCCCGGGTCCGAGCCATGTCGGTCGACGACCGCATCGCGGTGATCCGGGCCTACGAAGGCGACCGGACGAACCGGCGGCACAAGCCGGGTCGCGCCCTCGAACGGCCGACCTACCGCTTCGACATCCTCGCCGACTACGGCGCCTTCCGTGACCTGCAACGGCACCGCATGCTCACCCTCGAATGGCAGAAGCTGACCACCCGACACGGCTACGACCGACCACCCGCGGTGGACGCAGCCGGCCAGACGGCCGCGTTCGACGAGGCCATGGCCCGCTCGGCCGATCTCCACGACGCCCTGCTCGCCGAGTTCCCCGAGCAGGCCAGCTACGCGGTCTCGTTGGCCTACAAGGTTCGGTTCTACATGCAGCTCAATGCCCGCGCCGCCACCCACATGCTCGAGCTCCGATCCGGCCCCCAGGGCCACCCCGCGTACCGGCGGGTGGCCCAGGAGATGCACCGACTGATCGCCGAGCAGGCCGGACACCGGGCCCTCGCCGCCGGGATGCGCTTCGTCGATCACTCGGCCGAGCCCGCGCTCGAGCGTCTCGATGCGGAACGGGCCGCGGAGGCCCGCCGCAACGCCGTCGACCAGCTCTGAGCCGCGACGCCAGCGGACTTCGTCCGCCAGCTCCGCTCCTGGAGTTGCGCCCGTTTGAGGCTCCAGGTGTAGCTGAGGCTGATGTTGAGGATGGGTGAATTGGGGGTTGAGTTGCACTTGGTGCTGTTGTACGGTGCGCTCCGCATCGAGCGGGCGGAGCCGCAGGAGGCAAGTACATGCGCGCGCCCATTCGTCCGCGACATCTGATGGCCATCGCCGTGGCGAGCGTCTTCGCGCTCGCCGCATCCGGCACCTACGTGGTCCGGTCGGGCGAGACCCTCAGTCAGATCGCGGTCCGGAACGGCACCACGGTCCGCGCCCTGGTCGAGGCCAACGGACTCTCGAACCCCGATCTCATCGTGGCCGGCCAGGAGCTGGCGGTCCCCGGTTCGTCGGGCGGCACGGCGTCGAGCACGTACGTGGTCGAGTCGGGAGACACCCTCGCCCGCATCGCGGCCAAGTTCCACACCACGGTCAGCGCGCTGGCATCCGCCAACGACATCTCGAACCCGAACGTCATCGTCATCGGCACCGCGCTGAAGGTCCCGGCGACCGGGAGCGGCGGCTCGACGGCCCCATCGTCGGGATCGGGCAGCGGCCGGCAACTGATCGGCCAACGCCACACGGTCCGGTCGGGCGAGACCATCTCCGGCATCGCCTCGCACTACGGGCTGTCGCAGGCCGACCTGATCCGTTGGAACGGGCTCGTCGACGGCAAGCTCTACGCCACGGTCAGCCTCGTCTTGTACAACCCCGGAACGCTCCCGGGCGGCGGTGCTGCGTCGAGCGGCTCCCAGACCCACACCGTCGCCCGGGGCGAGACGCTCAGCGCCATCGCGTCCAAGTACGGCGCGTCGGCTCGCGCCATCGCCCAGGCGTCCGGCGTCTCGGACGTCAACACCATTCGCATCGGGCAGACGCTCACGATCCCGGGCGGTTCGGGGGGCGGAGGCTTCGTCTGCCCGGTGCCGGGCGGCACGTTCTTCGATGACTGGGGCTTCCCCCGCAGCGGTGGTCGCCATCACGCCGGCAACGACATCTTCGCTCCGCTCGGCACGCCGGTGCACGCGCCGACCAGCGGCTGGGTCGACGTCGCCACCGGCAGCATCGGCGGCCATCAGTTCCGCCTCACCGCGAGCGACGGCTCGCAGTGGTTCGGCAGCCACCTCGACCACTTCGGCAAGACCGGTGCCGTGCAGGCCGGCGACGTGATCGGCTACGTGGGGAACACAGGCAACGCCAAAGGCGGGCCGACCCACCTGCACTTCGAGATCCACCCCGGTGCGAACGCGGTGAACCCGTTCCCGCTGCTGCGATCGATCTGCTGATCGTCCGTCGTCGCGGGCCGGCTACCGCTCGGTAGGAAGTCGGCCCATCAAGGTCGAAGGGTGCTTGGCGGGCCCTGGAACCGTGACGTACGGTTGCGGGCGCTCGCAGTGTCAATGGTCACGTCATGGCCCTTGACGGTTTGCACCACACGCCGGACCCGAGGATGCCTCTTGGACGCAGCGATCTCCCTGCGCAACGTGACGAAGAGCTTCGGATCCCACACCGTGCTCAAGGACATCTCCTTCGACATCCCGCGCGGCAAGATCAGCGCGGTCATGGGGCCGTCAGGCACCGGGAAGTCGGTGCTGCTCAAGAACGTCATCGGTCTGCTCCGTCCCGACAGCGGTGAGATCTGGGTCGACGGCGAGGAGACGGTGCGCATGGGGGAGAAGGACCTCTACCGCGTCCGTCGCAAGTTCGGCGTGCTCTTCCAGGACGGGGCCCTGTTCGGATCGATGAGCATCTTCGACAACATCGCCTTCCCCCTACGGGAGCACACCAAGAAGTCGGAGAAGGAGATCCGGGAGATCACCCTCGAGAAGGCCAGCCTCGTGGGGATGCTCGACCACATGAAGAAGTACCCCGGCGAAGTCTCCGGCGGCATGAAGAAGCGGGCCGGCCTGGCCCGGGCCCTGTCGATGGATCCCGAGATCATCCTCTTCGACGAGCCCGACTCCGGCCTCGACCCGGTGCGGGTCTCCTACCTCGACGAGTTGGTCAAGAAGATCCAGGAGGAGACCGGCGCGACCTTCTTGATCATCACCCACAACATCGCCTCGGTGATGCGCACCTCGGACTACATCGCCGTCCTCTACCAGGCCGGATTGGTGAAGTTCGCGGCCAAGGACGAGATGCGCACCTCCGACAACGAGCTCATCCGCCAGTTCCTCGCCGGCCGGGCCATGGGCCCCATCGGCATGGATGAGATGGCCGAGGAGCGCACCGAGGTCGAGAAGGAACTGATGGAGCGGGAGCGGAAGCGGTTGGAGGCGTCCGGCCAGGACGTCGACGACTACGGCGTGATGACCGTCTGATGGCCACGGTCACGATGGGTCGGCGCCCATGATCGGCAAGGCGCAGTTCGTCCTCCGCGAGACCGGCAACATGTTCGCCATCTCCCTCGAGGGGTTCCGGCGCACGTGGGACGTCAAGTCGTGGTGGCGCGAGTACCTGTCCCAGTGCTGGTTCATCGCCAAGGTCTGCTCGATCCCGGTGGTGCTCATCTCGATCCCGTTCGGCGCCGTGATCGCGCTGCACGTGGGGTCGTTCTCCCGCCAGCTCGGGGCCGAGTCCACCACCGGGGCGGCGATGGTGCTCTCCATCGTCCGCGAGGCGGCACCGGTGGCCACCGCCCTGCTCATCGCCGGTGCCGGCGGGTCGGCCATGACCGCCGACCTCGGTTCCCGCAAGATCCGCGACGAACTGGCCGCCATGGAGGTCATGGCCATCAATCCGGTGCACCGGCTGGTGACGCCGCGGCTCTACGCGTCGGCCACGGTGGCGCTGTTCATGGTCTCGCTCGTCTCGGTGGCCGGCATCTCCGGCGGCTACTTCTTCAACGTCGTCATCCAGCACGTCACCCCCGGTGCGTACTTCCAGGGGTTCACGTCATTGGTCCAGCTCCCCGACCTGTACTCCTCGCTGGTGAAGGCGGTGGTGTTCGGGTTCATCGCGGCCGGGGTCTCCTGCTACAAGGGCATCTACGCCAAGGGCGGGCCCAAGGGAGTCGGCGACGCCGTCAACCAGGGCGTGGTCATCACCTTCATCCTGGTGTTCTTCACCAACCTCATCATGACCTCGCTGTACTTCGCCCTCGTCCCGCCCAAGTTCTGATGGTGCCCCGATGACCGCCATCACCCGCCTCACGAGACCCATCACGGGGGCCGGCCGCTCGGCGGCGGGCGGACTCGAGGACGTGGGACGGCAGCTGTCCTTCTACGGGCGCGTGCTCTGGGAGGTCGCCACCGTCAACGTCCTGCGGCTGAAGTACAAGAACGTCGTCTTCAGCCTGGTGTCCGACATCACCGTGGGAGCCGGGGCGCTCATCGTGGGCGCCGGCATGGTGTTCGTGATCTTCTCGATGTCGTTCTTCACCGGCGCCAACGTCGGCCTGCAGGGGTACTCCGGACTCCAGCAGATCGGCGCCCAGGCCTTCACCGGTCTGGTCGGCAGCTTCGCCAACACCCGCGAGGTCACCCCGCTCATCGCCGGCGTCGCCTTCGCCGCCCAGGTGGGCGCGGGCTTCACCGCCGAGCTCGGCGCCATGCGGATCTCCGAGGAGATCGACGCCCTCGAGGTCATGTCGGTGCGACCGATGACCTACCTGGTCGGCACTCGCGTCCTGGCCGCGCTCATCGCCATCATCCCGCTCTACCTCATCTCCCTGTTCGCCAGCTTCTTCGCCACCAAGCTCGTCACCACCCAGTTCTTCGGGCTGTCGCCCGGCGTCTACGACTACTACTTCCGGCTCTACCTGCCCCCGATCGACATCCTCTACAGCTGCATCAAGGCCGCCGTGTTCGCCGTGCTGGTGGCATTGATCCACTGCTACTACGGCTTCAACGCCAGCGGCGGACCCTCCGGCGTCGGGGTGGCGGTCGGCCGGGCCATCCGGCTCTCGATCGTCGCCGTCGTGCTGGTCAACCTCGTCCTGTCGCTCATCTTCTGGGGTGGCGGGAACACCGTGAGCCTGACGGGGTACTGAGATGCACCGCTTGGTCTCGGACCGCAACCGCTACATGATCTCCGGCGCCGTCGGCCTCATCGTGCTCGTCGCCATGGCCGCGATCGGCATCAAGGCGTCCTTCGGGGCCTTCGACGGTGGTTACGAGGTGCACGGGACGTTCGCGGCGGCGGGCCAGGGCCTGCTGGCCGGCAGCGACGTGGACATCCGTGGCGTCAACGTCGGCGAGGTGGCCAACATCGAGCTCGTCGACACCAAGGCCCTGATCACGCTGCGGATCCACGACGGCGTCCAGATCCCGGTGGCGGCACAGGCCGTGATCCGTCCCAAGACCCTCTTCGGTGAGAAGTTCGTCGACATCGTCCCGGGCGACACCGAGCTCGACGGCCCCTACCTCCACGACGGCGGCGAGATCACCGACACCCTCGGTGGCTTCGAGCTCGAGCAGGTGCTGTCGGACACCTACCCCATCCTCGAAGCGGTCGATCCCGCCGAGCTCGCCGTGGTGCTCGACGAGCTGGCCAAGGCCGGCCGTGGGCTCGGACCCAACATCAACCGCTCGATCGTCAACGCCTCCAAGCTCGCCGCCCTCCAGGTCAGCAACGACGCCGAGGTGCGCCAGTTCCTCAGCGACCTGGCGCTGCTCTCCGAGACCATCGACCAGGCGTCCCCCGACCTCGTCGCCACCGCCCAGGACCTCAACGTCGCCCTCCCGACCCTCAACCAGCGCAGCGACGAACTGAACTCGGCGCTCGTGCAGACCGCCCGCCTGAGCTCCGATGTCGCCGACCTGCTCGAGCACAACAAGGACTTCGTCACCGACGCCCTCACCAAGGGTTCCGACACGCTGCAGATCGTCTACGACCGTCGCAACCAGATCCAGCCCGTCCTGCTCGGCCTGCAGGAATACACCCAGACGCTGGCCCAGGCCATCCGCATCGACGTGGGCGACGGCACCCTGATGGCGGCGGTCAAGAACCTGGTCAGCGTGCAGGAGACCCTCGGTGGCCTCCAACCGCCGCCGACGCCCATCGACCAGACGCCGACCTCGCTCCTCGATGGCGTCCCGCTCCCGACCGTGCCGCTGCCGGAGGTCACGTTGCCGGGCGGCGGCAGCGACACCACGTCGCGGACATCGGGCGACTCGCTCCTCGGTCTGCTGTTCCCGGGGGCCGACGGATGACCCGGACCGCGATCAAGTTCGGCCTGTTCGTGGCCCTGTGCATGGTGTTCCTGCTGTACCTGGCGACCACGATCGGCAACACCACGCTCGGCGGTCTCGTGGGCCACGGGAAGGCCACCACCACCTTGTACGCCGCCTTCGACGACGTCACCGGCCTCCTCATCGGTGACAACGTCAAGGTGGCAGGGGTGGCCGTCGGCAAGGTGACCGCCATCCACGTGGAGTCGGGCCAGGCCATGGTCACCATGGAGGTCGACGCCGACCGCAAGATGCCCGCCGACACCAGCGCCGCGGTGCGGTGGCGCAACCTCATCGGGCAGCGATACGTCTACCTCTTCCCCGGCGACGCACCGGTGAGCCTCGCCGACGGCGACACGATCGCCAAGACCACCAACGTGGTCGAGCTCGGCGAGCTGTTCAACCGTCTCGGGCCCATCGTGGCCACCATCGATCCGGCCCAGGTCAACGACTTCCTCGACACGGTCACCACGGCGCTCGACGGCAACCAGGCCGACATCAGCAAGGCGCTCGACGACCTGGCGTACGTGGTCAAGGGACTCGGCGACCGCGACCAGGCCATCGGGCGCCTGATCGACAACCTCGAGGTCGTCTCCCGCACGGTCGCCGACCGCGACACCCAGATCCAGACCATGCTCGACAACCTGACGTCGCTGGCCCAGACGTTCAGCGACAACACCAAGCTGCTCGAGACCGCCATCACCGAGATCGGTTCCTACAACCGCAACCTCTCGGGGACCCTGGCCGCCAACCGCTCCGAGATCGACGGTCTGATCGCCAGCCTCGACCACACCCTCAACACCGTCCAGGACAACCTCGGACCGCTCGGGGTGGCCCTCGACCGGCTCGACGAGAACGGAGCGGCCACGTTCCGCTCGTCACGCAACGGGACCTTCCTCAACCAGACCATCCTGTGCCTCACGGTGATGCCGCCGCCCTGCGCCACTCCGGTGGTCCCGGGCCTCGACGGCGTGGTGGGCAACCAGTCGGCCACGACGGGCGGGGTCCGCTACACGCCACCTCGGCGCCGCGGCGGGGCCGCCATCATGAGCCTCCTCGGGGGTGCATCGTGAAGTCGTTCCGCGATCGCAATCCCTACGTCGTCGGCATCGTGTCGGTGCTGCTCATCGGGGCCGCCACCGGGTTCGCCTTCCTGGTGGGCCTGCTCCACCTGCTCGAGCACACCTATGCGATGGAGGGCGTCTTCGCCGATGCCTCCGGACTCAAGGCCGGCGACGACGTGAAGCTGGCCGGCGTCAAGGTCGGCCGGGTCACCGACATCGAGGTCGACCGGGCCAGTGGCAACGTCCGGGTCGGCTGGGTGGTCGACCAGGGCATCGACATCGGCCAGGACGCCGGTGCGGAGATCGCCCTGTCGTCGCTCCTCGGCGCCAAGCACATTCGCATCACGAACCCCGTCGCGGGCGACACGATGATGGAGGACCTCCCCGCCGACCAGCGGGTGGTGCCGCTCGAACGCACGCAGGTCCCCTACGACGTGTTCGAGTTGACCCGGGTGGCGACCCATGGCATCGAGCAGACCGACACCAAGGAGCTGAACCAGTTCCTGCTCGATCTCGCCGACATCACCGACGGCAAGGCCGCGACCGTGAAGGACCTCGTGACCGGGATCCGCAAGGTCGGCGCGGCCGTCAACCAGCGCGACCAGAAGTTCGCGGCGCTGCTCGACCAGGCCGATCGACTCAGCACCACGCTCGCCGACAAGGACGACGAGATCGTCCAGCTGCTCGACAGCTCGAAGCAGATCCTCGACATGATCGTGTCCCGTCGCAACGACCTCGCCATCGCGCTCGGAGAGAGCGCCGACGCGGTCCAACAGCTCGATCGGGTCATCAGCGCCAACAAGACCCAGATCGACTCCATCCTCGACTCCCTGGCGCCGACACTCGACGTGGTCTCCGCCAACCAGGACGACATCGACCGCACCCTGGCCTGGCTCGGTCCGGGGCTGCTCCAGCAGTCCAAGGGCGGCGGCCAGGGTCCGTGGCAGGACATCTTCGTGCGAGGCGCCGGCCCCGACGTGGTCGGCTCGCTGGGGGATGTCTATGACCTCATCCTGGGAGCGAACCAGTGAGCGCCCGCCTGCGCCTGGTCGCGCTGGCGCTGGTCGGTGTCCTGGCCGCGTCGTCGTGCTCGTTCCTCGGCGGCGGTGGCACCTACGAGGTCTCGGCGATGTTCCCGCGGGCCGTGGCGCTCTACGAGCAGGGTGGGGTCCAGGTCCTCGGGCTGCCGGCCGGCAAGATCACCGACATCGAGGTCGTCGGCGACCAGGTCAAGGTGACCATGGCGATCGACGACGACGTCCCGGTGCCGGTCGGGGTGAAGGCCGCCATCGTGCCCCAATCGCTCATCGGCGAACGACGCATCCAGCTGTTCCCGCCCTACCAGGAGGGCGACCAGACCATCGGCGACGGCTACGAGATCGCGGCCGAGGACACCGTCATCCCGGTGGAGCCCGACGAAGCCCTCGCCGCGCTGAAGGACTTCCTCGACAGCCTCGATCCGAAAGGTGTCGGACGGCTGATCGACAACGCGGCCACCGACCTCGACGGTCAGGGCGAGAACCTCGGCGCCGCGCTCGACGAGCTGTCCGGGTTGGTCGGCAACATCGAGCGGAACGACCAGGACATCATCACCATCGCCGATCGCTTCGACGACTTCACCAAGACCCTGCTCACCAGGGAGAGCCAGCTCGGCCAGACCCTCGACGAGTTCAGCGTGGTCGCCAACGTGCTGGCCGACGAGCGCGGCGACATCGAGCAACTCATCCGCAGTCTCGCCGATCTCTCGAACAACGGCCTCGACCTCGTCTCCGAGCACGCCGTCCGTCTGCGCACCGACATCGACATCGTGACCCGTCTCGCCCAGTCGATCGACGCCAACCTCGACGGCATCCAGGACGCCGTCGACGGTGGGCGGGGCGTCATCGCCGGCTTCCTCGACTCCTACAACCCCGACCTGCATGCCCTGAACCTCCGGAACAGCTTCAGTCCGCTGGTGAGCGCGGCGCTCAACCCGATCTTCGACTCGGTGGGCATACCCCTCCCGTGCATTCCGGTCGACGTCCAGTGCGACACCGGTGGACTCGGGTCCCTCGAGGGCGGAACGGCCGCGGTCCCCGCCGCGCTCGATCGACCGACCACACCGGTCGACGACATCCTCGCCGTCCTCGGTTCGCCGGGCGGCGGTGGCGCCGAACCGGCGCCGACGCCGGCGCCCACCGCGCCCCACAGCGTGTGGTCGCGGTTCATCGGCACGTTCCTGGGGGTGCGGTCGTGACCCGCCGGCCATGCATCCGCCTCGTCGCCATGCTGGTGAGCGCGGCGCTCGTGGTGTCGTCGTGCAGCCTGCCCGGCACGATCCGGGGCAGCCGGGAGATCACCGCCACCTTCGACGACGTCGGCGATCTCGTGGTGGGCCACAGCGTGCAGGTCGCCGATGTCCGGGTCGGCTCGGTGGTCGGCATCGAGCTCACCGACGACTACCAGGCCAAGGTGACGATGTCGCTCGAGGACGGCGTCTTCATCCCCAAGCAGTCGCAGGCCCTGCTGCGGACGACATCGCTGCTGGGGGAGAAGTTCATCGAGCTGCGCCCCCTCGACACCGACAACCCCACGGCAGGGGACAACCTGGCCGACGGCGACACCATCGAACACACCAGCCAGGCACCCGAGCTCGAGGTCGTCGCCGAGCGCGCCGTCGAGATCCTTGGATCGGTCGTGGCCAACGACGTCGGCACCCTGGTCCAGACCGGAGCCGAGGGCTTCGGCGGGCGGGGCCCCGAACTGAAGTCGTTGGTGGAGGACCTCTCCACCGTGTCCGGCACGCTCGCCGACCAGACCGACGAGCTGGTCCGGATCATCGACGCCCTCGACGGCGCGACCCAGACCCTGGCCGACGGGGCCGGCGACATCGACCAACTGCTGGTCAACCTGGCCGACACCACCAAGGTGCTGGCCGACAACCGCACCGAGGCCATCGACGCCATCCGCCAGCTCACCCGGCTGGCCCAGGTCCAGAACGACGAGATCTTCACGCCCTACCTCGCCCAGGTGAACACCCAGATCAAACAGCTCGACGCCATCCTCGCCGCGGTCGACCAGGATCAGGGCCAGGTGGCCTCGACGCTGCAGTGGATCGCCCAGTTCGCCGACATCCTGCCCAAGGGTGTGCCCGGCGACTTCGCCCAGGTGTACGGCCTGATCGAGACCACGGAGCCGAGCTCGTGAACCGCCGGGTGTTCATCAACCTCATCGCCTTCGTGGGCGTCTTCCTGCTCATGTGCTGGTGGGCGGTGAACAACATCATCACGTTCGACTTCATCGAGAAGCCCTACGAGATCAGCGGCGAGTTCGCGGCCACGGCCGGCGTCTCCGCCAACTCCGAGGTCGCGTACCTCGGGGTCCACTACGGCACCGTCGACGCCGTCGATTCGTCCGGGGGCAAGGTCCTGATCACGATGGCGATCGACCGCGGGAAGCAAATCCCCGCCGGCTCGGTGGCCCGGATCTTCCGCAAGTCGGCGATCGGGGAGCCCTACATCGACTTCAAGCCCCCCGACGACTTCCACCAGGGCGGTCCGTCGATGCAGCCCGGTGACGTGGTCCCCCTGTCCCGGACCCAGGTGCCGCTCGAGTTCTCCGAGCTGCTGCGCTCTGCTTCTCGGGTCCTGGAGGCGGTCAGCCCGGAGCAGACGCACACCCTGATCCACGAGTTGGCCGTGGCTCTCAACGGGCGGGGCCAGACGCTCCGCGACCTCACGGTGAGCTCCGACGCACTGCTGCAGACCTTCGCCGACAAGACCGAGCTGCTCGACTCACTGAGCGCCAACGCCACCCGACTCACCCACACGGTCACGGAGCACCGCGGCTCGATCTCGGCCGCGGTGAGCGATCTGGCCGCCCTCTCGGAGAGCCTGCGGTCGGTGGACCCCGACACCAAGGTCCTGCTCGACCGCGGTTCCGAGCTCCTGGGCCAGACGGCCGACCTGGTCAGCGACGTCAAGGGCAACGTCGATTGCGTGCTGTCCGATCTCGACGACGTGATCAACCTGACCGGCAACGACCACAACCTCGACAACCTGCGCTACACGCTGGACAACCTGCCCACGAGCCTGGGCTACGTGTACATGACCCGCGACACCCAGCCCGGAGGTCTCTGGGTGCGGGTGAACCTGCTGGTGAACCCGGACAACCCACCGAAGCAGTACATACCGCCCACCCAGCTCCCGGCCGTACCGGAGATCCCGCCGTGCGTCTCCACCCTGCGCAGCGGGGGAGGGCCCCACGACAGCGGGTCGGCACCCGGCCCGGTGGTGGCCGCGGCCCGTCTGCCGGCCACCGGTGGCCACCCGGCGTACGCTCTCGCCCTGCTGCTGCTGGCCGGCGCCGGCTTCAGCCTCGCCACCCGCCGTTCGATGCGCCCATGACCACAGACACGACCCACGACGAACCCGTCGCCGACGACGACGCCGAGCCCGAGCTGGCGGCCGATCCGACCGGACGTCCATCGTCCCGGATGGTCCCGGCCGGCACCCTGGTCATCGCCATCATGGTGGCCGCCGCGCTGGGCATCCTTGCCGTCGTGGCGCTCACCGTGGGCAACGGTGGCAACGATTCCGGCCAGGAGGCGGCCCGGCTCGCGGCCGGACGCTTCAGCGAACGCTTCCTCACGTTCAAACACGACGGGCTCGACGACTGGAAGGCCGGGGTGCTGTCTCTCTCCACCGGCGGCTTCTCCAGCGAGGTCGACAAGGTCGAGGACGGCCTGCGGCGGCTGATCGACCAGGCGCAGCTCGACGCCACGGCCCAGGTCACCGACATCTTCATGGGCCAGATCGACAAGGGTTCGGTATCCGCGGTGGTGGTCTACGACCGCGACCTCTCCGGCTCGTCCGGGACTCGCACCGAAACCGACCGCTACATGCAGCTCTCGCTCCTGTCCGTCGACGGCGAGTGGCTCGTCGACAACGTCATCGACATCGCCACCGCCCAGTCGCCCAGCACCGCCTCGGGGGCGACGTCCAGCACCACCACGCCGACGACATCGTCGCCGGCGAGTACCACGACGACCCCTTCTGGCTGACCCCGATCCTGGATGTGGAATCGGACGGATCTCCCGCTAGGTTCCCGCCCCCGGCCCCGACGGCCGTACCGATGTGTCTATGATCCGCCGCGACCGACGGAATCGGTTGGAGAGCCATGGCTGACGAAGAAGCAGACGAACTCGACGAGGAGCTCGACGACGAGGTCGACGACCTCGACGAGTCAGCGGACGAGGACATCGAGCTCGACGACGAGTTCGTCGACGAAGAGCTCGATGACGAACTCGTCGACGAGGATGCCGTCGCCGAAGAAGACGAGGACGACGACGAGGAGGAAGAAGAAGCCCCTCGTCGCGTCAAGCGCGACGACGACGAGGACGACGACGAAGAGGAGGCCGACCCCGACGACGTGGAGGCCGATCTCGACGAGATCCTCAAGGACCGCATCGCGGCCGGCGACGACGACGAGGACGAAGACGACGACGAGGTCGATGCCGGCGGGCGGTCCGACACGCCGGGCAAGATCCAGCCCCGACGGTCCGACGAGTTCCTGTGCCAGTCGTGCTTCATCCTCAAACCCCGCGCCCAACTCGCCGAGGGCGAGGACGATCTCTGCGTCGACTGCGTTTGAGGGGAGGCGGCCGTGACCTATCGCACCATCGTGGTCGGCACCGACGGCTCCGAGACGGCCGGCGAGGCCGTCGACCAATCGGCCCAGCTGGCGGCGGCCGACGGCGCCCGGCTCGTCGTCGTCACCGCGTTCGAACGGGTCGACGACGATCACGACCATCCTGACGAATCCGTCCCGTCCGACGTCCGGTGGATGCTCACCGACAGCAACGACGCCGAGGAGCTCGCCCGACAGGGCCGCCGGCGCGCCCACGACCGTGGGGTCCGCGACGTCGTCGTCCAGGCCATCGAGGGCGACCCGGCGTCGAAGCTCATCGAGACGGCCGACGACTTCGATGCCGAGCTGATCGTGGTCGGCTCGGTGGGCCTCACCGGCCCCACTCGGTTCATCCTCGGCAGCGTGGCCAGCACCGTCTTGCACCACGCGCCGTGCGACGTACTCGTCGTGCACACCGCCTGACCTCCACTCGGGATCGGCACCGGCGTCCGTTCGGTGCCTTTCGGGCGAACTGGTGCACCGCAGCCTCCGTGGGCCATCATTCGCAACTGTGAGCCACGACAAGAACCCGATCGAACAGGCCGTCGACCAAGCGCTCGATGCCTTCGTCTACGCCCCGATCGGGCTCGTCTTCGACGGGCCCGCGCTGTTCCCCAAGCTGGTCGAGAAGGGCCGCACCCAGGTCAAGGTCGCCCGCATGATGGGCGAGATGGCCGTGCAGATGGGCCAGAAGGAGGCCGAGAAGCGCATGGCCAAGACGCAGGGCCCCCTGCGTGATGCGCTCGTGGCCTTCGGGGTCGTCCCGGCGCCGACGCCGGCACCGACCCCGCCAACGGTCGACGAGACCACGGTGACCGACGTACCGGTCACCACCGCCACCAGCCCGACGACGTCGACCGCGACGAAGCCCCGGACGAAGCGGCCCACCGCCGGCGGCCCGGCCCCGACGCCCACTGTCGAGGCCTCGGCCCTGGCCATCCCCGACTACGACAGCTTGTCGGCCAGCCAGGTCGTCAAGCGGCTGCGGAGCATGGCTCGCGGCGATCTCGACGCCGTGCGCGCCTACGAGGCCGCCACCCGGGCCCGCAAGACCATCCTGAACCGCATCACCCAGCTGCAGAAGGACTGAACCGGGTGGAGGTCTCGGCCCGCGCCGCGACGCCAGCCGATCTCGACATCCTCGCCGAGCTGGCGACGCACGCGGTCGAGGAGCTGACCCCGAACCGCGGCGGCGAGGTCTGGCGACGGCAACGAGCCCGCACCCTCCCGCCCAGGCCGTCCCTCGCCGAAGACCTCGCCGACGAACACCGCGCGATCTCGGTCGGCACCATCGACGACGTCGTCGTCGGCTACGGCGTGATCCGCACCGAGGAGCTCCGCGACGCGAGCATCCTGGCCGTCATCTCCGACCTCTACACGCTTCCCGATGCCCGCGGGGTCGGGGTGGGAGAGGCGGTGATGGACGACCTTCTCGCCTGGGCCCGGGAGCAGGGATGCTTCGGGGTCGACTCGCTGGCCCTCCCCGGCGACCGGCACACCAAGAACTTCTTCGAGTCCTTCGGCCTGGTCGCCCGGGCGATCGTGGTCCATCGCCGGCTCGACCCGTGACCGACCGACCCGAGCTCGCGGTGGGTGCGGTGGTCGTCCACGACGACCACCTCCTCCTGATCCGGCGCGGACGCGGCGTCGCGGTGGGGCGGTGGTCGGTCCCCGGTGGACGGGTCGAGCACGACGAGCTGCTCGCCGAGGCCACCGTGCGGGAGCTACGGGAGGAGACCGGGCTCGAAGGCGTCTGCGGCCGGCTCATCGGCGTGGTCGAGCGCTTCGCCGAAGGCGCGCACTACGTGATCCTCGACCACGAGGTCACGCTCCTCGAACCGGATGCGACCCCCGTGGCCGGCGACGACGCCGCCGAGGTGGCGTGGGTGCCTCGCGCCGACGTCGCCGAATGGCCCCTGGTCGACGGGCTGGCCGAGTTCCTCCACGATCACGGGATCATCGACACTATTACGTGACTCACTCGGCCTCGAGCCCGTGCGGGCTCTTCGGCCTCGTTTCGTTGCCGGCTGCTCGCTGGCGCTCCCGACGCCGGCCCGGTTCCCACGCCCGTGCGGGCTCTTCGGCCTCGTTTCGTTGCCGGCTGCTCGCTGGCGCTCCACCCCCCGTTCTGGTGGGTCATCGGTTGTCCCTGACGGCGCGATGACCGACCAGAACGGGATGTTGGGGTGGGGTGGGGGGGTCAGCGACCCTTCCAGTTGGGCTTGCGCTTCTCGATGAAGGCGTTGAGGCCCTCGGTGGTGTCCTCGCTGGCCATGACATCGGCCATCGCCCGCCCCGACGCCTGGAACGCCTCGGCGTCGCTGGCGTAGGTCTCGAGCGCGACCTGGCGGCTCTTGCGCACGGCCAGGGGCGCGTTCTCGCTGATCTGGGCCGCCAGCTCGATGGCGACATCGACCGCCTGGCCCGGTTCGGTGAGCCGGTTGACGAACCCGACGTCGTAGGCGCGCTGGGCACCGACCGGGTCGCCGGTCAGCAGCATCTCCATGGCCAGGTTCTTGGGCATCGCCTTGGGTAGGCGGAACAGGGCACCGGCCGCCGCCACCAGGTTCCGCTTGACCTCGGGCACGCTGAAGGACGCGTCGGTGGAAGCGACGACCAGGTCGCAGGCCAGCACGATCTCGCAGCCACCGGCGTAGGCGGGCCCGTTCAGCGCCGCGATGATCGGCTTGGTGCGCGACTTGGAGGCGATGCCGCCGAAGCCGCCGGTGGGGGTGGACAGGCGGGCGGCGTCGCCCGAGCTGATCGCCTTCAGATCGGCCCCGGCGCAGAAGACCGGGCCCTCGTGGGTGAGGACCCCGATCCAGACCTCGTCATCGGCCTCGGCCTTGTCGATGGCGGCTTCGATGCCCTCGGCGACGTCGCCGTTGACCGCGTTCCGGGCCTCGGGGCGGTTGATGGTGATGAGGGCGACATTGCCCCGCTTCTCGTAGTCGATCATGGGCCGACCCTAGTGCGACCGGTTCTGGCAACGGCCATTGCCGGAACCGGTCGCCGAGATCGATCTCGGTCACCCGCCGGGACGAAACGGGCGGTATGGTGCCGGTGGTGGGCTCCGAGCTGGGAGACGACGCTGGACGATTGCAGTGTCCGTACTGCGATGCGTACGAGATCGACCGCCTGTACCTGGCGTCGTTGCGGATCGACTCCTGCATCTGCGCGTCCTGCGGGGCCCGGTGGGACGAGGACACCTCGACCGGCCAGTACCTCGGCCGGTTGAGCCACGCCCGGACGTCGCGGACGCAATCGAACTGACGCTCAGGCCTCGGGCGTCGTGTCCGGAGTCGGCTCGGGCTCGGCCGCGGAGTCGGAGCTGGGCTGGTCGGCCTCGGGCTGTGGCTGGTCGGTGTCCGGCGTGGACTCGGCGGCCGCCGGTGCCTCGGGTGCCGGTGCCTCCGGTGCCTCCGTCTTCGGCTCGGCCGGTGCCTCCGGCGCCTCGGGTGCCGGTGCCTCCGGCGTGTCAACCTTCGACTCGGCCGGCACCTCGGGTGCCTCCGCCTTCGGCTCGGCCGGCGCCTCCGGTGTCTCAGCCTTCGACTCGGTTTCCGCCTTGTCCGGCTTCGACCCGCCCTCGTCCTTGGGCCCACGGTCGCCCTTCGGCTTGCCCTTGGGTCGACGCCGACCCGCGGCTCGGCCGGCCCGGCGATCGGGCTCGATCCCGAAGATCTCGGCGATCTCGGGGAGCTGGGTGCCGTACCGGGCGATCGTCTTCTTGAGATCATCGGTGACCGTGGCGGGCAGCGAGGCCGGCACCACCTGACGGCGCACGGGGGAGTGGGCCAGCGCCTCGAGGATGTAGCCCCACCGGTCGGGTGAGATCTCCGACGTCATCGAGGCATTGGCCCCCTCGACGAGGCGCATCGCCACCGGCGCGGGCAGCGGCGCTCCGGCCTTCGGTGGGCGGGAGGAGAGGTGCAGGGCCCGCACGACGCGGTCGTCGTCGAGGAGCTCGATGACCTCGTTGACCCAGGCGTGATGCTCGGCGTCGAGACGTTCGTTCAGCGCGGTGCGGAGCTTGGCGCCCAGGGCACGGGTCTCCTCGTCCTTGGCGGTTCCGTCGGCCGCGGTGACCACCGAGCGGAGGTCACGGACGTCGACGACGTCGGCCTGCTCGAGGGCGGCCTCGGCCCGGTCCTGCCACTCGGCGGCGCGGACCTTGGTGAGCAGTTCCTCGGCGAGGGAGAGGATGGGGCCTTCGTCGATGGCCGGGGCACCTTCGGCGCGTTGCTGCTCGTTCTGCTTGGCCAGCGCCTGGCGAACGGCTTGGAGCCCGCCGCGCTGCAGCTCCTGCGCCACCGGCTTCTGCTCCTCCGGGAGCGAGGCGAGCAGGGCGTCGCGATGGCCCCGGCCGGCCTTGAGTCGGGGCGGCTTCGGCTTGGGCGGCAGCTTCGGCTTGGCCGGCGTGCGGGGACGTTCGGTCGGCCGCCCCCGGCTCTCGCGGCCGCCGCCCTCGCGCCCGCGTTCGCCGCCCTCACGCTTGCGGTCGCCGCGGGGACGATCACGGTCACGCCGGCGGTTGCTGCGATCGCCGCCACCACGACCCTTCTCGGCCAGCTGCTGGGTCACGAGCGGCTCGTCGTCGGACGCGAGCAGCTCGAGCACCTGGTCGCGGGGCTTCTTGGTCTCCTTCGGCGGGAGCACGTTGACGATCGTGATCCCCTCGAGCTCGAAGTCGGCGTCAACCTTGAACTGCTCGCCCACCGAGGAGCCTTCGGGGAAGAGCGCGGCGTCGGCCACGCCCTTCGGCTCACGAGCGCCGGCTGCTCGCCACGTGAAGGTCTTGTCGTCGTCGCGACGACTGGTGAGCTCGATCTCGATCCTGGTGGCCATAGCGGCCGATCAGCGTACCGGACACCTGTCGAGGCCAACGACTGTGCTTCAGCGGCATGTCACGGTCCCGATCTGACGGTGTGTCAGAATCGGCTCATGGCCGTCACGGTTCGTGCGAGGGTTCCCGTCGTCGAGTCCGACGACGACATCGCGGGTCCACCTCTCCCGCTCGGCCACCGGATCGACCTGGATCGCCGGGGGACGACGTTCGTGCGCCTCGTCGACGGACCCCCCGACGTCCCCACGGTCCTGCTCCTCCACGGCTGGTTGGCCAGTGGTGGCCTCAACTGGTTCCAGACCTTCGACCACCTGCGAGACGACTACCGCGTGGTTGCCCCCGACCTCCACGGCCACGGACGCGGCATCCGGTCCCGGCGCCGGTTCACGCTGGCCGACTGCGCCGACGACGTCGCCGCCGTCATCGAGCACCTCGGCTGCGGGCCGGTGATCGTCGTCGGCTACTCGATGGGTGGTCCCGTGGCCCAGCTGCTGTGGAAGCGGCACCGCGACCTGGTGGCCGGTCTGGTGTTCATCGCGACGTCGTCGAGCTTCGTGGCCGGGATGCGCGAACGGTTCATCTTCACCTCGGCGATGGCGGCGGCCGCCGGCGGCACCCGGCTCGGCCAGCAGGTCACCCGGTTGCCGATCCGCGCCATCCGCGAGCGCATCCCCACCGACGCGCCGGGGCGGCCGGCGTCCATGGGGCGCTGGGCCGCGGCCGAGATGCGGCGCCACAACCCCCGCACCATCCTCGAGGCCGGGCAGGCCATCGGCAACTACAACGCCCGGCGCTGGGTCAGCGGCATCGACGTGCCCACCGCGTGCGTGATCACCACCCGCGACCTCGCCATCCGGCCCCACGAGCAGGCCCGGCTCGCGCTGGCCATCCCCGATGCCACCATCCACCGCCTCGACGACGGCCACACGGCGTGCGCCCGGCCCGGGTTCGGTGCGCCGGTGGCCGCCGCCGTCGCCGACGTCGCCGCCCGAGCGTGACCGGCGGCCCGCTCGCCGGCGTGCGCGTCGTCGAGCTCGGAGGCCTCGGACCGGCGCCCTTCGCCGCCATGGCGCTGGCCGACCTGGGCGCCGACGTGGTGCGGGTGGTCCGTCCCGGGCAAGGCGGCGACGGAACGGCCGGACGCTACGACGTCCTCAACCGCAACCGCGACACGATCGAGCTCGACGCCAAGTCACCGACCGGACGGGAGACCATCCTCGATCTCGTCGCCGCGGCCGATGCGTTCATCGAAGGCTTCCGACCCGGTGTGTGCGAGCGGCTCGGCGTCGGTCCGGCCGACTGCCTCGGGCGCAACCCGCGCCTGGTGTACGGCCGCATGACGGGGTGGGGACAGGACGGTCCTCGCGCCACCACGGCCGGCCACGACATCACCTACGCCTCGCTCGCCGGTGCGCTCGGCCACATCGGACGGCGCGACCAGCCACCCACACCGCCACTGAACCTGGTCGCCGACTTCGGTGGGGGCGGGATGCTGCTGGTCGTGGGCGTGCTGGCCGCCCTGGTCGAGGCGCGCGACAGCGGCCGGGGCCAGGTCGTCGACGCCGCCATGGTCGATGGGGTGGCGATGCTGATGGGGGCGATCATCGGTGCGCACCAGAGCGGCTTCTGGTCCGACGAGCGGGGGACGAACCTGCTCGACTCCGGGGCGCCGTTCTACGACTGCTACCGGTGCGCCGACGGCCGGTACGTGGCGGTCGGCGCCATCGAACCGCAGTTCTTCGCCGAGCTGTTGCACGGCCTCGGCCTCGACCCGGCGGGGTTGCCCGACCAGCACGACCGGAGCCGCTGGGACGAGCTGCGCCAGGCCATCGGCGACGCCATCGCCACCCGCGGCCGCGACGAGTGGGACGAGGTGTTCCGTGACACCGACGCCTGCGTGGCACCGGTGCGTTCGATGGGCGAGCTCGCCACCGACCCGCACCTCGTGGCGCGAGGCACGATCACGAACGTCGACGGCGCGGTCCAGCCGGCCCCGGCCCCGCGATTCTCGCGCACGCCCGCACCACCGATCCGGCCCGCGGGCGCGCCGACCGACGTGGACACGGTGCTCGGCCGGTGGGGTCTGCGCTGATCAGGGAGCGTCGAGCGGGTCGCAGAGCTTGCACGGCGCCAGGCCATCGGCCTCGTCGACCACCTGCACGTTGTCCTTGCCGGCCACGACCACGCAATCGGGCCGATGGACCATCGAGCCCCGCGGCGTCGCCACCAGGTGGTGGGCGCCGGGCTGGGCCGCCGCCGATGCCACGGCGGCGGTGGCCCCGACCCCGTCGCGGACCTGGGATTGGAGCCGCTCGATGGCATCGAGGAGCGCGGCGGACTGCGCCCGGTTCTCCTTGACCAATTCGGTGATCCAGTGGGCGAAGTAGAAGAACGCGCCCAGGAAGACGAGGCCGAGGCCGAACAGGCCGCCGGAGATCAGGTAGGGGATCTGCTCGAACAGGTTCGGCGTCCTCGAGGCGCCGATCCAACCGAGCAGGACGAACAGGAGACCGAGCGGTGCGATCACCCCGCCGATCACCATGAGCGTGCGCTCGCCGAGCGCCAGCGACGAGCCACCGGTGCGCAGCGACCGGACCGAGTCGGCGAAACGACGTCGATCGGTGTCGGTCCGGCCCGACGTCGTGACGGCGTGTCCGATCTCGAGCTCGGGTCCCGGCCGGGACGGTGGCGTCGACGGGGCGCGCAGCGGTGCGGAGCGGGGTCGTACGGCGGTCATGATCCGATCTCCTCGGGAACGGTGTCGAGCCCCTCGGGACACGATCTCGCGGTGGCGGCCAACGTGTTGTCGGCCAGGCGTCGCGATCCGGCTGCGAACAGGGGCGTGCCGAGCAGCATGGCGATGACCGCCAGCGCCGGCACGGCGTCGCCCAGCGGGAACGGTTGGCTCGACGTCGCCGGTACGTCGCCCACCATCGCAGGGGCCGCAGGCGCCGGCAGGTCGGGCGTGGCCGTCTCGAACCCGCCGGCGGTGTCGAGCGGGCCGGAGTCGAATCCGCTCGGGGCCGCGGTGGAGACGCCGACATCGGTGGCCGGGGTGAAGGCAGGGATGTCGACGACGTAGGCCGGCGTCGCCGCGGTGGAGACGTCGGCGGTGGCCAGGCCCACACCGAAGACCGATTCCTTCTTCAGGAGGTTGAAGATGGCCTGCGGCGAGAACGGGACGGGGCCGAGGTTGTCGGCGGGCAGCGCCGAGGCGGGAACGAGGTTCAACAAATCGGTCAACACGGGAGTGTCGCTGCCGTCGTAGTCGAGCCTGATCAGCAGGCCGTTGCCGGTGCGCTCGGCACTCCCTCCGTCGACGGTCTCGATGGGGTCGAGCAGTCGGATCTCGATACCGGAGGCGTCGAAGAGTTGCTGGAGGGCATCGTCGCCCTGGGCGCCGATCTTGTCGAGGAGGTCGTTCAGGGGCCCGATCGCCCCGCCGAGCGCATCGCCGACCGGGCTCAGCGCCCCGCCGAGGGCGCCGCTGAGCGGGTTGTCGCCGGCATTGTCGCGGCTGGGCGGGACGGGTTGGTCGAAGTGGATCCCGTCGCCGTCGATCGTGGCCGGCAGTCCGAGGACGAACACGCCGGACACGGTGGTGTGCCCGGCCGAGGCTGCCTCGGTGCCGTTGCTGGTGGAGACCAGGTCGGTGATCACGGATCCGATCGTGACCAGGCCGCCGAGGATCGAGACGTCGCTGACCGCGGCCCGGGTTCGGGAGACGACCTGATCGCCCTCGACAGCCGATTGCGACGCGGTGTCGGCGCTCCCCACGTAGGCGACCGGGGGGATCTCGAGACCGCTGAAGGACGCATGGGCCCGCGAGTCGCCGAAGGAGGTGACCGACGACATCTCGGTGCCCTGCTGGCCGGAGGATGTCTCGGTGGGCCCCGAGGGGAAGAAGGCCTCGGAGCGGACGGGATAGGGCGGGATGCCGGTGTCGGTTCCGCCGGCGGCGAGGGCGGCACCGAGGTCGGCCACCAGGGGGCCGGGGTAGGCGAAGCTCGACAGGGCGTAGCCGACGGGGCCCGAGTTGAGGGTGGCGAGGGCCTCGGGAACGGAGAGGTCGAAGAGGCGGTCGCCGGTGGCCAGCAGCCCGGGAGCGTCGTAGGTGAGCTGGAACCCGTTGCTGCGCGACGACGCGATGAAGCCCCCGAACTGCGTCACGTCGGGCTGGTCCGACCCGGACTGGTCGGACGTCTGGGCCGCGGCGCCGGGGGTGGCCACGATGCCGAGGGCGAAGGCGGCCGCCACGAGGCCGAGCAGGTGGCGTCGGATGGCACGGTCAGGTCGGGACACCGGCGGCCTCCCGCTCGATCGGTGCCACCCCGGGAACCACGACGGGATCGGGGGCGTCCCGGCCGACGGCGAACGACCGCCGCCACGAGGCGAGGCGGTCGAAGAGCAGCCCGGCCATGCCGTTGGGCTGCTTGCCGAGCAGGACGGCAGCCACGGCCACCGCGGCGAAGACCAGGCCGGCCAACGACGGTGATTCGGACTGGACCAGGGGCAACAGGGCGAACAGGAACCCCCCGATCAGGGCTCCGGTGATGGTGGTGATCCCGCCGACGAATGCGAACAGGAAGAGGACGACGTTGTTGACCGACTCGAAGTCGATGGTGCCGACGGTGGCGTTGAGGCCGCCGAAGAGGGCGCCGGCGAGGCCGGCGATGGCCGACGACGCGCAGAAGACGATGAGCTTCGTGCGACGGATGTCCAGACCGAGCGTGGCGCAGGCGGCCGGGGAGTCGCGCATCGCCGAGAGCCGCCGGCCGAACGCCGAACGCCGGATGCTGAGGATGCCGATGCCCACCAGGGCGAAGACGCCGCCGCAGAAGACGATGAACACCCGGTTGCCGCTGAAGTCGAGGCCGAGGAAGTGGAGCCGGCCGACCACCTGGTTGTCGAGGCCGTAGATGCGGTCGTTCTGGAAGATGAGCTCGCGGCTGGCCACGGCCATGGCGAAGGTGGACAGCGCGAGGTAGAGACCCTGGAGGCGCAGGGCGGGCAGCGCCACGATGACCCCGAGCGGGATGGCGACGAGCGTGGCCGCGGCCAGTCCGAGGATGCTGTCGCCGCCGGCGACGCTTCCCATGGCCCAGGCGCCGAGAGCGAGGAACACGTACTGAGCCAGCGAGATCTGGCCCGAGTAGCCGGTGAGGACGACCAACGACAGCAGGAGCACGGCGTAGACGAGCGCCCGGGCCGTGTCGGGCACGTAGTCGACCGGCATGACCCGGGCCACGATGCTGATGGCCCCGAGGAAGGCCACACCACCAAGGAGCGACTGGCGCAGTCCGGGCGTGCGGGGCTCGTCCCGGCGCACGATCCGCCCGACCGAGAGCTTCTGCTCGGGCAGGAAGAGGAGCGCGGCGAGCAGGAAGAGGGGCGGGATGGCGTTGCCGATGGAGCTCCACGGGATGACGGTCAAGAAGTTGTCGCCGATCACCGAGTCGGGCTTGACCAACACGATGCCGGTGACCCAGTTCTGCAGGACTCCGAGGCCGATGGCACCGGCGAACGTGAGCGGAAGGCTGGAAAGCCGGCCCACGACGGCTGCGCCGTAGGCGGTGATGACGGTGAAGGCGAAGATGGCCGCCTGCAACGCCCCCTGTTGAGGCGCCACCAGCACGCCGGCCAGGGCGGCGAGCACGGATCCCAGCACCCATGCCGTACGGGCGATGACCACCGGGTTGGTTCCGTTGAGCGAGGCGAGGTCGGGGTTGTCGACCACGGCCCGCATGGCGACGCCGGTGCGCGACACGTGGAGGAGGTAGCGGAGCAGGAACGCCACCAGCACGGCGACGGCCATGACGAAGAGCTGGTCCCACAGCAGCCGCGCGCCGAAGATCTCGACGATCCGCCCGCTGCCGAAGAACGACGGCACCACCCGGGCGGCCTGGTCGTCGGGGAAGAGGGTCTGGGCCAGGCCGATGAGCAGGATGGTGAGCGCGATGGTGACCGTGAGCGTGGTGCCCGCACCGGCTCCCTTGAAGCTGCGCATGACCCGCTCGAGGATCAACCCGACCGCCGGGCCGACCAGCCCGACCACCACCAGCAGGGTCACCGCCGTGGGCCAGCCCTCGATGACCCGGAGCTGGAAGTAGAGGTAGGCGGCGAACATGCCGACCGCCCCGTGGGCGAAGTTGAACACCCCGGTGGTGGTGTAGGTGAGCACCAGGCCGGCCGCGCTGATGGCGTACACCGCACCCAAGGCGATGCCGATCATCGTGAACTGGAGGAAGTCGGCCGGCGAGCGGGCTTGGGTGAACACGAAGCCGGCGAAGGCGATCGCCAGCGCGGGCGCGACGACCCGGCGCGGGTCCCGCACGATTTTGGCCGTGGTGGTCACGACGGGCAGTCGAAGCCGGGGGACTTCGGGTGAGTTCGGACCCACTTGCCGTCCTGGACCTCGACGATGAGGAAGCAGGACGCCCCCTTCTTCTGGGCCGGGTTGATGGGGGCGATCATGCCGTCGGCGTCGTAGGAGGTGAGCGCCTGGAACTTGGCCAGCACCTTGTCCCGGGTAGGTGGACCGTCGATCGTGCGGAGCACGTCGACGTACATCTTGGCCGCCACCCAACCGAAGATGGCGAAGAAGTCGACGTCGGCACCCGGGTTGGTCCGCTGGTACCAGGTGATGAAGTCGTTCACCGGTGGGACCGAGCCGGCGTCCTCGACGATCTCGTAGCCCAGACCGAGGACCGTGGGCTCGGCCGCGCTGCCGGCCTGCTTGAGGAAGACCCGTCCGTAGGCCTGGGCCCCGTAGAACGGCACCTTCGGGAAGTAGCCGTTCTGTTCCATGGCCTTGGCCAGGTTGGACATCCCGGAGACCTCGAGCGTGGTGAGCACCAGGTCGGCGCCCTTGGCCTCGATGTTGGCGGCGTCGTCGGCGTAGTTGGTCTCCGTGACCGGCACCGTGGTCTCGAGCACGACGTCGTAGCCGGCCCGCTTCAGATCGATGGCGTACGCCTGGCCCCGGGCCTTGGCCGAGGCCTGGTCGGGGATGATGAGCGCCGCCTTGGAGACGCCCCGGGTCGCCTTGAAGTACTTGAGGATCCCCACCGAGTTGTTGCCGCCGTCGTTCACGTCGATCGGCACGGTGGAGAAGTTGTTGGGCGAGCGGATCATGGCATCGGCGATGGCCAACCCGGTGAGCACGATGTTGGTGCCGTTGATGGACTGGGCCGCGCCGTCGTCGACGACCGTGGTGCCACCCACGAAGCCCAGGACCTGGCCCTTGAGCTTGTCGGTCTCGGACTTGTTGGTGCCCGACTGCAGCCGGTCGTCGGCGGTGACGAGGGTCAACTTCCGGCCGCAGACGCCACCGGTGGCGTTGACGAAGTTCACGTAGGCCTTCACCGCGTTGACGCCGGTCTGCCCGAAGCCCGGGATCGGTCCGGAGATGGTCGAGACATTGCCCAGCTTGATCTCGTCGGCCGTGACACCCACATCGGAGTTGCCGCCGCCGCCGCAGGACGCGGCGGGCGGCGCCGAGGTGCCGGGAGCGGCGGGGCCACCGCCGCCGGTGTTCGCCGACTGGTCGGGGGCCGCCGCGGCACCGGCGGACGCCACTGTCGTGGCCGTACTGGCGGCCGCGGTGGTCGTCGTGACCCCCGAGCCCGAGCCGGTGTCGGTACCGCCGGCCGCTGCCGTCACGGGCGACGCCCCGGATGCGGCGGCGCCGGTGGTCTCGAGCGCGGCGCGCTGCTGGTCGGACAGCCGGGCCCCGCACGCGGCCAGCACCAGCGCGGCCAGCAGCAGGACGGCAGTCCGTCGGATTCGTCGCAGGTTCCCGTACATGGTCATGGCGCCCCAGCGCCGAGCGCGTCGCTCACGACTCGATCTCTTCGTGCCCCAGACGCCGCGGTCACGTTACCTGACGCGGTGTCAGATATGGTTGCGCCGACCGCCGCCAGCCGAAGGGGACCTCGTGGAGATCGCGTACACCGAAGCACAGGAAGCGCTTCGCCTGGAGTTGCGCGCCTACTTCGCCGAGCTGATGACACCAGAGGTCCTCGAGGAGTCGACAGCAGGGGAGACCGGAGGGCCGGCCTGCATGGAAGCGGTCCGCCAGATGGGGCGAGACGGCTGGCTGGGCCTGGGCTGGCCGGTGGAGTACGGCGGCCAGGGACGCGGCGACGTCGACCAGTTCATCTTCATCGACGAGGCATGGCGAGCCAACGCCCCCATCCCGTTCCTGTCGATCAACACCGTCGGCCGCACGATCATGGAGTTCGGCACCGAGGCGCAAAAGGCCTACTTCCTGCCCAAGATCCTCGGCGGAGAGCTCCACTTCTCGATCGGCTACACCGAACCGTCGGCCGGCACCGATCTGGCGTCGTTGCGCACCACCGCCGTCAAGGACGGCGACGAATGGGTCATCAACGGCCAGAAGATCTACACCAGCCTGGCCAGCTACGCCGACTACATCTGGCTGGCGGCCCGGACCGATCCCGATGTCCCCAAACACGCCGGGATCACCATCTTCGCCGTCCCCACCACCGATCCGGGGTTCAGCTACACCAAGATCGAGACCATGGTGAACGCCTCGACGTTCAACACCTACTACGACAACGTGCGGGTGGGCGACGACGCCATCATCGGCGAGCTCAACGGTGGCTGGAACATGATCACCAACCAGCTCAACTACGAACGGGTCTCGCTCGGCCCTCCCGGCATGATCAGCGCCTCGGTCGAGGCGGTGGTCGACTGGGCCAAGACCACCAAGCTGGCCGACGGGCGCCGGGTGATCGACCAGGACTGGGTCCAGGCCGACCTGGCCCGCGTCGTGGCCGGACTCGACGCCCTCACCCTGATGAGCTGGAAGGTGGCGTCGTCGGGCGGCGCCAACCCGGCGGACGCTTCGGCCACCAAGTTCTACGCCACCGAGTACTACCTCGAGGCCTATCGACTGCTGATGGGCATCATCGGACCGGCCGCCTCGCTGCGCCGCGGCTCACCGGAGGCCGAGCTGGCCGGCCGCCTCGAACGGGGACGGCAGGGATGCCTGATCCTGACCTTCGGCGGCGGCACCAACGAGATCCAGCGCGACCTCGTCGCCCTGTTCGGACTCGGCCTGCCCCGGGTTCCCCGGACCTGACGACCGACGACCGACCCCCGACGCACGAGAGAGCGAGACCGGACGACATGGACCTGAGCCCATCGGAGGACCAGCAGGCGATCATCGACCTCGCCACCCGGATCGTCGGCGACC
The DNA here is from genome assembly GCA_963747745.1 of uncultured Acidimicrobiaceae bacterium. Taxonomy (GTDB): domain Bacteria; phylum Actinomycetota; class Acidimicrobiia; order Acidimicrobiales; family Salinilacustritrichaceae; genus Salinilacustrithrix. The sequence goes on from CAVVGJ010000007.1 coordinate 249,633, forward strand.
ACACCGGCACCGAGCGGCTCCGCACCCGCGAGCGCGCCGGCCTGCGCCACGACGACGATCTCTGGACCGCGCTCGCCGCCGCCGATCTGACCGCGCTGGCCCTTCCCGAATCCGTCGGAGGCGGCGGGTACGGACTGGTCGAGGCCACCCTCGTCGCCGAGGTGGTCGGCCGCCACGTCGCACCGGTGCCCTACGTCGAGGTCATCGCGTGCGGTCGTCTGCTCGGCTCGTGCGCCGACCCCGCCGCCACCGAGATCGCGCGCGGCGCCATCGTGGTTCCGGCGCTCCGCGAGGGCGCCGAGGCCACCGAGACGACCCGGCCCGCCATGGTGGCCCGGGACACCGACGACGGCTGGGTGCTCACCGGTGAGAAGCGACTCGTCACCGGGGCGGAGCACGCCGGGGCCTTCGTCGTCTCCGCCGCCACGGGCGCCGACGTGAGCCTGTTCGTGCTCGAGGCCGGCGCCGTCACCGACCACACCGATTCGGAGACCTCCAGCCGACAGGTGCTGCGCACCATCCGCCTCGACGCCGCCCCGGCCCGCCGGATCGACATCGACGACGGCCTCGGCGCCCTCGAACGGCTCCGTCACGAGCTGCGGATCCTGCGTTGCGGCTACTTCGCCGGGGTGGCGGCCGGTGCCCTCGCCCTGGCCGCCGACCACTGCAAGCACCGCGAGCAGTTCGGGGCCCCGATCGGCACCTTCCAGGCCGTGGCCCACCGCATGGCCAATGCCTGGCTCGACACCAGCCTGATGCAGGCCACGGCGCGTCAGGCGGCGTGGCGCACCGACAACGACCTGCCTGCCACCCAGGCCGCGGCCAGCGCGGCCGTGTGGGCGTGCGAAGGTGGGGCGCGTGTCGTCAACGCCGCCCAGCACGTGCACGGCGGCGTCGGCGTCGACGTCGACTATCCCGTGCACCGCTACTTCCGTCTGGCCACCGACGTCGAGCTCCAACTGGGCGGCGCCGGCTCGTCGATCCGGGACCTCGGGGCCGCCATCGCAACAGAGCCGCTCTCGATCGGCTGAACTGGTCACACCACGTCGGCTCCGGTCGATTCGAAACACCACAGGGGGAACCACCGAATGCGCACCCGCCGACTGGCCGTGCTGGTCACCGTCCTCGCACTCGTCGCCGCGGCCTGCGGCGACCGGGGTAACGACACCTCGTCGGTCGACTCGTCGACCACCACCAGCGCACCGGGTGACACCGGAACCGCCACCACCGCGGCCGACGCCGGCCCCGGGCCCGGTGATTTCGGCACGCTGAAGGCGGTCTGTGGCCCCAACGAGGGCGGGGGCGAGGTCCCCGACGCCACCGACGGCGACACGCAGGGCATCTCGGCCGACTCGATCGTGGTGGGCACGGTGTCCGACCCCGGGTTCACGGGACGGCTCGGCCTGAACCAGGAGATCTTCGACGCCGCCACCGCCTTCGTGCAGTGGTGCAACGAAGCGGGCGGCATCAACGGCAAGAAGCTCGAGGTCAACCTCCACGATGCCGCCATCACCCAGTACCAGCCGGTGGTCGAGGACGCATGCCGCACCGACTTCGCCCTGGTGGGCGCAGGCGCGGTGCAGGACAACCTGTGGCCCGACGTCGGCGCGGCGTGCGGGCTCATCGACCTCGCCGGGTTCTCGGTCACGCCCCAGAAGGCGGGCGTCGCGGGTCAGGACCTGATCGCGCTCCGTAGCGTCCAGGCCATCCCCAACCCGGGCGATCGCTACCAGGCCGGCGCCATCAAGCTCCTCGACGCCGAGTTCCCCGACACCGCGGCCCATTCCGGGTTCCTCTACGGCGACCTGCAGACGCTCAAGCAGACCTTCGACAAGTTCAAGGCCGGATACGAGGCCCTCGGTCACACCGTCGTCGAAGCCAGCGCCTACAACATCCTCGGGGAGGCCAACTGGCAGCCCCTGGCGGTGAAGCTGCGAGACGCGGGGGTGCAGTCGTTCGAATTCATCGGCGAGGGCGAGAACCTGGCCAACCTCCAGCGCGCCATGGCCGAGATCGGCTATGCCCCGAAGGTCCAGCTCATGGAGGCGAACTTCTACGACCAGGAGTACCTCAACGCCGCCGGCGACGCCGCCAACGGCACGTTCATCAAGACCTCGATCTGGCCGTTCGAGGAAGCGGACCAGAACCCGGCCACGCAGCAGTACCTCGACATCGTGAACGCGACGAAGGGCAAGATCGCCATCCTCGGCGTCCAGTCGATGAGTGCCTGGCTCCTGTTCGCCACCGCGGCGAAGACCTGCGACATGGACAACAACCTGACTCGCACGTGCGTGCTCGAACACGCCGCCGCGGTCACGAGCTGGGACGGCGGTGGCCTTCACGCCCCCACCAGCCCCGCCACCAACGAGAGCTCCGACTGCGTCATCGTGCTCGAGGTCGTCAACGGCGCGTTCGCCCGCCACGCTCCCGAGACCGATTACCACTGCGACCCGAAGGACGTCATCACCGTCTCGGTCACGGAGTAGGCATCCGGCCTCGTGGCGCAGTTCCTCACCTTCACCATCACCGGGCTGGTCACCGCGGCCCTCTACGCCGTTGCCGCCTCCGGTCTGGTCGTCACCTACACCACCTCGGGCATCTTCAACTTCGCCCACGGGGCCTTCGGCATGTTCGCCGCCTTCGCGTACTGGCAGTTCCGCTGGGAGTGGGGGTGGCCGGCACCCCTCGCGCTCGTCGCCGTGCTCGGTGTCGGCGCCCCCTTGTTCGGGGCCGCCATCGAGCGGGTGGTGCTGCGGGGGTTGCGGGGCGTGCCCGAGGTGATCCAGCTGGTGGTGTCGGTGAGCCTGCTCTTCGGCGTCTACCAGGGCGCGTTGGCGTTGTTCCCTCCCAAGGGGCGGCGCATGCCGGGCTTCTTCGACGGGAACAGCATCGACCTCGGTGTCGTCAACCTCACGTGGCACGACGGCTTCACCATCCTGGCCGCCATCGGCACCGCGGTGATCCTGCGACTGCTCCTGTTCCGCACCCGGCCCGGCGTCACGATGCGCAGCGTGGTGGACGACGCCGACCTGTGCCGCCTCACCGGCGGCCGCCCGGATCGCGCATCGATGCTGTCGTGGGCCCTCGGCGCCGGGCTCGCCGGCCTCGCCGGGATCCTCCTCGCCGGTAGCCAGGGATCGCTCTCGCACATCCCGCTCACGCTGCTGGTGGTCAACGCCTACGCCGCCGCCCTGTTCGGGCGGCTCCGCAGCGTGCCGCTCACCTTCGTCGGTGCAATCGTCATCGGCCTCGCCGAGGCGTACGGCATCGGGTACCTGCACCTCGACCAGCCGCTGCGGTCGATCGCCGGCTACCACATCCACCCCGCGCTGTCGCTCACCGGACTGCGCCCGGCGATCCCGATCGTCGCCTTGTTCGTCGTGCTCCTGTTCCTGCCGCCGCTCCGGGTGCGCGCCGGTGCACAACTGCAGTCGCGCGAGGACATCCCCGCCCCGCCGGTGGCTCGCTGGCTGGTGGCCATCGTGCCGATGGCCGCGGCCTGCTTCGTCGTCGCCACCGTCTTCAGTCGGCTCCGGACGTTCCAGCTCGGCCAGGGCCTGGCACTGGGCATCGTCATGCTCTCGCTGGTGCCGCTCATCGGCTACGCCGGCCAGATCTCGCTCGCCCCCATGGCCTTCGCCGGGATCGGCGCGGTGGCGATGGGGGCTTGGGGCGGAGCCGGGAACCCCCTCGGGCTGATCGGAGCCGGCCTCGCGGCCGGCGTGGCGGGGGTGATCGTCGCCCTGCCGGCGTTGCGTCTCCAGGGCCTCTACCTGGCCCTGTCGACCGCGGCGTTCGCGGTGTTCATGGACCTGGTCTTCTTCAACCAGGACCTGTTCATGCCCAACGGGAACCGCTCGGTGCCACGCGTCGATCTGGGTCCGGTGTCCACCGACGGCAACCGAGCCCATCTCGTCTTCCTGGGCGTCGTGTTCTGCCTGATCGCCGTCGGGGTCGTGCGGATCCGGCGCAGCGAGTTCGGCCGCCGGCTGCTCGCCATGAAGTCCTCGCAGGCCGCGTGCACCACGCTCGGGGTCAACCTCACCGCCACCAAGGTGCAGGTCTTCGCCCTGTCGGCCGCCATCGCCGGCGTGGGAGGCGCGCTCTACGGCGCCCAGCTGCGTTCGGTGAGCCCCCCGACGTTCCAGTTCCTGCAGTCGCTGCCGGTGGTGCTGCTCGCCGTGATCGGCGGCATCGGTGCACCCGGCGGCGCGCTCTTCGGTGGGATCACGTACACGCTCAGCTTCTCGATCCTCCCCGACCTGGTTCCGAGCTTGCGGACGCTGCTGCTCCTGGCGCCGGCGCTGGCCGGCGTCAGCCTGGGCCGGAACCCCAACGGGGCCGTCCACGAGACCGTACGGAGCGTGCGTCGCACACTGAGCGCCCGCGCCGTGTCCGCCAGCGGGCCCGGCGGCAGTGTGGAACGAGACGACCCCACCGCGCTCGAGTGGCTCGGGTTCGACCACTTCGACGACGCCGACCGCGCCTGGCTCGATGATCGGCTCGGGTTGGCGGGGGATCGGCGATGACGCTCCGCGCCCGCGGCATCACGGTCCGGTTCGGAGGTCACCAGGCGCTCCGCCAGGTGGACCTCGAGGCAGGGCCCGGAACCATCACGGGACTCATCGGCCCCAACGGCGCGGGCAAGACGACCCTGTTCAACGTGCTCTGCGGCCTGACTCGACCCGTCGAGGGCACGATCGAGCTCGACGGTCACGACATCACGTCGGCGCCACCCCATCGCCGGGCCCGGCTTGGATTGGCCCGGACCTTCCAGCGGTTGGAGACCTTCACCCTGCTCACGGTGCGCGACAACGTGCTGGCCGGCGCGGAGTTCCGGCGCCACTGGGCCAAGACGCAGGAGTCTCCGAATGCTGTCGCCGACGAGATGATCGAGCGCCTCGGCCTGGGCGACGTGGCCGACCACCGCGTCGACACGCTCCCCACCGGTCGCGCCCGCTTGGTGGAGCTGGCCCGGGCCCTGGCCGCCCGCCCCCGCATGCTGCTGCTCGACGAGCCGTCGTCAGGGCTGGACGAGCGCGAGACCGAGCAGCTGGGAACGGTGCTGACGGCAGTGGCCGACGACGGCCCCGGCATCCTGCTGGTGGAGCACGACATGTCGCTCGTGATGTCGGTGTGCCGCGAGATCTCCGTCCTCGACTTCGGATCCACGATCGCCGCTGGCTCGCCGGAGGAGGTGCGCAACGATCCGCTGGTGCAGCAGGCCTACCTCGGCATCGACACGACCGGCGCGAGGCCGGCTCGAACGCCGGCCGCGGAGCCACCGCATGGCCGGCCGATGCTGGAGGTCCGTGGCCTCGGTGCCGGCTACGGCGACTTCGACGTGGTCGACCACGTCGACCTCACGGTCCGCACGGGTGAGGTGTTCGCGCTCCTCGGACCCAACGGCGCCGGCAAGACCACCCTGCTGCGGGCCATCAGCGGGCTCCTCGTACCCACGGTGGGGACGGTGACCATCCTCGGTACCGACGTCACGGGCGCCGACGCCGACACCCTGGCGCGGGTCGGCCTGTGCACGATTCCGGAGGGACGTGGCATCTTCCCCAACCTGTCGGTGTCCGAGAACCTGTGGATGATGACGCACACGGGTCGGTCACGGGCGTCGGTCGAGGAGATCGCCTACCAGCACTTCCCCCGGTTGGCCGATCGTCGCACCCAACTGGCGGGGACCATGTCGGGTGGCGAACAGCAGATGCTCGCCATGGCGCGGGCCCTCGCCTGCGACCCCGCCCTCCTGGTGCTCGACGAGCTCTCGATGGGTCTGGCACCCATCGTGGTGTCCGACCTCTACGAGGAGGTCGGCCGTCTCGCCGAGGCAGGACTCACCATCTTGGTGGTCGAACAATTCGCCCACGAGGTGCTCGGCATCGCCGACCGGGCCGCCATCATGGTGCACGGCGTGATCGGCGAACCCGGCAACCCCAGCCAAGTGGCAGCCGGGATCGAGGCGGCGTATCTCACCGGGACCGGCAAGTCGATATGAACACCAGCTCCACACACACCATCGACACAGGCCGTGGCACCATGGCCACAGGGGGAACGACGCCGTCATGACCGACCCATCGATCGATACCGCGACCGTTCGGCCCGCGGCATCCGACGACCGCCGGGCGCGCTTCGAGCGTGACCTCGAGCGGATCGGGCATCGCACCAGCCGAGGCGATCGATGGCTGGCCCTCGCCGGAGCGGCGGCGATGGGGGTCGGGATCGTCATCGCGCTGGTCGCCTACCTCGTCTCGACAGGGCAGGGCGACACCCGCGACGTCATCTCCTCGGGGATCCTCGCCACCGTCGGCTTGAGCGTCGTGGTGGCGGGCGGGGCGGTGTTCGTACGGGGTTCGCTCACCGACTTCCTGCGGTTCTGGATGCTCCGGCTCCTCTACGAGCAGCAGCGGAGTGACGAGGGCGGCGACTGATGGCCCTGCTCGAGGCACGGGGGATCAACGTCCAGTTCGGTGGGCACCGCGCCGTCACCGATCTCGACCTCGACGTCGAACCCGGAGTCGTCACCGGCCTCATCGGGCCCAACGGTGCGGGCAAGACCACCACGTTCAACGTGATCACCGGCCTGCAGGAGACCGTGTCGGGGACCGTGGTGCTCGACGGGCACGACATCACGACCAAGAAGGCGCATCGGCGAGCGCAGCTCGGCATCGCCCGGACCTTCCAACGCCTGGAGGTGTTCGGCTCGCTCACCGCCCGCGACAACATCCTGACCGCAGCCGAGATCAGGCGGAGCTGGTCGAAGGATCACTCGGTGGATCCGGTCGTCGAGACCGAGCAGCTCATCGATCGTGTCGGCATCCGGGCCGTGGCCGACGAGCGGGTCGACGCCATGCCCACCGGCCTGGCCCGGCTGGTGGAGCTGGGTCGGGCGCTGGCCACCCGGCCCAAGGTGCTCCTGCTCGACGAGCCCGCCTCCGGGCTCGACGAGACCGAGTCCGACGACTTCGCGGCCCTGCTGCTCGATCTGGCCGCCGAGGGCATGGCGGTGCTGCTGGTCGAGCACGATGTCCAGATGGTCATGAAGGTCTGTGCCACGGTGCACGTCCTCGACTTCGGCACCATCCTGGCGGTCGGGACCCCGACCGAGATCCAGGCCAACGAACGCGTCCTCGAGGCCTACCTCGGAACGACCGTCGACGGATGACTGCGCTGCTCGAGCTCAAGGACGTCCGAGCGTCCTACGGTCGCATCGAGGTGCTCCACGGCGTCGATCTCTCCGTGCCCGAGGGCTCGGTCGTCGCCCTGCTCGGACCCAACGGCGGCGGCAAGACCACCACCCTCAAGGTGGCCTCGGGACAGCTCCCGGTCACGTCGGGGTGCGTGCACCTGGCCGGTCGCCACGTCAACGGGGCCAGTCCGGACGCCCTCGCCCGTCTCGGCGTGTGCACGATCCCCGAGGGCCGCGGCGTGTTCCCCAACCTCACGGTGGGCGAGAACCTGCGCATGGTGACCTTCGCCGGCGCCGACCTCGACCAGGTCGAGGAACGCTCCTACGCCACCTTCCCGCGGCTGGCGGAGCGACGAAACCAGCTGGCCGGAACCCTCTCCGGCGGCGAGCAGCAGATGCTGGCCATGGCCCGCGGACTGGCCGTCGATCCCAACCTGCTCTTCCTCGACGAGCTCTCGATGGGGCTGGCGCCCCTCATCGTCGAGGAGCTCTACGAGATCGTGGCCGAGATCGCGCGGGGCGGCGTCTCGATCCTCGTGGTCGAGCAGTTCGCCCGCACCGTGCTCGGGGTCGCCGACTACGCCGCCATCATGCTGCAGGGCCGCATCACCGCGGTGGGGGAGCCAGCCGACATCGCCGACGAGCTCGAAGCCGCCTACATGGGCTCGTGAGGATCCGATGACCTCTGCTCCCCACGCCCGCCTCGACATCGACGGTCACGTCGCCACCCTGACCCTGAACCGGCCCGAGGCCAAGAACGCGCTGTCGGGAGAGATGCTGGTCCGCATGGCCGACGCCTGGGTGGAGGTCGAGTCGAACCCCGACATCCGGGTCGTGATCGTCACCGGGGCCGGTGGTGACTTCTGCGCCGGCGCTGACCTGAAGGAGATGGCTGGCGGCTACGGAGACAACGAGTGGACGCCCCGATTCCAGGCCGACCCCGACCTGCACTGGAAGGCGCTGCTCCGCCAGGACAAGCCGGCCAAGCCGATCGTGGCGGCGGTCGAGGGCTACTGCGTGGCCGGCGGCACCGAGATCCTCCAGGCCATGGACATCCGGGTGGCGGGGGAGTCGGCCACCTTCGGCGTCGCCGAGGTGCGTCGGGGAATCTTCCCGCTGGGCGGGTCCACGGTCCGGCTGTCCCGGCAGATCCCCTACACCGTGGCGGCCGAGATGCTGTTGACCGGGCGCATGGTGAGCGCGAAGGAAGCCAAGGAGGTGGGTCTGATCGGACACCTCGTCCCCGACGGCACCGCCCTCGACGTGGCCCGCGACCTCGCCGAGCAGGTGGCGGCCAACGGCCCCCTGGCCGTGCAGGCGGTCCTGCGGTCGCTGCGGGAGACCCGCGACTTACCCGAGACCGAGGCCCTGGCACTGGAGCTGGAGATCGGCCTGCCCGTCTTCGCCACCGACGACGCCAAGGAGGGCCCGCTGGCATTCAAGGAGAAGCGGCCACCACGCTTCACCGGCACCTGATGCACGCGCGGTGCGCGCGACGGGCCGGGTCGATCAGGCCGTGCCGGCGGCGATCGATGCCGCCCAGCGGTAGTCGGGTTTGCCCGCTTCGGAGCGCTTCACCACGTCGACGACGTGGAGCTGGCGGGGCACCTTGTAGCCGGCCAGTGACGCTCGGCAATGAGGATCGAGCGACTCGAGGGTCAACACGGCGCCGGGGCGGGCCTGTACGACGGCCGCCACCCGCTGGCCCCACCGCTCGTCGGGAACACCGACGATGATGGCGTCGTAGACATCGGGGTGCGCGCGCACCACCGCTTCGACCTCTTCGGTGAAGATCTTCTCGCCGCCGGAGTTGATGCAGACCGAGTCACGGCCCAGCAGGGTGATGGTGCCGTCGGCCTCGAGCAACACCTTGTCGCCGGCCACCGCGTAGCGGGTGCCGTCGGGGCCGGTGACGAACGTACGGGCCGATTTCTCCGGATCGTTGTGGTAGCGCAGCGGGATGTGCCCGGTACGGGCCAGTCGGCCCGGCTCGCCGGTGCCCGGTGCGATCGGCACGTTGGCGTCGTCGAGGACCACGGCCTCGGGCGAGGCGTTCACCGTGGGGCCACCCGCGCTCATGACGCCGTCGCGGGTCACGGTGGTCATGCCGTTCTGGCCCGTCTCGGTCGAGCCGATGGAGTCGAGGATCATCACGTTGGGCAGCCGATCGAGGAACTCGTTCTTCACCGACTGCGAGAACACGACGGCGGACGACGCGATCACGAACAGCGAGCCGAGATCGATCTCCCGCTCGTCGTCGATCTCTCGCAAGGCCTCGATGAGGGGACGGGCCATGGCGTCGCCGGTCATCATGATGTTGGTCAGCTGCTCGCGCTCGATCAGCTCCCAGGCCGCCCGCGCGTCGAAGTGCTCCTGGAACACGACCACGTTGCCCTCGAAGAAGAAGCGCATGCTTCCCCACTGGCCGGCGCCGTGCATCAGCGGGGGCAGGGTCAGGCTGCGCAACTGGATGCTCTCGCCGGCCGCGGCCCGTTCGGCGAGGAAGCGATCGTGGGGGACGGGCTCGTCGGTGTAGGCGTCGTAGCCACCGCCGAGGGCGAAGAACACGTCCTCCTGCCGCCAGACCACGCCCTTGGGCATGCCGGTGGTACCGCCCGTGTAGCAGACGTAGAGGTCGTCGCCGCTGCGTTCGCCGAAGTCCCGCTCGGACGAGTGCTCGACCACCGCGGCCTCGTAGTCGATCGATCCGGCGGCGGGCCCCCGCAACGAGACCCGGGCCTTCATCGGGGGCACACGATCGACAACCGCACCGACGCGGTCGCCCAGCGCGGCATCGTGGACCAGGGCGGCGAGGCCAGCGTCCTCGCACAGGTACTGCAGCTCGTGCTCGACGTAGCGGAAGTTGATGTTCACCGGCGTGGCCCGCAGCTTGTAGCAGCCGAGCATCACCTCGACGTGAGCCGCCGAGTTGGTGGCGTACAGGCCGACGAAGTCACCGGGGCCGACGCCACAGGACGACAGCAGGTGCGCGGCCCGGTTGGCTCGCTCCTCCAGCTCGGCGTAGGTCCGCCGTTGATCGCCGCAGACCAGGGCGAGACGGTCGGGTACGACGTCGACGGCGTGCTCGAACAGGTCAGCGAGCTGGAAGGCCATGCGGCGATGGTACTGGTTTCTGACATGGCGTCAGATCGGCGACGGACCCGTCTTCTTGGCGGTGGCCCTCTTCTTTGTCGCCGATCTCTTCTTGGCGACCGCCTTCTTCTTGGCGACCGCCTTCTTCTTGGCGACCGCCTTCTTCTGTCTTGGCGACCGCCTTGGCCGGCACCGGCCCGTCGGCCGCCGAAGGCAGACCCGCGGCCGCCAGCAGCTCGGCCATGGCGGCCTCGACGTGGTCGGGAAGATCCCACACATCGGGCACCAGCTCACGACATGCCATGAAGCCGATGTCGACCCGGTCGCGGTAGGACATGACGGTGATGTTGAGCCCGGCACCTTCCATGATGGGACCCATGGGATAGGCGGCCACCAGCTCGGCGCCGCCGTAGTAGAGCGGAACGGGCGGACCCGGCACGTTGGAGATCACCACGTTGTGGATGGGTCGGTGGCGGTTCGCCAGGTTGAGCTGACTGTAGAGACGGGACGCCAGTGCAAAGGTGGCCGGGGCGGCGTACTCGGCCCAGTCGGTGAGGAACGACGCTCCGATGGCGTTGTGGTCCTCCTTGGCGCCGCGCGTCGTGTCGTGGATGCGCCGCAGCCGCTCCTCGGGATCGTCGACATCGGTGGCGAGCGTGGTGAACATGGCCGACACCCGGTTCGCCTGACCGACCTCCGCCTCGGTCCGGACCGAGATCGGGCACACCGCGATGAGCGGCTCGTCGGGAAGCACGCCCTTGGCCTCGAGGTACTTCCGCAAGGTCCCACCCATGAGGGCCAGCACGACGTCGTTCACCGTGACACCGAAGTGGTCCTTGACCGCCTTCACGTCGGCCAGGTCGACCTTGGCGAAGGAGACCTTCCGATGGGGGGTGATGGCCGCGTTCCACGGGGTACGGGGAGCGGTGAGCGGGACGGCTCCGACGACGGCGTCGGGGTCACGATGACGCTGCACGAGGTTGGCTGCGGTGGACACCGTCTGGCCCAGGAGGGGGAGGAGCTTGACGGCGCGCTTGATCTGACTGGTGATCGCATGGCCCACCAGCTCGAGGTCGGAGGGCAGGTGCTCGGGTTCCCGTTCCGCCGGTGGAACCGGGGGCGGGGCATCCGGGGTGAGGTCGAACAGGTTCGCCATCAGCTCGGCGCCCGAGACACCGTCGACCGCGCAATGGTGCATCTTGGTGATGACCCCGATCCAACCGTTCTCCAGGCCCTCGCAGACGTAGGACTCCCAGAGGGGCCGGGATCGGTCGAGGGGACGGGAGGCGATGCGGCCGGCGAGCTCGGAGAGGTCACGCAGCGATCCCGGTGCCGGGACGCCGACCCGGCGGACGTGGTAGTCGATGTCGAAGTCCGGGTCCTCCACCCAGATCGGGTGGTTCAACTCGAACGGAACCTCGACGATGCGGCGGCGGAACGCGGGTACCAGATGGAGCCGGCTCTGGATGTGGGCCTTGATGGTGGCGAAGTCGTAGCCGCCGGGCATGGTCGAGGGGTCGAAGATGGCCGTCTGCGCCACGTGCATGTGGACCGATGGGGTCTCGAAGGTGAGGAAGGCGGTGTCGAGACCGGACAGACGTTCCATGGGGCTCCTCGTGGCTGCGGCTGGCATCAGGGGACCAGAGATGCTTCAACGCTCGGGCGGACAACACCTGCGTCGGGTCGGAACTAGAACGTGTTCTACTCTAGTGCCCGTGCACATCGGCGACACCGAGACAGAGGCTGCGTTCCGCGCCGAGGCCAGAGCCTGGTTGCAGGCCAACGCGGTGGCCAAGGGCAGCGCCGGCGACTTCTCGGTCGGTTCGTTCGGCGACCTGGACGAGGACACCTACGTGGAGCTGGCGCGCGGCTGGCAGCGCACCCTCCACGACGGTGGGTGGGCCGCGCTCACCTGGCCGGAGTCGGCGGGGGGCCAGGGCAAGCCTGCCATCTTCCAGTCGATCTTCAACCAGGAGCAGGCCGCGTTCGGCGTCACGACCGGTCCGTTCGTCATCGCGCTCGGCATGGTGGGACCCACGCTGCTCCGCCACGGCTCGCCAGAGCAGCGGGCCCGCTTCCTGCCTCCGATGCTCCGGGGCGACGAGCTGTGGTGCCAGCTGTTCTCGGAACCGGGTGCCGGATCGGACCTCGCGTCCCTGTCGACCCGGGCGGTACGCGACGGGGACGAGTTCGTCGTGACCGGCCAGAAGGTGTGGACCTCGTCGGTCTCGCGCGCCGCGTGGGGGATCCTCCTGGCCCGGACCGACCCCGACGTCCCCAAGCGCGACGGGATCACCTACTTCCTGGTCGACATGACGTCACCGGGCATCGATCCACGGCCCTTGCGGCAGATGACCGGTGACGCCCACTTCGCCGAGGTGTTCCTCGACGAGGTCCGGATCCCGGTGCACAACGTGGTGGGCGAGATCGGCGCCGGCTGGACCGCGGCCAGGACCACGCTCACCGCCGAGCGTGGCGCGATCGCCGGCGGCTCCACCGGCGTCGATGCCACGGCATTGATCGACCTGGCCCGCCGCCAGGCCAAGACCCACGATCCCCACGTCCGTGACCTGCTGGCCCGGGCCCACGTCCGCCAGGAGGTGCTGCGCTTCCTCCGCTACCGAACGCTCACCGCCCTGAGCCAGGGCACCCGGCCAGGACCCGAGGCCTCGATCATGAAGCTGGCCTACGCCGAGCACCTCAGCGCGCTGACGGCAGCTGCCCTCGCCGTCCAGGGCCCGCTGGCAACCCTCGGCGGCGACATGCTGCCGGCCCGGGGCATGTGGTCCAAGCGCTTCCTGCACAGCCCGTCCCTGCACATCGCCGGCGGGAGCGACCAGATCCAGCGCAACATCGTTGGCGAGCAGGTGCTGGGATTGCCCCCGGAGCCGAGCGCCGACCGGGGCGTGCCGTTCCGGGACCTCGTCCGGGCGGCCGGCAGCGAGCGGCGAGCAGCCGGCAGCGAAACGACCGACGAACGGCCCGCAGGGGCCGAAGCGGAAGTGCGCAAGTAATGGGCCGGCGTCGGGAGCGCCAGCGAGCAGCCGGCAGCGAAACGACCGACGAACGGCCCGCAAGGGCCGGAGCGGGAGTGAGCAAGTAATGGTCGTGGAGTCCACCGAAGGCCTCACCGATCCCAGCGGGACCGGCGCCTGCGGGTCATCCGGGCCGCGCTCGAGCTGGCCGCCCGGGGCGGCTACGAGGCGGTGCAGATGCGCGACGTCAGCACCGAGGCCGGCGTGGCGCTGGGGACGATCTACCGGTACTTCTCATCGAAGGACCACCTGCTGGTGGCGGCGATGCTCGAGTGGATGCTCGACCTCGAGCGCACCGTCACGAAGCGTCCCCCGGTGGGCGACAGCGCGTGCGAGCGCGTGCTCGACGTCCTGCACCGGGCGCTGCGCTCGATGGAGCGCGACCCGGCGCTGGCGGCCGCGGTGGTGGCGGCGCAGACCTCCGACGACGGCGCGGCGGTCCGGGCCACCCAGGAGGTCACCGAGGTCATGTACCGCATCATGGGTGCGGCGTTTCCCGACGACCCCGATTCGGGTCGCACCCACGACATCATCCGCGTCCTGGGCCACGTCTGGTTCTCGTGCCTGGTGTCGTGGACGTCGGGCGTGGGCGACATCGAGTGGGTGCGCAGCGAGGTGGACACCGCCGCCCGCCTCCTCCTGCCCACCCCCTGAGACCTTCTGGCACCAGGTTCTTCGGTCGGCGAGCGAAGATCGTGGTGCCAGAACGGGGGTGGGGGTGGACCCTGACCCTGAGACCAGCTAGATCTGGGCGGCGCGGCCCTCCCAGTAGGGATCACGGAGCTTGCGCTTGAACAGCTTGCCGGTGGATTCGCGCGGCATCTCGGTGGTGAAGTCGTAGCTGCGAGGACGCTTGTAGGAGGCCAGGTTGACCTCCGCCCAGGCCCGGAGGTCGGCTTCGTAGGCCTCGTCGGCGACGAGACCCTCGGCCGGCTCGATGACCGCCTTCACCTCCTCGCCCCAGTCGTCATTGGGGATGCCGAACACCGCGACGTCGCCGACTGCCGGGTTGGAGAGGAAGGCCCCCTCGATCTCCGACGGGTAGATGTTGACGCCGCCGCTGATGATCATGTCGATCTTGCGGTCGCGCAGGAACAGGTAGCCGTCCTCGTCGAGCTCACCGACGTCGCCCACGGTGAAGAACGCGCCGTCGCTGTCGTAGATGCGGTTGGCCTTGGTCTTCGACTTGTCGCCCTTGTACTCGAAGTCGGCCTGGGTCAGACCCATGTAGATCGTGCCCACCTGGTTCGGACCCAGCCGGTTGCCTTCGTCGTCGTAGATGCGCACGTCGGCCCCGGCCCACGCCTTGCCCACCGAGCCCTCCTTCCGGAGCCACTCCTCGGCGGTGATGATGGTCCCCCCGCCCTCGGTGGCGGCGTAGTACTCCATGATCGAGTTGCCCCACCAGTCGATCATGCGCCGCTTGACGTCGGGCGGGCACGGTGCGGCGGCGTGGACCATGCATCGGGTCGACGAGACGTCGTAGCGGTTGCGAACCTCTTCGGGCAGCGCCAGCATGCGGTGGAACTGGGTCGGCACCATGTGGCTGGTGGTGACCCGGTGCTCGTCGATGAGGCGCAGGCAGTCCTCTGGCGACCACTTGTCCATCAACACGATGGTGTGTCCGAGGTGCAACGAGTTGCTCGTCCACAGCAGCACCGCCGTGTGGTAGAGCGGCGAGCCGGTGAGATGGACGTTGTCGTCGAACGGCTGCACGCCGAAGAGCATCATGAACATGGCGTAGAGCGAGCCGAGCTCCGAGGGCTCCATGTCGGGGAGGGAGCGCTTCACGCCCTTGGGGCGGCCGGTGGTGCCCGACGTGTAGTGCATGGCCATGCCCGCGGTGCGACCGGGTGGGGCGGTGGTGGGTTGGTCGGCCGCCAGCTCTTCGAAGTCACGGAAGCCGGCCACGTCGCCCACCGCGAACCAGTGGTCCTTCGACAGCTCGAGCTCGGTGGCGGCGCCGGCGAGGGCGTCGGCGAACCGGCGATGACCCACCAGCACCGAGGCCTCGGAGTCGTTGACGATGTAGGCGATCTCCGGGCCGACGAGGTGGTGGTTGATCGGGGTGAAGACCAGGCCGATCTGGAGGGCCGCCAGGTAGAGCTCGATGAACTCACGGCAGTTCGGGAGCACGGCCGCGACGGTGTCGCCCGGCTCGAGTCCGATGCCCTGCAACCCGTGGGCGAGTTGGTTGGCCCGGCCCACCAGTTCGCCGGCGGTCACGGGAGTCCCGTCGGTGTCGATGAGCGCGGTCCACGAGCCGTCGGTCTCGGCGAGGCGCCAGAATCCGGTACCAGTCACGAGCGGAGCGAGTGATCCGGGCGCGCGAGCGCCAGCGAGCCGGACGGTGATGGGGTCTGGGGGCGCAGCCCCCAGCGGTGAACGGTCATGAGGTGCACCGTAGCCGAACCTGACGCGGTGTCAGATCTGGCTCGGAGCCGCGGGCTTCAGCGGCGGAAGAGGCTTCGAAGCAGACCGGGACTGCCAGATCTCCCGGTTGCGGAGGTGCCCGTCGAGCGGCAGTCGCAGCGCTGGTCCTCCGGCACGTGGCCCAGAACCTGCTCGACGTGGGCCCCGCAGCCCGCCCAGCTGGGGCGGCCGCAGCTCTTGCATGTCGTCTGCCTACACATACCCCCGAGGGTATACAGGCGGGCGAGGCTCCCACAACCTCGCGCCGGTCACTTCGTGGCGATCACCTCACCGTGGAGGACGGCGAACCACCCGGCGGGCTGCGCGGACCAATCGGTCAGGCCCTGGGCGATCTCGGCCAACTCGTCGACATCGGCGATGCCGGCCTCGACGGCCTGGTCGGCCACCGCCGAGTGCACCATGCGGTCGGCCCACAGCGAGCCCCACCACCGTCGGTCGTCCGGCGTGGCGAAGCACCACACCGACGCCGACGGCTCGATCGAGGCGAACCCGGCGCGCTGCGCCCACCCCAGGAGGTAGCGACCGGCGTCCGGCTCGGCGTTGTTGGATCGGGCCACCTGCCGGTACACGTCGATCCAGCGATCGAGCCGACGGTCGGACGGCGCCCAGGTGAAACCGGCGTAGTCGCCGTCTCGCACCGCGACGATCCCGCCCGGCCGGCACACCCGGCGCATCTCGATCAACGCGGCGACGGGGTCGGACAGGTGCTGGAGCACCTGGTGGGCGTGCACCACGTCGAAGGAGTTGTCGGGGAAGTCGAGGCCGTAGACGTCGGCGACGGCGAAGCGCAGGTTCGGGGCGTCGCCGGCAGCCGCCGCGGCCGCGTCGACGATCTCGGGCGAGCGGTCGACACCGGTCACCCGGCCCGGCGCCAGCCGCGACGCTAGGTCGACGGTGATGGTGCCGGGCCCGCATCCGACGTCGAGGAGATCGAGTCCGGGCCGGAGATGGGGGAGCAAGTACGCCGCCGAGTTCTCCGCCGTCCGCCAGCGATGCGATCGCAGGACCGA
The DNA here is from genome assembly GCA_963747745.1 of uncultured Acidimicrobiaceae bacterium. GTDB lineage: Bacteria > Actinomycetota > Acidimicrobiia > Acidimicrobiales > Salinilacustritrichaceae > Salinilacustrithrix. Next base: position 266,399 of record CAVVGJ010000007.1, read on the forward strand.
GTCGTGGTGGCCGTGGGTGTAGGTGTCGTCCGGTCCGCCCATCGTCACCAGCATGCCCGACCTCGATCATCCCGCGCCGCAGGGCCAAAACGGGCAGACGGACGCGAATCTGATACAACGTCAGATTCGTGAGCGACAAGACTCCACTCCGTGCACCGTTGACGATCGAGTACCCCTTCACCCGCACCGTGGGGCCCGTGCAGTCCGCGTTCCTGACCGGGCTGCGCGAGGGCATCGTGCTCGGGATCCGCCGCCGCGACGGCAGCGTGCTGGTGCCGCCCGTCGAGTACGACCCCGACACGGCCGACGAGCTCACCGAATTGGTCGAGGTGGCCGACCGCGGCACGGTGACCTCGTGGGCGTGGGAACCGTCGCCGGACGAACGCCAACCCCTCGGCCGACCCTTCGCCTGGGCGCTGGTGCGCCTGGACGGGGCCGACACCTCGATGCTCCACGTGGTCGATGCCGGCTCGATGGACGCCATCACCACCGGCGCCAGGGTCCGCATCCGCTGGGCCGACGAGCGGGAAGGGGCGATCACCGACATCGCCTGCTTCGAGCTGGTTCCCGCCGAGGAGAGCGAGGCGGCATGACCGACATCACGCTTCCCGCCGCACTCCGCGACGTCGAGCCGGTTCGCTCGATCAGGACGCCGGCCCGCCTGGACTACACCTTCACCGCCAGCACCGCGGTCACCGAGTTCCTCGAAGGCGTCGAGGAAGAACGCCTGATCGGGTCCAAGTGCCCCGAGTGCCACAAGGTGTACGTGCCGATCCGCGGCGTGTGCCCCACCGATGCCGTCCCGATGCCGGAACGGGTGGTGGTCCCCGACACGGGTGTGGTCACCACCTTCTGCGTCGTGAACGTGCAGTTCTACGGCCAGGCCATGGAGATCCCCTACGTGTGCGCCACCGTGGTGCTCGACGGGGCCGACATGGGCCTGTTCGGCATGGTGTCCGGCATGCCCGCCAACGACGTGCGCATGGGCATGCGGGTCCGGGCCAAGTGGGCCGACCACCCCACCAAGTCGCTCGAGTCCATCGAGTACTGGGAACCCACGGGCGAGCCCGACGCCGACTACGAGACCTACAAGCACCACCTGTAGGACGAGCGAACCAGCCAGGAGAAGGCCTGCATGAGAGATACCGCCATCGTCGCGTTCGCCCAGTCCGACCAGGAGCGACGCGTCGAGGACCGCAACGAGGTCGAGCTGCTCAGCCCGGTCATCCAGGACATCTACGCCGCCACCGGCATGACCGCGTCCGACTTCGGCTTCACCTGCTCGGGGTCCACCGACTACCTGGCCGGCCAGGCCTTCAGCTTCGTGATGACGCTCGACTCGGTCGGTCCCTGGCCACCGATCAGCGAGAGCCACGTCGAGATGGACGGCGCCTGGGCCCTGTACGAAGCGTGGGTGAAGATCCAGACCGGCGCCATCGACACCGCCCTCGTCTACGCCTACGGCAAGTCGTCGCCGGGCGACCTGCGAGCCGTGCTCAGCCGCCAGATGGACCCGTACTACGTGGCGCCGCTGTGGGCCGACTCCGTCGGACTCGCCGCCCTCCAGGCCCGGGCCGTTCTCGACGCCGGGATGGCCACCGAGCGGGACTGGGCCGAGGTGGCGGCGCGCAGCCGGAACGCGGCCTCGACCAACCCCCACGCCCAGCTGCGCGGCTCCGCCGACGCCGACCAGCTGCTGGACGATGACTTCGTCGTGGCTCCGCTGCGCCGTCACGCATGCCCGCCCATCACCGACGGGGCCGCCGCCATCGTGCTGGCCGCTGGCGACAAGGCGCGCGAGCTGTGCGACCGACCGGCGTGGATCCGAGGGCTCGACCACCGCATCGATGCCCAATCCCTCGGCGTCCGCGACCTCACCGTGTCGGCGTCCACCTCCATCGCCGCCGAGCGGGCAGGGGTGCGCAACGGACCCGTCGACCTCGCCGAGATCCACGCGCCGTTCGCCCACCAGGAGCAGATCCTGCGCACCGCCATGGGCATCGGCGACGACGTCGAGGTGAACCCGTCCGGTGGGGCGCTGGCGGCCAACGCCATGATGACCGCGGGCCTCATCCGCTTCGGGGAGGCGGCCAGCCGCATCACCGCCGGCGACGCCGACCGGGCCGTGGCGCATGCCACCTCCGGCGCCTGCCTGCAACAGAACATCGTCTGCGTCATGGAGGGTTCGTGATGGGAACCGCAGGAGAGGTGGCCGCCGTCGTCGGCATCGGCCAGACCAAGCACATGGCCACCCGGGGCGACGTGTCCATGGCCGGTCTGGTGCGCGAGGCCGCCCGGCGTGCCCTCGACGACGCCGGCATGGACTGGAACGACATCGACGCCGTGGTGGTGGGCAAGGCGCCCGACTTCTTCGAGGGCGTGATGATGCCCGAGCTGTACCTGGCCGATGCGCTCGGTGCGGTGGGCAAGCCGCTGCTGCGGGTCCACACCGCCGGTTCGGTGGGTGGGTCCACCGCCATCGTGGCCAGCAGCCTGGTCAACGCGGGCATCCACGAGCGGGTGCTCACCGTGGCGTTCGAGAAGCAGTCCGAGTCCGAGGCCATGTGGGCCCTGTCGCTGCCCATCCCGTTCCAGGCTCCACTCGTGGCCGGCGCCGGCGGCTACTTCGCCCCCCACATCCGGGCCTACATGCGCCGCTCCAACGCCCCGGACCACATCGGCATCCTGGTGGCGCTCAAGGACCGGCTCAACGCCCTCAAGAACCCCTACGCCCACCTCCACGAGCCCGACATCACCTTCGAGTCCGTGAAGGAGTCGATGATGCTGTGGGACCCGATCCGCTACAGCGAGACCTGCCCCAGCTCCGACGGCGCCTGCGCCATGGTCATCGGCGGCGCCGACACCGCGGCGGGCTTCGACAACCCGGCCTGGATCCACGGCACCGCCATGCGATCGGAACCGACGATGTTCGCCGGGCGCGACCAGGTGCTCCCGCAGGCCGGGCGCGACTGCGCCGCCGACGTGTACGCCCAGGCCGGGATCACCAACCCGCGCGAGCAGATCGACGTGGTCGAGATGTACGTGCCCTTCTCCTGGTACGAGCCGATGTGGCTCGAGAACCTCGGCTTCGCCGGCGAGGGCGAGGGCTGGAAGTTGACCGAGGCCGGCGTCACCGAGATGACCGGCGACCTGCCGGTGAACCCGTCGGGCGGCGTGCTGTCGAGCAACCCCATCGGGGCCTCGGGCATGCTGCGCTTCGCCGAGGCCGCCATGCAGGTGCGGGGCACCGCCGGCGAGCACCAGATCGAGGGGGCCACCACCGCCCTCGGCCACGCCTACGGCGGCGGCGCCCAGTTCTATTCCATGTGGGTCGTCAGCGCGAACCAGCCCGCCTGACCCACCCCCGGTTCTGGTACCACCTTTCACGCTCGACGAGCGAGGAACCTGCTGCCGGAACGCCCGTCATCCTCGTTCTGGCGCCACGTTTGCCGGTCGACGAGCGACGAAGGTGGTGCCAGAAGGGATCTGAATCAGAACGGTCAGCGGCGGTGGCGGACCGAGGCGGTGGCCTTCGCCGGCGCCTCGTCGAGCCGGTCGGGCCAGAACGGGGGCTCGTAGACGTCGCGCTCGGGGCTGACCTCGCCGGCGTAGAACTGCGCCGCCCACTTGCGGAACTTGATGAACGGTCCGTCCTCGGCGGCCAGGGCGGGCCGGACGAGGTGGGCCTTGTGCTCCCAGATCGGTTTGTCCTCGAGCACCTGCTTGTCGACCTCCCGGACGAACGCGTTGCCGACGTTGCGGGTGGTCTCCTCGTCGCCCATCGTCTTGAAGCGGAAGTGGAACCACAGCTCGGTGCGGCCGGCGTCGATCGGGGTCTGCGCCGCCAGGTTGTAGGTGTCGATGATGCCGGTGAAGCTCACCAGCGACATGCCCGACCCGTGGCTGTGCGAGTCGATCCGCCCCTCCATGACGCCGCGCGGGGTGGGGAACTTCTGGGTCGATCGCATGTCGGCGTCGGGGAACCCGCACTCGTAGTGCTCGAGCACCGGGACCTCCGCCGTGTCGTGCACGTAGCGGAAATGCGCCGAGTCGACCCCGTTCTCGGCCATCTCCTGCCAGCAGGCGTCGATGACGTGGTTGGTCGAGATCATGGTCGAGTACTCGGTGTCGTCGGTGTCGAAGGCGGGGATGGACGGCACCTCCCACATCGGTTCCACGCCGTGGGGGTGGTACCAGGCCATGATGAGACCGTTGCGCTCGATGGCGGGGTAGGTGCCCAACTTCGCCTTGCGGTTGGTGCGCTCCGAGTAGGGGATCTCGGTGTTGCGGCCCTCGCCGTCGAAGCGCCAGCCGTGGAACGGGCACGTGATGCAACTCGTCCCGTCGTCGCACGTCTCGACGGTGCCGCCGTGGCCGAGATGGGCGCCCAGGTGCGGGCAGAAGGCGTCCTGGACGTGGACGCCGTCATCGCCCCGCCAGATCACGAGGTGGCGGCCGAAGTAGTAACGGGCGATGGCGTGTCCGTCGACCAGGTCCTCGGGGTGGGCGACGCAGAACCAGCCGAACGGGATCGGGAACGGGTACTCGCGCATCAGCTGTCCTCGATGCCCAGGACCCGGGCCGCGTTGTGACGGAGGAACTTGGGCCACACGTCGTCCTTGAACCCGACGTTGGGCAGTTCGGAGAAGATCCGCTCCAGCGAGAGTCCCATGGGGAAGTAGCCGGCGTAGATGATCTTGTCGGCGCCCCGGGTGTTGGCGTAGTCGATGATGGCTTGGGGGTAGTGCTTCGGGGCGAACGCGGACGTGGAGTAGTACAGGTTCGGCCACTTGAGCATGAGCTTCACCGCCAGGTCCTGCCACGGCTCGCAACCGTGCCGGGTCACGAACTTCAGCTCGGGGAAGTACCAGCACACCTCGTCGATGAGCATCACGTCCTGGCAGCCGGCGGGCACCCGGGGGCCGGGGATGCCGGCGCACACGAAGATCGGGATGTCGAGCTCGACGCACTTGGCGTAGAAGGGGAACACCTTCTTGTCGTTGATCGGCACCTGCGGGTTCTTGCCGGCGGGGAAGAAGGTGGCGGCGACGACGCCGAACTCACGCACCGCCCGCTCGAGGTCCCGCACGCCGTCCATCGCCGCGTTGGGATCGATCTCGAAGGCGGCCCGGAACCGGGTCGGGTTCTCGGCGATGCCCGTGATCGACTCGTCGCGGGCGAAGGAGATGCCCACCAGGCCGATGTCGATGCCGTAGCGGTCCATCTCGGCGAGGACGGCCTGGGTCGGATCCACGTCCTCCGGGATGTCGTCGGGCACCCCTTTGAACATGTACTCGACCGGGAACTCGAATTCCTCCTTGGACTGGCTGTCGTGCAGCTGGGGCTGGAGGAAGCGGTACCAGTCCTTCTTGGAGCCGTGCGGGATGTTGATCATCGTGTCGATGACCCCGACATCAGGGAGCGTCATGGTCCCAGACTAGAACACGTTCCAGTTTTTCAGCCACCACCACGGGTGGCGGTCAGGACAGGAGGGCCCGACCGGCTGGTTCGACGATCTCCCACGGGCCACCGATGAGGAGGGTGTCGACGATGGATGCCTCCCAGCGCTGGGCGCGGTCGCGGATCCGTTCCGGTGAACCGACGAGGGCGACGTCGTCGATGAGCTCGGCGGGCACGGCCGCGGTGGCCTCGTCCTTGTGGCCGTCGAGGTAGAGGTCCTGGATCTTGGCGCAGTCGGCCTCGTAGCGGCCATCGAGCATCCGGGCGAACACCTCGTAGTGGTAGTTCTCGTCCCGGGCACCCATGCCGCCGATGTAGAGCGCGTACTGCGGACGGAGGGCGTCGATGGCCTCGTCGACGTCGTCGTGCACGAAGGTGGGCACGACCGCGGCCACACCGAAGTCGTCGAACGACTTGCCCGGGACCCTGTCGATGCCGGCCTGGATGCGCTCCCGATACCAGTCGGACTCGTCCGGGCTCATCCAGATCGGCAGCCAGCCGTCGGCCATCTCCCCGGCCAGCTCGAGGTTCTTGGGGCCCTCGGCTGCGAGGTACACGGGGATCGGCGTGGGATGCGGGTGGGTGATCGAACGCAGTGGCTTGCCCTTGCCCACCGAGCCCGGCCCGTCGGCCGGGATAGGGGAGCGGGTAGTGGGGGCCGGCGCTGGTCACGGGCTCGTCACGGGCCCAGACCTGCTTCATGATGTCGATGTACTCCCGGGTGCGGGCGAGCGGCTTGGCGAAGGGCTGGCCGTACCAACCCTCGACCACCTGCGGGCCGCTGACCCCGAGCCCGCAGATCACGCGGCCACCGGAGAGGTGCTGGAGCGTGTTCATCGCCATGGCGGTGGCGGTGGGGGTCCGGGCCGAGATCTGCGTGATGCCCTGGCCCAGCTTCATCGTGGTGGTGTGCGACCCGTACCAGGCCAGCGGGGTCAGGGCGTCGGACCCCCAGGCCTCAGCCGTCCACAACGAGTCGAAGCCCATGGCCTCGGCCTCGAGGACGGTGTCGAGCGTGTTCGGCACCGGGCCGCGGCCCCAGTACCCGAGTTGCAGTCCGAGCTTCATGGGCCGGACCCTAACCCGGTCGCCGCAGGCCAGCGCCCGCCCCGGTGCTCGCGAAGCGGTACAGTCGCGGCATATGGCAACAGTTGTTACCAATCGGGCGCCGGCGGTCCCGCCGGAGGTGCTCGATGCCATCAGCGGTGTGGGCATGGCGGCCGCCGGGGCCAACGTCATCATGCAGCTCTCGCTGCTCCCGGTCGGCCACGGCGTGGCCCGCAGCACCGTCGACAGCGGCCGGGTCGACAAGCACCCCGTCAAGCGTCTCCGTACCACGGTGTCGTACCTGGCCGTGGCCCTGCTCGGCACGGAAGAGGAACGCGACGCGATGCGTCGGGCCGTCGACTCCCAGCACCGCCACGTGCGCTCGTCACCGGGGGATCCCGTCGCCTACAACGCCTTCGACCCCGAGCTGCAGCGGTGGGTCGCCGCCTGCCTGTACAAGGGGCTCGAGGACGTCTACGAGCTGGTCCGCGGACCGATCGATCGCGACACCGGCGCCGTGCTGTACCGGCACGGCGCTCGGCTCGGCACGACCCTGCAGGTGACCGACGAGATGTGGCCGCCCAACCGCGACGCCTTCTACGAGTACTGGGACGAGATGGTCGAGCGGATCGAGATGGACGACCTCACGCGCCGCTATCTCCAGGGCATCGCCGGCGCCCAGTTCCTTCCCCAGCCCATCGCCGCGCTCATCGGTCCCTCCCAACGGCTCCTGACCGTCGGCTTCCTGCCCGAACCGTTCCGGGCCGAGCTCGGTCTGCCGTGGGACGGCACCCGGCAGCGCATCTTCGAAACCGTGATCGCGGCCATGGCCGCCGTCGACCGCCACCTGCCCCCCGCCGCGCGCCGGTTCCCGTTCAACGCCTACCTGTGGGACTTCCGCCGCCGCCTCCGCCACGACCTCCCCATCGTGTAGCGATCCCCCCTCTTCGTTCTTGTCGGGGTTTCGGGGCGCATGACGCCCGAACGACCGACAAGAACGGTGATGTGTGGGAGGAGGGCGGGGTCAGGGGGCCTCGAAGGACTCGGGTGGGGGACAGGCGCACACCAGGTTGCGGTCGCCCGCGACACCGTCGATGCGGCTCACCGGAGGCCAGTACTTGTCGCGCCGCAGCGACGCCACCGGGTAGGCCGCGGTCTCGCGGGAGTACGGCCGGTCCCAGTCGGCGACGAGGAGATCCTCGGCGGTGTGGGGAGCGTGGGCGAGGGCGGAGTCGTCGTGGGAAACGGCGCCCGACTCGATCTCGGCGATCTCGCCCGCGATGGCGATCATGGCGTCGCAGAACCGGTCGAGCTCGGCGAGCGACTCGGACTCGGTGGGCTCGATCATCAGCGTGCCGGCCACGGGGAACGACATCGTCGGGGCGTGGAAGCCGTAGTCGACGAGCCGCTTGGCGACGTCGTCGACCGTCACCCCGGTGCGACGGGTGATGTCGCGGACGTCGATGATGCACTCGTGGGCGACGCGGCCGTGCGCGCCGGTGTAGAGGACCGGGAAGTGCCCGCCGAGGCGGACGGCGACGTAGTTGGCGTTGAGGATGGCGTACGCCGTCGCCTTGGTGAGCCCCTCAGCGCCCATCATGCGGACGTAGGCCCACGAGATGGGCAGGATGCCGGCCGAGCCGTAGGGCGCGGCGGAGACCGGGCCGGGCCCGGTGGCCGGCCCGCACCCGTCGTCGAGCGGATGGTTCGGCAGGTAGGGCGCGAGATGGGAACGCACCGCCACCGGCCCGACGCCGGGGCCTCCACCCCCGTGGGGGATGCAGAACGTCTTGTGCAGGTTGAGGTGGCTGACGTCGGCGCCGAACGCGCCCGGCTTGGCCACACCGACGAGCGCGTTGAGGTTGGCGCCGTCGAGGTACACCTGGCCGCCGTGGTCGTGGACGAGCTGGCAGATCTCGCCGATCCGCGTCTCGAACACGCCATGCGTCGACGGGTACGTCACCATCAGCGCGGCGAGTGTCTCGGCGTGCTCGGTCACCTTGGCCCGGAGGTCGTCGACGTCGACGTTGCCGTCCTCGTCGCAGGCCACGACCACGACCCGCATGCCGGCCATGACCGCCGAGGCCGCGTTGGTGCCGTGGGCCGAGCTCGGGATCAGGCAGACGCGGCGGCCGGTGTCGCCGTTGGCGTCGTGGAAGGTGCGGATGGCGAGCAGTCCGGCGAACTCGCCCTGTGAGCCGGCGTTGGGTTGGAACGAGACCGCGGCGTACCCGGTGATCTGGACCAGCCACTCCTCGAGCTCGTCGATCAGGCGCAGGTACCCCTCCGTGCTGTCCGCCGGCGCGAAGGGATGGATGTCGGCGAAACCGGGCCACGAGATGGGTTCCATCTCGGCGGTGGCGTTGAGCTTCATGGTGCACGAACCGAGCGGGATCATCGCCCGGTCGAGCGCCACGTCGCGGTCGGCCAGCACCCGGAGGTAACGGAGCATCTCGGTCTCGGAACGGTGGGCGTGGAAGGTGGGGTGGGTGAGGAACGCCGACGTGCGGGCCAGCGACGGGTGGAGCTCGGCGCTCGGGGTCTCGTCCGCCACCGCTGGCACCGTGTGCCGCTTCGAGCTCGAAGACCTCGGCGAGCAGGTCGAGGGTGGCCACGGTGCTGGTCTCATCGAACGCGATCGCCACCCGGTCGGCGCTCTCCAGGCGGAGGTCGATGCCGAGCTGGCGGCCCGGCCGACGACGTCGGGCGCCCGGCC
>CAVVGJ010000008.1:0-304611 GCA_963747745.1 uncultured Acidimicrobiaceae bacterium
CGTTCACCGGAACGGCTGATGCCTCAATCCGGGCATGGCACAGCACCTCGAACCCATCCCGACCCTCCCGACCACCTCCTCGCCACCGACACGGCTCACGATGTCGATCAGCGAGGCGGCCGAACTCCTCGGCATCAGCCGGACCACGGCGTACGAGCTGGCACACAGCGGCGAACTCTCCACCGTTCGGCTCGGCCGGCGCATCCTCGTCCCGGTCAATCGCCTGGCCGAACTCCTCGGTACCGACGTCGCTCCCGTCCTCGCTGCCCTCCGCAGCCGTCCTGCGTCATGAACGCGGACCTCGAGGAGCCGCGGGATCCGTCCCGGACCCGAGCCCGAAGGGCAACCCCAAGATCGGAGAACACGTTTGCAACCTGCCGGCTGAACGGCTTCGGCCTCGGTCACGGACCGGGTGAGTGACCGATGGCGTTCCAACGAATGATGGGCGCCGAGTCCGTCGCCTACCACGAGGCCACCGTCCTCTGCCGAACGACGACGTCGCCAAGCAGCGCCCAGGAAAAACGGCAGCCGTGGCGAGACGCCGCTCCGATGGGGAGGAGCGTGCGCGCCGATTCTCGGTCTCGCCGGCTCGGTCGAGCCAAAGGACTACAAGGCCATCTACGAACCCGGCGGCGCCGCCGACCCCGACACCCGCATCCGCCTCGCCAACACCAAGCGGCCGGGGAATGGAACTGGTCGTCAGCGTGCACAAGTCGGTGGCCGAGCTCGGTGTGATCGGCCGGGCCGACGACATGCACGCCATCCTCGACGCCGAACGGGAGGCGACCCTCGGCTACCTCGATCAGCTCCTGTGCGAACGGGGCGGTCGTAGGGGCAAGGCATCCACGCCGTCGCCCACGGGCGGACTCGTCTACGCCCACACCCGCCACGCCACCACGCGAGCCGGCGACCCCGGCCCACACGACCACGTGCTCATCGCCAACGTCACCGCCATGCTCGATGAGCGCGGTGGATGGAAGGGTGCCAACACCGCCCTCATTCGGAATCAGGTTCACGCCGCCACCGTCGTCGGCCGGATGGCGGCGGCACGCAAGGCCATCGACCTCGGCTACGGGATCGTGTCGGACGACGGCCCATCCAACCGGCTCCGACACTGGGCGATCGCCGGAGTCCCGCAGGAGGTCATGGACGTCCACTCCAAGCGGTCCGACGAGATCGACGACGCGGTCGAGGAGGCCGGCTTCGACTCGTACCGAGCTCGAGGCATCGCCGCCCGCACCAGCCGCTCGGCCAAGCGCTTCGAGGCCGTCGACGACCTGGTCCCGAAATGGCGACAGGACCTCGTCGACATCGGGTGGCGCCCCCACCGAGTGATGGCCAGGATCAAGGCATCGAGCAGCCGTCGGATCGCACCCGACGAGCTGACACCAGCACACGTCCGAGAGCTGGTCGACCATCTGCTCGGACGCGACGGTCCGCTCGCCAGGCGGAAGGTGTTCAGTCGTCGGCATGTGATGGTGGAGGCAGCTCCGATGCTGTTCGGGCTCGACCCCTCCGAGCTCGACCGCGTCGTCGATGCGGTGATCGACCACAGTGCCGCCATCCCGCTCGTCCGGGGCCCCAGCGTCGACGAGCAGCCGTTCGCCCCGGCGTGCGTCCTCGCAATCGAGACCGCCATCGCACACAGCATCGAGTGCGCCGCCCGACGAACCGAGCACCCACCACGACACCAGAGATCGCGACGACTGCGCTCGATCTGAAGGAGAGAAGGCTCGGATCACCCGTTGACCGCCGGACAGCGCGCTGCGGTGGAGGCGATCTGCGCCAGCGGATCGGGTGTCGATGTCCTCATCGGTGTGGCCGGCTCGGGCAAGACCACCGCCCTCGACGCCGCCCGCTCGGCCTTCGAGACCGCCGGCTACCGAGTGGTCGGAACTGCGATGTTGGGCCAGGCCGCGGAGACGCTCGGTGCCGAAGCGCAGATGGCCAGCTCGACCGTCGCGTCCCTGTTGTGGCGTCTGGACCATGGGCAGTCACGACTCGACCAGTCGACCGTGGTGGTCCTCGACGAGGCGGGAATGACGGACGACCACGATCTCCTCCGACTGCTGGCCGCCGCTGACCTGGCGCGAGCCAAGGTGGTCATGGTCGGCGACCACCGCCAGCTCGGCGCCGTCGGTCCAGGAGGAGGCCTCGAAGGGATCGCCGACCGTCACGTGGTCCACGTACTCGACGAGAACGTCCGACAGCACGATCCCCGAGAGGTCGGCGCGCTCGTCGAGCTACGCGACGGCGACGCGAGGAAAGCGATCGGCTGGTACCTCGATCGAGGACGGGTCGAGATCGGGCCTCGCCGTAGTGCGGTCCTCGCTTCCTGCGCCAGCGGTTGGGCCGCCGACATCGCTGCCGGGCGAGACACCACGATGCTCGCCTGGAAGCGAGCCAGCGTCGACGCGGTCAACGCGGCTCGGGCGAGCGCACTGGGAACGGGCCGGCCGACTCACCGGTCCCGAGCTCCGAGCGCATGGCGGGCGCGGCTACCGGGTCGGCGACCGCGTCGTCGCGCTCGCACCCTCGGACGATCGGTCCGTCGTCACCTCGACTCGAGCCACAGTCATCGGCGTCGAACCCGAACAGAACGCGGTCACGATCGAAATGGGAGACGGCCGTCGCCACCGTCTCACTGGCGACGAACTCGCCCACGATCGGCTCGCCCACGGGTACGCGGTGACCGTCCACCGATCACAGGGCGCCACCCACGACACCGTCCACGTTCTCGAAGACGGCGGCGGTCGAGAGCTGGCCTACGTGAAGATGAGCCGCGCCCGGGACAGGACGACGGTCTACGCCGTCGCCGACGACCTCGACCAAGTGGCGGGCGACCTCCGCCGGGAGTGGGGGAGTGAGCGACGGCAGCGTTGGGCGATCGACACTGGGACGCCGGTGACAGACCTGGCTGAGATCGAACGAAACCCAGCACTTGCTCCAGAGGCCGCAGTTGCGCTCCGCCACGAGCGCTTCGTCCACGAGCGTGAGGTGCTCGAAGCTGCGGTCTCGGGGATGGCGGTGGACGGCGGCGGTTCAACCCACGACTGGATCGACGAGAACCCCGATGTACGGATGAGGCTTGAACTCATGGCCTTCGAGCAGCAGTTGGCGGCCAGAACCCTCGACGGACCGTCGACATCACGGAGTCTGGGGCTCTGACGGAGGACGGCGAAGACAATCGGCGGCAGAAGGCGTTGTCACACTCGGACGACGATGCCCGCCCGAAACCAGTGGACCAGGGTTACCGCGAGATGAACAGCGGCCTCAGCCTCAACCAAACTGACATCGAGCGGTCGCGAGTTGTCGTCGGTACCGTGACGATCGAACTGCGACTTCCAGAGAGCTCTGCACATCGAGATCAGTAGGTCGACTCCAGGTGCCGCGCCGCTTTCATTGAGCGCCACCGTCCACTTCTCCGGCTTGTTGCTCAGATCCGCAATCATCGTCCCCAGCGTGGCACCGGTCGCAGTTGGCGCGATGACTGGCTTGGCTGCGGCCTCGACGGCGCGAACGGCCTCTCGGTACGCGCCACCAGCATCTGGATTGCGTCCGTAGACCCGGTGCCATGCCCGCTGGAGGTGTCGTGCTGCGTTGCCCTGCTCGTTGATTTCAGCCTTGAGGGCTGCCTCGACCGTTGAATCGACCCGCCGCGTCAGACACGGCTGGTCGGCCTCGTTCCGACCGACCGTCCACGACGAACCATGGACTCTGAGCAGAAGCTCCAGGCGATCGCGATGGTCCCAACCGCTCGTGTACGTGTCGGTGAGCCAAACGCAAGCGTCCAGCACGTCGAGGTCACCGTCGGCTGCGGCCTCGATGAGGTTATTGACCGCAACATGATCACCGGACGTGGGCATCGGCCGACGCAGCATCCCGTAGAGAAGGTCGAGCGTGTTGGAGAGATTGGCCTGGTAGCTCACGCTCTCGAAAACCTCTGATATCCACTTGCCGATCGGCACGGAGAGCCACTCGGGCACCCCGTCATGGAGGGCGTCGTACGCCGCACTCTCTGCGGCTTCATCTCGTACGGACAGAGGGCGCCAGACCATCCGATTGAGAGTAGGAGGTCGAACGCCTTCTCAGCTCACGGTGGGCGTCTACTCATCCGTGTACCTCAGGATGGAGTCCTACGGCCGCAACTCCGACTCCGCTTCGGTGAGAACGCGGTGAATCCTGTCCACCTTGCGCGTGGCTGCCTTCCACTTTCCTCGTTCGTAGAGATGGTTCGTGGCCGAGATGTCGCTCTGGGTGCTCAATACCAGACGGCGCGCTTTCTCGAGGCTGCGACGCTCCCGCCTGGTCAGCTTGTGTCTGGACCGCTGCTGGATGGTGTCGGTCACGCGAGCCGAGAGGGACGCCATCGATCCGATGCGTTGATCCAACTTCTTGACGGCAGGGTCCTCGGCTTCGCGCTGCGCTTTCGCTCCCGCCGACTCAACGAAGTTGACGGTGAGTTCGAGCACCGGCGTGACGTTGCCGTCGATCGACAGTTGATAGAGGCCGATTCCATTCGCCTCGGCGAACTCGATAGCCGGGCGGGTGAACCCGGAGCGCGAGAACATCATGCCGAACGCGCCGAGGTCGATGATGGTGCCGTAGAGGCGCTGGAGATCGGGTCGTCCGACGGGCTTGGTGTGCCACTTGACCTGGGCGACGAAGTCGCCGGCGTCGACATCCACGCCACCGTCGCTGCTACCGCCGGTGACATGGGCCGTCGGATGCCCGTGAGTTCGCATCCACACCGCGGATGCGAACTCGGCGTCTTGCCAGGTCGTGATGGTCTGACGCTGGCCACTCATCCTGGCGTGCGTCCAGGCATGGTCAGTCGCACAGGTCGAGTCCGATGTTGATCACCGGGCCGATGTCGATTCGGGTGCCAGGGATGCTCGGGTTTTCGAGCCAGATCGGCTCGACCTCGGACCAGCCCTCGTCAGCGATTCTTCCTCGGGCGAGCCCGTTGATCGCGTAGGTCGTGCCCTCGGCGATGAGCACCACTGCCGAGCCACCGAGGCATCGGACCACGCCTTCCTCGACAGTGAACGGCCAGGGATCTTCGAATGTGGCGGCAGCGATGTAGCCACGCTCACGGCGTTGGGTGGTTGCCGTTGTGCTCGTGGACGTCGAAGTGCTCGTGGTCGTGGAAGGCGCGACAGTTGAACTAGCGGCGTCTGCGTTCGTGGTCGTTGCCATCTCGATGGTGGTGGCGTTCTGCGTGGTCGAGGTGGTCGATCCTGAGCCGAGGGAGAGATCGGACTCGGAGGAACACCCCAGGACGGTTGTGGCGAGAACGAGGACGGCGCCCATCTCGATCACGAACCTGCGCATCTCTCCTCCTTCGTGGGAACCACCAGCTCGGCGGACCGTATCCCAGTCCCGAACACGCTCGTGGCGCCGCCCGTTCGTAGGGGAGGCTTTGCTCGGCTGGATCGAGTCGTCTCGTAGGGACAGGGCTCGGAGAGCTAGTTCACGACGGAGAGATGTGGGCGCTCACCACGGACCTGGGACGCCCCACCATTGAGCGAGCGCAGCTGTGCGAACATCAGTCCCCGCACTTCCGACGCCGTGACGTCGAGATCCGAGGCGACTTGGGAGATGCCAACTCCCTCACTGCGCAGCACGTCGAGCACCTTCGGAATCAGCTGGCTCGTCTCTCGCTCGATGTCACCCTCGCTCCGTCGATATCCCGCTTGGGAAGCCTCGATCACCAAGGACCGATAGCGCCACTCAGTCAGCGTTCCAAGCCGCTCGAGACGGCGCAGGTAGGCGAGAGCGGAGACCCTCCAGTGGATCTTCTCGGCCAGTACCTCAGGTAGCGACGGGAAGCGTGGAGCGCGCGCGACTGAACACCTCGACGGGGAAGGAGAAACTCCGACGCGAACTCGTCCGCCTGGTCTTCCTGATCCTTGCCGTGCGGTGGGAAGCCGAGGTGTAGGACCAGGTGGCCGAGTTCATGCGCGGCGTCCCAGCGTGCTCTCTCCGGGCTCTTGTGTCGGGTGAGGAACACGAAGGGCTTGTCGTCTATCCAAGACGAGACGGCGTCGAGTGCTTGGCACTCATCGACGAGTGAGAACACCCGGACGCCGTGTGCCTCAAGGAGATGGACCAAGTTCGGGGCCGGGGTTTCTCCGAGACTCCACGCGTTGCGTAGGACTGAGGCCGCTTCGGCCGGAGGAGCGTCCCGAAGGTCGGGAAGGTCGATCGAGGGGAGCTCGAACCGCTCGTCGATCCACTCGGCGAGTTCCAGAGCGAGACCGACCCCGGCGAGCGCCGCATCACGGTCTCGAGCGGAGAGCCGCGAGAGGAACGAAACGACACGCGGTCCGGTTCGACCACGCGTGTGTCGGGCCTGTAAAAAAAGGAGACCGGGAACCGCAGCTCTGAGGCGAGACGGTCCAGGGTCGCCTCGGGCGGTTCTTCACCCTGATTTTCGAATGAAGCCAGGCGCCGGTCGCTCAGGTTCACAGCATCAGCGAGCGCCCGCTTCGTCAGGCCGCGACGTCGACGAGCCTCGGTCAGGCGCGATGGATTAAACGTGTTCTTGGACAACCTCAGCTGACCCGGCGATGGACGTTCACGACGGGATCGGCAGCGATGGTCGGAGCACCCGACGGGCTGAGGTCCGAGCTGAGGCGCTTCTTACTTCCGCCGCCATCGTCAGCGAACGACGGGATGATCAGCCGTTCAATCCAGCTGGGTACGAAACCGTCGCGATCGATGCTCCGCGGTCGCGAGAGCTCGGCGGGCACGATGCGATCGCCCGCGACGTAGTGCAGGAGGAACCAGACGTCCCACTCTGGCCGAGAGCCCTCCTCGAACAGGCTGTCAAAGGTGCCGTTCACCATGCCCGTGATTACCTGCTGGCGCTTGTAGCGAACGTTTGGACTCGTGCTCCCGCGCCCGGTGCCAGCGTCGCCGGCGGTCACAACCACAGCGGCGTTGGTCTCGCGGTTGCGAATCAGGTCAACGCCGTTGAAGCACTCCTTTTCCCAGCCGTCGCCCTGCGTGAGTGCAGCCAACGAACCGACGGTCTCGCCCCACATCCGTTCGCCCGGGTACGCAGCGGGGTGATGGCCTGTGTCGGCCGCCCGATAGGCGGATGCCCCGTCCTGCAATGACTCACGCAGCATCTCTGGTGTGGCGAAACCGAGCTGCCGGAGCCGGAGAATTGCATGTGGCCCGACCCGAACGTTGTCAACCTTCCAACTCGGTGGTGCTGGGCGATCCCCGGAAATGTCGTCAGTCATGGGCGCTGCCTCTCAGGTATCAGATTTCCGGTTTTCCGGCTCTCGGCGAGAGTAGCAGAACCGGAAATGCAGCCGTGTCATCTGGCTGTGCTGGATCCCGGAACCTCGAGTTCGGTCTCTTGCGCGTCCGGAGTCGCCGCGGACATTGATCGGGACCTCACCCCACCGGGAAGCGTGGCATCAGTTCCGACCGGCCTGACCCCCACCTACTTTTCGCATCAACGTGGTGAAACGGTCGCGGGTCTCGCCCACCTCGCCGGTGGTGACGTCTCGATGGAGTCAATGGCGGCTGCACCTTCGTCGCCTTCGCCTGGATTCGGAGCTCGACGAGTGCGAGTGCGAGTGCGACCGCGACGACGATGGCGGGGAGTTTCACGCGGTCGATCTACCGCGACGAGCGCCGTCTCACGAGGGGTGGTAGCGAGGACACGAAACCATCTCGTCCGCATTCGTGTCACCACGTGTATCTACGGTGGTCGGTATGACCGAGGCAGCAGTGGACCTGACGGCGCTAGTGAAGCGGCTCGCAAACCGCGAGGCGGCGCGGACCGAAGCAACTGTGCAGTCGGATATCCACACGCTGCTGGTCAGTGCGCCGTTCGAGCTGGACGACCACCAGGTCGACGAGGTGGTCCTCGAGTCGCCGGCGGGCGAGCGGCGGCGCATCGACATCGAGGTCGGCCTGACGGTCATCGAGGTCAAGCGCGATCTGCGCGCCGGCAACGTCCTCGCCGACGCGATCGTGCAACTCGCCGGGTACGTGTCATCTCGCATCGACGCCATGAGCCAGCGCTACGTGGGTGTTCTCACCGATGGGTGCGACTGGCGGCTCTTTCATCTGCTCGACGGCGAGCTGGTCGAGGTGTCTCGTCTCCAGGTGAACCCGCAGAAGCCTGACGTGGATGCGTTGGTGGTGTGGCTCGAGGGGGTCATGGCGACGGCGTCGCAGCTGACGCCGACACCGAGAGAGATCGTTCGTCGACTCGGCGCCGACACTCCGGCGAACGCGCTGGATGCCACCGAGTTGGCCGACATCTACGACGAGCACCGCGACCTCCCGACGGTGAAGCAGAAGCGAGAACTGTGGGCCCGATTGCTCACGACCGCCCTCGGCACGCACTTCGAGGACAGCGATGAGCTGTTCGTCAATCACACGTACCTGGTGCATCGGCGCCGAGATCATCGCCCATGCCGTGACCGGTTCGATCCGGCGGACCCGGCCGCCGCCGGCTGCGCTGCTCTCGGGCGAGCTGTTCGCCGGCGCGCAGATCGGCGGGGTCGTCGAAGCGGACTTCTTCGACTGGGTGTCGAGGTACCCAAGGCGGACCGGCGCTTTGTCGGTCACTCGCACGCGGCTCGCCCGGTTCGAGTGGTAGGACGTTGATCACGACGTGATGAAGGTGCTCTACGAGTCGGTCATCACCGCGGAGAGCGCCATCGCCTCGGCGAGTACTACACGCCGGACTGGCTGGCCGAACGGATCGTCGAGCGACGGTCGACGACCCGCTCGATCAGCGAGTGCTCGACCCCGCGTGCGGGTCGGGCACGTTCCTGTTCCACGCGGTCCGCGCAGCTACCTGGCGGCCGCCGAAGCGGCGGGCATCTCCGACCGCGACGCGAGTCGCGGACTGGTCAGCGTCACGTCGACCGGCTCGACCTGCATCCCGTGGCGGTCGCGTTCGCGCGGGTCACGTACCTGCTCGCGATCGGCGCCACGCGGCTCCAGGGACCGGCCGCCGTTCAGCGTGCCGGTCTATCTCGGCGACACCCTGCAGATGGGGCCAGGACCAGAACCTCTTCGCAAGGGCGGCATCACGATCAACACGACCGATGGCGGCGGCAGTTATTCGCGGACCGTGAGCTCCAATTCCCCGAGCGCGTACTTGCCGACGCCGGCCAGTTCGACCGTTGTCGCCGAGCTGGCGGACAGCGCCTCGAACCGGCAGCGCGGTTCGGCCGTTCCGTCGATCGACGCGACGTCTTCGACCGGTTCGCCGTCCACCACGACGACCGGCAAGCCGTGAGCCGACGTTCGAGACCATGTGCCGCTACACGACGACGGCCGCAGATCACATCTGGGGCTACTACGTGCGCAACCTCGCGCGGCCCGTGTGGTTCGCTCGTCCCGACAACCGTGTCGACGTACTGGTCGGGAACCCGCCCTGGCTGCTCTATCGTTTCATGACCGATTCGCAGCAAGAGGGCTTCCGCATCATGTCGGAGGGCCGGGGACTCTGGGCTGGTGCCGCGGTCGCCACCAACCAGGATCTCTCTGGCCTGTTCGTCGCCCGTTGCGTGGAGTTGTACCTCGAGCCGGGCGGGCGGTTTGGTTTCGTGATGCCTCGAGCGGCGCTCGATCGACGTCAGTTCGCCGGGTTCCGTACCGGCAACTTTTCCGGCGACGCAGACAACAGCACGTCGCGTTCACGGGCTGCTGGGACCTGCACAAGGTCAAGCCGACGTTCTTCCCCGTGCCGGGCGCCGTCGTCTTCGGCACCACGGGTCAGACTCACTCTGCGATTCCTGTTGGTGAGCGGGAGGTGTGGGCGGGGCGATTGCCTGACGCCAATCTGTCGTGGCCGGACGCGGCTGAACACCTCTCGGTGTCAGCGCATGTGCAGGCGGATACGTCAGGCGCCAGCTCGCCGTACGCGCCGCGATTCGCGCAGGGTGCAACGATCGTTCCCCGAGCGTTGTTCATCGTCGAGGACGTGACCGATCTGCAACCGCTCGGGGTTGGTGCCGGCCGACGAGCAGTCCGCTCTTCTCGCTCGCCGCGCGAAAGAAGCCATGGAAGGACGTGCCCGACCGCCAGGACAACGTCGAGGCGCAGTTCGTCCGACCGATCGTGACCGGTGCGGCTGTGATGCCACATCGCGTTCTAGATTTCGAGCTGGGCGTGCTGCCGTGGGACGGCAAGCGCCTCCTGGCGACGGGTGACACCCAGATCGACAATTATCCAAGCCTCGCGGCACGTTGGACCGCTCTCGAGCAGACATGGAACGAATTGAGGTCAAGCGAGAGGCTCGACCTCGGGGCCGAATCGACTACCAGCGTGGGCTCACCCAGCAGTTTCCCATCGCTCCGCATCGAGTGATGTACAGCAAGGCCGGCATGTACCTCTGCGCGGCGAGAGTTGACGATTCGAGGGCAATCACCGACAACAGCATGTACTGGGCGGCCGTAGCCAGCGCCGAGGAAGGGCGGTTCCTGTGTGCGATCCTGAACTCGCCGTCGCTGACCAACCTCGTCGCTCCGCTGCAGGCGCGCGGAGAACACAATCCTCGGCACTTCGACAAGTACGTCTGGCAACTCCCGATCCCGTTGTTCGATCCGAGCAATGGCGACCACGTGATGATCGCTGAGTTGGGCGGGTTGG
The DNA here is from genome assembly GCA_963747745.1 of uncultured Acidimicrobiaceae bacterium. Lineage (GTDB taxonomy): Bacteria > Actinomycetota > Acidimicrobiia > Acidimicrobiales > Salinilacustritrichaceae > Salinilacustrithrix. The sequence goes on from CAVVGJ010000008.1 coordinate 10,633, forward strand.
CTGAGGCGTTCGTCGCTGAGCTGGAGCTTCCGCAGAAGCGGTTCGGACGCAGCGCCGGTTCGTGCGGGAGGCAATCGAGTCCGAGCCGACGATCGGTGGGCAGATCGACGAGCGCGTAGCGGCGCTCCTGAACCCGTAACCATCGAGGGCGCTCGACCCCGAGAGATTCGAAGGACTCACCGTTCCTTTCGTCCATTCGTCCGCAGGCATCGATCAACGGTAATCCGAGACTGGCTACCCCTACATTCATCCCTACAACTGCTCGACACGTGCCAACACCAGCCGACACGGAATCCGGAAAAGGCCAGTTCAGACGGGGTAACGGCACCCGACGATGATCTGAATCGACCATGGACATCTTCGAGGGCACCGAGCAGATCCAGCAGGGCATCGTCGCCCGGGCCATCTCCGAGGGCCGCATCGACCCGCTCCGCCAGGACCGCTGACCCGCAAGCGCGACGCCGAGCGAGTGGTGGTCGAGCTCGAGACAGAGCCGTCCCGCGCCGGGGCCAAAGACGGTGGCCGACGCGCTCGACGTCTGGATCGAGATGAATGTCGCCGACGTGGGCGGTCAGAACCGCCGGAGTCGCTACCTTGACTGTACGGCGCTTGTACGGCACTCTGGTGAGGTCTGAGGAGGCACCATGGCAACACGAACGGAACGAGTCGAGGCTCGAATCGCTCCCGAAGATCACAGCCGCCTGAAGGTGGCTGCTGACCTCATGCACACGTCGGTCAGCTCGTTTCTCGTGGCCGCGGGTTCGGAGAAAGCCGAGCGTTTGATCGCCGAGCACAACAGCACGGTCGTCCCGGCAGACTTCTTCGACGAGTTGCTCGCAGCGCTCGATGCGCCGCCGGTCGTGAATCCCGCCCTCTCCAAGGCAGCGGCACGACGCAACGAGGTTGTGAAGCGTTCGTAGGTGTTCTTCGCAGAACCACTGCGCGAGGACCACGACCTCTCGTCGTTCTCCTCCGGCAACGACGAGCTCGACGAGTGGCTGCACGACAGCGCGTGGAACGCCACCCGTGCCGGCACGGCACGAACGCAGCTCTGGCTCGACGCCGACGGGGCGGTCGTTGCGTACTACGCCAGCGCTCCGCATCTGATCAGCAGGGACGAGTTGCCCAAGAAGGTCGGCAGGGGAGCGCCACCGGTCGTGCCCGGGTACCTCCTCGCCAAGCTCGCCTTGTCGACAGAGTTGCAAGGGCACCCCGACCGGTACGGATCGGTCCTACTCGTCGACGCGCTGGCGTGGGTGCTCGAGGCGGCCCGCCAGGCCGGCGGCAAGGTGGTGCTCGTCGACGCCATCGATGACGCCGCCATCGGCTACTACGAGCATCACGGTTTCAAGCCGACCCCGATCGAGCGCCGGTTGTACATGAAGTTCAGCGATGTCGCAGCGTCGCTCGACGTGCCGTGGCCGTGAACCGAGACCAGACAGGGACCCGCTCAGAACGCGCAACACCCGGCTAGCCACCGTCCGGAGGCCTCGCCGGGTGCACTTCCGGAACGGGTGATGGGTCAATCCCGGCATCTCCCTACTTCTCCGCGCGAGACCGTCCCGATTCCGGACCCTCGGTCGTGTCACCCACCGCGAGATGAGGGGTCCGGAACGGTGCGACCAGGACCGGTCGAGAAAGGGTAGCCGTCGCCGTCGCCGCCCACGGCTGAAGCGCACCGATTTCCCGCTCCAGAAGCCAGCCGGTCCCCGACTGTCAGCCGCGACTCACGCTTCGGCCTCGGCGATCGTCCCGATCCGCTCGAGCGTCTGCTCCATCCCCCGCCGCGCATCGCGGCGAGATCGTTCGATCATCCCCGGGATGCGACGCATCGACCGCACCCACCGAGGCATGGCGACGATCTCGTAGGACTCGATCACCCGCGTTCCTCCGTCGGCAGGCTCGAACCGGTATCGCCATCGGGTCGAGGGCGCACCGCGGAAGATCGTTTCGAAGGCCAGCTCACGACCGGGATCGCACGCGGTGATGACACACTCACGCGACCAGCGAGCACCCATCTGGCGGTTGTGGCCGACGAATCGGGCGCCGACCTCCGGTCCCGACGAGTCACCCAGCCACTCGCAGCGCGCGATCACGGGGCTCCATTGATCCATCCGTGTCACATCGGCCACCAGCGACCACACCTTCTCCGGTGTGGCCGCGATCTGCCTCGTCACCTCATCGTCTGCCATGTGCCCAATCCTTCCTGGTCCGGCCGCGGTCGGTCGGACCGAGGTCATCGGTCGTAGGACCGATCCACGACCACGGTCAGGTCGGTGAAGGCCGGCGGACCCTCGAAGATCTCTGCCATCTTCTCCCGCACGGGTATGAGCGCGTCCTGGCGCCGAGGATCGTCCTCCCGCGCCCGAGCCTGCTCCTCCGATGCGAAGACGACGAGAACGTGCACCTGACGGGCGTCGCCCTGCTCGGTCATCGTGAGTGAGTGGAGCAGGCCGGAGTCGGGCTGTTCGACGGCGTCGAGGGCGTCCATGACGCCGTCGAGCTCGTGTTCATGGCCCTCGCGGAGTCGCATCGAGATCAATTGCGCCCACATGATCAGGCGCTCACCTGGTTGGTGACCTCGGCGGTGCGCTCCTCGGGCGGAGCGGGCGGATTCTCCAGGCCGCTGATGACCGGGAACAGCTGCTGTTGGAACGCGTCGTTCTGCTCCTTGTTCTCCCAGAGGGCGACCACCAGGAACCCGCCCGCGGTCGGGCCGGCGAAGTGGTGGAGCTGCCCCTCGGGAAGGGAGCCGTCGGCGGGGTGCGCCTTGGCGATGATGGCGTCGTACTGCTCTTGGGTCCCGCCCTCGAAGAAGTGGGTGATGAGGAAGGTCATGGGTCGGCCTGCTTTCCGTGTGGTTCGGTCGGTGTGGGTCGTCGACTACTTGGCGACGAAGATTCGGATGGTGTCGGGGTCGACGCCATCGTGCGCCTCGGCCTCGGCAGCTTCGGGTTCGGCCAGCGCCTTCTGGAGGGTCTCCATGTCGGGCGCGTCGATGAGGACCGCGCACGTCTTGGCCTCGCCGGCCGGGTCACGGAATGCCGTGATGTCCATGCCGCGGGCCGCGAAGAACGCGGCGCGCTTCGGCGACTCGAACCAGTGCTGGACGTCGGCGACGTCGTGGGTGGCGATGATCTGCATGAGTTCCCCCTGTCGTGTCGGATTGACCAGGGGCATCGTGCGACCGGCACCGCGTCACCCGCGCGTCACCTGGGCCTCGTCGGTCAGACGGTGATGTTCGCTCGCAGCCCGGCGGCCCGTTGCGCCCAGCTCGCGATCCCGTGGGCGTCGCAGAGCGCTTCGGCCGCGGCCAACCACGCCTCGCCCTCGTCGTCGAGGTGGCCGTCGGCGCGGAATCGGTTCTGGGCGAGCGCCAGGAGGGTGGTGGCACGGTGGTACTCCCAGCCAAAGGCCTCGGCCGTGGCGAGGGCCCCGAGCAGGAACCGTTCGGCCGGCGCGGTGTCGCCGAGGAGCGAGGCCAGCTTGCCGGCGTACGCGGCGATCGGTCCCTGCGAGGTCACCGAGTTGAACGACACCTCGCCCGCGAGCGGCACCAACTGCGGGTGGAGCCACGCTGCCGCCTCGACGTCTCCGAGCTCGAGCGCGAGGACGGCGAGGCCGATCAGCTCGGTCGACCGTACGAAGTCGTCGGTCGTGGGCTCGGTCTCGCCGCGCATCGCGGCGTGGAGCAGGTCGGCGGCGATCTCCGGCCGCCCGACCTCACAGCACACGATGGCGTGGCCGATGCGGAAGGCCATCGCACCCGCAGCAGCCGACTCGACGCCCTGTTCGACGAACGGCAGCAGCTCCGCGTGGCGACCGGCGAAGGTCCCGAGGGCGAAGCTCTGGGCGGCGAAGGTACCGATCGCCTCTTCCACGCCGATCTGGACGCCCAGCTCGGTCGTCTCGGCCACGATCCGCTCGGCCTCGGCGAACGAGCCCGCCATGGTCGCGACGAAGGCGTCGAGCACGCCGATCTCCCAGCGCATCTGCGGGTCGCGCAGTGCAGCGGCGACGTCGTGGATGCGTTCGAGGGATGCGGCGGCGTCCGCGGCCTCGCCGGCGCACACGGCGGCGCAGTAGGCGGCGAAGTGCACGACGGCCACGAGGTCCGGGTCGTCGACGTCGTGCACGGCGGCGACCGCCTCCCTGGCCAGCGTCGCTCGGACCGAGGCCGTCCCCGGCGCCCAGAGCGCCTGGAGCACGTGCGCGGCCACCTCGGCGAAGACCCTCCGGTCATGAACGGACCGTGCCAACTCGAGCGCCTCCCGTGCCGCCGCAACCCGTCGATCGGCCTGGTCGGTGCGGACGAGCCGCTCCGCGACGAGCGCAGTGAGTCGGGCCCGGGTCGCGCGGTCGGCGCCCGTGCTCGCGGCGAGGGCCGCCTCGAGGACGTCGAGCTGCTGGCGAGCTGGCTGACCGACCTTGATCGTGCCTCGGTCGATGGCCAGGGCGGCGCGTACGAGGGACTCCGACGCCCCGGTCGCCATGGCGAGCTTGGCACCCTCGACGATGGTGTCGAGGGCGTCGGGGGCCCCGGTGAGTGACTTGGCCTCGCCCAGACGAACGAGCAGGTCGGCCCGCACCTGGTCCGACCGTCCGAGGGATTCGGCGTCCTCGAGCGAGCGCTCGAACCAGCGAACGGCCTCGTCCGGTGCCAGATCGGCGAGCGCGGCGTCGCCAGCCTCCATGGCCCATCGCAGGGCGTCGTCCCGCTGGCCGGCCATCCACGCGTGGTGGGCGAGGCGCGGTGCCAGGTCGCGTGCAGACGCCGCACCCGTTGCGAGCAACGCGGCGAAGGACTGGGCGTGCAGACGACGGCACGCTCGCGGGTGCAGGTCGGACTCGAGCGCTTGGGCGACCAAGGCGTGGGTGAACCGGAGCGAGTGGGGCGTCGAGGGGTTCTCGGCAAGCACTCCTGCCATCACCGCTCGGTCGAGGAGCGAGGGCAGAGTCGGCGCCTCGATCCCCGGCATGGCCGCCAGCACCCGCTCGTCGAACTCGATGCCGAGCGTCGCCGCCGCGGCGAGCGTTGCCGCCGCATCGCTCCCGAGCGCCGAGATGCGATGCCAGACGAGATCTCGCAGGTTCGGCGGCACGAAGAAGTCGACGGGATGCGAGACCCGCACCGCGGCGTCGGCGAAGACGAGCCGGCCGGATCGATCCCAGTGCTCGAGCAGGTGGTCGGCGAGGAGCGCGTTCCCGGCGGTCTGCGCGCCGAGCGCCTCGGCGACCGCGTCGACGTCGCGCTCGGCCGTCGCCGGGATGCGGACCCGGACCAGCTCGGCGAGGTCGCGGCGATCGAGTCCGTCCAGGACGACTCGGCCCATGCGGCCGCGGGCCCAGTCGGCGAGCGCTTCCCGGACGTGGTCGGACATCCCGTCGACCGTCTCCCGCAGCGTGAGCACGAACAGCACCGGAGACGAACCCAGGTGCCGGACCAGGTGGCGCAGAAGGTGCACGACGGTCGGGTCCGCCCACTGCAGGTCATCGACCGCGACCACGATCGGACCCTGCCGTGCGGCTCGTGACACCACGTCGGCCGCGGCATCGAACAGGAGGTGGCGCGCAGTTCGGTCGTCACCAGCGGACGCGGGTGGTGCCGGGATGCGGGCGGCCAGGCGCGGCAACAGGCGGAGGAGATCGCCCCCATGGGTTGCCGCGTGGGCCTGGAGCTCGTTGTCGGACAGTTGGTCGACGATCCGCCCGAGCATCAGCTCCAGCGGCTGGAACGGGGCGCCGGCGAGCTCGTCGCAGCGCCCGTAGTAGACGTCCCAGCCGCGGGGACCGGCGACACCTCGGGCGAAGTCGGCCAACAGCGTCGTCTTGCCGATGCCCACCTCTCCCGAGACCAGGACGACGCCAGCACCCTCGTCCGCGGTCCGCACGGTCGCGGCGGTGAGGAGGTCGATCGACGAGCGTCGCCCGACACCAACGGCCGCCGAGCGGATCGCGCCGTCGAGCACGGCGGTTCGACGGTGACCCGAGGGCCGGCTCTCCACTTCCGGGTCGTCGACGCCCCGCCATCCGCCGGAGATCCGGTGCTCGATGTCGCGCAGTTCGACGCTGGGCTCGAGGCCGACGCCGGCGAGGTGGTCGCGGTGCGATTGGTACACGCGCAGCGCCTCGGCCTGGCGACCGGTCCGGGCGAGTGCCCGCATCAGCAAGCTCTGCGCTCGGTCCCGCAGTGGGTGCTCGACGACGTGGGCTCCGAGTTCCTGGATGACGCGCTCGGGATCTCCGATCGTCAGCCAGAGCTCGGCCCGGTCCTCGATGGCATTGGCTCGAACTTCGTCGAGCCGGCCGGCTTCACCGACGGCCCAGGCTTCGTCGCGGAACTCCTCCAAGGCGGGGCCGCGCCACCGCCCGAGCGCGCGAGAGATCCGATCGGCATCACCTGGTGCGTGCTCGAGCTCGTCACAGGCGAGTGCCGCATCGACCTCGGCGACCAGGCGATACCCGCCGACGGCGGTGCGCAACAGGTCGTCGCCGACGTTGCGACGCAGTCGAGCGATCGAGGTGCGAAGCGCGCCCGGCGTGATGTCGAGCACCTGACAAAGGAAGGTGGATCGGACTGGCCGGGGCGCGTGCAGGGCCAGCACGGCGAGCAATCGACGCTGACTTGCACTCGGGAGGTCGGCGACCCCGCCGTCGGGTCCGAGGAACTGCACCGGCCCGAGCAGCCGAACCCTCGGCGCGACCTCCTCGGTTCCCACGGGTCAAGTATCGCGGCTCGTCGGACCGCGGGCTGTTCGGAACGCCGTGGGGCGACGGTCGCCACGACGAGTCCATCCTGCGGGAGGCGAGAAGGCGGACGACGTCTACGGCGTACGGCCGATGAACGCCAGCAGCTTGGTCTGGACGTCGGCGTCGTCGGGCACATCGACGCGCGGCCCGTACTGACCGCTCTGGCGCAGCACCTCGTCCATCGGCAGCATGCCCTCGAGCATCGCGGCGCACTTGTCCGGGTCCAGCGTCTCGTCCTGTCCCGTGGCCCGGGCGAGATCCCAGCGGTGGAGGAACACGTCGCCCGTGTAGATCATGTCGATGGCCTGCTCGAGGGACATCCTTCCGATGTGCGGGAGGTCGTGCTCGCGTCCGGCGATGTCCGGGTCGTCGAGCAGCGCCTGCACGGCGACGGTCTGGGTGCGCCAGGCTCCGACCGGGTCGTCGTCGACCGACGGGCCGGCGGGCAGCGTGATGCCGGTGGCGTCGTGCAGGAAGGCGGGGAACCACTCGACGAGGTGGCGGACGACGTCGCGGGCGAGCCAGCCCTCCGGTGGCGCGGGGTGATCCCATGCCTCCGGGGCAGCGGCCTCGGCCGTCGCGGTGAACGCTCCGGCGATGCGCCGGTGCTCCTCGGCGCTGCCCATCAGAGCCTCCCGACGAGGGCGTCGAGCTTGGCGTAGCCCTCGTTCACGCCCGTCTCCATGCCGCTGGCCAGCCACTGGTCACGGGCCGCGAAGCTGTCGACGAGGGACTGGGCGTGCAGCCGGGTGCGGCCGTCGCCGACGTCTTCGAAGCGGAGGGTCTCGAGCGCGACGCCGTCGGGTTCACCGTCGTAGGTGAAGGTCTGGACGATGCGGTCCTCACCGATCTCGTGGAAGGAGCCGTGGAATCCGTACTCCTCGTCACCGCCTCGAGCGACATAGCGCCAGCGGCCGCCGGTCGTGGCGTCCCAGTCGAGGATCGTGGTCTCCATCCCGTTCGGCCCCACCCAGCGGGCGAACAGCTCGGGATCGGTGTGGGCCCGCATCAGCTGCGCCGGCGTGGCGTCGAAGTCGCGGGTGATGCGAATGATCGGCACGGTGGGATCGGCTTCGATCGAGGCCTGGTAGCCGCCGGTGGTGACGTTCATGACGCTGCTCCTTGCTGTGGGTGTCGGGGGTGGGCGGGTTGACCGTCGCCCCGCATCTCGGCGAGGACGGCGTCCAGGCGCTCGTAGCGCTCCTGGGCCTGCTGGCGGTATCGCTCGATCCATTTGGTCATCAGGTCGAAGACCTCCGCCTCGAGGTGGCACGGCCGCCGCTGGGCCTCCTTGCGCTGGCTCACCAGGCCGGCGTCGGCGAGCACCTTGATGTGCTTGGACACCGCCTGCACCGAGACGTCGTAGGGCTCGGCCAGCTCCCCGACGGTGGCGTCGCTCACGGCGAGGCGGGTCACCATGTCGCGCCTGGTCGGATCGGCCAGGGCGGCAAAGATTCGGGACAGATGGTCCTCGGGCACGACAGCTCCTGCTCAACCGATTGGTTGAAGACGATAGGACGCCACTCGCTGATCGTCAACTACTTGGTTGAATAGCTCCTCGTCGTACGCCCGTCGGACAGCCGTAGGGTGGCCGCATCGCACGACTCCAGGACATCGGTGACGCAGCTGGATGGCGCTGCTGGCTCTGCGATGAGCCCGTCGACCCGGACATGTCGGTCAACGATGCCCGCGGCCCGAGTGTCGACGCGGTCCAGACGACGGCGAGGGCCAAGAAGCGCAAGGCGCCGGTGCAGGAGCGCCTCGCTCACCGGGGCTGCAACACCGGCAAGGGAGCGACGGCGGCCGTCGTCCCATGGCCCGAGCACCTCTTCGTCGTCGATCCTGCCGCCATCTTGCCCACCGTCGACCGCCTGACCCGCAAGGGGGGCCGGGAGATCGTCGCCCGCTGCCCGACCGAGGACGACGCCCAGGACGCGGTCGACTGGCTCGTCGACCGTCTGTCCCGGCTCGCCCCCGAGCTCGTCGTCGAGGGTGGCATCGAGGAGGGCGGGGGCCAGCACCTCGTCGTGCTCGTCACCCGCTGACCCTCTCGTCGAAGAGGCGGGCGATTGTGCCATCCTCGCCGGCAGCCGGGTACGAGCGTCGATGCTGGCAGGAGCGTGACGATGACCGACCATGCCGCGACCACCCCGGACCGTGCCGTGCTCGAGCTCGGGGAGATCGACCGGACGCAGGTCGCGCTCGTCGGCGGCAAGGGAGCGCACCTCGGAGAGCTGTCGCGGATCGACGGCATCCACGTGCCGGCTGGATTCTGCGTGACGACGGACGCCTTCCGGACGCTCATCGAAGGGGCGCCACAGCTCGATGACCCGCTGGACGCCTTGTCGCGCCTGGATCCCGGACGAACGGGAGCCGATCCGCCGGGCCAGCGCGGAGATCCGGCGGATCCTCGAAGGAATCGTCATCCCCGCCGATCTGTCCGCCGCGATCGTCCGCCGCGCTCGGCCGGCTCGGCGATCGAGTGCCGTGCGCCGTGCGATCCAGCGGCACGGCCGAGGACCTGCCCGGGGCATCCTTCGCCGGCCAGCAGGACACGTACCTGAACGTCGTGGGGCCGGCGGCGATCCTCGAGCACGTGAGCCGGTGCTGGGCCTCGCTGTTCACGGAACGAGCGGTGACCTACCGCCTCCGCAACGGCTTCGATGATCGCAAGGTCGAGATGGCCGTCGTCGTGCAGCAGATGGTCTTCCCGCAGGTGTCCGGTGTGCTCTTCACGGCCCACCCCGTCACGTCGAACCGGAAGGTGGTGACCATCGAGGCCACCATCGGCCTCGGCGAGGCCCTGGTCTCGGGCCTGGTGAACCCGGACGTCTACACGGTGCGCGACGACGAGATCGTCGCCCGAACGGTCGCCACCAAGCAGCGGGCCGTTGTCGCCTCGCCCGGCGGCGGCACGATCGAGCAGCCGATCGACCCCGCGCGACAGGAGCAGCCGGCGCTGACCGACGCGCAGGTCCTGGAGCTGGCGCGGCTGGGCCGGCGGATCGAAGCCCACTTCGGAGCCCCCCAGGACGTCGAGTGGTGCCTGGTCGACGATGGCTTCCAGTTCGTCCAGAGCCGACCGATCACCACGCTGTTCCCGGTCCCCGACGTCGATGACCGGGACAACCATGTCTACGTCTCCGTCGGTCATCAGCAGATGATGACCGACGCCATGAAGCCCCTGGGGTTGTCGCTGTGGCAGCTGACGACGCCACGGCCGATGGCCGAGGCCGGGGGGCGGCTGTTCGTCGACGTCACCCAGGCCCTGGCATCGCCGGCGAGCCGGGACGGGCTCCTGGAGGTGCTCGGGAAATCCGACCTGCTCATACGGGACGCGCTGCAGACGGTCCTCGATCGGGGCTTCATCCCATCGCAGCCCGACGTCGGTCCTGGTGGACCGCCGAGCAGCGCGCCCGAGCCGATCGAACCCGATCCGATCGAGCCCGACGCAGCCGTCGTCACCGAACTGATCGGGCGGACCCAGGCCTCGATCGAAACCGCGACGCGCAACATCCGAGCGAGATCCGGTTCTGCGCTGGTCGACTTCATCCTCGAGGACATCGAGGAGCTGCGACGGATCCTGTTCGATCCGCGCAGCCATCGGGTGTTCATGGCCGCGATGGACGCGACGTGGTGGCTCAACGACCACCTGCGCGAGTGGTTGGGTGAGAAGAACGCCGCCGACACGCTCACCCAATCCGTCCCCCACAACGTCACCTCGGAGATGGGACTGGCGCTCCTCGACGTCGCGGACGCGATCCGCCCGCACCCGGAGGTCGTCGCCCATCTGCGCCATGTCGAAGACGACGACTTCCTCGACGAGTTGGCTCAGCTCGAGGGCGGACGAGACGCCCGTGACGCCATGCGCGCCTACCTGGAGGAGTACGGGATGCGTTGTGTCGGCGAGATCGACATCACCAGGCCGCGTTGGAGCGAACGCCCCACCGCGCTGGTGCCCATGATCCTCTCCAACATCGACAACTTCGAGCCGGGTGAGGCGGCGCGCCGTTTCGAGCAAGGTCGCCGGGAGGCGCAGGAGAAGGAGCACGACGTGCTCGAGCGGTTGCGAGCCCTGCCGGACGGCGAGCGGAAGGCCGCGGAGACCAAACGGAAGATCGACCTCGTCCGCACCTTCATCGGCTACCGGGAATATCCCAAGTACGGCATGGTCAGCCGATACTTCGTGTACAAGCAGGCCTTGCTGGACGAGGCCCGCAGGCTGGTGCAGTCGGGCGTGCTCCGCGACACCGAGGACATCTTCTTCCTCACGCTCCACGAACTGCACGACGTGGTGCGCACGAACCAGGTCGATGACGAACTGATCCGCCGGCGCAGGGACACGTTCCGGTCCCACCAAGCGCTCACGCCGCCTCGGGTGCTCACCTCCGACGGCGAAGCCATCTCGGGCACGTACCGCCGCGACGACCTGCCGCCCGGTGCGCTGGTCGGACTCCCCGTGTCCGCCGGGACCGTCGAAGGGCGAGCGCGCGTGATCCTGGACATGGCCGATGCCGACCTCGAACCGGGCGACATCCTGGTCACGGCCTACACGGACCCCAGCTGGTCGCCCCTGTTCGTCGCGATCGCCGGCCTGGTGACGGAGGTCGGGGGCGTGATGACCCACGGCGCCGTGGTCGCACGGGAATACGGCCTGCCCGCCGTCGTCGGCGTCGAACACGCCACCACGCTGATCGAGGACGGGCAACGGATCCGCGTGAGCGGGACCGACGGCTACGTCGAGCTGCTCCCCGCGACCTGACCCACCGAGGACCCGTTGCCACGCGACGAGGTCGGTGCGAACCTGGTCGAGAACCCGGTCAGGAGCATTCGTTGACTCGTGTCCAACTGCCGTCGATCGAGATCATCCTCGATGTCCTCCAGGACGACGCGGTCGAGGACGAACCCGCCGTCGCCGATCCTCGGGCGCCGGAGGAACCAACAGCGACAAGTGATCGAGGGCTGCGGGCCCGGACGGGACCGGCGGGCGCACGGCCGTCGCCGCGACCGGTCACGTGGGGGGAGTACTGGGCGGTCACCCGGCTGGTACATCTGCCACCGGGGGCCCTGGATTGGTTCCGGTTCGCTCCAACCGGCACGGCGGTCGAGGTCGCCCGTCGGCCGAGGCGACTGCTCCGGCATGGACGGCGGATGCCGCCCGTCACGCCGCGGTCAGCTCGAGGGATGGCGTCGCCCCGGACGGATCGTGGTGCACGGATGGTGCCTGGTCCGGTTCGTGCGGGTGGACATCGAGCTCGTCCCGTGGTCTCCGTGGGACGCCGAGTTGCGCCTCGTCCCCCGCTCCCTGCGGCTCTCCCGCTGGGGTCTGTGGCGGCGGCGTCGCTACTTCGACATGGCCCATGACGCCGGCGATGCACTACGTGACGCACTGGCGTCCGAGCGCGACGGCGCCGGGCATACGATCGGCCGATGACCACCGGATTGGCCCACGACGACGTCGGCGAGGGCGACCCCATCGTCTTCCTCCACGGCATCACCAACGATCGCTCGAGTTGGACACCCGTGGTCGACCTGCTGGCCGATCGGTACCGATGCGTCAACGTGGACCTCGCCGGCCACGGCGGCTCCCCCCGCACCGGTGCCTACGACGTGTTCAGCCAGGCGGCGTCGGTCGGAGAGTTCCTGACCGCCACCGGCCTCGATCGGCCGCTGGTGGTGGGCCACTCGTACGGCGCGTTCATCGCCACCCTGCTCGGGACCATGACGCCGGTGCGCGGCGTGGTCAACGTCGACCAAGAGCTCGACACCGCCGGCTTCGCCGAGCGGCTCGCTCCGTTCGAGGACCGACTGCGCGGCGACGACTTCGAGTCGGCCTACGCGGACTTCGCCACCACGCTCCGCCCCGAGCTGGTGCCCGAGGAGCGCCGGCCCGCCACCCGCATGCGCCCCGACCGGGAGGTCGTGCTCGGTGTCTGGGAGACCGTGTTCGACACGCCGCCAGCAGATCTCACCGCCATGGTCGAACCGGCCCTGGCCGCCTTCCCCGTGCCGTACCTCGCCATCTTCGGGACCGCGATCTCCGATGAGGAGCGGCGCCTGCTGTCGCTGATCCCCGACGTCGAGATCGAGGAGTGGGACGGTCTGGGTCACTTCGTGCACCTGGTCGATCCCTCCCGCACCGCCGGGCGCATCGAGGCGTTCGACGCCCGGCTCTGACCCCGACGGGCCGACCATCCGCGCCCACCGCCGCGGAAGCCGGGCATAGACATCGACCAGACGGGTTAGGGCGTCGACACCGCATCGTCCGCGACCCCCTGGATCCCGTGCGTTCCCATCGCCATCCCGCCCCCACCCATCGGACCCTGCACTGATGGACCTCGGCTGGCTCGCCTTCCTCGCCGAACCGTGGTTCGTCGTGCCGTGGTACCTCGTCGGCACCGCGTGCGCGGCATGGGTCGTGCACGACACCCACTCGGCCAACCCGTACGTCAACGTGGCCGTCAAATGGGCGTGGCCCATCATCGTGGTGTTCTTCTCGGTGCTCGGGCTGGCCTTCTACCTGCTCGCCTCGCGCCCGCCCGGCATCGGCGAACTCGAGGGAGAGGCGTCGAAGGAGCGCTACGACGAGTACGCGTCGAACACGTTCCGCAAGGTCACCGGCTCGGTGATCCACTGCGTCGGCGGCGACGGCCTCGGCATCGTCAGCGCCATGGTGTTCGCCCGCATCGTCGGCCTGAGCTTCTGGGGCGAGTTCTGGGTGGAATACCTCGTCGGCTACCTGTTCGGCTGGTTCATCTTCCAGTACAAGGCGATGACGATGATGACCGACTCGCCGGTCAAGGCCCTGCTCCTGGGTGGCCGGGCCGAGTTCTTCTCGATGATCACCGTGATGGCCGGTATGGGCGTGGTGATGGGCGTCGTCACGCCCCTCACCGTGGGCGAGCAACCGGGTCCCGGCACGTGGGCCTTCTGGGGCTTCGCCTCCCTGGGCCTGCTCGCCGGGTACGTGGCCACGTACCCGATGAACTGGCTGCTGGTCTCGCTCGGGTGGAAGCACGGTCAGGGGCACAGCTCGTGAGCCGGCGCACCGTCCTGCACCTCGTGGCCATGGTCGTCCTCGGCATCGTGGCGTTCGGAGCCTTCGGCGCCGCCGTCGAGTGGCGCGACGGACGCCTCCTCGACCCGCCGGCCGACGTCGACACCGCCGTCACCGACGCGGCCCCGGCCGCGATCCTGCTCCGGGGCGTGACCGCCTCGGCCGAGATCACCCGCGACGGCCTCGACGGTGGTGACCGCAGCGACGCCATGCGGGCGCTCGACTCGGCCGTCCGGGCCAGTCGCGTGGGGCTCGCCGCCGGCACCGGGCCCCTGGCCTGGGCGTTCGACCACGCCTGGCGCCAACTGGAGGCCACCAGGGTGAGCGTCGAGACCGGTCACCCCGGCGCGGCGCGGGACCACCTCGACACCGTCATCCAGACCATGAGTGACGCCACCCGGTTCGCCGGCACCGACGCCACGACGCTCCCCAAGGACGACGACTGGGACCGCTACCGAGGGGCCACCGTGATCAACGCCATGGGCGTGCGCATCGGTGAGCTCGACGACGTGGTCGTCACCGCCGACGGTCCCGTCGCCGAGCTGACTGCTCGGCGGCAACCTCGACGTCTTCGGCTTCATCGACGTCGGCGGCGACGCGGTCCGGATCGACGCCACCACGCTGCTCTACGGGCAGCCTCGCTCGGTGGGCATCGTCCACGTGGTGCTGCCCGTCTTCGGTGACCGCCCGGCCTGACCGGCCGGCGAGCGGATCAGAGATCGGACCAGCGCGGCGGGCGCTTCTCCCCGAACGCCCGGGTCGCCTCGGCGACGTCGCCCGTGGCGCTGCACATGATCTGGGTCCGGTTCTCCATGTCGATGGCGTGGCGCAGCGAGGGCGCGTCGATGGTCTCCCACATCGTCTCCTTGGTCATCCACGTGCCGAACGGAGCGTTGGCGCGGATGAGCCGCGCCGTCTCCAGGGCCCGGTCGACCACGGCACCATCGGACACCACGTCGACCACCAGCCCGAGGTCGGCGGCCTCGGCCGCGTCGAAGATGCGGGCGGTGAGCAACAGCTCGGCGGCGCGCGACGCCCCGATCATGCGGGGCAGGAAGTAGCTGGTGCCCATGTCGCAGTTGGACACGCCGATCTTGAGGAACACCGCACCGAAGGTGGCCGACTCGGCGGCGACGCGGATGTCGCAGGCCAGGCTGATGGCGAACCCGCCGCCCACGCAGGGGCCGTTCACCGCCGCGATCCACGGCTTGCGCGACCGGTGGATCCGCTCGTTGAGCGTGGCGATGTGGTCCTGGCCCATGAAGCCTCGCACCGTGGGCCCGGCGCCCTCGGCGCCGGGTGGCACGCTGTCGGCACCCCGCAGGTCGAGCCCGGCGCAGAAGCCCCGTCCCGCGCCGGTGAGGACCACCGCCCGCAGCTCCCGGTCGAGGTCGACGGCGGCGACCACCGCGGTCAGCTCCTCGATCAGCTGCGGGGTGATGGCGTTGAGCCGGTCGGGCCGGTCCAGGGTGACGAGGGCGATCCGGTCGTCGGCCATCTCCACCCGGATGGTCGACAGGTCGGGGAGCGAGTCGGTGAGCGTCATCGGCCGGTGTCTAGCAGCCTCGCCATCCCGCCTCCGGTCCCACCCTCCACGGTGCCCTCCCTCGGCCCCGACGGCACCCGACTCGCCGGCGCGGGCGACCCGTCGGCCGTCATCCGTAGGCGGCCAGGAGCTGGCGAGCGATGCGAGCCAGCTCGGCCCGCACCTCGGGTGGGCCCAGCACCTCGAGCCGGGAACCGAGTCCACCGAGCTCGCCGGCGATGGCCTCGGCGCTGTGCCCACGGATCACCACCTCGATCCGCCCGTCGGCCGCCGGTCCCCCGATCTGCAGCCGGCGCCCGAGCACCATGCGCACCAGGGGAAGCTCCTCGGCGACGACGAGCGCCTCCACGTCGAGCGGCGACCGCTTGCGGTCCACCTCGTCGGTGATGTCCTGCCACGCCGCGGCGAGGTCGAAGCCCTCGGGCCGGACGACGGGGTCGTCGGTGGGTGTGGCCGAGGTGACCCGGTCGACCCGGAACGTGCGCAGGCCGGCATCGGTGTCGGCCACCAGGTACCACGTCGGGCCCTTGGCTGCGATTCCCAACGGGTGCACGACACGCGAGGTGGCGGAGCCGTCCCGGGCCACGTAGCCCAGCACCAACTGCACCCCGGTGATCACCGCGTCCTGGACGAGGTCGAGGAACGGAGGCGGCGGTCGGTCGACCGGCCGCTGGCCCCATCCCAGGGGATCGACGACGAGGGAGGAGGCGGCCGCCTCGGCCTGCACCCGCATCGGCTCGGGCAGCGCCCGGACCAGCTTGCGCAGGGCTGCCTTGACGGCAGGGGTGGCGGCCGATGCCGGACCGGCGACGAGGAACAGGGCGCGGGCCTCGGCGACGGTGAGCCCGCTGAGGTCGGTCCGACCGCCGCCGACGAGCCGCCAGCCGCCCCCGCGACCCTGCTGGGAGTACACGGGCAGCCCGGCCATACCCAGTGCATCGAGGTCGCGTCGGGCGGTCCGTTCGGAGATCTCGAGCTCCTCGGCCACCTCGGCCGCCGTCACCTGGCCGCGTTGTTGGAGCAGGAGGAAGACGGCGACGAGTCGATCGGCGCGCATGGACAGATGATCGCACGAAAACCGGTCAGGAGATGACCGGTTTGGTCGCGGATGATGCGGTCATGACCAACACCGAACAGCTCCCGACCACCCCGGCGCTCGACGCCGACGACCCCCGCGCCACCTTCGGCGCCGCCGTGGCCACCGGCACCGCCGTCGTGGCCGGCGTCCGGCCCGACCAGCTCGACGACCCCACCCCGTGCGAGGACATGGCCGTGCGCGACCTGCTCGGGCACCTCGTCGAGGTCCTCGAACGCGTCGCCGCGCTCGGAGCCGGCGAAGACCCGTTCGGCGTGTCGGCCCCCGACGTACCCGACGCTCCCGACCATGCAGACGGCGGCTGGCTCGCCGCGTGGCAGGCCGCCGCGCACCGGGTCCAGGCGGCCTGGAGCGACGACGCCGTGCTCGACCGCACGATGAGCCTGCCCTGGCAGCAGGGCCCGGGCCGCGACGTCCTCGCCGGCTACGTCAGCGAGCTGACCGTGCACACCTGGGACCTCGCCACCGCCACCGGGCAGCGGCCCGACTGGGACGAGCGGGTCGTCGAGGTGGCGCTCGCCGGCTCGATGCTCCTCCCGGCCGAGGGACGGCTGGCCTTGTTCGAAGAGGTGTCCCGGGCGATGGGCCTCGACGAGGTGGCGGTGCCCTACGCCGAGGCGGTCACCGTGGCCGACGACGCGCCGGCCATCGATCGACTGGTGGCCTGGACCGGACGCGACCCCCGTCGCTGAACCCGCCGTCCGTCAGTGCTGGTGCTCGTCGGCGTCGGCGTCGAGCTTGGTCTCGTGGACCGTGCCGTCGGGATGCTCGGGCGGGGCGTAGATCGAGTACAGGCTGAGGACCTGGTCGCCGGTGTTGATCACGTTGTGCCAGGTCCCGCCCGGGATGATCACGGCCCAGTCGGGACCCACGTCGTGGGTCTCGGTGACCTCGTCCTCGGCGGGGCCGAACGTCACCCGGGCGGTGCCGGACTCGATGCGGATGAACTGGTCGAGGTGGTCGTGTACCTCGAGGCCCACCTCGCCGCCGGCCGGGATGGCCATGACCGTGAGCTGGAGGCGGTCGCCCGTGAACAGCACCCGGCGGAAGTGCGGGTTCTCCAGGGTGGCGTGCTCGATGTCGTCGATGAAGCCGATCTGCGATTGGTTGGCCATGACGGTGACGCTAACGGGACCGTTCCGCCATGCGTTCGGTCGCCAGCCGGACCATGGGTGCCAGCCGGAACGGTTCGGGCCAGACCATGGTGGTGATGCCGGCATCCTCGCCGGCGGCGGCGCAGACGGGGCCGACGCACACCGGGAGCACGGAGCCGTCGTTGAACGCCTCGACCATGGCGTCGCGCACGCCGGCCTCGTCCGCCAGCTCGACGAGGAACCGGACGGCCGGCTGGCTGGTGAAGGTGACGGCGTCGACCTCCCGGGCCGCGATCGCCCGGGTGAGGGCCACGGCGGGAGCGGCGTCGAGCGGACGCCGCCAGCGATAGACGGGGACCTCGGTCACCTGGCCCGCGATGGCCCGCAGGGCGGCGGTGGACGGGTGGTCCTCCGGGTCGAAGAGCTGGACCACCACATGGGCGCCGGCCACCTCCGGTTGCTGGGCGAGCCACGCGACGAGCTCCGGCATCGATTCTCGCGGCGCCTGCCAGACGACCTCGAGACCGCGCTGGCGGCACGCCGACTGGGCCTTCGGACCCCGCGCCACCACTGAGGTCTCGGCCAATGCCGCGACGAGCGCGTCGCCGAGGCCCCAGTCGTCGGCCGCCTCGAACCACAACCGCATGCCGAACCCGGTCGTCGCCACCGTCCAGTCCGGCGGTGTGGCGATCACCGACTCGGTCGTGCGCCGCAGCTGCTGGTCCGCGCTGAGGTCGACCGTGTGCATGGTCGGGGCGTGGAGCACCGTGGCGCCCCGGGCCTCGAAGAGCCGGGCCTGGTCCTGGTGGCGCCGCTCGGCCGTGATCGCGACCGTCCGCCCCGCCAGGGGTCGCACAGCGCCATCGGTCTCGCCCATGGCGCCAGTGTGCCGCGGCATCAGTTCGCCGGTGCGACCTCGGGTCGGTCGGCGTTGGCGCCGGCCCAATCGCCGACCGGGCTCAGCCCGGCGTAGGCGCGCAGGTCGACGACCTCGTACCGCGGCCCGTGGGCGGACGCCGGCCCCGGCGCGGTGGCCCCGCCGGCCCCGGACGAGAGCGAGAACGCGCCCGCGAACCGCGCCGACATGAGATCGGCCCGCCAGGGCAGCACGGCGCCGGCCGCCCGCTCGCCGTCGCTCGGGATCGGTCCCGACCGCAGCAGATCGAGGGCGGCACGGCGTCGGGTGGGATCGGGGTGGACGAAGCGGTCCATCCACGCCAGCGTGTAGTAGTCGGCCATGGCCGTGCCGTAGGTGGTCCCGCCCAGGATGTAGGGCACCTCGGTCCACTCGGTGTGGAGCCCACCCCGGATCGTGAACGAGTAGGTGTCGAGACCGGCGTCCCGCCAGGCCGCGAAGGCGTCGCCCTCGACGCGGGCGAACTGCTCGTCACGAGTGGGCGGCGTGGGCGACGGCGTTGGGTTCAGGAAGTAACCGTCGGCCTCCTGATCCATTCCCGGAACGACCGGAACGATCGGTTCGTCGACGGTGCCGGCGCTGAGGTGGTCCCAGGCGACCACGGCGCGGATGGGGAACGAGCGGGTGCAGAAGTCGATGATCTGGAGGTACCGATCGGAGGAGTCGGAGCACTGCTGCACCTGTGACACCGCGGTGGCGCCCAACGAGTGGCCGGCGATGCCCAGGTGCTGGCCGTCGAACGCCGAAGCCAGCGGGTTCACCCAGTCGATCGGCTCGCGGCCGGCATCCTGGGCCGACTGGGCGGCGGCCAGGTCCTGCGGAGTCCATCCCCCCGGGACGTATGGGTGCTCGGGCGTCGACATGAAGAACCGGAGGGCGTCGATGGTGCCTTCGCTGAAGTTGAACTGCTGCTGGAACGGCACGCCGTCGTCGGTGTAGCCCTGCTGGCTGTCGGGATCGACGAACGGCAGCGTCTGGCCCGGCGCATGCGGCGTCGTCTCCGACTCGCCCTGGCCCTGGACGTCCCAGGTGAAGACGAGGTAGCCGCGTTCGGCCAGCGTGCGAGCCGCCCACCAGTACATGTGTTGGGTGCCCTGGATCGATCCGGTGGTGATGACCACGGCCGGCGCGGGCCCATCGCCGTCGAGCGGGGCGAAGAGATGCCCCTCGAGCTTGGCGCCGCTGCGGAACAGGAAGTTGACCTCGGTCGTCGTGACCTCGTGGTAGGCCTTCGGATCTCCGACCGAACCTCCCGGCAGCAACTGGCCCAGCCCGCCGTACACCCGTCCATTGGGGGCCTCGCGCAGCTGATCCGCCTGGTTCTCGACGTGGGATTCGACCGCCGTGGACGCGAAGTCGGCCAGGTACTCGGGATCGGCGAGCTCAGCGAGCTGCCGTCCGCTCGAACGGCTGACGTTGTCGAGGTCGAACGCGGCGTAGTCCGGATCGTCGTACCCCTGTGCCTCGGCGGTGCGCGGCAGGGTCAGCACGACGATGCCGATGGTGACGATGATCGCGAGGAGTGATCGAGGGCTGCGGTGCACGGCGGTTCCTCCGGTGACGGGCCGGAAGACCCGGCGACAGCCAGGGCCTTCGTCGTGAAGGTGGGGCATTCCTCCCCCGGACCGCGTCCAACGCCCAGCCGCAGCTAGGTTCCGCACCATGGCAGAGACAGTGGAGTTCGCGAGCAACGGCAACACGGCGTCGGGCTACCTGGTGCGTCCCGGGAGCGGATCGGGACCGGGGGTCATCGTCGTCCAGGAGTGGTGGGGGCTGGACTCCGGCATCGAGGAGATGGCGGACCGTCTCGGCGAGGCCGGCTTCGTCGCCCTCGCGCCCGACCTCTACCACGGAGAGCTGGCCGCCCACGACGAGATGGACAAGGCCGGCGAGCTGATGCAGAAGCTGCCGATCGATCGCGCCGCACGGGACATGTCCGGTGCGGTCGACTTCCTGGCCGACCACGAGGCCACCACCGGCGACGGGATCGGCGTCATGGGCTTCTGCATGGGCGGCATGCTCAGCTGGGTCCTCGCCGCCGAGCGGCCGGATCGGATCAAGGCCGGCGTCGCCTTCTACGGCTTCCCCGACGTCGAAGGTGGTCCGGCCGACCTGTCCAAGATCGAGGCCGTGATGCGCGGCCACATGGCGCAGAACGACGACTTCTTCCCGCCGGAGAAGGCCAAGGCGTTCGAGGCGGCGCTCAAGGACATGGGCAAGGACGTGGAGATCACCGTGCACGAGGGCACGGGGCACGCCTTCATGGCGCCGCACAACGCCCTCGGCACGCTCGATGCCGACCTGGCCGCCGAGCTGTGGCCCAAGGTCACCGCCTTCCTCCACGATCAGCTCGGCTGAGACGACTCGGCTAGGCCGACATGGCCCATCACCCGAGGGGGTACTGACCGGCCATGCCGGAACCGTCGCGCCCCTCCGCCTTTCGACGGATCACCGACGGCGCCTGGCGGCTGGTGGGTGTCGGCTTGCTGGTCTTCTTCGTCACCGTGTTGCTGTGGAAGCTGCGGCTCGTCGTACTGCCGGTCTTCGTCGCCCTGCTGCTGTGCTCGATCCTCGCCCCCCTCGTGACCAGGCTGGAACACCGCGGCTGGCCCACCCTGGGCGCGTCGTGGCTCGTCTTCCTCGGCTTCCTGCTCGTCATCGTCGGGGCGGGAATGGCGATCCTCCCGCCCACCATCGATCAGTTCGACGGCCTCTCGGCCTCGGTCGACACCGGTCTCGCCGATGTCCAGGACTGGTTGGTGAACGGACCACTCGATCTCAAGCGGAGCGACGTCGAGCGCTACACCAACGACCCGGTCGGCCGGCTCACCGACGCCCTGCAATCGTCGTCGGGTGGACTCGTCACCGGCGCCAGGCTCGTCGGGGAGGCCCTGACCGGCGCCCTCCTCGCCCTCGTCCTCACCTTCTTGTTCCTCAAGGACGGACGACGCTTCCAGGCGTGGGCGACCGCGCACGTTCCCGAGTCCCGGCGGGATCTGGTCCGGGATGCCGCCGGACGTGGCTGGGACGCGCTCTCGGGCTACATGCGCGGCGCGGCGCTGCTCGGCCTGGTCGAGGCCATCATCATCGGCTCGGCGGTCTGGATCGTCGGCGGCACCTTGGTCGGGCCGGTCGCCATCCTCACCTTCTTCGCCGCCTTCTTCCCCGTGGTCGGCGCCGTCGTGGCCGGGACGCTGGCCGTGCTCGTCACCCTGGCGACCGGAGGGTTGACCGCGGCGCTGATCGTCCTCGGCGTGGCCGTCGCCGTCCAGCAACTGGACAACGACCTCCTCGCCCCGTTCATCTACGGCCAGACGCTGCAACTCCACCCGGCCGCGATCCTGGTCGCCATCACCGGCGGCGGCGCCTTGGGCGGCATCGTCGGCGCCTTCCTGTCGGTCCCGCTGGCCGGGGCCGCATCCGGCGTCTTCACCGCGGTGTGGGACCGCTACGGCGCCGAGTGGGTGGGTGACACCGGCGAATCAGCCCCGTAGGGCACGCTGGAGCGGGTTCCCGACGACGGCCGATGGCGGAGGTGAGCGACACGGTGGACACGACCCCCCTCGAGCCGGTGTGGCTGTCGCACCACTACGCCTGCGACGCCGACCGTTGCGTGCGCGTCGGTCGCCTGCACGTGTGCCGTCGCTGTCTGGCGATGTTCGCCGGCTTCATCCCCGCCGTGATCTTCTTCGCCCTCGTCGACTTCGAGCCCGAGGTGGGCGACATCACCCTGGTCACGTTCATGCTGGCGGTGGCGGCCTACGACTTCGTCGAGGTCGTCCGGGGGCGCATGCGCTACAGCCCCAAGCGGGTGCTGGTGGTGATGCCCTTCGTCGGCATCGTGCTGGCCTGGCTGTGCATCAGCGGCTTCCACGACGGCTTCACACCGCTGCACCTCGTGCTCGGCGGCGTGGCCCTCGCCCTGCTCGTCATCCTGTTCCTCAACGCCACGATCGTCCGCCGGCCATCCGATCGGTGATCCACGACGGGTGACCGGTGACCGGTGCCGGGTCGTCGGTGCCACCACGACGGTGGCCGTAGGCTCCGGCGCATGACGACCGTCCTGGTCACCGGCGGCGCCGGCTACATCGGTTCGCACACCTGCGTCGAGCTGCTCGCGGCCGGCCACCGGGTCGTGGTCGTCGACAACCTGTCGAACTCCTCGGAGGTCGCCGTCGATCGGGTGCGCGAGCTGGTCGACGGCGAGCTGTCGTTCCACCGGGTGGATCTGCGCGACCGCGGGGCGCTCGCCGCCGTGTTCGCCGGGGAGGCCATCGACCGGGTCGTGCACTTCGCCGGGCTGAAGGCGGTCGGCGAGTCGGTGGAGATCCCGCTCCAGTACTACGACAACAACCTCGCCGGCACGGTGTGCCTGCTCGAGGCGATGGCGCACCACGGCGTCCGCGACCTGGTGTTCTCCTCGTCCTGCACCGTCTACGGCGACCCCGAGGTCGTCCCCATCACCGAGGACGCGCCCATCGGGGCCGTCAACCCGTACGGACGCACCAAGTTGTTCATCGAGGAGATGCTGCGCGACGTGGCGGTCGCCGATCCGGCGTGGCGGATGCTCCTGCTGCGCTACTTCAACCCGGTCGGGGCGCATCCGAGCGGCCGCATCGGCGAGGACCCCGGTGGCATCCCGAACAACCTGATGCCCTTCGCCATGCAGGTCGCGGTCGGCCGGCTCGAACGGCTGCCGGTGTTCGGCGGCGACTACGACACCCCCGACGGCACCTGCGTCCGTGACTACATCCACGTGGTCGACCTCGCCGATGCCCACCTGGCCGCACTCGATGCGCTGGACCGGGTCGAGGGCTGCCGGGCGGTCAACGTCGGCACCGGAACCGGCTCGTCCGTGCTCGAGGTCGTCGCCGCGGCGTCCCGTGCCGTCGGCCACGACATCCCCTACGAGATCGTCGGACGCCGAGCGGGCGACGTCCCGTGCGTGTTCGCCGATACCACGCTGGCCCGCGACCTGCTCGGCTGGTCGGCCCGCTTCGACCTCGACGACATGTGCCGCGATCACTGGAACTGGCAGCGGCAGAACCCGGACGGCTATGCGGGGTAGTGGCGACGGGTTCATCCGCTGCGGTGACGGTCACGTGCGCTGGGGACGCTACGGCGCGGCCGGCGTGGTCTTCGTGCACCGGGAGATCGACGGTCCCCGGGTGCTGTTGCAGAAGCGCTCGCAGTGGGCCCACGAGGGCGGCACCTGGTCGGTGGCCGGCGGCGCCCTCGACGCCGGCGAGACCCCGCGGGAGGGCGCGCTGCGCGAGGCAGCCGAGGAGATCGGCGCCATCCCGCCGCATCGCATCGTCGGCGAGTACGTGTTCGCCCCCGCCGACGACTGGGCCTACACCACCCTCGTCGTCGAGGTCGACGAGCGCTTCGGGTACAGCACCAACTTCGAGACCGATGCCGTGGGCTGGTTCACCCCCGCCGAGATCGACGACCTGGCTTGCCACGCCGGTTTCCTGGCGGCCTGGCCCCACCTGCGCGCCATCATCGAGGGTGACTGACGCGCCGTCTGGGCCGGGTCCAGATCGGGTACAGACGGCGCGACCCGTGTCCCCGACGACAGGAGCAGATCATCGCACGACGAAGGCGATTCATGCGCCGGCCCGACACCCGGCACCGCATCAACACCGACATCCAGGCCGAGCAGGTCCGGTTGATCAACGCCGACGGCGACCAGGTCGGCGAGGTCCCGCTGCTGGCCGCACTCGACACCGCCCGCCGCGAGGGCAAGGACCTGGTCGAGGTGGCGCCCGACGCCAACCCGCCGGTCTGCCGGGTCATGGACTACGGCAAGTACGAGTACGAACAGTCGGTGAAGGCCCGCAGCTCGAAGAAGAAGTCGGGCGGGACCAAGGAGATGAAGTACCGGCCCAACATCGGTGATCACGACTTCGACACCAAGACCCGTAAGGTCGCCGAGTTCCTGGAGAAGGGCAACAAGGTGAAGGTGACCGTCCGGCTCCGCGGTCGCGAGCGCTCGATGCCGGGCCTGGCCCGCGAGGTCGTCGACCGTGTCGTGACCGAGCTGGGCGAACTGGTCGACGACGACGTCGAGCTCGAGTCGCCGGTCCGAGGCGACGGTCCGCAGCGCTCGGCCGTGGTCGCCCTCAGCTCGTCCAGCTGATCGCCCACCCCCACCCCCGACCCGAATCATCCGTTCTGGGACCCGAATCATCCGTTCTGGTCGGTCATCGGTCGCTGTCAACGTCGCGATGACCCTCCAGAACGGGTTGTCGTGGTCGGGGTTGTCGTGGTCGGGGTTGTCGTGGTCGGGGGGTAGGGTCGGGGGTGTCAGTCGGCGCCGGCGCGGACGTCCTCGGCGCCGAGGCGACGGGCGTCGGCGGTGCGGTCGTCGCGGGCCGCTTGGCTGTCGCGCTCGGCCTCGACCCGGGCCCGGTAGTTGTCCACCTCCCATGACGCGGTCGCTTCGTCCCAGCCCAGCACGGCGCCCATGATCGCCGCCGCCACCGGTGCGGCCGCCACCCCTCGGTCGGCGGTCTCGATCGAGACGCGGGTCCGGCGGGTCAGCACGTCGTTGAGGTGGAGGGCACCTTCGTGCGAGGCGGCGAAGCGCACCTCGACGCCCAGGTACTCGTCGGTCCCGGGGAGCGGTTCGGCCAACGCCGGCTGGCCGTCCAGCAGTTCGAGCAGCGCAGGAGTCTCGGCGCCGTACCGGCCGATGAGGTGGTCGATGCGCTGCGGGCTCAGCCCGGACGACGAGGCGAGTTGGTCCCGTCGGTTGCGCACCGCCTCCCATCCGACCGCGCCGACGAGGGGAATCTGGTCGGTGCAGCACCGGGGCCGGGGACCCCCCAGCGCGTCCACGACGGCGTCGACGGCGTCGGCCGCCATCACGCGGTAGGTCGTGTACTTCCCCCCGGCCACGGTGATGAGGCCGGGGGCCACGGTGGACACGGCGTGCTCCCGGCTGAGCTTCGAGGTCGAGTCCGACTCACCGTGGAGCAGCGGTCGCAGCCCGGCGTAGACGCCGATGATGTCGTCGTGGGTCAGGGCCGGTTCGAGGTGCTGGTTGGCCTGGTCGAGGAGGTAGTCGAGGTCGGCCGCGCTGGCCGCGGGATGGGCGAGGTCGAGGTTCCAGTCGGTGTCGGTGGTGCCCACCAGCCAGTGCGAACCCCACGGGATGACGAACAGCACCGAGGACGGCGTGCGACAGATCAGGCCCGAGTCGCTGCGGATGCGGTCCCGGGGCACGACGATGTGCACGCCCTTGGAGGCCCGGACCCGCAGGGAGGCGCCGCCCACCATGTCCTGGATGTGGTCGGTCCACACGCCGGTGGCGTTGACCACCTGGCGCGTCGAGATGGTGAACGTCTCGTCGGACTCGACGTCGGTCACCTCGACCCCGTCGACCGGGCCGGTGTCGCCCCCGGCGCGGCGCAGCCCCACCACCCGGGCCGACGACGCCACCGCGGCGCCGTACTGCTTGGCCGTGCGTACGACGCTCATCGTGTGGCGGGCGTCGTCGACCTGGGCGTCCCAGTACAGGATCCCACCGACGTAGGAGTCGTCCCGGAGCGACGGAACCATGGTGCGGATCGACCGCTTCGCCAGGTGGCGGTGGCGGGGGAGGGGACTGGACCCGACCGCGGCGAGGACGTCGTAGAGCGCGATGCCCGCCCCCACGTAGGTGCGTTCCCAGACCCGGTGGGTGAGGGGGTACAGGAACGAGACCGGCCGGGTCAGGTGCGGGCACAGCCGACGGAGCATGAGGTTTCGCTCGTGGAGCGCCTCGGTGACGAGGCCGAACTCCATCTGTTCGAGGTAGCGCAGCCCACCGTGGAACAGCTTCGACGAGCGGCTCGACGTCCCGGAGGCGAAGTCGCGCTGCTCGACGAGAGCCACCGACAGGCCTCTCGTCGCGGCGTCGAGGGCGACGCCTGCGCCGGTCACGCCGCCGCCGATCACCACGAGATCGAACGACTCGGTCCGCATGCGATCGAGATCGATGCGGCGCTGGCGCAGGTCGAGGCGGTCCATGTCGTCATTCTCGTCCACCACATCGGCCGCACCGCACTGGCATCTAGGGTGGTGGCCCATGACGGTGACGCCGATCCATGGACGGGGCCCGGACGAACCTCCCAGTCGCGCCGCCACACCCTCCGTGGGACTGCCGACCCCGGAGGAACTCGTCCAGTGGTGGCTCCGGGTCCTCGGCGAGGTGGGACGGGCGCCGTTCACCGTCTACCGGCTGCGCAAGCTCTCCGAGTCGCTCGCCCGGCTACCTGCCCAGATCGAGGCGCTCATCACCGCCCTCGACCGCACCACCGACACGCTCGAGGTGTCGCTGTCGAGCATGGACCAGCGACTCGAGGACCTGCAGGCCACCTTCGCCGGCGTCGACGCCCGCATCGGCAACCTCGAGGCCACGGTCGGTGAGCTCACCGGCAACATCACCAACCTGATCGGCGCCATCCCCGGCGCCCGCCGCACCCTCCGCAACTCCGAGCGCTGACCCCCGGGGACCCCGGGAGGGAGGACCCGGAGCCCTCCGCAGCGAATCCCGTCCGCATGCGGACGGGACAGAAGCGGTGCATCGCGGGCGCGCTCGCCCTCGCGGGCGCGGTCGCCCTGGTGGTCGCACCGGCGAGCCGAGCTGGCACCCTGCCCGTCGCCCGGCATGCGGAGCCCGTGGTGATGACCGGGGCCGACATCCCGGACTGGTCCCGGCTCCCCGCCACGGGGACGCCCGCTCCCTACCCGTCGGGCGCCGCCGCGGGACAGCGTGACGCCCACAACGGCACGCTGGTCGTCCCCGACGATCCCCGCGGCCCGGGCATCCCGGTCGACCGCATCGCCGCCTATCGCTGGACCGGCCGGCGCTTCCTGCCCATCCCGGTGCAGGTCGACGAGCGCTTCCCGTATTTCCTCGCCAACGGCGACAGCGACTTCGGCGTCTACTCGGGGACCGACGAGGAGCTGACCTACGCCTGGGACGACGAGTCGTGGCTACGCACCGCAGGGCAGTGCCGGGCCGAATACCCCGCCGGCGTCGGCCCCACCGCCGACCCGGTCGCTGGCCTCGACGCCGACGACGAGATCGCCTTCATGGCCTCCGACGCCGGCGCCCGGGCACCGGCCGTCGCCGCCGATCCGAAGCACGCCACCGACCGCCACGAGGTCGCCCTGGTCGATCCGCTCGACCCGACGTCGACGAGCTACGTCTACCTGTTCGTCCGCGACCACCCGGTGGACACGGACGGCGCGGGATACGTGGAGTTCGCCAGGGACGCGGATGCCGACCAGTGGATCGACCGCCATTCCTTCGCCGACGACGATCCCGAGAAGCTGGGGACCTCCAACACCGGCTACGGCCCCAACCTCCACGGCACCGTGTGCGACCCCGACGGGACGGTGCGCGAGTCCACGGATCGCTTCGCTCGGGACGGCCACGTGGTCACCACGGGCGCCTACCGGATGGTCGCATCCGGGCGCTGGATGTTGCGGGAGCTGCACGTGGCCGACCCGGCGGGTGACGGCACGTACGGGCCCGACCTCATCGACCGGTGGAAGGGCCGGGCGTTCCAGCAGAGCCCCGATTCGACCGTCAGCCTCGTCGGCTTCGAGGACGAGCAGGTCAACTGGGAGGCGAACTCGGTCCTGTTGGGCTGGAAGGCGGGGCCGGTCCGCGCCCTGCGGGAGGTGTGGGGCGCTGACTCGGGCACCAACGTCACCAAGCTCGAGACCTACTACCGCGACGCCATCGCCTACCGCTACCGGGTGCGTGTCCACCCCATCCCGCCCGACGGCCTGTACACGTCGTGGGACTACAACCGCGGCGTCGCCGTGCGCTACTACGACGCCCTCCACCCCGACGGCGTGGCCATCGACGGCGTGAACGACGACATCGGCAACATCGACGAACTGCCCACCGGCGACCCTGCCTTCTTCGACGCCCCGGATCCCACGTTCAACCTGCCCCTGGCCTTCGACAACTGGGAGCAGGTCTCGGGTCGGGACGACGCCGGTTCGTTGGTGTATCTGTTCGAGCTGATCGGCCCCACGTCGCTCGCCCACCCGGCGGTCGTGCCCTACTACCGCGACGACGCCTGCCTCGACGACGGGACCGGCGACGACCCTGTCGCCCGGCCCTGGCCCGGCGAGGCCTCCGACGATCAGCGGGTTCGCGACGGCTACGCCGCCCTCGCCGGCCGGCCTTACGAGGAGCTGTCGTGCGCTGACCGGCAGGGGGCCTACGGCAGCCACGGCCTGCACTTCCTCGCCACCGGCGACTCCGACAACGCCTTCGTGGGCACACCGACCGCCGTGGACGAGATCGACGGCCAGCAGTGGCAGTTCGCCGTGCCCACGGCCCGGCCGACCAACGTCGGCGAGGCCTACGCCAACGTGATCCGGGCCCGTCTCCGCCCCGTCGTGGACGGACCATGACGGCCCGGAAACTGGACGCGCCTCCGTACCGGGCCCGGGCCGTCGGCGTGCTCCTCGCGGTGACGATCGCCCTGGCCTGGCTGCCGTCGGTGGCGCAGGCGGTCGACCCGTCGGCGCCGGGCACGGGACTCCGCGTCGGCGTCGCCACGGTGGATGCCACCTGGCGGGTCGGCGCCGGCTCGGGCCAGTACGCCGAGAAGGACCCGTTCCCGGTCCGCCTCGCCTCGGGCGGCTACGTCGACCCGTTCCACCACTCCACGCTCCAACGACCGAGCTACGGCGTGCAGTCCCGGCTCGACTACCGCGCCCTCGTGATCGAGGGCTCCGACGGCAACCGGGTCGCGCTCGTCAAGAGCGACAGCTACCTGGCCCAGGACCTGCTCACCCGCCGGGCCGCCCAGATCCTGGCCGACGGTCCATCGGGAATCGGCTACGGCCAACTCGTCCTCATGGCCACCCACGACCACAGCTCGCCGTACCGGACCACGCCGGCCGCCGGCGTGTGGGCGTTCCAGGACGTCATGGACCTGCGGGCGTTCGAGTACCACGCCCGCCAGATCGCGGCGGCCGTCGAGGCCGCCGCCGCCGATCTGCGTCCGGCCCGCATGGGCGCGACCACGGTCCAGCACCGCATCTACAAGGGCAACATCGCGCGGCCCGCCACCGCCGACGACGGCACGCCGGCCGGCTATCCCGATGACCGCGCCGACTTCGGGATGGCCGTCCTGCGCTTCGACGACATCTCCGGCGACGAACCGCGTCCGCTGGCCGTGTTCGTCAACTTCGGCCAGCACCCCGAGTCGAACGATGCCTACGACCTGATCACCGCCGACTACCTCGCCCCGTTCCAGCGCATGGTCCAGCGCGACCTCGGCGCCACGCTCGTGTTCAGCCAGGGCGATGTGGGCTCGTCCGAGGGCCCGTACCTGCGAGACGATTCCGAGATCCTCCCCGACGGTGTAGTCCGGGCCTGGGCCCACGTCGGCCACGCCCAGACCGAGCGGGGCGCCCGCTACCTGGCCGACAGCGTCGCGGAGGCGTGGGATGCCATCGGCCAGGGCCACGCCACCGTGCCCTTCACCACCGACGTCCCGGTCCGGGCCCTCACCGACCTGGTCCCGGGACCGGTCTCCCATCCCTACCCGAGCGTCTCCAACTGCCGCAGCCAGACCACGGTCGAGGGTGATCCCGGGGCGCCGGTGCTGGGCTTGCCCGACTGCGAGCGATCCCCGGAATCGGTGCCCTCGCCCCTGACGTGGGACCAGCTGAAGGCCCTCGGCCTGCCCGTGCCCGAGCACTACGACGCTCCGGCCGTGGGCGCGGTGGAGGAGAACGCCCGCCTGAAGCTCCAGCTGGTGCAGCTGGGCGAGGTGCTCCTGGCGTCGTGCGCGTGCGAGCCGCAGATGGACCTGGTCCTGAACCTGGAGTCCCGTCTCGACGACGCGGCCGGCAACATCGACGACGGCTACGACTGGGGCGACGCGTGCACGGTGTCCGAGGAGGCCTGCGCCCGGATGCGAGCCCAGGTCCACAACGACGCCGCCGGCTGGGACGATCCCGCGTACGCGCCCTTCGCCGGCTCCGAGCCCGCTGATCCGGCGCTGATCAAGGGCAACTTCACGCGGTCGGAGCTCAGTCCCCAGGACGGCTTCGCGCTGCCCATCGCCCTCGGGCACGCGTCGGACTACAACGGATACACCGTCTCCTACCGCGAGTACATGAGCCGCGACCACTACCGGAAGGCGCTCACCAGCTACGGGCCCCACACCGCGGACTACATGAACACCGCCCTCGTCGGCCTCGCCGGCAGCCTCCGCGGGCACCCGGTCCCGACTCGCCTGTTGGACCCCGCGGCCGCGGCGGACGAGGCCCGGCAGGAGACGCTGGCCGAGGCCATCGGCGCGGCGTCCTCCGCCGCGCTCGACGCCTGGAACGCGAGCCTGCCCGACGACGCCGGCCCACCGGCGATCCTCCACCAGCCCACCGACATCGAGCGCTTCGACGCCGCCACCGTCACCTGGCGCGGCGGCAGCTCGGCAGTCGACAACCCGACGGTGCACGTCGAGCGGCACACCGGTGCGGGATGGGTGCCCTACGCCGACCAGAGCGGCGAGGTTCCCACCATGGTGGCGCTGCCGACCGACGCCACCGGCGCGGTCGACGCCTGGAGCGGCTCGCACGAGTGGCGGTGGACCGCGACGTTCGAAGCCTTCGATGCCTTCCCGGCCGCGGTCGTCGACGGCGGGCAGGTCCCGGCCGGCACCTACCGATTCGTCGTCGACGGCACCCACCGCAGCGGTGGGGTCGACACCAACTACCACCTGGTGTCGGACCCGTTCCTGGTGTCGCGGTGGACGGGCGTCACCGCCACCGACGCTCGCCTCGAGGCCAACGGGTCGCTCAGCTTCGCGGCGTCGTCCACCTATCCGCGCAGCTACGACTCGCCGTTCCCGTACGTCCACGACGACGGGAACACGCTGCTGTGTCGCACGTGCAGCTTCCGGCCCTGGGCGTCGAGTGCCGAGGTCACGCGGGCGGTCGTGACCATCACCGGCCCGGGCGGGCACCACCGCATCGCGGCCACCCGCGCCGGCGACCGCTGGCTCGTCCACGCTGCGCTCCCGCCCGGCGCCACCGCCACCATCGCACCCGGCGATCTCACCGACGCCTTCGGCGAGACGAACGGCTCCACCCTCGTGCTGCTCGTCCGCTGAACCACCCATCGAACAAGGACCACTCATCGCCATGCCGTCTCCCCGCCCCTCGAAACTGGACGCGCGTGCGTACCGCCGTCCCGTCGCACGCGCCGCGGTCGCCGGCCTGGTCGGCGGTCTCGTCCTCGTCGGTTCCGCCTGGGCCGGCGTCGTCGGCGCGCCCGTCGCCGATGCCCCCCTCCGCGGCGCCGACCCGGTGTCGGGACTGTTGGACCCGGCGTCCGGATCCGAGCCCGTCACCGTCGCCGACGGCGCCCCTGAGTCCGCCGCCCTCCCCGCGTCTGCGGGCCTCCGGGTGGGGGCGGCGAAGCGTTCCATCACCCCGCGACCCGACGACTACGGGGGGACCTGGGTGACCGATCCCGCGGCCTGCCGGACCCTGGACCCCGGCGTGCTCCAGCAGCTCGGCAGCCACCCTGAACAGGCCCAGCACCTGGCGTCGGCCGGGAGCCCCTGGCCCGAGAACCCCGACTGCATCTACCAGGGCGGCTTCGGCATCGGCCCCATGAACCCCGTGTCGTCGTTCGACCAGGAGTACGGGCTGTGGGTGCGTTCGATCGCCATCGGCGACGGGACGAACACGATCGTGCTCACCGTGGTGGACGGCGAGGGCTGGCTGTGGGACTACGCGTCCAAGTGCGACGACTGCGGCGCGAAGCAGCTCGGCCAGGACCTCGGCGCCGAGCTCGGCATCGATCCGGCCGGCATCGTCATCGCCGCGACCCACAGCCACGCCGCGCCCGACTTCATCGGAGGCTGGGGCTTCGTGCCCGACTGGTACATGACCCAGGTGACCGATTCCATCCGGGCCAGCGTCCGCGACGCGGTCGCGTCCATGGAGCCGGCGGTGATCGAGTTCGGCGAGGTCCGCGCCCGGCAGTTCAACCACGAGCGTCGCGACACCTACCGCAGCGCGGAGGAGCAGCAGTTGGGGTGGCTGCGGGCCTACGTGCCCGGCCCGGGCAAGCAGGTCCGGGTCATCGCCACGCTCGGTGCCTACGCCGCCCACCCCACCACCATGGGCACGAACGACGGCGTGGCCGACCCCGACTGGGTCGGGCGGTTCGAGCGATCGCTCGAGGACCGCTTCGGCGGCGTCGGCCTCCACTTCCAGACCGGGCTCGGCAACATGTCCGCCTCCGGGGACACCGGCCCCGGCCTGGCCGCGCTGGTCCCGCCGGTCGGCCAGGGCAGGCAGGTCACCGTCCCCTCGGTCTCGGCTCGGCAGGCACGCTGGCGCCAGCCGGTCACCAACGTCCCGCTGACCGCCCTCGGCCTGCCCGGGTTCTTCGACCGGACGTTCGATCCGGTCCCCGCTTCGGTTTCCGTGGGCAAGAGCGACACCGCCCCCTGCGTGTCGTCGTCCCCGGTCTCGGTCGAGGTGGCGGCGTCGGCCATCCGCATCGGAGACCAGCTCGCCATCACCACCGGCCCGGGCGAGGAGTTCAGCAACCTCACCAACACCATCAAGGAGCACAGCCCGGCGGCCGTCACCCTGCCGCTGGCCCAGGCCAACGACGCCCTCGGCTACATGCCCCAGTCGTTCGAGCTCAACCCCGTGGGCCAGCAGGGCCTCGGCTTCGTGGCCGGCGGCTATCTGATCGTCAACTACGAGGACTCGTACGCCATCGACCGTTGCTACGGCGACATGGCCCTGGAGACGACGCTCGACCTGCTCGACGCGGGCTGAGGAACGCGGGCTCAGGCGGGCTCGACCACGTCGAGGCGGCGGGGTCGCCCCGAGCGGGGCTCGTCGAGCTCGACCCGGAACGCCGCCGACAGCGCCTCGGCCAGCGCCTCGGGACTGCGGGGCTCGAGACCCGTCTCGAGCAGGTGGCGGGCGACCAGGCCCCGGGTGTGCTTCGCCATGTGGCTGACGACGGATCGCCGGCCGGCCTCGTCGCGAACCACGTGCACCGCCACGGTCCGCTCGGCGAGCGACCCGGTCGGTCGCCACGCCGCCACGTAGGTGGACGAGCGCAGGTCGACGATCAGGCCGCGGCCGGCGGCGCCAGGAAGTACCCGTTCCAGTGGCTCCTGCCACCGCGCGGCCAGCCGGCCCACGCCCGGGAGATCCACGCCCATCGACAGCCGGTACGACGGCACCCGGTCCGGCATCCGCAGTGCCCCGAACAGCGCGCTGACCACCACCAGGCGCCGGGTGGCGCGGCGCGTCGCGGCACCATCCAGCGTCGCCAGGTCGAGGGCGTCGTAGAGCACACCGGTGTAGAGGTCCGAGACACGCAGGGTGGGTGCCGATCGGAGCTCGACGTTGCGGGCCACCTGATCGGCGGCGCCGGCCGGTGCATGCAAGACGTCGACGGCGTCGTCGCGACCGCTCGCCGCGATGAGGGCGTCGAGTACCTCGCCGCGCGTCGCCGTCAGCTCGGGGAACGACAGGCGACCGAGGTCGAGCGGCCGGCCCCGGCGACCCAACGCCTTTCCCTCCGACGGTGGCAGCAGGATGAGCACCCGACGTTTCTAGGCCACACGACCGGTCGCCCAGGAACCGGTCGCACCGGGGACGGGGTGACGCGATGCGCCAGCTAGAAGACCGCGATGGGGTTGACGGGCGACGCCGTGCCGCCGGTGATGATGAGAGGGGCGATCGTGATCATGAACTCGTTGCGCTCCTCGTGCTCGCAGGCATCGGCGAGCGCGTCCAGATCGAGGTTGTCGAGCAGGGTGAGGCCCATGGCGACGATGCCGACGGTGTGCACCGGCAAGCGGACGCCGTCGATGTGGCTCGGGTGACAGTCGGACACGCCGTCGCTGCCGAGGGCGGCCACCTCGCGGTCGTGGAGCCACGGCAGGCAGGACGCATGCAACCCGGCGAGGCTCTGGCGGGGGTCCCAGCCGCCGTGCGTGCGGTGCCAGACCCAGCGTCCGGTGCGGACGAGGAGGATGTCGCCCGGCCGGGCCGAGACCCCGGTGGCCTCCTCCGCGGCCTGGAGGTCGTCGACCGTGACGGCCGTGCCCGGCTCGAGCGCCTCGACGCCTCGGACGGGCGGGATGTCGAGGAGCACACCGCGGCCGACGATGCCGTCGCGCAGGTGGTGGACGCCGAGTTGCTCGGCCCCGTGCGCCGTCACGACCGCGGTGTCGTGACCGTTGTAGACCTTGCCGTCCCAGAAGATGTGGCAGAGGGCGTCGAGGTGGCTGGTGGCGTAGCCGTGCGGCGCCACGCCGAACCAGTCGGCGCCGTGGCCCTCGGTGTGGGTGCCGAGCATGTGGTGGGTCGCCGGCGTCGGGTTCTCGGGGCCCGGCTCGGTGGGCAAGGCTCGGGCGCACGAGACGGTGCGCCCGGAGCGAACCCCGAGCGCGGCCTGGACCCGGTGCTGGGGCCGGATGTGGTTGAGCGTGCCGATCTGGTCGTCTGGTCCCCACCGGTTCCAGTTGGACAGCTTCTCGCGGAGCAGATCGACGTCGTCCGCGGTCATCGAGGCATGCTCGCCGCCGGTTTCTCCCATGCCCCCGATCGTGCCAGGTCGACGCCGCGCCCGCTCGCCGATCGGCAACCGTGCTCAGCGCTCGTGGCCGTGGACGTGCTGGCGGGTCCAGGTGTGCATGGCGATGCCCGAGGCCACACCGGCGTTGATGGACCGGGTCGACCCGGACATGGCGATCGAACACACCTGCTCGGCCACCGCACGCGCCGCCGGTGACAGACCTGGGCCCTCCTGGCCGAAGAGCAACACGCACCGGCGCGGGAGCCGGTTCGACTCCAGCGGAACGCAGCCGGGCAGGTTGTCGATGCCGATGATCGGGAGGTCCTCCGACGACGCCCACCCGGCCAGGTCGGCGATGTCGTCGTGGTGGCGAAGGTGTTGGTAGCGGTCCGTCACCATCGCCCCCCGCCGGTTCCACCGCCGGCGGCCGACGATGTGCACGGCGGCGGCGCCGAAGGCGTTGGCGTTGCGGACGAGGGCGCCGATGTTGGCGTCGTGCTGCCAGTTCTCCACCGCCACGTGGAACGGGTGACGCCGGGTGTCGAGGTCGGCGATGATGGCCTCCATCGTCCAGTAGCGGTACCGGTCGACGACGTTGCGGCGGTCCCCGCCGGCGAGGAGCTCGGGGTCGAGGCGGTCGTCGTCGGGCCACGGACGCGGATGGGGCCCGACGCCGACGTCCGGTCGGGGTCCGTCGGGTTCGTTCACGCCGGCCCGGTCACGAGTGGTCGGAGCGGATGCCCCGCAACCCCCGCCACGCCAGGTCGGCGACGCGGACCGCGACGTCGCCGGGATCGAGGTCGAGGGAGTCGTTGATCCAGTGCCGGCTCGTCCCCTCGGCGAGGCCGACGATGCCGTGGGCGAAGAGGAGCCGGTCGTGCTCGGCGAGACCCTCCACCGTGATCAGCTCGGCGATGACGCCGGCCATCGACCGCTCGACGCGGGAGGCCTCCTCGGCGAACTCGGCGTCGCGGCGGGTCCCGCCGCCGAAGATCAGGCGGTAGGCCGGCGGATGGTCGGCCACGAAGGTGAAGTAGGCCCGCAGGCCGTCCTCCACCTGCTGGCGGGGTCCGGCCGCCCGCTGGGTGGCTCCGGCGATCGCGTCCATGAGCTGGTTGCCCACGGCCCGCAGCAGCTCCAGGTACAGGGCCCGCTTGGACGGGAAGTGCTGGTAGAGCACCGGCTTCGTCACCCCGGCTGCCTCGGCGACGTCGTTCATCGACGTGAGATGGAAGCCGCGCTCCGCGAACACCTCGATGGCCACATCCAGGAGCTGTTCCTTCCGACGAGGCGCCGGGAGCCGGTTCGACATCGCCTCGATTCGTAGCACCGGTCGCGGCCGGGCCCAACATCGACCCGGGCTGGGATCCCTCCGACCGACTCCGTCTGGGCCGGGAACTTTCTCGATTCCGACGGCAGGATCGATCATCGGAGACGGCGAAAACCCCGACCGTGCCCCGTCGAAACAGCGCTCCCTCGTCGGTGACCCGCCGCCCGGCGCAACCGATCCGGCCGCTCCCGGCTCGTCAGCTCTCCGCCGATCTGCTGGCGGTCAAGGCTCGGCGCCGCCGGTTCAAGCGGGTCCTCCCGCCCCGCACGGGCGAGCGGGGCTGGTAGCAGCCTTGCCCCGGGCCGACGCCATGAGCGTCGGCCCGAGCCGCGACAGCCCAGCCACAACAGCCCAATCCACAACAGCACGGCTCAGGATGGCCCGGACGGCTGGTCGAGCGTCGGCCGGCCGTGCTCGCGGTCGTCGCGCTCGGCGGCGCGCACGGCGTAGCCGAACACGATGGCCGGTGCGAGCACGATCGAGCCCACCGCGATGGCGCCGACGATGACGGCCGAGACGTCGCCGAACCCGATGACGAATCCAACGAAGAACCCGACGATGGCGAGGCCGAACAGGCCGTAGCCGACGCGCTGGCCGATCGCCACCAGCCGGGCGATCCGCCGACGGCGCTCCAGCACGGGATCGAGGCTCACAGCCGGTGATCGTCGCGCACGGAGCGTGGGTCGCGGGCATCGGGATTTCTGCCGACCGCAGAAAGGAGGTGGTGACCCGCGTCACGAACAATGCCGTTACCGAGAGTTCTGCGACGTGGGTTCTCCTGGTTCCCAGGGGTCGGAGCCCTCGTCACCATGCCGCCGAGAGGATCGACAGGGGTTTCTACTGTGCGCTCGAGACTGTTCGCCTTCCGCCGGACCGCCGCCATCGGAGCGGTGTGGGCCGTCGCCATGGGCGTCCTGGTGGTGCTGTCACCCGCGGCGTCGGGCCAGACCGCGGTCGACCCCGGCACCGGCAACGCCTACGCCCAGGGCTACAAGGTCGACCCACGCTCGGGGCAGCTCAGCTTCGGCATCACCTACGGCATGGCGCTCGCCGGCCACCAGAACACCGTCGCCATCGGCGAGGCCCGCTCGGTCGACCTCGGCGTCATCGGCACCACGCTGGCGGCCGAGGGCTGCGACGGAGGTGACCCGACGCTCTCGAAGGACAAGCAGCCCCAGCCGGTGGTCGTGCGCTCCACCGACGACAACAAGGACCGCACCGAGACCGAGTACGCGGTCGAGAAGCACGCCGAGGCCACCAACCAGCCCTACGCCGAGTCCCAGGCCACCACCGCCGCGGTCGGCGACCCGGCCGCGGTCCAACTCGGCAGCACCCGCAGCCGCAGCGTCTCGGGCGTCGTCGACGGCAAGCGGGTGGCCACCGCGGTCACCGATGTCAGCAACATCTCCTTCGCCGCCGGCGCCCTCGTCATCAAGGGACTGCACTGGGAGGCCACCTACCAGTCCGCTCCCGACGAGGTGATCGGTGGCTCGTTCACCATCGAAGGCGTCCAGTCCGCGGGCAAGGACCTGCCCATCAAGGACGCAGCCGACGGCCTCGCCCAGGCCAACGCCGTCCTCGAGCCGCTCGGCATCTCCCTCGATCCGCCCCAGGTGCGCAACGAGTCCGGCATCGTGTTCGTCGACCCGCTCAAGATCGGCATCGTGCCGAGCAAGTCGCGCGACGCCGTCTCGAGCGGGTTGCTCAACGCCGCCTCGCCGATCCGGGAGAAGTTGGTCGACGCCCTCATCAAGGCCGACTGCGGCAACGCCTCCTACATCACCGTCGCCGACATCGCCCTCGGCTCGGTCACCGGTGCCGGTTCGTTGAGCCTCGAGCTCGGCGGCGTGACCGCCACGTCCGACGAGCTGGGCGAGACGTCGTTCCTCGGTGCGCTCTCGAACGCCACGCCCAGCCTGCCGCCCCTGTCCGACACGTCCGGTGGTGGCAGCTCGCTCGGTCTCGGAGGCTCCTCCACCGGTGGGAGCAGCCTCGCGGGCGCCACCCTCGCCGGTGCACCCACCACCGAGGCCCCGCAGACCGCCACCCCCACCACGTCCCCCGCCGACGACGAGACCGCCCTCGGCGACGTCACGCCCGTGTCCGGCTCCCGAGGAGGACCCCTGCTCGGGGTCGGCCTCGGTGGCCTCCTCCTACTCGCCGCACTCGCCGAGGGCGACCGCCGCAAGATGCGGCACGCCCAACGCTCCGTACCCATGGAGGTGATGGCCTGATGGCCACATCGAACTCGACGCCGAAGACCGCACCACCCCAGGGTTCGTTCTCGGTCAACAGCCGGCTGCTCCGGGGCTACGGCCCCCTGGCGGTGTTCGCCGTGCTCCTCATGCTGATGGCCGCCCTCATCCCCACCCGGGCGCCGGAGATGCAGAACGTCTCCTCCGACGGTGGGGGCTCCTCCTCCGGCAGCGATGCCGGACAGGGCTTCCTCAGCAACTCCTCCGACGCCTCCTCGACCCCCACCACCGCGGCCGGCGACACCACGGTCACGACCACCGGTGACTCCGCTGCCGCCGGCGGCGGGGATGCCGCCGCCGGCGGTGGAGCCGGAGGAGGCGTTGCCGCCAACGGCGCCGGAAACGGCGTGGCCCCGGTGGCCGGCGTGCAGGCCTGCCCCGACCGCAAGGAGCAGGTCCCCGGTGACCCCTACTCGCCGCCGTGCGTGGCGTGGGGTGGCGGCAACAACGGTGGCGCCACCGCCAAGGGCGTCACCGGCGACACCATCCTCGTCTCCTACCGGGTGCTCAACGAGAAGGGCTTCCAACAGACGCTGGCCGAGCTCGCCGGCGCCAGCCTCTCCGACACGCCCCAGACGATCCAGAACACCATCTCGGCCTTCGCCGACTACTTCAACCAGCGGTTCCAGTTCTACGGCCGCAAGATGAAGATCGCCTTCTACAACGGCCAGGGCTCCAACACCAACGAGCTGCTCGGCAAGGGCCGCGACAAGGCCGAGGCCGACGCGGTGAAGGTGGCCGAGGAGATCGGCTCGTTCGCCGACCTGTCCGGAACCTCCGAGCCCTACGCCGACGCCCTCGCCGACCGGCACGTCATCGCCTTCGGCACCCCGTACCTGTCCCGGCAGTGGCACGAGGAGCGGGCGCCCTACGCCTGGTCACTCGCCACCGACGGCACCCTCGTCTCCGAGTTGGCCGCCGAGTACTCCAACAAGCGGCTGTACGGCAAGAACGCCGACTACGCGGGCGGCGCGCTGAAGGGCAAGCCTCGCAGGTTCGCCACCATCGCCCCCGAGAACTCCTGGTACCAGGAGTCGGTCAACAACGCCCGCCGCATCCAGCAGGAGGCCGGCAACGACCCGGGGCTCAACGTCAAGTACCAGCTCGACCTGTCCACCATGTCGAGCCAGGCCAACAACATCATCCCCAAGCTGAAGAACGCCGGAGTCACCACCGTCGTCTGCGGCTGTGACCCCGTCCTGCCCGTGTTCCTGTCCGGCGTGGCCAACCGCGAGCAGTACTACCCCGAGTTCATCATCGCCGGCACCGCCCTCACCGACACCGACATCGTCGGCCAGCTGTGGGACCAGAACTTCGCATCCCACGCCTTCGGCATCAGCTCGCTCACCGACTTCGTGCCGCCCACCAAGACCATCGCCTACGAGGCGTTCAAGACCGTCCGCCCCGACGAGGAACCGGCCTTCTCGGTCGATCTCATCTACTACCAGATGTACATGCTGGCGATCGGCATCCAGGGCGCCGGCCCCAACCTGACCCCGCAGTCGTTGTCCGACGGGCTGTTCAACTACCCGGCCCGCACGGGCCCCGTGGGTATGTGGAAGTTCGGGCCCGGTGACCGCACCGCCGCCAACGACGTCCGTGAGATCCACTGGGACCCCAACGCCATCTCCCCCTACAACGGCAAGAAGGGCAGCTACATCGGCACCAGCAACGCCCGCTGGGAAGCGGGCCAGATCCCCGCCGGCGACCCGGGGTTCGCGCCGTCATGAGCGCCGCCGTCCACGCCGCCCGGGACCTCGATCTCCGTTCCCTCGACCGGCGAACCCGCAACTGGCTCATCGGCCTCGGCATCGTGGCGGCCTACTTCGGCCTCTACAACCTGCCGCTGACGGCCGAGTTCATCCAGGACAAGGCGCCCTACTCGGTGCTGTTCATCGGCACCGTGCAGGGCACCACCACGGCGCTGCTCGCCATGGGCCTGATCCTCATCTACCGGACCAACCGCTTCGTCAACTTCTCCTACGCCGCCATGGGCGCCCTGCCCGGCGCGTTCGCGCTCGGGCTCCACCTCGAGCACGGCTTCCCGTTCTTCGGCGCCCTCGCCCTCGCCGTGGTCTGCGGCATCGTGGTCGGCTTCCTCACCGAGTTGGTGATCCGCCGCTTCAAGGGTTCGAGCCGGCTCATCGTGACGGTGGCCTCCATCGGCCTGGCCCAGATCTTCGGCGTGCTCAGCCTGTTCGCCAACAAGCTGATCGGGTTCATCTCGCTCGCCGGCGGGTTCACCATCCCCCTCGACCTGCGGATCACGCTCGAGGGCGGCATCAAGACCATGACCGGCGACGAGATCCTCATCATCGCCGTGGTGCCTGCCGTCATCGCCGGTCTGGCGTGGTTCCTGCTGCGCACCGATTCGGGCGTCGCCATCCGGGCCGCGGCCGAGAACGAGGACCGGGCCCTCCTGCTCGGCATCCCCGTGTACAAGCTGGGCCGCATCGTCTGGATGATCGCCGGCGGCCTCGCCGCGCTCACCTACGTCCTCCAGGCCCCGTCGGCCGGCATCTCACCCGGCGTCGTCTCCGCCGGGCCCGCCGTGCTGCTGCCCGCCCTGGCGGCGGCGGTGGTCGCCCGCCTCGAGTCGCTCCCCACCGCCTTCCTGGCCGGCATCGGGCTCGGGATGCTCGACCAGCTGGTGCGCTGGAACGGCACCGGCACCCCGTCGATCACCACCATGTTCTTCCTGGCCGTGATCCTCATCGCGCTGCTCCTGCAGCGGGCCTCGCTGTCCCGGGCCATGAACTCCGAGAGCGCCAGCTTCACCTCGGAGGGGATCGTCAAGCCCGTGCCCCGCGAGCTGCGCCACCTCCCCGAGGTCCGCATCGTCAAGTGGGCCATCTGGGCCGTGGTGGCCGTGCTCTTCGTGGCTGTCCCGGCCACCTGGGGCCCCTCCAACCAATTGCTGGCCGCCATCGCCATCGTCTGGGCCATGGTGGGCGTGTCGCTCGTGCTGCTCACCGGCTGGGGCGGCCACATCAGCCTGGGCCAGTTCGCCATCGCCGGTGTCGGCGGGCTGATCGCCGGCAACCTGTTGCTGAACACCGGCATCGACTACTTCCTGGTGATCGTCGGCGCCGGGGCCGCCGGTTCGCTCATCGCCTTGGTCGTCGGCCTCCCCGCCCTGCGGATCCGGGGCCTGTTCCTCGCCGTCTCCACGCTGGCGTTCGCGGTGGCGCTGAACGAGTACGTGCTCAACCCCAGCAACTTCTCGTCCATCATCCCGAGCAACGTCGTCCGTCCCATCCTCTGGCAGCGCTGGGACCTCGAGCGGGGTTACCCCATGTACGCCGTGTGCCTGGCGCTGCTCGTCCTGTCGATCCTCGCCGCCCGCAGCGTGCGCGGCACCCGGGCCGGCCGGGTCATCATCGCCACCCGCGACAACGAGCGGGCAGCCGACTCGGCATCGGTTCCCACCACCCGGATCAAGCTGACCACCTTCGTCGTCTCGGGCGCCATCGCCGGCGTGGCCGGCGCCCTGCACGCCACCATCCTCCACGGCATCGCCCAGGGCACCTACAACCCGGACATGAGCCTCGAGGTCTTCTCCACCGCGGTGATCGGCGGGCTCGGCTCCCTCTCCGGTGCGCTCAGCGGCGTCCTGTTCTTCCAGTACCTGTCCACCATCACCGCCCTCGGTGACATCCGCCCGCTGATCTCCGGCGCCGGCCTGCTGGTGGTGCTGCTGGTGTTCCCCGGTGGTTTCGCCCAGCTCGGGGCCAGCGTCCGCGACCGGTACCTGCGGCTGGTGGCCGAGCGACGGGGCATCATCGTCCCGTCCCTGGTCGCCGACAAGCGGGTCGACGGCGACGCCGATGCCAAAGCGGACGAAGGCCTCCTGCGCGGCGCCCTGGGTGGGATCGACGACGACAGCGACGGGGCGCAGGTGCCCATCGCTCCCGACGACACGACACACGACGACGCAGCCTTGGTGGGGTCCCAGTCATGACCACGAGCTCCAACGGAAGATCGACCCGACGCCGAGCGCCGCTGCGGGCCCGTCCCCTCGTGGCCGACGCGCCGTCGAGTGCCGGCAACGGCCACCGGTCGGCCCCGATCGGCAACCGCGACGACACGGCGGTCATGGAGGCGGCGCCCGTCACCACGCAGGACCGCGCCCTGGCTCCGAGGTCGCACGCCGCCGAGCCCGGGGCCGAGACGCTCTTGAAGTGCGAGGGCATCGACGTCAGCTACGGCCCGGTCCAGATCCTCTTCGATGTCGACCTCGAGGTGAAGCGGGGCGAGGTCGTCGCCCTCCTCGGCACCAACGGTGCCGGCAAGTCCACCCTGCTCAAGGCGATCTGCGGGCTGAAGGCGCCCAAGGCGGGCACGGTCACGTTCAAGGGCGAGGACATCACCGGCCTCTCCGCCGACCTCGTCACCCACAAGGGTGCCGCGTTGATGCCGGGCGGAAAGGGCATCTTCCCGACCCTCACCGTCGCCGAGAACCTGCGCCTCGCCACCTGGCTCATCCGCGACCAACCCCAGCGGGTGAAAGAAGCCAAGGCCGAGGTCCTCGACCTGTTCCCCATCCTCGGGGAGCGATCCGGTCAGATGGCCGGCGACCTGTCGGGCGGCGAGCAGCAGATGCTGGCGCTCGGCGGCGCGCTGATGACCCGCCCCGAGCTGCTCATGATCGACGAGCTCTCGCTCGGCCTGGCGCCCACCATCGTCGCCCGGCTCCTCGAGGTGGTCGACGAGATCCACCGGCGGGGGACCACCATCGTGGTGGTCGAGCAGTCGGTCAACGTGGCCCTCAACCTCGCCGAGCGGGCCGTGTTCATGGAGAAGGGCGAGTTCCGCTTCACCGGTCCCACCCGCGACCTGCTCGACCGTCCCGACATCCTGCGCTCGGTCTTCATCGCCGGCAGCTCGGCCGCCGACCAGGACGCCGACTCGGCGGCCACGCCGGCCAAGCCCAAGACGGCCGGTGAGGCCCGCGTCATCGCCGACGATGCCGACGTGGTCCTCCAGTGCCGGGGCGTGACCAAGCGCTTCGGCGGGATCACCGCGGTCGACGAGGTCGACCTCGATCTGCGCGACGGACAGATCCTCGGTCTCATCGGCCACAACGGTGCCGGCAAGACCACCCTGATGGACTGCATCTCCGGATTCCTCCCCATCGAGGACGGCCGCATCGGCCTCCGGGGCTTCGACGTCACCGAGTGGCAGCCGCACGAACGGGCCAAGGGCGGCCTCGGCCGGTCGTTCCAGGACGCCCGGCTCTACCCGTCGCTCACCGTGGCCGAGACCGTCGCCGTGGCCTGCGAGCGTCACCTCGCCAACCGCGACATCGTGGCGGCGGCGCTCGGTCTCCCGGCGTCGTTCGAGGTCGAGATCGACATCGCGGTCAAGGTCGAGGAGCTGGTCGAGCTGATGGGCCTGTCCGACTATCACGAGAAGCTCACTGGCGAGCTGTCCACCGGTTCGCGCCGCATCGTCGACCTCGCCTGCATCCTGGCCCAGGATCCGTCGGTGCTCATGCTCGACGAGCCCTCCGGTGGCGTCGCCCAGAAGGAGACCGAAGCCCTCGGCCCCCTCCTGCTGCGGGTCCGCGAGCGCACCGGCTGCTCGATCCTGGTCATCGAACACGACATGCCGCTGCTGTCGAGCATCTGCGACGAGCTCATCGCCCTCGAGACGGGTGCCGTCATCGCCCGGGGCACGCCCGACGAGGTGCTGTCGCACCCCGCCGTCATCGAGTCCTATCTCGGCACCGACGAGTCGGCCATCAATCGCTCCGGCGCAGCCTGAGCCACCACCCCCAATCCGTTCTTGTCGGGAGAACGGGGCCCTGAGCCCCCGATTCGGGGACAAGTACGGGTTTCAGGGGTGCCAGCCGGCGGTGGCGAAGAGGCGGTCGAGGTCGCGTTCGAGACGTTCGAGCGAGAAGTGCTCGACCGCCACGGCCCGGTTCCGGTCGAGCAGACCCTCGTCGGGACGGTCGAGGAAGGCCTCGATGGCATCCACGTCGTCCGGATCGAACCACTCGAAGCCGAACGCCCGGACCTCGGCGGCCACGGGGTAGGCGGCCACCGCGGCCGGCCGGCGATGGATCGCCGCTTCCACCGGTGGGTTGCCGAAGCCCTCCCAGGTCGACGTGAAGGTGACCAGGTCGCAGGCGGCGTAGGCATCGGCGAGCGAACCCGGAGACGGGCGGTGCAGCACCGGGCAACGCGCGCCGGCGAGTACCCGCTCGAGCGTGGCGGCGTAGTCCTCCTCGGCCGGTCCGAGGAGCCAGTAGGTCGCGCCCAGCG
Source organism: uncultured Acidimicrobiaceae bacterium (assembly GCA_963747745.1). GTDB lineage: Bacteria > Actinomycetota > Acidimicrobiia > Acidimicrobiales > Salinilacustritrichaceae > Salinilacustrithrix. Next base: position 55,534 of record CAVVGJ010000008.1, read on the forward strand.
CCTCGCACAGCCGGAGCGACGCCGGGATGTCCTTGCGGGCGATGGCCCGCACCGGATGGGCCACCAGGCGGACCTCGTCGTCGAGTCCCAGGGCGCGGCGGGTCGCGCTCCGGTTCCCGGCGGTGGCGTGCACGTCGAAGGCGTTCCAGATCGTCGTGGCCTCGATGCCCCGCGCCGCCAGCTCGCGCCGCGTGCGGTCGTTGATGGTCACGTGGCGCCACGCCGGGTCGTCGCGTGGCAACTCGGTGATGTGGGCGAACCGCGCCCGCTGCCACGGCGGGTCGTGGTGGTGCATCACGGCCGGTCGGCCGGCGAGGACCCCGGTCACGGCTCGGGCCGCCGGTAGGTTCATCGGGATCGTCGCCAGGTTCTCGACCACCACGACGTCCGCGTCGGCGAACGCAGCCGCCACGGCGCGCTCGTCGACCGGCGCGGGGTCGTCGATCCCGAGTCCGGGCACCGTGCGGTCGACCGGGCCCTGCCCGGCGACGGTCACGACGCGCCAGCCCTGTCGTTCGAGCGCCGCACCCCAGTGAGCGGCGACGATCGACACCCCGTCGGCCACCCCGAGTCGGAACGAGCAGATGGCGACGGTGCCCATGGGGGGGAGATCCTCGCACGGGCGCGCCGGGTGCTCGAAGCCCACTGGATGCCCGGCGGGTACTGCGTCCCCAACCCGACCACCTATCCGTGGCAGTGGCTCTGGGATTCGTGCTTCCACGCCGTGGCCTGGGCCCACCTCGGCGACGTGCGGGGCGTGGTCGAGCTGGCGTCGGCGTTGTCGGCCATCGACGACGACGGCTTCGTGCCGCACATGCGCTATCCCGCAGATCCCGACTTCCACGCCGAGTTCTGGGGCCGGCCGGCCACGTCGTCGATCACGCAACCGCCCATGTACGGCCACGCCGTCGGCGAGCTCGTACGTCTCGGCTTCGACGTCGGCGAGCAGCTCGTCGAACGGGCCACCCGTGGCCTGCTGTTCCTGCTCGAGCGGCGCGCCCGGACCGCCGCCGGTCTGGTCCAGATCTGCCATCCCTGGGAATCCGGCTGCGACGACAGCCCGCGCTGGGACCACTGGCGGCCCGACCCGTCGCCCGGGGCCTGGTGGGCCACCAAGGGTGCGTTCGTCGCCGCCATCGAGCGCTCCGGCACCGGCGCGCCGATTCGCAACCCGGTATTCGTCGCCGCACCCGCCGGGTTCAATGCCCTCGTCGCCTTCAACGCTCGTGAGCTCGCCGCGGTCACCGGCGACGCTCGGTTGACGGCACACGCCGACGAGGTGGCTCAGGCCCTCGACGACCGATGGGACGGCACCACGTGGACCGACGACGGCGACGCCGCGTCCACGAGCGGGCGGATCAAGACCCTCGACGCCCTGCTACCGGCCCTGCTCGGCGGCCCCCACGCCGCGGCGGCGATCGCCGCGTACGTCGATCCGGCCACCTTCGGCGCGCCATTCGGTCCGCGGGGCGTGTCGCGGGCCGAGCCGGCCCACGATCCCCGGGCGTACTGGCGGGGGCCGGCGTGGCCCCAGCTCTCCTACCTGTCGTGGCTGGCGGCGACCCGAGCCGAGGCGGCCTCGGTGGCCGAGTCGGTGAGATCGATGACCATCGGTGGCGCCTGGTCGTCGGACTGGGCCGAGTACTGGGACGCCGACACCGGCGAGGGTCTGGGCGCCCGGCCCCAGTCCTGGACGAGCCTCGTGGCCGCGCTGGCCAGCGACCACCGCGACCCTCGGGTGGCGTAACGGGTCAGCTCGCCGGCGATCGAGGCGATGCCGGCCAGCGCGATGAGGTCACCGAAGGACATGGCGGCATGGAGCGGCTCGACCGGGATCACGTCGCCGAGGAACGGCGCCAGGTCGTCGGTGCGTTCGAAGCGACGGCCGGCACCGAGGTCGGCATCGGCCAGCTGGCCGATCTCGACCGCTCCCGAGTCGACCAGTGCCGTGGCCCGCACCGGCATCCCGCCGTGGACGAGCACGGCTGCGAAGTTGCAGCACAACCCGATGGCCAGCAACCCCATCCCGACGATGTGGCGGTTCACCACCGCGAAGCCGGCCAACATCCCCAGCGACGCGGCGAAGAGCTGGTTCTCGGCCGGGAGCTGCGCCACCCCGAGCAGCACCTGCAGCAGAGCACCCACGACCACCACCGCGGGAACCACGACGCGGGGCGCGTCGAGATGGAGACCGAGTGGACGGCGACACGCACCGATGGCGGCGCCGATCAGGCCGGCGATGAGCACGGGAACCACGACGCGACGGTATCGGGCCGGTCAGGAACCGGGGTCGATGAGGGCGCCGATCGCGTCACAACCGGCGAAGATGCCGATCACCCGGGTTCGCACGTCCTCCCGGGAACCCGCCGGACGGTCGGCGGCGTCGAGCACGGCCTGGAAGGATCGATCGCCGTAGGCCTGGTACAGGCCGTCGGCGACGCAGGTGGCGGCGGCGTCGTCGAGCGCGCCGTCGGTCTCGGTCACGAGATCGTCGGCCAGTTGTCGTCGTACCTGCTCCGGCGAGGAGCCGTTCGAGCACGCGGTGACGGTGACGCCGAACACCAGAGAGAGGGAGCCGGCCAGCAGCGAAGCCGATCGGGCGGGGCCGAACACGGCGATGAGGCTATCGACGGGCCGGGTCGGGCAGGATGCGACCGTGATCACGACCGAACGCTCGGGACCGGTGCTGGTGTGCACCATCGACCGGCCCGAACGCCGCAACGCCCTCGACGCCGACCACCTCGACCAACTCCGCGAGACAGCCCACGGCGTCGGCGACGCCCGCGTGCTGGTGCTGGCCGCCGAGGGTCCCGCCTTCTGCGCGGGCGCCGATCTCCGCCACGTGGAGGACGAAGCGGCCGCGGCCCTGGTCCGCACCACGCTCGACGCCCTCAGCCAACTGCCGATCTGCACCGTGGCCGCGATCGAGGGGCCGGCCCTCGGCGCCGGCTGCCAACTCGCCCTCGCCTGTGACCTCCGCGTCGTGGGGCCCGCCGCCCGGTTCGGGATCCCGTCGTCGAAGCTCGGGCTGATGGTCGATCACTGGACGATCGAGAAGCTGGCCCAACTCGCCGGTCACGGGTATGCCCGGTCGATCCTGCTCGCGGCCGACACCATCGACGCCGAGACCGCGCTGCGGATCGGGTTCGCCCAGCGCGCCGGCGGCCAGGCCGACGCCGTGGCGTGGGCCCGGGAGATCGCGGCGCTGGCGCCGCTGTCGATCGCCGGTCAGAAGCTGGCCCTGGACCGCCTGGTCGGCCGAGCGGTCGACGACGAGGACGTGCGCGGCGCCTTCCGCCGGGTGTGGACGAGCGACGATCGGCTGGAGGGGATCCGCGCCTTCCAGGAGAAGCGACCACCGCAGTTCGGCGGCCGGTAGGGATGGGCGTTTAGCTGGCGGCGAGGAGCTGGCGACCCTCGAACTGCTGACCGTCGTTCGAGTAGGCGGCGCAACCCACGGCCCGATCGCCCTGGGCCCAGGACTGGTTGGTGGGCCACAGCGCGATCAAGCCGTAGGACGAGTTGTCGAGGCCGAGCCCTTCGAGCCGGGTCGAACAGCCGACGTCGGCGGCGTCGACCACCCGTTCCTCACCCGGGTAGTCCCCGGCGGGGGTGTTCGGGAAGTCGGTGGCTGTGAGCGTGAAGGTGGCGAACACCTCGAGCTCGTGGGCGGTCTCGCAGCTCACGACGCGAGCCGAATCGATCCGTACCCGCTCGGCGACGCCGATGACGAGGCCGGACAGGCAGTCGCCGGTCACCAGATCGACGGCCGCCACCGGACCGCTGGTCACGGGCGGGGCAGTGGTCGCAGTCGCCGCGGGCGTCGGATCGACGTCGCGGCCCTGGCACGCCGACAGCACGAACAGCGAGACCGCGCCGATCCCGAGGAGCTGCCGAGGCCGCATGACCACGACGGTACCGGCATCTGACGACGGCTCAGAAGTTGGTGGGCAGGGTGTTGGCCACCGCTCCGAAGAAGACGAACAGGGCGATCCCGAAGCACGGCGCTCCGATGAGATACGCCGGCCAACGCCGCCAGCGCCGGCTCAGGGCGTAGAAGAACAGCCACACCGCCAAGACGACGGCACCCCACCAGATGGCCGGCCCGAGCGGACCGCGGGCGACGTCGATCCGGTCGAGCGTCGGCGCGGTCGTCGGCGGTGCCGGTGCGGTGGGCGAGTCCACCACGGTCGTGGGCGGCACCGTGGGTGGGGTGGGGGCGGGAGGCTGCACCAATGCCGCCGACACCACGATCCGCTGCCGGGCGGAGTACTTGGGGTTGCACGAGGTCAGCGTGAGGCGGTCGTCGCCCTTGTCCTCGACCACCTCGACCTGGGTCGGCGCCACGATCTCGGTGCCGATGACCTCGTAGTCGAACGACCCCTGCAGCGTCGTGATGAGGATCTGGTCGCCCGGTTGGAGCTCGTCGATCCGGTTGAACGGTGCCCCGTACGTCGTGCGGTGGCCGGCGATGGCAGCGTTCCCGCTCTGTCCGGGCATCGGTGTCTCGGGGTAGTGCCCGGGGCCCTTGCGCAGGTCGTCGCGTCCAACGCCCTCGACCACGATCTTGTCGACACCGATCCTGGGGATGACGATGTGGGCCACGGCAGCGCCGGTGTCGGGCGGGGGAGCAGGGGCCAGCGTGGTCGTGGTGGTCGACCGGGGCACCGTGGAGGTCGTGGTCGACGACGTGGTGGTGGTCGTGGTGGCGAGGAGGTCCTCGAACTGGCCCTGGAGGTCGTTCTGGGCCCGGGCCTCGGCGATGTTCGTGCCCCAGAGCTGGTACACGACGAAGAGGAGGATGATCGATCCGACCCAGATCAGCAGCCGGCCCACGGCACCCAGCACCCTCGCCAATCGCACCACCGCAGCGTACGGGCTCGCCGCGCCTTGGTTGCCATCAGCGGGCGTCGGTACCGTTGCGGGCACACCATGACGTCCGCCGTCACCCCCGCAGCGGTCGTGTTCCGCGCGGCCGTCGTGCTGCTCGACCGCTTCCCCGCCCTCGCCGGCGTCGATCTCGATGTGGCCCGTGGCGAGATCGTGCTCGTACGCGGCCCGAACGGAGCGGGGAAGACCACGTTGCTGCGAGCCTGCGCCGGTCTGGCGCGGGTCGCACAGGGCTCGGCCGAGGTCCTCGGCGTCGACATCGCCACCCGACCCCGAGCCGTGCGTCGACGGGTCGGCCTGCTCGGCCACGACGACGCCCTCTACGCCGACCTCACCGTCGCCGACAACGTCCGCTTCTGGGCCCGGGCGGCCGGTGCGTCCGCCACCGACGCCGACCAGGCGCTGGTGCGCTGCGGGTTGGGGGGACGGCTGGCGTCGATCCCGGCAGCTCGCTTGTCGGCCGGGCAGCGCCGGCGCACCGCGCTCGCCGCGCTGATCGCCCGCCGGCCGGAGCTGTGGCTGCTCGACGAGCCCCATGCCGGACTCGACCGCGCCGGACGCGACCTGGTCGACGACCTGGTGGCGGAAGCCACCTCGGCCGGGGCCACCGTGCTCTTCGCCAGCCACGAGCTCGACCGGGCCGAAGGGCTGGCCACGCGGTTCGTCACCCTGGCCGGCGGCCTGGTCCGGGACGACACCGGCCCCGTCGCGGCCCCGGCGCCACCGGTGGTGCTCGATGCTGGCTGACGCCCGTCTCGTCGCGGCGAAGGACCTGCGCATCGAGGCCCGCTCCCGGGTCGGTATCGGCCAGATGCTCCCGTTCGCGGTGCTCGTCCTGGTGCTGTTCGCGTTCGCACTCGACCCCGACCGGGGCATCCTCACCCGGGCCACGGCCGGCCTGTACTGGATCGCCGTGCTGTTCTCCGGTCTGCTCGCCGTACAGCGGGCATTTGCGGTCGAATCGGCCCCCGGCATCCGCGAAGGCGTGCGGTTGTCCGGGCTCGATCCCGCCGGGTACTTCCTGGGCAAAGCGGGCGCGGTGGCCACCGAGCTGCTGGTGCTCGAGGCCGTACTCGGCGTCGGCATCGTGGTGCTGTACTCCGCCGATCTGGCCGGGCCCCTGCTGCTGGTGTGCACCTGCCTGGCCGCGACGGTTGGCATCGCCGCGGCCGGTACCCTCTACGGCGTTCTTGCCTCGGCGTTGTCGGTTCGGGACACCCTCGTACCGCTTCTCCTGCTCCCCGTTCTCGCACCTGTCCTGCTGGGCGCCACCCGGGCGTCCGAATCGGCGCTCGGTACCGGCGTCGACGACGGCTGGTCGTGGTGCGGGCTCCTCGCCACCTTCGCCGCGATCTACACGATCCTCGGTATGAGTTTCTTCAGCACGCTCCTGGAGGAGACGTGACATGACCGTTGCCCCCCCGAAATCCCCACCCGTCGAAACGGCCAGCGTCGCCGCGCCCTCCACCGCATCGGCCCTCACCCGGGTCCTGGGTTGGCTGTCGGTGCTCGGGGCCGTCGGCCTCGCGGTCATGGGCCTGCTGGTCACGCCGCGCGATGTGGTCCAGGAGGATGCGGTCCGGCTCATCTACGTCCACGTCCCGGTGGTGTCGTGGATGTACGTGGGTGTGTTCCTGTGCTCGCTCGGGTCCGCCATGTGGCTCCGCAAGCGCACCGACGGCTGGGACACGCTCGCCGCCGCCTCGGCCGAGGTGGCCGCCGTCTTCGTCGGCATCGGCCTCGTCACCGGCATGGTGTGGGGGCGCCCGACCTGGGGCGTCTACTGGGTGTGGGATGCCCGGCTCACCTCCACGGCCATGCTCTTCGTGCTGCTGTTCGGCTACCTGGCCGTCCGCCGCTATCCCACCGACGCCACGTCGCGTTCCCGGATGAGCGCGGTCATCGGCCTGCTCCTGCTCCCGAACGTCATCGTCATCCACTATTCCGTCGACTGGTGGCGCAGCCTGCACCAGGGCCCCACCATCGCCCGCCTCGACGCCACCATCGAAGGATCGATGCTGTTCACCCTGTTCCTCGGCTTCGTCGTCATCGGCGTCATCGGTGCCTGGCTCCTCGTCCACCGGTTCCGGGTCGGCTGGCTCGAGCGCCAGGCCGAGAGCCACCAGCTCGACGCCGCGCTCGCCGAACGACGGGCCGACACCGACCCCTCGGCCGGCATCGCCACGGAAGGTGCCCGATGACCGTCCTCGCCACGACCGTGCTCGCCATGACCGTGCTCGCCATGACTGATGCCGGCTACGTCGCCGCGGGCTGGATCATCACCCTGGGCGTGCTCGGCGGATACGGCCTCGCCGTGGTGCGCCGCGGCCGCAAGCTGTCGCAGATCGTCCCGCCCGAGGAGCGTCGCTGGTCATGACCACCACCCCAGACCACCGGGCACCGTTCGAGAACGAGGACGACGTCGACGGCCTCGACCTCACCCCTCGCCAGGCCCCGCCGGTCGGCGGCGGCGACACCGACCGGGGCCGGCGCCTCGCCGTGATCGGCGTGCTCGCCCTGCTGGCCGTGGCCCTCGTGTTCGTCGCCTACCAGGGCCTGTCCAACGCCAGCGTCTTCTTCCGCAACGCCGACGAGGCGGTCGCCCAGCGCGACTCCCTCGGCGAGAAGCGCTTCCGCCTCCAGGGGACCGTCGTCGAGGGATCCGTCGTGGGCGACAACGGCACCGTCCGCTTCACGGTCACCTACAACGGTGTCGACGTCGACGTGGTGCACCGGGGCGACCCGCCCGAGCTGTTCCAGCCCAACATCCCCGTCGTGCTCGAGGGCCACTGGAGCGCCACCAGCGACGTGTTCGAGAGCGACAGGATCCTCGTCAAGCACTCCGAGAAGTACGTGGCCGACAATCCCGATCGCACCGACCACTTCGTCGGTGACGGGACCGCCTCCCCGTGAACGCCGCCCTGGGTTCGGCCGGCGTCCTGCTCGGCCTCATCGCATGCATCGCCGGCATGGTCACCATCGCGGTCGGTTTGCGCGGCCATCGCGTCGCGCTGATCCGCACGGGACGGACCTATGCGATCCTCGCCTTCGGGGGGGCGGTGCTGGCCACCATCGCCATGGAGCGGGCCCTGATCACCCGCGACTTCACCGTCCAGTTCGTGGCCGAGCACGGCTCGTCGAAGACGCCGGCGCTGTACAACGTGGCCACGATGTGGTCGGCCCTCGAGGGGTCGATCCTGCTGTGGGCGCTGGTGCTGGCCGGCTACACCGCCCTCATCGCCCAGAAGTTCCGGCGCCGCCTCGATGATGCGCTCGTCGGCTGGGCGCTGCTCACCATGCTCGGTGTCGGCGCCTTCTTCTTCGGCCTCATGGTCGGGCCGGCCAATCCGTTCAACTCCGTCAGCGTCGCTCCCGGCTTCGACGGGCCGGGGCCGAACCCGCTGCTGCAGAACCACATCCTGATGGCGTTCCACCCCCCGATGCTCTACCTGGGCTACGTGGGCTTCACGGTGCCGTTCGCCTTCTCGGTCGGCGCCCTGGTCACCGGTCGCCTCGGCGAGGGCTGGCTCCTCGTGACCCGGCGCTGGACGCTCTTCGCCTGGGGGTTCCTGACCGTCGCCATCGTGCTCGGCGCCTGGTGGAGCTACGAGGTCCTCGGCTGGGGCGGGTACTGGGCGTGGGACCCGGTCGAGAACGCGTCGTTGCTGCCCTGGCTGACGGGCACCGCCTACATCCACTCGGTGATGGTCCAGGAGCGTCGCGGCATGCTGCGGGTCTGGAACCTGTCGTTGCTGTGCGCCACCTTCGCCCTGACGATCCTGGGGACCTTCCTCACCCGCTCCGGCGTCGTCGACTCGGTCCACGCCTTCAGCGACTCCGACATCGGCGTCTGGCTGCTGACGATGTTCGCCGCCGTGGTGGTCCTCACCGTCGGCCTCATCGGCTGGCGCGGTGACCGCCTGCGGGCCCCGGGACGGATCGACTCGCCGGTCTCGCGTGAGGGCGCCTTCCTGGCCAACAACGTGCTCTTCGCCGGGTTCGCGTTCATCGTCCTGCTCGGCACCGTGTTCCCCCTGGTCGTGGAGGCCATCAACGACGATCGCCTCTCCGTGGGGGTGCCGTACTTCAACCGCATGACGATGCCGGTCGGGCTCCTGCTGCTGTTCATGATGGCGATCGCGCCGGTCCTGCCCTGGCGCAAGGCGTCGGGCGAGCTGCTCCGGGTCCGCCTGTTCTGGCCCGCCGTCGGCGCGGTGGCGGTGGTGGTCGGCACCGTGGTCGTCGGCAACCGGGGTTTGGCGCCCGTCATCGCGTTCGGCCTCGGTGCGTTCGCCGGTGGCGCCGCCATCCGCCAGATCGCCCTCGCCACCCGGCGCCAGGGTTGGCGCGGCTTCGTGGGCCGCACCAACGGCGGCATGGTCGTCCACCTCGGCGTCGTGATCATCGCCATCGCCTTCGCCGCCTCGCAGTCCTACTCGTCCGAGGTCGAGCTCCGCCTCCACCCCGGCGACGTCGCCACCGTCGGCGGCCACACGCTCGAGTTCGTCGGGCTCACCACCACCGACCATCCGGAGAAGACCACCACGGCAGCCCGGATCCGTGTCGACGGCGGATCGGTCTACGAGCCGGCCATCAACCTGTTCGACTTCGGCGGCCAGCAGATCGGGACGCCTTCGGTGCGCACGTCGCTCACCGAGGACGTGTACCTGTCGCTGCTCGACCTGCCGGCCAAGGACTCCGATCCGGTCGTGGTCCGGGTCGTGCTCCAACCGCTGGTGAGCTGGCTGTGGATCGGCGGCGGGCTGATGGCCTTCGGCACCGTGCTGGCCGCGTTCCCCGGCCGACGCCGGGACCCGACCGAACCGACGTCGGCGCCACTGCGGCAGCGTCCCGAGCCGGTCGAACCATCCGCAGCCGTCGAACCCGAAGGACCCGACGAGCGGGTGGACGAGCCCGCAGGTGTCTCGTGAAGGGTCATCGTTCCGTGTGGATCGCCGCGCCGGTGCTCCTCGTGATGATCGGGTTCATCGTGGTGCTCGCCACCAGCGATCCGTCCGGGAGCCATCGCGACGTGTCCCCGCTGCTGGGCCGTCAGGCGCCGCCGATCGCCGGTGAGACCATCGACGGCGGCAGCTTCGACCTCGCCGACTACCGCGGCCAGTGGGTGCTGGTGAACGTCTTCGCCACGTGGTGCACACCGTGCATCCGCGAACACCCCGAACTGGTGAACTTCGAGAAGCGCCACGCCCTGGCCGGCGATGCGCACGTGGTCTCGGTGGTCTTCGACGACACCGTGGCCAATGCCCGCAAGTTCTTCGCCGACCGCGGTGGTGACTGGCCGGTGGTCACCGATCCGGACGGCCACATCGCCCTGTCCTATGGCGTGGCCCAGGTGCCCGAGTCCTACCTGATCGCCCCCGACGGCACCGTCGTGTCGAAGATGACGCTCGGCGTGACCGCCTCGGGGCTCGACCAGCTCCTCGCCGAGGCGCAGGGGGCAGCCCGATGACCCGTGTCTCCGGCGCTCGGTGGCCGTGGCTGGTCCTGGTCGCCCTGCTCGCGGGCGCCCTCGTCGTCGCAGCCGCCGGCGGCGGAGGCCCGCGCTCCACCGAGGAGCGGGCCCGGGCCCTCGGCGAGTCCATCCGGTGCCCGACGTGCAGCGGGCAGTCGGTCGCCGACTCCAATGCCCCCGCGGCCCGCAACATCCGGACCGAGATCGCCCGGCGAATCGAGAACGGCCAGACCGACGAGGAGATCCGCGACTACATCGGCGGCCTGTTCGGCGAGGACCTGCTCCTCACCCCACCGCGCCGCGGGGTGGCCGGATTGGTCTGGTTCCTCCCCGTCGCCGTCTTCGTGCTGGCCATCGGCGCCTTGGCGGCCGCGTTCCGTCACTGGCGCACGCCACCGGACACGTCGGTCTCCGACGAGGACCGGGCGCTGGTCGACCGGGCTCGCCGATCGGGCCCGCCGGAAGCGAGCCGGTGACATGACGGCCCCGACGGTCAAGGATCGGGGCGGGCGCCTCGATCCCGACGCCCTCGCCGCGCTCGAGGAAGAACGTGACTTCCTGCTGCGATCGCTGGACGATCTCGAGCGTGAGCGCGCCGCCGGCGACATCGACGACGTCGACTACGACACCCTGCGGGACGACTACACGGCACGGGCGGCCGAGGTCCTGCGCGCCATCGACGAAGGCCGCGAGGCGCTCGCGGCCGGCGCGCCCGCCCCGTCCCGGCGGCGGCGCGTGGTGACGGCTCTGGCCCTGCTGTCGGTGGCCGTGATCGCCGGTGTGCTGGTCACCCAGGCATCGGGCCGCCGGGGTTCCGCCGGGCTCACCGGTCTCGACGTCTCGGCCGCGTCCAGCAAGATCAAGGACTGCCAGGGCCTCGAACAGGACGGCGATTCGAAGGGCGCGTTGCGCTGCTACTCGGAGATCCTCGACTCGCTGCCCGGCAACGTGAACGCCCTCACGTTCCGCGGCTGGCTCCAGGTCCGCGAGTTCGACATCGCCGACGGACTCGCCGATCTCGATGCCGCCATCCAGTTGGCCCCCGATGCGACGGCGCCGTACGTGTTCCGAGCCAGCGGCCGGTCGCGAAACGGCGACGCCCCCGGGGCGCTGGCCGATCTGGCCAGCTTCTACGGCAACGATCCCGCCGAGCAGGAGAAGGCGCTGGCCGATCAGTTCGCGCCCCGGATCGTCGCGTCCGCCCTCGATGCGTGCATCGCCGGCGATGTCGACGGTTCCCTCCCGGCGGTCGACGTGCTGCGCTGCTATCGGAACGCGCTCGACGTCGATCCGGGAAACGCGACCGCCAGCGTCTACCTGGGCTGGCTCCTCGCCCGCAGCGGTCTCACCGACCAGGCGATGACCCTGCTCGATGCCGGATTGAAGGCCGACCCTGCGCTCAGCGCGGGCTACGTGTTCCGCGCCGCCACCCGCGCCCACCTCGGTGACGTCGCCGGTGCCACCGCAGACCTGGACCACTTCGACACCTTGGACGCTCCCGCCGATCAGGTGGCGGCGGCGACCAAGGTGCGCAGTGCCGTCGCGGCGGGGAAGGACCCGTTGGCCTGAGCCCGTCAGGAGTCGGTGGCCAGGACGTAGGTGCCGGTGCCCCAACCGTTGCCGTTGCGTTCCACCACCCACGTCGAGCCCTTCTCCCACTGCAGTGAGTGCTCGGGCCGCATCCCCTGGTCGACGAGCTGGCGCAGGATGTGGGGGATGACGTCACCGTGGCTGCACAGGACCGCGGTCTGTCCGCCGACGTCGCGGAGGAGCGACGCCACCTCGGCCGTACCGGCACCCTCCAGCAGACGAACGTCGGTCTCGACCTCGACCCCGGTGCGCTGGGCGAGGGGCACGACGGTCTCCGTGCAACGCACGGCCGGCGAGGACAGGATCCGCTCGGGCCGCTGGAGCTCCAGGCGAACCCCGATCGCCTCCGCCTCGAGCTCGCCCAGCTTCGACAGGGGACGGAGCTCGTCGTCACCCGTCCAGGCCGAACGCTCTCCCGCGTGGGCGTGGCGTACGACGAGCAGGGTCACGGCGCGCAATGTAGGACACGCGCCCCAACGGCTCGAATCGGCTGTCAGCGGTCTTCCATAGGGTGTGGGGCGGGGTTCGGAGCGGCCCCGGAACCCCGTTCCCGACGTCCCACCCATCGGGGAGCCATCGTGTTCACAGCCGATTCCCATGATCCCGTGTTCCTGACGCGCCTGCGCCGCGAACAACCCCACCTGCATCCGAACCACCTCTCGTTGATCCGGCTCGCCCATGCCGAGGACCTGCAGGCCCTGGCCGCCATCGACGGCGACCTCGAGCAGCTCACCGCCCGGCGGCGCGCGGTGCTCGAGCGCCTCGTCCGCTATCGCCAGCGACTCTGGCCGGGTGTGACCGGTCGGCACCAGCGCAAGACCTGTCGCGCCGAGGACAACCCGATCCCGCCCACGACGGTTGGCGCTCGGCCGGTCTGGGGCAGCGACCTGCGGCGGATCGCGGTCGCCGTCCTCGGCCGGCACGGCCCCCAACCACTGCGCGAGCTGCACGGACTGATCCATCGCTACGGGTACGTCATCGACAGTCGCCGGCCGGTGCAGCGCCTGGCCGATGCCGTCGCCTACGAGGTCAGGCACGGCCGACTCGAACGGATCGAGCGAGGGGTGTACGGGCCCGCCGCCGACACGGACGTGTCGGGGCGGACGACAGGCATGCTCGAAGATCCGTTGCCCTGGTGTCCTCCCCATCCGGATCGCGCCGTCGACCCGCTGCTGCGCCATGACCCCCAAAGGTGGTCGCAGGGCCGCTGGCCGGCCGACGCCCAGGCAGGGTCCGACTGGTCGGCCGGCCCGCCGGATCCCTTCGTCGGCGAGCTGGCCGAGGCCCTCGATCTCACCTTCCGAGCCACCCGGGATCGCCTCGCCGCCCTCTACGCCGAACGCCTGGGCCGCCCGCCCTCCAACATCGCCCGCACCCACCGCTGGTCTGGCCGTCGTCCCCGCCCCGCTCGCCCTGCCCGCCCCGGTCGTCCCCCCACCGGCTCGCAGGACCCTCCCCCGCACCCCTCGCCCGACGCATTGGGCGACGATTCGTCGACGAATCGTTCCCCAATGAGCGAAGGGGAGCAACCGGGAGCGGGGAGGGGAGGAGGTGGTGGTGACGGCCCGCCGGAGCCGCGGGCACCGGGCGGCTCGGAACCCTCAGGGCCTCCCTCAGGAGCGGAGTGAGCGCAGCTCGTCGACCACGGCCGGCAACGCCGAGGCGAAGGCGTCGACGTCATCCTCGGTCGACGACCAACCCACCGAAACCCGCAGCGACCGATGCGCGTCCACGCCCATCGCTTCCAGCACCGGAGAGGGCTCCAGACCCTCCGACGCGCACGCGCTGCCGGAGTGCGCGGCGATGCCGCGGCGGTCGAGGCCGAGCAGCACCGCCTGCGGCTCGATGTCGGCGATCCCCGCGCACACCAGATGCGGCGCACTCCACGACGGGTTGCCGTACAGCGTGACACCGTCCACGCTCGTCATCGCCTGGCGGAGCCGACTCGTGAGCCTCCGTTGGTGCGCCGCCTCCCCTTCGACGTCGATCGAGGCCATGGCGGCGGCCAGGCCGACCGCGCCCACGACGTTCTCCATGCCGGCGCGGCGGGCACGCTCCTGGTCGCCGCCGACCAGGAGCGGACGGACGCGCACCCCCCGCCGCACGAGCAAGACGCCGATGCCGACGGGCCCGCCCAGCTTGTGACCGCTGATCGAGACCAGGTCGGCGCCGAGGGCGGAGAACCCGAGGGGGATGCGTCCGACGGCCTGCGCCGCATCGACGTGCACCAGCACGCCGCGGTCGCGACATGCCTGCACCACCTCGGTCAATCGGCTGCACGGTTCCCACCTCGTGGTTCGCCCACTGCAGGTGCACCAGGGCCGTGTCGCTGTCCACCAATCGCATCAGGTCGTCGGGATCGACTCGCCCGGTGTCGTCGACGCCCGCAACACGAACCTCGCCGTGGAGCCCGGCGCCCTGGCGCACGGCCGAGTGCTCGACGGCCGACAGCACCTGGTGGGTCCCGCGGTCGGCGCCGCCCCAACAGGCCGCGGCGATCGATTCCGTCGCGCCCGAGGTGAAGACCACCTCGCGTGGCCGGGCACCGACCACGCCCGCCACCGTCTCCCTCGCCTCCTCCAGCGCGGCGCGCCCGGCCATGCCGGCGCGGTGCAGGCGCGATGGGTCGCCCCAGGCGGCGTCGAGCGCGGCCACGATGGCGTCGCGAGCCGAGGGACGCAGTGGCGACGTCGAGGCGTGGTCGAGGTCGTGGTGCACGGAGATCGAGCGGGCCAGGCGGGTCAGGACGTGGTCGGACGGGTCAGGACGAGGTCACGACCGTGACGCACGTCTCCGAGCCGAGCGCCACCGTGGACTCGGTGGCAGGACGGGTGTCGCCGTACAGCGACGACAGCATCCCCTTCACCAGGCCGCGATCGACGGCGCAGATCACCGGATGCTCGATGGCCGAGTCGCCGAACGGGCAGTGCTCGGCCACGATCCGCAGCTCGTCTCCCTGCTTCTCGGCATGGGCGGCGAAGCCGTGGGCCGTCAACGCATCGGCCACGGCGTGGAGGGCCGACCGGAACGACCGCGGGCTGAACTCGGCCGGGCCCATCGAGGCCGCCAACGTGCGGCCGTACTCGACACCGACCTCCTCCGCCATCTGTGCCGCGGCATCGGCGGGCAGCAGGGCGAGGGCGCGTCCGAGGAGGCTCACCAGCAGATCGTCGTGGCGCAGCGGGAACTCGATGGGGTTGCCGTCGCTGGCGGCCGAGTACCGCTTCGAGGGCCGTCCGGCGCCACCACCGACCGGACGGGCGACGGAGACCTCCAGGTACCCGCCCCCGGCCAGCTTGTCGAGGTGGTGACGGGCCACGTTGGAGTGGAGTTCGAAGCGCTCGGCGACCGCGGACGCGGTGGCACCCTCGCCCAGCTCGCGCAGCCACAGGTAGATCTCGCGCCGGGTGGGATCACCGAACGCGGAGGTGATGGCCGTGACCGCCGACGCGAAGTCGGTGGCGTTGAGCAGGGCCCCTTCCGGGGGAGTTCCCTCGGGCGGGGTGGGTGATGCCGCGACCACGTCGATATTCTACCTACGCGCATAGGAGAAATCCCCGCTCCACGCCGAACGCCATCGCCACCGGAAGGTTGCACCGTGCCCACCGAGTCACAGATCATCGACGTCCTCCGTCCCGTCGAGGACCCCGAGCTGCACCGCAGCATCGTCGATCTCGACATGGTCCGCTTCGTGCGGATCGACGGCGCGTCGGTCCACGTCGAGGTCGCGCTCACCGTGCCCGGCTGCCCGTTGAAGAACGAGATCGAGCGGCGGGTGGGCGAGGCCGTGCACGCGCTCGACGACGTCGACTCGGTCCGGGTCAGCTTCGACGTGATGACCGACGAGGAGCGGGCGAAGGTCCGTGAGCTCATGGTCGGGGACCCGGCGGCCAGCGCGGGGAGCCAGGCGGCCCACGGCCACGCCGAGGGCCGGACCATTCCCTTCGCCGATCCGTCGTCGAAGACGAGGGTGCTGCTGGTCGCCTCCGGCAAGGGGGGCGTCGGCAAGTCGTCGGTCACCACCAACCTGGCGGTGAGCCTGGCCAAGCGGGGCAAGAAGACCGCCATTGTCGACGCCGACGTGTGGGGGTTCTCGATCCCGCGGATGCTCGGCATCGACCGCCCGCCGGTGGTCATCGACTCGATGCTGGTTCCCCCCGACGCCCATGGCGTCGCCTGCATCTCCATGGGATTCTTCGCCGAGGAGGACCAGGCCGTCATCTGGCGGGGACCGATGCTCCACAAGGCGCTCGAGCAGTTCCTCACCGACGTCTACTGGGACGATCCCGACTTCCTCGTGGTCGACCTGCCTCCGGGCACGGGCGACATCTCGATCTCGTTGGCCCAGTTCCTGCCTCGCGCCGAGGTCTACGTGGTCACCACGCCGCAGCCGGCGGCCCAGCGGGTGGCCCAGCGGGCCGCGTTCATGGCCGAGAAGGTGAACCTCGAGGTCAAAGGTGTCATCGAGAACATGTCGTGGTTCACCGGCGACGACGGCACGCGCTACGAGATCTTCGGTGCGGGCGGCGGTCAGGCCCTCGCCGATCGCATCCACGTCCCGCTGCTGGGGAAGGTGCCTCTCCTGCCCGAGCTGCGTGAAGGGTCCGACAACGGGTCGCCGATCGCAGCCTCGTCACCGGAGTCGGAAGCCGCCGTGGCCTTCGACGAGATCGCCCGGGCCGTGATCGAGGACCTCGCCCCGACGCGTCGCACCCATCCCGAGTTGAAGATCATCTGAGCCGGCGAGGTCCGCGGCTCAGCGGTCGATGGGGTCACCCCGTTGTGCCGCAGCTCGGATGGTGGCGACCAACGGCTCGGGATCGCCGTTCTTGAGCCGCAGTGGGATGTCGTGACGAGCCATCTCCTCACGGGCGAAGTCGCCGGCCACGGCCGAGTAGGCGATGATCGCCACGTTCGGGCAGCGCGCCTGCAGCTCCGGGATGGCCTCGAACCCGCTCGTGCCGGGCATGAGGAGATCGAGGATGATGACGTCCGGGGAGACGGCCTCGCACACGTCGACGGCCTCGCGACCGTTCACGGCTTCGCCGACCACCGCGATGCCGTGCTGGCGCAACTGCAGCCGCAACAGCAACCGGATGTCGGCCTCGTCGTCGGCGATGACGACTTCGATGGGCTCACCGGGATCGGTCAAGTCGCCCTCGGCAGCTGGAGACGGGTCTCGATGACCCCGTCGTGCTGGTCGATCGTCACGTCGCCGCCGTCGAGTTGCGCCAACGCCTTGGCGGCGGCGAGACCGACGCCCAGGCCGGGGGCACGGGTCACGGCCAGCTCGCCCCGGAAGAAGAGCTCGAAGACGAGGTCGAGGTCGGCGATCTCCCGCTCGGTCGGGGTGACGACCACCACGGTGAGGAACTCGTCGTCGCCTTCGAAGTGGAGCGTCGGCCGGCCGTCGTTGTAGCGGTGGGCGTTCGAGGCGAGATGGCCGACGGCGCGGAGCACGGAGTCGCGGTGGGCGAGGACCCGGCCGTCGGGCCAGCCCTCGACGCGCACATCGGTGCCGGTCACGGCCTCGTTCACGACCTCACCGAGGTCGACGACCTCCGGACGCTCGACCGGGCGGACGGTCTTCACCTCGGCGGCGAGCAGCAGATCGTCGAGCAGCCGCTCGGCCCGCCGGGCGTTGCGGAGCAAGGCCGGGACCAGCGTCTCCCGGATCTCCTCGTCGGATGCGCCGACCATCAACTCGGCCAGGCCACGGACCGTGGTGATCGGGGTCCGGAGCTCGTGGCCGACCACGTGGATCACGCGGTCCCGGATGAAATCGAGACTCTCTGCGTCTGTGGCACTCATTCAGCGGGTCTTACTGTTCGGTGAAGCGGGGGCTTCCTGCGGTCGGGCGGGACGGGAGGCACCGTACGCTCTGGTCGTGGAGCAACGACAAGCGTACCGACCCGTGGGCCGTCGGGCGTTTCTCGGCATCCTGGGTCTCGGTGCCGCCGGCATCGTCGTGGGCTCCCCGATCCAGACCGCCATCGAGTCGGCGTTCAGCCCGCTCGTCGCCCACGACGGTACCGGACTCAGCGCGCTGCTCCCGACGACGGCGAAGTTCCGGTTCTACAGCGTCGTGGGCTACAGCCCGGACATCTCGCACGCCGACTACCGCCTCGCGGTCACCGGCCAGGTGCGCGACGAGCTCGAACTGGGCTACCAGGACCTCCTCGACCGGCCGATGGTCGGTCTGACCAAGGACTTCCAGTGCGTCACGGGGTGGCGGGTACCTGATGTCGAGTGGTCTGGGGTCAGGGTCGCTGATCTGCTCGACGAGGCAGGTGGGGCCGGAACCCACGTGCGCTTCCTGAGCGCCGACGGGGTCTACTCCACGACGCTGACGATGGAGCAGGCCCGCCGCGACGACGTCATCGTCGCCACCCAGATGCTCGGCGGTGACGTGCAGCGCGAGCACGGCGGGCCGGTGCGGCTCTACGTCGCCCCGATGTACGGCTACAAGTCGCTGAAGTGGCTGGCCGGCATCGAGGTCACCGACGACCCGGAACCGGCCGGGTTCTGGGAGATCCGGGGCTACGACACCGACGCGTGGGTCGGTCGCTCCAACGGACGCAGCGACGCCCCCACATGACCGCCTCGTCGTCTCCGGTGACCCGGCACGCCCACGGACCGAACGACCGGCTGGTCGGCGATGCGGTGATCCGCTTCGACCGCAGCGAACGGATCCTGCACTGGGTGAGCGCCACCGCCGTCCTGGTCGCCGTCGCCACCGGTGCGTCCCTCTACGTGCGTCCCCTGGCCGTGGCCATCGGGCGGCGGGAGCTGGTCAAGGACATCCACGTCATCGCCGGCTTCGCCGCGGTGGTCCCCTTCCTCCTCGTGATGGCCGGGCCGTGGAGCCGCGGTCTGCAACGCGACGTCCACCGCATCGCCAACTGGCACGACGACGACGTGCGGTGGTTCCGGCGTCGGTTCCGCTCCCGATCCGAGACCGGCAAGTTCAACGGGGGCCAGAAGCTCAACGCCGTCCTGCTCTCGGGAGCGCTGGTCGTCATGTTGATGTCCGGCTCGGTCATGAAGTGGTTCGCTCCGTTCCCGCTGGAGTGGCGCAGCGGCGCCACCTTCGTGCACGACTACGTCTCGTTCGGGCTCTGGTTCCTCGTCCCGGCCCACATCCTCAAGGCGTTCATCACCCCCGGAGCGATCTCGGGCATGTGGACGGGCTGGGTCAGCCGCGACGAGGCGTCGTCCCGGCCCCGCTGGTGGGCCGAGATCGAGCCGGAACCGGCCGCGGCGGAGTCCGCTGGACGGGAGTCTGTCGCCGACGCGGTCGGCCGGTAGGTTGGCGCCACGAACCAGCCCGAGAGCCTCTGCGACGGAGTGTGCAACGTGGACGTACGAATCGGTGTGACCTACACCGGTAAGGAGCTCGACATCGACCTCGGCGACGAGGCCGACGCCGACAAGGTCCAGGCCGATGTCGACGCCGCCGTGTCCGGCGAGACCCCGGTGCTGTGGATGACCGACAAGCGCGGCCGCCGATTGGGCGTGCCCACCGAGAAGATCGCGTACATCGAGATCGGTGGCCCCGACACCGAGCGGCGCATCGGGTTCGGCTCCTGATCGGCGTCGATCACCGCTGATCCGGTGGACAGGTGACCTGGTGACCTCCATCCTCGATCGGAAGCTGCTCTTCGTCACCGGTAAGGGCGGGGTCGGCAAGACCACGGTGGCGGCAGCCATCGGCGCCCTGGCGGCCGATCACGGCCTGCGCACGCTGGTCTGCGAGGTCGACGCCAAGGGGAACCTGGCCGACTTCTTCGAGACCGAGGAGACCGGCTTCACCCCCACCGACGTCACCAGCGAGGGCATGCCGGGGCGTCTGTTCGTGATGTCGATGAACACCGAGGAGTCGTTGAAGGAGTACCTCAGCCTCCAGCTCAAGGTACCGGTGCTGGCCAAGATCGGACCCCTGGCCCGCACGTTGGACTTCGTGGCCAACGCCGCGCCGGGCGTCAAGGAGATCCTCACCGTCGGCAAGCTCGCCTTCGAGGTCCGCGAACAGAACTACGACCTCGTCGTCGTCGATGCGTCGGCGAGTGGACACATCGTCGGCCAGCTGGCGGCGCCGGACGCGATCAAGGAGCTGGTCCAGGTCGGCGTCGTCCGCGACCAGACCACCTGGATGATGGACATCCTGCGCGACCCGGTCCAGACGGGCGTGGTGATCGTGGCGGCACCGGAGGAGATGCCCGTGCAGGAGACGATCGAGCTCGCCGACCGCCTCGCGGCCGAGACGGTGGTCGACCTCGCCGCCGTCGTGGTCAACCGGGTCCTCCCCGAGCTGTTCAACACGCGGGAGGAGGCGATCTTCGAGCGGCTGCGGGCCGAGGACGCGGTCGCCGCCCTGGACGAGGTCGTGGGCGGACCGGCGACGCCGGTCCTCGACGCCGCCGAGCTGGCGGTGACCTTGCGACGATCCCGGGCCGGCCACCTGGCCCGTCTGCGCGACGAGCTCCCCCCGGATCTCGATCTGCTCTACGTGCCGTACCTGTTCCAGCGATCGCACGGCGTGCGCGCCACCAAGATGATCGCCGGGTTCATCGGCGACGAGTTGGGATTCTGATGGCGGGGAGGAAGACATCGTCCCGCGGTCGGAGCACGGGCACGCTCGAGCAGCTGCTCTCGGCCAAGGAGATCGTCATCTGCTGCGGCTCCGGTGGGGTCGGCAAGACGACGACGGCAGCCGCCGCCGGAGCGATGGCGGCCACCCATCTCGGGGGCAAGGTCCTCGTCGTCACCGTGGACCCGGCGCGACGGCTGGCCAACGCGCTCGGCCTGGAGTCGTTCGGCAACGTCGAGACCCGCATCCCCGATGCCGCGTTCGCCGCGGTCGGGGTCGAACCCCGGGGCGAGCTGTGGGCCGCCATGCTCGACACGAAGCAGTCATGGGACGACCTGGTCCGGATGCACGCCCCCGACGACAAGACCCGTGCGGCGATCCTCGCCAACCCGCTGTATCACAACATCACGGCCCGCTTCGTCCAGAGCCACGACTACATCGCCATGGAGCGGCTCTACGAGATCCACGCCTCGGGCCGCTACGACCTGGTGATCGTCGACACCCCGCCGACCCGCAACGCCCTCGACTTCCTCGAGGCGCCCGAGCGCATGGCCGACTTCTTCTCCTCGCGCTTGCTGCGCTGGCTGACCGTGCCCTACCGGTCGAGGCTGGTGAACTTCGCCACCAAGCCGTTCTACCGGGTGGCCGACACCATCCTCGGCTCGGCCTTCCTCGAGGACATCGCCGAGTTCTTCCTGCTGTTCCAGACCATGTACAAGGGTTTCGTCGAGCGCGCCCGGGCCGTGCAGCGGACCCTCGAGGACAAGCGGACCACCTTCGTCGTGATCTCGACCCTCGAGTCGGCCCCGCTCACCGAGGCCGAGTACTTCATCGAGGCGCTCCAGGACCGTTCGTTCCACCTCGGCGCCGTCATCTTGAACAAGGTGTTGCCCTCCTATCTGCTCGACCCCGGCGCGGCCCGCGTCGCCGAGCGGATGATCGAGGACCCGGCCGGGGTGGTGGACGCCCTCGATGCCCGCCTCGTCGCCGAGGTGCTGGACGATGCGCAGCCCGACGACCTGGCGCGGGTCATCGAGGAGGTCGCCGGGAGCTTCCTCGACTTCCGCGTGGTGGCCACCCGCGAGGCCGAGCAGCGCAAGGAGCTCGCCGCCCGCCCCGACGTCATCGCCAGCGTCCCGTACTTCGACAGCGACATCTTCGATCTCGCCGGACTGCTGCGCCTGGGGGAGCAGATCTGGCGGTGACGCCGTTCGCTGCGCTCACTTCTGGAGTTGCTCGCCAGGGGCTCGCAACATCCCCGGGCGCGGGCCTGACCTACGGTTCCTGCTGATGCCATCGCTCGTCGAGCTCACCCGGTCGCTCACGCCGCTCGATCCGCTCGAGACGGCGCACCTGCAGCGGTTGGCCGCGTCCTGGGGGCTGCTGGCCGACTTCTGCTTCTCCGACCTGTTGCTGTTCGCGCCGGTCGGCGACTTCGACGGCAACGAGTTCGTGGTGCTGGCCCAGGTCCGCCCGACCACCGGCCAGACCGTCTACCGTGGCGACTGGGTCGGGACCCGCCTCGACGAGCTCGAGCGTCCGCTCGTGGCCCGCTCGTTCCGCAACGGTGAGATCATCGAAGGCGAGATCCACCTGGCCGTGGTGCGGGAACGGGTTCGGGTGCTCTGCGTCCCCATCCGGCGCGACGGCAAGGTCATCGGGGTGTTGACGCGGGAGTCGGCACCATCGATCGGCCGCCAGCACGGCGAGCTCGAGCGCACCTACCTCGACATCTTCAACCGCTTCGCCCGGATGATCGCCGCCGGCGACTTCCCCTACGAGGAGAAGGACGACACCGCCGAGGCCCCCCGGGTGGGCGACGGCGTCCTCCTCGTCGATGCCGCCGGCCGGGTCGAGTACACGTCCCCCAACGCGGTGTCCGCCCTGCACCGCGTCGGCGTGCACGCCAATGCCGAAGGGTTGCGGTTCGGCGAGCTCGGCCTCGACGAGTCCCTCGTCAAGACGGCGTTCCGGCTGCGCCAACCCACGGTCGAGGAGGTGGAGCGCACCAACGAGGTCACCGTGGTCTTCCGCTGCCTGCCCATCACCGACCGCGGCGAGGTTTCCGGCGCGGTCGTGCTCATGCGCGACATCTCCGAGCTGCGACGCCGGGACCGCCTGCTGCTCTCCAAGGACGCCACCATCCGCGAGATCCACCACCGGGTGAAGAACAACCTGCAGACGATCTCCTCGCTCCTGCGGCTGCAGGGCCGCCGGATGGGCTCCGACGAGGGCAAGGCGGCCATCGAAGAGTCGGCCCGGCGCATCCGCTCCATCGCCCTCGTCCACGAGACCCTCTCACGGGAGGCGGGCGACGATGTGCCCTTCGTCGAGATCGCCAGAGAGCTGTCGCGCATGGTGGAGGAGGGCCTGGTCGATCCGAGCCGGCCCTTCCGGGTGACGGTCTCGGGCGAAGCGGGCTCCATCCCGGCGGCGCCCGCCACCGCCCTGTCCGTCGTGCTCAACGAACTGCTGCAGAACGCGGTGGACCACGCGTTCCCGTCCGAGCTCGACTACAGCGACGGCCCCGGCAACGTCCGGGTCGACATGGAACGAACCGACACGGGCATGGTCATCGTGGTCGAGGACGACGGTGTCGGGCTTCCCGACGGCTTCGATCTCGACGCATCGGTGGGCTTGGGCCTGTCGATCGTCCGGACGCTGGTGGAGACCGAACTCAACGGCACGCTGGACATGCATCGCGCCTCGGGGACACCGCCACGCATCGGGACGGTCGTCCGGGTCACGGTGTCGACCGCGACGTGGTGAGGGCCGCCGCCAGGCGGTCAGGAGGCGCGCTGCTCCTTGAGCCGGCGCTGGCGGGCCCGGCGCATCTGCCGGCGCTCCTCCTCGGAGGTCGCCCCCCACACACCACTGTCCTGGTTGGTGGAGATGGCGTACTCGAGACACAGACCCTGGACGTCGCAGGTCCGGCACACGGCCTTGGCATTGGCGATCTGCTCGAGGGCGGGACCGGTGGTGCCCACGGGGAAGAAGAGATTGGGGTCGGTGTCTCGGCAGGCCGAGAACTTTCGCCATTCGTCTCGCTCGAGTGTGACGGGGATGGTGCGCGACGTTGTCAGAGCCACGGGGCCTCCAGGGGGTTTCGGGGGACGGTCACAACATGAACGAATCAGCAGGGCGGGCCATATTGTGACAGCGTTCACATGCCTCGGCGGACCGGGGTGCATCTCACCGGGCTCGCCTACCGTATCGTCGTTCGACATGGTCCCGCAAGGGTTTTTTCGACGGATCGAAACAATCCGGCGATGCCGCTGATCTACGGCCACCGGGGCGCATCAGCGGCCGCCCCGGAGAACACCGTCGCCGCCTTCCGGCTGGCGAAGGAGCTCGGTGCCGACGGCGTCGAGCTCGACGTGCGGCGCAGCGCCGACGACCACCTCGTGATCTGTCACGATCCCCTGCTGGCCGATGGTCGGGCGGTGCGGGCCACGGCCCGGGCGCAGCTGCCGCCGGCCGTACCGACGCTCGCCGAAGCGCTCGACGCGTGCGCCGGGATGATCGTGAACATCGAGATCAAGAACATCCCGGGCGAACCGGACTTCGACGCCACCTGTGGGATCGTCGAGGCGGTGGTGGCGCTCCTCACGGATCGCGACCGTGACGACGTCATCGTCTCGAGCTTCCACCTCGCCACCATCGACCGGGTGAAATCCCTCGACCGCAGCGTGCGAACGGGCCTGCTGACGTTCTTCGACCCGCTGCCCGCCGACAGCCTCGCCGTCATCGTCGAGCGCGGACACGACGCCGTCCATCCCAACGATTGGACGGTCGACGACTCGCTGGTGATCGAGGCCCATCGTGTCGGCCTCGAGGTCAACGTCTGGACGGTGGACGATCCCGACCGGATGGTGACGCTGGCCTCGTTCGGCGTGGACGGTGTGGTGACCGACGTCCCCGACGTCGCCCGTCGCGTCCTCAGGCCGGCATGACCAGGCGGAGCGCGGCTGGCCGGTGCTCGAAGCGCAACGACTCCGCGTGGCCCAGGAAGTCGCCGTCCACCTGGTAGGGGAAGTCGCCGTAGCCGGTGACGTCGATGTGGGCGAGGTCGTGGGCGACGACGGCGTGGCGTGATGACCGCAGGTGCCGGCCCGAACCGATGCCCGACCCGACCAGGCTGAGCGTCTTGAGGAAGTCCATCGTCCGCAAGATGACGACCGACAGCCCGTTGTCGAGGGTGGCCTCCGGCGTGAGATCGAGGGGCCGGTTGCCGAGATAGGTGTAGGGGCTCGTGTTCAACACGATGGTGAGGTAGGCGTCGTCGATCACCTGGCCGTCGGACAGGTGCACCGCCATCCGGGGACGGCTGTGGTCGTAGTGCCGGAACCAGGTGGCGAAGCCGGCGTAGATGAACAGCGGGTGGCCGGCGTAGCGCTTGAGGGACGACCTCCGCTCGACCTGCTCGACCACGGCGGCGTCGAAGCCCAGGCCGGTGTGGAAGAGGAAGCATCGTCCGCTGACGGCCCCCACGCCCACCGAACGGATCGACCCGCGGGCCAGGGCATCGAGGAGCACACCGGTGGCCTCGACCGGGTCGTTCGGGAGCCCGATGGTTCGCGCGAAGACGTTGGTGGAGCCGCCCGGGAGGGTGGCGAGCGCGGTGCCCGTGCCGACGAGGCCGTTGGCCGCCTCGTTCAACGTGCCGTCGCCCCCCATCACCACGACGGCGTCGTAGCCCTCGTTGGCGGCGCCGAGCGCGAGCCGGGTGGCGTGGCCGCGCCGGCTGGTCTCCACCAGGGTGACCTCGTGGTCGGCGGAGAAGGCCTTGTTGATGACGACCATCGATCGGGCCGTCACCGATGAGGCGAACGCGTTGACGATGAGGAGCAGGCGCACGAGACGCTGATCCTGTCATGTCGCCCGTCGTGGCGGGGCGGTGGGGGATTTGGACCTGTGCTTCGGTCGACTGACACAATCGGCCGCATGTCGCTCAACGTGGTCGTCTGCGTGAAGCAGATCCCGGACCCTGCCGATCCCGGCAGCCTGGATGATGACTTCACTCTCAATCGCTCCGGAAAGCTGATCCTCGACGAGTCCGACTCGTACGGGGTCGAGATGGCGCTCCAACTCGTCGACACCGCCGGCGGCGGCGAGGTGACGTTGGTGTCGATGGCGCCCAACGGTGAGGTGTCCGGACTGCGCACGGCGCTGGCCATGGGCGCGGCGAAGGCGGTGTTGGTCACCGATCCCGAGCTCGCCGGCGCCGGCGCCCTCGACACCGCCCGCACGCTGGCCGCGGCCGTCGGCAGGGCTGGCGACTACGACCTGGTGATCTCCGGCGTCGAGTCGTCCGACGGCTACACCGGCACGGTTCCCCAGATGCTCGCCACCGTGCTCGGACACCCGATGGTCTCCTTCGCCAAGGAGGTGCACATCGCCGACGGCAAGGTCACGGTGAAGCGCCAGACCGAGACCGGCTACCAGGATGTCGAGGCCGCCACCCCGGCCGTCGTCTCCGTGACCGCCGGCGTGGTCGAGCCCCGCTACCCCTCGTTCAAGGGCATCATGGCCGCCAAGTCCAAGCCGGTCGATGAGGTCGCGGTCGGCGACCTGGGCATCGATGCCGCCAGCGTCGGTTGGTCTGGCGCCGGTCAGGAGATCGTCGCCGTCGAGGACGCGCCCGCCCGCGAGGCCGGCGAGATCGTCGAGGACGAGGGCGAAGGCTTCCAGAAGATCGTGGCCAAGCTCGAAGAGCTCAAGGTCATCTGAGTCGAGACCCCGAACAGCGGAAAGAGGAACGAACATGGCTCTGTCCAAGGTGTGGGTCTTCGCCGAGACCGATGAGAACGGCGCACTGACGTCGCTCACCAAGGAACTGCTCACCAAGGCGCGCGACCTCGGCGACACCGTCGAGGCCTTCTACGCCGGCGATGGCTCGGCCATCGCCGAGGCGGCGGGGGCCTACGGTGCCACCACCGTCCACGCCACCGGTGCGATCGACGGGCAGCTCGTCGGCGCGCCCGCCGGCGCCGCGCTTGCCGCCGCGGCCGACGGCGTCGATCTCGTCATCGGCGGAACCACCTACGACGCCCGGGACACCTTCGGTGTCGCGGCGGTGAAGACCGGCAAGCCGGTGATGTCGAACATGACCGCCATCGACCTCGAGGGCGACGCCGTGGTCACCACGGTGCCCGTCTTCGGCGGGGAGAAGCTGGTCAAGACCAAGTTCACCGCTGGTGGACCCATGTTCGCCCTGGTCCGGCCCAAGTCCTACGAGGCCAGCGAGTCGGGCGGCGGTGCGGCCAGCGTCGAATCCGTGTCGGTACCCGACGACGTGCCCACCGCCACCGTGCTGTCGACCCATGTCGAGGAGCGGGAGGGTCCCCAGCTGGACTCCGCGCCCATCGTCGTGTCGGGTGGCCGTGGTCTCGGCGACCCCGACAAGTACCAGGAGTACATCGAGGTCCTGGGCAAGAAGCTCGGCGCCGCCACGGGTGCCACCCGCGCCATCGTCGACGCCGGCTGGGTGCCCTATGCCAAGCAGGTGGGCCAGACCGGCAAGGTGGTCAAGCCCGACCTGTACATCGCGTGCGGCATCTCCGGTGCCACCCAGCACCTGGTCGGCATGAAGGGATCCAAGAACATCATCGCCATCAACAAGGATCCCGAGGCGCCGATCTTCTCGGTCGCCGATCTCGGCATCGTCGGCGACGTGCACAAGGTGCTGCCCGCGCTGATCGAAGCGCTCGACGCCAAGTCCTGATCTGATTCGACACCGGCCGTCAGCGGCCGGATCGGACGCCGAACGAACGGCCGCCTACGGGCGGCCGTTCGTCGTTTTCGACCGCGGGCGGTCGTCTGACGGCCACGCGGAGTCGGAGATCGGCGAAGTTCCGGAACGTGTCGGCGCCCATCCGTTGCGTAGCCGGCCACGACACGCGGTGAAGTGACCTCGCTGTGCGTTCAAGTGTCCCTGATGGCAAGAAATGTCCCATCTTGCGGCCAAACCCGCGAAGTCCCTGCGTGTCGGGCCCAACCGGAGGTGAATCGGACATACCGGACCGAACGCTCAGAGTGGCGGCTCCGCTACGACGGCGATTTTGCGTGTTGAACCGTTCGCGCTCTGTGGTGACAACTAAGGCAATCGCCCGCGTGACCCCACGTTGACGAGCCGATTTTCTCGCTACGCAACATCCGGAGCACTCACCGTGACACTCGAAACGAACACCCAAGAGGAAAGCGCAGTTCGACCAGCAGCCGGCGCGTCCTTGCACCGCCAGGGCCTCACCGGTCGTGGGGTCGGCATCGCGGTCATCGACTCCGGTGTGACCGCGCCGGGCGCCTTCGGCCGCCGCTTGGTGAGCGGGCCCGACTTCACCGTCGATGCCGGGACGATCGACGAGGGTCGTGACCACACCGGTCACGGCACCCACCTGGCGGGGATCGCGGCGAGCGACCGGGTCGGCGTCGCCCCCGGCTCGCACGTCGTCAGCCTGAAGGTCGCTGGTCGCCAAGGCGCCACCGACGTGAACGCGGTCATCGCCGCCATCGACTGGACCGTGGCTCACCGCCACGAGCTCTCCATCGGTGTCCTGCTTCTCGCCTTCGGCGCCGATCAGCTCCCTGCCGGCCAGCACGACCCGCTGGCGGCCGCCGCAGCCCGTGCCTCGCGCGCCGGGATCGTCGTGGTCACCTCTTCGGGCAACAGCGGTCAAGAGGCTCCGCTCTCGACTCCGGCCCACATCGCGGAAGTGATCACCGTGGCCGGCGCCGAGCAGGCCGATGGCCGCTGGGTCCTGTCCGACTTCTCCGATCGGGGCACCGACGCATGCCGTCCCGATCTCGCTGCCCCCGCCCGCTCGATCGTCGGACCCATTGCTCCCGGGTCGGAATCCGAGCAGGCGCCCGAGACCTCGATCGTGGCCGACGGCTTCGTCAAGGGATCGGGTACGTCGCAGGCGGCCGCCGTGGTCGCGGGTGCCGCCGCCCTTCTCCTCGAGGCCGACCGCTCGCTGACGCCGGACGAGATCAAGCAGATCCTCACCGTGTCCGCCGTCCGCATGGACGACGTCGCCGCCGGCGCCGGTGCCCTCGATCTCGACGTCGCCCTCGCCTGCCTGGCGTCGGGCCTGTTCCGCACCGAGGCCACGCCGGCCACCGCCGGCGCCTGGTCCGGTCACAGCTGGTCGGGCCTGGAGTGGGCTGGCCACAGCTGGTCGGGTCACAGCTGGTCGGGCCTGGAGTGGGCCGGCCACAGCTGGTCGGGTCACAGCTGGTCGGGCCTGGAGTGGGCTGGCCACAGCTGGTCGGGTCACAGCTGGTCGGGCCTGGAGTGGGCTGGCCACAGCTGGTACGGGTCACAGCTGGTCGGGCCTGGAGTGGGCTGGCCACGCTGTCGGGCACAGCTGGTCGGGTCACAGCTGGTCGGGCCTGGAGTGGGCTGGCCACAGCTGGTCCGGTCACAGCTGGTCGGGCCTGGAGTGGGCGGGTCACAGCTGGTCGGGTCACAGCTGGTCGGGCCTGGAGTGGGCTGGCCACAGCTGGTCGGGTCACAGCTGGTCGGGTCTGGAGTGGGCCGGGTCACAGCTGGTCGGGCCACAGCTGGTCGGGCCTGGAGTGGGCTGGTCACAGCTGGTCGGGCCACAGCTGGTCGGGCCTGGAGTGGGCTGGCCACAGCTGGTCGGGTCACAGCTGGTCGGGCCTGGAGTGGGCTGGCCACAGCTGGTCGGGTCACAGCTGGTCGGGCCTGGAGTGGGCCGGTCACAGCTGGTCGGGCCACAGCTGGTCCTGAGTACCTCGAGGTCCGCGATTTCCGTAGGCGATCTGCGCTTACACAATTGGCACTACGTTGTGTAGCGTTTAGCACGCACATCGTGTTCATCGGTGGAAGCGGGCAATCGTGACGGACAAGCGATCAGTTGGGACGTGGGCGTTCAGCGTCTTCATCTGCGCGGCCGGTGTCGGTGTCGCGTTGGCCGCAGCATCGTGGACAACTGCCCCCGTCGGCCGTCCGTTCACCCTGGGATGGCCAATCCTCGCTGCGTCGTTCGTCCTCGCTGAGCGTTATCGCCGTGCACCTGGAGGTCAGGAAGGAGGCGCACACCTTTGCGTTCTCCGAGGTACCGCTGACGCTCGGACTCGTGTTCGCCGAGCCGAGCCAACTCGTGCTGGGCGCGCGATTCTGGCAGCGATCGTGACGGTCGCGGTCGTGCGGCGACTGCCGCCGGTCAAGCTCGTATACAACGCCGGCCAGTTCGCGCTCGACGTCGGTATTGCGGTCCTCGCCTTCCACTTCGTTCTCGGGGACGCCAACCCAGTCGAGCCCCGTGGATGGGTCGCGGGCCTCGCCGCCGTGGCACTCAGCCATCTGCTTGGTGCCGCGGCCGTGACGGTGGTCATGAGGATCGCCGGTGCGCCGGTGACTCTGCGAAACCAGGCGTGGGTCGTCGGCGTGTCACTTCAGCGCTGCGATCGCTGGTGCGGCTGTTGCTCTTGGCGCGTCTGGTGCGCTCTGGCGCAACTCATGGTCGTGGGTTCTCCTCCTGCTCATCGGCGGCGCGCTCGGGTACTTCTTCATCTCATTCGTCCGCATCAGAGAGCGACACAAGCGATCTGTCGACCCTGCATGGTTTCACGACGAGTCTGAGCGCGAACACCGATCCGATCGTCTTGGGCGAGATCGTTGTCGTTGGGCTCTCAGAGCTACTTCGCGGCATCGCGTGTGGTCGTTGTTGCTGCCGTCCGCGGACGGTGTCATCAACATCGAATATCGTGATGGAGACACCAGAATCACCGAATCCCGACGTCGATGATGTCGATTGGGCTGGTGCGTTGGGGATCGCTGGGCCAGCATTTCCGTGGGGCAGGTGGGGCGACGGTCGCTGGTGTCGCGCTGATTGAACTCCAGTGCCATCAGCGCGCCGCTCCCATTGCCAGACCGGGCGGGTCTCGTTCTCGTCGACGGCCGGCTTTCCGCCGTCCGTCCGTTCGACGCAGAAGATGTGCAGCTCCTCGAAACTGCGGCGGGACACGCGGCGGCGGCATTGCACAGCGCACAGCTCGTCGACAAGTTGCGTGAGGAGGCCCGGTTCCGTGCCCATCAGGCGCTCCACGACGATGTCACCGATCTGCCCAACCAGCGGTCGCTCGTCGAGCAGCTCACCAAGGAGCTCGCCCAAGGCACCCGTCTCGTGATGTTGACCGCGCGAATCCACTCCTTGCGCGAGGTGAACGAGACGCTCGGCCGCGCCATGGGCGACGAGATGCTGCGCCAAGTGGCGGCCCGGGTGCGTCCCATCGGCTCCCAGTCGTGGTGCGCCCGGTCCGGCACCGACGAGTTCACCGTGGTCGTCCCCGGAGGGCAGGACGAGTCCGACGCGCTCGCCGATCAGTTGGTCGAGGCTTTCGATCAACCGGTGCTGTGCCACGACGTCGCGTTGGCTGTCACGGTGGGCGTGGGCGTCGCCCTCGCACCGCAGCACGGCACCGACGCCGAGATGCTCCTGCGGCGGGCGAGCCTGGCGGCGAGCCGTTCCGCCCTCGACGGCACCACGATCACCACCTGGGCGTCCGATCGCGACCCGTACGATCCGCAGAGCCTCACCATCGCTGCCGACCTGCGCGACGCCATCCCGGCCGGCGAGCTCGAGGTGCACTTCCAGCCCCAACTGGACATGAGCACCGGGCTGATCATCGGCGCCGAGGCCCTCGTTCGCTGGGCCCATCCGCGACTCGGGCAGCTGCGACCGGACCAGTTCATCCCCGCCGCCGAGAACACCGGCGCCATCGACGCCCTCACCTACCACGTCCTGGAGGTCGCGGCCACGACGTGCGCGGGCTGGCACCGGCGGGGCTGGGATCTCGACGTGTCGGTGAACCTGTCGGCCCGGAACCTCACCAACGCTCGGTTCTCCGGCGAGATCGCCACCATCCTGTCCCGGGTCGGCCTCCCGTCGTCATCGCTGACGCTCGAACTCACCGAGTCCAGCGTCATGACCGAGGCCGAGCGGGCCATGAAGACGATCAACGAGCTCTACGAGCTGGGCATCTCCCTGTCGATCGACGACTTCGGCACCGGCTACTCGTCGCTCGCCCACCTCCGCCGCCTGCCGGTCACCGAGATCAAGGTCGACAAGTCGTTCGTGTTCGACCTCACCACCAGCGAGTCGGACGAGGCGATCGTGCGATCGATGATCGAACTGGGCCACAACCTCGGGCTGACCGTGGTGGTCGAGGGCGTCGAGACGGTCGAGGTCCGGGACCGGCTGCAGGAACTGGGCAGCGATCGACTGCAGGGCTATCTGCTGAGCCGCCCGCTCGCAGCTTCCGCGTTCGAGCACTGGATGACCGAGCGCCCGGTTCGGACCCATCGCATCGACACCCGCATCGGTCAGGTCGTCAATCTCGACCAGCGCCGCTGAGCCCACCGCGGCCCGCGACCGTCGCTCAGACCAACGGCCAGGGATAGCGGCGTCCCGACGGATCGACCGGGAAGCGGCCGAGATCGAGCACGTCGCAGATGCGAGACGCCAGGGCTTCGCGCTCCACGGGTCGGAGCAGGGTGTCGATGGCCTCGGGGATGCCGTCACGGCGGAGCTGGTCGATGTCGGCGAGCAGCGCGTCCGGGATGGGCTCGCCGGCGAACTCCCAGATGACGGTGCGAAGCTTGAAGTCCTCGTGGAAGCAGAGACCGTGGTCGATGCCGAACAACTCGTCGCCGACGGAGACGAGGCAGTGACCGCTCTTGCGGTCGGTGTTGTTGGCCAGCAGATCGAACGCGCACATCGCCTGCAGCCGCTCGAGATGGCGTCCGTCCTCGAACAACGTGAAGTAGTGCTGCTCGAAGTCGGCATCCACGAAGCGCTGCACCGAACCCTGCCCCAGCGGGCCGTCCCGGAGCACCGTGTGGGGAACGAGGTCCCAGCCCAAGGCCTCGGACAGCTCGTAGGCGGCCACCTCGCGGCGGTCGAGCCCGGCGGGGAAGTCCCACAGCGGCCGCTCCCCACGACGCGGCTTGTAGATGGCCCGGAGCCACACGTCGTCCTGGGTCACGCGAGCGAGGAACGTCCCGTTCGACGACCATGGCATCCTGCCCTCGATCTCGATCTCGCCGTCCTCGAGCACGGCGCGCACCGGGTCGGACATGGGCGCAGGATCAGTTCGCCCGGGGGCAGATGTGTCCGGACGGATCCATGGGGGCGCCGCAGAGCCGACACGGTGGTCGTCCCCCGAGCATGAGGTCCTCGGCCCGCCGGATCAGGGCGCGGACCTGGGCGCGGGTGACCGCCACCCGCAGCGTGTCGCCGGGGAGCTCCTCGTCGGGCACCAGCTCGTCGGCGACGATGACGATGCGATCGCGATCGTTGTCGTAGGCGACGCCGATGGTGCCCACGGTCCACTCGGCCTCGACCGGCTCGCGCAGCGTCGGCGCGGCGGGGACCTCGTCGGGGGCGGGCAGGTCGTGGAGCAGGCCGGAGAGGTACTCGGCGAGGGCGAGGACCTGCTGCTTCTCGAGCTTGACCGAGGTGGCGTGGCCGTTCTGCTGGGCCTGCAGGTAGAAGACGCGTTCTCCCGGCGGGCCGATGGCGCCGGCGGTGAATCCGTCGGGATCGTCGTAGGTGGTCATGAGGGCACGAGGGAGACGAGGTCGTCGGTGTGGTTGACGGCGAGCACGGTGGGCCCGGTGGACCCGTAGAGCACCGCCGACACCGCGCACTGGCCGATGACGATGCGTTGGAACAGGTCGAGTGGGGTGCCGAGCGCCTGGGCCACGGCGGCCTTGATGGTGTCGGCGTGGGAGACGGCGACGATCGACTGGCCGGGGTGCTCTTTCACCAGCGCGTTGATGGTGTCGACCATACGGGTCTGCATCTCGGAGAAGGACTCGCCCCGCGGAAAGCGGAACCCGGCCGGATGGCGCTGGACCGTCTTCCACTCGGGAAGCTTGCCGAGATCGGCGAGCTTGCGTCCCGTCCAGTCGCCGAAGTCGCACTCGAGGAGCCCGTCGCGCTGCCGGACCCGCAGGCCCAGGGCCTTGGCGATCGGGGCTGCGGTCTCGCGGGTGCGCTCCATCGGCGATGCGTACACCGCCGCGATGCCCTTGGCGCCGTCTTTGGCGGTGCGGGCACGGTGCAGCTCGGCGATCCGGGCCGCCACGGTCTCGGCCTGCTTCACGCCCTCGTCGGCCAGATGGAGGCCCCGGGCGCGACCGGGAAGGATCGAGCCCGTGGTGGGCGTCTTGCCGTGGCGGACGAGCAGCACCAACGTGGGTGCTGGACCCCCGTCCGGTTCGGTCTTCGGCTTCTTCGAGCGGCTCGTGCGCTTGGCTGCCATGCGATTTGCCACGCTATCGGCGATGGATTCGATCGAAACGCTGGCCGCCGAGGTGTCGGCGTGCCGTGCCTGCCCCCGCCTGGTCGCGTGGCGCGAGCAGGTGGCTCGGGACAAGCGCGCCGCCTTCCGGGACGACGAGTACTGGGGGAGAGGGGTGCCCGGCTTCGGCGATCCCCAGGCCCGGGTCGTGGTGGTCGGACTCGCTCCGGCCGCTCATGGCGCCAACCGGACCGGTCGGATGTTCACCGGGGACCGCAGCGGCGATTTCCTCTACGCCGCCCTCCACCGCACCGGCTTCGCCAACCAGGCGGCGTCGATCGGACCGGGGGACGGGTTGAAGCTGACCGACGCCTGGATCACCTCGCCGGTGAAGTGCGCGCCGCCGGCCAACAAGCCGACCCCGGCCGAGCGGGACCAGTGCGCCGGCTTCCTCGATCGTGAGCTGCGGCTGCTGGCCCGAGCCCGGGTCTTCGTCCCGCTGGGCCAGTTCGGCTACCAGGCGACCTGTCGCTTCCTCGGCGTCCGACCCCGACCGAAGTTCGGGCACGGAATCGAGGTCGAGGTCGGCGCGGACGACGGGCCGAGTCGCTGGATCGTCGCCAGCTTCCACGTGAGCCAGCAGAACACCTTCACCGGCAAGCTCACCGAGTCCATGTTCGACGCCGTGCTGGAACGAGCTCGGGCGTTGAGTGCCGCTTAGGCCTTCTGCGGGACCTTCGGGAAGTCGACGGCGAAGTCGGGCCAGCGCTTGCGCGACTTCTCGGCCAACCGGTGCATGAGGGCGATGGCTCCGGGATCATCGTCGCCGGGGCGGGCTTCGATCACGCCGGCATCGATCATCCGGGTGATCACCTCACGACCCAGCTCGGTGCGGACGATGGTCAGCGTCCAGTCGTTCTCCTTGCCGATGCCACCGGTGGAGATGTCGGCGTGCTCGGCGGCGAAGTCGGGGCAGTGGTTGCAGCCCTCCCGCGTCCAGGCGTGGCACTCCTTGAGCGGGATCTCGTGGTAGCTGCCATCGTTCATCCAGATCTGGAACACGCCCTTGATGTTCATCTTGGCCATCTCCTGCTTGCGCAGGCCGTACTTGGTCCAGAACAGCTCCTCGAAGATGGCGTCGTCGAAGGTCTTCGAGCACAGCAGGCCGATGTTGAACTTGATCGGCTTGCTGATCTTGCCGATCTTGCGGTGCCACATGACCGGTGGCACCGACGACTGGCAGCTCATGCCGACGAGGGCGAGCGACTCGAGGCCCTTGTCCATGGCCTCGTCGATGGCGAGCGTGTTGGCCGAGTACGTGTACCGGCTGCCGGCGGCGGCGAGGACCTCGTCCTTGTTCGTGGCCACCCCGGGGATCGCCTTCCAGTCGCCGCCCTCGCCCTCGAGGTAGCTGACCAGGGCACCGTCGATGTAGCCCTCGTCGAGCAGCCACAGCAGGATCGCCGACACCAGTCCGCCGTCCTGGCCCATCTGGTGCACCGTCTCGTCGGAGGCGCGGGTGAGCATGATGTCGGAGTAGATGCCCGAGAGCTCCTCGGCCTCGCGACGGCGGGCGAAGAGGTGCTCGTCGGCTTCGGGCTCCCAGTTGCGGAAGCGGGGGCAGGCCCGGGTACAGGAGGTGCACCCCTTCTGCCCGTGGATGCAGTCGTCGGGTCCGAGCTCCTCCTCGAGGTGGAACGGCGTGTAGCCGCCCGCCTCGTGCTCGTAGCCGATGACGTCGTGGGGGCAGGCGATGACGCAGCCGGCGCACCCCGTGCAGAGCTTGGCGTCGATGACCTCCGCCTTGAGCTCCAACCACTGGTTGGTCCAGCGCGCGGTCTCTCCGGTGACGACGTCAGTCAGGGCCATCGCCCGATCCTAGGAGGACGGACGGGCGCGCCACGGAGTTGAGGCTGTCGCGCCGCACCGGACCACAATGGCCCCATGGACCTGACCTATCCAGAAGAGGCCGAGCAGTTCCGCACCGAGATCCGGGCGTGGCTCCACGAGCACCTTCCCAGCGATTGGGGGGAGCGCGAGCTCACGTCGGAGGAGAAGGCCGAGTTCTCCAAGCAGTGGAACGCCCAGCTGTTCGAAGGCGGTTGGATCTGCGCCTCGTGGCCCACCGAGTACGGCGGGAAGGGCTTGACCACGATGCAGAACGTGGTGCTGAACGAGGAGTTCGCCCGGGCCGGCGCCCCGATGCGCGGCGACTTCTTCGGCGACACCCTGGTCGGGCCCACCATCCTGCAATGGGGCTCCGAGGAGCAGAAGCAGCAGTTCCTGCCCGGCATCCTCAAGGGCGAGATCGCGTGGTGCCAGGGTTTCTCCGAGCCCAACGCCGGCTCCGACCTGGCCAGCCTCAAGACCAGGGCCGAGCTCGACGGCGACGAATGGGTCATCAACGGCCAGAAGGTGTGGACGACCCAGGCGCAGTACGCCGACTACTGCTTCCTGCTCGCCCGCACCGATCCGGAGGCGCCGAAGCACGCGGGGATCTCCTATCTGCTCGTGCCCATGGACCAGGAGGGCATCGAGATCCGTCCCATCGTCCAGCCCGATGGCTCGGCCGAGTTCAACGAGGTGTTCTTCGACAACGCCCGGTGCCCCAAGGACAACGTCGTCGGGGGCCTCAACAACGGCTGGAAGGTGGCGATGACGACGCTCGGCTTCGAGCGTGGTTCCTCCGCCACCACCAGCCATCGCCGCTTCGAGAAGGAGCTCGACACGATCATCGAGCAGGCGAAGGCGAACGGGAGCATCGAGCGGCCCGTCATCCGCCAGCGGCTCGTGCGGCAGTGGTCGAAGATCCAGATCATGCGGGTCAACGGTCTGCGGACACTGTCGGCATCGTTGACCGGCAAGAAGGATCTCGGGGTGGCCGCATTGGGCGCCACCAACAAGATGTTCTGGTCCGAGACCCACCGGGACACCATGGAGCTGGCCATCGACGTCCTCGGCCTCGACGGTCAGTTGCTCACCGGGGACCCCGACCAGGACTTCGTGCCCGGCATCGGGAAGCGGGAGGCGGCGCGGGACTACCCGGTCACGC
This sequence comes from uncultured Acidimicrobiaceae bacterium, assembly GCA_963747745.1. Lineage (GTDB taxonomy): Bacteria > Actinomycetota > Acidimicrobiia > Acidimicrobiales > Salinilacustritrichaceae > Salinilacustrithrix. The sequence continues at coordinate 92,401 of CAVVGJ010000008.1, forward strand.
CGCTGCAGGCCGCGTTCTTCTTCTCCCGTTCGGAGACGATCTGGGGTGGAACGGCGGAGATCCAGCGCAACATCGTGGGCGAACGCGTCCTCGGCCTGCCCAAGGAACCGAAGCCGGAGAAGGCGCTCAGCAACGGCTGACCGCGACGATTGTGACGATCGCGTGACTGGGAGTGGGCCCAGGGGCGCCGGTAGATTCGTCCGTCGTGTCCAGCCCACGCCACCTTGCTCGGGCCGCGCGCCGGAGTGGGCGAGACCGTCTGCTCATCGGGCTCGGTGCGATGCTGACCCTGCTGCTGCTGACGTCCGCCACCGCAGTGGGCTACCTCACGTGGCGCTACGGCCAGATCACCCGCTTCGACGTCGGGATCGACATCGCCCCCGAGTCGGGTCAGCCTCGGAACTACCTGCTGGTGGGCTCGGACAGCCGGGCCGGCCTGGACGAGAACGATCCGGCCAACGCCGTGTTCTTCGACGACGAGGGCACCGTCACCGCCAACGGGCCCCAGCGGACCGACACCATCATGATCCTGCGGCTCGATCCGAGCAGCGGGAAGGCATCGCTGCTCTCGTTCCCCCGGGACCTGTTCATCCCGATCTCCGACACCGGTGACCGCAACCGCATCAACGTCGCCTTCACCCGTGGTCGGGAGGTGCTGATCAACACCATCCGCGAGGACTTCGGCATCCCCATCCACCACTACGTGGAGGTCAACTTCGTCGGGTTCCTGGGCCTCGTCGACGCCATCGGCGGCGTGCCCTTCTACTTCACCACCCCGGTGCGCGACAAGCACTCCGGCCTCTCGATCCCCGACGCCGGCTGCGTCAAACTCGATGCCCGGCAGTCGCTGTCGTTCGCCCGCTCGCGGTACCTGCAGTACAAGGATCCCGACACCGGGCGGTGGCGCAGCGATCCCAGCGGCGACCTGGGCCGCATCTCCCGCCAGCAGGAGTTCATCCGCCGGGTCATCGCGCTGGCGGTGTCGAAGGGTCTGTCGAACCCCGCGACCCTCAACAGCCTGGTGAACGTGGCCGTCGACAACGTGGGTCTCGATCCGACCCTGAGCGTCACCGACATCCTCCGACTCGGGAAGCGGTTCGCCTCCTTCGACGCCGACTCGCTGGCCACTTACAGCCTGCCGACCACGCCGTTCCGGACCAGCGCCGGGGCCGCCGTCCTCAAGCTGAACGAGCGGGAAGCCCAGCCCACCCTCAACGTGTTCCGGGGTCTCGATCCCGACGCGGTCACCGAGGACGTGGTGGCGGTCACGGTGCTCAACGGCACCGGAGAGACCGGCTTCGCCGGCGATGTCTCCGCCGCCCTCGACGCGGTCGGATTCGTGACCGGCGAACCGGGCAACACGACCGAGCCGGTGTCCCGCTCGACCATCTACTACGCGACGGGCAGCGAGAACGCCGCCAAGCTGGTGGCACGCCACCTGTCCGCACCAGTCCAGTTCTCGGTGGACGACAACCTCGGCGAGGGCGAGGTCACCCTGGTGGCGGGCGCCGACTTCACCACCGTGCACGAGCAACTGTCACCGAACGTTCCCGAGATCCCGACGACGACCACGACGGCCGCCACCGGGGACACCGGTAGCGGCTCGACCACGTCCGGCGTGCCGAGCACCACCACCACCGCCCCCATCGGCTACCTCCCCGACAGCGGCCCCGGCAACCTCTGCAGCTGATCGCGCCGGCGCCGACTCGCAATCCAGGTTCGGAGGGAGTCGGCTGCCTCTTCTCGGGGCCTCCAGCTCGGACAGCTCAACCGGCCGGTGCTCGCCACCGTCGACCAGGCGCTCGGTGTCGGCGATGACGGGACGCCGCTCGCCCCCTCGGCCGCCGGCCGGTTCCGCAAGGTGTCACGCGCCTGCATCCGCCGGGCGGTCGACCTCGGCATCCTCGACGCCGCCCCGCGGCCCCGGCGCCCCGAGGTCGTTTGCCACCAGGACGTGGTCGTGCGGTGACGGGTCACCGGCCCGGAACGTGGCGTGCCGCGTCACCGCATAGGTGAGCCCACCCGTCGCGGTTCGGGCTTGAACCCGTCCACGGCGACCGCCCCGGCGCGCGTTCGTGACTCAAACCGGATCGACAAAGCGCCGACAGATCCGGCACCCGGTGCGGCTTCGGGGCAGACGTTCTCAAGGACCGCGGCGCTAGGTCGAGAGCGTGTGCGTAGGCCCGTGCGCGAGGCCGGTGGCTCCCTGGAACAGGAACACTGATGCGAGGAACGCTCGCTGGGCGATGCCCTTGGCCGCAGAGTCGAGTTGTGTCGTTATGCCGGCGCCGACGAACGCCACGACGGTCGGCACGACCATGGCGCGAGCGAAGCGTTGGTACCAGCCCCTCGAATGATCTCGAGCGGCAACGATCGGCATCGCGGTCCAGAGGACGAACGTGGCGATGCTGGCTGCGCCGTGTCCGAGATCGGACGTGGTGGCGTCGGGGTCGCCGGGCTGAGGGCAACGCGGATCGCTGACCCGTACCAGCCCGGCGACGAGCGTGGTGGCCGCAGCCGCACGGGCCAAGCGCTGGACACTCGGCGTCGGCGCCGAGAGGACACCCTGTGCTGTGGCCAGGACAATGAATCCCGGGATCATGAACGCTGCGGACTCCTGCCCATGCGATGCAAGCCCGCTCACATGATTTCGCCTGTGGGAGTATCCCGGCTGGCGCCGTGCCGCAAGGACCGCCGCTCCTCCGAAACCGAGAGCTCCCCACAGGCCGGCCGTTCGTCTCAGCACGATCCGAGTCTCGCAGCTGGACGAGGGAGAAACCCGGTCTCAGCCAGCCGCGTGCGAACCTCGCACTTGCTCAGCTCTCGGCGTCGTCGACGGCAGGTCGGCCCAAGATGGCGTCTTGGATCGCGAACAGCTGATCTGCAGCCTTCTCACACTCGACGCAGACGAAGAACTCACGATCCGCCGCGTGGGAACCCTGTGACCGTGGCTGATGGCAGACAGCGCACTGTCTCAGCGGTTCGGACATGTTCGAATCCTCGCACTTGGTCATCGCTGCGGCCACCACCGACGCCAGGCGATCGGAGGTGCGCAACGACACCCCTGAGTCTGCAGTCGAGGATGCTGGGCGCGCCGATCACCCAGATAGGCGTGACAAGGACCACCAAGATCCGGCACTACTTGGTGTCCCCGACCGGCCCTCGGTGACACGGACGCAGCGACGGTTGGGGGCGGGTGACAGGCTCACGGGGTGGAACCCGACGAGGAAGTGCTCCAGGGCGGCGTCGCCAATGCAGGCGCAGTCGTGCGAGTCGGAGCGGATGTGCTCAGGCCGTCCAACGAGCACTCCCCTTCCATTCTCGAGTTCTTGGCCGAGCTGCGATCCAACGGCTTCCGGGGAGCCCCCGATCCGGTGGGGCTGGACGCCGATGGTCGTGAACGTCTCCGATTCATCCCCGGCGACGTCGCGATCCCTCCGTACCCCGACTGGATCCAGACCGACGACTCGCTGACGTCGATGGCGGAGCTCATCCGCGCGCTGCATGACGCATCCGTCGGCGTCGCCACGGACGACATGACGTGGAGTGCAGAGATGGCCGACCCTCGAGGCGGCCCCGTGATCTGTCACAACGATGTGTGCGTGGAGAACGTCGTGTTCCGCGACGGTCAGGCTGTCGCGCTCCTCGACTTCGACTTCGCCGCACCGGGCCGTCGCACGTTCGACCTGGCCGCCCTCGCCCGGATGTGCGTTCCGGTCGACGACGACGCGAGCTCGACCAAGCTGGGATGGCACCCGTCCGATCGCCCTGGCCGGGTGCGTCTCGCATGTGATGCGTATGGACTCGGCCCGGAGGGCAGAGAGGAGGTTCTCCGCTCCCTCGACAGGTCCATCGCTCGAGGTGGCGAGTTCGTCCGGCGACGAGCTGAAGCCGGAGAGCCCGGGTTCGTGCAGATGTGGACCGAGTTCGGCGGAATGGAACGGTTCGACCGACGCCGACGATGGTGGGCGAAGGCCCGGGCGTCGTTCGAGGCGGCACTCCGGTAGGCGTCGTCCGAGTCAACGTCACCGACCACCGGCTGACGGACCCGCTCGGCGATCGGTTGGTGACGATTTTCGGGGGCATCCTGAAGCATCGACATCGACCGGCACCTTCGGGTCGGTCGGCGGTTCTCAGCTCAGGGTGTCTCGCTCGAGGAGGTCGACGATTGTGGGGACGAGGTGATCCTGGATGCTGAAGTGGCCGCAGTTGTCGAGGATTCGCAGTTCTGCGCCTGGAACGATCGTCGCGGTGTGCTGCGCGTGTATTGGATGAGCGATGACGTCTGCAGCACCGTGCAGCACGATCACCGGGCACGCGATGTCGGCCACATCGAAGGTGGTCCAGCCCAGCCCGTCGGCGAGGCGGTCGTCGGTATAGCCCTCGAGGCCATGAGCGAACATGGCGGGCACGGTGGCCATCCAGTGCCGTCCGAACGGGTGGTCGACCAGCATGGCGAGGTCGGACGACGCCAAGGGCGGACCATCTGCCGATTCGATGATCTTTCTGCCGTCGATGCCGTGCGAGTCGATGGCGGCTGCCATCGCGCTTGCACGGTCGGGAGCGTCCCACACTGCGTGGGCGTGTGGTCGGCTCATGGTTGCTCGAGCGGGCTGGTAACGCATGTCAGTCAGCGCGCAGCACGGAACCACACCCAGGACTCGCTCCGGGGCGAGGGCAGCGACGGCAAGCGCGTATGCACCGCCGGTAGAGATGCCAACGGTGACGAAGTTGGCGATGCGGAGGTGGTCAGCCACGGTCAACGCGTCCTGGGTCCAGTCGCTGATCGTGCGTCCGGGATGCGGTGTCGACAGGCCGTAGCCAGGACGGTCGATCCCGACGAGTCGCAGGCCCGCGTCCCTCGCCGACTCCGCCACATATCCCGGATCGAGTCGGCTCCCGGGACCACCGTGGCACCAGACCACGGCGGGATCGTCTGGGTGACCGTAGTCGGCGAAACCGACCGTCCGGCCCGAAGGGAGACTGATCGACTGGTCCGGGCTCACGGCCGAATCTGTAGCAGGAGGTGGCATTGGACGTGGACTTCTTTGCGGCGCGGGAAGGCAGTCGTATGGCTCATCCGTCTGGAGCGCGATGGAAGCTGCACCTCGAGCACGGTTCATACAAGGCGATACTGCGCGATGGGTCAGTCATCAACTTGTAGGAGGTCTTCGCGTCCTCCGCCGCTTCCGTCACGGTGAGCTATGAGCGGCCCCGGAGACCGCTCCCGACGTGCCGGTCGGGACGGCGTCGCGGTGACCGTGCTCGAGGACCACGGCGGCACCGATCATCCAGACAGGGCTGGACACCAGCGCGACATCACCGGCATTCGGCGCGCCGCTGGCACGAAATCGGTACGGTCCCTCGAAGGCACGGGTTCGAGGGGGCAACATGCGAATCGGCATCCAGTTGGGCGTGCACGGCCATTCCGGCGAGAAAGTTCTTCCTGCGCCGGGGTGGAGCAATATGCGTCGCCAGGTGGAGGCTGCCGAAGCCGCGGGCTTCGACCTGGTCGTCATCGAGGACGCGTTGGTCGACGGGGGCCTCAACACCCACGGCTACTGGGAGGGCATGACCCTCGCTGGTGCGGTGGCCGCCGTCACCTCTCGCATCGACATCGGGCACTCGGTGATCAACCCGCCGCTGCGCTTCCCGGCCGTGGTGGCCCAAGCGGCGAGCACGCTCGACGAGATCTCCGGTGGCCGCTACGTCCTCGGGATCGGGGCCGGCAACACGCCGCAGGACTACGAGGCGTTTGGCATCCCAGCGGATCACCGATTCTCGCGGGCGGCTGAGGCGATCGAGATCATCCAGTCACTTCTCAAGTCCGATGGCGTCGACGTCGACGGCCGCTTCCATAGCGCCCATGGGTCACTCGTGACTCGCGGTCCGCGGCCTGAGGGACCGCCGATCGTCGTCGGGGCGCGCGGGCCGAAGATGATGCGCCTGGCCGCTCGGTTCGGCGACGGATGGAACGCCTGGTCCCCGGATCCACAGACGCTGGACTCGTTCCGCCCCCTCACCGAGGAGCTGGCCCGCGCATGCGAGGAGGTGGGGCGAGACCCTGCGAGCATCGGCCGGTCGATCGACGTTGCGGTGGATCCGCACCGTCTCCTCGGAGAGGACGCGACGTGGATCACCGAGTTCCTCGTCGCCGGGTCGTCCCGTCAGATCGCCGACGAGCTCCTCGCCTTCGGTGACCTGGGCATCGACGAGGTCAGGTGCATGGTCTGGCCCGACCGCCCCGCCGACCTGAAACCGCAGATCGCGGCCCTGCTCGCCGACGTCGTGGAGATGGTGCACTCCGGTTGAGTTGCCGCGTTGACCACTTCGACGTGCCGTTGCCGGCGGTCTCCGTCGAGGGCAGCGAGGACGGTCGACCCGCTCGCGATTCCCAAGTAGGCGTGACAGCCGCCCGCGCGAGCCGGCAATCCTCGGCGCCTGTGCGACCGCTTCTTCGAAACATTGTCCCTGGAGGACCGCATGTGAACGTGTAGGGACGAGGTTGCGAACAGCGCCGACGTGCCATTACACCGCGCTCGCTTGTTCTGCAGATCGACCAATCGCGAGCGGCTGAAGGTCGAGTACCGGTCGCTTCGCTCCGACGTGTCCAAAGGCATCTGGTGCTTGGTCAAGTTCGGGCGACAAGGCAAAGAGGCGTGAGCCCGCCGACCTCATTGCCTGCTACCGCCGCGCTCACGGTCGAGACCGCCGACGTCGAGAGGCAGCGCGCCCCGAATCGCGTACCGATGATGGGCGTCAGGGCGGTATCCAGGGCCACCCCCGCAGATCGTCTCCTCCCAGAGCCGTCCCAATTTTGGCTGAGAATCGTGGATTCTCACGGACAACGGCGGGAAAACGTCCGAGGCCCTGACCTGGGCATATGCGCTGGTCAGGGCCTCTTTTCGGGTGGTGCCCTCGGGGCGACTCGAACGCCCGCACACGGCTCCGGAGGCCGATGCTCTATCCGCTGAGCTACGAGGGCTTGGCGCTTCTGCGCGAGTGTGTCGCACAGAGAGGGTGGGATCGTAGCGGTCAATACCCGTCGTACGAACTCCCCCGGTTCACGTTCCAGGGTTCGGGTGGGCGCGCCGTAGGCTCGTCCGCCATGGCCGCCCCCATCGTCCTCGTGGTCGAGGACGACCTCACCATCCTCCAGCTGCTGGAGGTGAACTTCGAGATGGAGGGGTTCTCCGTGCTGCGTGCCACCGACGGCGTCATCGGTGTCGAGCAGGCCAGGGAGCACCGGCCCGACATCATCGTGTCCGACGTCATGATGCCGAACATGTCCGGTATCGAGCTCGTCGTGGCGCTCAAGGGCGATCCCGAGACCGCGTCCATCCCGGTGATCCTGCTGTCGGCCAAGGCGCAGGGCAGCGACGTCCGGGAGGGCATCGCGGCCGGCGCCGACGAGTACATGACCAAGCCGTTCGAGCCGCTCGACCTGGTCGACCGCGTCAACGCCCTGCTCGACCGCTGACCACCGCCCGCAGACGACCAATGCACTCCAGGAGTCACCCGTGATCCGCGACACGCTTGCCGCCGCGGTCGAATCCGCCGCTTCCCGCGTCGGCCTCGATCCGTCCGCCGTCAGTTGGACGATGGAACGTCCGGCGCGCCGCGAGCACGGCGACTGGTCCTGCAACATCGCCATGGCCTCGGCGAAGGCCGCCGGCCGTCCGCCCCGCGACATCGCCGCCGATCTGGTCGCCGCCCTCGAGGAGGCGCACCTCGACCACGTGGAGTCGGTGGCCATCGCCGGCCCGGGTTTCGTCAACTTCCACCTGGCGCCGACCTGGCTGCACGACGTGCTCACCGACGTGGTGGAGGCGGGCACCGAGAGCTACGCCCGTCTGGACCTGGGCCAGGGGGCCCGGGTCAACGTCGAGTTCGTCTCGGCCAACCCGAACGGTCCCTTGCACGCCGGCCACGGCCGGGGTGCGGCCTTCGGCGATTCCGTGGCCCGGGTGATGGCTCGCGCCGGCTTCGACGTGACGCGCGAGTTCTACCTGAACGACCGCGGCGTCCAGATGACGCGCTTCGCCGAGTCCCTGCTCGCCCGCCGCGTGGGCGAGCCCCTGCCCGAGGGCGGGTACGGCGGCGAGTACGTGGCCGACTGGGCCGCCGAGATGCCCGACGACGTCGTCGACGGCGGTGTCGACGCCGTACGGGCCTGGGGCTACGAGCGGGCTCTCGCCGACCAGCGGGAGGTGCTCGAAGCCTTCCACGTGCACTTCGACGTGTGGTCGTCGGAGATGGCCCTCGTCGACAGTGGGGCCATGGACGACGCCCTCGCCGAGCTGCGCGAGCTGGGTCACGTCTTCGATGCCGACGGGGCCACGTGGCTGCGCTCCACCGACTTCGGCGACGACAAGGACCGTCCGCTCCTCAAGTCGGACGGCGAGCCCACCTACCTGCTGCCCGACATCGCCTACCACCGGGACAAGTTCCGCCGCGGGTTCGACCTGCTCATCGACGTCTGGGGCGCCGACCACCACAGCTACGTCACCCGCATGCGGGCCGCCATCCAGGCGCTGGGTCACGACCCGGCCGAGTTCGAGGTGCCGCTCGTCCAGATCGTCCGGTTGGAGCGCAACGGTGAGGAGGTCCGCCTGTCCAAGCGGGCCGGCGACATCGTGGAGTTGCGGGATCTGATCGACGAGGTCGGTCCCGACGTCGCCCGGCTCACCTATCTGCTGCAGTCGGTGGACTCACAGCAGACCATCGACCTGGCCCTGATCACCAGCCAGTCCAACGACAACCCCGTGTTCTACGTGCAGTACGCCAACGCGCGGATCCACTCGATCATGGTGAAGGCGGCCGAGGCCGGTGTGACCCGGTCGCCCCTGGCCGAGGTCGACCTCTCCGTGCTCGTCCACGAGCGCGAGGTCGAGCTGCTCCGGACACTGTCCGAGCTCCCCGACGTGCTGGCCATCGCGGCCAAGGAACGCGCGCCGCACAAGATCACCAACTGGGTGCGCGAGCTGGCCGACCGCTTCCACGGCTTCTACCACGACTGCTACGTCATCGGTGACGTGCCGCCCGAGCTGACCCAGGCCCGGCTCTGGTTGGTGGAGGCCGCACGCGTGGGCGTCGCCATCGGCCTCGACCTCCTCGGCGTGTCGGCTCCGGAGCAGATGTAGTGGCCGGTCCCGTCCCCCGACAGCTGCTCCCCGACAGCGCGTCGGTCTCCCCGGACGGACGGTTGTCGGTCGGTGGGTGCGACCTGGGTGAGCTCGCCGCCGAGTTCGGCACTCCCGTGTTCGTCTACGACGAGGATCACCTCCGCGCCCGGTGCCGAGAGGCCGTGGCCGCCTTCCCCGACGGGGTCGCCTACGCCACCAAGGCCTTCCTGTGCGTCGCCATGGCCCGCCTCGCCCACGAGGAGGGCATGCACCTCGACGTGGCCACGGCCGGCGAGCTGCACGTGGCGCTGACCGCCGGGGTGCCGGCCGACCACCTCGTGCTGCACGGGAACAACAAGTCGATCGCCGAGCTGGCCATGGCCCGGACCGCCGGCGTGGGGAGGATCGTGGTCGACTCCTTCGACGAGCTCGAGCGACTGACCCGCCTCCATCAGGACGATGGATTGGCGCCGAAGGTGCTGTTGCGGATCACGCCGGGGATCGAGGCCCACACCCACGAGTTCGTGATGACCGGCCAGGAGGACTCCAAGTTCGGGTTCGGGCTCCACTCGGGCGCGGCCGGACGAGCGATCGAGCTGGCGTCGTCGTCGCCGGCCGTGGATCTCGTCGGTCTCCACATGCACATCGGCTCCCAGGTCTTCGTGGCCGATTCGTTCCACGATGCGGTGGCGGCGATGGCGCCGTTCGTCGACGCCCACCACCTTCCGGAGTTCAGCATCGGTGGCGGGCTGGGCGTGCCCTACGTCGAAGGCGAGTCGGCGCCGACGATCACCGAGTGGGGTGGGGCGATCCAGGCCGGCTGCCGCGACGCCGGCATCACCGCCCGCATCACCGCCGAGCCGGGCCGCTCGATCGTGGCGTCGGCGGCCGTGACCCTCTACACCGTCGGGACCATCAAGGAGATCCCGGGGGTGCGCACCTACGTGTCGGTCGACGGCGGCATGTCCGACAACCCGAGGCCGGTGCTCTACGGATCGGGCTACGAGACCTTCCTGCCACGCGAGGTCGAAGCCGAGCGGAACCGTCCGGTCCGGGTGGTCGGCAAGCACTGCGAATCGGGTGATCTGCTCGTGCGCGAGGGCTGGGTGCCCGGCGACATCGAGGTCGACGACGTGCTGGCGACCCCGGTCACCGGGGCGTACGGCCACTCGATGGGGTCGAACTACAACAAGATCCTGCGCCCCGCCGTGGTGTTCTGCTCGGGCGGCGACGCCCGCCTCGTCGTGCGACGCGAGTCGTTCGACGACCTCGTCCGTAACGACGTCTTCGCGGGCGGCAGCGACGTCTACCGTGACCGGCCATGACGGCGACGAGGGTGCGGGTCGGACTGCTGGGATGCGGGGTGGTCGGTGGTTCCCTCGTCGGCCTCATCAAGGGTCGCGGGGCAGAGATCGCCGAGCGGACCGGGATCGCGCTCGAGATCGGCCCGGTGGCAGTCCGTGACCTGACCAAACCCCGGGCCGTCGACCTCGCACCGTCGCACTTCACCGACGACCCGTACTCCGTGGTCGAGGACCCCTCCGTCGATGTCGTGGTCGAGCTCATGGGCGGCGTCCACCCGGCCCACGATCTGGTGGCCAAAGCGCTCTCCAACCGCAAGCCGGTGATCACCGCCAACAAGGCGCTGCTGGCGGCCGAGGGAGCGGAGCTGTTCGCCATCGCCGACGCCAACAGCGTCGACCTGCTCTTCGAGGCCGCGGTCGCCGGTGGCATCCCGTTCATCCGTCCGCTGCGCGAGTCGCTGGCCGGCGAGCACATCTCCCGGGTCATGGGCATCGTGAACGGCACCACGAACTACATCCTCACCAAGATGACCGAGGACGGCGCCGACTACGAGACGGCACTGGCCGAGGCCCAGGCCCTCGGGTACGCCGAGGCAGATCCCAGCGCCGACGTCGGGGGCCACGATGCCGCGGCCAAGGCGGCCATCATCGCCTCGATCGCCTACGGCGGTCGCGTGGTGGCCGACGACGTCTACGTCGAGGGCATCACCCACATCTCGCCCACCGACATCGAGGTGGCCACCAAGCTCGGTTACGTCGTGAAGTTGCTCGCCATCGTCGAGTCGTTCGGGATCGACGGCGTGGCGGTCCGGGTCCATCCCACGCTGGTGCCCGACACCCACCCGCTGGCGTCGGTGCGCGACTCGTTCAACGCCATCTTCGTCGAGGGCGCCGCGGTCGGCGACCTCATGTTCTACGGCCGGGGCGCGGGCGGCGGGCCCACGGCCAGCGCCGTGCTCGGCGACCTCATCGATGCCGCTTCGAACCTGCGCAAGGGCACGCACGCCAGCATCTTCGCCTCGACGCCGGCGCCGATCATGCCGATGGACCAGCTCCGCTCGGCGTTCTACCTCAACCTCGACGTGGTCGACCGCCCCGGGGCCCTGGCCACGGTGGCCGGCGTGCTCGGCTCCCGGCGGGTGTCGATCCGGTCGATGGAGCAGGTCGGCCTGGGCGGCGAGGCCCGCATCCTGTTCATCACCCACGTGGCCCGCGAAGCCGACGTCCGGGCCACGCTCGACGACCTGCGCGAGCTCGACGAGGTCGGCCAGGTCAACAGTGTGATCCGCGTGCTCGAGGGCTGACCGGGTGCTGTCCTACCGGTCCACCCGCGGCGATGCGCCGCCGCTGGGATTCGCCGACGTCCTCCTCACCGGCCTCGCCCCCGACGGCGGGCTGTTCGTCCCCGACCACTACCCGGACCTGCCCGATCTCGCCGGCGCGACGACCTACCCGGAGATCGCCGCCGCCGTCATGTGGCCCTACGTCGAGGGAACCATCGCCCGACCCGTGTTCGAGCACATCGTCGATGAGGCCTACGCCACCTTCGATCATCCCGACGTGTGCCCGCTGGTCGAGCTCGACGAACGCCGCTGGCTGCTCGAGCTGTTCCACGGTCCGACGATCGCGTTCAAGGACGTGGCGCTCCAGCTCGTCGGGCGGCTCTTCGACCACGTCCTCGAGGAGCGCAACCGAAAGGCCACGATCCTGGTCGCCACCAGCGGCGACACCGGTTCGGCCGCCATGCACGGCTGCCTCGGCCGGCACGCCATCGACTGCGTGGTGCTGTTCCCCGAGGGGCGGGTCTCCGACGTCCAACGCCACCAGATGACGACGCTCGACGCGCCCAACCTGCACGCCTTCGCCGTCGGTGGAACCTTCGACGACTGCCAGGACCTCGTGAAGGCCGCCTTCGGTGACCGCGGGTTCCGCGACGAGGTCCAGCTGTCGGCCATGAACTCGATCAACTGGGGCCGGGTCATGGCCCAGGTCGTCTACTACGTGACCGCCGCCCGCACCCTCGGCGAACGGGGGCTGCAGGCGCCCGTCTTCAGCGTGCCCACCGGGAACTTCGGCAACGTCCTGGCGGGGTGGGTCGCGCAGCAGATGGGGCTCGACGTGGCCGGGTTCGTGGTGGCGTCGAACACCAACGACATCCTCACCCGATGGCTGCAGACGGGCACGTTGTCGATGGAGCCCGTGGTCCCGACGTTGAGCCCGAGCATGGACATCCAGGTGTCCTCCAACCTCGAGCGACTCCTGTTCGAGTTGCTCGACCGCGACGGCACGGGCACCGGCGAGCTGCTGCGGGAGTTCCGTTCGGCCGGTCGGGTCGACGCGCCGCGGCCCCGCGGCTGGTGGGGCGCTCGCCTCAGCGACGAGGAGATCCTCGGGGTCATCGCCGAGCACCACGACCGCTCCGGTGTCCTGCTCGATCCCCACACCGCGGTCGGCGTCGGCGCGGTCGACCGGGTCACCGGCCTGCCCGACGCGCCGGTCGTGTGCCTGGCCACGGCGCACCCGGCCAAGTTCCCCGACGCCGTCGAGCGGGCCACTGGCATCCGGCCGCCGCTGCCCGCCCATCTGGCCGGTCTGCTCGATCGACCCGAGCGTTACGGCCATGTCGCCGCCGACCTCGAGGCGGTCGAGGCCGCGGTCCGCGGCGCCATCGACACCTGACCCGCCGGTTCTCGCTCGTCGGCGGTCGGGAAATGGGACGGTCGTGCCCGAGTCCGACGATGATTTCGCCGTCCGGATCGGCCTGCGCGCCGCCGACCCCGACGAAGCGGGCATCAGGCGCCAGCGGTGCGGCCGAGGCTTCACCTTCCGGTGGCCCGACGGTTCGGTGGTCCGGGGCACCCACCGGGCGCGATGCGAGGATCTGGTGCTGCCTCCCGCGTGGACGGACGTCTGGGTGTGTCCCCACGCCGACGGCCACCTCCAGGCCGTCGGCATCGACGATGCCGGCCGCCGGCAGTACCGCTACCACGACCGGTGGACCGAGGCCCGGGCCGCCGCCAACTTCGACCGCCTCGAAGACATCGGCCGGCGCATGGCCGACCTGCGTCGCGCGGTGGTGGAGGATCTCGAGGCGGGCGACGACCGGCGCCGCGCCCTCGCCGCCATGATCGGGCTCCTTGATCGCAGCCTCGAACGGATCGGCAATCCGGAATCCGTCGAGGAACACGGCACACGAGGCATCTCGACCCTCGGACCGGGAAACGTCGATGTCTCCCGCCGCGCCGTGCAGCTCAGCTTCCGGGGCAAGGGTGGGGTGGACCACGACGTCACGGTCGACGACGAACGACTGATCGACGCCGTGCAGGAGCTGCGCGCCGCCGCCGGCGAGTGGCTCTTCGAGGTCGACGGGACCGTCCTCGACGCCGCGGATGCAAACGCCTACCTCGACGAGCACACCGCGGGCGCACTGGACTGCAAGGACCTGCGGACCTGGGGCGGCAGTGCCGCGGCCCTGACCGCCAGGGCCGAAGGGGAGCAGGCCGCGCCGCAGGTGGCCGACGCCGCCGCCTCGGTCCTGCACAACACCCGTGCCGTGGCGCGGTCGAGCTACATCCATCCCGCCGTGATCGAGGCCCCCGACGAGGCGATCCACGACGCCTGGCGATCGAGTCGCCGCTCACGGTGGTATGGACGGGGGGAACGGGCGCTGCTGCACCTGCTCGAGACGATCCCGCCGCTGCTCGACCGCCACCTGGAATGAGCGCGGTACCGTTCCGCGACCACCCCGAGGAGAACGACATGCCCGAACAGCTCCGACCGCTCCCGCCCGGCTTCGAGGACACCCGGGAGGGGCTGCATCGGTTGGCGACGCATGTCGTGTACTTGGCCCGGCGGGAGGCCACCGGCCGATACGGCCTCATCTGGACTCCCGGCGGCTTCGGAACGCCGCTGTTCGGCGACAGCGACGAACAGGTCCGGGTCACCGGCGACATGCTCGTCCACCAGCGCCGCCGACAGCTGGAGTCGGCCACCATCACCACGTTGCGGGCCGCCGCCGAGCTCATCGGCCGCAATGTCGACCCGTCGTTCGACCACGGGTTCAGCGGGGTCGTTCCGGCGGGCGATCCCGACGAGGACCTCGGTGTCAGCGAGGCCGCGGCCCTGGCCCTCGGCGACTGGTTCGGTTTCGCCACCTCCGTGCTCGAACAGCTCCGCAAGGAGTGGGACGACGGTGAGCCCAGCGCGGTCCAGCTGTGGCCAGAGCACTTCGACGTGGCATTCGACGTCGCCTACGCCGCGCCCACGGCCGAGTGCCGGGTGAACATCGGCGCGTCGCCCGGTGACGCCGACCATCCCAGCCCGTACCTCTACGTGGGGCCCTGGACCGACGCCCGGCCCGGTGACCCCGACTACTGGAACGCCGGGTTCGGCGCCACGCTCGGCTACGACGAGTTGGTGGCCGCCGGCGGCAAGGCCGACCAGCGCGACGCCGCGCTGGCGTTCTTCCGCACCGGTGTGGAGCTGCTGCGCGCCGGGGTCTGAGCTGGGCCAGACTGCGTTCCCTGCCAATCTCCGAGAGGAAGTCCACGATGATCAGGCTCAGCGTCTTGTATCCCACGACCGAGGGTGCCACCTTCGACCACGACTACTACCGCGACAAGCACGTACCGCTGGCGGTGAAGACCTGGGGTCTCGACGGCGCGGAGATCGACAAGGGCATCGACGGTCCCTACGTGGCCGCCGTCCACTTCAACTTCGAGTCGCTCGAGGCCCTCCAGGCCGCCATGGCGGGCGAGGGTACGGGCGACGTCATCGCCGACGTCGCCAACTACACCTCGATCGCCCCGGTGATGCAGACCAGCGAGATCGTCACCTGATCCGTCCTCCGTCGAGCATGTTGGAGGGGATCCTGCGGGCCCGCTATCGTCGTCTTGTCCGCCACGCCGTGCATCGCACGTAGCGGCGGCCGACCAGGCGCAACGGGCCGGCCCACCCTGGTGGGGGTACGGACCGGCCGCGGAACCGGAGGCGACGTGCCTCCTCTTCGACACCGACGAGAGAAGAGCACCACATGAGCGTGGACGCCAATGCACTCGAGCGCGAGACGCTCGAACGCAAGGACCGCGACGAACTGCAGAAGATCGCCGGCGCGTTGGGGGGCAAGGTCACGTCCCGAACCCGCAAGGCCGACATCATCGAGATGATCCTCGAGCTCACCGGTGTGACCACGTCGGGCGATGCCGGAGACGCGGGGGATTCCGGGGACGCAGGGGACACAGACGGGGACCAGGCCGCCGCGAACGATTCGACCAAGACCCCCGACAAGCCCGACACCTCCGACGCGTCGGACAAGCCCGAGGCGTCCGCAGCCAACGGTCGTGACGCCGGTACGAAGTCCTCGGGGGACAACCGCTCCGTATCGGCCAAGCGCAGCCAGCGATCGGAGTCCGGATCGTCCGACGATGCCGGCAACGACGATTCCGACGCCGGCGATCGGCAGGACTCGGGCGCCAACCACTCGAACGACGAGGGCGACGGCGGCGGGCGCCGGCGTCGGCGCCGCGGTCGCAACCGCGACACCGGCGGTCAGCCCGAGGAGTTCACCGGTGAGCCGGTGCCCGTGGTGGGTTGCCTCGACCTCCGCGACGACGGCTACGGCTTCCTCCGCGTCGACGGGCTGCTGCCCTCCAAGGACGACTGCTACGTGTCGGTGAAGCAGGTCCGCCAGTTCGGACTCCGCAAGGGCGACATGGTCGCCGGCGGGTCCCGGCCGGCGTTCCGCAACGAGAAGAACCCCGCCATCCTGCGGATCGACACCGTCAACGACGTGGAGCTCGAGCCTGGCACGGAGCGGCCGCGGTTCGAGGACCTCGCCGCCGCGTTCGCCACCGAGGCCTTCGACCTGCAGGTCGAGGACGAGGACGACGACCGCATCACCCGCACCCTCGACCTCCTGGCCCCGATCGGGAAGGGGAGCCGGGTGCTCCTGGCCGGAGCGCCCCGCACCGGGCGGACCACCATCTTGGAGACCCTCGCCCGCTCGATCGAGGCCAACGAGCCCGACACCCGGCTGCTGGTGGTGCTCCTCGACGAACGCCCCGAGGAGATCACCGAGATGGAGCGCGTCGTGGCCGCCGGCATCGTCCACGGCTCGGCGTTCGACGCCAACCCCGACGAGCACGTGGCCGTGGCCGAATTGGCGCTCGCCCGGGCCCGCCGGTTGGCCGAGGGGGGCGACGATGTCGTCGTGCTCTTCGATGGCCTCACCCGCCTGGCGCGGGCCGAGCACGCCAGCGGTCAGAGCACCGGCCGGACCGTCGGCGGCCTCGAGACCGCGGCGGTCCAGGCGGCCAAGCGGGCCTTCGGCACGGGCCGCAATCTCGACGATGCCGGCTCGGTCACGATGGTGGCCACCGTCACGGTGGACACCGGCTCCGAGATCGACGACGCGGTCTACGACGCGGTCGTCGGTGCCGCCACGACGCAGATCCGTCTCGACCGCTTCGGGGCCGAGCGGCGTGCCTTCCCGGCCATCGACATCGGGGGCACCACCACTCGCCGCGAGGAGCTCCTCGTGGGCGACGACGGCGCCAGCCAGCGCGAAGCACTCCGCCGGGTGCTCGCCCGCTTGCCCGACGACGCCTCTCCCGACCAAGCTGAACCGCTGGATGGTCTCCTGGTCCGGCTTCGCAACACGAAGTCGAACGAGGAGCTGTTGAAGGCAGCGGTCAAGGAAGACGCCTGACGCGCCACCGCGACTCGGGAATAGCCCCGTGTTGTACCGAGTACGAGATCGTCACCACTGCGTGAGGAGCAACCCATGAAGACCGACATCCATCCCGACTACGAGACCGTCACCATCCGGTGCTCGTGTGGCAACGAGATCGTGACTCGCTCCACGGCCAGCGACCTTCGGGTCGAGCTGTGCAGCGAGTGCCACCCCTTCTACACCGGCAAGCAGAAGCTGGTGGACACCGGTGGTCGCATCGACCGCTTCGAGCGCCGCTACGGACGTCGCAAGAAGAGCGGTGCCGTCGCCGAGCCGGAGTCAGCCGAGCAGCCGGCCGAGACGACGGAACAGCCGGCCGAGTCGGCCGGGACGACGGAACAGCCGGCCGAGTCAGCCGAGACGACGGAACAACCAGCCGGCTCCGCCGACGCCTGAGCTGAGCACCGAACCGAATCCAACCGACGCCGCCGAGGTCACCCAGCGTCGAGCGGCCCGCAACGCCGCCAAGCTGGGCGCCCTCGTGCGCGAGCACTGGGGCATCGACGCGCCACGCACCTCGGTCGGCACCGGCGCGGCGGCCACCGCCGACCACCGGGCCTTCGTCCTGCTCGACGGCGATCACGGCCTCGGCGCCGCCCTGGCCTGGGCCAGCCGCGCCGGTGCCAGCGAGCTCCACGTCATCGTCGACGAGGACGCGGGGACGGTGGCCCGCCAGGCGGCAGAGTTCCGCACCGCCGTCTCGGTGTGGTCCAGCTCGGGACGCGCCCTCGTCGCCGTGGAACCGGCCCCCTTCGAGGAGGGGCTCGGACCTCCCGATGCTCCGGACCTCGTCGCCGTCCTCGAAGCCGAGGGCCTCGACGTCGTGGTGGAGGGCGATCGCCTGGCGGGAGAGTTCCGTGGCCTCGAGGTGGTGCGCATCGTCCGCGCCGTCGACGACGGAGAGCCGATCTTCGAGGTCGGTGTCGGACGCTTCGACCGTGAGCTCACCGCCATGATGCACGGCGATCTCCCCGATGCCTCCTCGGTCGCCCGGGTCGTCGCCCAGCTGCGCCAGATCCGCCGTCCGGGCGGGCCCATCCATCCGCTCGCCACCCTCGTGCCCGAACGCTGGCTCCGCCACACGCTGGTCGCCGAACCCGGGCGCATCGGGTGCGACGACCTGGTGGCCGCGCCCACCCCCGTGCCCCGTGACCGGCTGCGGACCCGAGGCGTCGCCGCAGCCGTCGGCACCCGCCAGGGCCGCCCCGTCGTCGTGGCGTGCACCGTCGGAGTCGATCTCGAAGCGGTGGTCCTCGGCGCCGACGTCCGGCTCGCCATCGACCCGGACGCGACGCTGCTGCTGGCACTGCCCGAGCGCGACCTGTTGCCGGTCAACGCCGCCCTGGTCGCCGACATGGTGCGCCCCGCCGAGGTGGCCGCGGTCGCCGGCGACTGGAAGACCTGAGCCGGGAGCGCACGGCGGCCGCCGGTAGCCTCGACAGCGATGTTGGATCGCCTCGACGCGCTGGAGCGTGAGTTCTACGACCTCCAGGCCCGCCTCGGCGACCCGGAGCTGATCGCCGACCAGCGCCGCTACGCCGACGCGGCCCGCCGCTACCACGAGCTCGAGGAGATCGTCGCCGTCGGCACGGAGCTCCGGGCTCGCACCGGCGATCTGGAGACGGCGAAGGAGCTGTCGCGGGAGTCCGAGGGCGATGACCGGGAGCTGTTCCGGGGCGAAGCGGCGGAGGCGGAGACCGACATCGAGCGGCTGGCCGAGCGCTTCAAGCTGCTGCTGTTGCCCAAGGACCCCAACGAGGGACGAAACGTCATCGTCGAGATCCGCGGTGCCGAAGGCGGCGAGGAGGCCAACCTGTTCGCCCGCGACCTGTTCCAGATGTACGAGGCCTACGCGGCCCGGATGGGCTGGAAGCTCGAGGTGTTGAACACCGACCACTCCGACATGGGCGGCTACAACGACATCACGTTCGTGGTGAAGGGCGACGGCGCCTGGACCCGCATGAAGCACGAGGGTGGGCCCCACCGGGTGCAGCGGGTGCCGGTCACCGAGGCCCAGGGACGCATCCACACCTCGTCGGCCACCGTCACCGTCCTGCCCGAGGTCGATGACGTCGAGATCGACATCGACGAGAAGAACGACCTCGAGATCCAGGTCTACCGGTCGTCCGGTCCCGGTGGTCAGTCGGTCAACACCACCGACTCCGCGGTGCGCATCACCCACAAGCCGACGGGCCTCGTGGTGTCGATGCAGGACGAGAAGAGCCAGCTCCAGAACAAGGCCAAGGCGTTGCGGGTGCTGAAGTCCCGCCTGTTCCAGCTCGAGCAGGACCGCCAGGCCGCCGAGCTCTCGTCCGCCCGCCGTGATCAGGTCGGTGGGGGAGGGCGGTCCGAGAAGATCCGGACCTACAACTTCAAGGAGAACCGGGTCACCGACCACCGCATCGGTCTGACGATCTACAAGCTCGACAAGGTCCTCGCCGGCGAGCTCGACGACGTCTCCGATGCCCTCGTCCAGGACGAGCAGGCCTCGCGCCTCGCCGAGGGCGGCGACTGATCGTGTCCGAGAGCCACATCGAAACCACCAGCTGGGCCGAGCTCCAGGCCGAGACCGTCCGCCGACTGGCCGATGCCGGTGTCGACAATGCGGTGTCGGAGGCCCGTTGGATCGTCGAGCAGCGCCGCAGGAGACCCGTTGCGGGTGATCGCCGACCGTCCGGCCACGGTGCGTTCGCACCACCACTGGCGCCTCATGGTCGAGCGCCGGGAGCAGGGCGAACCCCTGCAATACGTGCTCGAGTGCTGGCCGTTCCGGACCCTGGAGCTGTTCGTCGATCGGCGGGTGCTGATCCCACGGCCGGAGACCGAGGTCCTCGTCGATGCTCTCCTCGTCGAGCACACCCGCGTGGGCGGTCCCGTGGTCGACCTCGGCACCGGATCGGGCGCCATCGCCCTGTCGGTCGCGGCCGAGCGGCCCGGCACCGAGGTGTGGGGAGTCGAGCGCTCGCCCGGGGCCCTCGCCGTCGCTCGCGCCAACTGCACCGGCCTGGGCCGCAAGGCCGCCACCGTGCGCCTGGTCGAGGGATCGTGGTTCGAACCGCTGCCGTCCGAGTTGGCCGGCAACGTCGGCGTCATCGTGTCCAATCCCCCCTACGTCGCCGACGACGAGACCCTCCCGCCCACCGTGGCCGACTGGGAGCCCGTCGAAGCCCTGCGCTCCGGACCCGACGGCCTCGACGACATCCGGCGGATCGTGGCCGAGGCACCGCGCTGGCTTGCACCGGGCGGTGCCCTGATGGTCGAACACGCGCCGGGCCAGGCCAACGACGTGCGGCGCCTCGCCACCGCCGCCGGCTTCGCGTCGGTGCGGACCGACGTCGACCTGGCCGGCCGGGACCGGTTCCTGGTGGCCCGCCGCTGATGGCCGAGGTCCTCGACATCACCGACCTCACGGCGCCGATCCGGGCCGCGGCGGTGCTCCTCGCCGGCGGCATCGTGGTGCTGCCCACCGACACCGTCTACGGCCTGGCTGCCAACGCCGCCGACCCCGCCGCCACCCGGTTGCTGTTCGAGCGGAAGGGGCGGGGAGAAGACACTCCGCTCGCCGTGCTGTGCGCCGATGCCGAGCAGGCCTTCTCGCTCGCCGGTCCCGCCGTCGCCGCCGGTGCCCACGACCTCGCCCGCAGGCACTGGCCCGGTCCGCTCACCCTGGTGGTGCCCCGCCGCCCGGGCCTCGACTGGGCGCTGGGCACGCCGGCGGAAACGGTGGGGGTCCGGTGTCCGGACCACGACTTCGTGCGCAGCATCGCCCGGGCGGTGGGCCCCATCGCCACCACCAGCGCCAACCGGCACGGGGTTCCCACGCCCCCCGACGCCGCGGACGCCGCAGCCGGTCTCATCGGGCCGGTCGATCTCGTCATCGACGGTGGCACCCTCGCCGGGACACCCTCGACCGTGGTCGACGTCGCCAGTGATCGGCTCCGGGTGCTGCGGGCCGGAACGATCGAGATCCCCGACGGCGAGTGACCTACATTGCCGGTGAACGCGCACCGAGGGGGAGCGACATGAACCAGGACGATCTCGCCAAGCTCCAGTTCTTCCAGGGCTTCGCGCCCCGCGACCTGGAGAAGATCCGCGGCATGGCCGAAGAGGTGACGGCCGAGGCGGGCGCGGTGCTCATGGAGCAGGGCGACGTGGGCCAGGAGGCCTTCGTGATCTGCGAGGGTCAGGCCGCGGTGGAGGTGGGTGGGAACCGGGTCGCCACCATCGGCTCCGGTTCCATCGCGGGCGAGATGGCGTTGCTCGAGCTGCGGCCCCGCTCGGCCACCGTCCGGGCCCTCACCGACCTCACCCTGCTCAGCTTCGACAACAAGCGGTTCCACAAGCTGCTCGAGACGATGCCCGAGGCCAGGGAGCGGGTCGCCCAGCTCACCGCCGAGCACCGGGCCCAGAACAGCCAGCTCTGATCAGACGAGGGTGATGGTGCCGTCGGCGGCGCGGTCGACGGCGCGGTCGATCATGTCCTCGCGCACCATCTCGGCGAGGGTGTCGGCGTCGGTCGTGGTGCCCCAGGCCCGCTGACCGTCGTCGGTCAGCAAGGCGACGAAGGCGGATTCCGGCCGGCTCTGGCGGTCGTGCATCACCACCCACGACTCGATCGTCGCCCGGCCGACGTGGTCAGCGGCGATCTCGCGGGAGGGGAGGGCGTCGATCGCCTCCTGGGGATGGACGTGGACGAAGCCCGCCGCGGGCGGCTCGGTGCTGTAGATGCCGAAGGCGTGCTTGGTGAGGTAACCGCCGTTGGCCCACACCAGTCCGTTGGTGCCGGGATCGTCACGCAGCACGTCGACCAGGGTGGCGATGGAGTGCATCACGTAGTTGTTCCACGGCCCGCCGGCGAAGCTGAGCCCGCCCGTGACGGTGAGCTGCCGGTCGAGACCGAGGCCCAGCTCGTCGGCACCGACCTGCACCGCCACCGGGAAGCACGAATACAGATCGACGTGGTCGATGTCGTCGATGGTCATGCCCGCCGCGGCGAGCGTCGCCCGGCCGATCACACCCACGGCCGGCGACGTGTAGAGGTTGTCGCGGTTCGACAGGTACGGATGATCGTGGCCGTCGCCGCCGGCCTGCGGGAAGACCCACCGATCACGGGGGACGCCGAGGCGCTCGGCCACCTCGACCGAGCACAGCAGGACCGCGGCCGACTGCTCGACGGCGTTGTTCGAGTTCATCACCTTGGTGTACGGCAAGCCGATCATCCGGTTCGAGTCGGTTGGGGTGACGATTTCCTCGGCCGTCATCGCCTCCTGGATCCAGGCGTTGGGGTTCTTCGCCGCCACCTGGGAGAACCGCGACCACAGGTCGCCGAGCACCGGCAGGTGCTCGGCCATCGTCCGCCCGAGGTGGTGGCGACGGGCCTGCTCGAACATCGGGTACACCTGGATGGGCAGGAAGATCCCGAGCGACGACTCCGCCTCGTGGTTCATCTCCACTGCGGTGCCGATCTCACGGGCCGCCTCGGTCCCCTCCGGCTCGACCGTCCAGTCGGGCTTGGTTCCCTCGGCGCGTGCCGCCATGCGGGTGCGCCACGCCTCGGCCCCGGCCAGCAACACGCACGACGCCCGACCGGCGGCGATGTCGAGCGCCGTCTCGTTCAGCAGCATCTGCGGCGAGTTGCCACCCATGGCCGATGTGCCGCTGTCGACCTCGTGGCCCACGCCGAGCCGCTCGGCCACGAGACGACCCGGGTTCACGTAGCGCCACGACAGCAGGCCCACCGTACGGACGGAGTCGATCGCCTCGGCACCGAGCGGTGTGGTGCCGCCGGCGTCGGCCAGGGCCTTGCCGGCCGCGACCACCATGAGGTCGACGGGTTCGAGCGCTGGTTCCCCGCGATCGACGCGTTGGTTGTGCTGGCCGACGCCGATGATGACCGGGGTGCGCGGATCGAGCGACACGAGAGTCCTCCGTGACCGAAGTTGACTGATCGGTCAAGGCTAGGAGGGGGCGCGGCCGTCACTACAATCCCGCGCCATCGACGTACTCGTGGTGTGCACCGGGAACATCTGTCGCTCGCCGATGGCCGAGGGGCTGCTACGCGACCGGTTCGAGCGCGCCGGAATCGATGCCCGCGTGCACTCGGCCGGCCTGGTCACCGAGCGCCAGCCCGCGTCGGCCCACGGCGTCGACGCCATGTCCCGCCGGGGCATCGACATCCGCACCCACCGCAGCCGGCTCCTCGCCGCCGGCGACGTCCGGGATGCAGACCTCATCATCGGCATGGAGCTCCAGCACGTGCGCGAGGTCGCGGTCCTCGATCGCGACGCCTTCGCCCGAACCTTCACGCTCCCCGAGCTCGCCCGGACGGCCGAGGCGATCGGACCACGTGCCGGCGACGAGCCGGTCGAGGACTGGATCCGTCGCGCCGGCGCCGGCCGACAACCCGCTGACATGCTCGGGAGCCGTCCGGAGGACGAGATCGCCGATCCCATCGGCCGCTCGGCCCGTGACTACGAGGCGACGGCGGTCGAGATCGAGGATCTCGTCGACACCGTCGTCGGCCATCTCTTCCCCACCCGCGTCCCCTGACCCCCGGAGGCAAGTAGTGCGCATCGCCATCGGCGCCGACCATGCCGGCTACGAACTCAAGTGCCACCTGATCGGCACCCTCGGCCGGCTCGGTCACGAGGTCATCGACCTCGGGACCGACTCCACGGAACCGGTGGACTACCCGCCGATCTGTGCCGGCGTGGCCCGCATGGTCGTCAACGGAGATGCCGATCGGGGGATCGTCCTCGGTGGTTCGGGGCAGGGCGAGCAGATCGCAGCCAACAAGATCACCGGCGCCCGGGCCGCGCTGTGCAACGACCTCTACACGGCGAGGCTGAGTCGCGAACACAACGACGCCAACGTGTTGTCCCTGGGCGGGCGCATCGTCGCTACCGGCCTCGCCGACGAGATCGTCGAGCTGTGGCTCACGACCGACTTCGAGGGGGGACGCCACCAGCGCCGGGTGGACCTGATCGCGGCCATCGAGGCCGAGGAGAGCTGAGCGGAGGTCGCCGTCGGGAGCGCCAGCGAGCAGGCGTCACGCGGTGCTGCGGAGCAGACCGCCATGTCGTGGCATCCTGACAACGGACGCGCTCGACGAGGAGGACCCATGGGCTGGCCACAGATCAACGACGACGAGGTGTTCGGCCTGATCGACCGCGAGGTCGAGCGCCAGAACACCACCGTCCAACTCATCGCCTCGGAGAACTTCACCTCGCCGGCAGTGCTCCGGGCCACCGGCTCGGTCCTCACCAACAAGTACTCCGAGGGGTACCCCGGCAAGCGGTACTACGGCGGCAACGAGGTCATCGACGAGGTCGAGACGGTGGCCATCGAACGGGCCAAGTCGCTGTTCGGGGCCGACCACGCCAACGTCCAGCCCCACGCGGGCGCCAACGCCAACATGGGTGTCTACCTGGCGCTGCTCGAGCCCGGAGACACCGTGCTCGGCCTGCGCCTGGACCAGGGCGGTCACCTGACCCACGGCAGCCCGGTCAACGCCAGCGGGAAGCTGTACCACTTCGTGTCGTACGGCGTGACCCCCTCCGACGAGCGCATCGACTTCGACCAGGTCCGCGACGCCGCTCTCGAGCACCGGCCCAAGATCATCGTGGCCGGCGCCACGGCCTATCCCCGGATCATCGATCCGCAGCCGTTCCGTGACATCGCCGACGAGGTCGGCGCCTACTTCATGTTCGACGCCGCCCACATCGCCGGACTCATCGCCGGCGGCGTCCACCCATCGCCCGTGCCGGTGGCCGACATCGTGACCCTGACCACCCACAAGACGCTCCGGGGGCCGCGTGGCGGCGCCATCCTGTGCACCGAGGAACTGGCGTCGGTCATCGACAAGGCGATGTTCCCCGGCCTGCAGGGCGGCCCGCTCGACCACGTCATCGCCGCCAAGGCCATCGCCTTCGCCGAGGCCGCCACTCCACAGTTCGCCGACTACGCGGCCCAGATCGTCCGCAACTGCGCCGCCCTCGCCGAGGGCCTCGCCCGCCGAGGGTTGCGCCTCGTGTCGGGCGGTACCGACAACCACCTCCTGCTCGTCGACCTGCGCTCGTACGACGAGGATCTGTCGGGCAAGAAGGCCCGCCTCGCGCTCGACAAGGCCGGTATCTCCCTCAACGAGAACACGGTCCCCGACGACCCGCGCCCGCCCTACATCACCTCCGGTCTGCGCATCGGGACACCGGCGGTCACCACCCAGGGCATGGGTGAAGCCGAGATGGGCACGATCGCCGAGCTCATCGTGCGTACCCTCGACCACCGCGACGACGAGGCCGAGCTCGCCGCGATCCGCGACGACGTGCGCACGCTGTGCGGCAAGTTCGAGCCGTACCCGGTCTGAGCCGACCCGTCCACCCGCCGGGCTGATGGACGCCTTCATCGTCTTCGTCGCCGCGGCCGGCGTCACCGCGGTGGCCACACCCCTGGCCAGCCGCCTGGCGGTCCGCTTGGGTGCCATCGCCGTTCCCGACGACCGCCGGGTCCACGAACTGCCCACCCCCACACTCGGGGGTCTCGCCATCCTCGTCGGCGTCGTCTCCGCGGTGGGGATCGCGTGGCAGCTCGGGGCCTACGAGGAGGTCTTCGCCGCGCCCACCGTTCCCGTCGGGGTGGTGATCGCGGCCGTGGTCGTCTACCTCGTGGGTGGCATCGACGACGTCCGGGAGATCTCGGCACCGGCCAAGACCGCCGGCACCGTCCTCGCCGGCAGCATCTTGAACTTCGCCGGCGTGAGCATCCTGTTGTTCCGCTTCCCGCCGTTCGGCCTGTTCGACCTGTCGCCGGACCTGGCCGCGCTCATCACGGTGGTCTGGGTGGTGGGGATGTGCCAGGCCATCAACCTCATCGACGGTCTCGACGGTCTGGCGGCCGGCATCGTGGGCATCGCCGCGTTCGCGCTGTTCCTCTTCGCCGACAAGCTCGCCGACCCCTCGCTGGCCCAACTCGGGCCCGACAACATCGCCCCCCTCATCGCGCTGGCCACCGCCGGCGCCTGCGCCGGGTTCCTCCCGTACAACGTCCATCCCGCGTCGATCTTCATGGGCGACGGCGGCGCGCTGCTGCTCGGGTTGTTGATGGCGTCCTCGTCGATCGCGGTGGCCGGCAACTCGACGGCGGACTCCTCGAGCCAGACGTTCTTCTTCTTCGCCCCGCTGTTCATCCCGCTGGTGATCCTCGGGGTGCCGATCTTCGACACCGCCTTCGCCATCGTCCGGCGGGCCAAGAACCGCAGCGGTGTCACCGAGGCCGACAAGGGGCACCTCCACCACCGGTTGATGGACCTGGGCCACGGCCAGCGCCGCAGCGTCGCCATCCTCTGGTTGTGGACCGCGCTGCTGTCCGGACTGGTCCTCTATCCGGTGTACACCTCGAGCGACGACGGGGCGCTGCCCATCGGAATCGCGGCCCTCGCCCTGCTCCTCTACACCGTGCTGCACCCGCGGGCGCGAGACGAACGACGTGCCCGGCGGGACCGGTCGATGCTGCCCTGACGACCTTGGTGGCGCGCGAGGGCAACGTCTACAGTCGCCCGGCCAGTGAGAGCGATCGGGGGCAGCCGGCGGCGACACGTCGCTGTGGCGTCCGAATTTGCGACCACGGCCTGCGTGCTTCTATATTGAGAAATTATTCACAAGAGATCCGATCTGGTTCTGGGACAACGAGAGTCGAGGAGTGTGATGACGGACAGCCACGACGCGTCCAAGCGAAGCATCCGCCTCACCCAGGCTCTGGTCGGCCACCGGCGTGATCTCAACAACGGGTTCGGCAACGCCTTGAACAGCGCGGTCGAGCTCTCGGTCACCCCGGCCATCTTCGCCTTCTTCGGCTGGCGGATCGATGTCGCGCTGGGGACCTTCCCGCTCTTCTTCGTGTCGCTGTTCATCGTGGTCGTCACCTGCGTGGCGTGGCGGCTCCTGGCGAAGTACGACGGCGAGATGCGGGTCGAGGAGGAACGGTTCCGGCCCAGGACGGGGACCGGCCGCTGATGAGCGTCGAGCACCCCGCCGACGAGGTCGAGAAGATCCTCGCCTTCGACATGGTCAAGCGTGGTCTGCCGCTCGCGCCCCTCGTGGTCCTGGTGGGCGGTCTCGTCCGCGGTTGGTCCGGGGCGGCGTCGGCCGGCGTCGCCGTCGCCGTGGTGCTCGCCAACCTGGTGATCGCAGCGGTGATCCTGACCTGGGCGGCGCGGATCTCGCTCTCCATGATCATGGCCGGCGCCCTCGGCGGCTTCGCGTTCCGCATGGGATTGCTGACGCTGCTCGTCGTGGCCGTCAAGGACCGTCCGTGGATCGACCTGCCCACGTTGGCGGTCTCGATCCTGCTCACGCACCTGGGACTGCTGTTCTGGGAGACGAAGTTCGTCTCGGCTTCGCTCGCGTACCCCGCCCTGCAACCGTCTACCTCTGCACTGCCAACGTCTCGGGAGGCGTCATCGTGATTCCCGTTCACCTGATCCTGGGGCTCGACTTCCCTCCGATCAGCCACACGGTCGAATGGCCCGACATCATCGGCAGCGGACCGTTCGCCGTGAACAAGGTCGTGCTGTTCATGTGGATCTCCGCGGCCATCGTGTTCGCGGTGTTCTTCGCCGCCGGTCGCCGCCAACAGCTGGTACCCGACGCGGCGCAGAACGTGGGCGAGTCGGTCACCGACTTCATCCAGGAGGGCATCATCCTCCAGACGATCGGTCCCGACGGTCTCAAGTGGACCCCGTTCCTGATGACGCTGTTCTCGTTCGTGTTCGTGTGCAACGTCTGGGAGATCATCCCGTTCGTCCAGATGCCCGTGAACGCCCGCATCGCCCTCCCCGCGTTCATGGCCGTCACGGTCTGGTTCGTGTACCACATCGTCGGGATCATGGAGCAGGGCTTCTTCACCTACTGGAAGAACATCATGGTCGTGCCCGGCGCCCCGGCCGTGATGCACATCCTGCTCACCCCGATCGAGCTGGTGACCAAGCTCTTCACCCAGCCGTTCTCCCTGGCGCTCCGGCTCTTCGCCAACATGCTGGCCGGCCACCTGCTGCTCATCACCTTCATGGTGCTGTCGACGGCGCTGTGGGACGCCACCATCGTCGGCTCCGCCGTGCCGTTCGCGCTGCTCGTCGGCCTCACCGGGTTCGAGCTCCTCGTCGCCGTGCTGCAGGCCTACATCTTCACCATCCTCACCGCTGTCTACATCGGCAGCGCTGCCCACCCCGCGCACTGATCCAAGAACCCCAAAGGAGACATTCCCGTGCTTCACGTCCTCGCTCAACAGGACCCCGGCGAACTCGTCCAAGGCCTCACCGCCGTCGGGCGCGGCATCGTGTACGGCGGCGCGGCCATCGGCCCCGGCATCGGCATCGGCCTCGTCGTCGGCAACGCCATCACCGCCATGGCCCGCCAGCCCGAAGCGGCCGGCATGGTCCGCACCACGATGTTCCTCGGTATCGCGTTCACCGAGGCGCTGGCGCTGTTCGGCTTCGTCCTCGCCTTCATCATCTCGGGCTGAGGTGGCCGCTGTGAGCATCCGCCGTGAGAACACCAGGCGACCGCGCCTGCGACTCCGCCATCTCCTCGCCGCCTGCGCGCTCGTCGTCGTGGTGCCCGTCGGCTGGTCGTCGGTCGCGTCCGCTCAGGAGAGCGGCGACAACGGCGTCGAGATCAGCCACGAGTCCCAGGACTGCATCGACATCCTCCAGGAGGGTGGCGAGGTCAAGGACTGCCAGGAGGCACCGAGCCTGATCCTGCCGGCGACGAACGAGATCATCTGGGGCGCCTTGTCCTTCGCGATCCTGTTCGCGCTGCTCGCCAAGTTCGCCTGGCCCGGCATCAAGCAGGGCATGGAGAACCGCGTCACCCGGATCCGGACCGACCTCGACAGCGCTGAACACGCCAAGACCGAGGCCGAGACGGTGCTGGCCGAGTACCAGGCCCAACTGGCCGAGGCCAAGGCCGAGGGTGCCCGGATCATCGAGGAGGCCCGCCAGACCGCCGATCAGCTCAAGGCGGCCCAGCAGGCTCGCCTCGACGAGGAGCTCGCCGCGGCACGCGCCCAGGCCCGCACCGACATCGACGCCGCCAAGGGCCAGGCCATGGCCGAGCTGCGCGGCGAGGTCGCCGACATCGCCATCGGCGCCGCCGAGGCCGTGGTCGGCGCCAGTCTCGACCGCCAAGCCCAGGTCCAGCTGATCGAGGACTACATCAACCGAGTCGGCTCCGCCGATCGCGGACAGGCCTGATCATGGCGACCGAGCGCGAGACCGCGTACGCGAAAGCGTTGCTGGCCATAGCCTCGGCTGAGGGCGAGTCGGCCACGGTCCAGGACGAGATCTTCACCCTCGCCCGGGTCCTCGGCGGCAACGACCAGCTGGTCGCGACCTTGTCCGATTCGCTGGTGCCGGCCGCCCGTCGTCAGCAGATCGTCGAGGACCTCCTCTCGGGGCGGGCATCGAAGACCACCGTCGCATTGGTCTCGATGATCGTCGCCGCCGGCCGCGTCCAATCGCTCTCCGGCATCGCCGAAGCACTCGTCGGCCTCGGCGCATCCGAGGCCGGCCGGCAGGTCGCCGTGGTCCGGTCGGCCGTCGAGCTCACCGAAGACCAGAAGACGCGGCTGGCCGCGGCCCTGCAGCAATCGGTCGGATCGCCCATCGACGTGCGCGTCGTGCTCGACCCGTCGGTGCTCGGCGGCCTCGTCGCCCAGATCGGCGACACGGTCATCGACGGCACGGTGCGCCGCCGCCTCGACCAGCTCAAGCAAGCAATCTGAGCCAGGGCATCCCTCACACGCATCCCAGAAGATCAGGAACACCATGACGGATCTCAACATCAACGCCGGCGACATCGCCGCCGCCATCCGCAAGAACCTCGAAGGGTTCGACCCGTCCATGGGCAAGGCCACCGTCGGCCACGTGGCCGAGGTCGGCGACGGCATCGCCCGCGTCACCGGTCTGCCCGGGTGCGCGGTCAACGAGCTGCTCGAGTTCGAGGACGGCACAAAGGGTCTCGCCCTCAACCTCGACGAGGAGTCGATCGGCGCCGTGGTGCTCGGCGAGGTGGACCACATCAACGAGGGTCAGACGGTGCGGGCCACCGGCGAGATCCTCTCGGTGCCCTGCGGCGACGGCCTCCTCGGCCGCGTCGTCGACGCCCTCGGGATCCCGGTCGACGGCAAGGGTCCGCTCACCAACGTCGACAGCCGCCGCATGGAGATCCAGGCGCCCGGGATCATGGGTCGCCAGCCCGTCCACGAACCGCTCCAGACCGGCATCAAGGCCATCGACGCCATGACCCCCATCGGTCGGGGCCAGCGCGAGCTGATCATCGGCGACCGCAAGACCGGCAAGACCACGGTCGCCATCGACACCATCCTGAACCAGAAGGGTCTCGGGGTGAAGTGCGTGTACGTCGCCATCGGGCTCAAGGAGTCCACCGTTGCCCAGACGGTGAACACCCTCACCGAGCACGGCGCCATGGACTACACCGTGGTGGTCGTCGCCGGTGGCTCCGATCCGGCGCCGTTCAAGTACCTCGCTCCCTACGCCGGCTGCGCCATGGGCCAGCACTGGATGGAGAACGGCGAGCACGCCCTGGCCGTCTACGACGACCTGTCCAAGCAGGCCGAGGCCTACCGCCAGGTGTCGTTGCTGCTCCGCCGTCCGCCGGGCCGTGAGGCCTACCCGGGCGACGTCTTCTACCTCCACAGCCGGCTGCTCGAGCGGGCCGCCAAGCTGTCCGACGAGAACGGTGCCGGCTCGCTGACCGCGCTCCCCATCATCGAGACCAAGGCCGGCGACATCTCGGCCTACATCCCCACCAACGTGATCTCCATCACCGACGGGCAGGTGTTCCTCCAGGAGGACCTGTTCAAGTCCGGTGTCCGGCCCGCCTTCGACACCGGCCAGTCCGTGTCCCGGGTCGGTGGTGCGGCCCAGATCAAGGCCATGAAGAAGGCAGTGGGCACGCTCAAGGGCGACCTGTCGCAGTTCCGTGAGTTGGAGTCCTTCGCTCAGTTCGGCTCCGAGCTCGACGCCGTGTCCCAGGCCACGCTCGACCGTGGCTACCGCCTCGTCGAGCTGCTGAAGCAGAACCTCAACAGCCCGTTGCGGGTCGAGGAGCAGGTCGTGGTGCTCTACGCCGGCACCAAGGGCTACGTCGACGGCATCCCGGTCGAGGATGTCAAGCGCTACGAGCGCGACCTGCTCGAGTGGTTCGAGACCCGCCACCGCGATCTCCTCGATGCCATCCGCGACAGCGGTGACATCGCCGACGAGGACGCCCTCAAGGCGGCCATCGATGGCTTCAACGACCAGTTCGTGGCCACCGAGCAGGTGCAGGAGGCGTGATGCGGCCGGACACTCCGATCGACATCGCTGCGGGGCGGCAGAGCGCCAGCGACGCCCCGCAGGCGGCCCGAGGACAGGCGGCCCGCCAGGGCCGGCCGACGAGGACGCAAGAGTAATGGCAGGGGGCAAGGAGCGCGTCCTGCGCCGGCGCATCAAGTCGGTGCAGACGACGAAGAAGATCACCAAGGCGATGGAGCTCATCGCCGCCAGCCGGATCGTCAAGTCGCAACAGCGCGTCCTCGCCGCTCGGCCCTACGCCGACCAGATCACCGAGGTGATCCGCAACCTGGCCACGGCCGGCGCCGGTGGCGGCGCGCCCCTGCTGGCCCAGCGGGAACAGATCGGGACGGTGGCCACCATCGTCATCGGTGGCGACCGCGGGCTGTGCGGCGGCTACAACACCAACGCCATCCGCATGGCCGAGCGCAACCAGGCCGTGCAGCGCCGCGAGGGCCAGCAGACCGTGCTCTTCGCCGTGGGTCGCAAGATCGAGTCGTACTTCCGGTTCCGCAAGTTCGACATCGAGGCCTCCTTCACCGGGTTCCTCGACGAACCCCATTACGAGAACGCCCGTGAGATCGCGGCCGCCGTGGTGCCGAAGTTCGAGGACGGCACCTTCGACCGGGTCGACATCGTCTACACCCAGTTCCTGTCGGCCGGCACGCAGAAGGTGGTCACCCGCCAGTTCCTCCCGCTCGACACGTCGACCATCACCGATGTCGCGGCCGCCGAGCAATCCGGTCCGACCGCAGATTACGAGTTCGAGCCCGACCCCGACTCCATCCTCGACCGCCTCCTGCCCCGCTACGCCGAAGCCCGGTTGT
Organism: uncultured Acidimicrobiaceae bacterium; assembly: GCA_963747745.1. Classification (GTDB taxonomy): domain Bacteria; phylum Actinomycetota; class Acidimicrobiia; order Acidimicrobiales; family Salinilacustritrichaceae; genus Salinilacustrithrix. The sequence continues at coordinate 124,737 of CAVVGJ010000008.1, forward strand.
TCTCCGCCCTCCTCGAGGGCGCGGCCAGCTTCTTCGCCGCCCAGCAGCGGGCCATGAAGTCGGCCACCGACAACGCCGAAGAGCTCATCACCAAGCTGTCCCGCCAGATGAACCGGGTCCGCCAGGACGCCATCACCACCGAGATCATGGAGATCGTCGGTGGCGCCGAAGCCCTCCGCCAGGGTCAGTCCGACGAGATGGACCTGATCCCCGACCACGCACTCGCCATCCAGGATCTGCTGGTCGACACCGTCGACCGCCACCGCTAGGAGCCCCCAAGATGACCGTCACCGAAGCCTCCGGAACCGACACCACCGAGCTCAAGTCGGGTCGGGTCGTGGCCATCGCCGGCCCCGTCGTCGACGTCGAGTTCCCCGTCGGCGCCCTTCCCGACATCAACGCCGCCCTCGAGATGACGATCACGGTCGACGGCAAGGAGGTCACCGTCGTCGCCGAGGCCGCCCAGCAGCTCGGCCACAGCCGGGTCCGGGCCATCTGCATGAAGCCCACCGACGGCCTGGTGCGAGGCACCGAGGTGCGCAACCTGGGCCACCCGCTCCAGATGCCGGTGGGCGACGGCGTGCTCGGCCACGTGCTCAACGTGCTGGGCGAGCCGCTCGACGTGCCCGAGCTCGACCAGTCCAAGATCGACGGCTACCGGCCCATCCACCACCCGGCTCCCGACTTCGCCGACCTGGCCCCGAAGAAGGAGGTGTTCGAGACCGGCATCAAGGTCATCGACCTCCTCACCCCCTACCTCCAGGGCGGCAAGATCGGCCTGTTCGGCGGCGCCGGCGTGGGCAAGACCGTGCTCATCACCGAGATGATCAACCGCGTCGCCTCCCAGTTCGGTGGCGTCTCGGCCTTCGCCGGCGTGGGCGAGCGCACCCGTGAGGGCACCGACCTGTTCATCGAGATGGGCGAGACCAAGATCGACGAGAACACTTCGGTGCTCGACAAGGCCGCCCTCGTGTTCGGTCAGATGGACGAGCCCCCGGGCGTGCGGCTGCGCGTCGCCCTGTCGGCCCTCACCATCGCCGAGTACTTCCGCGACGAGCGCAACCAGGACGTGCTGCTGTTCATCGACAACATCTTCCGGTTCGTCCAGGCCGGCTCCGAGGTGTCGACCCTGCTCGGCCGCATGCCCTCCGCCGTGGGGTACCAGCCCACGCTGGCCGACGAGATGGGCACCCTCCAGGAGCGCATCACCTCGACCAAGGGTCGCTCGATCACGTCGCTGCAGGCCGTGTACGTGCCCGCCGACGACTACACCGATCCGGCGCCGTTCACCACCTTCACCCACCTCGACGCCACGACCGAGCTGTCCCGCGACATCGCCGCCCTCGGCATCTACCCCGCCGTGGACCCGCTGGCCTCGACGTCCACCATCCTCAGCCCCGAGGTCGTCGGCGATCGCCACTACGCAGTGGCGACCCGGGTCCAGGAGATCCTCCAGCGCTACAAGGAGCTCCAGGACATCATCGCCATCCTCGGCCTCGACGAGCTGTCGGAGGAGGACAAGGTCCTGGTCTCCCGGGCCCGCAAGATCCAGCGGTTCCTGTCCCAGCCCATGTTCGTGGCCGAGGTCTTCACCGGCCTCCCCGGTGTGTTCACCCCGGCGGAGGAGACGGTCGACAGCTTCGAACAGCTGGTCAACGGCGACCTCGACGACCTGCCCGAGCAGGCGTTCCTCAACGTCGGCGGCGCCGACGACGCCCGGCGCAAGGCCGACGAGCTGCGCAAGTCGGCGGGCGGAGACTGATCATGCCGATGCAGGTCGAACTGGTGTCACCCGAGCGGATCCTGTGGTCCGGCGAGGCCGACATGGTCATCACCCGGACGGTGGGTGGTGGCGAGATCGCCTTCCTGCCGGGTCACGCCCCCTTCGTCGGTGCCCTCGGCACCGGTGTGCTCACCATCCGGCCCAGCTCGGGTGGACGCGACGAGAAGGTCGCGGTGCACGGCGGCTTCGTCGAGGTGTCCAACAACAACGTGACCGTGTTGTCCGACCTCGCCGAGCTGGCCAGCCAGATCGACGTCGAGCGGGCCCGGCGGGCCCGGGAAGCCCTCGAGGTCAGCCTGCGCCACGAGCACGACACCGAAGCCGAGGCCGCCCTGCGCCGGGCGCACATCCGGCTCGAAGCTGCCGGCCAGGCCGCCAGCGTCCACTAGCAGCCCTAACGTGGGTCGGTGCCCCGACGCCGCCTCGCCGTCGCGCTGCTGATCCCGGCGCCGGTCTCGATCGAGATCGACGGCCTCCGGCGCGCCCTCGGCGATCGGCAACTGGGCCGGATCGATCCGCACATCACCCTGGTGCCGCCGATCAACGTGCGCGAGGAGGAGATGGCCGACGCCATGGCCGTGGTCCACGCCGCGGCGTCGGGCCGCGAACCCATCACGGTCCGGCTCGGCCCGGTCGAGACGTTCGGCGCCGATTCGCCGGTGCGCTTCCTCGCCGTCGACCCGTGGGACCAGGTGCAGGCGCTCCACGACGCCTGCTGGACCGGGGTGCTCGAACGGCCCGAGAAGCGATCGTTCCATCCCCACGTGACCGTCGACATCGACGGTGGGGTCACCGGTGATCGCGATCCGGCCCTCGAGGTGCTGGGCCACTACCGCGCCGAAGTCAGCATCGACCGCCTCACGCTGCTCGAACACATCGACGACCCCGACCACCGTCGCTGGGAGCCCTACATGAGCTACCGGCTGGCGTGAACCGGGCCGGCCCGTGAGGGATCAGGAGAAGTCGACGCTGGAGAAGCGGGCGAGCTTGTCGATCTTGTGGTGGGCGTCGACGAGGCGCACCGTGCCCGACTTGGACCGCATGACCAGCGACTGTGTGGTGGCCCCACGGGAGTCGAAATGGACGCCCTGGAGCAGCTCGCCGTCGGTGATCCCGGTGGCGGCGAAGAAGCAGTTGTCGCTGCGGACCAGGTCGTTCTCGGTGAGCACCGCCTCGAGGTCGTAGCCGGCCTCGACCGCGGCCCGGCGCTCGGCCTCGTTGCGGGGCCACAGGCGGCCCTGCATGGCGCCGCCCATCGCCTTGACCGCGGCCGCGGTGATGACCCCCTCGGGCGTGCCGCCGATGCCGAAGAGCACGTCGGCGCCCGACTGGGGCCACGCGGTCGAGATGGCGCCGGCGACGTCGCCGTCAGGGATCAGACGCACGCGGGCACCGGCCTCGCGCACCTCGGCGATGAGGTCCCGGTGGCGGTCGCGGTCGAGGATGACCGCGGTCAGGTCCCGCACCGTCTCGCCCTTGGCCGCTGCCACCGACTCGAGGTTCTCGGTGGGCGAGCGCGTGATGTCGATGGCCCCGGCGGCTTCGGGCCCGGTGGCGATCTTCTCCATGTACACGCAGGGGCCGGGGTCGAACATCGAGCCCCGCTCGGCGACGGCGATCACCGAGATCGCCCCGCCCCGGCCGAGGGCGGTCAGCGTGGTGCCGTCGATGGGGTCGACGGCGATGTCGGTCTGGGGCGGTTTGCCGTCGCCGATGAGCTCGCCGTTGTAGAGCATGGGGGCTTCGTCCTTCTCGCCCTCGCCGATCACGACGATGCCGTCCATCTGCACGGACTGGAGGATGATGCGCATGGCGTCCACGGCGGCGCCGTCGGCACCTTCTTTGTCACCGCGCCCCATCCAGCGGCTGGCGGCCAGGGCGGCGGCCTCGGTCACCCGCACCAGCTCGAGGGCGAGGTTGCGGTCAGGGGCCTGTGGTTCCGGCATGAGGCCGAACCGTACTCGCGCCCCGAAGGGCGAAAAGAACTATCAAGAATTCCTGCTGGCAGGTCGATGCTGGAAGGCATCGAGGAGGAATCGATGGATCCCGAAACCCATGTGCGGACGCGCATGTCACCACGGTCGATCGTGCTCGGCGCGATCGAGGCTGCAACCGCTGCCGGCGGCTGCGACGACATCATCACCGAGCACTGGGCCCACGCCCGGCTGGTGGTGCGCATCGCCGGCGAGCTGTCGGCGATCACCGATGTCGATCCCAGCGAGGTCACGGCGGCCGCCCTGGCCCACGACATCGGAGAGCTGCTGCTCCTGGCCCGTCACCCCGAGGAGTACGCCGCCATCCGCCCACCCGCCCGGGCCCACCACCTGCAACTCGAGCTGGAGCAGACCCGCTTCGGGATCGACCACGCCTTGCTGGGGGCCGAGCACCTGCTCGATCACCGCATCCCACACCCCATCGCCGACGCCGTGGCCGACCATCACGAGCCGTTCCGGGACTCCGAGCTGACCACCATCGTCGTGGCCGCTGCCGACGAGATCGCCGATGACGACCAGGACCGCCATGCCGCGCTCGACCTGCTCGGCATCTCGCAGGAGGCGTCGGAGATGTTCCGGCTCATGGCGCAGCGCAGGCCGGCGCGTCACGTCGGCGCGCACCGACTTCGGAGCGTTTCCCAATAGCCTGCAACGGTGCTCAACACCCCCGGACAGGACGACCACGACGGCGACCTCGAGCTCGACTTCGGGAACCTCGATCAGTACGGCCCCGGCCCTGATCCCGAGCCGGCACCGGCGGCCGTCGAGGACGCTCCTGCCGACCGTTCGAACCCCGATCTCGACGACTGCACGCCGCTCGACGACGAGCGCGAGCAGGTGGGTTACGAGCTCTACTCGTGGGATCCGGGCCAGCTCGACGAGCTCGACGACGCGCTCCACGAGCTCGGCCTCCCCCACGAGTGGGTGAGCGACGGTTTCGAGGTGGTGGTTCACGCCGAGAACGAGGAGCAGGTCGATGCCCTGCTGCCCACCATCAGGTACCCGGACGAGATCCCGGAAGAGGAAGACGACGGTGACGACACCGACATCGAGGTTCTCAGCGAGCTGTTCGTGGCATCGGACCGCATGCAACGCGATCCCACCGGCGACGCGGTCGCCGCGTTCCTCGACGCGGCCGAGCGCATCGGCGACCGGCCGCCCTACGGGATCGATGCCCACCAGTGGACGAGGGTGGTCGAGGTGATCGACGAGCTGATCGACATGTTCCACGCCGCCGCCCCCACCGGCGAGATCGCGGCCACGGCCACGGCGCTGCGCAATCGGCTCCGACCCCTCGTCTGACGTGGAGGCGCTGGCCGAGCTGGAGATCCACCACTCGCGGCCGTTCGCGCCCACCCGGCGCATCGCCCTCGGCACCAGTCGCCTTCCCGTCGATCCGGCACCGGGTCCCGGCGGCGTCCTGCTCGGCGGCGTCGTGGCCCACCACAGGGAGGTCCTCGACGAGGAGGCGGCCGAGTCGTTCCTGCGGCTCACGATGCAGATCCAGGAAGGGCAGCGGATCGTCCAGCCTCGCCTGCGGCACCGCTTCCAGGACGACCGTCACGGCCTCACCCGATCGCGTGTGCGGCTGCACCGCAGGGGCGACGAGCTCGACATCGACTTCGACGAGCATGGCACCGGCCTCCAGTTGCTGCTCGGGGCCGTGTACGCAGCCGGCACGCTGCCTCCGGTGTCGCGCCGGGCGGTCATGGATGCGATCCGCAAGGGCCTGCGCTGGAACGGCCCGGCGGATCGATCGTTGTTCGCCCACCTGTCCGGGCTCGACTCCGGTCGTGACTGGACCCCCGACATCTACGAGGACCCGGTGCGATGGGCGCTGCAGGTCCTGGGGATCCAGGTCACCGCCAACGGCTCGCTGCACCTGCCCGCACGGAAGACGGTCCAACGCCGGTTCCGCGATCTGCTGCGCGACGCCCACCCCGATCACGGCGGCGACCGCGACGATGCCGCGCAGCGGATCAACGACCTCACCGAGGCCCGACGGATCCTGCTGTCATGACCGCGGTCCGGCCGGCGGGCTTCCTGGTCACTCCCGGCGCCAGCGCCGACCGCGAGAACCGGACCCTCGTCGCGCTCGACGCCGGTCTCGGCATCCCGGTCGAACGCATCACCGTGCGTTCCCGAGCCGTCCGCAAGGTCCACGAGCAGCTCCGGTCCGACATGGTCGACTTCGCCGACCGCCTCGGCGTCGACACCTCCGAGCTCGTGATCGGTGGGAGGTCCTTCGGCGGCCGGATGTGTTCGATGTTGGTCGCGGCCGGCGAGCCGGTGGCGGGGTTGGTGCTGCTCAGCTATCCGCTCCATCCGCCGGGCAAGCCGGATCAGCTCCGGGTCGACCACTTCGCCGAGATCGAGGTCCCGGTGCTGTTCGTGTCGGGGACGAGAGACCCCTTCGGCGCCCCCGAGGAGCTGGAGGCAGAGGCCGCCGTCATCCCCGGTCCGGTGGAGTTCTGCTGGCTCGAGGGCGAACCGCACTCGCCTCGTGACGACGCCGCGGTGGTGCGGGCGGTCGCCGACTGGCTCGCACGCTTCTGAGCTCAGGGACCCAGGGCCCTCAGCGTCGGGATCGGGACGGCGTCCTCGGGGTTGAGGTCCTCGAGCTCGCGGTGCGCCGTCTCGGGGTACTGCGGGAGCAGGAGGAACACCACCACCGCCGGTGCCACGGCGAGGGCGGCGATGCCGGGCCCGAGCGACCAGCGGTCGGCCAGCCGGCCCGCGATCAGCAGGCCGAGGACGGAACCGCCGACCCCGAGGGTCGAGATCACCACGTTGGCCCTCGTGCGCAGCGCGGTGGGGAACAGCTCGGGCCCGTACACGGCGAGGGCGGGCACGGCGAGACCGCCGACGATCGAGCCGGCGGCGGAGGCCAGCCACAGGATCGTGACCGACCCGCCCACGAACTGCAGGACCGTGAATCCTGTCCCGCCCGCCACGCCGATGGCCCCGATCAGCCGTTTCCCGTGGGTGTCGGCCAAGCGTCCGCCGAGCACGATCCCGATGCTGCCCGGGGTCACGGTGAGGATGGTGAACAACGTGATCTGCGCCGCGGAGAAGGAGAAGCGGTCGCGGAGGAACTCGTTCTGCAGCTGCGACGCCGGCGCCCCGAACATGGCGAGGGCGAGCGCCGTGCCGGCCAGGAGCGCGAGCCGCCGGCCGTGGCCGGCGAAGCGGGCGGTGGCGTGCTGGCGGACGAAGCGGCGTGACTCCGGGAGCATGCGGGCCGTACCCCGGATCAGGGGGAGGAACACGAGCGCGACCAGGAACAACCCCCGCCAGGCCCGGGGGTCGAGATCGACGAGCGGCAACAGCCACAGGACGATGCCGGCGCCGAGAGCCCCGGTCATGGTGAGCAGGCTCACGGCGTAGGCGCGCGAGCCGGCCGGCATCTCCTCGGCCGCCACCACCACGATCAACAGGGCGAGGGCGGTGGCCATCCCCCGGGCGACGACCTGGGTGCCGCCGAGGGCGATGAGGCCGGGCGCGAAGGCGCCGGCCGCGGTGGCGACGCAGCCGATGGTGGCGCACCCGAGGAGGGCCCGGCGCCGGCCGTGCCGGTCGGCCCAGCCCGCGATGACCAGCGACAGGACGATCCCGACGCGCACCGCGGCCAGGGTGTCGCCCTGCGCCCGCTCGCCGGCGCCGAACTCGTCGGCCGCGAACGTCAGGGTCTGGGTGAGCAGCGTCCCGATGAACCCGGCGACGATCGACAGGTAGGCCAGCGACGCCAGCGCGGCCGCGCCCTGGCGGTCGAGGACCTGAGGCGGCGCCCACCAGGGGGCCGGCCCACCGGCCCGGCGCAGGACGCGTCGCATCGGGAGGACGAAGACGGCCGACCACGGTCCCAGCCCGAGCTGGAACTCCACGCGCTGGGTCACGACGTGACGGCCGGCCTCCGGTGAGTCGACCTCGATGGTCCGCTGGTAGTGGCGGAACGGGCCCGTGTCGAGCCCGAATCGACCGCCGCCGAGGTCGACCTCGGTGACCACGTCGGTCCGCGGGCCGCGAAACCGGGCCAGCCCGGCATCGTCGACCTCCGTCTCGGACACGGCATGCATCGGGTCATCGTTCCATCCGCTGCCCTCGACCACACAAGCGGGCGGGGGAACACCCCGCCCGCAGCCGGTGTTGTGACCAACGGGTCGCGCTGCGAGACTGCGGTCCCCCCGCCATTCGAGGAGCACATGTCGTTGGAAGAGAAGATCGCCAAGGTCATCGAGGCCATACGGCCGGCCGTGCAGGCCGACAACGGTGACATCTTCCTGCGCAGCGTCGACGTCGAGACGGGCCGGGTCGAGGTCGAGTTGGTGGGCGCGTGCGTGTCCTGCCCGGCGTCCACCCTCACCCTGAAGGCCGGTGTCGAGCGGATCCTCAAGGACCGGGTCGAAGGCGTCACCGAGGTCGTCAACATCGGTGAGACCTTCTCCGAGAGCGCCGTCAGCCTGTAGAACACCCCCGTGGTGAGTCGCGATCCGCAGGAGCTGATGGATGCGGCCGCGGCCGGCGACCGACGGTCGGTGGCGCGCCTGCTCTCGATGGTCGAACGGGGCGGCGAGCCGGCCCGGGCCGTCGGGGCCCTCGCCCACGCCCGCAGCGGTGGCGGCTACACGGTGGGCATCACCGGCGCACCGGGATCAGGGAAGTCGACCCTCACGGGCGCGCTGCTGTCGGTCATCCGCGCCGGTGGCGAGGCCGTCTCGGTGCTGGCCATCGATCCCTCGTCCCCGTTCACCGGCGGCGCCATCCTCGGCGACCGGATCCGGATGCAGGACCACTCGCTCGACGATGGTGTGTTCATCCGCTCGATGGCCACGCGCGGGCACCTCGGCGGGCTGGCCCTGGCGACGCCCCAGGCGGTCCGCGTCCTCGACGCGGCCGGCTATCCCTGGGTGCTGGTCGAGACCGTCGGCGTGGGCCAGGTCGAGGTCGAGATCGTCGGCGCGGCCGACACCACGGTGGTCGTGGTCAACCCCGGATGGGGCGATGCGGTCCAGGCCAACAAGGCCGGCCTGATGGAGATCGCCGACGTGTTCGTGGTCAACAAGGCCGACCGGCCCGGTGCAGCCGAGACCCGCCGCGACCTCGACGCCATGCTCGACCTCACCGCCACGGTCGACGGCTGGCGGCCCCCGATCATCGAGGCGATCGCCACCGAGGGCAGTGGCGTCGAGGAGCTGTGGACCACGATCCGGGCCCATCGCGACTCACCTCGAGTCGACCGGAGAGCTCGATCGTCGTCGGGGCAGGCGGGCTCGGGAGGAACTGACCCGCATCGTCGCCGAGCGCCTGCTGGTCCGAGCCCGTGACGCGTCGTCGGGCGACCGCTTCGAGGAGTTGCTCCGAGCGGTCGAGACGCGGGGAGCCGATCCGTGGTCGGCGGCCGACGAGTTGCTGGGGTCCGGTCCGGAGTCTCCCGAGGGTTAGCCTCCGCCCGTGCTGGTCGAGACCGAACACCGCGACGATGGCGTGGCCGTCGTCACCCTGGCCAACCCCAAGGTCAACGCCCTGAGCGCGGCGTTGCTCGATGAGCTGCGCGACGTGGCCCTCGGCCTCACCGCCAACCCGCCCCGTGCCGTGCTGGTCACCGGGGGGCCGAAGGTCTTCGCGGCGGGGGCCGACATCAGCGAGTTCGCCGGCCCGGACGAAGCGGCCACGGTGGGCCGGTCGTTCCTCGATGCCCTCGAGGCCGTCGCCGCCATTCCCCGCGTCACCATCGCCGCCGTCGGCGGCTACGCGCTGGGAGGGGGCTGCGAGCTGGCCCTCGCCTGCGACCTCCGCATCGCGTCGGAGCGGGCCCGCTTCGGTCAGCCCGAGATCCTGCTCGGCATCATCCCCGGCGGGGGCGGAACGCAGCGCCTGCCCCGGCTCATCGGCCCGGCCCGGGCCAAGGAGATGATCTTCTCCGGCCGTCAGGTGGGCGCCGAGGAGGCGCTCCGTATCGGTCTGGTCGATCGCGTCGTGCCCGTCGACGACTTCGAGGCCGCCGCCTCGGCGTGGGCCGCCGAGTTCGCCGCCGGCCCGTCGTCGGTCGCCGGGCTGGCCAAGGAGGCGATCGACCGCGGCCTCGACACCGACCTGGCGGCAGGCTTGCGCATCGAGCAGGAGCGCTTCGTCGAGTCGTTCCGGGCCGAGGACAGCCAGATCGGCGTGGCCTCGTTCCGTGAGCACGGCCCGGGGAAGGCGACCTTCACCGGGAGCTGAGCGGGGCCAGACGAACCATCAAGCCCGGGCGATCAAGCCCAGGCGATGCGTCCCATCTCGGCGCTGGCTGCCAGATCCGGATGGGACGGCACCACCCGGACGGTGAAGCCGTAGCGGCCGGCCTGCTCGCAACCGAACGCACCCCGGTAGCGGAGGTGGACGTCGTCGGTGCGCTCCACCTCGGACATCGCGGTGATCCGCGGGGATTCGAGCTCGTCGCCCTGGCCCACGATGCCGTGGACCAGTTGGACCTCGACGTCGTCGCCGGAGAGCGTGCCGAGCGACACGATGGCGTCGACGGAGCGCTCGTCGCCGATGCCGGTGATGGCGCTGTCGCTCTCGACCGAGTCGACGTGCACGCCGTGCCAGGCCTCGTTGACCCGCTCCTTCCAGTCGGCCAGCTGCCGCGCCCGGCGGTACTGCTCGGCGCTCATGCGGTCGACGTGGGCGGCCGCCGGCTCGTACAGGGCGGTGGTGTAGTCCTTGACCATCCGCGACGCGGTGACGAAGGGCCCGAGGCCGGCGAGGGTGTGCTTGACCCGACGGACCCAGCGCCGCGGCACCCGTCCCTCGTAGAGGTCGTAGTAGCGGGGGATCACCTCCCGCTCGAGCAGATCGAACAGCGAGTTGGCCTCGAGTTCGTCGCGTCGGTTGTCGTCGTCGATGTACTCGGCCGACGAGATGGCCCAGCCGTTCTCGCCGTCGTAGCACTCGGCCCACCAGCCGTCGAGTATCGACAGGTTGAGCTGGCCGTTCAGGGCCGCCTTCATCCCCGATGTCCCGCAGGCCTCCTGCGGGCGGCGCGGGTTGTTCAGCCACACGTCGCAGCCGTGGTACATGGCGCGCGCGATCGCGATGTCGTAGTCGTCGACGAACACGAACCGGTGCCGGACCTCGGGATCGCTGGAGAACGCCACGATCTGGCGGATCATCTCCTTGCCGTGGTCGTCGGCCGGATGGGCCTTGCCCGCGAACACGAACTGGACCGGGCGGTCGGTGGACGTGAGCAGGGCACGCAGACGGTCCGGCTGGGAGAGCAGGAGCGTGGCCCGCTTGTAGGTGGCGAACCGCCGGGCGAAGCCGATGGTCAACGCCCGGGAGTCGAACACCTCGTCGGCCCAGGCCACGTCGCTCGGCGCCTGGCCCCGGGCCACGGCCGAGCGGCGGATCTTGTCGCGCACCAGCGCGATGAGGCGGTCCTTGCCCTGCTCGCGGACCCGCCAGATCTCGTCGTCGGTCGCATCCTCGATGCGCGACCAGTCCGACGCCGGCGCCTCCCCCCAGTGGGGGTGCACGTGCCGGGTGAGCAGGTCGTTCATCTCCGCCGACACCCAGGTCCGGGCGTGAACACCGTTGGTGATGGAGCCGATCGGGACCTCGTCCACCGGGACGTCCGGCCACAGCGGCTGGAACATCTGACGGCTGACCTCGCCGTGCAGGCGGGCCACGCCGTTGGCCCGGGCGGCCAGGCGGAAGCCCATCACCGCCATGTTGAACCGCTCGCCATCGGTGTCGTCGGGCTCGAGGCCGAGGCCGAGCAGGTCGTCGAGCTCGACACCGACCTCCGCCGCCCAGCTGCCGAAGTACTTCTCGATCAGCTCGGTCGGGAACCGGTCGATCCCGGCCGGCACGGGCGTGTGGGTGGTGAACACGCTCCCGGCGCGGACCGCCTCGATGGCGTCCTCGAAGCGGAGACCATCGTCGACCATGTGTTCGCGGACCAGTTCCAGGCCCAGGAAGCCGGCGTGGCCCTCGTTGGTGTGGAAGACCTGGGTGTCGATGCCGAGCGTGCGCAGCGCCCGGACGCCACCGATGCCGAGGAGGATCTCCTGCTGGAGGCGGTGTTCGGTGTCGCCGCCGTAGAGGCGATCGGTGACGCTGCGGCAGGTGTCGCTGTTCTCGTCGACGTCGGTGTCGAGCAGGTACAGGATCGTGCGGCCGACGTCGGCCCGCCAGATCTGGGCGAACATCGTCTCGCCGCCGAGGTCGAGCTGCACCCGCAGGCCGTCCTGGAGGGTGAGGGCCATGCCGTAGGGGTCGAGGTTGGGGTAGCGCTGCTCCTGCCACCCCTCGACGTTGAGGGCCTGGCGGAAGTACCCGTTGCGGTACATCAGGCCGATGCCGATGAGGGGGAGGCCGAGGTCGCTGGCCGCCTTGAGGTGGTCGCCGGCGAGGACGCCGAGGCCCCCCGAGTACTGGGGCAGCGCCTCGCTGATCCCGAACTCGGGCGAGAAGTAGGCGACCGATCGCAGGGGGCTCTCCGACCGGCCCTGGAACCACGCGTCGCGGGTCAGGTAGCCCTCCAGATCGGCGCTGACGGACTCGAGCGCCCGCAGGAAGCCCATGTCGTCGACCAGCTCGGCGAGCCGGGCGGTGCTGACGTTGCCGAGCAGGCGCACCGGGTCGTGCACCACCGCGTCCCACTCCTCGGGGTCGACCCAGCGGAACAGCTCGCGGGTGTGCAGGTCCCACGACCACCGCAGGTTCATGGCCAGGGCCTCGAGGGGCGCGAGGGCCTCCGGCAGGCTGGGACGGACGGTGAAGCTACGGAGGGCCTTCATCGGGCGCGACGCTATCGACGTCTCGTGAACGGAGCGCGCCCGTGCTGCCGTCCGCCCGTCCCGACTCCGCCCCGGGCCACCCCTCCGCTCTGGACCTTCCCCCTCCCTCCCCGGGCGTTCGGGGCAGATTCTGTGCAGATTCTGCCCTGAACGCTGCGGGAGGGGTTGGCTTCGGTGGGAGGTCGGAAGGGGGTTCCTGGGTCGCGGGATCTTCGGGTCCGGGATCGGCCCCTGGATCGGACTCGGGATCGGGCCATGGATCGGACTCGGGATCGCACGCGGGGTCGGGCCATGGCTGCGGGATCCAGCGGTCGGGGTCGGTCCGCTCGGTCGGGTCGATCGGCGTGGACGACCACGGGGCGACCTCAACGGCTTCGGGGGTGTGAGGCCGCGGATCACGCCCCGCACCGAAGCGAGGCAACGGCGCGACGTCGTAGACGCCACGGCGCACCCGGATCGCCCGGCCGCAGCGCACCTCGTAGCCCATGGCGTCGGCCAACGTCTTCACGGTGTGGTCGCCAGCGATGCCATAGCCGTACGAATGCAGCTGGGCGTGCATGTCGGGCAGCGACATCGGCCCGCACCGCGCCAGCATGGTGAGGCACAGGCCGCGCAGCGAACGTCCTCCGACGCGACGCGCCCCCGCGACCAAGGGCGGCAATGGGGGCCGGTCCAGTGCCGGTGGTCGGCGACCGCGGCAGTTCGGAGCCTCGGGCCACAGCCGGTCGCGCAAGGCGTCGAGCTGGTCCAGGATCTGCACCCGCTGCGCGCTCAGCTGTTCCAGCGAGTCGTCGACAGTGCGCAGCGTCACCAACAACTCGTCGCGGTCGACCTGGTGCTGACGACGGACGCGGGGGTGGAGATCGGCTTGGATCCGCTGCAGGTACGTGGGTCGTTTGGCGTACTCGCCGGGAACGAGGGGGACGGGCCAGGTTCGGGTCATGGGGGTGCTCCAGGTCGCTGACACGGGAGCGTCGTCGAGGCCACTCCGAACCCGACCGCCCACCGTACGCAGCCGGTCTGACGGTTTCTCGTTGTACGGATCCGGTTGGTGGGGTAGGGCTAGGACCGTGAACCTCGGCCCCGTGATCATCGACATGGTCCGCCCGACGACTCCCGGCGGCAGCGGCCAGCCCAAGTCGTCGGTGGGCGAGCCGACCCCGGTCCAGGCCCGCATCTTCCGCGACGGCCACGATCTCCTCGCCGGCCGCGTGCGCTGGCGGGCCAAGGGGGCCCGCTCCTGGACCACGGCACCGCTGGTCGACACCGGCAACGACATCTGGTCGGGCGAGATCGTCTGCGACCGGGTCGGCCCCCACCAGTTCCACCTCGAGGCCTGGACCGACGTGTTCGCCACCTGGCGCAAGGAGCTGCGGATCAAGGTCAGCGTGGGCGAGGACGTCGCCACCGAGCTCGAGGAAGGGGCGCGCATCCTCGAGGGTCTCCTCCCCGAGGTGGAGGGCGACGGCGCGGTCCGCGTCGCCGACGCCGTCACCGCCATCCGGCGCCGGAACTGCAGCGACGACGTGCGCCTCAATGCCGCCCTCGACGACGCCCTCGTCCCGCTCGTCGCCGGCATCCCGAGCCAGCACGACCTCACCCAGTCGGCCACCATGCCGCTCTGGGTCGACCGAGTCCGGGCCCGCACCGGCGCCTGGTACGAGTTCTTCCCCCGCTCCGAAGGCGGGTTCAAGGGGTCGGTCGAACGCCTCGACGCCGTGGCCGAGATGGGTTTCGACGTGGTGTACCTGCCGCCGATCCACCCCATCGGCACCACGGCCCGCAAGGGAAGGAACAACACGCTCGCCCCCAGCCCCGACGACGTCGGCAGCCCCTGGGCCATCGGCGGCCCGGAGGGCGGCCATACCGCCATCCATCCCGACCTCGGCGACGAAGCCGACTTCGCCCGGCTCGTCGAGCGCGCTCGGGAGCTCGACATGGAGATCGCCCTCGACTACGCCCTCCAGTGTTCGCCCGACCACCCCTGGGTCAGCGCGCACCCCGAGTGGTTCCACCAGCGCCCGGACGGCTCGATCAAGTACGCCGAGAACCCGCCCAAGAAGTACCAGGACATCTATCCCATCAACTTCTGGCCCGCCCAGGAGCCCGACCGACTCGCCCTGTGGGACGCCTGCCGCGACATCCTGCGGTACTGGATCGACCGCGGGGTCGAGATCTTCCGGGTCGACAATCCCCACACCAAGCCGCTGGCGTTCTGGGAGTGGTGCATCGCCGAGATCCTCGAGGAGCACCCCGACGTGGTTTTCCTGGCCGAGGCCTTCACCCGGCCGGCGATGATGTCGAAGCTGGCCGAGGTCGGCTTCACCCAGAGCTACACGTACTTCACGTGGCGGCACGGCAAGCAGGAGCTGACCGAGTACGTCGAGGAGCTGGCGCACGGCCCGTTGGCCGACATCATGCGCCCCAACTTCTGGCCCAACACCCCCGACATCCTCGGTGGCGTCCTCCGCAACGGGAACCAGGCCGCCTTCGCGCTCCGCTACCTGCTCGCCGCCACCCTGGTGCCCAACCACGGGCTGTACTCGGGGTACGAGCTGGGTGAGAACGAGCCGGCCTCGGAGTCGAACGAGGAGTACCTGCACTCCGAGAAGTACGAGGTGAAGGACCGCGACTGGACCCGGCCGGACTCGCTGGCACCGTTCATCACCGAGGTCAACGCCGTCCGGCGTCGCCACCCCGCGTTCGCCCAGCTGCGCAACATCCGCTTCCACCCCGTCGACAACGACGCCGTCATCGCCTACTCCAAGGGTTCCCGTGCCGCGGGTGACCTCGTGGTGGTGGTGGTCAACCTCGACCCCGACCATGTGCAGGAAGCGACCCTGTACCTCGATCTCGCCGCCATCGGTCTCCCCGAGTGGGGCCCCTTCGATGCGCGTGACGAGTTGGGCGGCGAAACCTTCGAGTGGAACGGTTCGGCGAACTACATCAGGCTCGATCCGGGCATGGGACAGGTCGGCCACATCCTCGATCTCACGTGACCCCCTACCCTCCGGGACCTATGCGCCGAGCCATCGACCCAGATGACCATCGCTGGTACCAACACAGCGTGTTCTACGAGGTGCTGGTTCGCGGCTTCTCGGACTCGAACCACGACGGTACCGGCGACCTCCGCGGGCTGACCGAACGGCTCGACTACCTCGAGTGGCTCGGGATCGACTGCCTGTGGCTGTTGCCGTTCTTCCAGTCACCGCTGCGGGACGGTGGCTACGACGTGTCCGACTACCTGTCGGTGCTCCCCGAGTACGGCACGGTCGACGATGCCGCCGAGCTCATCGCCGAGGCCCATCGCCGGGGCATCCGGGTCATCAGCGACATGGTGGTGAACCACACGTCCGACCAGCACCCGTGGTTCCAGGAGTCACGCCAGGATCGCACCAACTCCAAGGCCGACTGGTACGTGTGGAGCGACGACGACCAACGCTGGCCCGAGGCCCGCATCATCTTCACCGACTCCGAGGTGTCGAACTGGACCTTGGACGCCCAGCGGGGCCAGTACTACTGGCACCGGTTCTTCCACCACCAGCCCGACCTCAACTTCGACAACCCCGACGTGGAGGAGGCCCTCTCCGACGTCATCCGGTTCTGGATGGGTCTGGGCCTCGACGGGTTCCGGCTCGACGCCGTTCCCTACCTCTACGAGCGCGACGGCACGAACGGCGAGAACCTCCCCGAGACCCATGACTTCCTGAAGCGGATGCGCAAGCGGATCGACGCCGAGTTCCCCGGCAAGGTCCTGCTGGCCGAGGCGAACCAGTGGCCGGCCGACGTGGTCGACTACTTCGGCACCGACGGCGACGAGTGCCACATGAACTTCCACTTCCCGCTCATGCCGCGCATGTTCATGGCGGTCCGGCGTGAGCAGCGCTATCCCATCACCGAGATCCTGGCCCAGACCCCGCCGATCCCCGACAACTGCCAGTGGGGCATCTTCCTGCGGAACCACGACGAGCTCACCCTCGAGATGGTCACCGACGAAGAGCGCGACTACATGTACAGCGAGTACGCGTCGGATCCGCGCATGAAGATCAACGTCGGCATCCGGCGCCGGCTGTTCCCGCTGCTCGACAACGACCGGCGCAAGGCCGAGCTGTTCCATGCCCTGCTGTACTCGATGCCGGGAAGCCCGATCATGTACTACGGCGACGAGATCGGCATGGGCGACAACATCTACCTGGGCGACCGCGACGGTGTCCGAACCCCGATGCAGTGGACGCCCGACCGCAACGCCGGGTTCTCCCGGGTCGATCCCGCTCGCCTCTACCTGCCGGCGATCATGGACCCTGTCTACGGATACCAGGCGGTCAACATCGAAGCCCAGCAGAAGGATCGCTCCTCGTTCCTCCAGTGGGTCAGACGGATGCTCGAGGTCCGCCGCGAGTTCCCCGTGTTCGGCACCGGCGACTTCGAGGTGCTCCACAGCGAGAACCCGTCGGTGCTCGCCTACCTGCGGAGGGCCAGGGAGGACGACGACGACACCGTCGTGTTGTGCGTGCACAACCTGTCGCAGTTCCCGCAACCGTGCGAGCTGATGCTCGGCGCCCTCGCCGGCAAGATCCCGATCGAGCTGACCGGGCGGGTCCCGTTCCCCGAGGTGGGCGAGCTGCCGTACTTCGTGGCCCTGCCGCCCTACGGCTACTACTGGTTCACGCTCGTGGACGCCATCGGCGAACCCTCGACCGGGAGGATCGAACCATGAGCACCGAGGACGATCCCGTCATCGATGCCGGAACCGTCGCGTCGCTCGTGCCGGACTACCTGGCCAAGCAGCGCTGGTACGAGCACGAGGATGCTCCCACCGCGATCGACGTCGTGGCGTCGGAGCCGTGGCGCTGCGGCGATCCCACCCTGTGGTGGCTGCTCGTCGACGCACGCGACGGCGACCGCAGCCTCGGGCGCTACCAGATCGTGGTCGGCGCCCGCACCGGGCCCGACGAGCACGACTTCCTGCGGGGCAAGGACGCGGAGCTGCTCGGCTTCGTGGCCGCGCCCGAGAGCGAGGGCAGCGACGAGGGCGAAGCCTCGGTCGTGGCGATCTACGACGCCAGCATCGATGCCCCACTGGCCATCGAGATCCTCCAGCGCGTCGCGCCCGACGCCTCAGCCGAGCGGGTCCGGGCCCTCACCGTGGAGCAGTCGAACTCGTCCATCGTGTTCGACGAGAAGATCATCGTGAAGCTGTTCCGCCGCATCCAGGACGGGGCCAACCCCGACGTCGAGGCCGTGGCCGGGCTGCTCGCCCACGGCTACGAGCACGTACCGATCCAACACGGTGTCCTCGAGCGCCCGTCCGGATCGGGCGACGTGCAGCACCTGGCCGTGGCTCGGGCCTTCCTGGCCGGCGCCACCGACGGGTGGCACCTGGCCCTGACGTCGCTGCGCATCCTGTTCGCCGGTGACGACACCCCCGATGCCAGCGGAGGCGATTTCGGCCCCGATGCCGGCCGGCTGGGCGCCATCACCGCCGAACTGCACCTCGCCCTCGCCGACGCCTTCGGTACCTCTGACGCCGACCTGTCGGAGTGGGTGGCCGGGTTCCGGGCCCAGCTCGACCGGGTCCGCGACCACGTCCCGGCCGACGCGATCTCCCGCCGCTACGACCGCATCGCGCAGCTCGGCACCACGGGTCCGGCGCTGCGCATCCACGGCGATCTCCACCTGGGACAGACGCTCCGGGCCGACACCGGGTGGTACCTCATCGACTTCGAAGGCGAACCGGCCCGGCCCCTCGCCGAGCGCATCCGCCCGTCGTCGCCCCTGCGCGACGTGGCCGGCATGTTGCGCTCGTTCCACTACGCCGCCCAGGTGGCCCGGTGGGAGGGCGCGCACGAAGCGGTCGAATCCCAGTCCGAAGCCGCGGCGTGGGAAGCGCGGGCGCGCGGTGCCTTCCTCGACAAGTACTTCGGGACCGACGGCATCGACGCGCTGCTGCCGCCGGAGCCCGAGCGGCAGACCCTCCTCCAGGCGTTCGAGCTCGACAAGGCGACCTACGAGGTGGCCTACGAGGTCGGCTTCCGACCCACCTGGGTCCCCATCCCCCTCGGCGCGATCGAACGGCTCCTCTCATGACACCGACGAACCCTGACATCGGCCGTCTCGTCGACGGCACCCTTCACGATCCCCACTCGGTCCTCGGCGGCCACCAGGTCGACGGTCGGGGCGCCGTCGTGCGGGTCCGGCGCCCCGAGGCCAAGGGCGTGGCCATCACCATCGCCGGGACGCGCCACGTCGGGCGACACGTGGCCGGTGGCGTGTTCGAGATCCCGGTCCCCACGCTGCCGCCGCCCGAGGTGCCGGTCCACGTCACCTACGAGGCCTTCGACGTCGACATCATCGACCCGTACCGCTTCTGGCCCACGATCGGCGACGTCGACCTCCACCTCATCGGCGAGGGCCACCACCAGCGGCTCTGGACCGTGCTCGGCGCCCGCCGCCAGGTCAACGCGGGCGTGCCCGGGACCGCCTTCGCGGTGTGGGCGCCGGCGGCGCGCTCGGTCCGTGTCGTCGGTGACTGGAACGCCTGGGACGGCCGCCTCCACCCCATGCGGGCCGTGGGGGCCTCGGGGGTCTGGGAGCTGTTCGTGCCCGAGGCCCAGGTCGGTCATCGCTACCGCTACGAGATCGTCGGCGCCGACGGCCGGCTCCGGCTCAAGTCCGATCCCCTGGCCACCGCCACCGAGAAGCCGCCGGCCAACGCCAGCGTGATCACCGAGTCCACCCACCGATGGGGCGACGACGACTGGATGGGGTCCCGGCGCGCCAACGATCCGATCAACGACCGCCTCTCCGTCTACGAGGTCCACGCCGGGTCCTGGCGCACCGTCCCCGAGGACGGTGACCGACCCCTGACGTGGTCTGAGCTGGCCGAACCGCTGGCCGACCACGTGACCGCGCTCGGCTTCACCCACATCGAGTTGCTCCCCGTCGCCGAGCACCCCTTCACCCCGAGCTGGGGCTACCAGGTCACCGGCTACTACGCCCCCACCGCCCGCTACGGCAGCCCCGACGACTTCCGCGTCTTCGTCGACACCATGCACCGCCGCGGCATCGGGGTGATCGTCGACTGGGTGCCGGCGCACTTCCCCAAGGACGAGTGGGCGCTGGGTCGCTTCGACGGCACCGCCCTCTACGAGCACGCCGATCCCCGCCAGGGCGAGCACCCCGACTGGGGCACCTTCGTGTTCAACTTCGGCCGCAACGAGGTCCGGAACTTCCTCGTCGCCAACGCCTTGTACTGGCTCGAGGAGTTCCACATCGACGGCCTGCGGGTCGACGCGGTGGCGTCGATGCTCTACCTCGACTACTCCCGCAACGACGGCGAGTGGGTGCCGAACGAGCACGGCGGTCGCGAGAACCTCGATGCCATCGAGTTCCTCAAGGAGGCCAACACCGTCGTCCACGGCCTGTTCCCGGGCGTGCGGATGATCGCCGAGGAATCCACCGCCTGGGGCGGGGTCAGCCGTCCCGTGCACCTCGGCGGCCTCGGGTTCGGGCAGAAGTGGAACATGGGCTGGATGCACGACACGCTCGAGTACTTCTCCACCGACCCGCTCTACCGGGTGCACCACCACGGCCAGCTCACCTTCGGCTTCATCTACGCGTGGAGCGAGAACTTCGTCCTGCCCCTCAGCCACGACGAGGTGGTCCACGGCAAGGGCTCGCTGCTCGCCAAGATGCCGGGCGACCCGTGGCAGAAGGCAGCGAACCTCCGCGCCCTCTACGGCTGGATGTGGTCCCACCCCGGCAAGCAGCTGCTGTTCATGGGATGCGAGTTCGGTCAGGAGCGCGAGTGGTCCGAGGCCCACAGCCTCGACTGGCACCTGCTCGACGAGCCCCGCCACGCCGGCGTCATGCGCCTCGTGGCCGAGCTGAACCGGGTCGAGGCCGAACATCCCGCCCTGTGGGAGCGCGACACCGAACCAGCCTGCTTCGACTGGCTCGACGCCTCCGATGCCGCCCAGTCGGTCCTGTCGTTCATCCGCAACGGTCACGCCGACACGCCGCCGGTCGTCTGCGTGGCCAACTTCACGCCCGCCCCCCGGCACGGCTACCGCATCGGCGTGCCCGTCGCCGGCACCTGGGACGAGATCCTCGACACCGACGCCGACGAGTTCGGTGGCTCCGGTGTGGGCAACGGTTCCGTCGAGACCGAACCGGTCGAATGGCAGGGCCACCCGCAGTCGGTGGTGGTCACGTTGCCGCCGCTGGCCGTGGTCTGGTTCACGCCCCGGACGACGCCCGACAAGTGACTTCCGGCCCCTTGACGGTCTCCGATGCGGGACGGATAGTGATGGGACAACAGATCGTTGGAGTGGTCGATCCGAGGATGCCAGCGGCTCTTCCCGAACCTTGACAGCGCTGCGGCGCTGTGTTCCAAAGAGGCCCGGCCGAGCTCCACGGAGCGGCCCACTCCCGCCACCGGCCCCGGAGTACCGGGGCCGGTGGGGTTTTTCGCCGGCCGCTGCCAGGGGAATGGCCTGCCGTCCCGATACCGTCTCTGGCCGTGACGACCGAGGTCCAGACCTGCTACCGGCACAGCGACCGCCGGGCCGGTGTGCGCTGCCAGCGCTGCGGCCGGCCCATCT
The DNA here is from genome assembly GCA_963747745.1 of uncultured Acidimicrobiaceae bacterium. Classification (GTDB taxonomy): domain Bacteria; phylum Actinomycetota; class Acidimicrobiia; order Acidimicrobiales; family Salinilacustritrichaceae; genus Salinilacustrithrix. The sequence goes on from CAVVGJ010000008.1 coordinate 145,897, forward strand.
GCCCGGACTGCATGACCCAGGCCTCGGTCGGCTTCCACTGCCCCGAGTGCGTCAAGGGCAGCGGCCAACGGGTGTACACCGCCCGCAGCCTGCACACCGCCTCGACGCCGGTGGTGACCGCCACGCTGGTCGCCCTCAACGTCGCCGTCTACCTGTACAGCACCGTCTCGGGGGGCGGCACGCCCGGAGGGACCCCGTCCTTCCCGTTCCAGCTCGACTGGTCGCTCATCGGGCGAGGCATGACCACTGCGGGGCCGATCGGCGTGGCGGAGGGCGAGTGGTACCGCCTCGTCACCGGCGGGTTCCTGCACGCCAACCTGCTCCACATCGGGTTCAACATGTTCGCCCTGTGGATCCTGGGGCGCCAGCTCGAGCCCGTGATCGGCAAGTGGACGTTCGCCGCGCTGTACTTCGCCTCGCTGCTGGCCGGATCACTCGGGGTCATGCTCTCCGACCCGCACCAACTCACCCTCGGCGCCTCCGGTGCGGTGTTCGGCCTGTTCGGCTACGCCCTCGTGCTGCAGTGGGCCCGGGGGATCAACCCGATGGACACCGGCCTCGGCGGCATCATCCTCATCAACCTGCTGTTCACGTTCGCCGTGCCCGGCATCAGCGTCGGTGGCCACATCGGGGGCCTGATCGGCGGCGCCATCGCCGGCGTGCTCCACGATGTCGTCCAGCCCCGCCTCAACGCGCCCGCCTGGGTCGGGACCGCCCTGGTGGCCGTCTTCGGCCTCGCCTGTGCCTTCGGTGGCATCGCCGTCGCCGGCGCCGCCTGACCCGGACGGTAGCTGCCGGCGCCGACAGGTATCTCGACGAGCTCAACTTCGTCGGAGCGCTGCGAGCGGCGTCGGAAGATGCCCACACATCGATCCTGGCATTCCGCCGACGGAACCGCCGCGAGGTGCCGTCGCCCGGCGGTGTCCAGCGCCACGTCAGAGCGACAGTCGCCGCTCGGGATTTCCAGATCGGCTCGCTTCCGACGCTCGAGAGCCGGCACTCGGTGCGGCCCGGCCGAGTGCGTGGACGGGGACGATCGGTGCACCGTGGGCGAGGATCCTCGCGTTCGGTGTCACCGGCGCACCGTCGCCGAGGACCCTCGGGTTGGAAACGCCGGCGCCCGGTGTACCTTCGCCGAGGATCCTCGGGTTCGGTGTCATCGAGGTGTCTTCGCCGAGGATCCTCGGGTTCGATACGGGGCCCGGGCCCGCCGTCGCCGGCGCCGCCTGACCCCGACGTCAGGTCCCGGCGCGGAGAGCACCCACGGTGCGCCGCAGGCCGGCCTCGTAGAGGTCGTCGAGCGCCTCCTGCGGTGCCGGGCTCATCCCGGCCACCTCGGTGAGCACGTAGCCGTGGACCGTGGCGTTGACGTGGTACGCCCACGAGAACGCCTCGTCGGGATCGAGCCCGGGCCGGATCCGGGCCACGGCGTCGACCAGATCCATGAACGACTCGAACCCCCGGGCCAGGGCCTCGTCGCCCGGCACGTGGTCGGGGACCGCCCGGCCGAACATGACCAGGTAGTGGGTGCGGTTGGCCAGGGCCCAGCGCCGGTATGCCCGGCCCGCGGCGAGCAGGTCGTCGTCGGCGTAGCCCGGGGCGAGGGCGCGGTCGAAGGACTCGAACCCCTCGACGAGGATGGCGTCGACCAGCCCGGCCTTGCCCCCGAACCACGTGTACACGCCGGTGGTCGAGCACCCGGCCTCGGCGGCGATGTTGCGCACGGTGAAGCGGGCCTCGCCGTCGCGGGCGAGGACGGCGAGGGCGGCGTCGAGGATCGCCCGGCGCGCATCGGGGGTTGACACCGCGGCAGCCATGTAACAAAGTTACACCCATAACTTTGTTATGTCCCTCTGTCGCGGGACCCGCTGCCTGGAGGTCGTCATGTCCGTCACCGAGAACCGCTACCTCACCGGCAACTACGCCCCGGTGACCGAGGAGGTCACCGCCTTCGACCTGCCGGTCGAGGGGCAGCTGCCCGAGGAGCTGGCCGGCCGCTACCTGCGCAACGGTCCCAACCCGGTCGAGCCGGTGGATCCCGCCACGCACCACTGGTTCATCGGCGACGGCATGGTGCACGGGATCCGGCTGCTCGATGGCCGGGCCGAGTGGTACCGCAACCGGTACGTGGGCTCCGCCCACCTCGCCCAGGTGCGTGGGGAGGCCGACATCCCCGGTCCGAACTGGAACAACAGTTCGTTCGGCGGGCCCAACACCAACGTGGCCGGTTTCGCCGGCACCACGTGGGCCACCGTGGAAGCGGGCGGCTGTCCGGTGGAGCTCACCTACGAGCTCGAGACCGTGGGCCGCAACGACTTCTTCGGGACGCTCCCGGGTGCGTTCACTGCCCATCCCAAGTACGACCCCGACACAGGTGAGCTGCACGCCATGGTCTACGCCTGGGCCGAGTGGATGGATCACATCCAGTACGTGGTGGTCGCCCCTGACGGCAAGGTCCGCAAGACCCTCGACATCCCCCTCGGCATGACCATGCTCCACGACATGTCGCTCACCGGGCGCTACGCCGTGGTCTACGACCAGCCCTGCACGGTCGACCTGGAGCTGGCCCTGGCGGGTCGATTCCCGTTCCGGTGGAACCCCGACTACGGCAACCGGGTCGGCCTGCTGCCCCGGGAGGGCACGGCCGGCGACATCGTCTGGATCGACGTGCCCAACGGGTACGCCTTCCACCCCATGAACGCCTACGACGACGCCGACGGCAACGTGGTGATCGACCTGTGCCAGTACGACGTGATGTTCGACCGGGACATCCTCGGACCGTTCGGCGATCCCGGCCTGGCGCGGCTGGAGCGCTGGGTCCTCGACCCCGGGCGGCGCTCGGCGTCGATCACCGTGATCGACGAGCGGGCCAACGAGTTCCCCCGCCACCGGGGGTCGCTGTCCACCAAGCCGTACCGGTACGGCTACTGCGCCGCACCCTCCGATCGAGGACGCCGCCGGGCTGGCCCACGCTCAAGCACGACCTGCAGACCGGTCAGCGGTACGAGTTCGACCACGGGCCAGGCCGGGCCGCGGGCGAGCCGGTGTTCGTCGGCCGGGACGGCGGCTCGGCCGAGGACGACGGTTGGCTGGTCACCTTCGTGCACGACCTGGGCGAGGGGACCACGGACTTCGTCGTCATGGACGCCGCCGACTTCGACCGCACCGACTACGTGGCCCGGGTGCCCCTGCCCCAGCGGGTGCCGTTCGGGTTCCACGGCAACTGGGTCAGCGACCGCTCGGTGCCGCCCGCCTGATACCTCCCTTCGGAGGGGTGCGAATCGGGACGAAGCGGTCGCCCGTTTCGTTCCCGCGGTGCAGGCGCGACATCATCGTCCGGTGACCGATCACTACCAGCAGGCATGGGACGAGCTGACCGGGCCGGGCGGCGCCTTCGAGACCGAGACCATCGAGGTTCGCGGCAACCCGATGAAGGTGTTCAAATCGGCCCCGCCGAACATGCGCGCCATCTGGGAGCTGTCGGCCGGCCGAGGAGAGCTGACCTACCTGGTCTACGAGGACGAGCGGTACTCCTACGCCGAGGTGGCGGCCAGCGTCCGGGCCCTGGCGCACCTGCTCCACGACACCCACGGCGTCCGCGAAGGCGACCGGGTGGCGATCGCCATGCGCAACTACCCCGAATGGGTCATCGGCTACTGGGCCATCGTGTCACTGGGTGCCGCCGTGGTGGGCATGAACGCGTGGTGGACCGGACCAGAGATGGAGTACGGCCTCACCGACTCGCGCCCCAAGGTGCTCATCGCCGACGACGAGCGGCTCGAGCGGGTCATCCCCTACCTGGACAAGGTGCGGGCCGAGGCACCGCTCCACGTCATCTCCGTCCGCTCCGACCGCCAGCTCCCCGACGACGCCTCCCGCTGGGAGGACGTCGTCGACGCCACGTCGGCGCCCGACGCGCTGCCCGACGCCACCATCGACCCCGACGACGACGCCTGCATCTTCTACACGTCGGGGACCACCGGGTTCCCCAAGGGGGCACAGCTCACCCACCGCGGATCGGTGCACAACCTGCTCCACATCGTGTTCATGACCGCGGTGTCGGCGGCCGCCGAGTCCAAGGGCGCTCCGCCGGACGCCCCGCCCTCTGGCGGAACCTCGGCTGGCGAATCCGACGCCGCGCCCGCGGCCGCGGCATCGCCGCCGGTGATCATGGCCCCGACGCCGCTGTTCCACGTGACAGCCAACAACTGCCTGCTCCACCCGGCCACATTGGCCGGCGGCACGCTGGTGCTCACCTACAAGTGGGATCCGGCCCGGGCCCTCGAGCTGATCGAGCGCGAGGGTGTCACGTCGTTCTCCGGCGTGCCGACCATGAGCCGCGAGCTGCTCGCCCATCCCGACTGGGAGACCCGCGACACATCGACCCTGCAGGGGATGGGTGGCGGCGGGGCTGCCCTCCAGCCCGATCTGGTGGAGAAGATCGACAAGTCGCTGCCCAAGGGCGCGCCGTCCACCGGCTACGGGCTCACCGAGACCCACGGCATCGTCACCGCCAACGCCGCCGGGCGCTACGTGGCCAAGCCGGCCTCCTGCGGGCCCGTGGTGCCCACCCTCGAGGCCAAGCTGGTCGACGAGGCCGGCGAGGACCTGCCGGCCGGCCCCGACACGGTGGGCCAGCTCTGCGTGCGGGGTTCGGTGGTCATCAAGGGCTACCTCAACCGACCCGAGGCCACGGCCGAGGCGATCCGCGACGGCTGGTTCAACACCGGCGACATCGCCCGCATCGACGAGGACGGCTTCGTCTTCATCGTCGACCGGGCCAAGGACATGGTGCTCCGGGGCGGCGAGAACATCTACTGCTCCGAGGTGGAGGCCGCCATCTACGAGCACGCCGACGTCGCCGAGGTGGCGGTGTTCGGCGTGCCCGACGAGCGGCTGGGCGAGGAGGTCGGCGCCGCCATCGTGCTGCGCGACGGCGCCACGCTCGACGCCGACGGCTTGCGTGCCTTCCTGGCCGAACGCATCGCCAAGTTCAAGATCCCCTCGTCGATCTGGTTCCGAACCGAACCGCTGCCCCGCAACGCCAACGGCAAGTTCGTCAAGCGGGAGCTGCGCGACCAGTACGTGACGAGCTGAGCCGCTGCGCCACCGGACTTCGTCCCCCACCCCAGCGAGCAACGCACCGATCGGCGCGTTCCATCGCTCTGGCGGGAGGAACGCGCCGATCCTCGGCGATCAATCCGACTGTGCCGCCTCCAGGACGGCGGCGGTGGTCACGAGCAGCTCCTCGTCGTCCCGCCGGCCGATCAGCTGCACCGCGGTGGGGAACCGGCCGGGCCGGCGCACCGGCACGACGATCGCCGGGTTGCCGGCCAGGTTCACCGCCACGTTGGGTCGACGGGTGTCGAGGCGCAACGGGTCGTCGAGGGGCGGCGGCTCGTCGAGGATGGCCGCCAGGGCGATGACCGGCGTGCGTGACAACGCTCGGTCGAGCTCGTCGCGCCACGGACCGGCGGCCTCACGGGCCGCGGCCAGCTCCGAGGCCGAGATCGACCGCCCCCGCTCCAGCCGCTGACGAGTCTCGGCTCCGAGCTGCGCGGCGTGGTTGGCGAGCAGGTGCCGGTTCACGACCGCGGCCTCGGCGAAGACCACGGTGCTCCCGGCGTCGTCGGCGGCCCGCCAGCCGGGGAGATCGCAGGGCTCGATCGCCAACCCGCTGGCGGACAGGGCCCGGTCGATGGCCTCCTCGATCATGGGATCACAGCCCGGCAGCCGAAAGCGACCGATGGCTCGCGCCGGACCCGGCGCGGGAGAGAAGCCGGGCTCCAGCAACCGCATCCCGACGACGACGCCGGCCACGTCGGCGGCCATCGGCCCCACCGTGTCCATCGACGGCGCCAGCGGGTACACGCCGACCAGCGGGACGCGTCCGTAGGTGGTCTTCAGGCCGACGACGCCGCAACAGGCCGCCGGCGTGCGGATCGATCCGCCCGTGTCGGTGCCGAGGGCGACGTCGGCCGCGCCGGTGGCGACCGCCACCGCCGAACCCGACGACGAGCCCCCCGGGATACGCGTGGGATCGATCGGGTTCACCGGCGTCCCGGTGTACGGGTTGACGCCGCTCCCACCGAAGGCCAACTCGTGCAGGTTGGTCTTCCCCACGATCCGCCCACCGTTGGCCCGCACGGCGGCGACGCACGCCGCATCGACGTCGGCGGGAACGGCTGCTTCGGTGACGGGCCGGCTGGCGCAGGTCGTGGGTGTGCCTGCGACGTCGATCAGGTCCTTGACCGCCACGGTGGGGCCCGGGCCCTCCGGGGGATCGAGGCGCAGCAGGAACGTGGTCACCGGGCTTCGACGAGGACCCGCAGCCGGTCGAGGTTCCCCCGCCACAGGCGCTTCATGACCTGGCCGCCGACGATGCCGCCGACCCTGCCACCCATCCACCACGGGAAGATCAGCCGTTCGGTCCACGTGAAGCGGCTGCGACTCTGATGGGCGCGGGCGATGGTGAAGACCCCGTCGCCCGTCACCAGGCCGACGTGACGGACCCCCATGGCCGTGCCAGGGTCCCAGCGGGTGATCTCCATCCGATCGGTGAGCCGGAACGGCCCCACCTTGGTGTCGCACTCGAACGCCGTGCCGACGCCGCTCGTCTGGTCCGACGTGAACCGGATGGCCACCGCGTCGGCCATCCACTCGGTGTGGGACCCGATGTCCTCCACCGCATCCCACACCGCGGTCGGATCGGCATCGATCTCGGTGCTGACCTCGATCCGGTTGCCGCGGCGCGTTCGGGACATGGCGGCACGGTACCGGCGTGCATCCGCGTTCCTGTCACCCCTCGTCCGGATACTGGCGTCATGGTCATCGTCATCGCCCTCGCCATCCTGGCCGGTCTCCTCGCCATCGCCGCGGCCGTGGTGTGGACCGCGCCCGCTCGGCGCGGCGGGGGCGCAGATCCGGTGCGTGACACGGTCGACCTCGTCCTCGACCTGGCGGCCGACAAGCTCGGCGACAGCGTGGCCGCCGGCACCCGCGAGCTCGACCTGCGCAGCCATGCCTTCAGCTCGCAGGTGGCCGACGTGAAGGCGGAGTTGTCCCGGCTCGACCAACTCGTGACGTCCCTGCGCACCAGCACGGCCGAACAGCACGGAACCCTGGTCGAGAATCTCCGTCAGGTCACCGCCACCAACACCTCGCTCGCCCAGCACACCGACGCGCTCCGCCGAGCCCTGGCCAGCCCCAAACAACGCGGTCAGTGGGGCGAGCGCATGGCCGACGACGTGCTCGCCGCCGCCGGCATGGTCGAAGGGGTGAACTTCCGCCGCCAGAGCGCCATCGACGGCGGCACCATCCCCGACTTCCGGTTCCTGCTGCCCCACGATCTCGAGCTGCGCATGGACGTCAAGTTCCCGATCGACAACTACCTGCGGGTGCTCGAGGCCGACGCCGACGACGAGCGGGCACGGCACACCAAGGCCTTCGTGTCCGACGTGCGAAACCGGGTCAAGGAGCTGGCCGGCCGGGGCTACATCGACCCCCGCGACACGGTCGACTGCATGGTGCTGTTCATCCCCAACGAGGCCGTGTACGCCTTCCTCCACGACGCCGACCCCGACGTGCTCGACGTCGCACTGGGCCACAAGGTGGTGCTGTGCTCCCCGGCGACCCTGTTCGCCGTGCTCGCCGTGGTGCGCCAGTCGGTGGAGCAGTTCCGCCTCGAGCGCACCAGCGACGAGATCCTCCGGTGTCTCGGTGGGGTCACCGAGGAGTGGACCAAGTTCACCGAGTCCCTCGACAAGGTGGCCCGTCAGCTCGACACCGTGACCCGGTCGTTCCACGACGAGCTCAATGGCACCCGTCGCCGAGTGTTCGACAAGTCACTGGCCGAGGTCGACCGCCTCCGCGATGCCCAGGCACCGCTCCCCACCGGTCCCGGCGAGGCGTTGGTGGCCCGCAAGGCCGAGGGAGACGTCCGCCCGCTCCCCGTGGGTCGGGATGGCGATGTCGCCGAAGCTGGCTGAGGGCGCGTGGCCCCACGCCGCACTAACTTGAGGCGGTGAACGTGTGCCGGGGCGATGCCTCGTCGGTGGTGCAACGGTTGCTCGCCCGGGCGGGACGAGGCCCCGAGGCGCGCGCCTTGCTGACGTACCCGTGGGAGGACACGCCGCTCGGGCCGGTGGAGTCGTGGCCCGACGAGCTGCGGCAGCTGGTCACCGTGATGCTGAGCGCCGAGTTCCCGATGATGATCGCCTGGGGACCCGACCACATCCAGCTGTACAACGATGCCTTCCGACCGATCCTGGGCACCGGGAAGCATCCCGGTGCGATGGGGCGGAGCACCCGCGAGACCTGGGCCGAGATCTGGGACGAGATCGGACCCCTGTTCGCGCGCGTGTTCGAGGGCGAATCGGTGAGGAACGTCGATCAGCGTCTGCTGGTGAACCGGAACGGCTACCTCGAGGAGACGTTCTTCACCTATTCCTACAGCCCCATCTACGTCGACGGGGACTCGGTCGGAGGTCTGCTGGTCGTCGCCACCGAGACCACGGCGCAGGTTCTGGACCGTCGGCGTCTGAGCAGCATCGGAACCCTGGCCAGCGCGCTCGTGGGTGCCACCTCGGTCGAATCGATCGCCGAAGTCACCATCGAGTCGCTGAAGGACTCCGAGGCGAACAAGGTCGTCGAGATCGACGTCATCGTCGGCGACAACACGGTACGCATCGCCAGCCTCCCCGGGCACCGCACGCAGCGCTCGGATCTGGTCCGGTTGGCCGAGATCGTGACCGCCGATGTCCCGGTCGTCCTCGACGAGGGATGGGAGCCGGGACTGCCGGCGCAGCGGGTCGCCTTCGGTGTCGACAACCCGAAGCTGCCGACGGTCGTCGTGGTGGCGACCAACCCGAACCGTGCCTTCGACGAGCGCTACCAGCAGTTCATCCAGCTGATCCGCCGGACGATCTCGTCGTCGATGGCCGCGGCGCTGCTGCGGGCCGAGGAGCTGGGCGCGCTCCGGCACGTCAGCGAGACCCTGCAGCACGCCATGTTGGAGGTGGCCTCCGACCTCCCGACGGTGGCGGCCCGCTACCTACCCAAGGCCAGCAACCTCACGGTGGGCGGCGACTGGTACGACGTCATCGACCTGGGCGACGGGCGCCGCGGGCTGATCGTGGGCGACTGCGTCGGCCATGGCCTCGAGGCCGCCACCGCCATGGGTGCGCTGCGCAACGTCAGCCGGGCCCTGCTCGGCGACGGCGACGGCCCGGCCGAGGTGCTCGACTCCCTGCACCGCTTCGCCACGACCATGCCGGCGGCGACCTACGCCACGGTCGTCTGCGCCATCGTCGACCTCCCGGCGCAGACGATCACCTACTCCAATGCCGGCCACCTGCCCCCGCTGCTCGTGCACGACGGCGAGGTGACCTGGCTCGACCAGGCCCGGACGACGCCCCTCGCCTTCGCTGATCCGACGCGATGCGAGGCCGCCGTCGAGGTGAGGCCCGGTGATCTGCTCGTCCTGTACACCGACGGCCTCGTCGAGCGCCGGGGGGAGAACATCGAGCGGGGACTCGAGCGACTGGCCGCCAATGCGGTCGCGTGCTGGCGGGACCCGGTGCAGAGCATCGCCGACCGGCTGATCGCCGAGCTGGTCGGCGACACCCCCCGGGACGACGTGGCGCTCGTCGTCAAACGCATCCACTAGAAACGACCGTGTCGGCCTCGGAACGCGGGCCGTTCGGGCGACGATGCAGGTCGGTGCGATGTCGGGCGTCGTGGGGAACCAGGAGACCGGGCTCGACCGGTTCGCCATGCGGTGGGGCTGGCCGGTGCTCGCCATCGTCGCGGTGGCGGGCGCCTCGATCCACCTCGCCGTGCACCACGCCGACTCGTGGCACTACTTCGCCGACGCCGTACACCTGATCGTCTCGTCCCGGCCGGGCGGAGGACTCGACCTCTACCGCACGCACCCGGAGCTGCAGTTCGGTCCGGTGGCCATCCTCTTCTCGGCACCGTTCGTCTGGCTGCCCGCATCGGTCGAGCAGTGGGCCGTGATGGTCGCCGGGTCACTCGCCGGCGTGGGCGCGCTGGCCATGGGCGTGGGAGCGGTGGCGCGTCGCCACCGGGAGATCAGCCGGGCTCGGTGGTCGCGCCTGGTGCTGCTGGGCGGTCCCGCCTTCGTCGCGGTGTGGGTCCACCTGGCCGCCGCCATCGCCCACGTCGACGATGTCATCGCCCTGACCGCCCTGGTGGCCTCGGGATGGGCGATCGAGCGCCGGCGACCGTCGTGGGCCGTCCTGGCCCTGATCGTGGCGGCCGGGACCAAGCCATGGGCCATCGTCTTTGCTCCCATCGCCCTGCTGGCCGGTGGCCGTCACCGGCTCATCCGGCCGGTCGTCGTGGTGCTGGCCAGCGTCGTCGTCTGGTTGCCGTTCCTGGTCGTCTCCACGGGCACGGTCACCGCGCTGCGGGGCTTCGCCGTCGGGGTCGATGCCAATTCCGGGCTCCGGGCGCTCGGGCTGCTCGATGCCACCACGCCGTCGTGGCTCCGGCCGGTGCAACTCGGTCTCGGCTTGGCGCTCGTCGCCTTCGCCGTCGTGCGGGGCCGCTCGTGGCCGGCGGCACTCGCCGTCGGGATCGCGTCCCGCATGCTCATCGATCCCACCACCCATCGGTACTTCGACGCCGGGTTCGTCCTGGCCGTGGGCCTGTGGGAGATCGACCGCTGGCCCGGTCGGCTCCCGTGGCGCACCGCCGCGGCCGCCGTGGTCCTGGAGGCCGCGGCCGCCGGTCTCACCCTCCACGGATTGATGGCGCCCGTCCGCTTCGTGGTGCTCGGGGCCGTGATCGTGACCGCACTCCGATCACCCGTCGGCGACCCCGCCGCACGGTGGCCTATCACCTCGTCGGGTCCGTCCGACCCCCCGTAGGCTGGGCCACCATGCCAGGTCGCTTCTACGTCACGACGCCGATCTACTACGTCAACGACGCCCCCCACATCGGGCACGCCTACACGACGGTGATCGCCGACGCCATGGCCCGCTGGCACCGGCTCCTGGGTGACGACACCTACTTCCTCACCGGCACCGACGAGCACGGTCTCAAGGTGGCGCAATCGGCCGAGGAAGCGGGGATCACCCCCCAGGAGCAGGCCGACCGGAACGCGGCCCGGTTCCAGGACGCCTGGAAGCTGCTCGACATCAGCAACGACGACTTCATCCGCACCACCGAGCCCCGCCACCACGCCGCCGTGCAGGAACTGCTGACGCGGATCCACGACAACGGTGACATCGAGCTCGACACCTACGAAGGCCCCTACTGCGTCTCGTGCGAGGCGTACTACACCGAGGCCGAGCTGGTCGACGGCAACTGCCCCATCCACGGCAAGCCGGTGCAGATGCTGAAGGAGGACAACTACTTCTTCCGCCTCAGCCGCTACGAGCAGCGACTGGTCGACTGGATCGAGTCCGACCCCGAGGCCATCCAGCCGGTCGGGAAGCGCAACGAGGTCCTCGGGTTCCTTCGCCAGGGACTCGACGACGTGTCGATCACCCGTACCAGCCTCGACTGGGGTGTACCGGTGCCCTGGGCCGAGGGTCATGTCTTCTACGTCTGGTACGACGCGCTCATCAACTACGCCACCGCCATCGGCTTCGGCTCCGGAACTCCGGCCGGCGAGGAGCGCTTCGCCACGTGGTGGCCGGCGGTCCACCACATCATCGGCAAGGAGATCATCCGGTTCCACTGCGTGTACTGGCCGGCGATGCTCATGGCCGCCGGGCTCGAACCACCCAAGCGCGTCCACGTCCACGGCTGGCTCCTGCTCGGCGGCGAGAAGCTGTCGAAGACCGTCCATGGCGCGGCGAAGCTGACCGACATCGCCCCCGCCCGCTTGGTCGACGACTTCGGCGTCGACGGTTTCCGCCACCACTTCCTCCATGACCAGCCCTTCGGACCCGACGGCGACTTCAGCTACGAGGGCATGGTGGCTCGCTACAACAGCGATCTGGCCAACAACCTGGGCAACCTGCTCTCGCGGGTGGCCACGGTGGTGGGCAAGAAGTGCGCCGGCATCGGCCCGGCGCCGAGCGCCGAGAGCCCCCTGGCCGCCGAGGCGCAACAGGCCTACGCCGACACGGCTGCGGCGTGGGCCAACTTCCAGCCGTCGGTGGCCCTCGATGCCACCTGGCGCCTCATCGCCCGGGCCAACGCCCACCTCGAGGCCAACGAGCCCTGGAAGATGGAACCCGGGCCCGAGGTCGACGCGGTCATGGGCGACGCGCTCGAGGTCCTGCGGATCGTGGCGATCCTGGCGTCGCCCGCGGTGCCCGAGGCCTGCGAGCAGATCTGGACGCGCATCGGCCTCGACGGCACCCCTGGGGACCGACGTCTCCCCGACTCCGCCGCCTGGGGCGGCTATCCCGGCGGCCGGCCGGTCACCAAGGGCGCCCCGCTCTTCCCCCGCCACAAGGACTGACCGGTGGAGGCTGCCCCGGTGCGCTGGACCGACGACCACTGCCACCTGCCCGACGACGGGTGGGAGACCGCGGTCGACGAGGCTCGTGCTGCGGGTGTCGAGCGCATGATCGACGTCGGTGTCGACGTCGCCACCTCCCGCGCCGCGCTGGCCCGAGCGTCGGTGACCGACGGGGTGTTCGCCACCGCCGGCGTGCATCCCCACGAGGCTCGTTTCGGCGTCGCCGGCCTGGAGGAGCTGCTCACGCAGCCTTCGTGCGTCGCGGTGGGGGAGTGCGGCCTCGACTTCCACTACGACCACTCGCCCCGTCCCGACCAGCGGGACGTGTTCGCGGCCCAGATCGCCCTGGCCCACCGCCACGATCTGGCCCTGGTCATCCACACCCGGGAGGCGTGGGAGGAGACCTTTGCCGTGCTCGACGCCGAGGGCACCCCGGAGCGCACGGTGTTCCACTGCTTCACCGGCGGCGCCGACGAGGCCCAGCAGTGCCTCGAGCGGGGCGGGTACCTGTCGTTCTCCGGCGTGGTCTCGTTCTCCTCCGCCGCCGATGTCCGGGCCGCGGCGGCCGCGTGCCCGATCGAGCGGGTCCTGGTGGAGACCGACAGCCCGTACCTGGCGCCGGTGCCCCACCGGGGGAAGCGGAACCAGCCGGCCTGGGTCGCCGACGTCGGCGCCGCGCTCGCCGCCGCCATGGACCGCCCGGTCGGCGAGGTGGCCGAGCGCACCTGGGCCAATGCCACCGCCGTGTACCGGCTCTGACCGCTACGGAGCGTGCAGATGCGGCCACCATGGTTGCCACCCAGGGTGATCCCTTCGTACGGTCGCGTCTCCCCGACCTTCCTGGAGGTGGGCGGTGACCGAACCCGAGGTCCCGGTACGCCACGCGCGGCGTCGGTTGTGGATCGCCCTGGCGGTCACGGCAGCCGCCATCCCGCTCCTGGTGCTCGACAACCTGCCTGCCGACGCCCACCGCGACAAGACCGTCACCACTGGTCGTGTCGTCGCTCCCATCAGCGTTCCCGAGGACCGTCCGGTCTCGGGCCCGATGAAGGGCGTCTCCGTGGTCACCTCGTCCACCACGTCGTCGACGCAGCCCATCGTCGTCACCACCACCACGCTCCCGGCCTGAGGGCACGGCCGTGACCATGGGCGCGGCCCGGATCCGGGCCCTGCTCGACGAAGCCGGACTGGTCCCGAGCCGCGCTCTGGGCCAGAACTTCGTCGTCGACCCCAACACGGTGCGCCGCATCGCCGGTCTCGCCGGCATCACCGCCGGTGACCACGTGCTGGAGGTGGGTCCCGGCCTGGGGTCGCTCACCCTCGCCCTCGCCGAGCGCGGTGCACACGTGACCGCCATCGAGATCGACCGTCACCTCGTGCCCGTGCTCCGGTCAGTCGTGGCCGACACCGAACCGGCGGTGACCGTGGTCCACGCCGATGCGCTGACCGTCGATCTCGAGCGCCTCCTCGCTGCGGCGCCGGCGTGGCGGCTCGCCGCCAACCTGCCCTACAACGTCGGGACCACGATCCTCCTCCGGCTCCTGGAGTCGGCGCCGACGGTCTCCGGGGGCATCGTGTTAGTCCAGCGAGAGGTGGCCGAACGGCTCGCCGCGTCACCGGGGCGCGATGCGTACGGCATCCCTTCGGTGAAGGTGGCGTGGTGGGCGGACGCCACCGTCGTCGGCCGCGTCCCGCCGACCGTGTTCCATCCCCGGCCGCGGGTCGACTCCGCGCTGGTCAGCCTCGAGCGGCGTCCGGAGCCGGGTGACTCCGAGCTGCGCCGCGCCACGTTCGCGCTCGTCGATGCCGGGTTCGGCCAGCGCCGCAAGATGCTCCGGCGCTCGCTCGCTGCCCACGTGCGCCCGGCGGCCTTCGACGAGGCCGGTGTCGCGCCGACGGCACGGGCCGAGGAGCTCGGCCTCGACGACTGGATCCGACTGGCTCGCCGCAGCTGACCGGATGGCAGCATGGCCGCCGTGCCCGATGCCATCTTCGAAGCCCTCGGCGGCAATCGCTACCAGCCGACCGAGCTCGCGCTCGGCCCCTGGGACCCGGGCGCCCTCCACGGCGGGCCACCCGCCGCGCTGGTCGCCGGTGTCCTCGAGACCACGATCATCGACGCCGACCTCGGGATCGAGTTCGTGCCCGCCCGTTACACCGCCGAGTTGCAGCGGCCGGTGCCGTTGGCCGAGCTCACCGTCACCACGGTGCTGCGTCGCCCCGGCCGTCGGATCTGCCTGGCTGATGCCACCCTCGCCGCTCCGGACGGCACGGTCGTGCTCACCGCCACCCTGGAGGGCATCCGGAGGCTGCCCTTCGACCACGGATGGACACCGGACCTCCCGACGCCTCCCGGGCCGGACACCGGAACCGGCCTCGCCGCCGAGACCCTCGCCGGTCCACCGGCCTTCCACCGCGCCGGTGTCGAGCATCGCACCGTGGGAGGGACCAGCTTCGAGGCCGTCGGCCCCGCCACCGACTGGATCCGCCTCACCGTTCCGCTGGTCGCCGGCCGCGACACGACGCCGCTCGAGCGGGTGGTGGCTGCCGCCGACTTCGGCAACGGCGTCTCGAAGCTGTTCGACATGGGGGGCGTGCTGTTCCTCAACCCCGACCTCACCGTGCACCTCTACCGGCTGCCGGTGGGCGAGTGGGTCTGCCTCGACGCCGTGACCCGGCTCGGCCCCGATGGGGTCGGGCTCGCCGAGAGCCTCCTGTTCGACGAGCAGGGTCCCATCGGACGGTCGACGCAGCTCCTCCTCGTCGAGCCGCGGTGAGCGGGTCGAGCATGGGTGTCTCCGGCCGCGAGGTGGCCCACGCCAAACTCACGCTCTCCCTCCACGTCACCGGAGTCCGCGACGACGGCTACCACCTCATCGACGCCGAGATGGTGAGCCTCGATCTCGCCGACGAGCTCCGGTTCGAGGTGGGATCGGGCATCACGATCGGCGGTCCTGCCGCCATCGGCCTCAGCACCGGCGCCGACAACCTCGTCGCTCGTGCCCTGGCGACGATCGGCAGGACCGCGGCCGTCCACGTGACCAAGCGGATCCCTGCCGGCGGCGGGTTGGGCGGCGGGTCCTCCGATGCCGCCGCCGTGCTGCGTTGGGCCGGGGTGACGGACATCGACCTCGCGGCACGGCTCGGCGCCGACGTGCCGTTCTGCCTCCGGGGCGGTCGGGCCCGGGTCACCGGCATCGGCGACCGGATCGAGGCGCTGCCGTTCGAGGCCCGCACGGTGACGCTGGCGTTCCCCGACTTCGGCTGCGACACCGCGGCCGTCTACCGCGCCTGGGATGCCCTCGGCGGACCCAGGGGCGAGGGGCCCAACGACCTCGAACCAGCGGCGCTCGTCGTGGCGCCGGACCTCGCCCGGTTCCGCGACGCCCTCGGCGAAGCCACTGGTGAGACCCCGGTGCTCGCCGGGAGCGGTTCGACCTGGTTCGTTCCCGGTTCTCACCCCGGGCCAGATCGCATCGTCGCCCGCACCGTTCCCGCGGTGGGCTGATCGCGGGCGGTGCCGGAGGCGCGGAGTCGGTATCGGTATCGTGCGCGGGAACGGCGCAGGTACCCGAGCGGGGGAGCGAGGATGACGGAACACCAGGCCAGGATCGCCAGCCTCTTCGACCAACTCGTCGACGACTACGACAACGTGGGCGTCGACTTCTTCCAGCCCATCGCCCACGGGTTGGTACGAGCGCTGGCGCCGGAACCGGGCGAGCACGCCGTCGACATCGGCTGCGGCCGGGGAGCGGTCGCCCTCGCCCTCGCCTCCGAGGTGGGGCCGCAAGGCTCGGTCATCGGCCTGGACCTGTCTCCTCGGATGATCGAAGCCGCCACGGACGCGGCCACCCGGTCGGGACGACGGGTCGACTTCGCGGTGGGCGACGCCATGGCTCCCGGCCTCGAGTCGGGCAGCCTCGACATCGTGGCCTCCTCCCTGGTGCTGTTCTTCCTCCCCGATCCCGCGGTCGCGCTCCGCGCCTGGCGCGACCTCCTCCGCGACGGCGGTCGCGTCGGCGTCTCGACCTTCGGCCCCTACAGCGACGAGTGGCGCACCACGGTCGACTCCGTCCTGCATGCCAATGCCGGCCCCGGGGTGGCCGACGCCCGCACCACGGGGGCGAGCGGGCCGTTCGGGTCCGACGAGGGGATGGAATCGCTGCTCGCCGAGGCCGGCTTCCGTGACGTGCGCACCGAACTCGCCACCGTGAGCCCCCGCTTCGACGACGCCGAGCACTGGTACCGGTGGTCGATGTCGGTCGGGCAACGCCAGTTCTGGCAGTCCATCCCCGACACGGACCGCGAGCGGGTCCGGGCCGAGGTCTTCGCGGCCGTCGACCGCTGTCGCGACGACGCCGGACGCATCGGGTTCGACCAGCAGATCCGCTACACGGTGGGCCGGCGCTGACGCCCGACCGGCCGGACGCCGCTACTTGCCGGCGGCGCGGCGCTGGAACCGCGTGCGCTTCAGCATCTTCTTGTGCTTCTTCTTGCGCATGCGCTTGCGGCGCTTCTTGACGAGGGAACCCATAGTGGGAGCGAGACTAGAGCGGTCGACGGCGTGCATGCGAAACGCCACTACGCTCGCCGCGCACCGATCCCGGGTAGTTCAATTGGCAGAACGCCAGCCTTTGGAGCTGGATGTCGGAGGTTCGAACCCTCCCCCGGGAACGCGAACTCTCGCTCGCCAGGGCGAGCTCGAGTTCGTTGAAGAAATTCGCAGGGCGAATTTCTTCGGCTCGGGAGTCAGGCGCTACAGGGCGAATTCGGTCTGCGTGAGTGGGGGCGAATTCTTCGGGCCGATTCTTCCTGGTGGAGGTCCGTACACTCCCCGGCCATGGGTGGTGTGTCGTCTGCGATCGTCGAGTGGACCCGGTTCCGGGCCGTCCTGTTCGACCTCGACGGCGTCGTCACGCCCACCGCCGCCGTGCACCGGCGGGCCTGGGCCGAGCTGTTCCGCGCCTACGACTTCACCGACGACGACTACCTCACCTGGGTCGACGGCAAACCCCGCTACGACGGTGTCCGGTCGTTCCTCGCGTCGCGGAACGTGACCCTCCCGGAGGGTCAGCCCTCGGATCCGCCCGGTGACGCCACGGTGTGCGCCCTGGGCAACCGCAAGGACGCCCTGTTCAACCAGCTCCTCGAGCGCGAGGGCGTCGAGCCGTACCCGGGCACGCTGGCGGTGATGGACCACCTCGATGATCACGGCATCGCATCGGCCATCGTGTCGTCGTCCCGCAACGCCCGCTCCGTGCTGGCCGCCGCCGGCCTCGCCGACCGCTTCCCCCACGTCGTCGACGGGATCACCGCCGCCGAGCAGCACCTCACCGGCAAGCCGGCGCCCGACATGTTCCTGCACGCCGCGTCGCTGGTGGGTGCCGATCCCCACGCCTGCGTCGTGGTCGAGGACGCCTCCAGCGGAGTCGCCGCCGGTGCCGCGGGCAGCTTCGGGCTCGTGCTGGGCGTCGACCGCGGTGGCAACCGCGAGGCCCTGCTGGCCCACGGCGCTGACCTGGTCGTCGACGATCTCGGCGAGACCCTGGAGGACGGACCCCGGCCATGAAGATCCGCGCCACCGCCAGCGCCATTCCCCGGCACCGGTTCCCGGCCGAGCCCTGGCGCCTGGTCGAGACCGAGCCGTCCGATCGCGACCGCGGCGCCATCGAGTCGCTGTTCGCGGTGGGCAACGGCTACATCGGCATGCGGGCCAACCCCCCGGAGGGGCGCGAGGCGCACACCCACGGCACCTACATCAACGGCTTCCACGAGACGTGGCCGATCCTGCACGCCGAGGAGGCCTTCGCCTTCGCCAAGACCGGCCAGACCATCGTCAACGCGCCCGACGCCAAGCTGATGAAGCTCTACGTCGACGACGAGCCGTTGCTCATCCCCGAAGCCGACCTCGACCACTACGAGCGGGTCCTCGACTTCCGCACGGGCCGCTCCCACCGCGAGCTGCTGTGGACCACCCCGGCCGGCAAGCGCCTCCGCATCCGCACCGAACGCATGGTCAGCCTCCAGCACCGGCACCTCGCCGTCCTCCGCCTCGAGATCGAGCTCCTCGAGGGCAACGCGCCCATCGTCGTGTCGTCGCAGCTGCTGAACCGCCAGGACGGCGAGGACGAGTACCACGTCGCATCGGCCGCCCTCGGCGAGGGCACCGACCCGCGGCGGTCTCGCAAGTTCCCCGACCGGGTCCTGAATCCGCAGCTGCAGCGCCACGAACCCGACGATGCCGACGGCGGCACCGTCGTGCTGGGTTACCGGTGCGTCGACAGCGGGATGACACTGGCCTGCGCCTACCACCACGAGATCGAGACGTCGTGCGCCTACGGGATCGAGACCTCGGTGGACCCCGACCTGGCCAAGACGGTGTTCACCGTCGAGGCCTCGGCGGGCGAGACCATCGGCATCACCAAGTTCGTGACCTACCACACGTCCCGCGGCATCCCGGCCGAAGAGCTCGCCGACCGGTGCCAGCGCACCCTCGCCCGGGCCCGCAAGTCGGGTCGAGCGCAGCTCTACGACGACCAGCGCGCCTGGCTGGACGACTTCTGGGCCCATTCCGACGTCGAGATCGAGGGCGACCCGCACGCCCAGCAGGCCGTCCGCTGGAACCTTTTCCACCTCGCGCAGGCGTCCGCCCGCGCCCACGAGCAGGGCATCGCCGCCAAGGCCGTGACCGGCGGCGGCTACGACGGCCACTACTTCTGGGACACCGAGGTCTACGTCCTGCCCTATCTCGCCTTCACCAACCCCGACGCCGCCCGCAAGCTCCTGCGCTTCCGGTGGAAGATGCTCGACGCGGCCCGGGAACGGGCCGCCGAGCTGAGCGAACAGGGTGCGCTCTATCCGTGGCGGACCATCAACGGCGAGGAGGCCTCGGCCTACTACGCGGCCGGCACGGCGCAGTACCACATCAACGCCGCGGTGGCCTACTCCTTGTGGCGGTACCTGAACGCCACCGGTGACGTGGGTTTCCTGGCCCACGAGGGAGCCGAGATCCTGGTCGAGACGGCGCGGATGTGGGCCGATCTCGGCTTCTACGAGCACAACGGCGACGCCCGGTTCCGCATCCACGGCGTGACCGGGCCGGACGAGTACACGACGGTCGTGAACGACAACACGTTCACCAACGTCATGGCCCGGTTCAACATGCGATACGCGGCGTGGACCATGGAGTTCCTCGCCGCCTGGGACGAGCGGGCCTACGAAGCGCTGCAACGGGCCACCGGCCTGACCGAGAACGAGATCGGCGAGTGGCGTCGCGCCGCCGACGCCATGTACCTGCCCTACGACGACGGGCTCGGCATCAACCCGCAGGACGAGAGCTTCCTCGACCGCGAGCCCTGGGACTTCTCCATGTCACCGCCCGAGAAGTACCCACTCATGCTCCACTTCCATCCCCTCGTGATCTATCGGCACCAGATCCTCAAGCAGGCCGACGTCGTGCTCGCCATGTACCTGCAGGGCCAGCACTTCAGCACCGAGCAGAAGCGGCGCAACTTCGAGTACTACGACCCCATCACCACCGGCGACTCGTCGCTGTCGGCGTGCGTGCAGGCGATCGTCGCCGCCGAGGTGGGCCACGAGGACCTCGCGTTCGACTACTTCAACCAATCCCTCTACCTCGACCTCGCCGACACCCACGGCAACACGTCCGACGGTGTGCACATCGCCAACGCAGGCGGTGTCTGGGCCTGCCTGGTCCACGGGTTCGCCGGCCTGGTCGACAACGGGGAGTACCTCCGGTTCGAATCCCGCCTGCCGGCCGCCTGGGACGCGATCCGGTTCCGCCTGACCCGTCACGGCTCGGAGGTGGCGGTCGACGTCGACGCCGCCGGATGCCGGGTCGAGCTGCTCGCCGGCCCACCGGTGCCGGTGCGCACCGATGCCGGCACCGTGTTCGTCGAGTTGGGTGCACCCGTGCGGATCGAGCGGAGCGAGCACCGGTGACGCTGCGCCACGGCATCGCCCGGAGGATGCGATAGACCAGAAGCCATGGATGACTCGACCCGCAGTCGCCCGCTCTCCGCCATCGTCCTGGCCGCCGGCCACGGCACCCGGATGCGCTCCGATCGTCCGAAGCCGCTCCACGTCCTCGTCGGCAAGCCGATGGTGCTGTGGGTGCTCGACGCCCTCGACGACTGCGCGGTGGAGCGGGTCTCGGTGGTGGTGGGCCACGGCGGCGACGAGGTCACCAAGCGCCTCGTCGAGGACGCCGGCGACCGGCCGCTCGAGTTCGTCGAGCAGCCCGTCCAGCGAGGCACGGGTGATGCCACCGCTGTCGGCCTCACCGGCCTCGCCGACGACGAGTACGACGAGCCCCACGACGTGCTGGTGCTCACCGCCGACACACCGCTGCTGCGCCCCGAGACGCTGGCGGCCCTGGTGGCGTCGCATCGGGAGCAGGACGCGGCCTGCACCATCCTCACCGCCGATCTCGGCGACGCCACCGGGTACGGCCGGATCGTCCGGGGCCGCGACGACCGCGTCATGCGCATCGTCGAGGAGGCCGACGTCACCCCCGAGGAGGCAGCCATCACCGAGTTCAACACCGGCATCCTCTGCTTCCGCCGCAGCCTCCTCGCCCCGGCCCTGCGACGCATCCAACCCGACAACGCCCAGGGTGAGTACTACCTCACCGACGTGGTCGCCGTGCTGGCCGACACCGGCCACCGCGTGACGTCCATGGTGGCGGCCGATCCCGCCGAGACCCATGGCATCAACGACCGGGTCCAGCTGGCCGCGGCCGAGCGCGAGCTGCGCCGGCGCATCAACCTGAGCTGGATGCAGCGGGGCGTCACCATGGTCGATCCGGACCGGATCCACCTCGACGCCACGGTCGAGCTCGGGCGCGACGTCACCCTCTACCCAGGGACGATGCTGCAGGGCACCTGCCGCATCGGTACCGGCGCCGACATCGGCCCCGACGCCCATCTCGTCGACACCGTGGTCGGCGACGGTGCCCGCGTGGTGCACACCGTGGCCACTCGTTCCACCGTCGGTGCCGGAGCCAGCGTGGGACCGTGGGCCGCCCTCGGCCCGGGCGACGAGGTCGCCGCTGGCGTGACCACCGGACCTCACTATGCTGGCGCCAACACCGGGGCTGCCGACCGGAGCCGCTGACGGTCCGACCAGAACCACGGAGCGTTCCCCATGGAGCTCGTCACCAAGAAGAAGTTGCACCTCCTGTCGGGACGGGTGCACTTGCCCTTGGCCCAGGAGATCGCCGAGATCCTGGACGAGCCCCTCTGCGACGCCAACCTGGCCGAGTTCGCCAACGGCGAGATCCACGCCAAGCTCGGTCAGAACGTCCGTGGCGCCGACGTCTTCATCATCCAGAGCCACAGCAGCATCGAGCACATGTCGATCAACGATGCGCTGATGGAGCAGCTCATCATGATCGACGCGGCCCGCCGGGCATCGGCGAAGCGCATCACGGCGGTCTGCCCCTTCTACGGCTACGCCCGCCAGGACCGCAAGGCCGAGGGTCGCGAGCCCATCACGGCCAAGCTCGTGGCCGACATGTTCGCCGCCGCCGGCGCCACCCGGCTGGTGTCGATCGACCTCCACTCCGGGCAGATCCAGGGCTTCTTCGACGGCCCCGTCGACCACCTGCAGGCCCGGCCCGTGCTCACCGAGGCCATCAGGGAGCTCGGCGACGACCTCGTCATCGTGTCGCCCGACGCGGGCCGGGTGAAGGTGGCCGAGCAGTACGCCAACGACCTCCACGCCGATCTCGCCATCGTGCACAAGCGCCGCGTCAAGGGGGCCAAGAACAGCGTCGAGGCCAAAGACGTCGTGGGCGACGTCGAGGGTCGCTGCTGCGTCCTCATCGACGACATGATCGACACCGCGGGCACGATGTGCGCTGCCGCCGAGCAGCTCATGGAGCACGGCGCCGCCGAGGTCCACGCCGCCTGCACCCACGCCGTGCTGTCGGGCCCGGCGGTGGACCGGATCAAGAACTCGAGCATCATCCGGCTCATCGCCACCAACTCGCTGCCCCTGCCGTCCGAGAAGCAGTTCGACAAGCTCGAGGTCCGCTCCATCGCGCCGATCCTGGCCAAGGCCATCGACGCCGTCTTCGAGGACACGTCCGTCTCCGAGCTCTTCGGCGGCAAGAACCAGGCGTAATCTGCGACATGGCTCACTCGGCCTTGGGCCCTTGTGGGCCCTGCGTACCTCGTTTCGCTGTCGGCTGCTCGCTGGCGCTCCCGACGCCGACCTTCCTGAACGCGCGGGGGAGTTGTTCGGGCGCGGTGGGGCTTCGTACACTCGTCCGTTCGTCTACGACCGTTTCGCAGGAGCCTCCCCATGGCCGACCAGATCACCCTCACGGCAGAAACCGACCGCGCCACCGGCTCGCGGTCCTCTCGTCGCCTGCGCCGCGAAGGCAAGATCCCCGCGGTCGTCTACGGAGCCGGAGACCCCCCCACCTCGGTCGCCGTGAACTGGAGCGAGCTCCGGGCCGCCCTGACCACCCCGGCCGGGCTCAACGCCCTGATCACCGTCGAGTTCGGTGACGTCGAGCGGCTGACCATCGTCAAGGACATGCAGCGCCATCCGGTGCGCCGCGACGTCACCCACGTCGACTTCCTGATCATCGACCGCGACAAGCCCCTCGACGTCGACGTCCCCATCATCCTCGAGCACACCGACGCCGACCAGCTCAAGGAGCTGGTGGTCGACCAGCAGATGTTCTCCATCGCCGTGTCGGCCAAGCCGGGGTCGATCCCGAACGAGTTCGTCGTCGACTGCTCCGGGCTCACCCTCGACGAACCGATCCGGGCCAGCAGCCTCACGCTCCCGCCCGGAGTCGAGCTCAACGTCGACCCCGAAGACGCCATCGTCACCGCGTCCGTCCCGCATGTCGAGCTCCCCGAGCCCGGCGAGGGCGAAGAGGCCGAGGGCGAAGCGGTCGAGGGCGAGGAGGGCGAAGGCGAAGGCGAAGCTGCGGCCGAAGGCGGCGACGAGGCCGAAGCCAGCGGCGACACCGCCGACGAGAGCTGAGCATCTTCCGGGCCGCGGCCGAGCGCCGCGGCACCCCGGCGGACCTCGTGGTGCTCGGGCTCGGCAACCCTGGCATCGACTACGCCCGCACCCGCCACAACGCCGGCGCCGACTGCGCGGCCGTCCTCGCTGATCGTCACGGCGAGACCCTGTCGCTGTCCAAGAAGGAGCGGGCCGAGCTGGCCGAGCTGCGGCCGGCGCCGTCGATGAAGCGACTCGTGGTCGCGGTGCCCACCACGTACTACAACGAGGCCGGCCTGGCGGCGGCCGCACTGGTCAAGCGCTATGGCATCGACGACCCCGCCCGGTTCGTCGTGGTGCACGACGAGCTCGACCTCCCCGTCGGACGCATCAAGGTCAAGGTCGGCGGCGGGCTGGCCGGCAACAACGGGCTCAAGTCGATCAAGGCCCACCTCCAGACGGCGGCGTTCCTCCGGGTGCGGATCGGCGTGGGCAAGCCTCCCGGGAGCCAACACGGCCGTGACCACGTCCTGCGCCGGCCCGGACGCCGCGACCGCGAAGCACTCGACATCGCCATCGCCGAGGCCGCCGACGCCGTCGAGGTGATCCTCGACGACGGCGTCGAGCGAGCCATGGAGCGCTACAACCGCCGGGATTGAGCCGGTCCGTCGATAGCCTCGTCTCGGTGAGCGCAGCCCCCTCCGTCGCCACCGACCGCTCCATCGCCGGGCCCCTGCGCGACCTGCCCGCGGTCGTTCGCGACGAGCCGGGGCTGATCGGTGTCCTCGGCCGGGCCCGCGCCGTCCTCGCCGTGCCCGACCCGGCCCGAGCCCTCGTCATCGCCGGCCTGGCCGCCCGCTCCACCCGCCGTCCCATCGTCGTCGCCACCGCCACGTCGGCCGATGCCGAGCGCACCGTGCACGACCTCGAGGCCTTCCTCGGTGCCGACGAGGTCGAGTACTTCCCGGCCTGGGAGACCCTCCCCTTCGAGCGCGTGAGTCCCGGTGTCGAGACCATGGGGCGGCGGCTGCGCGTCCTGCGCCGGCTTTCCGCCCCCGACCGGTACCCGACGGTTGTGGTGGCCCCCGTGCGATCGCTCATCCAGCGGCTCGCACCGGGCAGCGAGACGGTCGAGCCCCTCGCAGTGGCGGTCGGAGACGAGCTCGATCTCGACCAGGTCGTCGCCACCCTCGTCGGGTTCGGCTACCGGCGCGAGTACCAGGTCGAGCATCGGGGCGAGCTGTCGGTGCGAGGTTCGATCATCGACGTGTTCCCCGCCACCGCCGAGCGTCCGATCCGCATCGACCTGTGGGGCGACGAGGTCGACCGGTTGTCCGAGTTCTCGGTCACCGATCAGCGTTCGACCGACGACATCACCGGGGTCGAGATCCTGCCGTGCCGCGAGCTGCTCCCCAGCGACGAGATCCGCGCCCGGGCTGCGAAGCTGGTGGCCCTCGAGCCCTGGGGTCGCGAACACTGGGAGCGCATCGCCGAAGGTCAGATCTTCGACGGCATGGAGTCCTGGCTGCCCTGGTTGGCCCCTGACGAACGCCTGCTCGGCGACGTCCTGCCGGCCGACAGCCAGATCCTGCTGGTCGAACCCCGCCGGTTGCGCGACCGGGCCCAGGAGTTCCTGGCCGAGGAAGCAGACCTCGCCGAGAGCCTGGCCCGCACCTGGGGCGTGACTGGACGCTCCGGCGTCGGGGAGGAAGCGCCAGCGCCCGACGCCGCAGGGAGCCGAAGCGTGCGAGGCGACCGCAGCAGCACGGAGCACTCCTTCCCGCCGCTGCACCTGCCGCTCGAGCGGGTCCTGGCCAGCACCGAGGCTCCCACCTGGCAGGTCACCACCGCCCCCGAGGGCCCAGAGGTGTCCACGGTGCAGGCGTTCTCGTTCCAGGTCGCGTTGGGCGACGAAGACCGGCGCCGCCGACAGCTCCGCGACCTGCAGGCCGATGGCTACCGGCTGGTGGTGGCAGCCGACGGTGAGGGATCGGCCGCTCGGCTGCGCGAGCTGCTCGACGAGGCGGGGGTCGAGGGCGAGGTCGTCGTCGAGCCGCTCGAGCGGGGTTGCATCCTCCCGGGGGTGAAGCTGGCGCTGCTGGCCGAGTCCGACCTCACCGGCCGGCGCCGCAGCCACCGCAAGGCCCGTCCCCGCCGTCGCGACGCCCAGAACTTCTTCGACGACCTCCAGGTGGGTGACCACGTCGTCCACCACCAGCACGGCGTGGCCCGCTACGGCGGCATGGTCAAGCGGGCCATCAACGGCAACGAGCGCGACTACCTCCTGCTCGAGTACAAGGGCGGCGACAAGCTCTACGTCCCCTCCGACCAGATCGATGCCGTGCGGCACTACACCGGTGGAGAGACCCCGAGCCTCACCCGCCTCGGCGGCGACGCCTGGACCAAGGCCAAGGCCAAGGTCCGCTCCGCCGTCAGTGAGATCGCCCAGGAACTGGTGGTCCTCTACCAGAAGCGGCTCGCCGCCGGCGGCCACGGCTACGCCGGTGACACGCCGTGGCAGGCCGAGTTCGAGGCCGCGTTCCCCTACGAGCCCACACCCGACCAGCTGCGCGCCGTCGACGACATCAAGGCCGACATGGAGCGCGAGGTCGCCATGGACCGCCTCGTCGTCGGCGACGTCGGGTTCGGCAAGACCGAGGTCGCGCTGCGCGCCATCTTCAAGGCCGTGCAGGACGGCAAGCAGGCTGCGGTCCTCGTCCCCACCACGCTGCTGGCCCAGCAGCACTTCCAGACCTTCAGCGACCGGTTCTCGGCCTACCCCATCCGGGTCGAGGTCCTCTCGAGGTTCCTCACCAACGCCCAGGCCAAGGAGGTCATCGAGGGACTCCGCAGCGGAGCCGTCGACGTCGTCGTCGGCACCCATCGCCTCCTGAACCCCGACACGACGTTCCACGACCTCGGCCTGCTGGTGGTGGACGAGGAGCAACGCTTCGGGGTCAAGCACAAGGAGCGGATCAAGGAGATGAAGGAGAACGTCGACGTCCTCACCCTGACGGCCACCCCCATCCCCCGGACGCTGGAGATGAGCCTCACCGGCATCCGCGACATGAGCCTGCTCGACACGCCGCCGGCCGACCGCCAGCCCATCCTCACCTACGTCGGCGAGTACGACGAACGGGCGGCCGCCGAGGCGATCCGTCGCGAGCTGCTCCGCGAGGGCCAGGTCTTCTTCGTCCACAACCGGGTCCGCGACATCGACCGGGTCGCGGCCGACCTCGCCGAGCTGGTGCCCGAGGCCCGCGTCGCCGTCGCCCACGGCCAGATGGACGAGGGCACGCTCGAGCAGGTGGTGATCGACTTCTGGGAGGGTCACTTCGACGTCCTGGTCTGCACCACCATCATCGAGTCGGGCATCGACATGCCCACGGTGAACACGCTGGTCGTCGACCGCGCCGATCTCCTCGGACTGGGCCAGCTCCATCAGCTCCGGGGCCGCGTCGGTCGGGCCGGCAGCCGCGCCTACGCCTACCTGTTCCATCCCGCCGACTTGGTCCTCTCCGAGGACGCCTACGAACGGCTGCGGACCATCGGCGAGTCCACCGAGCTCGGCTCCGGGTTCAAGATCGCCATGCGCGACCTCGAGATCCGCGGCGCCGGCAACCTGCTGGGCACCGGTCAGTCGGGCCACGTCGCCGCCGTCGGCTACGACCTGTACTGCCAGATGGTCAACGAAGCCGTCGCCGAGCTCAAGGGGGAGCCGGTCCGCCCCCCGGCCGAGATCAAGATCGAGACCCCGACCGACGCCAACCTGCCGGCCAGCTACGTCGAGCGCGAGGAGCTGCGCCTGGAGGCCTACCGCCGCCTCGCCGCGGTGACGTCGGACCAGGAGGTCGACGACATCGAGCGGGAGTGGATCGACCGGTACGGGCCGATACCGGAGCCGGCCCAGGCGCTGCTGGCCGTGGCCCGCCTGCGGGCCGAGTGCCACCGGGTCGGTATCACGGAGGTCACCGTCGTCCCCGGCGACGGCTTCATGGGCCCGGCCTACAAGGCACGGGTGTCCCCGCTCCAGCTCAAGGCCAGCCAGGTGGTCCGGCTCAAGCGCATCGCGCCCAAGGCTGTCTACAAGCCCGACCCCGCCCTGCTCGAGGTGCCCATGGCCAAGGGATCGGACCCCACCGTCGATCTGGTCGCCTTCCTCCGCCACCTGGTCGAGCCATAGCATCGACGATCGTGCGCCGAATCCTGACCCGCCTCCCCCTGCTCGTGCTCGTCGTGATCGGACTCGTGGCCGGTGGCTGCTCCGACCAGGGCGAGCTCGGCGGACCCACCTTCGGCGGCGCCCTGGCGGCCAGCGTCGGCTCGTACCAGTACACGAGCTCCGATCTCCAGGCCGAGATCGAGACCTGGGCCAGCGATCCCACCATGGCGACCCAGGCCTTCGGGGTGCAGGAGCTCGGCGCGCCGGGACGCCGCAACGCCGAGTTCGTGGCGGCCGTGCTCTCGTTCCGGGTGGTCGCCCAGCAGAGCCGCCAGCTCGGTGCCGCCACCGGCTTCGCGCCCCCGGCCGACCAGGTGACCCAGGCGGTCACGCAGCTGAAGACCAACTTCCCCAACTACGACGACGCCTTCCTGAAGTCCCTCGCCGAGGACCTGCTGTACCAGCAGAACCTGTCGTCGATCGATCCGTCCACGGTCGACGTCCCCGATGTGGTCGTGAACCCCCGCTACGGCAGCTTCGTCGACCAGGGCTCGGGTATCGGTGTCGTCAGCCCGCCGAGCGGACCCCGGCCGCAGCCGACCCCGTCCGGGTCGTGACCGACCGGCCGGCGCGTCCTACGGTCGTCGTCGTCGGATTGGGTCCGGGCGGACCGGACCTCACCACGGCGGGAGCCGCGGCCCGACTCGCCGGACTCGACCAGTGGCGACTGCGCACGCATCGCCACCCTGCGGCCGAACCCTTCGCCGACCGCCAGAGCTACGACCCCGTCTACGAATCGGCGGTCACCTTCGACGAGGTCTACCGGCGCATCGCCGACGATCTCGTCGCCGGGGCGCAGCGGCACGGGGAGATCGGTTACGCCCTGCCCGGATCGCCCTACGTACTGGAGCGCACCGTGGCCCTCTTGCTGGCCGACGACCGGGTCGACGTCGAGGTCGTCCCGGGCATGTCGTTCCTCGATCTGGCCTGGGGTCACCTCGGGGTCGACCCGGTCGAGGCCGGCGTCCGGCTGGTGGACGGCCACCGGTTCGCCATCGACGCCGCCGGTGCCACCGGCCCACTCCTGGTGGCGCACTGCCACGCCGGTCACGTGCTCTCGGACATCAAGCTCGCCTACGACGAGCACACCCCGGACGGCGCCATCATCCTGCAGCGGCTCGGACTTCCCGACGAGCGCGTCACCGAGGTGGACTGGGCCGACCTCGATCGCCGAGTCGCCGCCGACCACCTCACCTCGGTCTTCGTGCCCGCGGTGGGGGCTCCGGTGGCCGAGGAGTTGGTGCGGTTCACGCAGCTGGTCCGGACGTTGCGCGAGCAATGCCCCTGGGACCGTGAGCAGACCCATCACAGCCTGACGCGATACGTCGTGGAGGAGACCTACGAGGTGGTCGAGGCCATCGAGGCCTACGACCCCGAGACGGGAGCTGGTGCCGACCATCTCGAGGAGGAGTTGGGTGATCTCCTCTTCCAGGTGGTGTTCCATGCCACCATCGCCGCGGAGGCGGGTGTCTTCACCCTCGCCGACGTCGCCCGGGGCATCCACGACAAGCTCGAACGCCGGCACCCCCACGTGTTCGGCACCGTCGATGCCGCCGACGCCTCGGCGGTGGCCTCCAACTGGGAGCAGATCAAGCGCGAGGAGAAGGGACGTTCGTCGGTGATGGACGGCATTCCGGCGGCCCTGCCCGGTCTGCTCTACGCCCACAAGGTGCTCTCGAAGGCCGAGCGCCTCGGGATCGCCGGCCCGGAACCCACCGATCCCGAGGGCGACGTCGGTGCAGCCATCCTCGCCCTGGTGGCCTACGCCCGCTCGGCCGGCGTGGACGCCGAGGCGGCCCTGCGTCGGGCCACCGACTCGCTGCGCGATCAGGCCGTGGCGGCCGAGTCGGGCTCGCCGGTCAGGTCGGAGCCGTGACCCCGGCTTGATCGTGGACGTGCTCGACATGGTCGACCAGCCGCTCGACCATGTCGAGCGCGTCGTCGGCCAGTTCGTCCACGATCCCGCCGATGGCCGCCTCGGCGGCGGCCTCCGCCTCCTCCTCGGTCCCGCCCCGGGCGAAGCGTTCGGCCGCGGCCCGCGCCGCGATGCCACGGCCAGCCACCCCTGACGCCTCGCGTGCCACTGCGGCGGCGACCGCCCGACCCACCAGTCGCGGTGCCTCGTCGAGCCACCGATGCAGTTCGGTGCGTGCCACACCGATGGCGTCGTCGAAGAGGCTCGCGCCGAGCACGTGCCGCGTCTCGTCGAGCGCCCGTCGCCAGATGGCGCCCCGTTCGCCGGCCGAGGCGGCCTCGATCGCATGTTTCCAGTAATCGGGTTCGTCGTCGTCGGCGAGCACCAGGCGGGCCAGCGCGTCGCGCACCGCGGCGTCGACCTCGTCGACGAGCAACTCGACCCCCATGTCCTCGGCGCCCGGACCGAGCTCGCTCTCGAGTGAGCGGCGCAGCGCGGTCTGGAGGGAGAAGGTCGACTCGTGGTGCACGAACTCCTCGGTGGTCGACCACGCTCCCCTCCACGCCGCGGTGGCGATCTCGTGCAGGGCCGCCAACCAGATGGCGTCGCCCAGCCCGTGGGTGTTGGCCTCGAGATCGGAGCGGATCCGAGGGTCACGGCTGCACTCGACCACCCGGGCATCGGCGGCGTAGGCGAGGTCGGCGGGGATCTCGTACTGCACGGCCTCCGAGGCCGCCATCCAGCCGGTCTGCTCCGCGGCCCGCTCCCAGACGTCCCACGCGATCTGATCGACGACCTCGGCCCGAGCGCCGGCGATGGTGGTGGTGATCTCCAGCCGCCGGCTCGCGGTCACGATGGCGTTCCCGAGCAGGTCGACGGCCCGGACCAGATCGGTGTGGCCGGTGATCGACTCGAGACCGTCCAGCCGGTCGGCGGACTCGGTCAGCCCGGCTCGGCGCAGCCACGGCGGGGCATGGACCCGTACCAACCAGTCGGTGAGCTGCCAGGCCCGTCGCCGCTCGTCGGCGGGTTCGCCCCGTGACGCCACGAGCCGGGTGGCGAGGGGCTTGAGTCGCTGTCGGTGCTCGTCGTCGAAGCCGAGTCCGAGGTGGCGGACGAACAGCGCCAGCACGGGGGAGACGGTGGCCGGTTCATCGGTGTGGGGCTCGCCGGCGAGCCACGCCGCCAGCTCGAGCGCCGTCAGCCTCGTGCCCCGTCTCGGGTGTCGTTCGCCGTCGATGACGATGGCGTCGAGTTGGGGGACGCCGTGGAGCGCCACCGCGGCGTCGGAGACGGGGGGCGGCACCGGGTCGCCGTCGACCTGGTCCCGGGCCCGGAGCGCGGCGTCGAGCTGATCGGCCCGGAGCATGATCGGCTCGAGCAGCTCCCAACCGTCGGCTCGCACGTCGGCCCGGACCTCGCTCGAGACGAGCCAGTCGACCGGCTCCCCGATGCGGAGCTCGAGATGGTCGCCCGCGACCGGCCGGCCCCACGGGCGGCGCGGTTCGGAGGCACGGAGCCGCTCGACGTGGCGCGGTCCGAGGATCTGGTAGCCGAATGCCTCCGGGACGTACCAGTCGCCGAGCCGGCCGGCGACGGTGTTCGGCGACGAGCCACCCTCCAGCACCCAGTCCGTGTGCGAGAGCCCCATGCCGAGGTCGGCGAAGGTCTCCTCGAAGTCGAGACAGGCGTACGCCACCTCGGCGGCCAGTTCGCGGGCGACCTCCTCGAGCAGTTCGAAGCGGGCGAGGAGACCGTCGTCGTCACAGCGGGGACCGCCTCCGGCGATGGCGACATGTGGTGCCGCACCGAAGCTGATCGAGGCGGTCCGGATCCGGGCGCTGACGTCGCCCGTGACGACATCGCACCAGACCTGCGCCGCGGCACAGCCGTGGAGGACCCCGGCCGCCTCCGCGGCGCGCACCGATCGTTCGACGCCGAGCACGCGCAGCCGGACCGTGGCGTCGGGGCGCTGGTCGCCGAAGACCCACTCCGCCGCGACGTCGATCCAGGACGGGTCGAGGCGCCCGGCCGCCTGGGTCGGACGCGGGAACAGGCGCAGCACCGCCGCCCGCCGACACTGGTCGAGATCGGTGAGTCCGTCCACGGGGAGCACGACCACCTCGGCGTCCGATCCGGCCACGTCGTCGAGCGCGGCCTGGATGGCCTCGGCGAGGCGCCGACGGGTGTCGATCCGCGTCGACAGGTCGTCGATGCGCAGCAGCGGGCCCTCGGGCATCGGTGCCAAGGGGGAGAGGCGGGGTGCGGCCGAGTCCGGCGCCGGGGCGAGATCCACCACCACCTCCGACACGGCCTGCAGGGCGCGGGACGCGCCCTCGGCATCACGGGTCTGCACCTGGAGCGCGAAGTGCTCCCCGACCTCGGTCAGGTCGTCGTGCAAGGGGTCGGTGCTCGCCACTGGCGGCGAGCCTAGGACTTCGGATCGTCCGGTCGCCGGGCGCAAGTGGCTGTGTCGATGCCAATACGGTCGATGCCAGTACGGACGGGGTGTTTCACCGTCCTCGTCCCCAGCGGTAACGTTCGCCACACTGGCCTCACCAGTCACAGCACCGGTCAGCACCGGTCAGCACCATCGCACGCCATCCGGGGATCGACGACATGAGCAGCATCGAGTACATCGAGGGCCGGGAGGTCCTCGACTCCCGCGGCAACCCCACGGTCGAGGTCGAGGTCGAGCTGGAGTCGGGTGCCAGCGGCCGCGCCATGGTGCCCTCCGGCGCCAGCACCGGCCAGTTCGAGGCGGTCGAGCTCCGCGACGGTGGCGAACGCTTCGGCGGCAAGGGCGTGCTCGAAGCGGTGGGTCACGTCAACGGCGAGATCGCCGACGCCTTGGTCGGCGTCGAGGCCGCCGACCAGCGCGGCGTCGACCAGCTCCTGATCGACCTCGACGGCACCGACAACAAGGCCCGGCTCGGGGCCAACGCCATCCTCGGTGTGTCCCTCGCCGTGGCCCATGCCGCGGCCGAGGAACGGGGGTTGCCGCTGTTCCGCTACGTCGGCGGCACCAATGCCCACGTGCTGCCGGCCCCGATGATGAACGTGCTCAACGGCGGTGTCCACGCCGACAACAACGTCGACTTCCAGGAGTTCATGGTCATGCCGCTCGGTGCGGCCAGCTTCTCCGAGGCGCTGCGCTGGGGTGCGGAGACCTACCACGCCCTCAAGCAGGTGCTGGCGCGCCGCGGCCTGTCGACCGCGGTGGGCGACGAGGGCGGCTTCGCCCCGAACCTGGAGTCGAACGAAGCCGCGGTGCAGGTGCTGGTCGAGGCCATCGAGGCCGCCGGACGCACCCCGGGCACCGACATCGCCATCGCCATGGATCCGGCCAACTCCGAGATCTACCGGGACGGTCGCTACCACCTCGATGGCGAGGGCCGGTCGCTCTCCGGATCCGAGATGGTCGCCTACCTCGCCGATCTCGTCGAGCGATACCCCATCGTCTCGATCGAGGATGGTCTCGACGAGGAGGACTGGGACACCTGGGCCGAGCTCACGGCGGCGATCGGCGACCGGGTGCAGCTCGTCGGCGACGATCTCTTCGTCACCAACTCCGAGCGACTCGCCCGCGGCATCGATGCCGGCACGGCCAACTCGATCCTCATCAAGGTGAACCAGATCGGGTCGCTCACCGAGACCCTCGACACCGTCGAGCTGGCCACCCGCAACGCCTACACGTCGGTCATGTCGCATCGGTCCGGCGAGACCGAGGACGTCACCATCGCCGACCTGGCGGTGGCGACGAACTGCGGTCAGATCAAGACCGGCGCGCCCGCCCGATCGGATCGCGTCGCGAAGTACAACCAGCTGCTGCGCATCGAAGCGATGCTCGGTGAGGCGGCCGCGTACCGCGGTTGGGATGCGCTCCCGGCGGGGGCGCGGGCCCGGTGACCGCCGCCGTTGCCTCCCGGCACCGCCTCCCACCCGGTCTCGGCCGCTGGCTGCGGCCGCTGCTGATCGCCGCCGCCGCGGTGGCCACCATCGCCATCCTCGCCGTCTACGTCTTCCCGACCCGCACCTGGATCGACCAGCGTCGGTCGCTGGCCGAGACGAACGCCCAGCTCCAGCAGCTCGACGCCGAACGCGATGCGCTGGCGGCCCGTGTCGACGAGCTCGACAGCGACGCCGAGATCGAATCCATCGCCCGGTCGCAGTACGGCCTGGTGCGGCCGGGCGAGGAGCCCTACGCCGTGCTCCCGGCCCCCGAACCGCCCATCGAGCTCCCGTCGGTGTGGCCCTTCGGCGAGTTGCTCCCGAACGGTTCGGCCACCGCTCCGTAGTTCAGCTCAGCTCGAGACCGACCGGGTCTCGGATGCGTTCTGCCGCTGGCGTTCGAGGGCCGAATCGGTGATGTCGAGGACATCTCCCTCGTCGTCGAAGCTGAAGGTCCAGTCGAAGCCGCAGTCGCGGCAGTGCTGGCTCTGGAAGCGGTGGGTCATGTCGATGTGGTCGATGTAGCCGAAGCCGTCGCACTTCGGGCACCGGCCGGGCACACCGGCATGAACCGCGGCCCGATGTCCGGTGTCGGCTTCGACGGGCATCGCGCCCACCTCGACGAGCTGGTCGGATGACTTGCGTCGGAACAACCCCATGGCTCTGCCTCACTTGGTACAGGGATACCCGTGGACCAAGCGTAGTAGGCCGAACGACCTACGCGTGTGGATTCCCCCGCGGCGCGGCTGTCGGGCGTAGGTGCCACGGCAGCGCGGCAGATGCGCTAGGAAGTTCGCTCAGTTCCCGATTCGACCAGAGGGGGTCCACGGTGGAGATCACGGTCACCGTCAACGGCACCGAGGAGCGACACGACGTCGAGCCCCGGACACTGCTCGTCCAGTTCGTACGCGATGTCGTCGGCCTCACCGGCACCAACATCGGCTGCGACACGTCGTCGTGCGGCGCATGCACGCTCCACCTCGACGGCGTGTCGGTCAAGTCGTGCACGGTGCTCGCCGTCCAGGCCGACGGGGGAGTGGTGACCACCATCGAAGGGCTCGCTCCATCCGCCGAAGAGCTCCACCCCATGCAGGAGGCGTTCCGTCAGAACCACGGGCTGCAGTGCGGCTTCTGCACCCCGGGGATGGTCATGGCGGCGACCTCGCTCCTCGACGAGAACCCCGATCCGTCAGAGGCCGAGGTCCGCGAGGGCCTCGAAGGGAACCTGTGCCGCTGCACCGGCTACCACAACATCGTCCAATCGGTGCTGGCCGCGGCCAAGACCGGCCAGGGCGGAACGAAGGTGGCGCCATGATCCCCGCCGCGTTCGACTACGTCCGGGCCGACTCGGCCGACGCCGCCATCGGGGCCCTCGTCGAGCACGGCGAGGAGGCCAAGGTCCTGGCCGGCGGTCATTCGCTGGTCCCGCTGATGAAGCTGCGACTCGCCACGCCGGGCGTGCTGGTCGACGTCGGCCGCCTCACCGACCTGCAATACGTCGAGGACCGTGGCGACGAGGTCGCCATCGGGGCCCTCACCCGCCACCGCGACGTCGAGACCAGTGGCCTGCTCCGGTCCGAGGCGCCGATCCTCCCGCACGCCACGTCGCAGGTCGGCGATCCCCAGGTTCGCCATCGGGGCACCATCGGCGGTTCGATCGCCCACGGCGACCCGGCCTCGGACCTTCCGGCCGTCCTCCTCGCCCTCGGCGCCACCCTCGTCGCCCAGGGTCCTGACGGCACACGCGAGATCGCGGTCGACGACTTCTTCACCGGGTTCCTCGAAACGGCGCTCGGTGCGACCGAGCTCCTCACCGAGATCCGCGTACCGAAGGTCGCCGGTGCCGGGTGGTCGTTCCAGAAGTTCAACCGACGCGCCCAGGACTGGGCCATCGTCGGCGTCGCCTGCGTGCGCCAGAACGGATCCGGGGCTCGCACGGGCATCGGGCTCGTCAACATGGATTCCCGGCCGGTGCGGGCGTCCGCCGCCGAGGCCGCGCTCGCATCGGGGGCCTCGCTCGAGGACGCCGCCGCCGTGGCCGACGAGGGCACCGAGCCCTCGGCCGACCTCAACGCATCGGTCGAGTACCGGCGGCACCTCGCCCGGGTCCTCACCGGACGGGCCCTCGCCGAAGCCAGCAGCTGACGGGGCATGAGCGATCTGATCCCCGCCGCCACGGTCATCCCGCTGCGCGACGTGGGTCGCCCCGACGGCGGCTCGGATCTCGAGGTCCTCATGCTGCGCAAGAACGCCAAGCTCGGCTTCGGCGGCATGTGGGTCTTTCCCGGCGGTCGGATCGATCCCGAGGACGAGGATCCCCACGCGCCCGGCGACGAGATGGCCGCGGCTCGCCGGGCCGCGGTCCGCGAGTCGCTCGAGGAAGCCGACCTGCTCGTGGAGCCCGCCGGGCTGGTGCCGTTCAGCCACTGGACGCCTCCGGACGTGACCCTGCACGGCCCCAAGCGCTTCGCCACCTGGTTCTTCGCCTGCCGGGCGCCGGTGGGGGAGGCCGGCGTGGTGACCATCGACGGTGGCGAGATCCACGACGACGAGTGGGTCCGGCCCGCCGACATGCTCCGGCGGCGCGACGCGGGCGAGATCGAGCTGGCCCCACCCACCATCGTCACCCTGTACGACCTCGCCACCCACGCCGACGTGGACTCCGTGCTGGCCGCGGCCGCGGCCCGGACGCCGTTCCACTACCAGACCCGCATCGGGCACCTCGACGGGGTCCTGGTGACCATGTGGGAGGGAGACGCTGGCTACGAGACGGGCGACGCCACGACGCCGGGTCGCCGGCACCGGCTGGTCATGGCCGACCCGCCCTGGCGCTTCGAGGTGTCGGGCTGAGCGAGGTGTCCACCGGAGACGGCGCCGCCCGGTGCCGATAGCGTGGTGGGCCCATGCCGTCTTCGTCGCCACTGATCGATCGCTTCGGCCGCGTCCATCGCGACCTGCGCATCTCGGTGACCGACCGGTGCAACTTCCGGTGCACGTACTGCATGCCGGAGGAGGGCATGGATTGGCACGCCCGCGAGGACATCCTCACCTTCGAAGAGACCGGTCGGGTGGCCGGCATCTTCGTCGAGCGGTTCGGCTTCGACGGCATCCGGCTCACCGGCGGCGAGCCCACCGTACGGGCCCATCTCCCCGTCCTCGTCCGCCAGCTCTCCGGCCTGCGCGTCGGAGGTGACGGCCCGCTCGTCGACCTGGCCATGACCACCAACGGCGCCACCCTCCGCCGCATGGCCCACGATCTGGTCGATGCCGGTCTGCGCCGGATCAACGTGAGCCTCGACTCGCTGCAGAGCGACCGGTTCCAGGCCCTGACCCGGCGGGACGAGCTCGACAACGTCCTCGACGGCATCGAGGCGGCCAAGGAGGCCGGGCTCGACCCGGTGAAGGTGAACGTGGTGCTCATCGGCGGGGTGAACGACGACGAGGTGGTCGACTTCGCCCGCTTCGGCCGCGACGCCGGGGTCATCGTCCGCTTCATCGAGTTCATGCCCCTCGACGCTGATGCCGGTTGGCAGCAGGCCCAGGTCGTGCCCCAGGCCGAGATCGTGCGCCGGATCGGCGCCGTCTACCCGATCGAACCGGTCGTGCGGGGCTCGGCGCCCGCCGAGCAGTTCCGCTACCTCGACCTGCCCGCCACCCACCCCGGCGGGGTCGTCGGGGTCATCCCCAGCGTCACGCAGCCCTTCTGTGACTCCTGCGACCGGGTCCGGCTCACCGCCGAGGGTCAGTTGCGCAACTGCCTGTTCGCCCTGGACGAGTTCGATCTGCGCGGTCCGATGCGCTCGGGCGCCACCGACGACGATCTCGCCGCCATCATCGAGCAAGCCGTTGCGGCCAAATGGGCCGGTCACTCGATCGGTCAGGTGCAGTTCATCCGGCCCCGGAAGTCGATGTCCCAGATCGGGGGATAAGCGGCCGAGCGATTCTGCGTAGACTCGGTGCGATGTCGGAGCGCGGACTCACCCATCTCGATCCACTGGGCCGGGCCCGCATGGTCGATGTCACCCCCAAGGAGCCGACGCATCGGCGGGCGGTCGCTCGGGGGCGGGTGTACATGACGCCCGACACCGCCTCGTTGGTGGCCCGAGGTGCCATCACCAAAGGCGACGTCCTCGCCGTGGCTCGGGTCGCCGGCATCCAGGCCGCCAAACGCACCCCGGATCTCATCCCCCTGTGCCATCCGCTCCTGGTCGGATCGGTGCTGGTCAACTTCCGCATCGAGGACGACTTCATCGAGGTCGAGGCCCAGGTCGACACCATCGATCGCACCGGCGTGGAGATGGAAGCCATGACCGCCTGCTCGGTGGCGTGCCTCACCATCTACGACATGTGCAAGTCGGCCGACCGGGCCATGGTCATCAGCGAACTGACGCTGTGGGAGAAGACGGGCGGGCGATCGGGCACCTACCGCCGCCGATCCGGTTCCGTCGACGGCGACACCCGCCTGTAGCGCCTCCCGCACCGGTCGAGCGGTGCTTGGGAAATCTTGCAGACTTGGTTGTCGCCACGTTGCGTTTCGTAGTAGAAACGTAACGTTGTCATCGACGGCATCCGCCGTTCCCGTTCCGTCCAGCCACGTTCTCGGGGATCCACCAGTGGAGATCCCGATGTCCGTACCCTTTCCGACACTGAAAGCGAGGCGAGGAGCATGACCGTCATGGTGCTAGTGGTGCTTGCCGCGATCTGGGCCGCCGTCTTGGTCCCACCCTTCCTCCAGAAGCGTCGGGCAACGCATCCGTCATCTTCGGTGGTCGACTTCCACCAACAGCTCGCCGTGCTCCAGCGCACCGGCCGTGCCCTGCACGGCGCTCCCCTCCAGGAGGGCTACGCCCCCACCGCCGTGCGGGCCCCACGTCCCCGGCACGCCATCGCCCCCCGCCCCGCGCTCGCCCACCACGACGTGATCCGTCGCCGCCGCGACGTCGTCACCACCCTCGCCTCGGCCGCCGCGTTGACCTTCGTCCTCGCCGTCGCCCTCGGCGGCAGCGTGTGGCTGCTCCAACTCATGGTCGACGCCGCCCTGCTCGGATACGTGGCGATGCTGCTCCAGATCAAGCAGAGCCGGGTCCCGGCCAACGTGCGCTACATGCCCGCCCCCCGCTCGTCGGCCACGCAGCAGGCCCTGCTGCGCCGCTCGGCCAACTGAGCCGAGGCCGGCCAGGTTCGGAATCCGCTGACGCCTGGGGTAGTGTCTCGGCTCCCTCAGGGGGTGTAGCTCAGTTGGCTAGAGCGCCTCGGTCGCATCGAGGAGGCCAGGGGTTCGAATCCCCTCACCTCCACGCCTCGCCTTCGGCGAGGTTGACGAATCTCGCAGGGCGAGATTCGTCGGCTCGCTTCTCTGTTCTCGTTGCAGGGCGACGAACTCCCGCCTCGCCTTCGGCGAGGTAGACGAATCTCGCAGGGCGAGATTCGTCGGCAACACAGGTTCGTTGACCTGCGTTTGGGGTTCGGATTCGTCCGCGCCCAACTCGCTCCGTATTGTCGGAGCACGTGAGTACGGTCCTGTTGCTGCGTTGCCCCGATCAGCCGGGCATCGTCGCGGCGGTCGGACAGACCATCGCCGCCCTCGGCGGCAACATCGTCCACGCCGACCAGCACACCGATCGGGTCCACGACCTGTTCCTGCAACGGGTCGAGGCCACCTTCCCCGACCACGCCGACGTCGAGGCCGCCATGCGACCCGTCGCCGCCGCCTACGGCATGACCTGGTCCCTGCACCGCGCCGGACCGCCACCGCGCATCGCCGTCCTCGTCTCCCAGCAGGGCCATTGCCTCGCCGACCTGCTCTCGCGCGTCGAGCTCGGTGAGCTCGACGCCACGGTCGCCTTCGTCGCCTCCAACCACGACGATCACGAGGGCCTCGTGACCCGCCAGGGTGTGGAGTTCCACCTCCTGCCCGTCGATCCCGAGGATCCCGATCGGCAATCGGAGGCGATGCACAAGCTGGTGAAGGCCAGCGGGGTCGACCTCGTCGTCCTCGCCCGCTACATGCGCATCCTGCCGGCCGCGTTCGTGGCCGACTTCCCCCACCAGATCATCAACATCCACCACTCGTTCCTGCCCGCGTTCGTGGGGGCCAAGCCGTACCACCAGGCCTACGAGCGTGGGGTCAAGCTCATCGGTGCCACCGCGCACTACGCCACCACCGCGCTGGACGAGGGACCGATCATCCATCAGGAGGTCACGCCGGTGAGTCACCGCCACGACGTCGCCGACCTCGTCCGTCTCGGCGCCGATCTCGAGCGCACGGTGCTCGCCCGCGCCGTTCGGCTCCACCTCGAACACCGCGTGCTCGCCTACGCCAACCGGACGGTCGTGTTCGACTGATGGAGCGAAACGACCGGTCCAAATACCTCTCACTGCCCGACGCCCACCGACGCGAGCAGATCCTCGCTCTGAGCCGGCGCTCCCAGCAGGTGCTCTTCTTCGCCGCCGCCACCGGCATCGTCACCGGGGCGGTGGTCGCAGGGTTCGACAAGATCACCCGCGAGCTCGTCTTCGACTCGCTCCTCGACACGCCGCTGTGGGTCCGATGCCTCGCTCCCCTCGTCGGTCTGGTCGGTGCCGCCCTCGCCATCAAGTACCTCGGTGGCGACAACTCGTCGTCGACGGCCGACGAGTACATCAAGAACTTCCACGACCGGAACCGGCCCTACCCGCTGCGGCCGTTCCCGGCCCGGTTCCTGGCCTGCTTCCTCACCCTCGGCTCCGGTGGCGCGCTGGGATACGAGGGCCCGGCCATCTACGCCGGTGCGGGCATCGGATCCCTGCTCCAGTCGCGCCTGAGCCGGTTCTTCTCCCGTGACGAGGCCAAGGTGCTGCTCGTCGCCGGCGCGGCCGCCGGCGTGGCCGCCATCTTCCGTGCCCCCGCCACCGGTGTGGTCTTCGCCCTCGAGGTCCCCTACCGCGACGACCTCGCCCGCCGGCAACTGCTGCCCGCCTCCATCGCCGCCGCGGCCGGCTACCTCACCTTCGTGGCCCTGCTCGGCACCGAACCGCTCCTTCCCGTCTCGGGATCCCCCGGCTTCGGGTTCCGGGAGCTGGCCGGCGCCGTCGCCCTGGGCCTGCTCTGCGGCGCCATCGCCCGGTTCTTCGCCGTCGGCATCCAGGCGATCAAGAAGCTGGGCACCGAGCACGATCCGCTGCTGCTCGCCACCATCGCGGGTGTCCTGCTCGCCCTGCTGGCCTGGGTCAGCGACGTCGTCTTCGATGCGCCCTACACCCTCGGCGCCGGCTACGACACCGTTCGGTGGTCGGTCGACCCCAGTCGAGCCATCGGCCTGGTCCTGCTGCTCTTCGCCCTCCGGGCCGCGGCGACGGCCGTGACCCTGGGCGGTCAGGGGGCCGGCGGGCTCTTCGTGCCGCTTGTCGTGCAGGGGGCGCTGCTGGGCCGCGCCGTCGGCGGCCTCTTCGGTGACACGGACTCCACGCTGTTCCCGCTCATCGGCATCGCCGCCTTCCTGGGCGCCGGCTACCGCGTGCCCCTCGCCGCCGTGATGTTCGTCGCCGAGACCACGGGGCGCCCCGGCTTCATCGTTCCCGGGCTCATCGCGGCCGTGTCCGCCCAGCTGATGATGGGACGGCTGTCGGTCTCCAAGTCCCAGGCCGGCTCCCGCCTGGGCCACCTCGAACGTCGCTTCTCGATGCCGCTGGCCTCGGCGCTGAACTCCGACGTGCTCACCATCCCGCCGACCGCCACGGCCCAGGAGTTCTTCTGGCACCACGTGATCGGCTCCCGCCAGCAGTCCGTGCCCGTCGTCGACGGGGCCGACTACGTGGGCACCGTCCGCATCGACGAGCTGCGCCAGGTACCCCGCGAGGAGTGGGAGACCACACCGATCACCGACATCATGCGCACCGACGTGCCGACCGCCCGGCCCGACTGGCTCCTGCGTCAGGCCGTCGAGGCCATGGACGCCGCCGCCATCGAGAAGCTGCCCGTGATCGACGACCGGGGCCTGTTCATCGGCGTCGTCACCATGGACGAGATCGTCAAGCTCGACGACATCCTCGACGTCACCGGCGATTCGGGCTGACCTGGAGATTCGGGCCGACGCGGCCCTCCTGAGTACGGTTTGTCCGGTTTCACCCCTCCAGCGCGGGAACGGGCATGTTCGCAACCAACCTCGTCGTCATCGTCGTCGTCGTCCCCCTGGTGACCGCCTTCATCGGCTACATCACCAACTGGGCCGCGGTGAAGATGATCTTCCAGCCCGAGGAGTTCGTCGGCGTCGGCCCCATCGGCTGGCAGGGCGTGCTGCCGTCGAAGGCCGACACCTTCGCCGCTGACGTCGCCGGCAACGTCGGCACCGTGCTCTCGCCCGCCGAGCTGGCCGAGCGCCTGGATCCCGC
Source organism: uncultured Acidimicrobiaceae bacterium (assembly GCA_963747745.1). Classification (GTDB taxonomy): domain Bacteria; phylum Actinomycetota; class Acidimicrobiia; order Acidimicrobiales; family Salinilacustritrichaceae; genus Salinilacustrithrix. The sequence continues at coordinate 187,777 of CAVVGJ010000008.1, forward strand.
CGAGATGGAGGAGCTCTTCTCCGACCGCCTCGACGACGAGCTCCCCGCCGTGCTCCGCGAGGCCGCCGAGATGCTCTCGCCCGGTACCTGGGACCAGATGGTCCCCGAGGCCCAGCAGATGGTCATCACCCAGATCAGGACCGAGGGCCGCCAGCTCGCCCAGGAGATCTTCGACGACCTGCAGGGCATCAGCCACGAGATCCTCGACCTCGAAGCACTGGTCTACGACCTGCTCTCCGGGCCGAACGTCAAGCGGCTGGTGCGCCTCTTCCAGGAGATCGGCGGCAAGGAGCTGGCCGCCATCGTCCGCTTCGGCGGCTACTTCGGCTTCATCATCGGCTGCTTCCAGGCCCTGTCGTTCTCGGTGTTCGACCAGTGGTGGCTCCTGCCCATCGTGGGAGGCATCGTGGGCCTGGGCACGAACTGGCTCGCGCTGCAGATGATCTTCCGGCCCATCGAGCCCACCCGCTACGCGGGCGTCGTCACGTACCAGGGCATGTTCCCGTCCCGGCAAGCCGAGATCGCAGCCGACTACGGCCGCATCACGGCCCGGGAGATCCTCACCCCGCAGAACCTGCTCCGGATCATCACCGAGGGCGATGCCGGCACCAGGATCGCCCGCCTCGTGCTCACCAAGGTCAGCGAGCGCGTGGATGCCGCCAAGCCGATGGTCGAGATGATGACCCAGACCACGATCACCGACGAGCAACTCGACGCGGTGAAGTGGATGGTCATCGAGCGGTTCAGCCGGGCTGTGCCCGAGGTGCGCACCGAGGTCGAGGCCTACATCGAGGAGCAACTCGGCGTCGCCGAGCTGGTGGAGTCGAAGCTGAAGACCATGCCCAAGCTGGAGTTCGAGCGGCTCCTACGCGGCATCTTCGAACAGGACGAGTGGATCCTCATCGCCATCGGCGGCGCGTTGGGCGCCGCGGTCGGATTGCTGCAGGGCGCCGTCATCCTGGCCGTCGGCTGAGCGTCCCTGGCCCCCGGCGGGATGTCTCCGCCAGACTGTGCGTCCATGTCCTCTCGAGTACGACGAACGACCCTGGGGCAACTACACCGTCCTGTCCGACGAGGACGACCACAAGGTCAAGCGCATCGTCGTCCATCCCGGCAAGCGGCTCAGCTACCAGACGCACGCCCGCCGGGCCGAGCACTGGTTCGTGGTCAGCGGCACCGCCACCGTGACCCTCGACGGCACCGACCGCACCGTCGGGCCGGGCCAGGCCGTCGACATCGGCCTCGGCACCGCCCACCGGGTCGCCAACCAGGCCGACGAGGATCTCGTCTTCGTCGAGGTGCAGATCGGCGACTACTTCGGCGAGGACGACATCGTCCGCCTCGAGGACGACTTCGGCCGCTCGTAGGGGAGAAATGCCGGGCGGTTCACCCCGGACGGCTGGATAGCGTTCGGGCGATGGACGGTCAGAGCCTCCGCGACCAGCGGGTCCGAGCGTTCCTCACCGCCGAGGCGCTCAGCGCCATCGGCACGTGGGCCACCCTCGTCGCCATCTGGGGCTACGCCGCGTTCGAGTTCGACGCCACCGCCCGGGACGTGGCCCTGTTCGGCATCGCGTTCAGCCTTCCGCCGGTGTTCCTCGGCCCGGTCGCCGGCGCCGCCATCGACCGGTACGGCCCCCGCCGGGTGCTCGGCGTCGCCAAGGCCCTGGGCGCGGCGGCATCGTTCGCCCTGCTGTCGGCCCATGACTTCCGCACCCTGGCATTGCTGTCGGCCATGCACGGGGTGAGCATCGGGCTCGCCATGCCGGCCCTGCACTCGCTGCCGCCGCGCATCGTCGGCCCCGGCGACCTGGCCCGGACCAACGCCCTCGTCGCCCTCTGCGACCAGCTGGCCATCGTCCTCGGTCCGGTGGCCGCGGGCGGCGCCATCGCCGGCTTCGGGTTCCGGGGCGCGTTCGTCTTCGACGCCCTCACCTACCTGCTCGGCCTGGTCGTGCTGCCCCTCGTCCGGATCCGTGACCTGGTCGTCGACCCCGCGGCGGCACCCACCACGTTCCGAGACGCCTTCGCGGGATGGTCGCTCGTGGCCCGCACGCCGATGCTGCGCCGGACCGTCATCGTCATCGCCTCGGTGAACCTCCTCTACGGGACGGCGTTGCTCGCCGAGCCGCTCTACGTCCGCGACGTGCTCCATCGGTCGCCGACGACGTTCGCCGCGCTGCAAACCGTCTTCGGTGTCTGCCTGGTGGTATCGGGTCTGATGGTGGCCCGACTCGAGGACCGCCTGACGACCCTCGGCTGGGTGTGTGGCGGCGTGGCCGCGTCCGGCGTCGCCGCCATCGTCTACCTGGCGTCGCCCTTCGTCGCCGTCGCCTTCATCGGCGTGTCCCTGTGGGGACTGTGCACCGCCGTGCTCGCCGGCCCGTCCCGCACCCTGCTGCAGCGCCACGCGCCGGAATCCGTCCACGGCCGCGTCCTCGCCGCCGATCAGATGGCGTCGTCGTCGGCTCAGCTGCTGGGCATCGGCATCGCGGGTGGGCTCGTCGGCGCGTTCGGCGTTCCCAGTGCCATCACCGTGCTCGGAGGGTCCGTGCTGCTCGTCGGGGCCAGCGTGGCCTGGGCCCACTCCCGCGCGCCAGCCGAGGAGGCGGACCTGGCACCGGTGGTGGTCGGTTAGCGTCGACCGGATGACGCCTGTCGACCGGCTGGGCTGGGAGCCATGGCCACCGTCGTGATCACCGGCTGCTCGAGTGGGTTCGGGCTGCACACCGCGGTCGAGTTCGCCCGCGGTGGCCACGAGGTGTTCGCCACCATGCGCGACCCGAACCGCGCCGACCGCTTGGTGGCGGCGGTCGATGCCGCCGGCTGCTGGGTGCACGTGCTGGCCCTCGACGTGTGCTCCGAACCGTCGGTGCGGGCGGCGGTCGGTGCGATCGTCGAGGCCGCCGGCGGCATCGACGTCGTGGTGAACAACGCCGGCACCGAGCTGCGCGGGCCCGTCGAGCTGATCAGCGACGCCGAGGCCCGCGAGCAGTTCGAGACCAACGTGTTCGGGCTCCTCAACGTGGTCCGGGCCACGGTCCCGCACCTCGAACGGTCCGCCGACGGCGTCATCGTCAACGTCAGCTCGATCGCCGGCATCATGGTGCGGCCCTTCGCCGGGTTGTACGCGGCGTCCAAGCACGCCGTCGAGGCCATCACCGAGGCGCTGCACTTCGAGCTCGGGCTCAAGGGCGTCCGGGTCCACGCCGTCGAGCCGGGACAGTTCGCCACCGATCTGGCGGCCAACACGGCCACGGCCGACGCCTTCTCGGTCGCCGACGAGCCGTACTGGTCCGTGGCCGAGGCCCTCGAGGACCGGATCCGCGGCCTCGTGCCCGGTGGTGAGCCGTCCGACCCCGCCGTGGTGGCCCGGGCGATCGTGGCCGCCGCCACCGACCCCGCCACGCCCCTGCGGACCCTCGTCGGCGGTGATGCCGAGCTCATCAGCGCGGCCCGGGCCGGCCAGTCCTTCGAGGACTACGAGCGCACGATGCGGACCTTCCTCGACTACTGGGAGGGCTACCGCGGCGACCGCTCCGGCTGACGGGCCTCACGGCGCGGCCGGCAGCGCGGCGACCCACCGGTAGCCTGGGTCGGGTGACTGCGACCCTCAAGGCCAACGACCAGTGCTTCTGCGGCAGCGGCCGCAAGTTCAAGCGCTGCCACAAGGAGAGCTTCGAGCCCATCCGCCCTGGTCGCGTCTCGCCCCTCCGCCCCGTGCCCGACGACATCGCGCGCCCTGCCTACGCCGACGGGTCCGGCGTCGCCCGCTGGGACGAGCCGATGGTGAAGAGCCCCGAGATCATCGAGCGGATGCGCCGCACCTGCGCCGATGCCGCCACGGTCCTCGCCGTCACCGGTGCCGCCGCCCAGCCCGGTGTGACCACCGACGAGCTCGACCGCATCTGCCACGAGGCCACCATCGGCTTCGGGGCCTACCCAAGTCCTCTCAACTACGGCGGACCCGACTCTCCGTACCCCAAGTCGGTGTGCACGTCGCTCAACGAGGTGATCTGCCACGGGATCCCCGACGACCGCGAGCTGCGCGACGGCGACATCGTCAACATCGACGTCACCATCTTCCGTGAGGGTGTCCACGGCGACACCAACCGCACGTTCCTGGTCGGCGAGGTCGACCCCGCGTCGCGGCGGCTGGTCGAGGTCACGCTCGAGTGCCTCGAGCGGGGCATCGATGCGGTCCGCCCCGGTGAGCCGCTGAATGCCATCGGCAGAGCCATCCAGTCCCACGCCGAACCGCAGGGCTACGGCGTGGTCCGGGCCTTCGTGGGCCACGGGATCGGCGAGCAGTTCCACACCGACATCCACATCCCGCACTACTACGAGCCTCGCCTCACCATGCCCATGGAGCCGGGCATGACGTTCACCATCGAACCGATGATCACCATGGGCGCCCACGAGCACCAGATGTGGGACGACGGCTGGACCGCGGTCACCATCGATCGCAAGCGCACGGCCCAGTTCGAACACACGATCCTCGTCACCGACGATGGGGCCGAGGTGCTCACGCCGTGGCCTGACGCCGTCTGACCCGGCCTGACTCGGTCTGATTCGGCCCGGCATCAGCCCCCGCCGGCCGCGAGCAGGGCGGCGGACAGGTCGCCGCGCGGCTCCACGGTCACGTCGTCGAGGCCGAGCCAGGAGGCCATCAGGCGCAGCTCGGCATGCAGCCGCTCGGCCACCTCGAACCGGTCGGTTCCCCGGGCGTGCAGGTCGGGCTCGGCGTGGGCGGACTGCACCAGCAACCGGCGCCCGGCCCGGTCGGCCTTGAGGTCGACCCGGGCGACGTAGGTGTCGCCGAGCAGGAACGGCAGGACGTAGTAGCCGTACATCCGCTGGGGCTTCGGCACGTAGATCTCGATCCGGTAGTCGAAATCGTGCAAGCGCGAGACCCGGTCCCGTTCCCACATCGCCTGGTCGAAGGGGGAGACGAGCGCGCAGGCGTCGACCGACCGGGGCAGGGTGGCGTCGGGATGGAGGTACGCCGGTTCCCGCCAGCCCTCGACCTCGACCTGCTCGAGAGTGCCGTCAGCGACCAGCTCGCGCAGCTGGGTCCGCACCTCGATGATGGGCTGACGCCAGTAGTCGGCGAGGTCCCGGGCCGTCCCCACCCCGTGGGCCGCGGCGGCGTGGACGAGCAGGGCCCGCTTGGCCGTCTCCTCATCGGGCGTGGGCGCATCGAGCACCGGTCCGGGCACGGCGTCGGCCGGGTGGCAGTAGACGCGTTCGAAGTTGCCCCGACGGAGAGCGCCGATCCGTCCCGACCAGAACAGGTGCTCGAGCGCCCGCTTGGTGTCGCCCCAGCCCCACCACGGCCCCTTGCGTCGTTCGGTGTCGTCGAGCTCGCCGGCGCTCAGGGGCCCGCTGGTGCGCACCTCCGCCTCCAGGGCCGTGACCAGGTCCGGGTGCTCGTGACCGACCCGCGCCAGGCTGCCCCACTGGTGGTCCGAGCCCATCCGCCACCGCAGGAGCGGGTGGTGGGCGACGTCGATCAGCGAGGCCACGTGGCCCCAGTACTCGAACAGTTCGTTGTCGCGGTAGGCGAGGCGGTCGAGCAGGTCTCGGTCGTAGGGGCCGAGTCGAGAGAAGAACGGCAGGTACTGGGTCCGGACGCACACGTTCACCGAGTCGAGCTGGATCAGGCCGAGCCGGCGGATCACGCGACGCAGGTGGCGGCGGTCGATCCGACCCGTCGGGCGGGGCGCGTCGAGCCCGCTGGCCCGCAACGAGATGCGCCGGGCCTGGGCCACCGAGAGCGACTGGGGACGAGGCATCGGGCGAGCATGCCAGGTCGGTCGATACGCTGCCGGGACGGCCGATCCGAAACGTGGACTGGCGGATCTGAGAAGGGACTGGAACGAGATGGGTTACAAGGTGGTCGTCGACTTCGACCTGTGTGAGTCGAATGCAATCTGCATGGGGATCGCGCCCGAGGTCTTCGAGGTCCGAGACGACGACTTCCTCTACGTGCTCCAGGAGGAGCCTCCGGCCGAGTTGCGCCCCAAGGTGGAAGAGGCGGTGCGTCGGTGCCCGAAGCAGGCCATCTCCATCGAAGAGCAGTAGGGCCCTGAGCTCCCGGATGGACGAGGTCGTCGTCGTCGGCGGCTCCATCGCCGGCTTCTGTGCCGCCGCCGAGCTCCGGTGGGCGGGCTTCGACGGCACCGTTCGGATCGTGTCCGAGGAGACGATCCGCACCTACGAGCGCCCGCCCCTGTCCAAGGGGGTGCTGGCGGGCGACGACGAGGAGTCCACCGCCTGGGCCGCGGCCCACGACGACGACCTCGACCTCGACTGGCTGCTCTGCGAGCGCGCCGTGGCCCTCGATCCGGAACGCTCCGTGGTCGGGCTGGCGTCGGGCGACGAGCTCCACTACGACGGTCTGGTGATCGCCACGGGTGCGGAGCCGCGCCGGTTGCCCGGCCAGCCCGACCTCGCCGGCATCCACGTGATCCGGTCCCTCGACGACTCCCTCGCCCTCCGCGCCGACCTCGACGCCAGCACCGGCCGCGTCGTGGTGGTGGGTGCCGGGTTCATCGGCGCCGAGGTGGCGGCCACGTGCCGGGGGCGCGGCCACGCCGTCACCGTGGTCGAGCCACTGGCGCAGCCGCTGATCCGCGTGCTGGGCGCCGAGATGGGCGAGGTCATGGCCGACCTGCATCGTCGCCACGGTGTCGACCTCCGCCTCGGGGTCGGCGTCGACGCCATCGAGGGCGACGACGATCGGGTCCAGCGGGTCCGGCTCTCCGATGGCTCGATCATGGAGGCCGACGTGGTCGTCGTCGGCATCGGCGTGGTCCCCAACACGGCCTGGCTCGATGGCTCGGGCCTGCCCGTCGACGACGGCGTGGTGGCCGATTCGACCTGCCTCGTGGCCCCCGGCATCGTCGCCTGCGGCGACGTCGCCCGCTGGGAGAGCCCTCGCTACGGGCGCATCCGCATCGAGCACTGGGATCATGCCGTCGACATGGGGCGGGCCGCCGGTCGCCGGCTCGTGGTGAGCGACGCCGAGGCCGAGGACTACGACCCGGTGCCGTGGTTCTGGTCCGACCAGTACGACGTGCGGATCCAGGTGGCGGGACGAGCCGAGGGCGAGATGGTGATCGTCGACGGGTCGGTGGCCGACAACAAGTTCGTCGCCCTCTACGGCCTCGACGGCGAGGTCCGTGGTGCGCTGGGCTGGAACTGGCCCGCGAAGACCGTTCGCTACCGCATGGCGATGGAGGACGGGCTGGCCTGGGCCGACGCCGTGGGCTGAACCCCGAGACGATCGGGCGCCACCGGCTTCACCCGATCCGCGTCGCCAGGACGATCGGTCGGGCGGCCAGCGGCAACTTCCCGACCTCGGAGTCCACCACCTCGCCGGCCACGATGGCGGCGAAGTGCCGGTCGCCGACCGACACGGGGATCGAATCCGCGCCGTCGATCCGGCCGATCGAGCGTCCGCCGTCGCTCGGGAACACGATCGTCGACCGTCCCCGCGTGATGGCGACGGCGTCGCCGTTCGTCGAGACCACCACACCAGTCGGCGTCTCGGGCGCGTCGTAGGTGCGCACGACCCGTCCGTCGTCGATCCGGCGGAGCTCGACGGTGCCCGTGCCGGAGACCACGACGGCGACCACGCCCCCTCCGCTCGACACGGCCGTCCGGCCCCTCGGCACCTCGATGGGCACAGGATCCCGGTCCGTCTGCCTCCAGGTGGCCTGGTCGGAGCTGTCGACCGTCGCCAGTCCCTTGGGAGCGGGCCCGATGATCCTGGCGCCGTCGAGGTCCAGCTCGTCTCCCGTGGGCCCGGAGTCGAGGTCGACGAGGACCGCCCGGCTGGTGCCGTCGATCGCCCACACGGCTCCGCCGATGTCGGAGGCGACGAGGTCGTCGAAGCAACACGCCACCGGCTGGAAGGGAGCCCCCTCGTGGCCGGCCAGCACCGAGCCGTCGGAACCGAGGACCGCAACCAGGCTCCCGACCGCGATCGCCGGGGAACCGAAGTGGAGCTCGAGGTCGGGGGCCGCCGTGGCCCCCATCACTCCGGGCTTGCGGCTCCCGAACACGAACAGACGACCGCCCGCGGTCGCCACCCCCACCACGGGTGTGCGACCGACTCCCGATCCCACGACGGCGCCCATGGTCGTCGCCGATGTGCTGGTGGTGGTCGGCGCCGGCGTGTCGTCGCCGCTGCTGGAGGCGTACAGCACCGCGGCCACGGCACAGACGAGCACCACGACCACGATGGCCGGCGTCGTCTTGTTCTGCCGGGTGATCTCGGCCCGGTGCGCTTCGACGTCGGGGTCCACCAAGGCCACATCGTCGACGTTCTCGTTCCCGGGTACAAGTCGGAGCGGCTGCCAGACTGCCATCGTGAACGGACTGGCCATCACCTTCGTCGTACTCACGGGCGCGGTCGCGATGGTCGACTGGTCGGCGGTGCAACGCGGCGATCGCCGGCTCGAGTACGTCGCCAAGCCGGCCACCATGGTGTTCCTGCTGGCGGCGGCGCTGGCTCTCGACCCCGTCGACGGCACGGCGCGGGGATGGTTCGTCGCCGCGCTGGTGTTCTCGCTCGCCGGCGACGTCTTCTTGATGCTCCCGCACGACCGGTTCGTTCCCGGGCTGGTGTCGTTCCTCGTCGGGCACCTCGCCTACATCATCGGGCTGTGCTTCCTCGGATCGTCGGCCGTCGGGTTCCTCACCGCCGTCGTCCTGGTCGGTCTCGCCGTACCGATCCTCGGTACCCGGATCATCGGCGCCATCCGGGCCGGCGACGAGCCCGAGATGGCGGTGCCGGTCTCCGCCTACATGGTCGTGATCTCGGGCATGGTCGTGGCCGCCGGGGCGTCGGGCGTGCCGCTCGCCCTCGGCGCCGCCGTGTGCTTCTACGCCAGCGATGCCCTCATCGCCTGGACCCGCTTCATCGCCGACGTCCGCCACGGCCGCCTGGCCGTGATGGTCACCTACCACCTGGCCCAGATCGGCCTGGTGCTGGCGCTGGCATGAGTCAGCCGCGGTGCTGGCGGAGGATCCGGCTCATGTCCCGCACCGTTCGCACGGTCCCCTTGACCGTGCCGGTCACCTTCGACCGGCCCTCGCGCTCGGCGTACGGGACGTCGACCTCGGCGATGCGCCACCCGGCGGCTTGCGCCTTGACCACCATCTCGAGCGGCCAGCCGAAGCGCCGGTCCTGCAGGCCGAGGTCGAGCAGTGCCTGCCGCCGGGCGGCCCGCATCGGTCCGATGTCGGACAATGGCGAGCCGCTGCGGCGGCGCAGCTCCCAGGCCAGGGCACGGTTGGCGAAGCGGGCATGGGCCGGCCATGCGCCCCGGGCCGCCACCCGCCGTCCCATGACCAGATCGGCGGCGCCGGCCTCCACGGGTGCCACCACATCGGGCAGGTCGGACGGATCGAGCGAGCCGTCTCCGTCCATGAAGCAGACGATGTCGGTGGTGGCCGCCTGCAGCCCGGCCCAGCACGCGGCGCCGAACCCCCGGCGGGGTTCGACCACCACGGTGGCACCGGCTTCGGTGGCGATGGCCCCCGACCCGTCGGTCGATCCGTTGTCGACCACGATGGCCCGGTAGCCGTCCGGCATGGATCCCACCACCGATCCGATGGCGCCGGCTTCGTCCAACACGGGGATCACGACATCGGGCACGCCGGACGAGCCTACGGTCCGCGGTGCGTCGGTCCCGGCGGCGGCGGTGCTGATACCGGTCGGCTTGTGGGTGCTCGCGGCCCGCCTGGTGGGCGTGCGGTCGCCGCTGGTCCACGACCTGTCGCTCGGCGGCCCGCCCCTCATCGGCCACTGGAACCTGGTCGTGCCGGCCCCGGCGGTGGTGCCGGCGGCGATTGGTGTGGCCATCGTGGCCTGGCTGCCACGGATGGCGGCCACGATGCGCTGGTGGGTCCTGCTGCTCACCGGGTGGGCCACGTCCGCCGCCTTCGCCACCGCGCTGGCTGCCGTCGACGGCTGGGACGCCGTCGCCGACCCGCTCCGAGGCCGCTACGAGTACCGCTCGGTGCTGGGCGACATCGATCGGCTCGGTGCTGGCGACTTCGTCGCCACCTTCGTCGGTCACCTGTCGGACTATCCGACCCACGTCCGGGGCCACCCCGTGGCCACGCCGCTGGTGTTCTGGGTGCAGGAGCAGATCGGGCTCCATGGCGCAGGATGGTCTGCGGCACTGGTGATCCTGGCCGGCACGTCGACCGTCGTGTCGGTGGCGGTCACCGTCCGGGTGGTCGCGGGCGAGGGCGCGGCCCGGCGGGCGGTCCCGTTCCTGGTCGCCATCCCGGCCCTGGTGTGGGTGGCGACGTCGACCGATGCGCTCTTCGCCGGCGTGGTGGGCGCGGCCATCGCGCTCCTCGCCGTGGCCGCGGCGGGTCACGGCTGGCCCGGTGACCTGTTGGCCCTTGCCGGCGGCGCCACGGCCGCGCTCGCGCTGCACCTCTCCTACGGCGCCGCCCCCATGCTGCTCCCGGCCGCGTTCGTCGTGGTGGGCTCGCGCCGCATCCGTCCCGTCGTGGTGGGCGCCATCGGGGCCGCGGTCGTCACCGTCGCCTTCGCCGGCGCCGGGTTCTGGTGGTTCGACGGTCTGGCCGCCACCCGGGCGCAGTACACGACGGGGGCCGGCGGTGTGCGCCCGTTCTGGTACTTCGCCACCCTCGGGAACCCGGGGGCGTTCCTCATCGCCCTGGGACCGGCGATCCCGGTGGCGCTGGCCCGGCTGCGCGAGCGGCGGCTGTGGCTGGTCGCCGGCGGCGCGCTCGTCGGTGTCGTCCTGGCTGACCTGTCAGGGCTCTCGAAAGCCGAGGTGGAACGGATCTGGTTGCCGTTCGTACCGTGGCTGGCGGCGTCGAGCGCCGTATTCCCCCCCGACCCGCCCGCTGGTGGCTCGCCGTCCAGGTGACCGCCACCGTGGCCCTGCAACTGGCACTGGAGTCCCCATGGTGAGACGTGTCCTGGTCACCGGCGGCGCCGGCTTCATCGGATCGCACATCGTCGACGACCTCGTCGGGCGCGGCATCGAGGTCGTGGTGCTCGACCACCTCGGCTCCGACGTGCACCCCCAGCGACCCGACTACCTCCACGCCGAGATGGAGCTCGTGGAGGCGGACGTGCGCGATCCCGAGGCCTGGCGCCGGGCGGCCGAGGGCGTCGACGCCGTCTGCCACCAGGCCGCCCGGGTCGGTCTCGGTGTCGACTTCGCCGACGTCGCCGACTACGTGGGCGACAACGACCTCGGCACCGCGGTGGGCCTGCGGGTCCTCCACGAGATCGGGTTCACCGGCCGGCTGGTGCTGGCCTCGTCGATGGTCGTCTACGGCGAGGGTCGGTACCGCTGCGACGAGCACGGCATCGTCCGCCCCGGCCCCCGGTCGGTCGCCGACCTCGACGCCGGTCGCTTCGAGCCCCCGTGCCCGGTGTGCGGCGCGGTGCTGGGCTGGGAGCTGGTGCCGGAGGACGCACCGCTCGATCCCCGCAACGTCTATGCCGCCACCAAGCTGCACCAGGAGCACCTCTGCACCGCCTTCGAGCGCGAGCACGACGTCAGCGTGGCCTCCCTGCGGTACCACAACGTCTACGGACCGCGGATGCCCCGCGACACCCCCTACGCCGGCGTGGCCAGCATCTTCCGTTCCGCGCTCGAGCGCGGCGAGACGCCGCAGGTGTTCGAGGACGGCGGGCAGCGCCGGGACTTCGTCCACGTGCGTGACGTGGCGGCGGCCAACGTGGCGGCCCTCCTCGCCGACCACAGCGTCCGGGGGCCCTTCAACGTGTGCAGCGGCGAACCCCACACCGTGCTCGACATGGCCGGTGCGCTGTGCGAGGCGTTCGGTGCCGGACCGCCGGCGGTGGTGGGCGAGCTATCGGTTGGGCGACGTACGCCACGTCGTGGCGTCACCGGACCGGGCTGCCGATCGGCTCGGCTTCCGGGCCGAGATCGGGTTCCCGGCGGGGATGGCCGAGTTCGCCACCGCCCCCCTGCGCTGACCCACCTCCACCCCCACCTCCACCCCCATCCCGGTTCTGGTACCTGGATGTTCGGTCGACGAGCAAAGGAAGTGGTGCCAGAACCGGGGTGTGCTTGCGAACCGGGGTGTGCTTGCGCAACCGGGGTGTGCTTGCGCAACCGGGGTGTGATCGCTCACCAGGTGAGCGAGAAGCAGCGGTCGTCGAGACGCCCCGGCGCCCACCATCCCCAGATCCCCGCGGCCGCCCGGCGGGTGTGATCGGTCCAGCGGATGCTGGACGGCTCGGCGATCCGTCGCACGACCTGGATGATCCCACCCTCGTAGACCTGGTAGCCGGCCCACGTGCCAGGGAAGTCCTTGGTGGAGCCCACCTCGGTGGCCGTGACGCCGCCGACGACATGACGTCGGTGACGGTGGGTGTGCCCCGACGTCACCAGCACCTGCCGGTTGGCCCGGCCGAGGGCACGGAGCAGGGCACGCGCCTCGGGGCCGGGGATGCCAGGCGGCAGGTAGGTGGGGAACCGGAACCGCATCGGTTGCTGGTGGAGCGCGACGAGGACCGGGCCGTCGATGCGGGCCGCGTCGACGATGTCGTCGCCGACCGGTGCCACCGTGGCCCAGTCGGTACCGGGACGGGTCACGTCGGCCAGGACGATCCGGACCCCGTCGTGGTCGACGGTCTCCACCCCGTCGACGAGGTGGAGCCCCATCGCCCGCAGCGCGGCGTCGGGTGGCACCTCGTTGGAGCGGCGCACCTCGTGGTTGCCCGGCAGGACCTCGATGGGGATCCGGAGGCCGCCCAGCACCCGGGCGGCGACATCCCAGTTGGCCTGGTCGCTCCGGTCGACCAGATCCCCCTTGATCACGAGGTGCTGGGCGCCCCACTGGCCGAGCTCGGTGACGGCGGCGGCGAAGCACCGTTCGGGATGAGGCACCTCGGGTTCGGGGATCTCGACGATGGTGTGCAGGTATCCGGTGCTGTGGCTCCCGAGGTGCACGTCGCTCACCGTGGCGATGCGCAGCAGCTCGGCTCCGGGTGGTGGCCGCAAGGTGGTGGCGTGCCGGGTGATCGATCCCTCGATGCCGGGTCCGCGCACCACCACGTCGAGCTCGGTCGCCTCCGGGAGGTGATCGATGACCACGGCGCCGGGTCCGCCGTCGGCCTCCAGCTCCACGTTCCGGTCGCCGCAGGTCACCGAGATCGGCCCGGGGCCGAGTGCGGACCACGTCAGCTGGAGCCAGTCGGGGCCGACGCCGAACACCTCGAGCCGCTCCGGCGACCGGGGTGGTGCGGTGGGCGACGGTTGCCGGGGCACCTCCGATCGGCCCGCGTTCCACGTCCGCACCAACCACCGGTGCTCCTCGGGGTGGCGCGGCACGGGCCGTCAGGGCAGTTCGGGGACGATGCGGTCGCCGATGCGGGCGCGCAGCGCCACCGAGACCTGCATCCGCTCGATGTGCTGGGCGACCAGCTTGGTGGCCTGGGGGATGGGGTGCGCATCGAGGAAGGCGACGATCTCGTCGGCGACGGCGGGATCGTTCACGACGGTGATGCCCTCGACCAACCGGTGGGTGGAGTTGGAGGGGAGGCGCCCGACGATCTGCTCCCAACGCCGTTCGACCTGGCGCCACGCCACGGGGCCGTGGAGGCGGTTGCGGAGCGCGGACCGATAGGCGAAGGCCAGGTTCTGGCTCCGGACCTCGTCGGTGGCGAGCAGGGCGAGGTAGCGGTCGAACAGGCCCGGGTCACGGACCGCGGCGGCCGCGTAGAGGAAGCGGATCTGTTCCTGTGGGGTGTTCCCGTGGCGGAACCGGTCGATGATGGCCTCGAACCGGGTGTCGTCGGCGTGCAGGGCGATCGTGGTGAGGGCACCCGAGGCGAGGCCGGGCTCGACCGAGGTGGGGTCGGCGGTGACACGGTCGAAGAGCGCTCCGCCGAGCTCGACGGCCTCGGGGTCGTCGGCCGCCCCCAGGAGACCGAGCACGAGGCCCCGCAGCGCCCGGCGCCGGTCGGAGTCGTCGGCGGACGGTTCGGCTCCCAGCCGCTCCCACAGGGGCCGCACCGTGGTCCGCAGCCACGCGGTCCACGCCTCCCGGTCGGCGTCGATCACGGCGCGATCGAGCGTGCCCAACGCCTCGGCCCCGAGCTGCCAGAGGGACAAGTCGTCCTCCCCGATGTCGACGAGGCGGCGCAGCAGCCGGGTCAGGGCGCCGGCGGACACGTCGCCGCGCAGGCACAACGACAGGGCGTCGTCGAGCACGGCGTAGCGCTCCAGCGGCTCGAGGCCCGACAGCTCGTCGAGGAGGCGGTCGTACAGCTCCGCCGCGTAGCTGGCCCGGTAGAAGCCGTGACCGCCGGCGTTGACCATCACCGTCGCCTCGGGCACCTCGACCGTGGTCCCGTGGCCGTCGAAGACGAGGTGGATGCGATCGCCACCGGCGCGTACGACCATGGGGATCTTCCACGTCTGGTCGCGGGCGTCGTCATCCACGCCCAGGTAGGTGAACGGACGCTGCTCGATCCGGATCGATCGGTGGTCGGCCCCCACCGTCACCAGGGGGAAACCGCCCTGGAAGATCCAGCTGTCCATCATCGCCCGGACCGGTTCGCCGGTCTCGGCCTCGAGCGAATCCCACAGGTCGCCCGTCTCGGTGTTGCCGAACTGGTGCGTCTGCAGGTAACGGCGGATCCCGTCCCGGAAGGCGTCCTCGCCGAGGTACTGCTCGAGCATGCGGACGACCGCAGACCCCTTCTGGTAGGTGAGGACGTCGAACATGCCCTCGGCGTCGGCCGGGGAGTGGACGGGGAACTCGATGGGCCGCGTGGTGGCGAGCGCGTCGGTGTCGAACGCGGCGGAGCGCTCCCGCCCGAAATGCAGCCACCGCTGCCACTCGGGTCGGAAGGCGGAGGAGCACTTCATCTCCATGAAGGTGGCGAAGGCCTCGTTCAACCAGATGCCGTTCCACCACGCCATGGTCACCAGGTCCCCGAACCACATGTGGGCCAGCTCGTGGGCGATGACGTCGACCACGTCGAGCCGCTCGGCCTGCGTGGCCGTGGCCGGATCGAGCAGCAGCAGGGTCTCGCGGTAGGTGACGCAGCCCAGGTTCTCCATGGCGCCGAAGGCGAAGTCGGGGACCGCGACCATGTCCATCTTGTCGCCGGGGTAGACGATGCCGTAGTAGTCGGCGAAGTAGCGCAGGGCGAAGGCGCCGACCTCGAGGGCGAACCCGGTGAGCTGGCCCTGGCCCGGCCGGTGCACGACCCGGAGGGGGATGCCGTCGACATCGATGGGCGGCGTCGCCTCGAGGGGGCCGACCACGAACGCGACGAGGTAGGTCGACATCGGCATGGTGTCGGCGAACGTGATGCGCACCCGCCCGTCGCCGAGGTCTTCGCGTCGAAGCTCCGGGGCGTTGGAGATGGCCAGCAGGTCGTCGGCCACGTCCAGCGTGACGCCGAACACGGCCTTGTGGGCCGGCTCGTCCCAGCACGGGAAGGCCCGACGGGCATCGGTGGCCTCGAACTGGGTCACCGCGATCGTGTGCTGGGTGCCGTCCGGGTCGGCGAACGTCGATCGGTAGAAGCCGCGCAGCTTGTCGTTGAGGATCCCGGTGAAGCGCACGTGGAGCACCGCCGGTCCCGGCGCGAGGGCGTGGTCGAAGACGAAGGAGACCTGCTCGGCGGCGTCGTCGAGCTCGATCGCCGCCTCGAGGGTCGTGCCCTCACCGGTGTCGAGCCACGCCGCCTCGATGGCCAGCTCGGCGGCGTTGCACACGATGCGGGGTGACGCCCGATGGACGGTCACGTCGATGGCCACCGATCCCCGGAACGTCGCCGCCGCCAGGTCGGGGGCGATCGTGAGCGCGTACCGCTGCGGGGTGGCGTCGGTCGGGAGCCGGAACGTCTCCGGATCTGGGGTGGCGGGAGCCGTGGCCATCTCCGCACCGTAGTGCCGAAACGGTGCGTTCCCGCGCGGTCGGAAGGCCATCTGCGCCAGGGTGGCGGTGTACGGTCGCCGCCCGTGTCACCCCACCTCGACGATGTCCACACCCTCCCGGTTCGCGGCGATGGGACCATGCTCGACGTGGTCGGGATCGGCAATGCCCTCGTCGACGTACTCAGCCACGAGGAGCACTCCTTCGTCGAGGAGATGTCCCTGGTCAGAGGGGCCATGACCCTCGTCGAGACCGAGCGAGCCCACGAGCTCTACGATGCCATGGGGCCCGGCATCGAGGTCTCCGGCGGATCGGCGGCCAACACGGTGGCGGGCGTGGCCAGCTTCGGCGGTCGGGCCGGCTACCTGGGCAAGGTGTTCGACGACCAGCTCGGGGTGGTGTTCGCCCACGACATGCGGGCCAACGGCGTCGTGTTCCGATCGCCTCCTGCCGCCGACGGTCTCCCGACCGGACGATGCCTCATCGTGGTGACGCCGGATGCCGAACGGACGATGAACACCTACCTCGGCGCCTCCAGCGAGTTCTGTCCCGACGACGTCGACGAGGAGCTGGTCGCCGGTGGTCGCATCACCTACCTCGAGGGCTACCTCTTCGACCGGCCCGACGCCAAGGCCGCGTACTGGCGGGCGTCGGACATCGCGCACGAGGCGGACCGGAAGGTGGCCCTGACCCTCTCCGACACCTTCTGCGTCGAACGGCACCACGACGAGTGGCGGGCGCTGGTCGGAGACGCCGTCGACATCCTCTTCGCCAACGAGGCCGAGATCCAGGCCCTCTACGGCGTGCAGTTGCACGAAGCCGTCGAGCGGGCCCGGGCCGAGGTCGAGCTGACCTGCGTCACCCTGGGCCCCCGGGGTTCGTTGCTGGTGACCCGCGACGAGATCGTCGAGGTGTCCGCCCACCCGGTCGCCAGGGTGGTGGACACCACCGGCGCCGGCGACCTCTACGCCGCCGGGGTGCTGTACGGCCTCAGCCAGGACCTCTCCCTCGCCGAGAGCGGCCGGCTCGGCTCGGTGGCGGCCTCCGCGGTGATCGGTCACACCGGCGCCCGCCCCGGCCAGTCGTTGGCCCAGCTGGCATGACCGGACCCGACCCGTTCGCGGCGGCCGCGGACGCGGCTCGTGTCCTCGCCGAGCGGACCGGTGTCGAGCACCACGATGTCGCGGTGATCCTCGGCTCCGGCTGGAGGCCGGCGGCCGACGCGATCGGTCCGCCCGCTCGCGTCCTGGCTGCGTCCGATCTCCCCGGGTTTCCCGTGCCCCACGTCGAGGGTCACGACGGCGAGTTGCGATCGGTTCCGGTCGGCGCGCACCACGTGCTGGTCTCGCTGGGCCGGGTGCACGCGTACGAAGGTCACGACCTGGCGCGGGTGGTGCACGGGGTCCGGACCGCGGTGCTCGCCGGTGCCCGCACGGTGGTGCTCACCAACGCGGCGGGCGGCATCCGCGCCGGGCTTGCCGTCGGGCAGCCGGTGCTCGTCAGCGATCACATCAACCTCACCGGCCGCTCGCCGTTGACCGGGCCGAACCCCGACGAGGCGCTCGGACCGCGCTTCCCCGACATGACCGACGCCTACTCGGCTCGTCTGCGCCAACTGGCCCGCACCTTCGACCCCGACCTGGCCGAGGGGGTCTACGTCGGCGTTCCCGGACCGCAGTACGAGACGCCGGCCGAGATCCGCATGTTGCGAGGGATCGGCGCCGACCTGGTCGGGATGTCGACCGTCCACGAGACCATCGCCGCCCGCCACCTGGGGGCCGAGGTCCTCGCCATCTCGCTGGTCACCAACCTGGCGGCGGGGTTGGGCGCGGCCCTCGACCACTCCGACGTGCTCGCCGTCGCCGGAACCTCGGCCGAGCGGATGGGCACCCTGCTCGCCGGCGTGGTCCGAGCGCTGTGATCCCCACCGAGCTCCGGTCCCGGGTGGAGGCGTGGCGCGACGACGACCCCGATCCGGTCACCGTCGCCGAGCTCGAGTCGCTGCTCCGTTCCGACGACCAGGCCGGCCTGCAGGACCGCTTCGGAGCGTCGCTGTCGTTCGGCACCGCCGGGCTCCGTGGCGCCCTGGGCGCCGGCCCCAACCGCATGAACCGGGTCGTGGTGCGACGGGCGGCGGCCGCGGTGGCCCGCTGGCTCGACGAGCGGTCGGTGTCGGGGCCGGTGGTCGTCGGCCGCGACGCCCGCCACGGGTCGCGGGAGTTCGCCGAGGACTCGGCCCGGATCATCGCCGCCACCGGCCGCGACGTGCTCCTGGCCGACGGCACCGTGCCCACACCGGTGTTGGCGTGGTCGGTGGTCGCCGTGGGCGCGGCCGCCGGGATCATGGTCACCGCCAGCCACAATCCGCCGGCCGACAACGGCTACAAGGTCTACGCCGGCGACGGCGCCCAGATCGTGCCCCCTGCCGATCGGGAGATCGCCGACCACATCGCGGCCATCCACCGGGTGTCGGCGTTGCCCCTCGTGCCTCTCGACGATCCGCACATCCGGTCGCTGCCCGCCGAGGTGGTGGACACATACGTGAACGCCGTCGCCGGGCTGCGGGTCCGTCCCGAGGTTCCGTCGCCGTTCGTCGCCTACACGCCGATGCACGGTGTGGGCGGCGAGGTGCTGGGCCGGGCCTTCGACGCCGCCGGCCTCCGCCCGCCCGTGGTCGTGGAGGCCCAGGCCGAACCCGACCCCGACTTCCCGACCGTCCGGTTCCCGAACCCCGAGGAACCGGGTGCGATGGACCTGCTGTTGGAGCTGGCATCGGCCGAGGGGGTCGACGTGGCCCTGGCCAACGACCCCGACGCCGACCGGCTGGCCGTGGCGGTGCCCGATGGCAACGGGTGGCGGGCGCTGTCGGGCGACGAGATCGGGGTGCTGCTCGCCGATCACCTGCTCCGCCACACCGACGGTTCCGACCGTCTCGTGGTGACCACGGTCGTGTCGTCGACCATGCTCTCGGCCCTCGCTGCGGCGCACGGCGTGACGTTCGTCGAGACGCTCACCGGCTTCAAGTGGCTGGCTCGGGCCGGGATGGCCCGTCCCGACCTGCGCTTCCTGCTCGGCTACGAGGAAGCGCTCGGCTACTCGGTGGGTGGGCTGGTCCACGACAAGGACGGCATCTCGGCTGCGGTGCTGGCGGCCGAGCTGGTGGGCACGCTGGCCGTCGAGGGCAGCTCGGTTCCGGCTCGACTGGACGAGCTGGCGGTCGAGCTGGGGGTCCACCTCACCCGCCAGCGCGCCATCCGCTTCGAGGGCGTGGACGGTCCCGAGCGCATGGCACGGCGGGTGCAGCGACTGCGGGACGAGCCGCCGGCGACGCTGGCCGGCGAGGCGATCACCGCGGTCGAGGACCTCGCGCTCGGGAAGCGGTTGCCCCCCACCGACGCCGTGATCCTGCGCGGGGAGGGCCTGCGGGTCGTGGTCCGGCCGTCGGGCACCGAACCGAAGCTGAAGGCGTACGTGGAGGTCGTCGAAGCGCCCACCCGGGAACTGGACGCGTCGCGGTCGCGCGCGGCGCGGCGGCTCGAGTCGGTGGTGTCGGCGGTCGAGGACCTGCTGGCCTGACGCCGGTTCCGGGAGGATGGGCTGATCACGCGGTGCCGAAGAGGCGGTCGCCGGCGTCGCCGAGGCCGGGGACGATGAAGGCGTTGTCGTCCAGGTGGTCGTCGATGGCCGCCGTGACCAGGCGGTCGACCAGCCCGCTGTCGCCGAGGTGGGCCACCCCCTCCGGCGCGGCGAGGATGCAGGCGGCCGTGATCGGGCCCGCGTTGCGGTCGGCCAGCAGCCGGCAGGTGTGGACCAATGAGCCACCGGTGGCGAGCATCGGATCGAGCACCAGCACCGGCCGGCGGTCCAGGTCGGCGGGCACCGAGTTCATGTACGGCGTCGGCAGGTGGGTCTGCTCGTCGCGGCTCACGCCCACGAATCCGGTGGCGCTGGCGGGCAGGAGTCGCAGCACCGGGCCGAGCATGCCGAGGCCGGCGCGCAGCACCGGCACCACGAGCGGTGGGTGCACCACCCGGGTGCCCTGGGTCTCGGCCAGAGGGGTGCGGACCTTGATCGGTTCGACGGCGAGGGTGCGCGTCGCCTCGTAGACCAGCATGCCGGCCAGCTCGTCGCAGGCCTGCCGGAAGGCGGCCCGGTCGGTCGTCTCGTCGCGCATGCGGGTCAGCAGCTGAGCGGCGAGCGGATGGTCGACGACGACGGTCTCCATGGCGGGCATGATGGCAGACATGCAGCCCCGACCCGACCGAGCCGCGGTGGCGGCGATGCTCGACCACACCCTGCTGGCGCCGGAGGCGACCCCGGACCGGGTGACTGCCCTGTGCGACGAGGCGATCGAGCTCGGCGTCTACGCCGTCTGCGTCTCGCCCCGCTGGGTCTCACTCGCGGCCCGCCGCCTGGCCGACAGCCACGTGGCCCTGGCCGCCGTCGCCGGATTCCCGTCCGGTGCGCACACCTCGGCGATCAAGGCGGCTGAGGCGCGTGGGGCGCTCGACGACGGAGCTGACGAGGTCGACATGGTCGTGGCCCTCGGCGCGGTCGTGTCCGGCGACTGGGATGCCGTGGCGGCCGACATCGCCGCGGTGCGTGCCGCGGCGCCGCCGCCCACCGTGCTGAAGGTGATCATCGAGAGCGCGGTGCTGGACCCGGCGCAGATCGACCGGGTGTGCCGGGTGGCGGTCGACGCCGGGGCCGACTTCGTGAAGAGCTCGACCGGTTTCCACCCCGCTGGTGGAGCGACGCGAGAGGCGATCGCGGCGATGCGGGCCGCCGTCGGCCCCGACGTGGGGGTGAAGGCGTCGGGTGGGATCCGCGACGCCGAGACCGCGCTGGCGATGATCGCCGCCGGCGCCACCCGCATCGGCGCCTCGTCGAGCCGGGCCATCCTCGACGGTCTGGACTGAACCCGGCTGGTACGCAGGCGCGTCCAGTTTCGTGATCGACCGGCTGGTACGCAGGCGCGTCCAGTTTCCCGGTGGTCAGATCGATTCGAGCGAGCGGGCCCGCATGGCGGCGTAGCCGGGCTTGATGATCTCGTTGATGATCCGCAACCGCTTGTCGAAGGGCCAGAAGGCGCTCTTCATGGCGTTGACCGTGAACCACTCGAGCTCCGACCAGCCGTAGTCGAACGTCTCGACCAGGTTGGTGAGCTCGCGTGACAGCGTGATGTCGCTCATCAGCCGGTTGTCAGTGTTCACCGTGACCCGGAAGCGGAGCCGGGTCAGCAGGCCGATGGGATGATCGGCGAGGTCGTCGACGACGCCGGTGTGGACGTTGGACGTGGGGCACATCTCGAGTGGCACGCGACGATCTCGGACGAACGCGGCCAGCGGCCCGAGCCGCACGCCGCCGTCGGGTTCGACCTCGATGTCGTCGACGATGCGGACCCCGTGGCCCAGCCGCTCGGCCCCGCAGATCTGGATCGCTTCCCAGATCGAGGGCAGGCCGAACGCCTCGCCGGCATGGATCGTGATGTGGTGGTTCGCGGCCGCGATGGTGCGGAAGGCGTCGAGGTGCCGGGTCGGGGGATGGCCGGCCTCGCTGCCGGCGATGTCGAAACCCACCACGCCCTCGTCGCGGTGGCGCAGGGCGAGCTCGGCGATCTCGGAGGAGTTGGCCGCGGTCCGCATGGCCGTGACGAGCACGCCGATGACGATCGGCAGGTCGGCCGTGGCCTCGTGGAAGCCGGCCAGCACCGCCTCCACGACCTCGTCGGGCGTGAGACCCTTCTCGAGGTGGAGCTCGGGGGCGAAGCGGACCTCGGCGTACACGACCCCGTCGGCGGCGAGGTCCTCGGCGCACTCGGCGGCCACCCGGCGCAGGGCCTCGGCCGTCTGCATCACGCCGACGGTGTGCTCGAACGGTTCGAGGTAGCGGACGAGGCTGCGGCGAGCCGCGCCCTCGGTGAACCAGGCCGCCAGCTCGTCGGGGTCGGTGGTCGGCAGCTCGTCGTAGCCCTGCTCGGCCGCCAGCTCGATGACGGTGCCCGGACGCAGGCCGCCGTCGAGATGGTCGTGCAGCAGCACCTTGGGGGCTGATCGGACCAGCTCGTGGGTCGGACGTGTCGACATGGGGCGAAGCTACCCGTGCGAGACTGCCGTGATGGTCAGTGCGAACGATGCCAGGGCACTGTGGCGCAGCTTCGAGACGATCCACGCCGTGACCTACTTCGCCGACGAGGCCCGGACGGCGGCGGCCGACGCCGGCCTCAAGGGGTTCTGGATGGGGTACTTCGGCTTTCGGGCCGCACCCATGGGCGCGGTCGGACCGGGCGTCGTCCAGGCCAGCTTCGCCAACTTCGCTCCGGTCATGGTCGAGCGGGCGATCCCCGACGCGTGGCGCTTCGCCGCCCCCGCCGACCTGCTGCCGGTGCGGGCGACCAGCGCCGCCGCCGCGTTGCGCCGGGTGGCTCCGTCGGTCGACGCGGCGGCCGACCGCCTGGTACCGGTGCTCGACGCGGTGGTCGGCGCCGGCGATCCCACCGGACGACCGCTGTTCGCCGCCAACCGCGACCTGGCCCGCCCCGACGACGCCGTGGCCGCGCTCTGGCAGTGCTGCACGGCCTTGCGGGAGCATCGGGGCGACGGCCACGTCGCCGCCGTCACCACCGCCGGCCTCTCCGGGCTGGACGCCCACCTCCTCCAGGTGGCCGCCGGCGCCGTCCCGGCCGATCGGCTCCGCGAGGCCCGGGGGTGGACGCAGGAGGAGTGGGACGGGGCGCGCGATGCCCTGGTCGCGGCCGGCGTGCTCGACGCCGGGGGCGCGCTCACCGCGGAGGGAGCAGCCCGCAAGGCACGGATCGAGGACGCCACCGACCTGCTGGCGGCGGTCCCGTGGGCCGCGGCCGACGACGTCGACGCGGTGGCCGGCGACCTGGCCACCGTGGCTGCCGAGATCAGGGCGGCCGGGGCGGTGCCGTTCCCGAACCCGATCGGTCTGCCCGCCTGACCCGTTCCGGGACGCGAGGATCGCGACGCGGGGCGTGTCCCGCGGCCCGCTACGGGGAACGAATGGTTCCGGGACGCGAGAGACGCTCGTGGTGAGCAACGTCGCGGCCCGCTACCGGAGTGCGTCAGGTGATCCGGTCGGCGATCAGTGGGCGCGGCTCGGGTGCGTCGGCGCCGATCTCGATGGCACCGTCGAGGGCGGCCAGCGCGCCGGCGAACCGCCCGGTGTCGTCGGCGTACAGCGAGAGGATGGGCTGGCCCGGAACGACCCGATCGCCGACCTCGGCCTCGACGAGGGCGCCGGCCCCGTAGCTGATCGGGTCCTCCTTGCGGGCCCGTCCCGCACCGAGGCGCCAGACCGCCACGCCGACCGCCTTGCAGTCGAGCCGCCGGAGGAATCCCTCCTCATCCGCGGTGATCACCCGTTCGTGGGCGGCTTCGGGGAGGGGCTGGGAGAGATCGCCGCCCTGAGCCGCCACCAGCCGCTCGAACACTGCCAGAGCTCGTCCGTCGTCGAGCACGGGTTCGGGATCGACGTCGATGCCGGCGAGGTCGAGCATCTCGCGCGCCAGCGCGAGCGTGAGCTGGCGCACGCGGTCGGGACCGGCACCGGCGAGCACGTCGAGGGCTTCGGTGACCTCGAGCGCGTTCCCGACCGCCCGACCCAGCGGTTGGTCCATGTCGGTCAGCAGGGCAATCGTGCGGACGCCGTTGTCGTTCCCGATGCCGACCATCGTCTCGGCCAGGGTCCTGGTGAGATCGTCGTCGGCGAGGAACGAGCCGGAGCCGATCTTCACGTCGAGCACGAGACCCTTGGTGCCCTCGGCGATCTTCTTGGACATGACCGACGACGCGATCAGTGGAACGGACTCGACCGTGGCGGTGACGTCGCGCAGCGCGTACAGCCTCCGGTCGGCCGGTGCGATGTCGCCGCTGGCCCCGGCCATGACTCCACCCACCTCTTGGAGGACGGCGCGATACCGGTCGGCCGGGAGCACGGACTGGAACCCGGAGATCGACTCGAGCTTGTCGAGGGTGCCGCCCGTGTGCCCCAGGCCCCGGCCGGCGAGCTGCGGGACCGCGGCCCCGCAGGCGACGACGAGGGGGACCAGGACGAGGGAGGTCTTGTCGCCGACCCCCCCGGTGGAGTGCTTGTCGACGGTGGGGCGGTCGAGGAACGACAGGTCGGCACGGTCGCCGGTGTCGATCATCGCCGCCGTCCACGTCGCCAGTTCGGGGGCGGTCATGCCCCGGAAGACGATGGCCATGAGCAGGGCGGCGGCCTGCTCGTCGGCGATGGTGCCCGCGGTGTAGCCGTCGATGAAGAACTGGATCTGCTCGGTGGTCAGCTCACCACCGTCGCGCTTGGTGCGCAGCACGTCGAGGATGTCGGTCGCCATGGCGCGCCTCAGCTCAGGTCGTCGGGGCCGAAGGCGTCGGGCAGGAGCTCGGACATCGGTCGTTCGTTGACCAGCAGGGAGGGCCCACCCATCTCGTGGAGGAACTGCCGGCAGCGGCCACACGGGGAGAGGTCGTTGCCGTCCGGGTCGGTGACCGCCACGGCCACGAGATCGCCCCGCTGCCCGCCACCAGCGACCAACACGCCGATCATCGCCGTCTCGGCGCAGATGCCGACCACGTAGCTGGCGTTCTCGACGTTGGCGGCGCTGATCACCGTGCCGTCGCGGAGCAGGGCGGCCGATCCCACGGGAAACCGCGAGTACGGCGTGTAGGAGTTCGCGGTGGCCGCCGTGGACGCGGCCCGGAGGGCGGCCCAGTCGACGACGGGATCGGGCGGGTTCATCGGCTGCGCTGGAAGGGCCGGCCGTCGGCGGCGGGGGGTATGGCCCGGCCGATGAGTCCGGCGACGACGATGATGGTGACCACGAATGGCAACGACTGCCAGAACTCGCTCGGGATCTCGAAGTCGCCGACCGTGACTCCCAGGATCTGCAGGCGCGACCCGAGGGCCCGGCTGAAGCCGAACAGCATGGCGCCACCGAACGCGGTCCAGGGCCGCCACTTGCCGAAGATCAAGGCAGCCAATGCGATGAAGCCGGCGCCGTTGGTCATGTTGTCCTGGAACCCGCCCTGGCTCTCCATCGAGAACCAAGCGCCGCCCAGACCGGCGATGAGGCCGCCGATGATCACGGCCTGGTAGCGGATCCGGATGACGTCGACCCCGAGCGTCTCGGCGGCTTCGGGGTTCTCGCCCACGGAACGGATGCGAAGACCGAAGGCGGTGCGGAACAGCACGAACCAGCTGGCGAACACGATGAGGAACATCATGAAGAAGATCGGCTTGCCTTCGAACAGTTGCGTACCCACGATGGGGATGCGGTCGAGGAGCGGGATGCCGATCTCCGACGTGGGTACGCCACTGGTCACGCCGTCGGGAACGATGACCTCGGAGCGGATGAAGCCGGTCACGCCCAGTGCGAGCAGGTTGATCACCACGCCGGAGATGATCTGGTCGACCCGGAAGGTGACCGACATCAGGGCGTGCAGCGCGGCGATCAACCCGCCGGTGATCACCGCGACGCCGATCGCCACCCACAGCCAGGGCACGGAGTTGGCGTTGCCGAGCAGGGCGTAGGCCATGAACCCGATGCCGGCGCTGCCGAGCATCATGCCTTCGATGCCGATGTTGACCACCCCGGACCGCTCGCACCACAGCCCGGCCATGGACCCGAGGGCGATGGGTGTTCCGAGCCGGAGCGACTCGACGAGCAGCTGGACGACATTGGTCCCCGACTGGTCGGAGAGGGCGAGGGCGACCGCGATGACGAGTGGCAGGAACAGCACGCCGCTCACCACGAAGGCGAGCCGCGAGTACCGGGGCAGCCTCGGTTCGAGGAAGGCCAGGCCCGCGGTGAGCAGGTAGATGACGCCGATGGTGGCGATGAAGACGCCCGGGCTGAACTTCCACGACAGCGGGTCCGGAGGTGGTTCGAAGGTGAAGGACCGGGATCCGCTGGTGACGTTCGGCGTGACGTAGGCGACGAGGAAGACGCCGACCAAGCCGACGATGATCCCGAAGGTCTGGGAGCGGTTGAGCTTCATCTCATGACCCCCAGCCCGACGCCAGCGCCGTGGTCTCGAAGGCGCCGACTTCCTTGCGGCGGATGCGGAAGACGGTTCGCACGATGACGTCGGCCGCCACGAACAGCAGCACCAGCGCCTGGATGATGCGGACGGAGTCGATCGAGAGTCCGACCTCCTGCTGCATCAGGCCGGCGCCGCTGAGCATCGAACCCCACAGGATCGAGGCCGGGATGATGGCGAAGGGATTGGCGCGGGCGAGCAGGGCGATGGCGATGGAGTCGAAGCCGATACCGATGAACACGCCGGGGGAGAGATAACCGCTCGTGCCGCTGATCTCCCCGGCGCCGGCCAGACCGGCGAAGGCGCCCGAGATCGCCATCGCCAGCAGCATCGTGCGGGCGACGTTCATGCCGGCGTACCGGGCGGCGTCGACATTGGCGCCGACGGTCCGGATCTCGAAACCGAACGTGGTGCGCTGGAGCACGAACCAGGCCACCACGGCGAGGGCCACCATGATGAAGAAGCCGAGGTGCAGTGGCGGCTCGGACGCCACCACCTTGGTGAGCCGGGCGCTGGCCTCGATCGGGACGGTTCGGGGCGACGACGAACCCGGGTCGCGGAGGATTCTCGGGTCCTGGCTGGTGACCAGCCATCGCACGTAGAGCAGGGCGATGCTGTTGAGCATGATGGTGACGATCACCTCGTGCGCGCCGGTCTTGGCCTTCAGCGCGCCCGGGATGGCTCCGTAGAGGAACCCGGCCACGATGCCGGCGAGGAGCAACAGGACGATGGCGATCGGGCCGGGGAGCCCGCGGGTGAAGGCCCAGGTGCCGATCCAGGCGCTGGCGGTGGCCCCGATGAGCAGCTGGCCCTCGGCCCCGATGTTGAACAGGCCGGCCCGGAACGCGAACGCCACCGCGAGGGACGCGCCGATGAACGGAGTCGACCGACCAAGCGAGGCGGCGACGCGGTCGGTGCTGCCGTACATGCCCCGCAGCAGGGCCCAGTACGCCTCGATCGGGTTCTCGCCGATGATCAGGATGGCGCCGGCCCCAACCACCAGCGCGGCGACGATGGCGAGGACGGGGACGAGCAACGGCTGCAGGTCGATGCTCCTCCGCAGCTCGGCCGCGATGCCGGCGTGGCCGTTACCGGCCGGGGGCGTGTCGGTCATGTCGTGGCCTCCTGCGGGGCTCGTCCGCTGGCCATGAGCAGGCCCACCTGTTCGCGCGAGGTCGTCGTCGCGATCGAACTCACCGGCGAGCTCGCCCCGGTAGAGCACGCCGATCCGGTCGGACAGCGACAGGATCTCGTCGAGCTCGGCCGAGACCAGCAGGACCGCGACGCCGTTGTCGCGCATCTCGACGATCCGGTGGTGGATGAACTCGATCGAGCCCACGTCGAGGCCGCGGGTGGGTTGTGCGACGACGAGGAGCCGCAGCGACCGTGACATCTCCCGGGCCACGATCACCTTCTGCTGGTTTCCGCCGGACAGCGTGTGAGCCGCGGCGTCGATGCTGGGTGTGCGGATGTCGAACTGCTCGACCAGCCGGGTGGCCAACTCACGAATCGGCGCCTCACGGCGGAGGAGCCCCCGCGAGAACGGTCGCTTGTGGTAGCGGTTGAGCACCACGTTGTCGGCGACCGAGAAGGCACCGACCAGCCCGTGGCGATTGCGGTCCTCGGGCACGTGGCCGACGCCGAGATCGGCGACGGTCCGAGGGTTCGCGCCGGTGATGTCGTCGTCGCCGAGCATGACGGTGCCGCCCACCGCCGACCGCATGCCGGTGATGGCCTCGACCAGCTCTCGTTGGCCGTTGCCCTCGACCCCGGCGATGCCGAAGATCTCACCCGCCCGGACGGTGAGGCCGAGGGAACGGACCGTCTCGGCGCCCCGGTCGTCGGCGACGGTGAGTCCGTCGACCCGCAGCACGGGCGCACCCGGGGACGCCGGTTGCTTCTCGATGGTGAAGACGACGTCGCGTCCCACCATGAGGTTGGCGAGATCCTGCTGGGTGGCGGTGGCCGGATCGGCGCTCCCCACGGTGAGACCGCCGCGGAGCACCGTGATGCGGTCGGCGACGGCGAGCACCTCGCGCAGTTTGTGGGTGATGAACACGATCGACTTCCCCTTGTCGACCAGCGTGCGGACCACGTCGAAGAAGTCGTCGACCTCGCCGGGGGTCATGACTGCGGTGGGCTCGTCGAGGATGAGGATCTCGGCGTCGCGCTCGAGGGTCTTGATCAGCTCGACCCGCTGCTGGACGCCGACCGACAGGTCACCGACGACGGCATCGGGGTCCACCGCCAGGCCGTAGCGGGTGCCGATCTCGCGGATGCGTGCTCTGGTGACGTCGAGGTCGAGCCGGCCGCGCCGGCTGGTCTCGTGGCCGAGCGCGACGTTCTCGGCCACCGTGAACGTCGGGATCAGCTGGAAGTGCTGGTGCACCATGCCGATGCCCAGATCGATGGCATCCGACGAGCTGTCGAGCCGCACCGGTTCGCCCCGAACGAGGATCTCGCCCCCGTCGGGCTGGTACAGGCCGTACAGCACGTTCATCAGGGTCGACTTGCCGGCGCCGTTCTCGCCGAGGAGGCAGTGGATCTCCCCGGAGCGGAGCTCGAAATCGATGTCCTGGTTGGCGATCACACCGGGGAAGGTCTTGGTGATCTGGCGTGCCTCCAGGACCACTGGCACGTCGTCGCTCACCGGCACGGCTGGCATCCTCTCACAGTCGCGAAGACCCCCGGTGCGGTCCCGCACCGGGGGTCGCGATCGATGTACCCAGGGTCCGCCGGGGCTACTTCGGGAGCCCGGTGGCCGGATCGACGCCGATGTCGAGGGTGCCGGCGGCCAGCGCCTGGCGGGTCTCCTCGAGCTTGTCGAGCACCGCCTGGGGCACGTCGGCGTCGTGAGGCGGGGCGTAGGTGATGCCGCCGTTGGACGCCGAGAGGGTGTAGAGGCCACCGGTGAAGTCGTCCTTCAGGAGCCGGACGATGTTGTCGAACACCGACAGGTCGACCCGCTTGATGGCCGAGGTTGCCAGCTTGTCGGCGCCGGCCGCCTTGCCGCCGTCGAAGGTCGAGAAGTACTCGTCCTGGTCGACGCCGATGCCCCAGGCGCCCTGGGTGGTGGCCTCGACGACGCCACCGGACCCGGTGGGCCCGCCGGCGCCGAAGATCACGTCGGCGCCCTCACCCAGGAACTGCTGGGCATCGGACGCGCCCTTGTCCGGGGTGTTGAACGCCTCGTTGTAGATCGACAGCACGTTGACGTCGGGGTTGACCTTCTTGGCGCATGCCTCGTAGGCGTTCACGTAGCGCACGACCGGCGGAACGTCCTCACGGCCGGCCACCACGCCGATGACGTTCGACTTGGTCAGCAAACCGGCGGCCGTGCCGGCGAGGCAACCGCCCTCGTCCTCACGGAACTGCACGCCGACGTAGTTGGCGGGGAACTCGGGCTGGAACTGGTCGACGCCGAGGAAGTTCACGTCGGGGTTCTTGTTGGCCGCATCCAGCGTGTCGGTGGCGAGCAGGAAGCCGACCGTGACGATCAGGTTCGGGTTGCCCTCGAGCGAGGTGGAGATGTTCTTGGCGTAGTCGGCCTCGGATGCGGTCTCGATGTAGCTGGTGTCGAACCCGAAGCAGTCGGCGGCTGCCGTCATGCCCTCGTAGGCGAACTGGTTGAACGTCCGGTCGTCGATCTTGCCCACATCGGTGATGAGGCGGACGGTGAAGCCGTCCGGCGCGGTGACGCCGGCGTCCTTGGCCTCCTGGCAACGATCGTCGAGCGTCACGGCTGCGTCGGCACCGCCATCGCCCGCCGTGGTGGTCGACGAATCGGTCGCAGCCGTCGTGGACGACGATGTGCTGCTGTCCGTGGCAGTCGACGAGTCGTCATCACCACAGGCAGCCGCGACGAGCGACAGGCCGAGCAGGATCACGAGCAGGCGGAACCAACGTGGGTTCGGCACAGGGATACCTCCGAGAAGTGGAACGACCCCGCGGTCGATCCGATTGACTGGGTCGGCGACGACGCTACTCGTTCACCAGGGTCACCATCGCGAACGCTC
Organism: uncultured Acidimicrobiaceae bacterium; assembly: GCA_963747745.1. GTDB lineage: Bacteria > Actinomycetota > Acidimicrobiia > Acidimicrobiales > Salinilacustritrichaceae > Salinilacustrithrix. Next base: position 217,787 of record CAVVGJ010000008.1, read on the forward strand.
GACCGCGAGGAGGTGGTCGTGGGCGAGGCGCTCGTCGGCGCGCAGGTCGACGATGACGTCGGCGCGGCGAGCTTGGGCGACGGTCACCACCGCAATCAGGACCCGAGCGGCGATGGCGGCCACCACCAGGGCGGCGGTGGCCGCCACGACCAGGGCTCCGACGGCCAGCTGGTCCTCGAAGGCGTCGAGTCCGCCTCGGGCGGTCACCGCCGCCAGCACCACGACGGCGGGCGTGACGAGAAAGGAGCACCACCAGCGGTTGACGACGCTGGCCACCGGGCGGTGCTGCCAGCCCGGGCCTCCGTCGACGGGCACACGGGGACTCGACGCCCGCCAGATGTCGTCGACCAACAGCTTGGGAACGAGGAGGTTGGCCCCCGGGATGATCCAGCCGATCACGAGCCAGATCGTCCAGTACCGGCGCTCACGGATGCCCAGGGCGGGGAGGTTGCGGTAGGCGCGCACCGCCCACGCGATGAACGCCAGCCCGGTGACCGTCAGGAGGACGAGCAGGCCGACGGTGGCGCGGGTCGCGACCTCGTCGATCCGGACCTCGGTGGCCGCGACGGTGACCACGGGGTCGTCGAGCCGGCCCAGCCAGGCGACGTGGAACGCGGCGACGACGACGGCGGCGGACGCGCTGGCCCACAGGGCCGAACGGGCGACGCTCGCTCGACGCAGCAAGGATCGGTAGCCGTCGTCGTGGAGGGGAGGTCGAGCTCGACGGGCCTTGCGCTCGACGGCGGCCAGCTCGCGTGCGCGACGGTGCCAACCCTGGATCACGGGTCGACGGCATCCCGGGCAGACCGGCGCATCCGCAGGCACGGCGAACCCGCAGTGCCGACACGTGATGTTCGTCCGAGCCACCATCCGACCACCCGACCTTTCGTTCCCGCTTGTTCCATCGGCCCCCCTCCGCGGCGACTTGAGCACTTCCACCCCGACAGGGCGGTTCGGTCCTCCCTCGGAAACTGGACGCGGCTCCGTACCGGTGTGGGCGGTGCCGTCCCGGACCTACAGTGGGGGCTGCGTCATCGCACCCGATGGCGCGGGGAGCTCGAGGCAATCGGGCTGAGAGGGTGACTGTCGCCGTCACCGACCCTCGAACCTGATCTGGGTAATGCCAGCGGAGGGAACCAGTGGAGACCGACCATCCCCCGGACATCGTCGTCATCGCCGGCGGGGTACCGATCGCCGCCGACCTGCTCACCGGGATCGGCCCCGACGCCACCGTGATCGCCGCCGACGCCGGGGTGCGTCACGCGTTGGACCTCGGGTGGCGGATCGACGTCGCCATCGGTGACTTCGACTCGCTGGCACCGGACCTGGTGGATCGCCTCGACGAGCTCGCCGGCGAGGTCCACCGCCACCCCACCGACAAGGACGCCACCGACCTCGACCTCGCCCTGACCCACGCCCTGGCCTCGGCCCCGGCCCGGGTGCTGGTGACCGGCGTCGAGGGCGGCCGGCCCGACCACGCCCTGGCGAACCTGTTGCTCGTCGCATCCGACCGGTTCGCGGGTCTCGACATCGAGGTGGTGCTCGAACGGGGACGGGCGTGGGTCGTGCGCGACGAGCTGCGCGGCGCGGCCCCCGGCGGGAGTGTGGTGTCGCTCGTTCCCCTCCACGGCGCGGCGACGGCGTCGATCACCGGGGTGCGGTGGCCGTTGCACCGCCATCGTCTCGAAGCGGGAACCACCCACGGCATCAGCAACGAGACCGTCGGTGGGTCCTTCCGCGTCGACGTCGACGACGGCGTCGTGCTCTGCATCGCGCCCCGACCCCACGAGTTCCGCCCACGACACGAGGTACTGCCATGAGACGTCCCACCCACCTCCTCCGACTCCTCGCCCTGCTCTGCGTCGCTGCCCTGGTGGTCGCGGCGTGCGGCGACGACGATTCCGCGACCGGCGGCGCTTCGTCGACCACCGCGGCGGACGAGCCGGTGACGATCACGCTCGTCACCCACGACAGCTTCGCCGTCTCGCAGTCGGTGCTCGACCAGTTCACCGCCGACACCGGGATCACCGTCAAGATCCTCCAGTCGGGTGACGCCGGCGCGGCACTGAACCAGGCCATCCTCACCAAGGACCACCCCCAGGGCGATGTCTTCTACGGCGTCGACAACACGTTCGTGTCCCGGGCGTTCGACGAGGACCTCTTCATCCCCTACGAGTCACCGGCCCTCGACACCGTCGACCCCGCGGTGCAGATCGATCCGGAGCACCGGGTCACCCCGATCGACACCGGCGACGTGTGCCTCAACTACGACAAGGCGGCGCTGGCCGCGGCCGGTGTCGAGCCGCCCAAGACCCTCGACGACCTGCTCGATCCTGCGTACGCCGGGATGCTCGTGGTCGAGAACCCGGCGACGTCGTCACCGGGCCTTGCCTTCCTCCTCGCCACCGTCGATGCCTACGGCGAGAACGGGTGGCAGGACTACTGGCGCAAGTTGGCGGCCAACGACGTGGAGGTCACGTCGGGCTGGGAGGAAGCGTACGACGGCAGCTTCTCGGGCAGCGCCGGCAGCAGCGGCGACCGACCGCTCGTGGTCAGCTACGCCTCGAGCCCACCCGCCGAGGTGATCTACGCCGAGAAGCCCCTCGACGATGCGCCCACCGGAGTGGTGGTCGACTCCTGCTACCGCCAGATCGAGTTCGCCGGGATCCTGTCCGGCACGGAGCACGAGCAGGCGGCCCAGAAGCTGATCGACTTCATGCTGTCGCCCGCGTTCCAGGCCGACATCCCCCTCAACATGTTCGTGTACCCCGTGACCGACGTGAAGCTCCCCGACGAGTTCGTGCGCTACGGCGCCCACCCCGACCACCCCTACCAGCTCGACGCGGACGTGGTCGCGAAGCACCGTGACGACTGGATCGCGGAGTGGACCGACATCGTGGTGCGGTGAGCGAACGGCGCCCGACACGCTCCCGCCTGGTCACGGCGGCGATCTTCGCCGTGCCCGTCGGGTTCCTCGCCGTGTTCTTCGCCGTCCCGGTGGCCACCCTGGTCACGACCGGGCTCCGGTCGGGAGGCGGCTGGGACGCGGGCGCCGTGCTCGACGTGCTGGGCTCGGCGTCCACCCGCCGGGTGGCGTGGTTCACCCTCTGGCAAGCAGTGGTGTCGACGGCGCTCACCACGGTGGCGGCGCTGCCCGCGGCGTGGATGCTGGGTCGGATCCGGTTCCCGGGCCGCTCCATCTTCGCCGCCCTGCTCGTGGTGCCGTTCGTGCTGCCGACGGTGGTGGTGGGCACTGCCTTCCTGACCGTGCTCGGCCCGGCCGGACCGCTGGCCGCCGTCGCCGGCTGGCTCGGAGCCGAGGTCGACCTGCGCCACACGGTGGCCGCGGTGGTCCTGGCCCACGTGTTCTTCAACTACGCGGTGATCGCCCGGACCGTCGGTGCTGCCTGGATGGCCATCGACCCCGCCACCGAGGATGCGGCGCGCACGCTGGGGGCGTCGCGATCCACGGTCTTCCGGACGGTCACCCTGCCCCAGCTCCGGCCCGCGCTGGCGGGAGCGGCCTCGATCGTCTTCCTGTTCACCTTCACCTCCTTCGGCGTGGTGAAGATCCTCGGCGGAGCCCGCATCGCCACCATCGAGGTGGAGATCTACCGGCTGACGACCGAACTGCTCGACCTGCGCACCGCGGCCGTGCTCTCGCTGCTCCAGTTGGCGGCCGTGGTGGCCGCGCTCGTCCTGTACCGGCGCGCCGGTCGGGGCCGGGGGACCGGTCGATTGCGCGCCGGTACGAGCATCCTGCACCGACCGGTGGCGGCCGAGTGGGCCGTCGTCGGGGCCACCCTGGCGTCGGCCGCGATCCTGTTGGCCGTGCCGGTGCTCACCCTGGTGTGGCGGTCGTTCGACAACGCCGCTGGGCCGGGGTTCGCCTACTACCGGGCCCTCGGCACCGTGGGGCGGGGCAGCGCCACCTTCGTGCCCCCGGTCGAGGCCATCCGCAACTCGCTGGTCTTCGGGGCGATGGCGGCCGCGGCGGCCACGGTGGTGGGTGGCGCGGCGTCGGTCGGGCTCCACCGGCTGCGCGGGCGGCTCCGCGGTCTGGCCGACAGTTCGCTGATGCTGCCCCTGGGAACCAGCGCGGTGACCGTCGGGCTCGGCTTCCTGATCGCCCTCGACCAGCCGCCGCTCGACCTGCGCACCTCGCCGATCCTGATCCCCGCCGCCCAGGCGATCATTGCCATCCCGTTCGTCATCCGCACCGTGCTGCCGGCGCTCGATGCCATCCCGGCGTCGATGCGGGAGGCGGCCGCGTCGCTGGGTGCCTCACCCCGGCGGGTCTGGCTCGAGGTCGATCTCCGGTTGCTGCGGCGTCCGGCCCTGGTGGCGTTCGGCTTCGCCTTCGCCATCTCGCTGGGCGAGTTCGGCGCCACCGTCTTCATCGCCCGGGCCGATGCCCCCACGGTGCCGGTCGCCATCTTCCGGGCCCTGGCGCGCCCCGGGGCGCTCAACGTCGGCCAGGCGATGGCGTTGAGCACCATCCTGCTCGCCCTGACCACGACCGTGATGCTGGTCGTCGACCGGCTCGGGGACGCGCGCGTGGGCGGTTTCTGACGTGGCCGCCCTCACGGTGCGGGCCGTCTCCAAGGCCTTCGGCGCCGAGCAGGTGCTGCGCTCCGTCGACCTCGACGTGGCCGACGCGTCGACGCTGGCGCTGCTCGGCCCGTCCGGGAGCGGTAAGTCCACGCTGTTGCGCATCGTCGCCGGTCTGGAGTCGGCTGACGAGGGGACGGTCGACCTCGGCGGCCGCGACCTCACCGCCGTCCCGGCACACCGTCGAGGGGTGGGGTTCGTGTTCCAGGACCAGGCGCTGTTCCCGCACCTCGACGTGGGCGGCAACGTCGAGTTCGGGCTCCGGATGGCGGGCACCGATCCCGCGGCACGCCGGGTGGCGGTGACCGACGCGCTCGAGGTCGTGGGGCTGCCCGGTTTCGAGCGTCGCGATCCGGCCACGCTCTCCGGCGGTGAGGCCCAGCGGGTGGCGCTGGCCCGCGCCCTGGCGCCGAAGCCACCGCTGGTCCTGCTCGACGAACCGTTGACGGCCCTGGACCAACTGCTCCGCGAGCATCTCCTGCTGGAGCTGCGGTCCATCTTCGACGACCTCGCCGTCACCGTGGTGGCTGTCACCCACGACCCGACCGAAGCGGCCGCCCTCGGCCAGCGGTTGGCCGTCCTGGTCGACGGCCGGATCGCGCAGAGCGGTGAGCCGGGCGACGTGTTGTCCCACCCGGTGTCGGCCGCGGTGGCCGGCCTCGTCGGGCACCGCAACGTGACCCGGGGCTCGACGGCCGACGGTGTCGTGACCTGTCCATGGGGTCGCCTGCCGGCGCCGTCGGGGTCGGTGGTGTCGTCAGGGCAGGTGGCGGTGCTCGTGCGGCCGGACGGCGTGCTCGCCGACCCCGCGGGTCCGCTCCACGGAGTGGTCACCGGGCGCATCTTCCGGGGCGGCAGCGCGTTCGCGGTCGTGGCGGGCTCGGGCTGGCCCCCGCTCGACGTCCGCGCCGATGTCGCCTGGCGGGTCGGCGACACGGTCCGGCTCCGGATCGAGCCGTCCGCCGTCCACGTGATGGCTGACTGAGTTCGGCATCGGGGGGTACCAGAGTCCAGGTGCGCCCGTGTCGAGGGCGGGTCAGCGTCGCAAAGGGTGGTGGCCCCGGTGCCCCCATGGCGATCTCGGACGAACATTGTCCCTGGGCGACCGCATACGAACCTCCAGGGACGAGGTTCTGAAGCGCGCCCCGACCTGCCGTTGGCGATCCTGGTCTGCGGCGCCGGTGTCGCGGCCCGGCCGCGAATGGGCGAAAGGGCGAAGCAGAGCCGCTGGACGGATCTCGAGCTGAGGTACGAGTCCCGTCCCCCAGAGCGGATCTCACACATCGTTTCCCGACGTGCCGTTCTTCTCCGGTTCGGGGGGTCTCGGCTCCAGCCGAATCGGGCGACAGGCGCTGGTTCAATCTCCACGCAGGTCAACTTGCTGCCGAACTCACGGCCGGCTGAGCTCGGCAGCAGGTTGATACAGCCTGGCGATAGAAAACTCGCACGCGCGACTGGGAGACAGGCCGCACCCGAGCTGCTGGACGAGCCGCCACAAGGACCGGCAGTAGTTGATGCCCGCGACTGGGATGTCGTGCGCACGCCACCGGTGCATCGTCGGCGAGGATCCTCTCGTTCGGTGTCACCTGCGCATGTTCGGCGAGGATCCTCGGGTTCGATCCCGGCCGGCGACCCGCACCGCCGGGTGTGGCCGCCCCGCGGTGCCGTTCTCTGACGTCGGGGTCGCCCGCAACGGCGGAACGCTTGTTCTCCTGTAACGGGTGATCGGAGCGGTTCCCCCGGCCCCGAGCATCCACCAGTGCTGTCCGCGTGCGGTGTCTTCTGACCCGACGCGACCGGAGCGTCAGGGCCGGCTTCTCACCTCCACTCATGTCAACTTGCGGCCGAGCTCACGGCCGGCTGACCCCGGGCCGGTGGCATGATCCCGGTGTGAACCTCGAACTGGTGACCGTGCCCGCCGGCGCGTTCTCGATGGGCACCGACGATCCCCGCGGCTACGCCGCCGACGGCGAGGGGCCGGTTCACGAGGTCGAGCTGGAGGCCTTCGGCATCGGGGCCCACGCCGTGACCAACGACGAATTCGCGACGTTCGTCGCCGCCACCGCCCACCGCACCACGGCCGAACACCTCGGGACGTCGTTCGTCTTCGGTGGCCTGCTCCCCGACGACTTTCCCCCGACCCGCGCGGTCGTCGCGGCGCCGTGGTGGCGGGAGGTCGAAGGAGCCGACTGGCGGCACCCGGAGGGCCCGCACCGGGGCATCGACGGTCGCGGCGATCACCCCGTGGTCCACGTCAGCTGGACCGATGCCACGGCCTTCTGCCGGTGGAGCGGCACCCGGTTGCCCACCGAGGCGGAGTGGGAGCGGGCCGCACGCGGTCAGCTCGTGTCGGCCCACTTCCCGTGGGGCGACGAGCGGGAGCCGGCCGGCGAGCACCGCATGAACGTGTTCCAGGGCGAGTTCCCCGCCACCGACACCGGGGCCGACGGCTGGGTCGGCACCTGCCCCGTCGGCACCTACCCACCCAACGACTTCGGGCTCCACGAGACCACCGGCAACGTGTGGGAGTGGTGTGCGGACTGGTTCGACCCCACGTACTACCGGCGTTCACCCCGTCGTGCGCCCACCGGCCCGGCCACCGGCCATGCCCGCGTCCTGCGCGGGGGCTCCTACCTCTGCCACGACAGCTACTGCTGGCGGTACCGGGTCGACGCCCGCAGCAGCAACACGCCTGACAGCACCGCGGGCAACATCGGCTTCCGGGTGGCGGGGCCCGCTACACCTGCGAGCGGCCCCGCTCGGTGACGGCCCGGCGCCGGGCCTCGAGGTCGTCTCGGTCCCGCCCCGCCGACTGCCACTCGCCGGCGACCCGGCCCTCGAGCGCCCAGGCTTCGCCGCCGGTCACCATCGCACCCTCGCCGTAGGTCTGGTAGATGCGTCGCACCGCGGCGGCGTCGTTGGTGGCGATGTCGGCGGCCAGCGACTGGGCGAACGGGACGCACTGGTCGTGGGGCACGACGTGGTTGACCAGACCCCAGGTGAGGGCGGTGTCGGCGTGCAGGAAGTTGCCGGTGGCCGACAGCTCCTTGGCCCGGCGGAAGCCGACCGCCTCGGGCAGCAGCACCGTCAGGCCCCAGCCCGGCATGATGCCGACCCGGGCGTGGGTGTCGGCGAAGACCGCCCGCTCGGACGCCACCAGGAAGTCGCAGGCCAGGGCGACCTCGAAGCCGCCGGTGATGGCGGCGCCGTTGATCGCGCCGATGAGCGGCGTGGTCATGGCCGGCACCGGCCCCCGGCGGGTCGACTGGTCGCCGCCGGCTCCGGTCTCGCCCAGCGCGGCGCCCCCGCTGGACGCCAGTTCCTTGAGATCGAGGCCGGCGCAGAACGCCGGGTCGGCGCCGGTCAACACGATGGCGGCGATCGACTCGTCGGCGTCGAGGTCGGCCATGGTCCTCCACAGCGAGCGCCGCAGTTCCTGGTTGAGCGCGTTCCGGGCATCGGGACGGTTGAGCGTGACGGTGGCGACGCGGTCGACACGGTCGACGAGGATGACGGGTGTGGTCGCTTCGGGCATTCGGGGCTCCAGACGGGATCAGCCGGTCAGATGGCGGTGCGGTAGGCGAGGGGGAGGTCGCCGAGGCGCACGAGCATCGACGCGATCCAGCCGCCCATCGCCGAGAAGTGGTCGTCGAGCAGCGAGCCGTCGCCGAGGGCCTTGTCGTCGAGCTCGTAGGTCCCCTCGAAGCCGAACTCCATGGCGTGACCCACCGCATCGAGTCCGAGGCTGTATGCGGTCTCGACGGTGGGTGCGGTGCGACCCAGGGTCACGTCGCCGATCGGGGCGCTGTCCTCGGGCAGCACCGACATCACCGAGGCCGGGTCGGGGAGATCGGCGAGGCCCTGGACGCGGAGCACGATGCTGATCTCGATGCGGGGGGCCTCGTCGGTCTCCTCGGCGCGGAGCCACGAGCGGAACGCGCTCTGCGACCACGTCGACCAGTCGAGGGTGATGTCGGCGCGCACGCGGGCCGGGGTGCGCTCCCCGGGGAGGCCGTAGGACGTCTCCCAGGTGGTGTCGCCGGTGAGCACGTCGACCTGGAAGTGCTCCTCGGGCGACATGCGCTCGAGCATGGCGGCCTCCAGCGCGTCGCGCAGCGCCCCGATGGCATCGGTGAAGACGTGGTCCAGCATCCGCCAGCGACTCTAGGTCCAGGGCCTGCTCAGCGCGACGGCGCGTCGGACGTGGTGAGGCCTTCGAGCCGGGTGGCAGCCCGCTCCCACTCGACCATCAACGCCGACGCCCGGTCCTTGGCGTCGTCGAAGCGTCGGCTCACCAGCTGCATCTGTTCGGTGTCGGTGTAGAGCTCGGGATCGGCCAGCTCGGCTTGGATCTCGGCCACGGCCGACTCCGCCTCCTCCCACTGCCGCTCGAGTCGCTGCACCTGCTTGCGCAGATCCCTCGTGAGCTGGGACTCGGTCTTGGCGTGCTTCGAGCGGGACGGTTTGGCCGCGGCGGCGGGCGGCGCCGGCGACGCGGCCCGGGTCTTGTTCTTGTTCGTCCGCCGCTGGCCGGCCGTGTCGCGCCGCGTGGTCGACGTGCCCGGGCTCAGGACCTTCTCGGGCACGCCGTGGTGGAACGTCGCCGTTCCGTCGCGGACCTCCACCAGCGAGTCGGCCACCGAGCGGATCAGGTACCGGTCGTGGGTCACGAGCAGGACCGTGCCGGGGTACACGGTGAGGGCGTCCTCGAGCATGTCGCAGCTGGCCAGGTCGAGGTGGTTGGTGGGCTCATCGAGGATGAGCAGCCCGGCCGGCACCGCCATGGCCTTGGCCAGTGCCAAGCGGGTGCGCTCGCCGCCGGACAGCACGCCGATCTTGCGCTCGACCGCGTCGTCGCGGAAGCCGAACGATGCCAGGTAGGTCCGCAACGACTTGCCCCGGGCGCTGTCCCCGATGCCGTCGCGCGCCAGGGCGAGCACGGTCTGGTCGGGGTCGAGCTCGTCGGCCTGGTGCTGCTCGAAGCGGGCCACGGTGACGCTCTGGCCGATCTCGGCCGTGCCCTCCATGGGCGGGAGATCGCCCAGGATCATCTTGAGCAGGGTCGTCTTCCCGGCGCCGTTGGGCCCGACGAGCGCCAGCTTCTGGCCCCGCTCGACGTGCAGGGTCACGTCGCGCAGCACCGGCGTGCCGTCGTAGCCCGCGGTCATGCCCACGAGCTCGGCCACCACCCGCGACGTGCGGGGCGGATCGGGGAACTGGAACCTCGCTCGCAGCTCGGTGCGTGACGGTGGCTCGATCTTCTCCAGCTTCTCGAGGGTCTTGATCCGGCTCTGGACCTGGCGGGCCTTGGTGGCCTTGTACCGGAACCGCTCGATGAAGCGCTCCTGCTGGGCGATCTGCTTCGCCTGGGCCGCGGCCTGGGCCTCGAGCGCGGCGATGCGTTCCTCGCGCTGCACGACGAACTCGGCGAACCCGCCGGTGTACTCCGTGAGCTGCTGGGCGGCGAGCTCGACCACGTGGGTGGCGACGTTGTCGATGAAATCGCGGTCGTGCGAGACGAACAGCAGCGCCGCGTTCCACGACCGCAGCCTCGTCTCGAGCCAGGCCACCGAGTCCACGTCGAGGTGGTTGGTGGGCTCGTCGAGGATCAACAGGTCCGGGTCGGACAGCAGCAGCCGGGCCAGCGCCACCCGCATGCGCCAGCCCCCGGACAGCTGGGACACGGGACGGTCGGCGTCGTCGGTGGCGAAGCCCAGACCGGCCAGGACGGTGTGGGCCTCGGCCTCGAGGGCATAGCCGTTGAGCTGCTCGAAGTGGGTCTGGGCGTCGCCGTAGGCCTCCAGTGCCTCGGTGGAGTGGTCGGCCGGACCGGCGGCGAGGATGTCGTGCAGCCGCATGATCTCCGGCTTGCCGCTCAACACGGTGTCGAGGACCGTGCCGTCGTCCTCGCTCGGGATCTCCTGGGGCAGGTAGCCGATGCGCATGTCCTTGGGCTTGGTGATCGAGCCCGAGTCGGGCGCGGCGCGACCGACGAGGATCTCGATGAGCGACGTCTTGCCCTCGCCGTTCGAGCCCACGAGCGCGACCCGGCGCCCCGCCGACAGCGAGAGGGTCACGTCGGCGAAGAGCACACGGCTGCCGTGGGCGAGCGAGAGTCCGGAGGCGGTGAGCATGACCGTCCAAGCCTACGGATGCTCCGCCCCGCCCCCGCCATCCCCAGCAGCCTCAACCCCGAACTGGACGCGCCTCCGTACCACCGACGGTACGCAGGCGCGTCCAGTTTTCGGGCGGGGGTGGTCACGGTGCGCCGGTAGCGTCCCCCTGATGGTCGACGTCCCTTCCCTCGTGCGCGCCCGGGGACTGCGCAAGTGCTTCGGCGAGTTCGTCGCGGTCGACGGCGTGGACTTCGAGGTGCGGCCAGGAGAGGTGTTCGGCTTCCTCGGGCCCAACGGCGCCGGCAAGACCTCCACCATGCGGATGATCGGCTGCGTGTCGCCCAAGTCGGGGGGCGATCTCGAGGTCCTCGGGATGGATCCGCAGACCCACGGACCCGAGATCCGCAGCCGCATCGGCGTGGTGCCCCAGGAGGACAACCTCGACACCGAACTGTCGGTCTGGGACAACTTCATCGTCTACGGCCGGTACTTCGGCCTCTCGAGAGCGGTGCTGCGTGAGCGGGCCGAGGAGCTGCTCGAGTTCGCCCGCCTGACCGAGCGCAAGCACGACCGCGTCGACCCGCTGTCCGGGGGCATGAAGCGCCGGCTCACCATCGCCCGGGCGTTGATCAACGCCCCGGACCTGGTGCTGCTCGACGAGCCCACCACCGGCCTCGACCCGCAGGCGCGGCACCTGCTGTGGGATCGGCTGTACGGCTTGAAGCGCCAAGGCGTGACCCTCATCATCACCACCCACTACATGGACGAGGCCGAGCAGCTCTGCGACCGCCTCGTGGTCATGGACGAGGGCCGCATCGTCGACGAGGGCTCGCCGCGGCAGCTGATCGAGCGGCACGTGACCGCCGAGGTGGTCGAACTGCGCTTCGCCGACCCCGAGTTGCAGGCCAAGGCCGTCCCCGTCGCCACCGAGGTCGCCAGCCGCCACGAGGAGCTGGCCGACCGCCTGCTGCTCTACACCGACGACGGCGACGCCACCCGCCGGGCGCTCACCGACCGCGGCGTCGATTCGCTGACCGCGCTCACCCGACGGGCGTCGCTCGAGGACGTGTTCCTGGTCCTCACCGGACGTTCCCTGGACGATTGAGATGAGCGTCCTCGTCGGTCGTGCCCTCGAACGCGAGCTGTTGGTGTTCGCCCGGACCTGGCGGGGGAGCGCCTTCACGTCCTTCGTGCAACCCCTGCTGTTCCTCGGCGCCATGGGCCTCGGCCTGGGTGGTCTCGTCGATGCGTCGGGAGCCACGGCGGGATTCGACTACATCGTGTTCGTCGCCCCCGGGCTCATGGCCGCGTCGGCCCTGCTCAGCGCGGCCGGCGAGTCGCTGTGGGGCGTCATGGGCGGGGTGAAGTGGATGGGCCAGTTCAACTCGATGGTCGCCACTGCCATGACGCCGGGCGACGTCTACGGCGGTCTGGTGCTGTCCACCGGCGTGCGTGCCCTCGTGGCCGCCGTCCCCTTCCTCGGCATCGCCGCCGTCCTCGGCGGGGTCTCGTCCGCCCTGGCCCCTCTCGCCCTCCTGCCCACGGTGCTGCTGGCGATGCTCTCCAGCGCCGGGCTCGCCGCCTACTCGGTCACCCGCGAGAACGACTCCACCTTCCCGCTCATCATGCGTCTGGGCGTGATCCCCCTCTTCCTGTTCTCGGGCACCTTCTTCCCGGTCCAACAGCTCCCCGGCGCCCTGCAGCCGGTGGTGTGGCTGTCGCCGCTGTGGCACGCCGTCGAGGCGGCGCGCGACGCCACCGCCGGCGGCGTCGATGCCGTCACCTTCCTCCACCTGGCCGTCCTCGTCGTCCTGCTCGCCGCCGCCATCCCGTTCGGGATCCGCGGCTTCACCCGGCGTCTGACTCCGTGATTCGGCTCACTCCGCCTCCGGCCCCGAGGGGCCGTTCGAGCGTCGTTTCGCTGTCGGCTGCTCGCTGGCGCTCCCGACGCCGACCTTCGACCTGGCTCACTCCGCCTCCGGAGCGTCTGTCGTGAGTCTCTCGCAGGTGCTCGACACGAGCCGGGTGGCGCCGCCGCTGGACGCGCGGCGTCGCTTCCTGCGCATGACCGAGCGCAACGTCGTCGGCTACGCCCGGGCCTGGCCCGTCCTGCTCACCGGGGTGCTCGAGCCGTTCTTCTACCTGCTCTCCATCGGCATCGGCGTCGGTGCGCTCGTCGGAGATGTGTCGTACGCCGGGCGCTCCATCCCCTACGAGACCTTCGTGGCCAGCGGGATGCTCGCCACCGCGGCCATGAACGGTGCCGTGTTCGACACCACGTTCAACTTCTTCATCCGGTTGAAGTACGCCAAGTTGTACGACGCCGTCCTGGCCACGCCACTCGAACCCAACGACGTCGCCCTCGGCGAGGTCACGTGGGCGCTCATGCGGGGGGCGTTCTACTCCGCCGCCTTCCTCGTCACCATGGCCGCGTTCGGTCTCACCGAGTCGTGGTGGGCCGTGCTCGCGCTCCCCACCACCATCCTCATCGGGGCCGCGTTCGCGTCGGTCGGGTTGGCGGCGTCGACGTTCATGCGGTCGTTCCTCGACTTCGACTTCATCAACCTGGCCATCACCCCGATGTTCCTGTTCTCGGCCACCTTCTTCCCCCTCGACCAGTACCCCTCAGGGGTGGCGGCCGTCGTGCGGATCACCCCGCTGTACCAGGGCGTGGCCCTGTGCCGGGCGCTCACCACCGGTGAGGTGCACGTCGGCCTGCTCGGCCACGTCGCGTACCTGGCCGTGCTCGCCGTGGTGGGGGTGGCGGTGGCCGGCCGCCGCATCGACTCCCTGCTGCGAAGGTGAGAACCGGCCTGATCGGGTATCGACCGAGGGTCCGCGTCCCCCGACCCGAGGAGCCCAGCCATGATGCACGAGATCGAAGTCGACGTACCGGTGCGAACCGTGTACGACCAATGGACGCAGTTCGAGGACTTCCCGCTGTTCATGCACCACGTGGTCGACGTCCGCCAGCTCGACGACACCCACACGGAGTGGCACGCCAAGATCTCCGGGGTGAAGCGGTCGTGGAAGGCCGAGATCACCGAGCAGACGCCGGACCAGCGGGTGGCGTGGGCCGCCACCGACGGCACCAAGCATGCCGGTGTCGTCACCTTCCACGCGCTCTCCGACGATCGGACCAAGGTGGTCCTCCAGCTCGAGACGGACCCCGAGGGGTTCCTCGAACACGTCGCCGACTGGGGCGGCTACATCAGCGACCGGACCAAGAAGGACCTCGATCGGTTCAAGGACTTCGTCGAGTCCCGGGGCAAGGCCACCGGAGCCTGGCGAGGCACGGTCGCGCGCGACTCGATGCACGACCTGCACGAACGTGAGCGCTCGCTGTCCGAGCTGAGCGATGCCGATCTGGCCAAGCGGGCCGAGGAGGCCGGCATCGAACGCCCCATCGACCGCGAGCGCGACTGGCTGGTGAGCGCCCTGGCCCGCAACGAGGCCGACGCCAACCGCCGCTGACTCACCGCACGTGCGGTGACATGAACGCGATCGGGACCGAGATCCCGAAGTCGCGCGTCTTCAACGTGGCGATCCGGCGGCCCGGCTGCACTGCGAGCTTCGGTTCCGTGCATGCCGGGCCGAGCGCGGCCGCGGTGGCGTCGAGATCGCCGGAGACCACCGCCAGACCCCAGAACGTGGCGGGGCCGTCGTCGTCTGCCGGTTCGGGCGGACCGATGACCTCGATGATCGTGCCCATCCGGAAGAACCGCTGGCGCAGCGGTGCATCTCCGGCCGTCGTGTCGCGGGTGCGGCGAGGATCGACGCCGATCTCCGCCAGCGCCGCCGTCGTCCGGTCGATGTCGGGGCTGGCCACCACGATGTGGTCGAGGCCGACCGTGCCGTTGGGGTGACGGAGCGACGGTGGCGGCGACAGCTCGTCCACGAAGGTGGTGGCCAGACCGTCCAGCAGCCTGGTCCCCTCGGGCTCGTCCGGGTGGAACACGGTCCACCCGGACACGCCCGGAGCGTCGCCGTCGAAGCGCACCCAGACATCGCCCAACGCGGTGTGCCCGTCGACCACCGCGAACCCCGCGTCCCGCCACGCCTGGGGGTCGTCGGCGACGGTGAGGGAGGCGACCGAGGCCAGCACGTCAGGACGCGCCGGCCGAGGTGGCGAGACTGGCCACCGGGCGTGAGCTCACTGCCCGATGGCGGAGAGCACGGCCCGCAGCGAGGCGGCGACGATGCTGTCGTGCACGCCCACCCCCCAACGGACGGTGCCGTCGGCGGACTGGGTCTCGACGTAGGCGACAGCCTGGGTGTCGGCGCCGGCGCCGATGGCGTGTTCGCTGTAGTCCAGCACGTCGAGCTCGATGCCGAGCTCGGTGGCGATGCCGTGCACGAAGGCCGACACCGGCCCGTTCCCGGTGCCGTTGACGGTGCGCGGCCCGTCGGCGGTCTCGAGTTGGGCGGTGATCTCGGCTCCGGTGTCGGTGGTGTTCAGCTCGTAGGTCCGCAACTGGATCGGACCGGACGCGAGGTACTTGTCCTCGAACTGGGTCCACATCGCCGCCGGTGTGATCTCGGTGCCGGTGTCCTCCACGACGCCCTGGATGTTCCTGGAGAACTCGATCTGGAGCCGGCGGGGCAGGTCGAAGCCGTGCTCCTCCTTCATCACGTAGGCCACGCCGCCCTTGCCCGACTGGCTGTTGACGCGGACGACCGACTCGTAGGTGCGGCCCACGTGCTTGGGATCGATGGGCAGGTACGGGACCTCCCAGACCGGGTAGTCGCCCTGGCCTCCGCCTTCGGGGACGGTGTCGGCCAGGGCGGCGAAGCCCTTCTTGATGGCGTCCTGGTGGGAGCCGGAGAAGGCGGTGTAGACGAGATCGCCCACGTAGGGGTGCCGCGGGTGGACCGGGAGACGGTTGCAGTACTCGGCGGTGCGGCGCAGCGCGTCGATGTCGCTGATGTCGAGCTCGGGGTCCACGCCCTGCGAGAACAGGTTCATGGCGATGGTCACCACGTCGACGTTGCCGGTGCGTTCGCCGTTGCCGAACAGGGTGCCCTCGACGCGATCGGCGCCGGCCATGATGCCGAACTCGGCCGCGGCCACGGCGCAGCCGCGGTCGTTGTGCGGGTGCAGGCTCAGGACCACCTGGTCGCGGTGGGGGACGTTGCGGTGGAAGTACTCGATGACGTCGCCGTAGATGTTCGGCGTGTACATCTCGACGGTGGCCGGCAGGTTCATGATCAGCTTGTCGTCGGTGCCGGGGTCGATGGCCTGGCGGACGGCGTCACAGATCTCGATGGCGTAGTCGGTCTCGGTCCCGGTGAAGCTCTCCGGCGAGTATTCGTAGCGAACATGGGTCTCGGGGATGGTGTCCTCGAGCTTGCGGCACAGCTTGGCGGCGTTCACGGCGATGTCGGTGACGCCGGACTGGTCGAGGCCGAAGACGACCCGACGCTGGAGGATCGACGTCGAGTTGTAGAAGTGGACGATGGCCCGCGGCGCCCCGGCGATGGCCTCGTAGGTGCGCTCGATGAGCTCGGGGCGGCACTGGGTCAGCACCTGGATCCACACGTTGTCGGGGATCAGGTCCTCCTCGATCAGCTGGCGGCAGAAGTCGAAGTCGGGCTGGCTGGCCGACGGGAACCCGACCTCGATCTCGGTGAAGCCCATGGCCACGACCGTGTCGAACATCTTCCGCTTGCGGGACGGGTCCATGGGGTCGATCAGGGCCTGGTTGCCGTCGCGCAGGTCCACCGAGCACCACAGCGGCGCCTTCTCGATCCGCGTGTCCGGCCAGGTGCGATCGGGGAGTGCGAGGCGGCCACCGAGAGGAAGGAACGGCTGGTACTTGTCGAAGGGCATCTTCTTCGGCTGTGCCGGCTGCGGGGACATGTCGGGTTCCTCTCGTCGTGAACGGGTCTGGAAAAGCAAGAAACCTCCTGGCCGGAAGGCACAGGAGGTCGGGCGAGCGCGATATGTGGCGCTCGCCTAGGTGAGAAGAAGCAGACCCAGTTCGTGAATCATTGCTCCCCAGGATGCCGGGACGATGGCACGATGTCAACGCGGAACGAGCAACAGGGGTCGTTCCGGGACGCGGAAGCGCGCGCACGAAGGGCGTCTCCCGCGTCCCAGAACCGGGGTGGTGGGTCAGGCGGCGGGGTGGGCGGAGGCCCACTCGAGGAGCGTGCCGGCGTCCCACGTGTTGACGATCCGGTCGGGCTCGATGCCGTGGCGGGCGGCCTTGTCGCAGCCGAAGACCTGCCACTCGAGCTGACCCGGTGCGTGGGCGTCGGTGTCGATGGCGATCTTGCAGTCCCACTCGAGGGCGAGGTCGAGCAGCGCGTCCGGCGGGTCCTGCCGCTCGGGTCGCGAGTTGATCTCGACCGCGGTGCCGAACCTGGCGCAGGCGGCGAAGACCATGTCGGCGTCGAACTGGGAGCCGACGCGACCCGGGAAGTCGCTCTTGCCGATCGGGCGCATCTTCCCCGGGACCTTCTGGCCGGTGCAGTGGCCGAGGATGTCCACGTGCGGGCTGGCCACGGCCATCACCATCCGCCGGGTCATGTCCTTGGCGTCCATCGACAGCTTGGAGTGCACGCTGGCCACGACGACGTCGAGCTCGGCGAGCAGGTCCTCGTCCTGGTCGAGGGTGCCGTCGGCGAGGATGTCGACCTCGATCCCGGTGAGGATCCGGAACCCGTCGAAGCGCTCGTTGAGGGCCGCGATCTCGTCGAGCTGGCGGCGGAGGCGATCGGCGTCGAGGCCGTGGGCCACCGTGAGGCGGGGCGAGTGGTCGGTCAGGACGATGTACTCGTGCCCGAGGGCCTGGGCCGTGGCGGCCATGGCCTCGATGGTGGCGCCCCCGTCGGACCACACCGAGTGGAGGTGGCAGTCGCCACGCAGGGCAGCGCGCAGCTCGGCTCCCTCGGCCGCCTCGATCACGGTGGAGGCCTCGAGCTCGACGATCTTCTTCGGCACCCGGCCGTCGAGCGCCTCGGCGATGACCGCGCCGGTGGACGCGCCGATTCCGGGCAGCTCGGTGAGGGCCCGACGCTCGTGCAGGGCGGCGAGCTCCTCGTCGCCGACCTCGTCGACGATGTCGATCGCCCGCTGGTAGGCCCGCACCTTGTTGCCGTCGGCCAGCGACCGGTCGAGGAGGTAGACGACGCGCTCCAGCGCCTCACGGGGATGCATGAGGCCAGCGTAGGGCCGGTCGGTAGCCTGCGAACCTCCATGGAACGCTTCGGATTCGTCGGACTCCCCAACGCGGGCAAGTCCTCGCTGTACAACTCGCTGGCCGGTGGTGGCGCCCTGGCCGCCCCCTACGCCTTCGCCACCACCGATCCGAACGTGGGCGTGGCCAAGGTCCCCGATCACCGGCTGGGACTGCTCGCCGAGATGAGCCGGTCGCGCAACGTCGTCCCCGCGTCGGTCCAGTTCGTCGACATCGGCGGGCTGGTGGAAGGTGCATCGCAGGGGGAGGGACTCGGGAACCGGTTCCTCTCCCACATCCGCGAGGTCGACGCCGTGGTCTTCGTGCTCCGTGCGTTCGAGGACGACGACGTCCCCGGGCCATCCGATCCGCTCGAGCACCTCCGGGTCGTCGAGATCGAGCTCACCCTGGCCGACCTCGAGACGGTCGAGAAGCAGGTCGACCGCAAGCGGCGGGCGTCGAAGGGCGACAAGTCGCTGCTGCCCGAGATCGACGCCCTCGAGCGTGCGGTCGAGGTCCTCGGTGAGGGCACCCCGATCTACCGGTCCGACCTGACGCCCGACGACCGCGCCCTGCTCCGCGAGCACTTCCTGCTCACCAACCGCCCGGTCATCGCCATCGTCAACGTCGGCGAGGACCGTCTCGACGACATCGACGCCGTCACCCAGCCGGTGCGCGACGAGCTCGCCGGGTTCGCCGAGGTGGTCGGCATGTGCGTCCAGCTCGAGGCCGAGGCGGCATCGCTCGACACCGAGGAGGAGCGGACCGAGATGCTCGAGGGTCTCGGCCTGGGCGAGGGGGCCCTGCCCCGCTTCCTCCACGCCGCCTACGCCCTGATGGGTCTCCGCACCTACTTCACCACCGGCGAGAAGGAGTCGAGGGCGTGGACGTTCCGGGCCGGGGCCAAGGCACCCGAGGCGGCCGGCGTGATCCACACCGACTTCCAGCGGGGCTTCATCCGGGCCGAGTGCATCCAGTGGGACGAGCTGCTCGAGTGTGGTTCGTGGAGCGCGGCGCGCGACGTCGGCAAGCTCCGGGTCGAGGGCAAGGACTACGTGGTCGCCGACGGCGACGTGCTCGAGTTCCGCTTCAACGTCTAGGTCGCTACGCCAGCGGACTTCGTCCGCCGGCTCCGCTTCTGGAGTTGCTCACCCGCCGGCCTCCGGCCGGCCGGCTCGTCAACTCCGCCGCTGCACATCGCCCTGCGCCGGCGAGACAGAATGACGCTCGTGCCGTGGCTGCTGCGTGATGGACGGGTGCTGAGCCATCTCGAGGTCGCCGCCAGCCGCCAGGAGCGCCGGCGCGGGCTCCTCGGTCGCGAGGGCATCGAGGGCGCCCTGCTCATCGAGCCGGCGCGGTCGGTGCACACCATCGGCATGCGGTTCCCCATCGACGTGGCCCACCTCGACGCCGACGGCGTGGTGCTGCGCACGACGACGATGCCGCGGTATCGCATCGGACTCCCGGTGATGGGCGCCCGCTGCGTGATCGAGGCCGAGGCCGGCTGCTTCCGCCACTGGGAGCTGGCACCGGGTCAGGTCCTCGAGATCGACCGCGGCTCGTGACCGGGCGCCTCCTCGTGGTCGGTACGCCGATCGGCAACCTCGGCGATCTCTCACCCCGAGCCGTCGAGGCGCTCGAGGCGGTCGACGCCGTCGCCTGCGAGGACACCCGCCGCACCGGTCGACTGCTGGCGTCCGCCGGCGTCGGGCACAAGGACCTGGTCGTGGTGAACGACCACACCGAGGCTCGGGCCGCACCGGCGCTGGTGGCCCGGCTCCGCGCCGGGGAGTCGGTCGCGCTGGTCACCGACGCCGGCATGCCGGCGGTGTCGGATCCGGGGGCCGAGCTGGTGGCGGCGGCCGTCGAGGCCGGGATCGACGTGTCGGTGGTGCCCGGGCCGACCGCGGCCACCGCAGCCCTCGCCACCAGCGGCCTGCCGAGCGGGCGCTGGGTCTTCGAGGGCTTCCTGCCCCGGAAGGGCTCGGCCCGCACCGAGCGCACTCGCGGTGACGGCCGCCGAGACGAGGACCGTGGTGCTCTACGAGGCACCCCACCGGGTCGTGCGCACGGTCGGCGACCTGGCGGCCGTCTGCGATCCGGGCCGGCCGATCGTGCTGGCGCGCGAGCTCACCAAGCTGCACGAGGAGTGGTTCCGGGGTTCCCTGGGTGCCGCCGTCGACTGGCTCGACGCCCACGAGCCCCGCGGCGAGTTCGTCATCGTGCTCGGCGGGGCCGCACCGCCCGCCGAGGCCACCGACGACGACATCCGCGCCGCGCTCCACGATGTGCGGACCACCGGCAGGACCACGCGCGACGCCGTGGCGGCGGTCGCCCGCGAGCTGGGGGTCTCGAAGCGCCGCGTCTACGACCTCGCCACCGAGTAGCTCAGCCCGCCGTGGCGTCGAGCAGCTCGGCGATGGTCGTCGGAGGGCGTCGCCGTCGCCGCGCCCGGCCCAGCGCCGCCACCGCCTCCGCCGACAGCTCCCACATGCCCTCGTCGTCCTCGGTGGCGATGACGAACACGGCGTGGTCGTCGCAGGACGCGGCGCGCACCGCGCCGGCCGCGATCGTGCCGGCGGGCATCGGTTCCCACCGGATGTCGACGGCGAGGTGGGCGGGGCCGTCGAGGTGCGCCGAACCGGCGAGCGAGGTGGCCACCGTGCGGAGGGGGCGGCTGAGGTGCACACCGGTGGCTCCGCCGGGATGGACGACGTCGAGGCAACTCAACGACTGGCAGTCGGGCACGGTGGCGACGAGGGTGCCCGCGGTGGGCCAGCCGATCGGGCCCACCCGGCGTCGGCGACCGGGGAGCAGGTAGAGCCGGGCCGCGCCGCTGCGCCTGGTGGGGACCAGGCCGGGCACGTCGAAGTCGACCGTGACCAGGCGGGCGGACCGCTGCGACCGCAGTCTGGGCAGGAGCCGTTGGAGGGTGGCGGGCGCCAGGTAGGAGAAGAACACGTCGGCCTCGAGCACCAGCTCCGGGTCGAAGAGATCGCCGACGCGCACCTCGGCATCGACCCCTGCGTCGCGGAGGTGGGCGCGGGCCTCGTCGACGAGGTCAGCGTCGGCCTCGACGCCGGCGACGGTGGCACCCCGGGCCGCGGCGGCCAGCAGCACCTGACCGTCGCCGCAGCCGAGGTCGAGCACCCGGACGCCGGGTCCGACGCCCGCCAGTTCGAGCGCCTCGGCGACGGCCGCGGCCTGGCTCGGGGCCCAGAACGGCCACGTGGCCGCGGCGTCGTCAGGCTTGCGCAACGTGGGGGAAGAACTGGCCGCGAGGAGCTGCTCGCACGCCACCTCGGGAGCGACGATGTTGATCATCACGCCCGTGCCCTGCTCGAAGCCGGCCACCGACGTGAGCCGCGGGATGAGGTGGACATGCCAGTGGAACGCCCCCGGATGGTGGTGCGGGGCGGTGTGGAACACCAGGTTGTAGGCAACGTCGCCCACCACCGACCGGAGCCGGTTGAGGCCGTCGCGGATCGAGCGCCCCACGCTGACCAGGTCCTTCGGGGATGCATCGGTCAGGTGTTCGTGGTGGTGGCGGGGGATGACCAGCATCTCGAACGGCGCCGCGCTCCAGTACGGCGCCAGCAGCGCGACGCGATCGTCGTGGTGCACGACGCGGAACCCCACGTCGATCTCGGCCTCGGCCACGGTGCAGAGCAGGCACGATCCGTCGAAGCGGTCGAAGCCCCGCTGCTCCTCGGCGATCTCGCCCGGCACGAAGGGGATCCCGAGCAGCTGGCCGTGGGGGTGGTCGAGCGAGGCACCGGCCTCACGGCCCGCGTTGACGATGGCCTGGGTGTAGCGGGTGCCGGACTGGCGGGCGTGGTCCTCCATCCGGTCGCGGATGGCGGCCATGACGAGCCCGGTCTGCTTGTCGTCGAGGTCCCCCCACGACTGGTCGTGCTCGGGCGAGAAGACGAGCACCTCGTGGACGCCTGATGCGTTGGCCTGGGTGAACACCGGGCCGAGGTTGGTGACCCGCATGGGCTCGTTGCCGGCGAAGGCCGGGTACTTGTTGGGCACCACCCGGACCGACCAGGCACCGTCGGTCTCGTACTCCTCGAGCGACGGTGGCGTCTCCTCCTCGTTGCCGGGACAGAACGGGCACGGCCGTCCCGGCTCGGCCTCCACGGGCAGCTGGCGACTGACGAGGTTGCCCGGCCGATCGGCCCGGGCGGACGAGATGGTGACCCATCGTCCGGTCAGTGGGTTGAGGCGCAGCTGGCTCACGTAGGCGGAGACTACTGGCGTCACTCGGCGTGCCGGTACACGCTCACGTGGGTGCCGCTCGCATCGCCGAACACGGAGCCGGTCCAGTCGGCGAGGCGTTCCACGAGCTCCAGACCGGCGCTGGCGGCCAGCTGGTCGACGCCGTCCGGGTCGGTGAAGCGCAGGTGCCAGGGGCGGAGCCGAACGGGCTCGCCGTCGCGCAGCTCGACGTGGTGCCCACTGACCGTTCCATCGGCGGGGTCGGTGCGGCTCACCTGCAGGACCACGACGTCGGCGTCGATGCGTACCACGTCGACGTGGCTCGAGCGCGCCGCGGCTCCCGCACCAGGAACGAACGCTTCGATGACGACCACACCGCCGGGACGGAGCGCGGCGGCCGCCTGCTGCAGCGCCCGACGCTGGAGCGCCGACGAGGGGAGGTTGAACAGCGTGTTGAAGGCGAGCAGCACCCCCGCGGCCACGCCGGGCCGGAAGGGCTGCTCGGCCATGTCGGCCGCCACCACCGGGACACCGGCGTGGCGGCGCCTCGAGCGATCGAGCATCGCGGTGGATGCGTCGAGTCCGACGACCGGTACGCCGGCGGCCGAGAGCGGGCCGGCCAGCCGACCGGTGCCGCTGCCGAGCTCGATGACGAGCCCGTCGACCCGGTCGGCCACGAACGCCGCGGTCTCGGCGGGAGGCGAGACGTCGGCGTACCACTCGTCGTAGACATCGGCGAAGCCGTCGCCGTACGTCGTCGGTCGGTAGCCGTCCATCGACCCCATGTTGGTGCGTCCGCCCCCGCCGCGGGCGATCGGTAGCGTGGCCGCCGATGACCCACGACCGGCGACGCGATCGGCTCGGGTGCCCGTGACGGCGCCGTGGGCCTCGCCGGGCGAGGTCGCCCCGCAGCCCCGACCGGACGCACCGGCACCCGATCTCGCCCCCGAGCCGGGCCCGGCCCGCCCCCTGCGGCCGCCGTTGCCCCCGCCCCCGCTGCCGCTGCGGCCCATGACCATCCCCGACCTGCTCGACGGCGCCTTCAACATCGTCAAGCGACGCCCGCGGGATGTCCTGGTGCTGGCGGTGACCTTCGTGGTGCCCGTCGAGGTGCTCTCCGCGCTGCTGCTCCGAGACACCCTCGGATCCGATCTGCTCGGCCCCTTCGGCGCCTCGACGTCGAGCCCGTCGGAGTCGAACATCTTCGGCGCCGCCACGCCGGCGCTCGTCAGCCTGGTCATCGGCGCGATCTCGCTCGCGCTGCTCGCCGGGGCGCTCGCCGACGTGGTGGCCGGTTGGTACGACGGCGAGGACATCACGCCCGGGCAGGCCATCCGGCACACCCTGCGGCGGGGCCCTGCGCTGCTGGCCGGAGTCGTGGTGGTGCACCTGTTCGAGCTGGTGGGCCTGCTCGGCGTGGTGGTCGGCGCCTACCTCGTGATGGCCTTCCTCCAGCTGGTCAGCCCGGTGATCGTCGCCGAGGGCCTCGGTCCGTTCCGGGCCGTGGCGCGCTCCATGCAGCTCACCGGCTCCCGCTTCGGCCCGTCGCTCGCCGTTCCGGCCCTCGTCGGCCTCATCGGCGCCCTGGTGGGTTTCGGGTTCCAGATCATCCCCGAGCTCGCCACGGTCGTCGTCCCCGACGGCTGGGACTGGCTGGCCCGGGCCGCAGGTCAGATCCTCGCCCAGCTGGTCGTGGCGCCGTTCACCGCTGGGGTCGCCGTCCTCTACCACCTCGATCTCCGCATCCGCTCGGAAGGCCTCGACATCGAACGGCGAACCCGTGTCCTCTTCGGCGATTGACCCCGAGGAGGCCCGACGGGCCGCGCACGACATCCTCGCCGGATCCGACTACTCGCAACCCGGCAAGAGCATCGTCGAGCGGGTGCTGGACTGGGTCTTCGCCCGCCTGGGCGACGTGGTCGGCACGCTGACCGGTGGTGGGGCCGGGAGCCTCGTGGCGTGGTTCATCGTGATCGGACTCGCCTCGGGCGCGGCCTGGTTGCTGGTCCGGGCCCTGCGCGTCGCGCCGATCCGTCGCCGTGTCGGTGCGGAAGCGCTCCGCTACGGCACCGAATCGCACCGGGACGCCTCGGTCTGGCTCGACGAGTCGAGTCGGCTGCTGGCGGCGGGAGACCATCGCGGCGCGCTGCGGTGCCGCCACCAAGCCCTGCTCGCCCGGCTGGTCACGGCCGGCGTGGTCGACGATTCCCCGGGCCGGACCGCGGCGGAGTACCGGCAGGCGGTCGAACCGCAGGTGCCGGCGGCCGCGACCGAGCTCGGCTGGCTCACCCGGCGGTTCGAGGACGCCTGGTACGGCGGCATACCGGTCGACGGCGACGGGTTCGCCGCGTTCGCCGACGCGTGCGAGTGGGTCGAGGCCGCGGCCGTCGATCGTTCCCGAGTGCCGGCTGCGGCGGGGGCGTCGTGACCCGTCGGATCCTGTTCGTGGTCGGGCTCTTCGTGATCGTCGTCCTGGGCGCGTACCTCGCTGGCGCCCGCCGGACCACCGGACCGCCTCTCGACCCTGGCTCGACCGCCCCGGACGGGACGAAGGCCGTCGTCGAGCTCGTGTCACGGCTCGGCGGGTCGATCCACGTCGTCGACGGGTTGCCGACCGCCGACGCCGACGTCGCCCTGCTGCTGCAGGACCACCTCGGCCCCGCTGCCACCGCCGGCCTCCGTACCTGGGTGCGCGCCGGTGGCACCCTCGTCGTCGCCGACCCCGACTCGTCGTTCTCGCCCGCCCCGGTGGGGGCCGTGGTCGACGAGGTGACCGGGACCTGTCCCATCGACGGTCTCGGCGACGTGGGTCGCCTCCAGGTCGGGGTGGCCCGGTCCTACGCGATCGGCGCGGGCGCCACCGGTTGCTTCGGCACCCGGCCCGGGCAGGCCGTCGTCGTGGCCACTGCGGACGGCGCCGGGCGCGTGATCAGCATCGGTGGACCTGATCTGTTCACCAACGATCTCCTCGACGAGGCCGACAACGCGGTGCTGGTGGCGTCCCTGCTGGCCGGCGACGGCACGCAGTCGGTGTTCCTGCGGCCGGCTCTGCCCGGTGGCGGCAACGAGACGCTCGCCGATCTCATCGGGACACCGGTGCGGGCCGCGCTGGCGCAGCTGGTGGTGGCGTTCCTCGTGGTCGTCGGCTGGCGCAGCCGCCGCCTCGGCCGACCGGTCGAGGAGTTCCAGCCGGTGCGGATCGAGGGCTCCGAGTTGACCCGGGCCGTCGGCCGCCTGCTGGCGCGCAACCACCGGCCCGAGCGGGCCGCCGCGATCCTGCGCGACCACGCCCGCCACGACCTGTCCGGTGTGCTCGGCATCCCGCTGGATGCCACCGGTGAGGTCGTGGCCGCCGCGCTGCGCGCCCACACCGACCTCAGCGACACCGAGATCCACCGGGCCGTCGCCAGCCCCGTGACCACCGACGACGACCTCGTCGTGGTCGCCGCCCTGCTCGCCCGCATCCGTGAGGAGACCACCCATGACCGATCCCAGCCCGCCGCCCGCCGTTGACCGCCCGACACCGCGCGAGGCGGTGCTGGCGGTCCGTGACGAGGTCGCCAAGGTCGTGGTCGGCCAGGACGGGGTCCTCTCCGGCATCGTCGCCGCCCTGCTCGTCCGGGGCCACGTGCTCCTCGAGGGTGTGCCCGGTGTGGCCAAGACGTTGCTGGTCAAGACGGTGGCCGCCGCCTTCGACCTCGACTTCAAGCGAGTGCAGTTCACCCCCGATCTCATGCCGTCCGACGTCCTCGGTCAGGTGATCTACGACAGCGCCGGCGGGTTCCGCTTCCGCAACGGCCCGGCGTTCACCAACGTCCTCCTCGCCGACGAGATCAACCGCACCCCGCCCAAGACCCAGGCCGCCCTGCTCGAGGCGATGGAGGAGCGCCAGGTGTCGGTCGAGGGCGACGCCCGGATGCTCCCCGAGCCGTTCGTGGTGATCGCCACCCAGAACCCCATCGAGTACGAAGGCACCTACCCGCTGCCGGAGGCCCAGCTCGACCGGTTCCTGTTCAAGCTGCAGGTCGCCTACCCCGACGCCGGCCAGGAGCAGGAGATCCTCGCCCGGCACCACGCCGGCCTCGACCCCCACGACCCCGTGGCCGCCGGCGTCCGGGCCGTGGCGGGGGCGGTCGATCTCGCCGCGGGGCGGGCCGAGATCGATCGCATCGTCGTCGAGGAGCCGATCCTCGCCTACATCGTGGCCATCGCCCGGGCCACCCGGGCCAGCTCGTCTCTGTCGCTCGGCGTGTCGCCCCGGGGTGCGGCGTGGCTGCTGCACGCCGCCAAGGCGTGGGCCTGGCTCGCCGGGCGGAGCTACGTCAGTCCCGACGAGGTGAAGGCCGTGGTCAAGCCCACGCTGCGCCACCGGATCCAGGTCCGCCCCGAGCTGGAGCTGGAGGGCACCACGGCCGACGCCGTCCTCGACGGCATCCTCGCCGGTGTCCCCGCCCCCCGCTGACCGCGCGTGCCCGTCCCCACCGCCCGCCTCGCCATGGTCGCCGCCGGCGCCGCGCTCCTCGTCGCGCTCGTACCGGGTTCGCTGCTCGGCCGGCTCCTGATCGTCAACGGCGTGCTGGTCGGCGTCGCGGTCGTCGACTGGCTGATGGCGCCGCGTGCCAGCTGGTTCGTCATCGAGCGCGACCTGCCAAGGGTGGTGACGCTCGGGACGACCGCCGAGGTCACCTGGCGGGTCCGCAACCGCCGGCCACGATCGTTCCACCTCGCAGTGGCCGACGAGCTCGCCCCCAGCCTGCGGGCGGCGAGCCGGCGCTTCGCCGGAGCCGTCCCCGCCCGTGGCGTGCTGCGCGTGACCACCACGATCGAGCCGTCGCGGCGCGGGCGGTTCCGGCCGTCCGTGCTCGAGTGGCGGGCCGAGGGACCGCTGCGCCTGGCGGCTCGGCAGGGGCGGTTGCAGCAACCGACCACGCTGCGGGTCTATCCGCGTTTCCGCTCCCGCGAGGAAGCCGAGCTGCGGATCGACCGGGCCCGGATCCTCGAGGTCGGCCTGCGTTCGGCGAAGGGTCGTGGCGGTGGCACCGACTTCGACCAGCTGCGCGACTACACCGTCGACGACGAGTTCCGCCGCATCGACTGGGCCGCCACGGCCCGGGCCGGCCGCCCCATCGTCCGCACGTTCCGGGCCGAGCGGAACCAGAACGTCGTCATCGCGTTCGACAACGGCCGGGTCATGGCCGGCCGGATCGACGGCGTGCCGCGATCCGAGTTCGCCATGGACGCCGCCCTGCTCATCACCACCGTCGCCACCCGGCTGGGCGACCGCTGCGGGCTGGTCGCCTTCGACCGCGACGTCCGGGCCACCGTGGCCCCCGGCCACGGCCGCGGTCAGCTCGGCCGGGTCACCGACGCCCTCTACGAGCTCGAGCCGGCCCTGGTCGACAGCGACTACGCATCGGCCTTCCACCAGACACTGGTCCGCTTCCGCCGCCGCTCGCTGATCGTGCTGCTCACCGACCTCGTCGAGCAGGCGGTGGGCGAGTCGCTCCTCCCGGCGCTGCCGGTCATCACCCGGTCGCACCTGCTGCTGGTCGGTGCGATCCAGGATCCCGAGGTGCGGGCCTGGGCCGACGGGCCCGTGACCGACCAGGAGTCGGCCTACCGGCAAGCCGCCGCCGCCCGGACGCTGCGCGCCCGCGCCCGCGCCGCGGCACGGCTGCGGGCCGCGGGCGCCACCGTGGTGGACGCACCTCCGCACCGTCTCGCGGCCGAGCTCGGCGACGCCTACCTCGACATGAAGGCCTCGGGCCGCCTCTGAGCTCAGGCCACCGCCAGCGCGGCCTCCTCGGCTTCGGCGGAACGGCCGAAGCGCCAGATGTAGGCGAGGAAGGCGGTCTCCACCGTGGCGCCCACCGCGATCCGGGCCACCGTCGGCAGGGCGCTGCCGGTCACGAATCCCTCGATCAGCCCGGCCGTCCCGAAGGTGAAGATCAGGCCGAGGATGACCACGACCGACCGTCGGCCCTCCTCGGTGAGCGCCCGGCCCCGGGTGCGGTCTCCGGGGTCGATGAGGGCCCAGCCGAGGCGGAGCCCGGCGCCGCCGGCGACCACCACGGAGGTGATCTCCAGCAGTCCGTGCGGGAGGATCAACCCCCAGAACCGAGCCTGCTCGCCCACGGCCGCGAACAACCCGGCCGCGACGCCGACGTTGGCGCCGTTGAACACCAGGATCGCCGCGGTGCCGATGCAGCCCAGGATGCCGAGTGCGAAGGCGGCGATCGAGACCTGGATGTTGTTGAACGTCACCTCGGCGGCGAACTGCGACGCCGGCGACGAGGAGTAGTAGTCGGCGAAGTCCTGCTGAACGTACGCGGCGCGGACGGCCTCGTCGCCGGACGCGTCGAGGGCGGCGTCGGAGTTGGCGATCCAGGTACCGATCGCCAGCGCGGGAAGGATCGTGAGCAGCGCCGACACGAGGACGAAGTGCCGGATGCGCCACACCGCGCCCGGGAACGAGAAGAACACGAAGCGGCGGACCGCGGCGGTCGCTGATGCCCTGGTGCCGTAGATGGCGGCGTTGGCGTCGGCCACGACACGGGTGAGCGTGGCGTTCAGGGCGACGTCGCCGTAGGCGGCCTGGGCGTGCGAGAGATGGCCCGACACCCGCTGGTAGAGGTGGACGAGCTCGTCGAGCTCCTCCGGTGCCAGCCGCCTGCCGCCGTTGCGCCCGCGCTTGGAGAGGTGGGCGAGTCGATCCCATGCCGGGCGGTGCACGGAGATGAAGCGATCGACGTCCACGGTGCCGGGTACGGTAGCGAGCCGTGGTCGTCTCCCCTGCCGCCACCGGGATCGTGACGCCCGAAGCGGTGCGACTCGAGTTCTCCGAGGCCGGCCTGGGCAGCCGCTCGCTCGCCTTCCTGATCGACGTCGCGGTGCGGGCCGGCCTGCTCTACGCCTTGGTCTTCGTCCTCGGGGCCGCCGGCTTCGTCATCGACGAGACCGTCGTGGTGGTGACGCTCATCGTGGCGGTCTTCGCCGTGGTGTTCGTCTATCCCGTGGTCTTCGAGACGGGCTGGAACGGCCGGACCCCGGGAAAGATGGTGATCGGGCTGCGGGTCGTCACCATCGAGGGCGCCCCGGTCCGGTTCCGTCACGCCGCCATCCGCTCTGCGGTCGGCATCGTCGACTTCCTGGTCGGCGCGGGCAGCGTGGCCATCATCACGGCGCTCGCCACCCGGCAGAGCCAGCGCCTGGGCGACCTCGCCGCCGGGACCATCGTGATCCGCGAACGCCAGGCGGCCGCCTTCTCGCAACCGATCGTGTTCCGACCACCGCCGGGTTGGGGCCCCTACGGCGCCGCGCTGGACGTGTCACGGGTGAGCGACGAGGCCTACATCCTCGTACGGTCCTTTCTGTTGCGGGTCACCGAGCTGAGCCTCGCGGCGAGACGACAGCGGGCCGACGAGCTCGCCGCCGCGATCGCGGGAGTGGTCGGCGTGGCCCTGCCGCCCGGCACCGACAGCGAGTCGTTCCTCATCACCGTCGCCGCGGCCTACCAGGCCCGCACCGGCGGGCCGGTGCCGGCGGCGCCACCGGCCGCCCCGGCGCCGGTCTGGATCGACGACCAGCCGCCGCCCACCTGGGGGAGCGTGCCCGGGCCGCCGTAGCCTTGCTGCCGTGGCCTACCTCGATCATGCCGCGACGACGCTGGTCCGACCGGAAGCCCGGTCGGCGATGCTCCCGTGGTTGGGCGAGCTCGTCGGCAACCCGTCGGGCGCCCATCGCATGGCCCGCGACGCGCGCCGCGCCATCGACGACGCTCGCGACGTCTTCGCCGCCACCACCGGGTTCGAGCCCGGGGACATCGTCTTCACCGCCGGTGGCACCGAAGCCGACAACCTCGCCATCGCCGGCGTGCTCGACGCCGTGGGTGGCCGGGCCGTCTGCCCGGCCACCGAGCACCACGCCGTGCTGCACGCCGTCGAGGCGCGGGGCGGGACGATCGTCGCCGTCGACGGTCGAGGCCGCGTCGACCTCGACGCCCTGGCCGACGCCCTCGCCGACGACGTCACCGTCGTCTCGGTCATGGCGGTCAACAACGAGACCGGCGTCATCGCCGACCTCGCCGGCGTGATCGCGGTGGTGCGCGAGCGTGCGCCGCGAGCCGTCATCCACACCGACGCCGTCCAGGCGCTGCCCTGGCTCGACCTGCCCACGACCACGGCGGGCGTCGACCTCCTCTCGCTCTCGGCCCACAAGTTCGGCGGGCCCCAGGGTGTCGGCGTGCTCGCCACCCGTCCCGGTGTGCCGCTGCGCCCCCAACTGCTGGGTGGGGGACAGGAGCGGGGCCGGCGATCCGGCACGCAGAACGTCGCCGGGATCGTGGCCGCCGCGGCCGCGGCGGCCGTCACCGTCTCGACCCGGCCCGGCACCGTGGCCCGCCTCGGCGCGATGCGGGATCGGCTGGCCGACGGACTGGCAGCTGCCGTTCCCGGCCTGGTCGAGACCGCCGTCGACGGTGGCGACCGCACCGGCAAGATCGCCGGCAACTGCCACGTCTGCGTACCGGGCATGGAGGCCGAGACCCTGCTCGTCCTGCTCGAGGATCGCGACGTCTACGCCTCGGCGGCATCGTCCTGCTCGTCCGGCGCGCAGGATCCCAGCCACGTGCTGGCCGCCATGGGGGTGCCGCGGTCGCTGGCGCAGGGCAGTCTGCGTCTCTCGCTGGGTTGGTCCAGCAGCGAGGCCGACATCGATCGCGCCCTCGAGGCGGTCCCCGCCGCGGTCGACCGGGTGCGTTCGTTCGCATGAGGGTGCTCGTCGCCATGTCGGGCGGGGTCGACTCGTCGGTCGCCGCCGCCGTGCTCCAGGACGAGGGCCACGACGTCGTCGGGGTCACCATGAAGCTGTGGGGCGGCGAGAGCGACCGTGGCTGCTGCTCCGTGTCCGACGTCGACGACGCTCGCCGCGTCGCCGACCACCTCGGCATCGAGCACCACGTGTTCAACTTCGGCGACGACTTCACGGCCGACGTCATCGAGCCCTACGTCGCCGCCCATGCCGCCGGTCGCACGCCGAACCCGTGCATCGAGTGCAACCGGCACCTCAAGTTCGATCGGCTCCTGGCCCGGGCGGAGGTCCTCGGCTTCGACCACGTGGCCACCGGGCACCACGTGCGCTTGGCCGCGGGCCCTGATGGGTGCATCCACCTGCGCCGGGGAGCGGACCCGGCGAAGGACCAGAGCTACGTCCTCTACGTGGTGCCCGGCGCCGTCCTGGGCCGGGTGTCGTTCCCGATCGGCGGCATGACCAAGACCGAGGTCAGGGCCGAGGCGGCGAGGCTGGGCCTGCGGACCGCGGCGAAGCCCGACAGCCAGGACGTCTGCTTCATCACCTCGGAGCAGGGCCGCCGCGGGTTCCTCGCCGATCGCATCGACTACACGCCGGGCCGCATCGTCGACACGTCCGGGCACGAGGTGGGTCGGGTCGACGCCGTGGAGCTGGTCACCATCGGCCAGCGCCGGGGCCTCGACGTCGGCGGGAACGCCACCCCCCGCTATGCCGTCGATGTCGACGTCGCCGCGGCCACGGTGACCATCGGCGACATCGCCGAGCTCCGGGCCGACACGGTCGAGCTCGTCTCGGTGGTGTGGGCTCACGCGCCCGTCACCGGATCCGTCCTGGCCCAGTGCAGCGCGCACGGCACCGCCCACCCCGCGGTGGTCGAGCCCACGGGTTCCGGCGCTCGTGTCCGCTTCGACACCGCCCAACGGCGGTTGGCGCCGGGCCAGTCCGTGGTGCTCTACCGAGACGACCTGGTGGTGGGCGGTGGCATCGTCGCCTGAGTCGACCTCCGCCGGGTCGGGGTCACGCCACCGGCAGGTGGTGGTCGGCCGCGATGGTCAGCGTCGTGGCCGGCTGGGTCGGCGTCACCAGCATCCCGATCACGTCCTCGCGCTCCTCTTTGTCGCGGCCGTGACGCAGCTCCACGGAGAACGGTTCGGACGCCCGCAGCTCGAGGGCGAGCCCGAGCGCTCCTCCGGTGGTGTCGATGGCCGCGGCATCGTCGGCCGCATCGGCGAGCGCCGGACCCATGCGGGCCAGGAGGTGGCGCTGGAGCAGGATCGGCTCGACCAGGGTCAACGGATCGTGGACGACCACACCGGCGGGCACGAACACGAGCCACCGCCGGCTCAGCAGATGCATCTGGCGGGCCACGACGGCGACGACCGGGACGCCGGCCGCCAGGGCCAGCACGCCGAACACCCACTGCTGGGCCGCGAGCAGCAACGGAGGGGTGACCACTCCGGCGGCGGCCGCCGCCCAGGCCAGCGGGGCGGGACCCACCAACACGGCGAAGGGGACCCGCAGCGCCACCCGTCGTTCGGCGCCGTAGCTCGACCCGTCGACGAACCCGTCGGCGACACCCGGGCCGGCGAGGGCCAGGACGGCCACCGCGCCGGCCGCGATCCCCACCGCGGCCCAGCCCGGGCGGTCGGCCCCGATCGCCGCCCACGCCGCGACGACGAACGCGCCGGGTACGGCGAGGCGCACGGCGGTCAGCGTCGTGGTGCGCGGGACCAGCATCGCGCCGAGGGTCGCGCCCCAGATCGCCCAGGCCAGTACGGAGCCGACGATCTGCACGGGACGGCTGTGCACGGCCAGCGCGTCGGCCAGCGCGGGACCCACGAACAGGGGCAGCGACAGCCAGATGACACGCAGCGGCCACAGGGAACGCCAGACGGGAGGGGCAGACATCGGGCCCAAGATTTGCTCGCCGGCCGCTCCGGTGGCTATTCCGGTGTCATGCAGACCCCGGGGGGACACCGCGGTTCCTGCGCTGCTCACAGCGAATCGATCACGGCGGCGGAGACGATCTCATGAGACCCATCAACCTGCGCGTCGGCACCGCGTCGGCCATCGGCAGCCTTCCGCACCGCCAGGTCGACGCCGCGGTCGCCGTGGCCCTGGCGGCGTGCCCCGACCTCCCGGCGGCGCCGTCCCTGCCCCGTCTCGATCCCCGTGAGGGCATGATCTCGCAGGGGCTGTGGGGCCTCCGTGGCGTCGAGATCGGCCCCGACGGGACACCCCTGGTCACCGGTGAGCTCGATCCCGGCGATCCGTTCGACCCCGCCGTGGGGCCCGGCATCGAGGGTCCGGCCTTCGGAGGGCTGCGGGCGTTCCTCGCCGCCACCCGCCATCGCACCGCGCCGATCAAGCTGCAGCTCACCGGACCGGTGACGCTGGGCCTCGCCCTCATCGAGGCCGGAGTGCACGCCGACCGGGCCTTCGCCGTCGCCGGGGCCTCGGTGCGGATCCGGGTCCACGCCGTCCTCGCCGAGGCGACGCGCATCGCCCCGCTGGCCGCCAAGGTGCTCTTCATCGACGAACCGGGCCTCGTCGCCCTGTCCCGGCCCGACTTCCCCACGTCTGCCGATCGGGCCATCGACCTGGTGTCCGGCGCGCTCGCCGCCGTCGAGCCCCACGCCGTCACCGGGTTGCACTGCTGCGGCGACACCGACTGGCGCCTCGCCCTGGCGGCGGGGCCGCAGATCATCTCGATGCCCACCGATGCCGGGGTCGCCGACCATGCCGGTGCGCTCGGCGCGCACCTCGACCGGGGCGGCTGGGTCGCCTGGGGCGCGGTGCCCACCAACCGACCGGTCGGCACCGAGCCCGGCCTGCTGTGGCGGGCCCTGTCCGAGACGTGGTGCGAGCTGGTCCAGCGGGGCTGCGACGCGCTCCGTCTCCGCGAGCAGGCCCTGGTGACGCCGGAGTGCGGACTGGCGTCGCACGACCCTGTCCAGGCCGAGACCATCCTGGCCCTGTCGGTGGAGCTGGCCGAGCGCGTCCGGCGCCAGTCCTTCGGCGTCCGCCTCTCCGTCGGCGCCTGACCCCCCTCATCCCCGTTCCCCATCCCGTTCTGGTCGGTCATCGCGACAACCAGAGCGACCGATGACCCACCAGAACGTGGGGTGGGGTTGGTGTGGGGTTGGTGTGGGGGTGGGGTCGGTGCCGGGTCACGGCGAGCGCGTACCGTCTCGGTGGTGAGCGACGCCCCCCCTGACGCCGTCCGACGGGCCACCGCGCTGCGCAACGAGCTGCTCGAGCACAACGAGCGCTACTACGTCGACGACGCTCCCATCATCTCCGACGCCGACTACGACGCGCTCGTCGGTGAGCTCCGTGACCTCGAGGCGCAGTACCCGTCGCTCGCCCGAGAGGACTCACCGACCCGGCAGGTCAGCGGCCGGCGGGCCGAGCTGTTCGCACCGGTGGTGCACTCGACGCCGCTGCTCTCGCTCGACAACGCGTTCGACGAGGCCGATCTCCGGGCGTGGCACGAGCGGTTGCAGCGCCGGCTCGGCGTGGACGAGGGCGATGCACCGATCGACTACGGCTACGTCTGCGAGCTCAAGATCGACGGGGTGGCCATCTCGGTGCGCTACGAGGACGGCGAGCTGGTGCAGGCCGCCACCCGCGGCGACGGCCGGGTCGGCGAGGACGTGACCGCCAACGTGCGCACCATCGCCTCCATCCCGTCCTCGCTCCCTGCCGGGGCACCCCGGGTCTTCGAGGTGCGGGGCGAGATCTACATGACCTCGGCCGCGTTCGACGCCCTCAACGAGCGAGCCGCCGCCGCCGGGCAGCCGCCGTTCATCAACCCCCGCAACTCGGCCGCCGGTTCACTGCGCCAGAAGGACCCGTCGGTCACGGCCGAGCGCGAGCTGTCGATGTGGTGCTACCAGCTCGGTGAGGTGGACGGTGGGCCCGACATGGCCCGGCACGAGGACGCCTTCGCCCTGCTGCGCGAGCTGGGCTTCCCGGTGAATCCGGAGATCCGTCTGGTCGGCACCATCGACGAGGTGGTGGCGTTCTGCCTCCACTGGCAGGAGCACCGCCACGACCTGGCCTACGAGATCGACGGCGTGGTCACCAAGGTCGCCGACCTCGCCCGCCGCGACGACCTCGGCACCACGGCCCGCGCGCCCCGTTGGGCCATCGCCTACAAGTTCCCGCCCGAGGAGCGCACCACGGCGCTGCTCGACATCCAGGTCTCGGTCGGCCGGACCGGCCGAGCCACCCCGTTCGCCGTGCTCGAACCCGTCTTCGTCGGGGGCGCCAACGTCGAGCGGGCCACGCTGCACAACCAGGACCAGGTCAGGGCCAAGGACGTGCGGCCGGGCGACACCGTCATCGTGCGCCGGGCCGGCGACGTCATCCCGGAGGTGGTCGGCCCGGTCCTGGCCGCCCGGCCCGCCGGCCTGCCGGAGTGGGAGTTCCCCACGGTCTGCCCCTGCCCGGTCCGGTCCACGCTGGTGCGCCCCGAAGGCGAGTCCGACACCCGGTGCGTGCACCCCGAGTGCCCGCACCAGCGCCAGGGGGCGATCGAGCACTTCGCCAGCCGCGGCGCCATGGACATCGAGGGGCTCGGCGAACGCACGGTGGCGCAGTTCATCGGGCTCGGTCTGCTCCACGACATCGCCAGCGTGTACGAGATCGACTTCGACCGGGTCCTCGAGCTCGAGGGCTACGGACAGACCTCGGTCGACAACCTCCGCGCCGCCATCGAGGCGTCCACGCAACGGCCGCTGGCCAACCTGCTCGTGGGCCTGAACATCCGCCACCTCGGCCCGGCCGGTGCCGAGGCCCTCGCCACCCGGTTCGGCCACCTCGACGCCATCGAGGAGGCCGCCCTGGCCGACGACGGCGAGGAGCGGATCGCCCAGGTCGAAGGGGTCGGGCCCACCATCGCCCGGGCCGTCATCGCCTGGATCGGCCAGCCCGCCAACCAGGCCCTGCTCGACCGACTCCGGGCCGCGGGCGTGAACCTCGAGGGCCCGGCCGCCCCTGAGGTGGCGCAGACGCTCGAAGGGAGGTCGGTGGTGGTGACCGGCACCCTCGAGAACTACAACCGCGAGCAGGTCGAGGAAGCCATCAAGGCACGGGGCGGCAAGGCGCCGGGCAGCGTGTCGAACAAGACCACGGCCGTGGTCGTGGGGGAGGGGCCCGGGGCGTCGAAGCTCACCAAGGCCGAGGAGCTGGGTGTCCCGATCCTCGACGAGGCCGGCTTCGAGCACCTGCTGGCCACCGGCGAGCTGCCCTGATCGCCCCAGGGCCGTTCGGCGCAGAATCTGTGCAGAATCTGCGCCGAGTTCGTCGTCAGGTCACCGAGAAGCACCACGACTCGACCGTCTGGGTGGCATCGCGGCCGCGGACCCGGTCCCAGACCGTGGCCCGCACGCAGCTGGGCCCGGCGGGCAGTCGCTCGACCGTCTTCCCGTCGGCGGGCTGGTAGACGAGCTCGTTGAGCGCGGTGACCTCGATCTCGTCCTGGGGGAGCGGGGTGGCGGCGCCGTCGCCGGGCAGGAAGGTCAGCTCGCCGGTCCATCCCGGCGCCAGCTTGATGCTGAACGGCTGCTGGGCCAGGGCCTGGGCCCCCTGACCGGGGGACACGGCGAGCACGCCCTCGTTGTCCTGCACCTTCTGGCCCGGAGAACCGCTGACCAACACGTCGTCGGAGTGGTCGGTGTCGGCCCGCATGCCGGCGATCAGGAAGCCGGCGGTGGCGAGGGCGAGGACGATCACCACGACGACCTTGGTCCGGGTCGGGTAGGCGAGCGTCTGCTTCTTTGCGGTCATGGGAGCTCCGGGCTGGGGAATGCGTGCAACGAGGACAACACGAGGGCGAACACGGCCACGACGCAGGCGGCCAGGGCGAGACGGAGCCCGAGGGACCAGGCCGCGCCGAGGGCCACCAGGATGCCGATGACCTCGAAGGCGAGCAGACCCAGGGCGCCGCCGGCGCTGAGGCGCCGAGCCCGCGCCGCCAACAGCACCTTGGTTCCGATGGCGGCCACCACCAGGGCCTTGCCGCCGGGGCCGTAGTCGTCGCGACCGATCACGAACCCCGCCTCCGCGGCCGACTCGGCCAGCACCAGCACGAACGCCACGGTGAGCGCGGTGGGCGCCGGGTTCCGTCGGTCGAGCTCGTCCATCGCCAGCAGTCTCGCAGCCGGACCCCGGTTCGCCACCGCGTGCCGGCCGGTGCGACCCTCCACCGAGCACCGGAGAATCGGCCCTATCGTTGGTCCGATGGGCTCTGCACGCCTCTCCGACCAGGTCGGTCGCGTCGTGAGCGGCCGCTATCGGCTCGTCGCCCCCCTCGGCGCCGGCGCCTCGGCGCAGGTGTTCCTCGCCGACGACGTGCGCCTCGAGCGGCAGGTGGCGATCAAGATGCTGCAGCCCACCCTGGCCCACGACGAGCGCTTCCTGCGCCGGTTCCGGGCCGAGGCCCGCACCGTGGCCGCGGTCAGCCATCCCAACGTGGTGGTGGTCTACGACTGGGGCGAGGACGAGGTCCCCTACCTCGTCACCGAGTACCTGGCGGGCGGGAGCCTGCGGGCGATGCTGCACGCCGGTCGGCTGCTCACCCCGTCCCAGGCCCTCGTGGTCGGTCTCGACGTGTGCCGGGGCCTGGCCCACGCCCACGGCGCCGGCCTGGTGCACCGCGACCTCAAGCCGGCCAACGTCTTGTTCGACACCGCCGGACGGCTCCGCATCGCCGATTTCGGCCTGGCCCGGGCCATCGCCGAGGCCGCGGTCACCGAACCCGACGGTGCCATGGTCGG
This sequence comes from uncultured Acidimicrobiaceae bacterium, assembly GCA_963747745.1. Lineage (GTDB taxonomy): Bacteria > Actinomycetota > Acidimicrobiia > Acidimicrobiales > Salinilacustritrichaceae > Salinilacustrithrix. Next base: position 255,506 of record CAVVGJ010000008.1, read on the forward strand.
CACCGTGCGCTACGCCGCACCCGAGCAGGCCAGGGGCGAGCGGCTCGACGGCAAGGCCGACGTGTACGCCCTCGCCCTGGTGCTGGTCGAGGCGGTCACGGGCACGGTGCCGTTCGCGGCCGACACCACCATCGGCACGCTGATGGCCCGGGTCGACCGCGACATCGAGCCCCCGGCCGAGCTCGGACCCCTCCGCTCGGTGGTCGAGCGGGCCGGACGCCTGCGGGCTGCCGATCGCCCCGATGCCGAGGAGCTCGGGATCCTGCTGCTCGCCGCCTCGGAGCGCATGGATGCGCCCCAGCCGCTGCCCCTGGTGGGTGCCCTCGAAGAGGCCCGCACCAGCTCGGCTCCGGACGATCTGACCCGGACCGACATGGTGCCCCTGCCCCTCGGTGATCCCGGCGCGGATCCCACCCAGGTCGTGGCGGTCCCCGGTGGCGGCGACGATGCCGACGACGTCGGCTCCGGCGGCGGACGTGGTGACGACGGACGTGGTGACGACCGCGGCGGTGGCGATCGTGCTCCGACTCCCGCGGCTCCACCTCCCGCGGCGCCACCGGCCGACGACGCACCGTCTCGCCGTCGGCGATGGCCGCTGATCCTCGGCGCGCTGTTGCTGGTGGCCCTCGGCGCCGGCGCGTTCTTCCTCGTCGAGTCGCTCCGCACGCCCACCTACGAGGTCCCGAGCGTGGTCGGCAGCCAGATCAGCGACCTCGAGCTCATCGCCACGCAGAACCAATGGACCCTCGACCAGAAGAAGACCCGCCGCACGGGCACCGAACCGGGCGAGATCGTCTCCACCGAGCCGGCGGCCGGTGAGCACCTGGCCCAGGGCGGCACCCTGGTGGTCGTGGTGTCGGAGGGCAACCAGCTCACCGATGTTCCCACCGACCTCGTCGGTCGCCCGCTCGCCGATGTCGCCGCTGAGCTGGAGCAGGCGCACCTGAGCCACGAGGTGGCCGACGAGGTCTTCGACGAGAAGGTCCCGAAGGGGAACGTCGTCCGCCTCGGCGACGATGTCCCCGCCCAGTTGCCCGAGCAGTCCGCCGTGGCCCTGGTCGTGTCGAAGGGTCCCGAACCCCGGACCGTGCCCGAGATCGCCGACGGCGCCACCTACGAGCAGGTGGCCGCCCAGCTCACCGACCTCGGCCTGGTGCCGAAGCGCAACGACGTCTTCGACGACACCGTGCCCGCCGGCGTGGTGATCTCGCTCTCGGAGGATCCCGGGACGCAGGTGCCCCGCGACAGCACCATCACCGTGACCGTGAGCAAGGGCCCGGACCTCGTCGTGGTGCCCGACCTGAAGGGCATGCACCTCAAGGAGGCCGAGAAGGCTCTCCAGGATGCGGGGCTCGTGCTGGGCCAGAGCCTCGGCAACCCCAATCAGACCGTCACGGCCTCGTCACCAGAAGCCGGCGAGAAGGTCAAGCGGGGCACGGAGGTCGACGTCCTGCTCAAGCGCTGATCACCGAGGCGCGGACACCGGGAACTTGACCCGGACGCTGGGCGTCCACCATGGTTCGTCGTCCACACGGCGGATGATGCACTCGCAGGGAGGAATGCACCGGTGGGATCGCTCGACGGCCGGATCGCCATCATCACCGGAGCCGGCCGCGGACTCGGGCGAGCCCACGCCTTGTGCCTGGCCGACGAGGGAGCCCGCGTGGTCGTCAACGATCTCGACGCCGACGCGGGCGCGGCCGAGCAGGTGGTCGACGAGATCCGATCCGCCGGCGGCGAGGCCGTCGCCAACCACGACGACGTCGCCGACTGGGAAGGCGGTCAGCGTCTCGTCCGGGCCGCGATCGACACCTTCGGTGGCCTCGACGTGCTGGTCAACAACGCCGGCGTCCTGCGCGACCGTGCCCTGGTCAACATGACCGAGGACGAGTGGGACGAGGTCAGCACCGTGCACCTCAAAGGGCACTTCGTGCCCACCCGCTGGTCCGCCACCTACTGGCGCGAGCAGGCCAAGGCCGGATCGCCACGGTCGGCCGCGGTGATCAACACCTCGTCCACGTCGGGGTTGCTCGGCAACCCGGGCCAGACCAACTACGGCGCGGCCAAGGCCGGCATCGCCGCCTTCTCGGCCATCTGCGCCAAGGAACTGAGCCGCTACGGCGTCCGCTCCAACTGCATCGCCCCCGCGGCCCGCACCCGCCTCACCGAGACCGCGCCCGGGTTGTCCGAGATCGTCGCCGCTCCCGGAGACGGCGCCTCCTTCGATGTGTGGGACCCGGCCAACGTCTCGCCGCTGGTCGCCTACCTCGCCGCCGCCGACTGCCCCCTGAACGGCCGCACCCTCTTCGTCCAGGGCGGGACGGTCCGCCTCATGGAGGGATGGCACTTCACCGAGACCATCGAGCGCGAACGGCGCTGGGAGATCGACGAGCTCCGGGAGGCGCTGGCACCGTACGCCTGAGCAGATGATGCGACGACCGAGACCGAGCCGGCCCGGATAGCATGACCGCAACGGGCCGATTCCGGTGGGGCGGTCTGCCGGACGTGATGTTCCCCAGCCATCACGATGAGGCGGACCGCCCCACCAGGGTCGGCCCGTGCGAACCCGTCGCTCGCAGGGCGAGCTCGGGTTCGTTGACGAATGCTTCGCATTCGTCGGCGCGCGTTACTCCGTTATTTCGGAGATCTTGGCCGCCATCTCGAGCTGGGCCGGATCGGGCTGGGCCGTCTGCATCGCCATCATCTTGGTCATGTCGCCCTGCACCTTGATCTTGCCGGCCATGAACGCCTGCATGCCGGCCTGGGGGTTCCCCTCCACGAAGATCGCCTTGGCCGTGGCGTAGTCGAGGGTGACGGTGAGGTCTTCGCCCTCGAGGTGGCCGGTGTCCATCTGCAGCTCGCCCTCGGTGGTGTCCATGTGGGCGTCGATGCTGCCCGACCCGAACGGGACCTCGGTGACCACGAGGTTCATCTTCATCACGTGGGGCACGGCGGTGGCGGCGCCGGAGTACTCCTCGCGGATGGCCTTCGCCGCTTCGATCCACTCGTCGGACAGAAAGGGATGGGTGGCCACGTTGGCTCCTTCACTCTGGGCGGTCTCGTCGACTGCGCTCCGGTCGGTCGCGGACGTTACCGCACGTCACCCCGGGCTCGGCTCCGAGGGTTCAGGAGGCGAGGGCCGCGGCCGCCGATGCCGCGTCGGCGGCCAGGGTCCGCACGACGCTGGCGGCCACGTAGGCGGCGAGATCGTCGATGGGCACGTCGATCCGGCCCGTGCGGTGGTAGTGGCTGTAGTAGCCCACCGCGCCGACGACACCGAGCGCCAGCAAGGTGGGGTCCTCGTCGATGATCGTCCCCGTCCGCTGCCCGGCCTCGATGATCGAGCGGACGTCGCCGATGTGTTGATCGGTGCCCTCCTTGCGCGACTCGGTGGTGACGGCGCCGTTCTCGACCTCGAGCAGGGAGAAGAAGTGGGCGTGGTCGGCCATGAACCGGACCGAGGCCTCGGTGCCCTGGCGGATCTGCCGCAGCGGATCGGCATCGGGGTCGATCGCCGCGGCCTGGTGCTTGCGGAGGCGGAGGCGGATGTCGACGGCCACCTCGGCGAAGAGGGCTTCTTTGTTCTCGAAGTACCAGTAGAACAGTCCCTTGGCCACCCCGGCCGCGTCCACGATGTCCTTGATCCTGGTCTCGGCGTAGCCCCGCTCGGCGAAGAGGGCCGCGGCGCAGTCGACGAGCTGGCGCTTGCGCAGGGTGCCCTGCGCGGTCAGTTGCCGGTCGCCGTCGACGGGGCTGGGCGCGGCGGTGGGGGACGGAGGCACACGGCAAGTGAACCTGGGCCTGACCGCGGGGTCAAGTGTCGTTAGCATCAGGTCATGGCGGCACGGACCCGAGCAGAGCGCATGGAGAACCGGGAGCGGAACCCGAAGTGGACCAACCCGGCCCTGTACATCGACATGTCGATCTGCATCAACTGCGACACCTGCATCCGGCACTGTCCGCCGCAGTTCGGCGCCATCTTCAACCACGGCATGGACGTGATCATCATCCCCGAGCTCTGCTCCGGCTGTCTCAAGTGCGTCGATCCGTGCCCGGTCGATTGCATCTTCCCGGTGGAGACCCCGGTGGAGACTCCGGAGGACTGGTGGGAGGCACCGATCGAGGACGACCCCTACCGCTGACGCCGGTGTTATGGGCGGTTTCGCGCGGTCGCCGCTTCCGGTTCCGCTGATCTCGCCGCGAAAACCTTTCCGGAATCCTCTTCAGGTTCTCGTTCTGCTGCCGATGTAGACGGAAGCGGTCCGAAGCAGCTCCGAAGGGGAGATCCGGTGAAGAAGAAGCGTCTCAGTCTGATCGGGGCCATCTTGTTGGTGGCCCTGGGCACCCTCGCCCTCGTCAAGTACGTCGGTACGGCCGAGGAGCGTGCCACCGCCGGCGAGAAGCTCGTCGACGTGCTGGTCGTGAACCAGGACGTCCCGGCCGGCACCGCCGCCAACGAGCTGCAGAACTACGTCCGGCTCGAGTCCGTGCCCGTGAAGGTGCAGGCCGCCGGCGCGCTCGCCAGCATCGGTGAGGCCGACGGCATGGTCGTCGCCAACAACCTGGGCGAGGGCGAGCAGCTCACCGCGTCGAAGCTGATCGCGGCCGACAAGTACAACGAGCTCCAGGCCCGCACCGGTCGCGGCGGCGGGACCGTGAGCGTGCCCGAAGGCCTCCTCGAGGTCACCGTGCCGCTCAACCCGATCCGCACCGTCGGCGGCACCGTCCGCCCCGGCGACCTCGTGGGTGTCATCGCTTCGTTCCCCGAGGGCGCCAACGGCATCACCGTGTCCGTGCCGCCGGACTCCGGCTCGACCACCGGCTTCCTCCTCCACAAGGTCCTGGTGACCAACGTGCAGGGTGCCCCGGTGGCCGACCCCACCCGTGAGGCCACCGCCGCCGATCGCACCCCGGTGCCCGCCGGCACGCTCCTCGTCACGCTGGCGGTGGACGCGGCCTCCGCCGAGCGGCTCATCTTCGTGTCCAGCTACGGCGACATCTGGCTGGCCATCGAGCCGGCCGACGCCAACGAGGCCGGGACGGGTATCCAGACCACCGGCAAGATCTACGGCTGACATGGGCACCGACACCTTGACCGCTCCGATGGAAGAGACGGCGGTGAGACCGCACCGGATCGTCACGATCCTGTCCCCCAAAGGGGGCTCGGGGAAGACGTCCGTGGCCACCAACCTCGCCGTGGGTCTGGCCCGGCTGCATCCCCGCCAGGTGGTGCTCGTCGACCTCGACCTGCAATTCGGTGACGTGGCCAACGTGCTCGGCCTCACCCCGCGGAGCACGCTGGGCGACGTCGCCCGGTCCTGGCCGGTCGACAGCGCCAACCTGAAGCTCGGGCTCACCAGCCACTCGAGCAACCTCTACACGCTGTGCGCGCCCCTGCACCCCGCCGAGGCCGACGACATCACGTCCGAGCACATCACCGGCGTGCTGTCGGTACTGCACCAGTCGTTCGAGTACGTGATCGTCGACACCGATCCCGGGCTGTCCGAACGGGTGCTGTCGGCGCTCGACGTCTCCACCGACATGGTCCTGGTCTGTGCCACCGAGATCCCGTCCATCCGCGGCCTGCAGAAGGCCCTGGAGGCGCTCAACGTGGTCGGGCTCACCACCGCCCGCCGCCACTTCCTGGTGAACCGGGCCGATGCCAAGGTGGGCATCGACCTGGCCGACATCGAACGCAGCATCGGCCAGCACGTCGACGTCGAGCTCCCGAGCTCGATCGACATGGTGCGCGCCACCAACGACGGCGTCCCGGTCATGGAGTCGCACTCCAACCCGGCCATCGTCAAGGCCTTCGAGAGCCTGATCGCCAAGATCGAGCCGTCCGACGACGATGGGTCGACGCGCGATCCGGGTGGCGCTCGACGGTTGTTCAAGCGGAGGGCGTGAACCGATGAAACTCGGCGACCGCGTCAAGCACGCCAACGAGCCGCTCGAGCTGACCCTCCCCGACACCTCGCCGGCGGCGAACGACGCTCGCACGGCCGACGTCAAGATGACGGCAGACCTGCTGGAGTCCGAGACGTTCACCCAGCTGCGCGGCAAGGTCCAGGAGGCGCTGCTGCTGACGCTGGGCAACAAGTCGACCGACGCCGACGCCGACGACGACGAGCTCAAGCGCCTGGCCAAGGCCGAGATGGTCAAGGTGCTCGCCGCCGAGGACATCCCGCTGTCGGAGGCCGAGCGCGAGCGTCTGGTCGACGTCATCGCCGCCGACCTCCTCGGCTACGGCCCGATCCAGCCCCTCCTCGCCGATCCGTCGGTGTCGGAGATCATGGTCAACGGCACGAAGTCGATCTACATCGAGAAGAACGGCAAGCTCACCGTCGCCGACATCAAGTTCTCCGACGAGACCAGCCTCCGCAAGGTGATCAACCGGATCGTCGCCCCCCTCGGCCGGCGCATCGACGAGTCGTCGCCCATGGTCGACGCCCGCCTGCCCGACGGGTCCCGCGTGTGCGCGGTGATCCCGCCGCTGGCCGTCGACGGGTCGTCGTTGACCGTCCGCAAGTTCGCGGCCAAGTCGTTCTCCGCCGAGGACCTCATCTCCAACTCGAGCGCCACCATCGAGTCGCTCTACATGGTGGCCGCCTGCGTCCACGCCAAGCTCAACATCCTGGTCAGCGGCGGCACCGGCTCCGGCAAGACGACGCTGCTCAACGTGCTGTCGTCGTTCATCCCCGAGGGTGACCGCATCATCACCATCGAGGACGTCGTCGAGCTCCAGCTCCGCCAGCACCACGTGATCCGCCTCGAATCCCGTCCCGGGAACACCGAGGGCCGGGGCGAGGTGTCCATCCGTGACCTGGTTCGCACCGCGCTGCGCATGCGGCCCGACCGCATCGTCGTCGGTGAGTGCCGCGGCGGTGAGGCGCTCGACATGTTGCAGGCGATGAACACCGGTCACGCCGGCTCGCTCTCCACCCTGCACGCCAACAGCTCCAACGATGCCATGACCCGTCTCGAGACCATGGTGCTCATGGCCGGCATCGACTTCCCGATGCAGGCGATCCGCCAGCAGATCGCCGGCGCCATCGACCTGGTCATCCAGATCGGTCGCCTGCGCGACGGTTCCCGGCGCATCACCCAGATCTGCGAGATCGGCCGGCTGCGCAACGGCGAGATCGAGGTCTTCCCGATCTTCGACTTCGACTACTCGGAGGGCTACGCCGACGACGGTCGCGTCCTGGGCTCGCTCAAGCCCACCGGCTATCGCCCCACGTTCATCGACCACATCAAGGACATGGGCATCGAGTTCGAGGAACGGATCTTCGGAGGTGACCAGTGAAGCGCCGCCTCGCGGGCATCTTGATGCTCGCCGCCATGCTGAGCGCCGTCGGTGGGATGCTGACCGCCGGCCCGGCCGCCGCCCAGGCGGACCCGGCCGACCAGCTCGTGCTCGAGGGGATCGACACCGGCGGGTTCCCGCTGGTCCGGGCCACCGTGTCCGGCCCCGCCCTGCAAGGCAACCTCGACGACGCGTTCGTCGTCACCGAGGACGGCAACCCGGTCACCCCCGACGTGGTGCGGACCCGCAACGACGCGCTGAACGTCGTCGTGGCGATGGACGTGTCGGGTTCGATGGACGGCCAGCCCCTCACCGAGGCCAAGCAGGCCGTGGGCGAACTGCTCAACACCCTGCCCGACACCGTGCCGGTGTCGATCGTCAGCTTCAGCGACGCCGCCACCGTGCAGAGCGCGTTCACCACCGACCGCGACGCCACCCGCGCTGCGGTCAACGGGCTCATCGCGGCCGGTCAGACCGCATTGTTCGACGGGGTCCAGCTCAGCCTGGCGCAGCTGGGCGTGCAGGGCGGGACCAGCGCGCTGGTCGTGCTGGCCGACGGCGACGACTCGGTGAGCAGCGCCACGCTCGACGACACGGTCACCGCCCTGTCGACCTCCGGAGCCCAGGTGTCCTTCGTGGGCCTGCAGACCTTCGACTTCAAGCCGGAGACCTTCCAGGCCATGGCCACCGCGGCGGGCGGACAGGTCCTCACCGTCGACGACGCGGCCAAGTTCTCCGAGGCCCTCCGGGGCGTCGCCGCCGGCCTGAGCACCACCTACGAGATCCGCTGGCGCTCGGCCTCGACTACCGACTCCGCCGCCCTCGCCATCTCCGTGGCCGACGACCCCAAGCAGGCGATCACCTCGACCTTCGCCCACCCCGCGGTCAAGCACTTCGTCCCCGATGTCGCCACCGAGACCCACACCGTTCCCAGCGCCGGCCTCTTCTCCGGGAGTTGGATCCCGCTGGTCGCCGCCCTGCTGGTGAGCGCCGGCGCCGTCGTGCTCCTCATGATGATGCGCAGCTCGCCGAGCGTCGTCGAACGCCGTGAGGAGCGCCAGGAGACCAAGGAGTTCCGCAAGGAGACCCGCAAGCGCAAGATCGGCGGCGTCCAGAGCCGACTCAACGACATCTCGGCCCAGGTCCTCGAGGCCAACAACCGTGGCCGCAACCTCGACGACACGCTCGATCGGGCCGGCCTCGCCGTGCGGTCGAACGAGTTCGTCGTCTTCTGCGCCGGCATCGTCATCGTGTCGCTGCTCGTCGGCGTGGCGCTGTTCGGGATCCCGTACTTCCTGATCGCCGGCGTGGTCCCGGCCCTCGGCATCCCGATGTTCCTCAAGATCCTCACCAAGCGGCGCACGAAGAAGTTCGTCAACCAGCTCGGCGACACGCTGCAGCTCATCACCGGATCGCTGACCGCCGGCTACGGCCTCGGGCAGACGCTCGATGCCGTCGCCCGGGAGGCAGAGTCGCCGACCAGCGACGAGTTCGCCCGCGTGGTCATGGAGACCCGGCTCGGGCGCAGCCTCGAGGATGCCCTCGACGCCATGTCCCACCGCCTCAACGCCCCCGACTTCGACTGGGTGGTCGACGCCATCAAGATCCAGGCCGCGGTGGGCGGCAACCTGTCCGAGATCATCGAGCAGGTCGGCGACACCATCCGGGCCCGGGTCCGGATCAAGCGCCAGGTCGACGCCCTCACCGCCGAGGGCAAGATCTCGGCCCTGGTGCTGTTCGTCCTGCCCTTCGGCCTCGTCGGCTTCATCGGCATGACCAACCCGACCTACATCCAGCCCCTCTTCTCGTCGACGATCGGCTACGTGCTGGTCGGAGTGGCCCTGACCATGCTCTCGCTCGGGGGCCTGTGGCTCAAGAAGCTCGTGAACCCGGAGTTCTGATGCAATCGCCCCGAACCGGAACCCGGACAACCGTCGGCCAGAGCACCAAAGGAGAGACGTCGTGATCGTCTGGCTCGCATCCGTCTTCGTCGTCGGTGGCATCTCCCTCGCCATCTGGGGCATCCGCCCCGAGCCTCGCACCGTCGCCATCGGCGTCGACCCCGAGGACGTCGTGCCCACGTCCCGCACCATCGAGCTCCAGCAGTCGTCCGTCGAACGCATCTGGGCCCCGACGGCGGCCGCCATCTACCGCTCGGTGCACCGCTACATGCCAGGTGGCGTCCTGGACGCCACCGCCAAGGAGCTCCGGGCGGCCGACCTGGACAAGCGGTGGAGCGCTGAGGTCATCGTCGCCATGCAGGTGGGGGGCTTCGCGCTCAGCCTTCTCCTCTCCGTCGCCTACCTGGGCCACGCCGGTGCGACGCGCATGAACCTGATGGTCGCCGGGCTGATGATCCTGCTGTTCACCATGGCACCCAACGCCAAGGTGAAGCGGGCAGCCGACGATCGGCGCAAGGCCATCACCAACGAGCTCCCCGACGTGCTCGACCAGCTCAAGGTCACGGTCGAGGCCGGCATGAGCTTCGACGGTGCGCTGCTGCGCGCCGGTCAGGAGGGTCGCGGCATCCTCACCGGGGAGATGCTCCGGGCCGTGAACGACATGCAGCTCGGCCTCACCCGGGGCGAGGCCCTGCAGGCCATGGCCGACCGGACCGACGTGGCCGATCTGCGCCAGTTCGTCGCCGCCGTCCGCCAGGCCGAGAAGCACGGCTTCCCGCTGGCCAACATCCTCAAGCTCCAGGCCCTCGAGCTCCGCGATCGGCGCCGGGCCCGGGCCGAGGAGCGGGCCATGCAGGTGCCGGTGAAGATCACCTTCCCGCTCGTCTTCTGCATCCTCCCCGCCCTGTTCATCGTCATCCTCGGCCCCGCCGCGGTCTCCATCTCCCACGGCTTCTGAGCCCGGCCGGGCGCATCGCGCCCCGCATTCGGGGCGGCGAGGACCATCTCGTAGGCTCGGCCCGTGCCCGCAACCGAGCCACAGGACCCCGATCACGGCGTCATCACCGCCGCCGACGTCGTGAAGGTCGCCTCGTTGGCCCGGCTCACGCTCACCGACGACGAGGTCGAGGTGTTCACCGGCCAGCTGCGGTCGATCCTCGACCACGCCAGCGACGTCGCCGCCCTCGACCTCGAAGGCGTCGAACCCACCTCGCACCCGTACCCGCTCCGCAACGTGACCCGCCCCGACGAGGTACGGCCCTGCCTCGACCGGGCCGAGGTCCTGGCCGAGGCCCCCGCCACGGAGGACGGCATGTTCCGCGTGCCGCCCGTGCTCGGGGAGGCGCCGTGAGCGCCCGGCGAGTCGCCGACGCGGTCCGGGCCGGCGAGCGGTCGGCGGTCGACGTGCTCGACGAGCACCTCGCCCGCATCGACGAACACGACGGGCTCATCCACGCCTTCAACCACGTGATCCGCGACGAGGCCCGGGCCACCGCCGCCGCCGTCGACGCCGCGGTGGCGGCCGGTGCCGAGCCCGGCCCCCTGGCGGGCGTCCCGGTGGCGCTCAAGGACAACATGTGCACCCGCGGGGTGCCGACCACCTGCTCGTCGAAGATCCTCGGTCAGTGGCGCCCGCCGTACGACGCCACCGTGGTCGAGCGCCTCGCCGCCGCCGGTGCCGTGGTGGTGGGAAAGACCAACCTCGACGAGTTCGCCATGGGTTCGTCCACCGAGAACTCGGCCTTCGGTCCCACCAGGCACCCCCACGACACCGACCGGGTGCCCGGGGGTTCGTCGGGCGGATCGGCCGCGGCCGTGGCGGCCGGCTTCGCCCCGATCTCGCTGGGCTCCGACACCGGCGGTTCGATCCGCCAGCCCGCCGCGCTCTGCGGCGTGGTGGGCGTCAAGCCCACCTACGGGCGGGTGTCCCGGTACGGCTTGATCGCGTTCGCCTCCAGCCTCGACCAGATCGGCCCGTTCGCCACCGACGTGGCCGACGCTGCGCTCTGCACCGAGGTCATCTCCGGCCACGACCCCCGCGACGCCACGTCGATCCCCGAGGCCACGCCGTCGCTGCTCGACGTCCTCGACCGCGGCGTCGACGGCCTCCGGGTCGGCCTCGTCACCGAGCTGCTCGGCGAGGGGATCGAACCCGAGGTCGTCGCCCGGACCCGTGACGCCGCCGCCGCCCTGGCCGCCGCCGGGGCCACCGTCGACGAGGTGTCGGTGCCGACGACTCGGCTCGGGCTGTCGGCGTACTACCTGATCGCCCCGGCCGAGGCCTCCTCGAACCTGGCCCGCTTCGACGGGGTCCGGTTCGGCACGCGCCAGGAGCGTTCCAACATGGACGGCACCTACGACGCCACCCGCACCGCTGGGTTCGGCGACGAGGTGAAGCGCCGCATCATGCTCGGCACCTACGCGCTGTCGGCCGGCTACTACGACGCCTACTACGGCAAGGCCCAGCGGGTGCGGACCACCATCATCCGCGACTTCGAGTCCGCCTACCAGCGCTTCGACGTCCTGGTCAGCCCCAGCTCGCCCTGCGTGGCGTTCCCCATCGGCGACAAGGCCGCCGACCCCATGACCATGTACCTCAACGACGTGTGCACGGTGCCGTCGAGCCTCGCCGGCCACCCCGCCATCTCGGTGCCGTTCGGCACCGGCGCCCACGGCCTGCCGGTCGGCGTGCAGATCATGGCGCCGGCGCTGGGCGAGCCGATCATGTTCCAGGTCGCCGCCGCGCTCGAGGCGGTGGCCCCGTGAGCCCCGAGACGGTCACGTCCGGCTCGCCGGGCCTCGACGGCTACGAGATGATCATCGGTCTCGAGGTCCACGTCGAGCTGGCCACCGCCACCAAGTTGTTCTGCGGCTGCCCCAACCGCTTCGGCGACGAGCCCAACACCAACGTCTGCCCCGTCTGCCTCGGCCTGCCCGGCTCGATGCCGGTCCTCAACGCCCGGGCTGTCGAGTACGCCATGCGCCTGGGCCGAGCCCTGCACTGCGAGGTGCGGCCGTCCGAGTTCGCCCGGAAGAACTACTTCTACCCGGACATGCCGAAGGACTACCAGGTCTCCCAGTACGACCAGCCCACCAACGTCAACGGCTACCTCGATCTCCCCGACGGCACCCGCATCGGCATCGAACGGGCCCACATCGAGGAGGACACCGGCAAGTCGACCCACGTCGGTGGGGCCAACTCGTCCACCAAGGGCCGGATCCACGACGCCGGCTACTCGCTGGTCGACTACAACCGCTGCGGCGTCCCGCTGGTCGAGATCGTGTCCCGCCCCGACCTGCGGTCCTCCGAGCAGGCCCGGGCGTATGCCGCCGAGCTGCGCGCCGTCCTGCTGGCCACCGCGGTGTCCGACGCCAAGATGGAGGAGGGGTCCATGCGCGTCGACGCCAACGTCTCCGTGCACCGACCCGGCACGCCGTTCGGCACCCGCTGCGAGATCAAGAACCTCAACTCGCTGCGTTCGCTGGGCCGGGCCATCGACTACGAAGCCCGGCGCCAGGTCGATCTGCTCGACTCCGGCGAGCGCGTCATCCAGCAGACCCGGCACTGGAACGAGGACGAGGGTCGTACGAACACCCTGCGCTCCAAGGAGGAGGCCGAGGACTACCGCTACTTCCCGGAGCCCGATCTCGTGCCGCTGGTGCCGGCGCCGGCCGACATCGCCGCCATCGACGCCGCGCTGCCCCCCATGCCGGCCGACCGCCGTGCCGCGCTCGCCGCCGCTGCTGGCGTCTCGCTGCCCGACGAATCCGTGTCGATCATCGTCGACCGTGGCCTCGACGCCCTGGCCCTGGGGGCCATCGAGGCCGGCGCCGACCCCGAGCGCACCCTGACGCATGTCCAGCACGATCTGGCCCACGAGGGCGCCGAGGACATCACACCGGCCGATCTCGCCGCCCTGGTGGGGATGGTCGTGGGGAGCGAGCTCACCGCCAGCCAGGCCAAGCAGGTGCTGGCCGAGATGGCGGCCACGGGCAAGGCGCCCGCCGACATCGCTGCCGAGCACGGTTTCGAGGCGGTCGACACCAGCGAGCTCGAGCAGATGGTCGACGACGTCATCGCGTCGAACCCCGACGAGTGGGCCCGCTTCTGCGACGGCGAGGCCAAGATGCAGGGCTTCTTCGTCGGCCAGATCATGCGCCAGACCGGCGGCCAGGCCGACGGCAAGCAGGTCAACCAGCTCCTGCAGCAGCGCAAGGGGTGACAAGGGGTAGAGGGGAAGAGGAACTGGACGCGCCTGCGTACCGCCGCCGTAGGAAACTGGACGCGCCTCCGTACCGGGGCTGGTTCGGTTGGGTGCTGCTCGCCCTCCTCGTGACGGCCGCGCTCGCCGCCTGCTCGGGCGGGTCGGACGGCAGCGCCGCTCCGGCGTCGTCCACGACCACGGCCAGCACCACCTCGACGACGGTGCCCACCTACACCGGCGACCCCGACTCGGACTTCTGCCGGCTCGTCACGTCGGCCGACGAGCGACCGGTGCTCGACCCCTTCGAGACCGGCCTCGATGCCAACGACGTCGAGGTCCGGTTCCGGGCGCTGCAGCTGCGATTCCAGGAGTTCGACGACGCCGCGCCCCCCGAGCTGGCCCCCGACCTCGACGCCCTCGTCGCCTCGCTCGACCAACTCGGCGGAGTGCTCGCCGACGCCGGCTACGACTTCACCGAGCTGGCCAAGTCGGAGGCCGATGTGTCCGCCTTCGACGACCCCGCCTTCGCCGAGACCGCCGCTCGCATCTCCGCCTACCGCGACCAGGTCTGCGCCGTTCGCGCCGCTCGCTGACGCTCGCTTACCGAGTTGCTCGCCAGGGGCTCGCAACGTCGCCGCGACGCCGCTCCCTGACGCTCGCTGACCGAGATCCTGAACAGGTGGTGAAGCCGGGCCTGCTGGACCCCGATCGGTCACCGTCGCGTCGTAGCGTCCCGCCATGGCAGGGACCCAGATCGAGTGGCCGGCGTGGGTGCGCCGGGGGCCCAACCGGGACGGCGCCGCGTCGAGCCCCCTCCACGACGAACGGTTGGCCGCCATCCTCGGCATCGCCCTCGGCGTCACCTTCACCACCTGCTTCCTGACCGGGCTCTACAGCCACTGGGCCCAGAGCAGCGATCCGTGGATCGCCTTCCCGGCCCGACCCGCCGGTCTCTACCGGGTGACCCAGGGCCTGCACGTCATCTCCGGCGTGGCGTCCATCCCCATCCTCATGGCCAAGCTGTGGGTGGTGGTGCCCCGCTTCTTCGAGCCACCGCCGCTGCGATCCGTCGGTCACCTGCTCGAGCGGGCGTCGCTGTTCCCGCTGGTGGGTGGCGGCGTGTTCATGCTGGCGTCGGGGTTGAACAACATCGCGGCCTGGTACCCGTGGCAGTTCTTCTTCACCACCGTGCACTACCAGGTGGCGTGGATCACCTTCGGTGCGCTGGTGATCCACGTCGGCGCCAAGTTCTTCGTCACCCGTGATCTCACCCGTGACCTCGTCCGTGACGCGCGCCCGCACCGGCGTCGGCGATCCGACGTGGCGGCGGGCGGCTCGTTGTCCCGCCGGGGGTTCCTCGGCGTGGTGGGCGCCTCGTCGGCGGTCCTGGCCGTCTCGGTCGGAGCTCAGACCGTGCAGCCCTTCGAGGCCGTCGGCCTGCTCGCCCCTCGTGATCTGGACGCGTCTGCGTCCCCGCAGGGGTTCCCGGTCAACACCTCGGCCGCCCGGCGCCGGGTGGTCGATGCCGCCCGCTCACCGGACTATCGGCTCACCGTCACCGGCAACGTGTCACGCGAGCTCCGCTTCGACCTCGACGAGCTGCGGGCGATGACCCAGCACGACGCCGTGCTCCCGATCGCGTGCGTCGAGGGCTGGAGCAAGTCGGCCCGATGGACCGGCGTCCGGGTGCGCGACCTGCTCGCCCGAGCCGGCGCCCGCGGCGGGGCCGAGTGCCAGGTCGTGTCGCTCCAGCGCCGGGGCCTGTACCGAACCAGCTACCTGAACGAGCACGTCGCCCACGACCCCGACACGCTCCTCGCCTTGCAGATCAACGGCGAGGACCTGCACATCGACCACGGGTTCCCGGTCCGGCTCATCGCCCCCAACCGGCCCGGTGTCTGGCAGACCAAGTGGGTCACCGAGGTGCAGGTCCGGTGACCACGCCCGTCCCCCGGACCTTCTGGGTCGCCCTCGTGCCCGGTGCGGCCCTGATCGCCTTCGGGGTGCGCGGCCTGCTCGACGTCACCGACGCCACCGCGCTGTGGAGCGCGGGCCGCTGGTTCGTCGGTGGTGCCGTGGCCCACGACCTGCTGGTGTCACCGACGGTGAGCCTGGTCGGCCTCCTCGCCACCCGGTGGCTGCCGAACCGCATCAGGGGACCCATCCAGGGCGCCCTCGTGACCTGTGGCGTGCTCGGGGTCGCGGCCTACCCCCTGGTCCGTGGCTTCGGCGTCACGCCCGGCGAGCCATCGTTCCTCGACCGCAACTACCTGCAGTCGCTGCTGATCCTGTGGGGGTGCGTGTGGCTGCTGACGGCGGTGATGATCGGTCGGCGGTTCCTCGTCACCGCTCGGCTCCGACGACCGCCCACGCCCCCGACCGCCACCGCAGCGACAGCACCAGCAGACGGGCCACCATCAAGACGGTGACCCCGCCCCACACCCAGCCGATGCCGAGGTCGAGGACCAGCACCGAGGCGGCCACGGGGACGGTGACCACGGCCGCCGCGATCATGGCCTTGGCCAGGAACGCCATGTCGCCGGCACCGATCAGCAGGCCGTCGAGCACGAAGACCGCGCCGTTCACCGGCTGGAGCGCGGCCACGAACACGAGCAGGAAGCCGGCCAGGGAGATCACGGCCCGATCGTCGCTGAACACCTCCGGAAGCACCGGGCGAGCCAGCAGGACCGCGATCCCCGCCGCGGCGCCGGCCGCGATGCCCAGTTCCAACATCCGCCGCCCCACCTCGCGGGCGGTGGCCGGGTCGTCCGCCCCCAGGAACCGGCCGATCATCGCCTGGCCGGCGATGGCGATGGCATCGAGGGCGAGCGCCAGCAGGCTCCACACCGCGAACGCCACCTCGTGGGCGCCCACGTCCACGGTCCCGACCCGGGCCGCCACCGCGGTGAACAGGGTCAGCGAGCCGCGCAGCGCGAGCGTCCGCAGCAGGAGGTCGCCGCCCACCCGACCCAGGCGACGGATGGCGGTCCAGTCCGGCCGCAGCGCCGCTCCCAGCCGTGAGGTGGCCGTGGTGATGAGCCGCACGTACACCAGCGCCCCGACGGCCTGCGCCAGCACCGTGGACAGCGCCGACGCCCCGATGCCCTGATCGAAGACGCCGATGAGGACGAGCTCGAGCACCAGGTTCCCCACCGCGGTGCCGATGGCCACCACCAGCGGGGTGCGCGTGTCCTGCAGCCCCCGCAGGTAGCCGGTCCCGGCGAAGGTCACGAGCTGGAACGTGATGCCGAGTGACGAGATGCGCAGGTAGATGAGGGCCTGGGTCCGGACCTCGCCCGTCGCCCCCAGGATCCCGACGATGGGACCGGCCCCACCGGCCACCACCGCGGTCACGACGACTCCGATCACCGCCGCCAACCACAACCCCTGCACCGCCTGGTGGGCGGCCTCGCCCTCCCGACCCGCGCCCAGCAACCGGGAGACCGCGGCCGTGGTGCCGTAGGCGAGGAAGATGAACACGGCGAACCCGGTCAGCAGCGCCGACGACGCGATGGCCAGCCCGGCCAGCTCGTCGGTCCCGATGTGGCCGACCACCGCGGTGTCGGCCAGCACGTAGAGCGGCTCGGCGATCAGGGCGCCGAACGCCGGCACGGCGAGCCGGGCGATCTCCCGGTCGTGCCGGCTCAACGTGGATCGCTCAACGTGGATCGCTCAACGTGGATCGGTCAACGGATGGTGCGCCGGACCCAGTCCAGCACCAGGTGCAGCGCACCGTCGGCGGCGATGTCGAGCATGACGTCGTGACCGCCGGGCACCAGTTGCAGCCGGGTCCCGTATGCCCGGGCCAGGTGGCGCTGCGAACGCACGGAGAAGATGCCGTCCTCCTCGGCGGCGAGCACCATCACCGGGACCCGCACCCGGTCGGGGTGCACGAAGCGGGTCAGCATCGGCGGGAACGCCAGGTAGGACTCGTTCTGGAGCCGGGCCCGGCACGTGGCCACCACCGACGCCGGCGTGGCCGGCGAGAAGAAGGCAGCCCGGACGAGGCGGTCGTCGGGGAGCAGGCGGTACAGGTCGGCCGTGGCCAGGGCCCGCAGGGTGCGGGCGGGGGAGCGTCGCAGCAGCCGGAGCGTGGCCCCCGCCACGCCTCGCCGCGGCACCGACGCCACCAGCACGGCGCCGGCCACGCCGTCGGTGCCCTCCTCCAGCATCCGCTGGGTCACGTAGCCGCCCATGGAATGGGCCACGACGACCACCGGACCGTCGATCGCCTCCACCACGGTGCGCACGTGGGTCACGTACTCCGAGACCCGGGGCCAGATGCGTCCGGGGTCGCCGGGCCGGTCGTGGCCCGGCAGGGTGAGCGACGCGGTGGCGAACCCGGCGGCGCGGGCTGCGGCGCTCCAGCGCTCCCAGCACCACGGTCCGTGCCAGGCCCCGTGCACGAACACGATCGTGGCCTCGGGCCGGTCGGCGACGGCCGGCCCGTTGTGACCGGGAAGGGTGTCGGGCTCGCTCATCGACGCCGATCCTGGCACGCACTCGGGCTGCGCCGAGGCTTCCCATTCGAAGCGTCGCGTCGTCCGACGTACCCTCTCCCGGCGTGAGCGACTCTTCCGACACCACAGCCACGCCTGTCGACGTCAAGTCCCGATCGCGAGAGGTCACCGACGGCATGGAACGGGCGCCGGCCCGGGCCATGCTGCGCGCCATCGGCATGACCGACGCCGACTGGGGCAAGGCCCAGATCGGGGTGGCCTCGTCCTGGAACGAGGTCACACCGTGCAACATGCCGCTGGACCGGCTCGCCAAGCGGTCCAAGATCGGTGTCCGAGACTCCGGCGGTTACCCGATCGAGTTCGTCACCGTCGCGGTGAGCGACGGCATCTCCATGGGCCACGAGGGCATGCGGGCGTCGCTGGTGTCCCGCGAGGTCATCGCCGACTCGGTCGAGACCGTCATGCACGCCGAGCGTTTCGACGGCCTGCTCACCTTCGCCGGCTGCGACAAGTCCCTGCCCGGCATGCTCATGGCCGCGGCGCGCATCAACGTGCCCAGCGTCTTCCTCTACGGCGGCTCCATCCTCCCCGGACACCACAACGGCCAGGCCCTCGACATCGTGTCGGTGTTCGAGGCGGTCGGCGCCCGCGCCGCCGGGACCATCGACCAGGCCGAGCTCGACGCCATCGAACGCAACGCCTGCCCCACCGAGGGCAGCTGCGCCGGCATGTTCACCGCCAACACCATGGCGTCGGTGGCCGAGGCGCTGGGCATGTCGCTGCCCGGTAGCTCCAGCGCACCCGCCGTCGACCGGCGGCGCGACGACTTCGCCTACGCATCGGGCCAGGCGGTCATGCACCTCATCGAGCAGGGGATCCGGCCCCGCCAGATCATGACCCGGGAGGCGTTCGAGAACGCCATCGCCGTGGTCATGGCCCTCGGCGGCTCCACCAACGCCGTGCTCCACCTGCTGGCCATCGCCTACGAGGCCGAGGTCGAGCTCGATCTGGCCGTCTTCAACGAGATCGCGGCGAAGGTGCCCCACATCGCCGACACCAAGCCCCACGGCAAGTACCACATGGTCGACATCGACCGGATCGGTGGGGTCCCGGTCGTGATGAAGCACCTGCTCGACGCCGGGCTGCTCCACGGCGACTGCCTCACCGTCACCGGCAAGACCGTGGCCGAGAACCTGGCCGAGCTCGATCCTCCGGCCCCCGACGGCGACGTCATCCACCCCCTCTCCGATCCGATCCACCCCATCGGCGGCCTCGCCATCCTCACCGGGTCGCTGGCGCCGCGGGGCTCGGTCGTCAAGGTCGCCGGCATCGACTTCGACCACTTCGAGGGCCCGGCCCGGGTCTTCGACGGCGAGCAGGCCGCCATGGACGCCGTCCTCGGTGGGCACATCGACGCCGGCGACGTCGTGGTCATCCGCTACGAGGGTCCCAAGGGCGGCCCCGGCATGCGCGAGATGCTGGCCATCACCGGGGCCATGAAGGGCGCGGGCCGGGGCGGCGACGCCGCGCTCATCACCGATGGCCGGTTCTCGGGCGGCACCCACGGGTTCTGCATCGGTCACGTCGCGCCCGAGGCCGTCGACGGTGGCCCCATCGCCCTCGTCGAAGAGGGCGACACCATCCGCATCGACGTCAACGACCACACCATCGACCTCCTCGTCGACGAGGCCATCCTCGAGGAGCGCCGCAAGGCGCTCAAGCACCCCGACCCCCGCTACACCACGGGCGTGCTGGCCAAGTACGCCCGCCTCGCCGCCGGCGCCGACAAGGGCGCCGTCACGGAAGCCTGAGCCCGTTCTTGTCGCCGTTTCGGGGCTCAGGACCCCCATTTCGGTGACAAGAACGGGTATTTGGGCGGTATTTGGGCCGATTTGTCCCGCCTGTTTGTGCATACAGGCACAAGTTGGTAGGTATGAAGGTGTCGTGGCACCCCCAACCGCCAACGCTGATCGAGTCGCGCTCCGATACCGGCTAGCCCGGGCGGAGGATGGCCCGATCCTGTGGGAGCTGGCCCGGTCCAACGGGCTCGACGAGAACTCGCCCTACGCCTACCTGCTGTGGACCGAGTACTTCGCGGAGACCACCGTCGTGGCCACCACGGTCGACGACGACACCCCGGTCGGGTTCGTGACCGCCTTCCACCCACCGAGCGACGACCGCACCGTCTTCGTCTGGCAGATCGGCGTCGACGCCGGCCACCGCCGTCGCGGGATCGCCGGCGACCTGCTCGACTCCCTGGTCCAGCGGTGCGGGGCCACCCATCTCGAGGCCACCGTGACGCCCACCAACACGGCGTCCGAGACCCTCTTCCGTCGGTTCGGCGCCCGCCACGACGCGCCGGTCACCACCGACGAGCTCTTCGGTGTCCACCTGTTCCCCCCGGGCCACGAGGCGGAGGTCCTCTTCCGCATCGGCCCGCTCCGGGACGTGGCCGCCTGAGCAGCGCCACCACGGGCTCGCCCTTCGGCGCGCCCGGAAGTCCAGCCCATCGTCCGATCAACCCCAGAGGGGGAAGACAGACATCATGAACATCTTCGATCGTCTCGAATCCGAGGTCCGTGGCTACTGCCGCTCGTGGCCCACGGTGTTCGCCTCCGCCCACGGCCACACCATGGTGGCCGAGGACGGCACCGAGTACCTCGACTTCTTCGCCGGCGCCGGCGCCCTCAACTACGGGCACAACCACCCCAAGCTCATCGAGGCCCTGCAGGCGCACCTCGCCGAGCAGGGCTTCATCCACGCCCTCGACATCTCCACCACCACCAAGCGCGACTTCATGGAGCGCTTCGAGGAGGTGGTCCTCAAGCCGCGCGACCTGGACTACAAGCTCCAGTTCCCCGGTCCCACCGGCACCAACGCGGTCGAGGCCGCCCTCAAGCTGGCCCGCAAGGTCACCGGGCGCGACCGCGTCGTGGGCTTCACCAACGGCTTCCACGGCATGACCCTGGGTTCGCTGTCGGTCACCGGTAACGCCATGAAGCGCGGCGGCGCCGGCGTACCGCTGGGCAACGCCACCTCGATGCCGTACGCCAACTTCCTCGGCGACGAGGTCGACAGCCTCCACGTGCTGGAGTCCATGATCACCGGCGACTCCAGCGGGCTCGACGAGCCGGCCGCCGTCATCGTGGAGACCACCCAGGGCGAGGGCGGCATCAACCCCGCCAGCGAGAAGTGGATGCGGGGCCTCGGCGACATCTGCACGCGCCACGGCATCATGCTCATCGTCGACGACATCCAGGTCGGCTGCGGCCGCACCGGACCGTTCTTCTCCTGGGAGCAGATGGGCATCGATCCCGACATCGTCACCCTCTCCAAGTCCCTGTCCGGCTCCGGCCTGCCCATGGCCCTGGTCCTGCTCCGACCCGAGCACGACGTGTGGGAGCCCGGCGAGCACAACGGCACCTTCCGCGGCAACAACGCCGCCTTCGTCACCGCCACCGCCGCCCTCGAGCACTTCTGGACCGACGACCGCCTCACCGGCTCGGTCGAGTCCAAGTCGGCCCGGGCCCGGGCCGGTCTCGAGTCGCTCCAGTCGGACCATCCCGGGCTGTTCTCCGACGTCCGCGGTCGCGGCCTGATCCTCGGGATCGAGACCAGCGTTCCGGAGATCGCCAACGCCGTCGCCGCCGGCGCCTTCGAGCGCGGTCTCATCATCGAGACCGCGGGCGCCGAGGGAGAGGTCGTGAAGCTGCTCCCGCCGCTCGTCGTCACCGACGACGCCATCGACCGCGCCCTGGAGATCCTGGCCGACGTGGCCGCCGACTTCGACGAGCAGATGGTCGAGGACCTCCGCCACGAGCACGAGGACGAGGGCCAGGACGCCCATCACCCCGGGGTGTACAACCGATGATCGTTCGCAACCTCGACGACATCGTCGGCACCGAGCGCGATGTCAAGGCCGAGACGTGGGAGTCGCGCCGGCTCTCCCTCGCCGAGGATCAGATGGGCTTCTCGATGCACGACACGATCCTCTACGCCGGCACCGAGACCCACATGTGGTACAAGCACCACCTCGAGGCCGTGTACTGCATCGCGGGCAAGGGGACGATCGAGGACAAGGCCACCGGCGAGGTGCACCCCATCGGTCCCGGCACCATCTACCTGCTCGACCAGCACGACCGCCACGTCGTGCGGGCCGAGGAGGACCTGCGCATGGTGTGCGCCTTCAACCCGCCCGTCACCGGCGCCGAGACCCACGACGCCGACGGCGCCTACCCCCTGCCGACCACCGACGACCCCGAGACCCCCGCAGCCCTATGACCACCACCGCTCCGCACTCTGCCGAGATCCGACACGAATCCACCGGCGACGACGCCTACCCCTCGCGCATCGGCCGCCCGCCCGAGCTGCTGGCCCGCCGGCACCCGGTCGTGTACCCCGGTGGGTCCGGCGCCCTCGACGACGGGCAGGTGCGTCGCTTCGACGAGCAGGGCTACCTCAACGTCCAGGGCGTGTTCAGCCCCGACGAGGTCGCCGCCCTCGACCGGGCGCTCGACGTCCTCGTCGATTCGATGACCGCCGCCGATGCCCATCGCCTGATCGAGGAGCCGGGCGAGTACGCCATCCGCTCGATCTTCTCGTTCCACACCGACGACGGACCCCTGCGTGACGTCGTCGCCGACGACCGGCTGGCAGGCGTCGCCCGCCAGTTGCTGGCGTCCGACGTCTACGTCCACCAGAGCCGGGTGAACCGCAAGCCCGGCTTCCGGGGCAAGGACTTCCAGTGGCACTCCGACTTCGAGACGTGGCACACCGAGGACGGCATGCCCACGCCCCGCTGCCTCAGCGCCAGCATCGCGCTGACCGACAACCACACCTTCAACGGGCCGTTGATGGTCATGCCGGGCTCGCACCATTGGTTCGTGACCTGCGAGCACCCCACGCCGCCGGCCAACCACGAGTCGTCGCTCGAGGTCCAGGAGATCGGTGTCCCCGACGACGCCAGCCTCCGGACCCTCTACGACCGCTGCGGCATCGAGCAGTGCACCGGCCCCGCCGGATCGGTCACCTTCTTCGACTGCAACGTGATGCACGGCTCGTCCACCAACATCTCGCCGCTCGCCCGCCGCAACCTGTTCGTGGTCTACAACAGCGTCGAGAACACGCTCCGGGAGCCCTACAGCGCACCGCAGCGCCGCCCCGAGCACCTGGCCGCGAGGACCTTCGACACCGTCTGACACGCCCCGCTCTTCGAAACTGGACGCGGCTCCGTACCGCCCACCGGTGGCAGCCGCCACCGCCATGGGCCACCATGACCCCATGCAGCAGCTCACCGGTGTGGATGCCTCGTTCCTCTACATGGAGAGCCCGACGACGTTCGGGCATGTGTCGAGCCTGATCATCTACGACCCCAAGGAGGGCGGAGCCGACTTCGAGAGCGCCAAGGCACTCTTCGCCGAGCGGCTCCCTCTCCTCGACCCGATGCGGCGCAAGCTGGTCGAGGTGCCGTTCAACCTCGACCACCCGTACTGGATCGAGGACCCCGATCTCGACCTCGACTTCCACATCCGCCAGACCGCGGTGGCGCCTCCGGGCAACGACGAGCAACTGGCCGAGCTGGTCAGCCGGCTCATCGCCCGGCCCCTGGACCGCAGCCGTCCGCTGTGGGAGCTGTACGTGATCTACGGCTTGTCCGAGGGACGCATCGCCCAGCTCACCAAGATCCACCACGCCGCCATCGACGGTGTCGGCGGGGCCCAGTTGCTGGCCAACATCCTCGACCTCGAACCCCACGCCCCGGCCCGGGAGCTGGCCCCGCTCCCGCCGGCCGAGCACGTCCCGTCCCAGGAGCAGATGCTGCTGCGCGGGCTGGCGTCGCTGGCCACGCGGCCCTACAAGCAGGGTCGCCTGGTGGTGAAGATGCTCCAGGAGCTGCCCCAGCTGGGTCGGGCCGTGGACTGGGCCGGCATGGCCAAGAACCTGCCCGACCCGCTCGCTCGGGCGTTCGGGCGGGGCGAGCGACGCCTCGAGGACCCGCCTCTCGAGCTGTCCCACACCGGCGGGTTCACCGTGCCGTCCACGCGCTTCAACAACAAGATCGGACCGCACCGCCGCTTCGCCTTCACCAGCGTCCCGCTCGCTGACGTGAAGGCGGTCAAGACGGCGCTGGGCGTGACCGTCAACGACGTGGTGCTCGGCATGTGCGCCGGCGCGCTGCGGACCTATCTCGACAAGAAGGGCGAGCTGCCCGAGGAGTCGCTGCGCTGCATGATCCCGGTGTCCGTGCGCAGCGACGACGAGACCAACAGCTACGGCAACCGTGTCTCGGGCATGCTCGCCGCCCTCGCCACCGACGTGGCCGACCCCGTCGCCCGGCTCGAGGTGATCCACCAGCAGACCAAGCAGGCCAAGGAGAGCCTCGGCGCCCTTCCTGCCGACCTGCTGACCGACGTGGCCGACTTCGCCCCGCCCGCCATCTTCGCCCGGGCATCTCGCGTGATGGCCCGCACCGCGCTCGCCAACCGCATCGATCCGCCGTTCAACCTGATCATCTCCAACGTTCCCGGCCCGCAGTTCCCCCTCTACGCCGGATCGGCCGAGATGCTCACCTACATCCCCGTCTCGGCGGTGGCCGACACCCAGGGCCTGAACATGACGATCATGTCCTACAACGGTCGCTGCGACTTCGGTCTCGTGTCGTGCCGGGACGCCGTCCCCGATCTCTGGGACCTGTGCCACATGCTCGAAGACGCCCTGGAGGAACTGCGGGAGGCCGCCGGCGTCTAGCGGTGGAGTTGACGAGCGGCCGGCCGGAGGACGGCGGGTGAGCAACTCCAGAAGCGAAGCCGGCAGACGAAGTCTGCGGGCGAAGCGGCTCAGGCCGCCAGCGCGGCGGCGACCGTCGCCAACGTGAACCCGATCACCAGCAGCGTGACACCGGTGGCGGCGTCGATGCGGGCCAGATTGGCGGCGCGGGCCACGCGGAGGTCGCGCCGGCTGCCGATGCCCAGCGTGGCGGTGCCGGCCCCGGCGACCAGCACCCCGATGAGGGCGAAGACCTGCCACTCGGGGTGGTGGGGATGGTCGGGGAACGAGCCGAACGGCGCCACGAATGCGGTGGCGTCGTCGTAGGCGACGCCGTCCACGTGCCACGCCACGGGGCGCACCCGCGCCGATGGCGCCACCACCAGCCCGCCGACGCGCTCGGGGCAGCCGGAACCGGGTGACGATGGTGCGGGTCTCGCCCCGGGGTAGGACGAACCGCGTGCCGATGACCCGTGACACGCCGTCGTCGCCGTACTCGGTCACCTGCGAGCCGGGCATCTCGATGTGGTCGGCGATGCGCGGGATCTGCACCGTCAGCAGGGCCCGGTGCTCGCCGTCGGGGAGGTACGGTCCTTCGATGTAGGGCACGGTCAGCTCGCGGTCGGGGTGGTGCACGGTGGTGGTCAGGGTGACCTGCCACTCGTCGCCGACGGCGGCGGTGGAGACGTCGACGGTGGGGTAGACGTACCAGTCGAGCTTGTTGGCGGCGGTGTTCTGCAGCGACACCAGCGTCTCGTACGGCGTGATCGCACCGTCGGCACCGAAGGAGGAGAACAGATCCTCGAGCACCGGGTCGCGTGACCAGGCCATGAGGTGGCGGCCCTTGGCCGCGGTCTGGAGGGCGCCGACCACGTCGAGCAGGTCGATGTCGCGGTGCTCGATGGCATCGAAGAGCGCCTGGGCCAGATCGCTCTGGGCGTCGCGGCGCAGCGCCCGGGGAACCCCGTCCCAGTCGAGATAGGTCTGGTTGAGCACCAGTTGGGGCGCGGTGCGGCTGTTGTACTCCACGCCGTCGATCTCGATGGGACCGACCACCTCGAGGAGCGAGGAGAGGGCCACGGCATCGATGTCGACGACACCATCGGTGACCCAGCCCTGGGTGTCGGCGGCGATGTCGGCGAAGATGGGCGCGGTCCGGGGGAACTCCGGGACCACCGCGGTCTCGGGGAAGTCCATGCCGAGGAGCCAGTTGGGATAGGTGCGCGACAGCGCCTCGGGGATGTGGGCGTTGTAGCGGCCGGTGGGATGGGTGGTGAACAGATCGCTCGTCGCCGGCTTGAAGTCGCCCAGCTCGATGTCGCCGCCGGAGATCGAGGCCACCCCGATCTGCAGGGGCATGCCGGCGCCGGCGCGCATCTCGGCGTTGTTGCCCGCCATGATCAGGTACGACGTGGGGCCGTCGAGCAGGCGGCGCAGGGCGCGGAGCTGGTCCTTGACCGGGTCGAGCTTCTCGGGCACGGTCGCCAGGGAGTCGGCCAGCTCGGCGCGGGCATCCCGGAGCGGCCCGACGAGTGTCCCGGGGGCGCCCACGTCGATGTCGGCGGCCACGCGCCTCGACCCGGTCGACCTCGCCGAGGACGGTGTCGAGCAGATCGACCCGGGCCGCGGGCGACGCGTTGGCGCGGTCCATCGCCGCCGCGATCCGGGCGCCGCTGACCCGGGCCTCACGGCCGAGGTCGTCGGCGGCCGCGCTCAGGTCCCGGATGGCGCCGATCTGGTCATCGACGAAGGGCAACGGGCGGAGGGCGGCGAGGAACGGACTGGTCTCGGCCCGGTGGTGGGCAGTGGCGAGGTGGTCGGCGGCGCCGTCGAGTGCCCCCTCCAGCCCGACGTCCCTGACGGTGTCGAGATCGAGGTGATCGAGCGCGTTCCGCCCGGCGTCGAGATCGCTGCGGATCCGGACCAGGTCGACGACGGCTCCCGCCACCACGACGACGGCGACGGCCACGAGCACGAACAGGCTGCGTCGCAGGGCGCGACGTACCACGCCATCGTCGGCCCGCTCGCATTGGTCGTCGCCCGTGGCGCGTCGGTCAGAGGCGCTGCTGTGCCGCACGGCGGGCGGCGTAGGCGAGACCGATCAGGCCACCGGCTCCACCGAGCGACAACAGCGCATCGCTACCGGTGAAGGGGAGGGTGCCGGTGCTGGACGGGCTGGTGCTCGAGCAGTCGACCTGGAAGGGCACGGCGGGCGATCCGGCCGACAAGCCCGTCGCCGCGCCGGACGATCCGTTGGAACCGTTGGATCCGTTGGCGCCGCTCGAGCCGTTGGAGCCGTTCGAGCCGTTGGATCCGTTCGAACCGTTGGGCGCCGTGGTCGCCGTGGTCGGGGAGGAACCGCCACAATCGACCTGCGCATGGGCAGCCGACCCGCCACCGAGAACGATCGCGGCAGCCAGCGCACCGACTGCGACGAACCTGGTTGGTGCTGAAATCACGTGTGCTCCTCGAAACTGCGAGTGACGGTCGTCACGTCGTTCGGGCCCGCCACAACGTAGTCCGATCTGTACGAACTGTGGCGTATGGCAGAGTTTCGACGTTTCCGGCCGGGAGTCCTGCCCACGCGGGAACGATCAGCTGATCCGTTCCCGGGTTGTCGTGGCCGGTTCGCTCTGCAAGGATGGCGCCGATGACCGTCGATCGAATTGTGGTGGTACTCGGCTAGCGCACTCGATCACCCTTCGCGTGCGCACTCGGCCTCCCGAACTTCGGGGGGCCGTCGTGGTTTTCGCCCGCGACCCGCCCCGAGAGGAGCACAGCAGTGGAACCGAACGAGCCGACCAACGGTGGCGCGGCGCTGATCAAGGCGCTCGAGCTGGAGGGCGTCGAGGTGATCTTCGGGTTGCCGGGCGGCGCCATCCTGCCCGTGTACGACCCCATCATCGACTCGTCGATCCGCCACGTGCTCGTGCGCCACGAGCAGGGCGCCGGCCACATGGCCGAGGGTTACGCCCACGTCAGCGGCAAGCCCGGCGTCTGCATGGTCACCTCGGGTCCGGCCGCCACCAACGTGGTGACCGCGCTGGCCGACGCCTACCTCGACTCGGTCCCGATGGTCTGCATCACCGGCCAGGTCGCCTACGCCGCCATCGGCACCGACGCGTTCCAGGAGTGCGACACCACCGGCATCACCATGTCGGTCACCAAGCACAACTACCTCGTCTCCAACGCGGCCGACATCCCGCGGATCGTCCGCGAGGCGTTCCACATCGCCACCACCGGCCGCCCCGGCCCGGTCCTCATCGACGTCCCCAAGGACGTGGTCGACCCCAACAACCCCAACTCCGCCCTCGAGTGGTACTGGCCCACCGACGAGGAGGTCGTCGCCGGCCTGCCCGGGTACCGGCCCACCACCAAGGGCCACCCCGCAAGATCCGGGAGGCGGCCGAGCTGATCATGGCCGCCGAGCGGCCCGTCATCTACGCCGGCGGGGGCATCCTCAAGGCCCGGGCCGCCGACGCGCTCCGCGAGCTGGCCGAGCTCACCGACATCCGGGTCGTCACCACCCTCATGGCCCGGGGGGCCTTCCCCGACGACCACCCCCTCGCCCTCGGCATGCCCGGCATGCACGGCAACTACACCGCGGTGATGTCGTTCCAGGAGACCGACCTGCTCATCACCCTCGGCGCCCGGTTCGACGACCGGGTCACGGGCAAGCTCGACGAGTTCGCCCCCCACGCCAAGGTGATCCACGCCGACATCGACCCCGCCGAGCTGGGCAAGAACCGCCAGCCCGACGTGCCCATCGTCGGCGACGCCCGGCTCGTCATCGAGGAACTGGTCACCACCATCCGGGGGCTGCTCGACAGCGGGCGGACCATGGCCGACTCCACGGAGTGGAAGTCGAGGCTGAGCGGCTGGCAGGAGAAGTACCCGCTCCACTACGACCAGCCCGAACCGGGCGCCCGGCTCAAGCCCCAGTACGTGCTCGAGACCCTGCGCGACAACACCCCGGACGACACCATCGTGTGCTCGGGTGTCGGCCAGCACCAGATGTGGACGAGCCAGTACTGGCACTTCAACCACCCCTACACCTGGGTCAACTCCGGCGGCCTCGGCACCATGGGATTCGCCGTGCCCGCCGCCATCGGGGCCAAGGCGGCCATGCCCGATCGCCTGGTCTGGGCCATCGACGGCGACGGCTGCTTCCAGATGACCGCCCAGGAGCTGGTCACCGCCACGGTCGAGAAGATCCCGGTCAAGATCGCCATCTTGAACAACAGCTACCTCGGCATGGTCCGCCAGTGGCAGGAGATGTTCTACGACGAGCGCTACTCCGAGGTGTTCCTCTCCCAGGACGTCCCGGACTACAAGATGTGGGCCGAGTCCATGGGCTGCGCCGGGTTCCGCGTCGACGCCCCCGAGGAGGTCCTGCCCACCATCCAGAAGGCCAACGAGATCAACGATCGCCCGGTCGTGATCGACTTCCGCACCGACTCGGCCGAGAAGGTGTTCCCGATGGTGGCCTCGGGCCAGTCCAACTCCACCGTCATGGTCCATCCCAGCATCGCCGACGACAGCAACGACGAAGGGGCGCAGTCGTGAACCATCCCAACGGCAACCGGCCCCGGCACCACACGCTCGTGGTGCTGGTCGAGAACAAGTCCGGCGTGCTCACCCGGGTGGCCGGTCTGTTCGCCCGCCGCGGCTTCAACATCTACTCCCTCGCCGTGGCCCCCACCGACGACGACGAGCGCTTCAGCCGCATCACCATCGTGGTCGACGTGGAGTCCTCGCCGCTCGAGCAGATCACCAAGCAGCTGTTCAAGCTGATCAACGTGGTCAAGATCTCCGAGCTCGACCCGGCCGACTCGGTCGAGCGCGAGCTGATGATCGCCACCGTCAAGGCCGATCCGTCGGTCCGCAGCCAGGTCATCGAGCTGGTCGACGTGTTCGAGGGCTCGGTCATCGACGTCGGCTTCGACGAGCTGTCGATGGCGGTCCACGGTGAGCCCGACCGGCTCGACGACATCGAGGCGCTGCTGCGTCCCTACGGCATCGTCGAGCTCCAGCGCACCGGCCGGGTCGCCCTCCCCAAGCTCGAACGCACCCCGCCCCGCCTCAAGTCGGTCCCCAAGCGGACCGCCTGACAAACTTCCAGCTCCCGTTCGACCACGAAGGAACCTCGCATGCCCGCAACCGTGTACTACGAAGCCGACGCCGACCCGTCCCTCATCCGGGGCCGCAAGGTGGCCATGCTCGGCTACGGCTCGCAGGGCCACGCCCACGCCCTGAACCTGTCGGATTCCGGCGTCGACGTCCGGGTCGGCCTGCGCGAGGGGTCGTCGTCGGTGGCCAAGGCCGAGGCCGCCGGGCTGCGGGTGCTGTCGGTCGCCGACGCCTGCGCCGAGGCCGACCTCATCGTGATGACCCTGCCCGACACCAAGCAGGCCGCCATCTACGAGGCCGAGATCGCCCCCAACCTCTCCGATGGCGACGTGCTGTGCTTCACCCACGGGTTCAACATCCGCTACGAGCTGGTCAAGCCGCCCGCCGGGGTCGACGTGATCATGATCGCCCCCAAGGGCCCGGGCCACCTCGTGCGCCGGACCTACGTCGAGGGCGGCGGCGTGCCCTGCCTCATCGCCGTCGAGCAGGACGCCTCGGGCAAGGCCAAGCAGCTGGCCCTCAGCTACGCCGACGCCATCGGTGGCGGCCGGGCCGGCATCCTCGAGACCACCTTCACCGAGGAGACCGAGACCGATCTCTTCGGCGAGCAGGTCGTGCTCTGCGGTGGTCTCACCTCGCTGGTCAAGGCCGGGTTCGAGACGCTGGTCGAGGCCGGCTACCAGCCCGAGTCGGCGTACTTCGAGTGCCTCCACGAGCTGAAGCTCATCGTCGACCTCATGTACGAGGAAGGCATCGCCGGCATGCGCTACTCGATCTCCGACACCGCCGAGTACGGCGACCTCACCCGCGGTCCGCGCATCATCACGCCGGGCGTGAAGGCCGAGATGCGCAAGGTGCTCGACGAGATCCAGGACGGCCGCTTCGCCCAGGAGTGGGTGGCCGAGGCCAACGGCGACCGGGCCAACTACGACCGCCTGCGCAAGGAGGGCGAGGCCCACCCCATCGAGAAGGTCGGCCAGGAGCTGCGGGCCATGATGCCGTTCATCTCCGCCGGCAAGCAGTCGGTGAAGGACGCCGCCGGCGGCTCCCAGGAGTAGTCACGGGCGATCAGCGTCCGAGGACGGTGAGACCGACTCCCAACGCGGCCCAGATCGAGCCGACGATCCAGTACAGCTGCAGGCGCAGTTCGCGGTGCAGCTGGGTCTCGAGCCCCGACAGGTCGGCGCGGAACTCCATGCGCAGCTCCGTGCGCAGCTGGTCGATGTCCCGCTTGGTGGCCACATCGGCCCATCCCACCGGGGGGAGGAGCTCCATCAATGTCGCTGCCACCCCCTCGTCGCCGAGCCGCTTGGCCCATTCGTACAGTTCGTGTCTCTGCTGCTCTGTCACTGCCACGACGCTTCATCCCATCGTCTGCATCCGGTGGGCCCGTGAGGTGCCGAGTCGCCGAGGCGGTGCCATCAGCGTAGCTCGCAGGTGCTGACGGGGAGGTCGGGCTCAGGAGTGGGTCGGGGGTCGGCGGTCGAGCCAGCCCGTCTCCGACTCCAGCTGGGCCGCGAGGCGGACGAGCACGTCCTCGCGCCCGTGGGCGGCGACGAGCTGGACGCCGATCGGCAGGCCGTCGTGCACCGCGCCGGGCACCGCCATGGCGGGCTGGCCCGAGATGTTGAACGGCGCGCAGAACGTGATCAGGGCCACGTCGTCGTGGTGGTCACCCGTGCGGGGCGGCGGCACCGGCACCACCGGGCACAGCAGCACGTCGTGGTCCTGCCACCACGCCAGCAGCCGCCGGGTCCAGGCCTGGGCCAGCTCCCGGGCGTCGAAGAGCTGCGCCGCGGTCACGCCGCGGCCGATCTCGACCAGGGCGGCGGTGGTGGGTTCGATCTGGTCCGGCCGGGATCGGGTGGCCGATCTTGCGGGGCCAGTGGTGCTCGACGATGTGGGTGGTGCCGGCGGCGTAGTGGGGGAGGGCGATGCCGGTGATGTCCTCCTCGAGGGCAGCCGGATGGGAGTCGTCGACCTCGTGGCCGAGGCGGCCGAGGACGGTGGCGATGTCGCGCACGGTGGCGGCCACGTGGTCGTGCACGCCGACGGCGGGGTGGCTGTCCATGACGCCGATCCGCAGTCGGCCAGGGTCGACCCCGACCTCGGCGGCGTACGACGCGCAGGGTGGCCACGTCGGGTACCAGTCGCCGACTTCGGCTCGGGTGGTGAACGCGTCCAGTGCCGCCGCCGTGTCGCGGACCGAGCGGCTGACCACCAGTTCCTCGTTGAGTCCACCCATCACGTCGAAGAAGTCGGGCGCCATGGCCGACCGGCCCCGTGACGGCTTGAGTCCGACCAGGCCGCAGTGCGATGCCGGGGCCCGGATCGATCCGCCGACGTCGTTGGCGTGGGCGACGGGCACGATGCCGGCGGCCACCGCGGCCGCGCCGCCGCCGGTGGAACCACCGGGGGAGTGGGCCAGGTTCCACGGGTTGTTCGTCGGCCCGTAGGCCACCGGCTCGCACACCGGTCGCATGCCGAACTCGGGCACGTTGGTGCGGCCCAGCGACACGAGGCCGGCGCCACGGAACCGCTCGGCGAGGACCTGGTCGTAGTCGGAGGTGTAGCCGATCTCCTTGAGGTGGGCGTTGCCCTCGTGGAACGGGCGGCCCGCTTCCCGGCACAGCAGGTCCTTGGTGAGGAACGGCACGCCCCGGAACGCGCCGTTGGCCTGGGCGCCAGGTGCGGTGCCGGCATCGAGGGCCGCCGCTCGCTCCCTGGCCCCGTCGAGGTCGAGGTGGATCACCGAGTTCAGCGTGTCGTTGAGCGCCTCGAGCCGGTCGATGGCGGCATCGGTGAGCTCGCGGGCGGTGACCTCGCCTCGGCGGAGGAGATCGGACTGGGCGGTGGCGTCGAGCCGGCTGAGATCGTCCATGGGCGCCGACGGTAGAGCACCCGGAGCGGCGGAGTTGTCGAGCCGGCCGGCCGGAGGGCGGCGGGTGAGCTACTCCAGAAGCGAAGCCGGCAGACGAAGTCTGCGGGCGGAGCGGCGTTAGTTGCGGCGTCGCCGGCGCATGCGGTCGCGCCGGTCGATGACGAACACGTGCGCCACCAGGACGAGCCCGCCGATGCCGGCGAGGGCGAAGAAGACCACCGCCAGCGCCGGGGCGCCGAGGAGCTTCACGGTGGTGTCGACCCGCATGGCGAGGGCGGCCCCGATCAACATGGCGGCCACGATCACTCCGGCGCTGAGGCGGGTGGCGATCTTCTCGATGCCGCGGAGCAGCTCCTCCTGGTCGATGGCGTCGACCCGGATGCTCAGGTTCCCGTCGGCGAGATCGCCCAGCACCTTGTCGGCCCGGCGGGGGAGGTTCTCGACCAGCCGGCCCATGTCGAGCGCGGTCCGGGCGGCCCGCAGGCCGGTGGCATCCTCGCCGATGTGGTGGCGCAGGAGGGCGGCGGCATGGTCCTCGACCGTGCGATTGGGGACGAAGTCGGGATCGAGGCGACGGGTCACCGCATCGAGGTTCAGCAGCGCCTTGCCCACCATGGCCAGCTCGGCCGGGGGACGGAGGCCGGCCACGGAGCAGGCGCGGGAGAGCTCCAGCAGGACCGAGCCGGTGTCGAGGCGGTTCATCGACGCACCGGCGTGCCGACCGAACAGCTCGGCGAGGTGGGCCTCCAGCGCGGCGCCGTCGAAGTCGGCCAGCGGCGTTCCGGCCTGGCGCAGCACGTCGACGGCGTCGTCCGCCCGTTGCTCGGCGATGGCCAGGGTCAGGTCGAGCAGGTGCGTCCGGGCCCGGTGGCCGAGCCGGGTCACCATGCCCAGGTCGAGCAGGACGATGGTGCCGTCGGCGTAGCGCACGTTGCCGGGATGGGGATCGGCATGCACGAGGCCGTGGACCAGGATCTGGTCGATGTAGGCCCGGGTCAGCTCGTCGGCGAGACCGGCGCCGTCGATCTCCTGGATGGCCAGCGGACCGAGATCGGTGATCTTCTGCCCCTCGACGCGGCTCATGGTGAGGACCCGGCGGGTCACGAGGCGATCGACGGGGCGGGGGACCGTGATGTGGTCGTAGTCGTCGAGCAGGTCGGCGAAGGCGTGGAGGTTGTCGGCCTCGGTGCGGAAGTCGAGCTCGGCGACGAAGCTGGTGCGGAAGGCGTCGAGGAACTCGCCGAAGCCGAAGCGGCGCCCCACCTCGGTGGTGGCGTCGGCCACCGAGGCCAGGTCCTCGAGGACGCGTAGGTCGTTGCGGACCGTCTCGACGATGCCGGGGCGCTGGACCTTGACCACCACGTCGGTGCCGTCGGCCAACCGGGCCCGGTGGACCTGGGCCAGCGAGGCGGCCGCCATCGGCTCGTCGTCGAAGAAGTCGTAGACGTCGCTGACCCGGGCCTCGAGCTCGGTCTCGATGACCTGGCGGATGTCGGCCACCGGGACCGGCTCCACCTCGTCCTGGAGCCGGCGCAGGGCCCGCAGGTAGTTCTCGGGCAGCAGGTCGGCCCGGGTCGACAGCATCTGGCCCAGCTTCACGAAGGTGGGACCCATCGACTCCAGGTCGGCGGCGAAGCGCTCGGCCTCTTCGTCCTGTCCGTCGTCGGCGGCGTCGGTGGCCTCGAGGTCCTGGAGCTCGGCCTCCAACCCGGCCTGGTCGAGCAGGTCGCCCCGGGCGTGGCGCATCAGCAGACGGAGCACGGCGCCGTGCCGGGCGATCCGTTGCGCCGGGTGCGCGCCGAGGAGGGACATGGTGGCCCCATACCCCCGGCGGCCGGCGGTTCAGTCAGCGTGCGTATCAGCCGGCGGGGGCGTTCATCTTCATGACGGCGAAGAAGGCGCCCTGGGGGTCGGCCACCACCGCGAACCGGCCTGGCTCGATGTCCATGGCCGGCACCATCACCGCTCCACCCAGCTCGGTGGTCTTGGCCACGGTGGCGTCGGTGTCGTCGACCGCGAAGTAGGTCAGCCAGTGGGCCGGGATCTGCTCGGGGACGCGGCCCCGCATGTCGAGCATGCCGCCGACCGAGCGGCCGTCGAGCTGCCATTCGGTGTAGGTGGCCCCGCCGCCCATGTCGTTGTGGTTGGCGGTCCAGCCGAACACCGCCCGGTAGAAGGGCTCGGCCGCGTCGGGGTCGCGGGTGTTGAGCTCGTTCCACGACAGCGCGCCGGGCTCGTTCACGATGCCGGCGCCGATGGTGGCCTTCGGCTGCCAGGCCGAGAAGACGGCGCCGGTGGGATCGGCCGCCACCAGCATGCGGCCGGCCTCCATCACGTCCATCGGCGGGACCATCACGGTGCCCCCAGCGTCGGTGATCGCCTTCGCCGTGGCATCGGCGTCGGCGACGCTCACGTACGTGCTCCACGCCGGGGGACCGGCGTTCTCCTGCAGCGGCCCCAGCCCGGCGACCGTGGCGCCCCGCAGCTGGAACATGCGGTAACCGCCGGTCTCGGCCGGGTCGCCGGCCTCGATGCAGTCCCACCCGAACAGCCCGCCGTAGAAGGCGGCGCTGGCGTCGAGGTCGGGGCTGGACAGATCCACCCAGCTCGGCGTGCCCGGTGCGTACTCGGTGACGGTGCTCATGGCCGTCCTCCTCTCGTCGTCTCCCGCGAGACGCGAAGCGTATGCACGGAGTTTCCTGGACATGTCTTATCCCGGATAGTTACTATCTCGGTTATGCGGATGAGCGACGGCGTCGAGTGGGCCATCCACTGCTGCTCGGTGCTGGCCGTCCTCGAAGGCGACCAGGCGCTGCCGGCGGCCAAGCTGGCCGAGTTCCACGGCGTGCCGCCCGCGTACCTGGCCAAGCACCTCCAGGCCCTGGTGCGGGCCGAGGTGTGCGAATCGGTGCCCGGGCCGCAGGGTGGGTTCCGCCTCGCCCGGCCGGCCGACAGGTCACGCTGCTCGACATCACCCTCGCCGTCGACGGCGACGACACCGCCTTCCGCTGCGGCGAGATCCGCCAGCGAGGCCCGGGGGCACAACCCCCGTCGTGTTACCGGGGGCCGTGCGGCATCGCGTCGGCGATGTGGCGGGCCGAGGAGGCGTGGCGGCGAGAGCTGCGGGCGGTGACGGTGGCCGACCTGAACGCGTCGCTGCGCCGGGTCGGTGCATCCCGATCAGCTCAGGGCGTCGGCCGTGTGGCTCCGCGAGACCGTCCAGAACCGTGGCCGTCGCACCGGCGGCGGCCGGAACCGAGGAGGAACGACATGAAGTGCTTCGTTGCCGGCGGAACCGGCGTCATCGGCCGCCGGGCCGTGCCCGCCCTGGTCGCGGCCGGTCACGACGTGACCGTCATCGCCCGCACCCCCGAGCGAGACCAGCTGGTCGAGGATCTGGGCGCCACGCCCGTGCGGGTCGACCTGTTCGACGCCGATGCGGTGGCCGGGGCCGTCGCCGGCCACGACGCCGTGATCAACCTGGCCACCCACATCCCGCCGATGAGCCGGGGCGCGGCGAAGGGGTCGTGGGACGAGAACGACCGGATCCGGACCGAGGGGTCCACCAACCTGGTCGCCGCCGCCCGCCGCCACGACGTCGGCCGGGTGATCCAGGAGTCGATCACGTTCCCCTACGCCGACGGTGGTGCCGACTGGCTCGACGAGGACGCGCCCCGGCCGCCATCGCCGTTCAGCGGACCGGTCGACCACGCCGAGTCCGAGGTGGCGAGCTTCACCGCCGGCGGGGGAGCAGGCGTGGTGCTGCGCTTCGCCCAGTTCTACGCCCCCGACTCGAGCCACACCCGGGCCTTCGCTCGAACCCTGCGCTGGCGGATCAGCCCGTTCGTCGGTGCCCCCGACTCCTACAGCTCGTTCATCGGCATGCCGTCGGCGGCCGCCGCCGTCGTGGCCGCGCTCGACTGCGAGCCCGGCGTCTACAACATCGCCGACGACGACCCGCCCACCCGCCGGGCGCTCGGCGAGGCGGCTGCCGCGGCCATCGGTCGGAGGCCACCGTTCGCCTTGCCGGCGGCCCTCGTACGTCGGGTCAACCCGGCGGCCGACGTCCTGATGCGCTCGCACCGGATCGACAACCGCCGCTTCCGGGCCGCCACCGGATGGGCGCCGGAGCACTCGGGCGCCGACGGCGTGGCGGCCGCCATCGCGGAGATCGTCGCTCGCTGAGCCCTCGGCTCCGCCTACTCCAACCCGCAGGCGCCGAGCGCCGGCCCGAGGAGGCCGTTCGGGTCGACCTTCTCGCCGGCGAACTGGGCTGCGAAGAGGTCGTGCAGGTTCTGCTCGGGGATCTCCCGGGCCAGGCAGGCCGCGGTGTCGTCGGGGATGCCCTGGGCCACGAACTGGTCGTGGAACACCTGCCGGATGTCGAGGCAGCCGAGGAAGGCGTCGGTGACGGTGTCGACCTCGTCGGCGCTGACCGAGCCGGCGGTGATCGGATCGGCGTTGCCGCTCAGGGCGCCGAGGACGAGCAGGCGGGGGGCGCCGAGGCCGTCGACGAGGGCGCGGGCGACGCAGTCGGCGTCGCCCTGGTCCACCGGAAGCGTGCTGTCGGGCTGGCTGAGGATGCCCGTGGCGATGGCCGACGCCAGCACGGAGTCGAGGCGGTCGACGCAGCCGTCGACCGCACCGGCCACGCTGGTGAGGGCGTCGGCAGGCAGGGCGGTGAAATCGGGTTCGGTGTCGGGGTCGTCGAGACCCAGCTCCGCGACCTGGTCCGGGCCGAGATCATCGACGATGGCCTGGGCCGCGCACTGCGATTCGGGCTCGGTGAGGGCGAGCTCGGTGAACGCCTTCCCGGTCCGGAGGTGCTCGGCGAGCCGATCGGTCGCCGAGGAATTCTCCCGGCACGCGCCGACGGTGACCGAAAACAGCACGCAGAGTGCGATGATTTCAACGGATCGTGAGGTCAAAATCAGGCCTCGGACGCGACACGAGCCGGGCAGAGCCCGGCTCGGTGTCGGAGCGGCAGGAAGCTCAGATGGTGGCCTCGTGGCGGTTGCGGCGCCGGCGAGCGCCCACGGCGAGGACGATGCCAGCAGCGGTCAGGCCCAGGCCGAGGAAGGTCGGGAACTCGATGTCGCCACCGGTGCGGGGCAGCGGCCGGGTGACGGTCTCACCCTTGACCGGTGGGCGGCGGCAGGGTCGTCGTGGTGGTGGTGTTCTCGGCCTCGTTGCCCTCCACCGACGTGCTGGTGGTGCTGGCCGTCGTCGTGGTCGGGGTGGTCGACGTGGTCGTCGTGGTGGTCGTGGGCGTGGTCACGGGACCGTGCACGGCGGCGAGTCGCGGCGGATCGGTCTCCTGGCGGATCGTCGGGTTCGGGTTGCACGAAACCTGGGCGCCGGCCATGTCGTACATGGGGACGACCAGCAGCGCCAGGACCGCCGCTGCCGTGATCAGCGTCTTCTTCATCATCGCCGTCGCCCTCTTCCGCCTGCTCATCGTCGTCGTCATCGTTTCCTGACGAATGGTTTGAGTATAGGCCTCGCGGTTCGAGGCGGTCGAGAGCGATGGGCAGAAATCTCTCAAGGTCGGTGGACGATCAGCCGATACCGCGCAGCCGGTCGAGCAGGCTCGTCGGTCGCGGACCGTGCGCGTCGCCGTGACGCCGACTTCGATCGGCTCGGCCGCGGTGGCCTGCGATCGTCGAGGTCGCCCTCGTCGGCCGCCGCCGGTGCGTCCGGTCGCGAGCTTCCAGCCATGCGGCACACGTGAGCCGGATGGCGAAGTTGTCGGCGTTCGACCGTGGGCTGGCGGAGGGGTCGGAGCGCGTAGCCGCGCCCTTCGGCCGCGGTGCCGGCGAAGTGGGCGGTCACGACCTTGGTGCCCCTCGGACGGGCACCGACAGGTAGAACAGCGCCATGTGGTGGCCGAGCTCCTCGTCGGGCGTGAAGTCCACCGCCTGGCCGTCGACGGTGACCGACTCGATCGGGAAGGTGGTGTACAGGGAGACCTGCATGAAGTTCTCGCCGTCCCACCGGCGTCTGGCCGACGGAGACGTCGCCGCCCCAGCCGATGACCGAGGCCGGCAGGCCGCTGGCCGGCGCGTCGTTGTGGAGGGTGACCG
Organism: uncultured Acidimicrobiaceae bacterium; assembly: GCA_963747745.1. Lineage (GTDB taxonomy): Bacteria > Actinomycetota > Acidimicrobiia > Acidimicrobiales > Salinilacustritrichaceae > Salinilacustrithrix. Next base: position 294,237 of record CAVVGJ010000008.1, read on the forward strand.
CCATCGGTGCCCGACACCGCACCGGTCTTCGGGTCCCACGTCGGCCTGGTAGTCGATGTCGCGGTGGAGGAACCAGTCGATCTTGTTGCCGTCGAAGTTCTGGGTGACGACGCCGAAGGAGTCGACGGAGTCCCGTTTCACCGACCCGGTCGGCGCCGAGCCGGCTCGAACAGCGACTGCTTCGTCCGGGTGGGCCGACCACAGCTGGAGCTGGCGAGCCTGGACGGCGGGGCCGAGCTCGTCGGCGAGCACCCGCGGGCCGGGCAGATCGCCGGAGGTGAGCTGGTCGAACACGGTCTGCACCACGTCGGAGAGGAAGCCGGTGCCGCTCCTCGTTCTGCTCCGGGGAACTGGAGGTACTGCTCGTGGAGCAGGATCCGGGCGCGCGTTCTCCGGCGGTCAGCTTCTCCGGGTAGCCGGAGACCTCGACCGGACCGGTGAGCTCGAGGAAGCCGGCGAGGGCCTGCGGGGGTCAGCGTGATGACGCCGTCGATCTCGGAGCCGCCGGACTGCGGGTAGAGCTGGGCGATCACCCGGCTGACGGTGGGGTTGTCGGGCGAGAAGTTGATCAGGCCCCAGGTGCGGGCCGCGATGCCGTAGACGTCGACGAACTCGTCCTCGCCCTCGAGCTGCAGATCGTCGGGCGTGGCCGGCGGCGGTCAGCTCCCGGACCCGGCCCGAACGGGTCAGCGACAGCTTCCCGTCGACGGCGGTGAGCTCGGCCCAGTTGCCCATGAAGCCGCCGTCGCCCCGCAACTCGGACGGGTTCTGGAACGACAGGAAGTAGCGGCGGGGGCCGTCTGGCGCCGAGCATGTCGGGGGCGACCGACACGGCCTGGGAGGCCAACTCGGCATTGCCGAGCGCCTCGGACACCTTGTCCCGCAGGCTGGTCAGCCGATCGGCGACCGGGCTCACCAGCAGCGGACTGCGGACGTCGTCGAGCTGGCGGTCGGCGCTGCGCAGCGCGGCCAGCGAGCGGTCGAGCGGATCCTGCAGGGCGGCCAGGGCCTGGAGGTCGACCTGCCCGTCCTTGGGCCGGATCGAGTCGATGTCGGCGTCGGCCGACGCCTCGGCCGCGGTGCGGGCGAGGTCCGAGCCGGCCGACGCCATGGTGGACACCGCCCGCGACTGCTGGGCCACACCGGGGACCATCAGCGCGGGTCGCACCCACCACGCCCGCAGTGTCGTCTCGGCCGAGTCGAAGGAGTCGGCGGCGTCGAGCAGGTCGGTGCGGGCCGCGGCGTCGTCGTCGCCGAGCTTGTCGATGCCGGCGGTGGCGAGGTCCACGGCCCGGTCGACGTCGCTCTTGGCCTGCAGGGCGGAGACGAGACCGCCCACCGCGCCGACGACGCCGATCAGGACGGCCAGGCCGATGGCGATGGCCGTGGCCCGCTTGGCGGGTCTCGGGGCCCGGGCGAGGCCGACCAGCAGCACCGGGACGGTGGCCACCGCCATCGCGGCCGCGCTGGCGCCGGTGGCCAACTGCCAGTCGGCGTAGGCCATCGGCCCGATGGCAGCAGCGGCGGCGAGCGCCGCGATCGGTGGGGTGACGATGCCGGCCGCGGCGAGCCCGAAGAACACGCCGGCGGCGACGCCGGCGATGCCCGGGAGCGGGGCGCTGACGATCACCAGGGTGACGACGGCGACCACCAGCAGCCAGCCGTTGACGATCGGTCCCGGCCTTGGCGGCGGCCAGCGGGACCAACGCCCCGAACCCGGCCCGCAGGATCAGGTCGAACGGCTGCCACCCGGTCGGCGCCGTGTCGGCGAAGGCGAGGACGACGGCGCCGGCCGCGGCCGCGACCCAGATCGTGGCCGGCGGGAGGACCGTGACGAGGCTCGGGCCGGACGTACGCGAGCAGGACGGCAGCGAGCGTTCCGGCGGCGACGGCGAGCAGGAGCACGGCTGGAATGAGACCACATCGGGCGCTCGCGGTGTCGGCGACGGATCGGTCAGGCATACGGTGCCTCGTTCCGTGTGAGTTCTCGGTCACCGGCGATGCCGAGTGGACTGTCGGATCAGACCTGCAGCACGGACGAAGGTGCGTCCGGCAGGGTGTCGAGGAAGGCTCGAGTCGCATCTGGGACTCATGGCGTGGAATCGAGTTGGCCCGACGACTCGCTCCGTCCCGCTCGATGATGGACGCCTCGGCATCGCAGTTGGTGACGGTGACGTTCTCGGGACGACGAGGATTCGCTGCAAGCGGTGATGACTGCTCACGCGTCGCTCAGCAGGATTGCGACCGTCGTACCTGGGTGAGGACCCAGAGCATCGTCGTGGACGAACGACTCTCGGGTATGGCGACGGTCCTCAGTTCGACTGGATCTGTCTTGGCCGAACGAGTGACCGGCTCAGCGTCCACGTGGTGCATCGCGAGGCCACCACCTCGGCGCACGGTCCGGGATGCGAAGCTGCGATACGGACGCTCGATGCGATCGAGTCATCAGCGGATGGATCGTCCAACCTCCTCTTGTTCTGCGACGATGGACGACGCGGTCAGCCCTGAGCTCGTCGGATACCGGCCGGCCGAGCACGGCTGGGCTGATCGATCGACGGTCCTGGAACAACGCAGGTGAGCGCGACGCGATGCGACGATGCGAAGGCAACTGTCGTGTGACTCGTGTCAGTCACGGGTTGGGATGGCAACGTCAAGGCGCAGACATTCGGCGGCCTCGACTGCGACGCCGGGACAGCGGACCAGTCATATCGCTGCGCCGACGGTCCCCGCTGAGGACACCGGATCGCCCGCGGTTGCAGCTGCGTCCAACGCTCCAGGACGGCCACGTCCGGCTGACCGTGGCGCAGTGACTGGGATCGGACAGCAGTTGCTCGCCTGACGGAGTGCGCGTGCGACTGTGGCGACCACTGCCGTAGCCGAGTGCGGCATCGACCGCTACCGCTCGCGTGCGAGCCAACACGCGATGCTCGTGCGCCGCGGCGACCACTGACATGGATCGCTCGATCGTCGGTCTGGGCAGACGGTGGATGTCCCGGATACGCGCCAGCTGCCTCGAGGACCGGCGTCTGAGCCGCGAGCTGATCTACGCAACTTGGAACGGTGCGTCTTCGGTCCTTGGTGCGGCTGAGCGACGAGTACGAGCCCGGCGACAGCTTGCGGTGTCACCGTCGACTTGGACGATTGGCCTTGACGCACGCTGCGGAGGCTGTTCGAGGATGTCCCACCCACGTATCTCGACGACGGACTCCGTGGCACCGTCGAGCGGAATCACTTGATTCGGCAGCTCAGCTTCGAGCGGCCGGGCGGGGATTCCGACCACCACGGTGCCCTCGGGGACGTCGCGGGTGACGACCGCGCCCGCCCCCACGGTCGAGCCCGCGCCGACCCGCAGACCCTGGAGCACGATGGCGCCGCTGCCGACCGTGACGCCCGATCCGAGGTGGACCGCGCCGGCGACGTTGGCGCCGGGCAGCACGGTGGCGCCCTCCTCGAGCACGCAGTCGTGGCCGACGGTGGCGTTGTAGTGGACCTGGCAGTGCTCGCCGAGGACGACCGAGGACGAGATGTGCGCGCCGCCGGAGACCAGGCACCCGGGCCCGATCTCGGTGAGCGGACCGACGATGGCGCGGGGGTGCACGAGGCTGATCGGCGGTCCCGCCCGCCGTCGGTGAGCCGCCGGGCCACGGCCAGCCGGGGGACCGGTTGACCGATGGCGACGAGGAAGGACGCGCCGTCGGGCAGGTCGGCCGGGGCGACGACGTCGAGGTCCGCGCACCGTCGTGCCCGGCGCTGGCGTCGTCGAGGAAGCCGGCCACGGTGATCCCGGCGGCCAGCGCCACGTCGAGCGCCTCCCGACCGACCCCACCGGCTCCCGCGATCCACAGCTCCACGGCACCATCGTGGCGCGCCGGCGCGGCCTGGTCGACGATGCCCAGCCCCGGGTCACCTACCGTGGGCCGCCGTGCGCGTGCTGATCACCGGCGGGGCCGGCTTCATCGGAGCGAACCTGGCCCGGCGCCTGGTCGACCGACGGCCACGACGTCGTCGTGCTCGACGATCTGTCCACCGGGAACCGCGACAACCTCGCCGAGGTCCCGGTCGAGTTCGTCGAGGGTTCGATCCTCGACGACCGGCGCCCTGGACCAGGTGATGGACGGCACCGATGCCGTCGTCCACCTCGCGGCCCGCCCCTCGGTGCCGCGGTCGATCGCCGATCCCGATGGCGTCGCACCACGCCAACGCCACCGGGACCGCCATGGTGCTCGAGGCCGTCCGCCGGGCCGGCGCCGGCCGGGAGCGGCCGCACACGTGATCGTGGCGTCGTCGTCGTCCGTCTACGGCGCCAACCCCACCCTCCCGAAGCACGAGGGACTGGCGCCCCGGCCGGTCAGCCCGTACGCGGCGTCGAAGCTGGCCACCGAGTCGTACGCGCTGGCGTGGGCGGCCTCGTTCGGCCTCGACGTGCTCGCCGTCCGGTTCTTCAACGTCTTCGGGCCGTTGCAGCCGGCCGGCCACGCCTACGCCGCGGTCGTCCCCGCCTTCGTCGACGCCGCGCTGGCCGGGCGGCCGCTCCCCGTCCACGGCGACGGCACCCAGAGCCGCGACTTCACCTTCGTCGGATCCGTCTGCGCCGTCCTGGCCGACGCCGTGGCCCGCCGGGTCTCGGATCCCGAGCCGATGAATCTGGCCTTCGGCACCCGGGTGACGCTGCTCGAGGTCATCGCCGAGCTCGAGGCCATCCTCGGTCATTCCGTCGACGTCGAGCACCAGCCCACCCGGGCCGGCGACGTTCCCCACTCCCAGGCCGACACCACACGGCTGCGGTCGCTGTTCCCCGACGTCGAGCCGGTGGCGCTGGCGGAGGGCCTGCGGGCAACCGTCGACTGGTTCCGCCAGCAGGGCTGACGTAGGGCGGCGGGTGGGCGCGCCGGAGCCCCGGAGCCGCGAGGGCGGTCCTGATGGCTCGCTGCGATCGTGCTGTCGACCGGGGCGCCGCGTCCTACGCGGCCTCGACTTGTGGTGGGTCGCCCGGTGGCGGGCCGCCTCGGGGTTCGACCAGCACCTGCCCGGCCCGGTTGGTGAACCGAGGTCTGCCGTCGACCATCTCGACGGTGAGGTCGCCGGCGTGGAATGCGGAGGTGGTGCCATCGGCATTATGCCGACCGCCTGGTTATGCCGACCGGGTTCGTGTTGGCGGCGTGATCCCTGAGGTCGGTGCGGGTGTGGTCGGCATAATCAGATGGCTTCGAGGAAGGCGATGAGCTCGTCGGACGGTTGATAGCGGCCGGGTTTGCCGCCGATGGGGGTGGTGCGGTCGATGGCTTTCTGTTTGAGGGTCATGTCGGCGTGGAGGTAGATCCCGGTCGTTTCGATGCTTTCGTGACCGAGCCAGAGGGCGATCGTGGTGATGTCGACGTCGGCGTGGAGGAGACGCATGGCTGCGGTGTGGCGCAGGGTGTGCGGTGTGACGTTCTTGGCTGCCAGGGACGGGCAGTCGGCCGTCGCGGCGTGGACGTGTTTGGTGAGAAGCTTGGCGACGGCGTCGGTGCTGAGCGGACGGCCTTGCCTGGTCGGGAAGACGGGGTCGGTGGAGGCGCCGCTGCGTTCGTCGAGCCAGGGTTGCAGGGTCTTCACGGTGGTGGGCGTGAGCGGTGTGGCTCGGTGCTTGCGCCCTTTGCCGAGGCAGGTGACGTGAGCTCCGGCCGCGAGGCTCACTCGGTCGAGGGTGAGGGCGGTGAGCTCGCTGACGCGGAGGCCGGTCTGTGCGGCGGTGACGAGCAAGGTGTGGTCGCGGCGGCCGAACCACGTCGTGGTGTCTGGGGTCGTGACGAGGGCGTGGAGTTCGGTGTCGGTGAGCCAGGTGACGATGACCTTGTCGTGTCGTTTGGCGGGGATGGCCAGGACGCGTTGGATGAGTGCGGCGTGCTCGGGATGCTCGAAGGCTGCGAACGCGTAGAACGAGTGGATGGCAGCGAGCCGTGCGTTGCGGGTGGGGACGCTGTTGCCTCTGTCTTGTTCGAGGTGGGTGAGGAACGCGGTGATCGTGTCGGCGTCGAGATCGCCGAGATCGAGCTGTGCCGGCGTGATCCCGGTCGTCGTGTGTACGCGGTCGAGAAGAAGCCGGAATGCATCGCGGTAGGCGGCGATGGTGTTGGGGCTGGCGCCTCGCTGGAGGGGGAGCCGGTCGGTGAAGAACTTCTGCAGGGTCGGGGCCAGAGCGGTCATTGCTGCTCCTCGGGTTCGAGGAGGTCAGCGGTGAGGGCCATGAGCTCGGGGACGGCGCGCAAATACCAGTACGTGTCCGAGGGGCTGACGTGGCCGAGGTAGGTGGACAGCTCGGGCAGGCGGGCGTGCACGTTCTCGCCGTCGCGGTGCCAGCCGATGAGGGTGGTGATGGCGAAACGGTGCCGTAGGTCGTGGGGGCGGGGCCGGCAGCGTTTGGAGAACGGCTCGAGACCTGCGAGCTGGCACAGCTTGGACCATTCGAGGTGGACGTTGCTGTAGAGGAGACGGGTGCCGACGCTGGAGACGAACAGTGCTTCGGTGGCCGGCTTCGGGAAACAGTGTCTGCGGGTCTGGTCGTAGGCGGCGAGGGCATCGACGACGCTCGGGTGAATGGGAACGAGGCGGGTTTTGCCGAACTTCGTGCCCCGGATCGTCAGTGTCGCCTCTGCGATATCGAGGTCGGTTCGGTCGAGTCCGATGGCCTCGCCGATGCGCATGCCGGTCACGGCCAGCAGCCCGATGATCGTCTCGTAGGTCGCTGATCGCAGAACCGACGGCATGGCGCGGGCTGCGGCCATGAGCCCGACGATGTCGTCGTCGCTGTAGGGGTAGGGGTCGGCCCGATGAGCGCTCTTGGAGACCGGGAGCACGTCGGAGCCGGGGATCTCGGTGGCCGGGTCGAACACCGACCACCAGCGAGCGAAGCCCCGGACCGCGGACAGCTTCGAAGCCCACCAGAACGGATCCGCGCCTTCCGGGTTGCAAGCCCACGCGACCGCGGCGTCCACGGTGATGGCCTCGATGCCGGCTTGGTCGAGATGGTCGACGAACTGGCCCAGGAACCGCTCAGGGGCATGCAACTTGAACCCGAGTGCCCGTCGTGTCGTGAGGTAGTCGGCCACACCGGCCCTCAGCGCGCTCACAGCTGCGCTCCGGGCCAGGCCAAGGTCAACCGTCGAAGCCTGCCCAGCGGGTCCGGGTCGGGTGCCGGCCAGGGCCGGGCCAGCCGCCGAAGCCGGACGAGGTCGACCTTGGCGTAGATGGCGGTCGTGGACAGATTCCGGTGCCGGAGCAGCTGCCCGATCTCGACCAGATCCGCCCCGGACGCCAGCACGGCAGTCGCTGTCGTGTGCCGGAGCCGGTGCGGGCCGATCGGCCCCAACCCAGCCCGACGAGCCACGTTCTGCACGACAGCGCTCACGCCCGTGCCGCTCAACGGTCCGTGCGGCGCCCGGAGCTTCACGAACACCGCCCGGCACGTGATCGCCCGTGGCCGGTCGAGACGGAGGTAGTCGACCAGGGCCTCGCCGACATCGACGGGAAGCGGGAGCCGTTCTCGCCGATTGCCCTTGCCGGTGACGGTGATCTCGCCCGCCCGCCAACCGATGTCGCCGACCTCGAGCCGAGCAACCTCCACGCGCCGTAACCCCAACCGGACCAGCAGTAACACGATGGCCCGCTCCCGTCGTCCCGCCCGCCGCGCCGGGTCACATCCGGCCAGCAGCGCCGCCACCTCGCCCTCCGACAACCCCTTCGGCAACCCGGTGTGCCGCCACCCGGCAGCGCCGAGCACCACGGGTGACAAGTCGACATCCACGCGGCCCGACACGTGCAGGAACCGCAGCAGCGACCGGACCCCGGTCAATTCCAGCTTCGCCGTCGACACCCCCATCGATGGACACGTCGAGGTCACGTAGGACGAGACGCCCGGTGCATCCAGCGACCCAGGGCCGCCACACGAGGTCAGGAACCTGCGAGCGATCCGCAAACGACCGTCGATCGTGACCGCCGCCAAACCACGCTCCTCCCGCAAGAACACGGCGTACTCGGCCACCAACAAGTCCACACCGGTAGGAGCTGGCACGGATGCCGCAGGAATCACGCCTTCCCGCCGAAGCAGACCGACGAGCGGAACGAGCCCACGCCGCGACAACCAGTGCGTGTAGCCGGCCTCGCGCCGCGCGACCACGAAGCGGTCCAGCATCTCGTCGGTCAACTCGCCGATGGCGACCGACTCCGCCGCCATCCACCGGCTGACATGCGCCATCAGCCGCATCTGGTTCGCCGCCGACAACGGCGTGTACCCCAGCGCCGTCAACGCCTCCCCGAACCGGTCTGCCAGCCCCGCCAACGGGCCGTTCACCACAACAACAGATGCTCGCTTCACCATCGCTCCTCCTCGCTCAAACGGAGCAAGGAGCGTGGATCACACCGCCCCGATTATGCCGACCACACCCGCACCGACCTCAGGGATCACGCCGCCAACACGAACCCGGTCGGCATAACCAGGCGGTCGGCATAATGCCGATGCCACCACCGCCTGCATCCACGCCGGCGAGCTCTCCGTCGAGATGGTCGACGGCAGACCTCGGTTCACCAACCGGGCCGGGCAGGTGCTGGTCGAACCCCAGGGCGGCCCGCCACCGGGCGACCCACCACAAGTCGAGGCCGCGTAGGACGGGCGCCCCGGTCGACAGCACGATCGCAGCGAGCCATCAGGACCGCCCGCGCGGCTCCGGGGCTCCGGCGCGCCAACCCGCCGCCGTACGTCAGCCCTGCTGGCGGAACCAGTCGACGGTGCCTGCAGGCCCTCCGCCAGGGCCACGGGCTCCACGTCGGGGAACAGCGGCCGCAGCCGGGTCGTGTCGGCCTGGGAGTGGGCCACGTCGCCGGCCCGCGGGGGCTGGTGCTCGCGTCGAGCGGGGTGGCCGAGCATCTCCTCGAGCTCGGCGATGACCTCGAGCAGCGTCATCCGGGTGCCGAAGGCCAGGTTCACCGGCTCGGGGTCGGCGACCCGGCGGGCCACGGCATCGGCGAGCACGGCGCACACGCTGTCGACGAAGGTGAAGTCGCGGCTCTGGGTGCCGTCGCCGTGGACCGGGAGCGGCCGGCCCTCCAGGGCGGCGTCGACGAAGGCGGGCACCACCGCGGCGTAGGCGTGGCCGGCTGGCTGCAGCGGCCCGAAGACGTTGAAGAACCGGAAGGCCAGCACGTGGAGGCCGTACGACGCCGCCCACGCCAGCGCGTAGGACTCGGTGGCCAGCTTGAGGCGGCGTAGGGGCTGACCGGACGGGGCGCCAGGCCCTCGTGCTTGGGGAGGTCGGGTTGGCGCCGTAGACCGACGACGACGAGGCCACGATCACGTGGGCACGCCCGGCCGGCGCCGGCCCGGCGCACTGCCTCGAGCACCTCGGCGGTGCCGGTGGCGTTGACCCGGTGGCCGCCATCGGGTCGGCGACCGAGCGGGGCACCGACGGGCGGGCCGCCAGGTGCACGACCGCGTCGGCGCCGGCCAGCGCCTGGTCGAGGGCGCCGGGGTCGAGGATCGTGCCCTCGACGAACTCGACCTCGACGCCGTCGAGGTTGTCGCGGCGCCGGTGGACAGGTCGTCGAGGACCACGACCTCGTGGCCGTCGGTCGAGCAGGTGCCGGCACAGGTTGGCTCCGATGAAGCCGGCCCCGCCGGTGATCAGCACACGCACGGCGGCCCACGGTAGGTGACCCGGGGGTGGGCATCGTCGACCAGGCCGCGTCGGCGCGCCACGATGGTGCCGTGGAGCTGTGGATCGCGGGAGCCGGTGGGGTCGGCCGGGAGGCCCTCGACGTGGCGCTGGCCGCCGGGATCACCGTGGCCGGGTTCCTCGATGATGCGGCGCAGGGCACGACGGTGCGCGGCCTCGACGTCGTCGCCCCGGCGGACCTGCCCGACGGCGCGTCCTTCCTCGTCGCCATCGGTCAACCGGTCCCCCGCCTGGCCGTGGCCCGGCGGCTCGCCGCGGCGGGCGGGTTGCCGATCAGCCTCGTGCACCCCCGCGCCATCGTCGGACCGCTCACCGAGGTCGGGGCCGGGTCACTGGTGTCCGGCGGTGCGCACATCTCGTCCTCGGTCGTCATCGGCGGGCACTGCCAGGTGCACTACAACGCCACCGTCGGCCACGACTGCGTGCTGGACGAGGGCGCCACGGTGCTGCCGGGCGCCAACGTGGCGGGCGCGGTCCACCTCGGATCGTGCGTCACGGTGGGCAGCGGTGCAATCGTGCTCAGGGTCTCGCGGTCGGGGGCGGGCTCGACGGTGGGCGCGGGCGCGGTCGTCACCCGCGACGTCCCCGAGGGCACCGTGGTGGTCGGATCCCCTGCCCGACCCGTCTGAGCGCCTCCGTCGAACCGGCTGTGCCGACACCGGATCCAC
>CAVVGJ010000009.1:0-86352 GCA_963747745.1 uncultured Acidimicrobiaceae bacterium
GCCAACATGCGCCAGGCTCGATTCGCCATGTTCGTGTCGATCGTCGTCGGTGGCGTGGCCGGCCAGCTGCTGGCCCGCCGGACCGAGGGCAACGCCTTGGCCTGGACGCTGTCGGGTTCGTTGTGGGCGATGGTCGTCACGGGCTTCGCGCTGGGCTGCGCGTGGACCGCGTCCGGGCGACGCATGAGCCGGCGCAGCGCCAGCGGGTTCGCCGTCCTGCTCCTCGCCTGGCCGGTGGCCGAGGCCCTCGGGTACGCGCCGACATCCCCGTTCTCGCTGCTCGGCCGCATCCCGATGTGGATGGCCGGAACCGCGTCGTACGACGTGCTGGCCCTGATCCCGATCCCGTTCGTCGTCGCCGTCGCTCTGTACGGCCTGCGCACCATCGGCGGCGTCTCCATCGAGGAGATGGCCCGTCGCTCGGCGCTGGTCGGCCAGATGCGCTTCGCCGCCACCATGCGCGACCTCCGCACCGTCCTGATCCTGCGGCGGCAACTGCTCCAGGAACAACCCCGTTCCCGGCCGTGGTTGCCGCACGGCCGACGCCGAGGTGCACGCGGGGGATTCGTCGCCCGGGGTTGGTGGTCGCTGCTGCGCACGCCCGGCACGCGGCTGTTGCGGATGATCCTGCTCGCCGGTGTCGCCGGCGTCGCCGCCCGGGCGGCGTGGAACGGCGCGCTGCCGCTCATCGTCGTCTCCGGCCTCTGCGCTTTCCTCATCGGGCTCGACGCGGTCGAGCCCCTGGCCCAGGAGCTCGATCACGAGACCATCCTCGAGCTGGTGCCGGTGGGCATCGGGAGCATCCACGCCAGCCTGCTCATCATCCCCACGATCACCGCGGTGGTCGTCTCCACCATGGGCATCGCCGGTGCGGCGCTGGGCGGCCTCGACGCGCACGGCCTGGCGGTCGCGGCCACGGTCGCGTTCACCACTGCGCTCACCGGGGTGGCCGGCGCGGCGGTGAGCACGGTCCGGGGCGCACCCGACCCCAACGACATGTCGATGCTCATGCTGCCGCCGGAGGCCGCCAGCTCACGCGTCGTCTACGAGGCTGCGCTGCCGCCCGTGGTGGCGTGCCTGGGGCTGGTGCCGTTCCTGCTGGCCCAGAACGCGGCCGACCACGGCAACGACCCCACCGCCGTGTTGCAGCCGGGGATCTTCATCGGCGCGATCGTGTTCGCGCTGACCGTGGCGTGGGTCCGGGCCCGACCTGCGTTCAAGGAGCAGATGGCCGAGGCGTTCAACGCCAGCGAGGCCCGCAAGCGCGCCAAGCGGCTCGCAGCCGGGCGAGACGACGACGAGGACTGACATGGCCAAGAAGAAGCGAACCAACGCCGAGCCGAAGCCGCCCGCGGCCATCTCCATCGATGGGCTCACCAAGGAGTACGGGTCGCTGGTCGCGCTCGCCCCCACCGACCTGCACATCCCCGAGGGCTCGTTCATCGCGCTCATCGGCCACAACGGGTCCGGCAAGTCCACGCTGCTGAAGATGACCGCCGGGCTGCTCGACTCCACGGAGGGCACGGTCACCATCCACGACGCCCCGGCGGGTTCGGACGACGCCCGCGGCGACCTCAGCTACATCGGCGACGACCCCGTGCTCTACGACGACCTCTCGGTCCAGGAGCACATCGACTACCTGATGCCTCTCCATGGACTCACCGACTGGTCCGACCGGGCCGAGGACGTCATCACCCGGCTCGGGTTGGAGGAGCGGATCGACGACCTGCCGAGCAAGTTCAGCCGCGGTCTGCGCCAGAAGACGGCGCTGGCCATCGGGTTCATCCGGCCGTTCCGCGTGCTCCTGATCGACGAGCCGTTCGTGGGCCTCGACCAGTCCGGCCGGGCGGGCCTGCTCGACCTGCTCGACGAGCACCACGCCGCCGGCGACACCATCATCGTCGCCACCCACGATCTCGATGTCGTCGAGCGGGTCGACCGCTGCATCGCGCTCCACAACGGTGAGGTCGTCCACGACGGCCACGCCGAGGCGAGCGACATCCCCCGGCTCGCCGGCTGAGCAGTTCCACCACCGTCGCCCTGCACGGCGCGACAACTGCGTGGACAGGGAGACGGCACGACGGGGAGGCTGACCCGATGGCCTGTCCGTCCGGTACCAGCTCTACGACGTGTTCACCGACGTGCCGTTCGCGGGCAACCCCCTCGCCGTCTGCATCGACCCTCCCGAGCTGTCGGCCGAGCAGTGCCACGCGGTTGCCCGGGAGCTCAACCTGTCCGAGACCGTGTTCGTGTGGCCCGGCCGTGTCGTGGACGGCGACGCGGGCATCAGGACCCGGATCTTCACCCCGGCCGGCGAGCTGCCCTTCGCCGGCCACCCGACGATCGGTGCCGCTCTCGCGCTGGTCGACGCCGGCGTGGCCTCCGCGGCCGTGACCCTGCTCGAAGGGGTGGGTCCGGTCGCCATCAGCATCGACGGCGGCCTCGCCACCCTCACGACGGCCGGTCCGCCCCGATCGATACCCACCGCCGACCCCGAGGACGTCGCCCGCAGCCTGGGGCTGACGCTCGCCGACCTTCATCCGTCTCTCGGTCCCCGGGGCTGGAGCGCCGGTGTGCCGTTCACGATCGTGGCCCTGCGCGACGTCGAGACCCTCGGTCGGATCGAGGTCGATGTCGGCGCCTGGCGCGAGACCGTCGCGCTCGAGGTCCCCGACCAGCTCTATGCCATCGCGCCGGTGGACGACAGCCGGCGTCTCGACGACCGGCGGTGGCGCGCCCGCATGTTCGCTCCCGGCTTCGGCATCCCGGAGGATCCCGCCACCGGCTCGGCGGCGGCCGCCACCGCCGGCTACCTGTCCGGCCACGCGTCGCCTCGCCGGTTGGAAGAGGGCTGGCTGATCGAGCAGGGCGTGGAGATGGGTCGACCCAGCGAGATCCGCGTCGGTACCGTGCGCCGCGGCAACGAGCTCACAGCCGTCACGGTGGGCGGCCGCGCCGTCCGGGTCGGTCACGGCGAGCTCCTCCTCTAGGGGTGCCCTCGACCCTCGGGCTCGTTCTGGGCCGCGGATCGCGTGCTGCGGCACACGTTCCGCGGCCCAGAACGGAGGAATCAGCGGGAGATGACGGGTTGACCTGCCAACATCGGCCCATGCGCGTGCACCTGGTCGACGGCACCTACGAGTTGTTCCGGTACCACTACTCCCCCAACAACCGGGATCCGGAGCGGGGCGCGGTCCGCGGCGTGGTCAACTCGATGCTCCAGCTGATCGACGACGGCGCCACCCACGTCGGGATCGCCACGGACCACGTGATCGAGAGCTACCGCAACGACCTGTGGGAGACCTACAAGGACGGTTCCGGCGTCGACCCCCAGTTGAAGGCCCAGTTCCCCGTGGTCGAGGAGGCACTCGAGGCGGCGGGCTTCGTCGTGTGGCCCCAGACCACCTTCGAGGCCGACGACGGCTTGGCCGCCGGCGCCGCCCTCGCCGCCGCCGACGATCGGGTCGAGCAGGTCATCATCTGCACGCCGGACAAGGACATGGCCCAGCTCGTCGGCGGCAAGGTCGTGCAGTGGGACCGGCGCCAGGACAAGTGGTTCGACGTCGAGGGCGTGCGCGAGAAGTTCGGCGTGCTCCCGGAGTCGATCCCGGACTACCTCGCCCTCGTGGGCGACTCGGCCGACGGGTTTCCCGGCGTACCCGGATGGGGGGCGAAGTCCACGGCCACGGTGCTCGCCCGGTACCGGCACATCGAGGACATCCCGCCCGCGGCCGGCCAGTGGGACGTCACCGTGCGTGGCGGTGCGAAGCTGGCGGCCGCGCTCCAGGACCACCTCGAGGACGCCCTCCTGTTCCGCACCCTGGCCACCCTGCAGCCCGACGCGCCGGTGAGCCGGAGCGTCGACGACCTCGAGTGGAGGGGGCCCACCGACGACTTCGCCACCGTTGCCGACACCCTCGACGGGTCCGCGCTGGCCGAGCGGGCGAACCGCCTCGCCCACCGATGACTCACCCGGGCGGGTGTGGAGCCGGGAGCCCCGGACGCCCCGCCCGGGCGCCCGAGTAGCTCTCGGCCTGCTCCGGCGCCGAGGCGCTGGACCAGCATCTGGCACACCTGCTGTTGCCCTGCAGGTGTGCAGGTTCCCGCCGGTCCGTTCATTGTGTCCTGATGCGGGTGCGGGCTCCATGGGCAATCCGGCTCATTCGTCCCACGAAACGGGACGAATCGGATGTTCGGCTCAGCGAAGCACCTCGCTGAACCCCATCGGCGGGACGACGTCGAGCTGGTCGTAGGTGCACTCGGCCGGGGTCTTGTCCGGACGCCACCGCACGAATCGGGTCGTGCCCCGGAAGCGACCGTTGGTCATGATCGTGTAGCCCACCTCGAGGACCCGACCCGACGACGGTCCGACCCGTAACGGCACCCAGGACTGGTCGCGCTGGTTGTTCCAGCGGCTGGGGGCGCCGGGCATCTGACCGTCCTCGTGGGCATCGGCATCCATCCAGTGGCTCCACGGATGGTTCGAGAAGTCGTCCTCCACCAGCGGCTCCAGCTCCCCCACCAGCTCCCGACGGAACGTCGCCGTGAAGCTGGCCGCCACCCCCACGTGGCGGAGGTCGCCCTCGGGACCGTGGATGCCGAGGATGATCGAACCGACCCCGGCGCCGTCCTTGTGCCACCGGAACCCGGCAGCCACGCAATCGGCGGTGCGCTTGTGCTTGACCTTGCGCAGCACGCGCTTGTCGGGTTGGTAGACGCTGGTGGGATCCTTGGCGATGAGCCCGTCGAGGCCGGCCCCCTCCACGCGGCGGAACCACTCCTGCGCCACCGCGGGGTCGTCGGTGATCGGGGTCAGGTGCACCTGGGGTCCGGGGACGATCGCGTCCGCGAGCAGGCGCCGGCGCTCGGCGAAGGGCTCGTCCAGCAGGGCGCGGTTGCCGAGGGCGACGAGATCGAAGGCCACGAACGCGGCGGGCGTCCGCGCCGCCAGCATGTCGACGCGCGATGCCGCCGGATGGATGCGCTGGCCGAGGGCATCGAAGTCGAGTCGGTCCTCGACCGCCACGACGAGCTCGCCGTCGACCACGCACCGGTCGGGGAGCGC
This sequence comes from uncultured Acidimicrobiaceae bacterium, assembly GCA_963747745.1. Classification (GTDB taxonomy): domain Bacteria; phylum Actinomycetota; class Acidimicrobiia; order Acidimicrobiales; family Salinilacustritrichaceae; genus Salinilacustrithrix. Next base: position 5,066 of record CAVVGJ010000009.1, read on the forward strand.
GTCCCGCAGCGGCTCGATCATCTCGGGGAAGTAGCGGGTGAGCGGGCGCTCGTTGCGACTGCCCAGCTCGATCTCGTCGCCGTCCCGGAAGACGAGGCACCGGAACCCGTCCCACTTCGGTTCGAACAGCCAGTCGCCCTCGGGAATGCCGTCGTTGGGCTTGGCCAGCATCGGCTTGAGCGGGAACGGGACGGGCAGGTCCATTTCCGAAGGCTACGAGCCGGCGCCGGGGTGGGGCGCCCCCGACCTCGATCCGCCGAGGAAGTCGTGGACGTCGTGCGCCAGGAACCGTTCCAGATCCCAGGCCCCGTCGGCGACGAGCCGCCGGGACGCGCCGGTCAACAGCCATGCCTCGCACTCGACCTCACCGTGGTCGTCGAGCGCGACCACCTGCACGCGCTCGTACTCCGTGCCCTCGAAGCGGTCGAGGACGCTGACCTCGGATGACGTGACGTCGAGCACCCGGCCGCGGGCGACCGTGTGGGCATCGTGCACCAGGCCGGGGTAGGCCCGGCCGACCAGGGGTGCCGCCCGGTGACCCGGCAGCCGGGCCGGCCGTGACGCCGGGACTCGGCCCAGGAGGCGTTCGAGCAGCGGCTCGTGCTGCAGCGTTCCGTAGACGAAGAGGACGGGCACCGGTCCATGGTGCCCGACCTCCTCAACCCGACGCCGACGTTCCCCCGATGGAGACCGACTGGCCCGCCATCGTCGTGGCTGCGGCCCGGATGGCCTGGCGGATGCGGGGATAGGTCCCGCAACGGCAGACGTTGTGCAACCGGTCGAGGTCGGCGTCGGTGATGGTGCGTCCCTCGGCGAGCACCTCGTCGATGAGGGCGGTGGCCGCCATTATCTGGCCGGGCTGGCAGTAGCCGCACTGGGCGACATCGTGCTCGATCCAGGCCTCCTGCACGGGATGCAGCTCGGCGTCGACCGTGGCGGCGAGCCCTTCGATCGTGGTGATCTCGTCGGTGGGCGACACGTCGCCCACCGGGGTGGCGCAGGGGTTGAACGCCTTGCCGTTGAGGTGGCTGGTGCACGCCTTGCAGATGTCGAGACCGCAGCCGTACTTGGGGCCGGTGATCCCGAGCAGGTCGCGCAGGACCCAGAGGAGGCGGACGTCGTCCTCGACGTCGACCGACATCTCGGTGCCGTTCACGATGAATGTCTGGGTGGGCATCGGTGCTCCTCAGCGGCCGGCCTTCGCGATCCCGTCGGTGGGCGACTGCGGCACAGTGCCCCGGGGGGAGATCGTGTCGGGGAGTGGTTGGTCGTGGTTGATGGGGAACTGGGTCGGCATCGTCCCCGTGGCCCGGGCGTAGGCGCAGGCGGTGGCCGCCATCGACGCCGCGACGCCGAGCTCGCCGGCCCCGCCGGGCTGGCTCGAGCTCTGGAGGACGACCACCTGCACGTCGAACGGCGCGTTCCACTGGCGCGTGTAGTAGGCGTGCTCCCAGGAGTCCTCGGCGAACATCCCCTGGTCGAGGTGGAGCGAGTACGTCAGCGCGTTGGCGATCCCGTCCATCGTCCCGCCCATCATCTGCGCCTCCAACCCGCGCGGGTTGACGGCGAGACCAACGTCGACGACGAAGGTGGCCCTGGTGACACGGGGCCCGGTGTACGCGCCCTCGACGTGGCGCCCCACCGTGGCGGGCGTGGTGTCGATCTCGACCACGCAGGCGGCCCGGCCCTTGTACTCGTTGTGGAAGCCGATCCCCTGCGCGGTGCCGGGCGCCATCGTCTTGCCCCACTCGCCCACCTCGGCGGCCTTGCGCAGCACCGCCTTGCCCCGCTCGTCCTTCACGGTGGCCAACCGGAACTCGTAGGGATCGGCGCCCATGTCGGCGACGATCCGGTCGATCACCAGCTCGCGGGCCGTGACCACGTTCGGGCTGTAGATGTTGCGCATGCTGCTGGTGCGGAACAGGTTCGTCTCGACCTCGCCCGGCGCGGGCAACGTCTCGTTGAGGAGCTGTTCGACCACCCCGAAGTCGTAGGGAATGAACTGGGTGAGCGCGAACACCGACTGCGAGAACCCCATCCCGCCCAGACCGCCGGGGAGCTCGTCGAACTTGCGGGTGAGGATCTCGCCCAGCCCGTGGCCGAAGTCGGTGTTGACGCTGGTGTGGTGCTGGGTGAACGCGACGATGGCATCGCCGGTGTAGGTGGCGCGGATCGAGGACCGGCACGCGGGATGGGTACGGCCCTGGCGGAAATCGTCCGTGCGGTGCCACAGCAGCTTGACCGGCTTGCCCATCGCCTGGGAGATCAACGCTGCCTCGCGGGCACCGTCCCAGAACAGGTCGCGGCCGAACGATCCGCCGCCCTGGACCACGTGGCAGGTCACCTTGTCCTGGGGGAGCCCCAGTGCCTCGGCGATGTCCTGTTGGGCGGTGATGGGCGTCTTCATCGGGGCCCAGATCTCGGCCTTCCCGTCGGCGACCGACGCGATCGCCGGGTTCGCCTCCAGCGGGCAGTTGGGTTGGAAGGCGAAGGTGAACGTGGCGTCGAGCGTCTTGGGCACCAGCTTCGACAGGCCCAGCGCGCCGAGGCCGCCGCCGAGGTCGAGCGCACTCAGATCGGGAGCGACCTGGGGCAGCTCGGCGTCGGCCAGCGCCGCCTGCACGTCGTCGTCGGACAGGTCGTCGACCGTGCCGGGACCCCAGCTCACGTCGAGGGCTCGCACGGCGTCGATGCACTGCCCGAAGGTGCGAGCCCGGACCGCGACGCCGGTGGCGACCATGGCGATGTCGGTGATCCCCGGCATCGCCCGCACCTGGTCCTCGTTGCGGATCGCGCGCGGGGTGCCGTTGATGGTCGGCGGCCGGCAGACCATCGTGGGCAGGGCATCGGGCACCTGGAGGTCGAGGACGTACTGGTGCTGGCCGGTGACCATGGCGAGGGAGTCGACCCGGTTGTGGGGCGTGCCCACCACGGCGAAGTCTCCGCTCTTGGGCTCGGCGTCGACCGGTTCGGTGACGCTCGAGGCCGCGTCGCGCGCCAACTCGCCGAAGCCGACCGTCGACCCGTCGGGGGCGCGGATCGTCCCGTCGAGGATCGACAGCGAGGATCCGCTCGCACCGAGGAAGATGGCCGCCGCGTCGATGAGGCGCTTCCGGGCGACGGCGGCCGCGAGGCGCACCGGGTCGTAGATGGTGAACATCGAGTTGGATCCGCCGGTCAGCTGGTTGAAGAGCAGCTCCGGGCGAGCGTCGGCCTGGGTGATCCGCACCCGCTCGACCGGCAGATCCATCTCCTCGGCGATGACCATGGCGATGGCCGTGTTGATGCCCTGGCCCACCTCGGTGCGATGGAGCGCGAAGCTCACGGTGCCGTCCTCGTTCACCGTGATGGTGATGAGGTTGGCGGTGGGCCGAGCGGCGTCGCGCAGGAAGTCGAGGAGGTCGTAGGACTCGGCGATCTGGCCGCCGGACGGCACGGTCGTGGCCCGGGCCTCACCACCGTTGAGCCACTGGACGCCGGTGACCAGTGTGGGACCGGCGATGACGTAGCCCAGGAAGTGACGGCGGGTGACGCCTCTCGGCTCTGGCGCTGTCGACTGCGGCACGGAAGATTCCCCCTCGGGTCGCCCAAAATGGGATGAAGTTCGCGTATCCCCTCGTGGAACGTACCGCGCCAGCGTTCCTTGCGCCGCTCGCCCTCGGCGCCACGGACTGTGAGCCCCCCCGGGCCCGTCGGTAATCTCCGGCGCCATGGCCCAGCACTCCATGTCCGAGCGGATCGCCGACCTCGAGGAGAAGAAGGCCGCCGCCCGCCAGCCCGGCTCGGAGCGTTCGATCGCCCGCCAGCACGATCGCGGCAAGATGCTCGCCCGCGAGCGGATCGAGTACCTGCTCGACGCGGACAGCTTCCACGAGATCGATCTGCTCGCCCGGCGACCGATGGAGTCGAGCTTCGACGACCGGCCCTACACCGACGGCGTGATCACGGGATGGGGCACGGTCGATGGCAAGAAGGTGTTCGTGTTCAGCCAGGACTTCACCGTCTACGGCGGGGCTCTGGGCGAGACCTACGCCCGCAAGATCCACAAGCTGATGGACATGGCGCTGAAGGTCGGGGCCCCGTTGATCGGACTCAACGACGGCGCCGGCGCCCGCATCCAGGAGGGGGTGGTGAGCCTCGACTCCTACGGCGGGATCTTCTTCCGCAACGTGAAGGCGTCGGGGGTGACCCCGCAGATCTCGGTGATCATGGGCCCGTGCGCGGGAGGTGCGGTCTACTCGCCCGCCATGACCGACTTCGTCTTCATGGTCGAGGACACGTCCTACATGTTCATCACCGGACCCGACGTGGTGAAGACGGTCACCGGCGAGGACGTCACCCAGCAGCAACTCGGCGGCGCCGATGCTCACGCCGCGATGTCCGGTGTGGCCCAGTTCTCGGCCGGCGACGACAAGGCGGTGCTCGACGACGTCAAGTACCTGCTGTCGTTCCTGCCGCCGAACAACCTCGAGGAACCGCCGCTCCTCGACACCGGCGACGACCCCGAACGCCGGTGCGAGACGCTCCACGACCTGGTGCCCACCAACCCCAACCAGCCCTACGACATGAAAGCGGTCATCGCCGACGTGGTCGACGACGGCGACTACTTCGAATACGCACCGAGGTGGGCCCCCCAGATCACCTGTGGCTTCGCCCGGATGGCCGGCCGGCCCGTCGGCATCGTCGGCAACCAGCCCATGGCCATGGCCGGTGTGCTCGACATCGAGTCCTCCGAGAAGGCGGCACGGTTCGTGCGGACCTGCGACGCCTTCAACGTCCCGCTGCTCACCTTCGTCGACGTGCCCGGCTTCATGCCCGGCGTCGACCAGGAGCACAACGGCATCATCCGACACGGCGCCAAGCTGCTCTACGCCTACTGCGAGTCGACCGTCCCCCGCATCCAGATCATCACCCGCAAGGCGTACGGCGGCGCCTACGTGGTGATGAACTCCAAGTCCATCGGCGCCGACATCGCGTTCGCCTGGCCCTCCGCCGAGCTGGCCGTGATGGGCGCCGCGGGTGCGGTCGAGATCGTCAACCGGCGCGAGATCGCCGACGCCGACGACCCGGACGCCCGCAAGGCGGAGCTGGTCGACGAGTACTCGGAGAAGTTCTTGAACCCGTACGCCGCCGCCGACCGCGGCTACGTCGACGACGTCATCGACCCGGCCGACACCCGGCGCAAGGTGAACGCGGCCCTCGACATGCTCCAGTCCAAGCGGGAAGAGCTCCCGGCACGCAAGCACGGGAACATGCCCCTCTGAACTGACCGGCCGATCGCCGGGCTGGGCCGATCGACCCCGTCGGTAGGGTCGCGCCGTGCAGGCCCCCGTCCGTGCTCTCGCCGCCATCCGACCGCGAGAGCACCCCGGCCTCCTGCTCAGCACGGCCTACGGGACGGCCGTCCTCTCGGTCGGCCCCTTCCTCCTGCCGGCCGTAGCCGACGACTACGACATCGGCCTCGGGCTGGCATCGATCTCCACCGCCGTGTTGCTCGCGGGCTTCGTCGGCGGGTCCTTCGGGGCAGGACGTCTCCTGCATGCCCGTGGCCGAGTGCTCGGCATCGCCCTCATCGTGTGCGCGGCCGCCAACGCGGCCTGCATCCCGCTCCCGCCGTACGCGGTGCTGATCGCCCTCCGCTTCGTCGTCGGGATCGCCACCGGGGTCCTGACCTGGTTCGCCTGGTCGCAGGTGTTCGGTGACAGCGGGCGGATGAGCGAGATCGCCGTGGTGGGCCCGCTCGTCGGGCTCACCATCGCACCGGTGGCTGCCGGCGTGGCCGACCACACGGGCGCGGCGGGCGTGTACGCCGTCCTCGCCCTGACCGCCGTCGTTCCACTCGCCTTCAGCCGGGGCAGCGGGAGCCCGGGCGACCACCTGCTGGCCCGGAACCGGTCCGTCGAACGGCATGCGGCAGCACCGGAGGCGCGCGCGGTGCTGGTCTGCCTCGGCCTGCTCACGCTCGGAGGCTCGAGCGTCTTCACCTACGGGGCGATCATCGGGACCGACGCCGCCGGCCTGTCGACCCATGCCGTCGCGCTGGCGTTCAGCGCCAATGCGGTCGCCGCCATACCGAGCGCTCGCTGGACCGGCCCCCGCGGCCCGGCTGGGATCTGGCTGCTGGGCTGCGCCGCGGCGGCCGCCGCCATGGGCGTGATCGGCGTCGGCACCGTGTTCGTGGCCGCCATCACGTTCTGGGGCTTCGCGTTCTGGATGGGGGTGCCCGGAGCGTTCGCGCTGCTGGCCGCCCGCAGCCGCCATCCCGACGAGCGGGCCGGGGACGCCCAGTCCGTCATGGCCGCCGGCCGCGTGGTCGGCCCGCTGCTGGGCGGCGTGCTGCTCGACGTCAGCGGCCCCGTGGTGCTGGGGATGCTCGGCGGGTTCGTGATGGCCGTCGGCGGCGTCGGTCTGCTCCACGTCGACCGCCACGGCGCTGGTACCACCGGCCACCGTCCCGAGTAGGTTCGTGGCGTGGAGATCACGCCGAGCCCCACCGCTGAGGAGGCAGCCGCCATCGTGGCGGCGGCCCAGATCGCCTGGCCGGGCGGTGAGCCGGCCCCCGCCGCGCCCACCCCTCGCTGGCGCTTCTCCGGGCGGTGGTGGACCCAGCCGATCCCGCTGCGCCGCCCCCGTCCGTGGTGACGACGGAGGCGCCCGTCGAGATCACCACCGTGGGCGTCGACCGGGCTGTGCTCCACCGTGGCGCCGAGGTCCGGCGCTACGACGAACTCGCGCCCGGAACCATCCACGAGCTCGACGGCGTCGAACTGCGGACGCTCGACCGCCCCGGGGGAGAGGTGCTCTGCCGCTTCGCCACCGTCAACGACGTCCACTTCGGCGAGGTGGAGTGCGGTCTCGTCGAAGGCACCGACATCGGCCCGGTGCTGTCGTCCGCGCCCGGTGAGCCGCCGTATCCGGTCACGATGAACGCGGCCGCGGTGGCCGAGATCACCGCGGCCGAGCCGGCCATCGTCGTCGCCAAGGGCGACCTGACCACCCACGGGACCGTCGACGAGTACGACGCGTTCCTCGACTGCTACGAGGGAGCGTTCGGCGACCGCCTCGTCCACGTGCGCGGCAACCACGACGCCAAGGACCTCGCCTTCGCCGACACGTCGACGCAGCGCATCGACCTGCCGGGCGTGACCGTGGTGGTCCTCGACACCGCCATCCCGAACCAGCCCAACGGTCGGATCACCGCCGACCAGCTTGATTGGCTGGACGACGTCGCGGCCTCAGCCGATCAACCCGTGCTGGTGTTCGGGCACCACCACCCGTGGGACCCGGGCTCGAACCGGCGAGCCGACGACTACTTCGGCATCAACCCCGACGACTCCGAAGCCCTCGTCGCGGTGGTGGCCCGACGGCCGTCGATCCGTGGCTACTTCGCCGGGCACACCCACCGCAACCGCGTGCGGCGGTTCGCCGCCACCGGCGACGTCCCGTTCGTGGAGGTCGCCTGCGTCAAGGACTTCCCGGGCGCATGGGCCGAGTACGAGGTCCACGAAGGCGGGATCGTGCAGCTCCACCACCGCATCTCGAGCCCCGAGGCGCTGGCGTGGACCGAGCGCACGCGGGCGATGTTCCTCGGCGCCTACGCCGACTACTCGTTCGGGTCCCTCGACGATCGCTGCCTCCTCGTCCCGACCTCGTCCCGCGGCTGACCGATGGAGCAACCCACCGCCCGCGCCGCGCTGGAGGGACTCCGCGTCATCGACGCGTCCACCGTGCTCGCCGGACCGTCGTGCGCGCGGTACCTCGCCGACTTCGGGGCCGACGTCATCAAGGTCGAGAGGCCGGGAACCGGCGACGGGACGCGCGCGATGTTCCGTCGGCACCCCGACGACGGCGTCACCTACTTCTGGAAGTTGCTGGGCCGGGGGAAGCGCTCGGTCGTGCTCGACCTCAAGTCCGACGAGGGCCGCGAGCACATGCTGGCCCTGTGCGCCTCGGCCGACGTGTTGGTCGAGAACTTCCGGCCCGGAACGCTGGAGCGCCTCGGGCTCGGCCCCGACGTGCTCCACGCCCGCAATCCCGATCTGGTGATCACCCGGGTGACCGGGTTCGGCCAGACCGGCCCGTATGCCGGCCGGGCCGGGTTCGCCACCCTCGCCGAGGCGATGTCGGGCTTCGCGTCGCTCTCCGGCGAGCCCGACGGTGCACCCCTGTTGCCGCCCATCGCCCTCACCGACGAGATCACCGGCCTCACCGCGGCGTTCGCCACCATGGTCGCCGTCCACTCCGGAGTGGGCCAGGTCGTGGACGTCAACCTCCTCGAGTCGCTGCTCCAGGTGATGGGACCGCTGGTGTCGGCCGCCGCCGTCGAGGGCTACGAGCAACCCCGCCTCGGGTCCGGGGTGCCCTACACCGTGCCCCGGGGCACGTGGCAGTGCGCTGACGGCACCTGGGTGGCGGTGTCCACCTCAGCCGAATCGGTGGCCCGGCGGGTGCTCGACCTCATCGGACTCGGCGACGACGACACCCTGCGATCCTTCGACGGGCGGGTGGCGGCGCGGGCGCGCATCGACGCCCGCATGGGAGCCTGGATCGGCGCCCGGACCCGCCCCGAGGTCCTCGCCGCCTTCGAGGAGGCCCACGCCGCAGCCGCACCGGTGTACTCGATGAACGAGGTGATCGCCGACCCCCACGTCCGAGCTCGCGGCACGGTGACCACCGTCGATGGAACCCCGATGCAGGGCCTCGTCGCCCACCTCTCGGCGACACCAGGACGGATCCGGTGGGCCGGTCGTCCCCTGGGCGCCGACACCGTCGACGTGCTCGCCGAGCTCGACGACTCCACCGAGGACACCTGACCGCCGACCGGGTCAGGGCCCGTCGGCGACCTCGATGCGATCGCGGTGCCACTGGCGCGCCACGTCGAGCGCGGCCGCCGCCTTGGCGTCGAGGACCTGGGCCTCGAGTCCGTGGTTGGGGTAGGAGGCGATGCCGGCGCAGAAGCGGATCCCCTCGGTCGACGCGACCAGGTTGCGACGGAGGCGCTCGGCGGTCCACACCGCGCCGTCCTCCCCGGTGTCCTCGAGGATGAAGACGTAGACGCCGTCGGCCCGCCGTCCACACACGTCGGACTCCCGCAGCGTTGCCTCGAGCATCTGCTCGAAGCGATCGGCGGCCTGGGTGCTCCCGCCGTCGTGGTTGCGGCCCTCGTGGTTCCGGCCGTGGTTCCGCTCGCCGGCCTCGAGCACCTCGAGATGGATCAACGACAGCGGCCGCAGGGCGCGGCGGGCCATGGCGACCCGGCTGAACAGGGCCCGCGCCAGCGTCGTCTCGTCGAAGATCCTCGGCGGCTTGGTGGCCAGGCTGGCGACCAACTCCCCGGCGTTCGACGGACCCCTGATGTCGTCGACGGCCCCCAGCGGTGGGCGCGGCTCGGCTGGCTCGGCGACCGGTGGCCGCCGGCCCAGCGACAGCGCGGCCGCGACGATCGCACCGAGCCCGGCCAGCGCCGCGGCCCCGGTCGACCCGCTGACGACCGCGACCGCTCCGAGACCCACCGTCACCAACGCGGTGACGACGAGTGCCCGGCGGTCCCTCATCTCCGGGCCGGTCAGTCGCCGATCAGGTCGAGGATCTCGCCCATGATCTTCGTGAGGTCGAAGTCCTTCGGCGTGTAGACCGCAGCGACGCCGGCGGCCAGCAACGGACCCCGGTCGTCCTCGGGGATGATGCCGCCCGCGATCACCGGGACGTCGACGCCGTGGTCGTGGAGAAGCTGCACGGTGTCGGGGATGAGCTGCATGTGGCTGCCGGACAGGATCGACAAGCCGACCGCGTCGACGTCCTCGTCGGCCGCGACGGAGGCGATCTGCTCCGGCGTGAGGCGGATCCCCTGGTAGACGACCTCGAAGCCGGCGTCGCGTGCCGCCACCGCGATCTGCTCGGCACCGTTGGAGTGGCCGTCGAGGCCCGGCTTGGCCACCAGCAGGCGGGGTGGGCCACCCTCCCGGGCCTTGATCCGCTCGGCCACCGCGCGCAGGCCGTCGCTCGTGGGACCGAAGCCGGACGCGGCGGCCACGCCGGTGGGGGCCCGGTACTCGCCGAACACCTCCCGGAGCAGACCGGCCCAATCGCCGGTGGTACCGCCGGCGTGGGCGAGGTCGATGGTGGCCGGCATGATGTTCTCGCCCGACTCGGCCACCCGGCGCAGCTCGTCGAGGCTGCGCTTGACGGCATCGGAGTCGCGCTCGGACCGCCAGCGCTGGACGTCGGCGATGAGCTCCTCCTGCACGGCCGGGTCGACCTTCAGGATCGAATCCTCGCCGCCGAGGGGGGATTGGGCCGTCTCGGTGAGCATGTTGACGCCCACCACGGCCTGCTCGCCGGACTCGATCCGGCGGATTCGCTCTGCGTGGCTGCGGACCAGGCGACCCTTCATCTCGTCGATGGCCTCGAAGGCGCCGCCCAGGTCGAGGATGTCGGTCATCTCGGCCCACGACGCGTCCGCCAGTTCGTCGGTGAGGCCTTCCATGACGTGCGATCCGTCGAAGATGTCGCCGTACTCGAGCAGGTCGGTCTCGTAGGCCAGCACCTGCTGGATCCGCAGCGACCACTGCTGGTCCCACGGCCGGGGCAGACCGAGCGCCTCGTTCCACGCCGGCAGCTGGATGGACCGGGCCCGGGCGTTCTTCGACAGCGTGACGCCGAGGGCCTCGAGCACGATCCGTGGCACGTTGTTCTCGGCCTGCTGCTCGGTGAGACCGAGGCTGTTGACCTGCACGCCGTAGCGGAACCGCAGCGCCTTGTCGTCGGTCACGCCGTAGCGCTCGCGACCGATCCGCTTCCACAGCCGGTCGAACGCTCGCATCTTGGCCGTCTCCTCGACGAAGCGGATGCCGGCGTTGACGAAGAAGCTGATCGAGCCGAACACCTGCGGGAACCGGTCCTCGGAGACCTGGCCCGACTCCTTCACGGCATCGAGCACGCCGATGGCGTTGGCGAGGCTGTACGCGATCTCCTGCACGGGCGTCGCCCCTGCCTCCTGGAGGTGGTAGCTGCACACGTTCATCGGGTTCCACTTCGGGATCCACTCGGCGCAGAAGGCGATCATGTCGACGATCAACCGACGGCTCGGCAGCGGCGGGAAGATGTAGGTGCCGCGGCTCAGGTACTCCTTGACGATGTCGTTCTGCGTGGTGCCCCGGAGCGCATCCGATGCCACGCCGTGGTTCTCGGCGTTGGCGACGTAGAGGCCGAGCATCCACGCGGCCGGTGCGTTGATCGTCATCGACGTGTTCATCTCGCCCTGCGGGATGCCGTCGAGGAGCTCGGCCATGTGGCCGAGGTGCACCACCGGGACGCCGACCTTGCCGACCTCGCCCCGGGCGAGGACGTGGTCGGGGTCGTAGCCGGTCTGCGTGGGGAGGTCGAAGGCGATGGACAACCCGGTCTGTCCCTTGGCCAGGTTGGTGCGGTACAGCTCGTTGGAGGCCTTGGCCGTGGAGTGGCCGGAGTAGGTCCGCATCATCCAGGGGCGGTCCTTGGGGGCCGGTTCGCGGTGCGTGGTCGTCTCGCCGGTCATGTCCACATCATCGGTCACCAGGCCGCTCCGAGGCCACCCGACGTCGCGCGGCGCGGGGGCGGGTCAGGTCCGGAGCATCCGACCGATGGCCGACATGACCTCCTCCACCTTGGCGTCGAAGGGCTCGTCGCCGGGTTGGTCGGCCGCCTCCTTGACGCAATGGCGGATGTGGTCGTCGAGCAGGCCCATCCCGACGCCCTGGAGCGCCTTGGTGACCGACGCGATCTGGGTGAGGACGTCGATGCAGTAGGTGTCCTCGTCGACCATCCGCTGCAGGCCCCGCACCTGCCCCTCGATGCGGCGCAGACGGGTGATGAACTGATCCTTCTCGGACGTGTAGCCAGGCATGCACGAAGCATACCAAATATAGGGGTTGGGGGTATACCTATATCGGTGATAGGGTTCCAGACATGAGGACACAGCCATGAGGACCAGAGTCGACCTTCCCGTCGAAGGCATGACGTGTGCATCGTGCTCGGCCCGGATCGCCCGGGGACTGAACAAGCTCGACGGTGTCGAGACCGCCAACGTGAGCCTGGCCGGCGCCCGCGCCACCGTGATCTTCGACGACTCGGCCCTCGGATCCGCCGACTTCGAGTCGGTCATCACCAAGCTCGGGTACTCGGTGCCCGAGGTCGACGACCACGCCGCCGCCGAGGAGCGATGGATCCGCACCGTGAGCCGGCGTCTCGTGCTCGCCGCCGTGCTCGCCGTGCCCACCGTGGTCATCTCGATGGTGGGCGCGGTGCAGTTCCCGCACTGGGAATGGGTCGCCTTCGCCCTGGCCACGCCGGTGGTGGCGGTCAGCGCCATCGGGTTCCACCGGGCGGCGTGGACCAACGCCCGCCACGGCACCGCCACCATGGACACCCTGGTGTCGATCGGTTCGCTGGCCGCCTACCTGTGGTCGGTGGTCGCCCTGATCTTCGTCGACGGTGGCCACGTCTACTTCGAGACCGCGGCCGTCATCATCACGCTCATCCTCCTGGGCAAGTGGTTCGAGGCCCGGGCCAAGCGGCGCAGCGGCGAAGCCATCCGGGCCCTCGCCCAACTGGGCGCCCAGACCGCACTGCTCGAGGACGGCACCGAGATCAGCGCCGACGACCTCGCGGTCGGCATGCGTTTCGTGGTCCGGCCGGGCGAGAAGGTGGCCACCGACGGCGTCGTGGTCGACGGGCAATCGGCCGTCGACGAGTCGATGCTGACCGGCGAGCCCGTCCCGGTCGACAAGGAGGTGGGCGACGAGGTCATCGGCGCCACCGTCAACGCCGACGGACGCCTCGTCGTGGAGGCCAGTCGCGTCGGCGCCGACACCGCGCTGGCCCAGATCGTGCGCATGGTGGACGAGGCCCAGGGCTCGTCGGCCCCGGTACAACGGTTGGCCGACCGGGTGGCCGCCGTCTTCGTGCCCGCCGTGCTCGGCGTCGCCCTCGTCACCCTCGCCGCCTGGTTCCTCACCGGCCACGCCGCCGACGATGCCTTCACCGCCGCCGTGGCGGTGCTCATCATCGCCTGCCCGTGCGCGCTCGGGCTCGCCACGCCGACAGCGATCATGGTCGGCACCGGTCGCGGCGCCCAGCTCGGCATCCTCATCAAGGGTGGCGAGGTCCTGGAACGCTCCCGCCAGATCGACACCGTCGTCTTCGACAAGACGGGGACCCTCACCGAGGGCCGCATGGAGCTGGTCGCCGTGGCATCGGCCACCGGCGACGACTCGACGCTGTTGCGCCGGGCGGCGTCGCTGGAAGCCATGAGCGAGCATCCGATCGCCGCCGCCATCGCGGCGGGGTCAGCGGCGACGGATCCCGTCGTGGGGTTCACCAACCTGCCCGGACGAGGTGTGCGCGGCACCGTCGGTGGTGTCGACGTCCTGGTCGGCCGGCGACTGCTCTTCGACGAGGTCCCCCCGGCGGTCGAAGCGCTGGCCCACGCCCAGGAGGAACAGGGTCGCACGGCGGTCCTCGCCGGGTGGGACGGTGTGGCCCACGGCGTCCTCGCCGTGGCCGACACGGTGAAGCCCACCGCGGTCGCGGCCGTCGCCGCCCTCACCGAGATGGGGCTCGAGACCGTGCTGCTCACCGGCGACAACCAGCGCACCGCCGATGCCGTGGCGGCCGAGGTGGGGATCACCATCGTGCGGGCCGAGGTGCTCCCCGACGACAAGCTCGACGAGATCCGCCGCCTGCAGCAGGAGGGCCGGGTCGTCGCCATGGTCGGCGACGGCGTCAACGACGCTCCCGCGCTGGCCGCGGCCGAGCTCGGCATCGCCATCGGCACCGGCACCGACGTCGCCATCGAGGCCTCCGACCTGACCCTGGTCGGCGGCGACCCGCGCGGCGTCGCCGACGCCATCGCGCTCGCCCGCCGCACGTTCTCCACCATCAAGGGGAACCTGTTCTGGGCCTTCGCCTACAACGTGGCCGCCATCCCGCTCGCCGCCTTCGGGCTGCTGGTCCCCATGATCGCCGCCGGCGCCATGGGGTTCTCGAGCGTGTTCGTGGTGTCCAACTCCCTCCGGCTGCGGAGCTTCCGTGGCCACCGTCCATCCCGAGAGGAACCCAACGGTGCAGACCACCTACAACGTGCCCGCCATCTCGTGTGACCACTGCGTCCACGCCATCACCACCGCCGTCTCGCCGCTCGACGGCGTGAGCTCGGTGGACGTCGACATCGAGACCAAGACGGTGACCGTGGCCGGCGACTTCGACGACGGCTCCGTGCGCGAGGCGATCGACGACGCCGGCTACGACGTCGTGGCCTGACGCGCCGGGGCCGAGCCCGAGCCCGTTCTGGCACCACAACGTGTGGCGCCGGACCGAACATCGTGGGTCCAGAACGGAGCTGTCGCGCCGGTATCCGCGGGTGTCGCCGGTTCTTCTGGGTCGCGAGGCCCAATTGCCGCGTCGGTGACTCAAGTCATGGAATCGACATGTCGATGGTCAGGTCATGTTGACCTCCATCGCAGCCCACGCCGCCAAGAAGACGGCAGCCATCGTCCTGACCGGCACCGTCGTGATCGGAGGCGCCACGTTCGCCTTCGCCGCCACCACGGACAATCCCGCCCCCAGCGACGAACCGGCCGTCCAGCCCACCGACGTCCAGTGCCCCGAGCTCGACGCCGGCACCGAAGACACCGAGGACACGACCGCCGTCACCGAGGACACGACGGTCGTCACCGAGGACACCGCCCCGGACGGATGCGAGGACGAGTCGGCCGAGGACACCACGACCACCACCGACACGACCGCCACCACCGACACGACCGCCACCACCGACACCACCGACACCACGGCAGCTGACACCGCGGATCCCGCCACCGACCCGGCCGCCACCACCGACGTCGTCGAGCCGGACAGCCACGGTGCCGCGGTCTCCGAAGCGGCCCACACGTGCACCTGGGGCGACGACCAGTACCGCAACCACGGCGAGTGCGTGCGGGAGGCCGCGCACGATCACGGTGACGCCACCGAGACCGTCGATCCCACCACCGACGCGGCGGCCGAGACCGAGAGTGATGCCGAGGACGCCTCGGAGACCGACGAGAGCGACGACACCGTCACCCCGGACGCCACCACGACCGAGGTCGCACCGTCGGCCGCCCATGGATCGGGCCACGGCCAGGCCAAGGGCCGGTCGAAGAAGGGCTGACGGTTCTCCGGCCCGCCGGCGTTCAGGTGAACACCGGCGGGCTCGGACGGTCGAGGGCGAGCCGGAGTCGGGCGAGGTAGTCCGACCGGGCGATGTCGACGGCGCCGAGCGAGCGGAGGTGGTCGGTCGTCCACTGGACGTCGAGCAGGCAGTTGTCGCCCGCCTCCGCCAGCACCTCGACCAAGCCGACGAGCGCCACCTTGGAGGCGTCGCGGCGCCGGTGGAACATCGATTCGCCGGCGAAGAGCCCGCCGATGGAGACCCCGTAGAGCCCGCCCGCCAGGCTGCCGTCGTCGAGGGACCACGCCTCCACGCTGTGGGCCCACCCCAGCTCGTGCAAGCGCCGGTAGGCGGCCCGGATGCCAGGGGTGATCCAGCCGTGGGGTCGCCGGGGATCGGCGCAGGCCTCGACCACCTCGTCGAACGCGGTGTCGATCCTGATCTCGAAGCGGCGACACGACGCCCGGAGCGACCGCGTCACCCGCAGGCCGCCGAGCGGCAACACGCCACGCGGGTCCGGCGACCACCACGCCAGCGTGCGCCCGCGGTCGATGTGCATGGGGAACAGGCCGGTCCGGTACGCCTGCAACAGGGTGCCCGGTTCGAGGTCTCCGCCCACCGCGACCACGTCGGAATCAGCGGCGGTGTCCGGGTCGGGGAAGGACCACGGGCTGGGATCCGGCTCGATCCTCACGGAGCAGCGAGAGGCACCGGGCCGGGAAACCGATCAGTACTCGTAGAACCCGCTGCCGGACTTCCGGCCCAGGTGGCCGGCGGCCACCATGCGACGCAGCAAGGGCACGGCGGCGTAGTTGGGGTCACGGAACTCGTTGTAGAGCGCATCGAGGATCGACAGCGAGGTGTCGAGGCCGACGAGGTCGAGGAGGGCGAGCGGGCCCATGGGGAAGTTGCAGCCGCCCTTCATGGCGGTGTCGATGTCGTCCCGGCTGGCCGTTCCGTTCTCGAGCATCCTGACCGCGTTGTTCAGGTACGGGAACAGCAGGTGGTTGACGATGAAGCCGGCTCGATCCTTCACCAGCACGGGCCCCTTGCCGCAGGCCTCGACGAACTCCCGGACGTCGGCGATCGTCTCGTCGGAGGTCACCAGCGTCTGCACGACCTCGACCAGGCTCATCATCGGCGCCGGGTTGAAGAAGTGGATCCCGCAGACCCGCTCGGGCCGGCGGGTCTCGACCGACATCTCGATGACCGGGAGCGTGGATGTGTTGGTGGCCAGGATGGCCCCGTCCTTGCAGTGGTGGTCGAGCTCGTTGAACAGGTGGAGCTTCGTCGGCAGGTCCTCGACCACCGACTCGATGACCAGATCGCACTCGGCCAGGTCGTCGAGCTTGGAGGTCGCCGTGACCCGCCCGACGGCGGCCTCGGCGTCCTCGGCGCTCATGCGGTCCTTGGACACCAGCTTCTCGAGCGACTTCTGCATGGCGGCCACGGTGGCCTCCGCGGTCTCCTGCTTGCGGGACCGCAGCACCACGCTGAAGCCGGATGTCGCCGCGACCTGGGCGATGCCCGAACCCATGATCCCCGAACCGATGATGCCCACGCTCTTGATCGTCATGGGGCCACACCGTACCCAGCGGTAACACCGGGCCAGAAGTCCGAGGGGTCGGCACGCTCCGAGCGTGAGCCGGGGCCGACCCGGTCCGTCTGGGAGACTGGAGCCATCGTCGACGCACTGGTGATCCCGACCGGTTACGAACGGTCCCTGCCGCCGGGGGTCCAGCTCACCGTGCGCGCCCGTCGCCGTGCGATGGCCGGTCAGGCCCGAGGCACCGTGTTGGACCTCGGCGGCGCCGACTCCCATGCCTCCCTGTGGCCGGCCATCCCGGCCGTCACCGAGGCCATGACGGTCGTCGGCCCGCTCGAACGACGGCTGGCCGAGCTGGCCCGGGAAGGCCGTCGATACGACACCGTCTTCTCCGTGTTCCGGATGGCCGCCGTCGACGATCTCCATCGGATGCTCGCCCACATCAAGCAGGTCCTCGCCGACGATGGCACCGTGCTGTTCCTCGAGCCGGGACGGCGCACCGGCCTCTCCGGCCGAGCGCAGCAGTGGGTGTCGCCAACCATCGCGGTGACGACAGGGTGGCGGGTCGATCGAGACATCCCGGTGGAGCTCCGGCGCGCCGGGCTGTCGGTGATCGACATCGAACGGCACCGGACCGGCACGCTCCAGTGGTGGTTGCGCTCGCTGGTCGAGGGCAGGGCGCACCACGCCCTCGCCACCCGCCCCGATCCCCCTTCGCCCTGACCGTTCGCCGCGTTGTTCTCGCCCCGTTGGGCGACGATTCGTCGACGATTCGTCGCCGAAACGGCGAAACCTGCTGATCGCGCCACAAATGACCCGATCGGGTCATGGCGGGACCGCGCCCAGGAGCCGACAATGCGGACAGCGCCGGGCGACGCCGGAACGACCGCGCCCGCGGAGGTACCTGCGAACGATGCAACTGCACAACGATCAGCGGGAGGGCGTCGTCCTCGTCGCGGCCGCCGTGGCGTCCGGCGTCGTCGCCGTGGCGTGTGCCGCCATCGGTGCACCGGTGCTCGCCGTCCTCGCCCTCGGTGTGGCCGGCGCCGTCTGGGTGGTGCTCCGTCGTTCCGGTCGCATCATCCTCACCGAGGACGAGCTGGACCAGCTGCGTTCCGCCGAGCTCGCGCTCGGTCGGGCCACCGATCCGCACGAGGCAGCGACCGAGCTGGCCGGCTACGCCATCGACCTGCTGGGCGCACGGTCCGCGGTGGTGCTGATCGAGGGCATCGGCGACACGGTGCGCGTCTCGGCCGGCCCCTCGGCGGTCGAGGACGTCTACGGATCGGGTTCGCGGATGCGCCTGCTCGCCGATGCGGGCGTGCCCTGCGGTTCGATCGCGGTGTCGGCCCGGGCCGACGGTCGCCCGTACACGCCCCGCCACGAGCGCATCCTCGACGCCCTGGCCGAACGGGTCTCGACCACCCTGCACCAGGTGTCCCTGCTGGCCGAGGTGCAGGACGAGCGCAAGAAGCTCGCCGACCTGATCGGGTCGTCGTCAGACGGCATCTTCTCGGTCGGGTCCGACCTCCGCGTCCGCTTGTGGAACCCGGCCATGGAACGGATCACCGGGGTCCCTGCCGACGAGGCACTGGCCAGGCACGTCAGCGAGACCTTCCGCCCCACCGGTCCCGACGGTGCGCCCCGTCACGGCTCGGACGACCCCGGGCGCACCGGCCAACCGGTCGAGGCCGTCCTGGTCTCGATCGACGTCGGCGACGAGCAGCGCTGGCTGACGTGCTCGTACGCGCCGCTGTCGGACGGGGGCTACGTGGTCATCGCCCGCGACGACACGGAGCGCAAGAAGCTGCAGGACGACAAGGACGGCTGGATCGCCCAGGTCTCCCACGAGCTCCGCACGCCCCTGACGCCGATCAAGGGCTTCCTGCACACCCTCGCCCGTCGCGACGCCGAGCTCGACACGGCCGATCGCAGCAAGATCTACGACATCATGATGCGCGAGGAGCGCCGGCTCGAGGACCTGGTCAACTCGCTGCTCCGGTCCACGCAGCTGGACCAGGGCGGGTTCTCGGTCCAGGCCGCCGCCCTCGACTGGGTGGCGGTCGTCCGCAGCCAGGTCGAGCTGTTCCAGCGACAAGATCCGAGCCGGTCCATCACCCTCGATGTCCGCGATCCGCTGCCCGCCGCACTCGCCGATGAGGACCTCGCCGTCAGCGTCCTCACCAACGTGGTGTCCAACGCGCTCAAGTACACCGAGGTCGGGTCGCCGATCGAGGTGGTGATCGACGAGGACGCCGGCCAGGTGCGCACGAGCGTGGTCGACCACGGACCCGGTGTTCCCCGTTCGGACCAGCACCGCATCTTCGACAAGTTCACCCGGCTCGGTGACCACCTCACCCGCCGCCAGCAAGGCGTCGGACTCGGGCTCCACATCGCCAAGCAGTCGGTGCTCGCGCTCGACGGACGGATTTGGGTCGAACCCACGGCAGGGGGCGGAGCCACCTTCCGGTTCACGTTGCCGGCGACCGACGAGCAGCCGCCCCCGCCCCGCTCGGACGAGACGAGCGGGACCGAAACCGAAACCGAGACGGTCAGGACTCGATGATCTCGACCTTGTTCACCGTCACGTCGCGGCTCGGGGCGCCGCCGAGACCGCTCGACGGGTCATCCTGGTGCAGGGCGATGATCGACTTGAGGACGTCGAGCCCCTCGACGACATCACCGACCGGCAGGTAGGTGCCCTGGCTGTCGAGCAGGGACACGTTGGGGCCGGTCGAGAAGAAGAACTGGGCCGACGAGGAATCGGGCCCCGAGGAACGAGCCATGATGAGCTCTCCCTCGTGGTACGAGAACGGGCCGGTGTACTGACCCGAGGCGTCGGTGCCGAACTGACCTCCCATGTCCGGGATGGTGTAGCCCGGGCCCTGATCGGTGTTGTCCTGGGTGTGCGGCGAACCGCCCTGGATGATGTCGATCGACGGATCGGTCCGGAACAGCAGCGTGTCGTCGTAGTAGCCGTACCGGGCCAGGGCCAGGAAGTTGTTGACCGTGTTCGGCATGGTGTCCTCGGCGAGGTCGACCACGACGTCGCCCTCGGAGGTGACGAAGCGGGCCCGGTAGTCGACGCCGTCCTGGAGGCAGTTCTCGAACGGGCCGGAGAAGTCGAGGGTGCGTGGCGAGGAACCATCGGCCGCGGGGCAAGGCGTCGGCCCGGGGACGACCGCGGCCACCGTCGAGGAGGTCGTGCCCTCCGGAGCCGTGGTGTCGGTCGATCCCGTGTCGGCCACCGTCGTCGAACTGGTGTCATTGCCCGCGGCCACCGTGTCGTTGCCGTCGTCCTTGGTCAGCACGGAGAAGACGATGGCGAAGGCGACGAACGCCACCACGGCGACGGCGATCATGACCCCTCGCCGCCGGACCGATTCCCGCTTCTCGACCTGGCGGAGCTGCTGGATCTTCTCCTGGCGGGCCTGCTTCTGTCGTTCACGCTTTTCGGTACCCACAGTCGGCGGACCGTACTCGCTCGCACCTCGCTCCACGGAGTCGCGAGCCGGGCGGTGGACGGGCCCGGACCGCCCCGACCGCACGGCGCGGAGTCGCAGGACCACCACGGGGAGCCAGGACGTGGACGCTGGTCGTTCATGTCGCTACTCTTCGTAGCTCGGGAGGGCGGAGACGGATCGCCCGGTGACCACCGTCAGCACGGAGCCGACCGCATCTACCTGGCGGGGAGGGACGAAGCACACATGGCCAGCGAAGACGAGGGTCCATCGTCGTTCTCGGTCGAGGTCGGCCAGCGGCTGCGCGGCGTTCGTCGCCTCCGGAAGCTGTCCCTCGACGACGTCGAACGAGAGAGCGGCGGGCAGTGGAGCGCGTCGGCCATCGGCGCCTACGAGCGAGGCTTCCGGAACCTGAGCCTGCCCCGACTGCGAGAGCTGGCCGAGTTCTACGACGTGCCGATGTCGGTGCTGCTGGGCGAGTCGGACGACGACGACGGCTCGGACCGGCCGGCCAAGGTGATCCTCGATCTGGTCGCCCTGTCCGCCATCCCCGATGCCGAAGCGGTGCACCGCTATGCCCGATCGATCATCCTCGAACGGGGTGACTTCAACGGCCGGGTCCTGTCGATCCGGCGAGACGACCTGCGGGCCATCTGCTCACTGCTCCACGCCACCGAGACCCAGACGCTGCAGCAGCTCCGCGACTGGGACGCCCTCGTCGAGCTGGGTTAGGAGTTAGGAGCGGTCGCAGCCACGCTCTACCGTCCAGGCATGCACCAGACCGCTGTGAGCCCAGTCGACGTCGGGAGCGCGCCAACCCTCCGGGTTGGTTGCGAGCAGTCGACACGCGGCGCGGCGGAGCCGACCGCCCTGAGCACGTGATCACGGTCCAGAAGTTCGGCGGCACCTCGGTGGCGGATCCCGATCGGATCCGCGAGGTCGCCGAGCATGCCGTGCGGACGCGGCGCCGGGGCTCCGATGTGGTCCTCGTGGTCTCGGCCATGGGAAAGGAGACCGATCAGCTTCTCCGGCTCGCCGCCGATGTCTCGACCTCCCAACCCGGGCGTGAGATGGACATGCTCATCACGGCGGGCGAACGCAAGGCCATGTCGCTGGTGGCCATGGCCATCTGTGACCTCGGGGTACCCGCCCAGTCGTTCACCGGTTCCCAGGCCGGCTTCATCACCGACACCACGCACAAGGACGCCAAGATCGTCGACCTGCGTCCTGACCGCATCGTCGAGGCCCTCGACGCTGGCATCATCCCCGTGATCGGCGGGAGCCAGGGCGTCTCCACCGATCGCAACGTCACCTTTCTCGGCCGGGGCGGATCCGACACCACGGCGGTGGCTATCGCCCACGCCCTCGGCGCCGACGTGTGCGAGCTGTACACCGACGTGGCCGGCGTCTACTCCGCCGACCCCCGGATCGTGTCGCGGGCCCGCCGCATGCCCGAGATCAGCTTCGACGAGCTCCTCGAGATGACGGCGTCGGGCTGCCCGAAGCCCGCCATGCGGTCGGTCGAGTTCGCCCGCCGTCACGGGGTCAAGCTGCACGTCCGCTCTGCCTTCACCTGGGAGGCCGGGACCATCGTCACCCTGGAGCCGAACAACACGGAGACCACCATGGAACAGGCCGTCGTCAACGCCATCACCCACGACACCTCCGAGGCCAAGGTCACCGTCTCCGGAGTCGCCGACCAGCCGGGCATCGCCGCCAAGATGTTCACCACCCTCGCCGAGGCCGGCATCAACGTCGACATGATCGTGCAGAACATCTCCGAGCACGGCCGGACCGACATCTCCTTCACCGTCCCCCACTCCGAGGCCGAGCACGCCACCGAGCTCATCAACGGCTTGTCGGGCGAGGTGGGAGCTGCCGGCTGCGGTTTCGACCACGACATCGGGCGCGTCTCGGTGGTGGGGGCGGGCATGAAGTCGAACCCCGGGGTGGCCGCCAAGATGTTCCAGGTCCTCGCCGACAACGACATCAACATCGAGATGATCTCGACGTCGGCCATCCGCATCTCGTGCGTGGTCCAGGAATCACAGGTCGAGCGGGCGGTGGAGCTGCTCCACACCGCCTTCGAGCTCGACGTGTAGACGTGCTCAGGGCCTGCGGCTCCGCCGCAGTCGTGCCGGCTGCTCGCTGGCGCTCCCGACGCCGGCCATGCTCAGGGCCTGCGGCTCCGCCGCAGTCGTGCCGGCTGCTCGCTGGCGCTCCCGACGCCGGCCATGCTCAGGGCCTGCGGCTCCGCCGCAGTCGTGCCGGCTGCTCGCTGGCGCTCCCGACGCCGGCCGTGCGCAGGACCTGACCCCCGTTCTGGAATGTCGTCTCGGAGATCGGGGTGTGGTCCCGTAGCCTGGGTGCCATGCGTGTCGGAATCCTCGGAGCCACCGGTCAGGTCGGCGGCGTCATGCGGCGTCTCCTGGCCGAACGAAACTTCCCCGTCGACGAGCTGCGGTACTTCGCCTCCGCACGCTCCGCCGGGCGCACCCTGCCCTGGGGTGACGGCCAGATCACGGTCGAAGATGCCGTCGAGGCCGACTACTCCGACCTCGACGTCGTACTCGCCTCGGCCGGCGCCACCGCGTCCCGATCCCTGGCCGAGCGGATCGCCGCCTCCGGGCCCGTGGTCATCGACAACTCGTCCGCGTGGCGCATGGACGACCGGGTGCCTCTGGTGGTCCCCGAGGTCAATCCGCAGGACCTCGACGAATTGCCCATCGGCATCGTCGCCAACCCCAACTGCACCACCATGGTCGCGATGCCGGTGCTCAAGCCACTGGCCGACGCCGCCGGACTCGAAGCGCTCGTCATCGCCACCTACCAGGCCGTGTCGGGCGCGGGACTGTCCGGGGTCGAGGAGCTCGACGGTCAGATCCGCAAGGTCGGCGACAAGGCGCCGGCGCTGACCCACGACGGCCGGGCGGCCGAGTTCGGCGAGCCCGACAACTTCGTCAAGCCCATCGCCTACAACGTCCTGCCCTTCGCCGGTGTGCTCGTCGACGACGGGCTCGAGGAGACGAACGAGGAACAGAAGCTGCGCAACGAATCGCGCAAGATCCTCGGCCTCCCCGACCTGCTCGTCTCGGGTACGTGCGTGCGGGTGCCGGTGTTCACCGGACACGCCCTGTCGATCAACGCCCGCTTCAGCCGGGCGATCAGCCCCGATCGGGCTCGCGAGCTCCTGGCCCACGCCGCCGGCGTGCAGCTCACCGAGGTCCCGACCCCGCTCGACTCGGCCGGGATCGACGACACGCTGGTGGGGCGCATCCGGGTCGATCCCACCGTCGAGCACGGCCTGGCCCTGTTCGTGGCCGGCGACAACCTGCGAAAGGGCGCTGCCCTCAACACCATCCAGATCGCCGAGGAACTGCTCCGCCGCCGCGACTGACGGATCCTCGTGAGCGCCCCGGCACGATGGCCGAGGCCCTGACGACGGAATCGATCAGCAGGCGGTGCCCGTCAGCAGGTGCACGGCATGGCGTGACACCCGGGGCAGCCGTCGGCGTAGCGCTGGGCGGCCTCGTCGAGGCTCAGTCCCAGCTGGTGGGCCAGTGATGCCACCCATGCGATGACGTCGCCCAGCTCGTGGAGCTGCTGCTCCGGTGTCCCCTTGCGGGTGGCCTGGGCCAGCTCCCCGACCTCCTCGCAGAGCCACGCCACCGTGGGGGCTGTCCCCCGTTCGGCATCCCGCTCGCCGTACGTGGCGGCGATGGCGGCTTGGAAGGCAGCGATGTCCACGAGCATCCACCGTATCGACGCTGGCGCTGGTCACACTGGGAGTCGATGCGACGGCTCCACGGGGGGTTGCTGGCCGCAGCGCTCGTCGTGGGCGCCGGGTGCAGCTCGGGACGGACGGCATCCGACGCGACCACCGCTTCCGTGATGCGCCCACCGACGCTGGCCGTCTCGACGCGGGCGCTGGCCACAGCCCCGGCCGACGACCGGCTCACGGTGCTGGTCACCAGCCCGGACGGCGTCGGCTCCCCCGGCCTCGACGCCGCGGTCGCCATCCTGCTCGAGCTCCCCGACCTCGACCTGCACGTCGTGGCCGGTGTGGCACCGGGCGGCGTCCGGACGCTCGAGGCCAGCGTCGGTGCCACCACGCCGGCCACCACCTCGAGCGGCTACCCCGCCTCCGAGGTGGATGCCGCCCCGGAAGAGGTGGTTGCCGTCGCCATCGACCAGCTCGGGATCCGTCCCGACCTCGTGCTGATCGGGTTGACGCCGGGCGTCTCGTTGGGGCCCGATCTCGCCACGTCACCCATCGCCACGATGGCGCGCGGTGCAGACGCCACCGGGGTCCCGGTGCTGGGCATCGCGCTGGGAACCGAGCACAGCGCCGACCTCGCCGCGGCCGGCGTGATGCTCCGCTCGCTGTTCGACACCGACCTCGACACCGTCACCTCACCCGGGATCCGCATCCTCGACGTACCCAGCTGCGACAACGGCCTCGTCCAGGGCCCCGTGGCCGTCGACCCGGCCACCGAGGTCCCCCCGGTGGTCGCTCCGGACTGCAGCCAGGAAGCGCTCGGTCCCTTCGCCGACGACGTCTCGGCCTATCGCTCCGGGGTCGCCGCACTCGTCGACGTGCCGGCCTGAAATCGTCGCCGAACCGACATCGTCGGCGGGCTCCCCCGCGATGTCAGCTCATCCAGACTGGCGACATGCGGTCAACGAAGCTGCTCGGGCTCGCCTTCCTCCTGCTCTTCGTGGTGGCCGCGTGCGGCGACGACACCGCGGCACCCGAGCCGACCTCGACGTCCACCTCGACGACCTCGACCACCACGGCGCCGACCACGTCCGTCGCGGCCACGGCGCCGACCGACGGCTCGATCGTCGTCCTGGTCACCAACGACGACGGCGTCGGCGCCCCCGGCATCGATGCGCTGGTGGAGGCGCTCCGCGCCCAGCCCGAACTCCAGGTCGTGGTCGTCGCGCCAGCCGAGAACCAGAGCGGCAGTGCGGACAAGACGACACCGGGAGGGACACCCGAGGCGATCGAGGCCCAGACCGCCAGCGGCTTCCCGGCCCACGCCGTCGCCGGATTCCCTGCCGATGCGGTCGACGCGGCCTTCGACCAGCTCGGCATCGCGCCCGATCTGGTCGTCTCCGGTGTCAACGCCGGGCAGAACGTGGGTCTCGTCGCGAAGGTGTCGGGCACGGTCGGGGCCGCCCGCGTCGCCGCCCGTCGCGGCGTACCGGCCATCGCCGTCAGCGCCGGTCTGGCCGACGAGATCGACTATCCGGCGGCTGTCGTGCAGCTGCTGGCCGTCCTCGACTCCCATCTCGACGACCTGCTCGAGGGTCCCCCCACCGTTCTCGACCTCAACGTGCCGAGCTGCACGGCGGGGATGGTCCGGGGGCTGGTCGAGGTCCCGCTCCAGACCGTCGATCGGGGCCAGGGATACCAGCCCGACTGCACCTCCACCGCGGGACCCGACTTCGTCGATGACACCGATGCCTTCGTCAATGGCTACGCCACCCTCGCCGACGCCGGGTTCTAGCCCGCACCGGGCTCACGCCATGCCGTACAGGTGGTCGATGGAGAGCTGGATGAGCAGCCGGCCATCGGCCACCATCGCGGCGCGGTACTCGTCCCAGTCGTCGTGCTCGCCGGCCACGGCCCGGTAGTACTCCACCAACTGGTCCACCGTGGCGTCGTGCGGATCGGCGGCCACGGGGGTGAGCGTCGCCGTGCCCTCGACCACGGCGTAGGCGTAGAAGTCGTCGCGGGTCACGTGGAGGCTGGCCCGGGGATCCCGTCGCAGGTTCGCCGTCTTGGCCCGACCGTCGGTGACCGAGATGCGGATGACGTCGTCGTCGCCGACCACGTACGCGATGTTCGACAGCTGCGGCCTGCCGTCGCGCTTGAGCGTGACCAGGACGCCCCGGTGTCCGGCGTCGACGAGCGAACGGAGTGCAGTCGTGTCCATGGTCCGCTGAACGTCAACCGGCGGACCGGGATTCCCGATGCGACGTCAGCGAACCGTGGCCGCCATCTCCCGTCGCGACCGGGCCAGT
This sequence comes from uncultured Acidimicrobiaceae bacterium, assembly GCA_963747745.1. Classification (GTDB taxonomy): domain Bacteria; phylum Actinomycetota; class Acidimicrobiia; order Acidimicrobiales; family Salinilacustritrichaceae; genus Salinilacustrithrix. The sequence continues at coordinate 31,287 of CAVVGJ010000009.1, forward strand.
GTCTCGAGCAGCAGGAGCAGCACGTCCTTGGCCGAGCCGGTGGCCCGGGCATCGCACTCGGTGATCGGCACGTGGGCGCCGATCCCGAGGGCGGCACGAACCTCGTCGAGGGCATGGGTCTCACGATCATCGAAGCGATTCACCGCGATCACGAAGGGAATGCCCTTGGCCTCGAAGTGGTCGACCGCCGGAAAGCTCTGATCGAGGCGGGTGGTGTCCACCAGGATCACCGCACCCAGGGCGCCGGAGGTGATGTTGTCCCACATGAACCCGAACCGTTCCTGCCCCGGGGTTCCGAACAGGTACATCACCAGGGTGTCGTCGACGGTCAGCCGGCCGAAGTCCATGGCGACGGTCGTGGTGGTCTTGGCGTCGCTCCCCTTGCGGGAATCGAGATCGGCCGCCACCTGAGTCATGGCCGCCTCCGTGCGCAGCGGCGGGACCTCGGAGATGGCACCGACGAAGGTCGTCTTGCCCGCCCCGAAGCCACCGGAGACGACGAACTTGACCGAGGTGACGTGGCCGCGCCGGGCTGGTGAACGATCCGCTCGGGCCCTCACAGCGCCCGCACCCGCTCGATCATCCGCGACAGCGCGTCGAGCTCGATCTCCACCGGGTCGGTCTGGTGGACCTCCAGCACCCCGCTGACCACGAGATCGGCGGCCAGGATGATGGTCACCCCGACCACGATCCCGAGCGAGGCGGAGGCCTCGGCCACCGAGATGGGATGGCGGCAGATCGTGACCAGCTCGCGCTGCTCGTGGCTCAGCCCGTCGGTCGGCGCGCCAGGGACGGCCGACAACATGGTCTCGATGCGGAGATCTCGGCGCTCGGCCCGGGTCCGGCCGCCCGTCATGACGAACGGGCGGACGACCTCGTGGCTCCGCGTCGATGCGTGCGGCTCGGTCATGAGGCCAACAGTTCCTGCTGGAGAGCTTCGACCAGCTCGGGGGTCAGCACGGCACCGGCCCGCTCGACGAGCAAGCCGCACTGGTAGCCGATCTGGCCGATGTCGCAGTTGCTCGTCGCGACCACCCCGAGGCAGCTCCCGTCGGAGATGGAGGAGACGAACGCGTAGCCGCCGTTCATGGCGATGATCACCTGCTGGAGCCCGCCGAAGCCGAAGCACACCGACGCGCCCTGGCCCAGGCTCACGAGGCCGGAGACGATGGCGGCGAGCTGCTCGGCACCATCACGGTCGAGGGAGTGCGACATCGCCATCAGCAGACCGTCGCTCGACACCGCGATGGCATCGGTCACCCCGGCCGTCTGGTCGACGAAGCTGTTGAGCATCCACGAGAAGTCGTGGGTGGTGCTGGTCGTGGTCATCGGTCCTCCTGGCCGGCGCTCCCGGCGCCGGCGTCGGTGGGTGGGTCGGCGTGGTCGGCATCGTCCGTGGTCGCCGCGGCGTAGCCGGAGAAGAAGCCGAACACGGTGCCGGTCGCCTCCGGCTCGCTCGGCGCCGGTTCGGTCGCGGTCTCCGGCGCGGCGACCCGGCGAGCGATGGTCGGCAACAGCTCGGGTCGTTGGGCGCCGGGGATGCGACGCGGCAGGCCGGCCGGCCCCGCGTCCGGCGCGGGGGCCGGCGAGCCGCCGTGCTCTCCCGCGGGCGGCGCCGCGATGTCGTCGCCGACGCGGCCGTCGATCGCCTTGGTCAGATCGTCCGCCGAGGTGATCCCGGCCAGCTCGGCCGTGCCGAGGGCCTCGGCCAGCGTCGCCGGCCCGGCCGACGCCGGGGGGATGGCCGCCGGCGCATCGGCTACCGCCGTGTCGGAGACCAGCTCCGGCACGGGCTCGGCCGGGTCGACGAGCGACGCCGGTACCGCGACCGTGGCGGTCACGCCGCCCGCCGGGCTGTCCTGGACCCGTACGTTGATCCCGAAGCGGACCGCGAGGTTGCCGGCCACGTAGTGGCCGAGGTAGCGGGAGGGCGCAACCGTGTACGACTCGGCACCCGAGAGCCGGCGGTTGGCCTGGTCGAGGTCCTCGGCGCTCATCCCGATGCCGTCGTCGTCGACCGCCACGACGTAGCCGTCGGCGTTGCGACGCCCCTTGATCTCCACCGGGGCTTCCGGAGGCGAGAAGTGGAGGGCGTTCTCGATCAGCTCGGCCAGCACGTGGGAGACACCCGCCGCCGCCGTCCCGGCGACCATGGCCGGTTCGAGGTTGCGGATGTGCACCCGCCGGTAGTCCTCGACCTCACCGAGCGCGGCCCGGATGACGTCGTCCATGCTGACCGGAGCGGCCCACTGGCGGGGGCTCTCGACGCCGGCCAGCACCAGCAGCGACTCGGCGTTGCGGCGCATGCGGGTGGCGAGGTGGTCGAGGCGGAACAGCGCCTCGAGCTCCTCCGGCTCGGTCTCGTTCTGCTCCAGCTCGGTGATGAACTCGAGCTGGCGATCGAGCAGGTTCTGGTTCCGTCGTCCGAGGTTGACGAACGAGTCGGCGATGTTGCGTCGCAGCACCGCCTGATCGGCGGCCAGCGACAGCGTGCGGTCCTGGACGTCGTTGAGCACGGCGACGACCTCGCGCACCTCGTCTCGCGTCTTGACCACGATGGGATCGAGCTCGGGGACGACGACGTCCTCGCCGAGGGGCGTCTCGAGGATCTGCTCGAGCGCGCCCGGCAGCCGGTTCCGGGCCATCTCGTCGGCCTCGGCCCGCAAGCGGCGCAACGGCCGGGTGATCGATCGGCTGGCCAGCCAGCTGCACAGGATCGCCACGGCGATGATCCCGGCGGCCAGGAGCATGAACTCCTGCTTGCGGGCGTCGGCGGCGCCGGTCAGGTCGGCCGCCTGCGTGTCGAGGATGTCGGCCGCCATCTCCGCGCTCGAGGTCACGTCGGTGGCGCCACCGGCGCTGACCGCAGCGAGCAGCTTCGGGATGTCGATGGTGTCACCGCGGAGGTAGGCATCGAAGTACTTCCGGGTCTCGACGTCGGCCGGCCGGTTCAGCGTCTTCGCCGCCACGTCCGCGTACGGGCCGTCGGAGAGCTGGGTGATCCGGTGCTCCGCGGCGTCGATGCGGTCGACTCGGACGGCCACGTCGGAGCGATACTGCGCCTCGTTGCCGTCGGTCAGCAGGTCGAGGACGATGAGGCGGGTGATGTTGGCCAGCAGCTCGCCCCGGCGGTTGGAGTTGTCGACGATCTCGATGCCGTTCCGCAGCCGGTTGTCGTCCACCTCGGTCGCCACCGACTCCGTGGCGGTGAAGAACGCCTGCGTCATGGCGGTGAAGTGTTCGAACACGTCGTCGGCCAACGGCTGGTTGGTCAGGTCCTTGGGACCGTCGTAGTCATCCCACGCCTGGCGAGTCGCGTCGAGGTCGGCCTCGAGGGCGGCGAACGCCGGGGCGAACGCCTGGCTGACCACCTCACCCCGACCGGCGAGGTAGGCCCGCAGACCAGCGACGGCCGCGTCGACCCGCTCGCGCGCCTCGGCCACCGAGGAGACCTCGAGCGTGGCGGCGTCAGCGAGACCGATGAGGTCGAGGGCCGTGTAGTTGCGCTCGTTCTGCAACTCGGTGGTGAGGCTGCTCGGTCCGATCGACACCGTGGCCAGTTCGGTCTCGGAGCGGACCTCGGCGGCCGCGTTCGAGGCCTGCACGGCCTCGAAGCCGGAGATGGCCACGAGGGCCGCCAGCGGGATGGCCAGCGCCGCCGCCAGCTTGGTCCTGATGCGGATCTTCAACACGGTGAACGCTCCATCTGCTGTCGGTCGGTTCCGGATGGCTCCGGGTTCGTCAGGGCTTCGAGGGCGGCGACGGGAACGATCTCGCCGCGTTCAGCGGGGAGATCGATCGCCCACGCCGCCACGTCGGAATCGGTGGTGAGCACGATCATCGGCACGGTCGGGTCTGCGAGCGAGCCGAGATCGGTGGTGGACGGCGAGTCCTGGGCGTCGGTGTCGGCGCTGACCACATCGTCGAGGAGGACGAGGCCGTCGACGCCGTCGAGGATCTGGCGGAGGGCAGCGATGCGGTCATCGGCCATCACGGTTCCCAGTGCAGCCCGTCGGGCTTCGATGTCGACGCTCGTCTCCGCGGCGACGGCCTGCAGGCGTCGGATGCCCTCCTCGGCACGGGCGGCATCTTCCTGCATGGGCTCGGTCATCGTCCGGAGCGCAGCCCCGATCTCGGCGGCGCGCTCGACGATGTCCTCCTCGACCGTCGGCCGCTCCGCGACCGGCACCAGCGCGAGGAGCTCGGCGAGGCGGCGCCGGCGCTCCCGAGACTCCTGGCGAATCCGGTCGAGGGAGAGCTCGGCCCGAGAGACCGCCCTGGTGGCGTCGTCGACCTCGGTGCGCGCCGTCGCCTCGGCCTCGTGAAGTCGGTGCTCGACCGACGACACCTGCGCCTCGAGCTCCGCGGCGGCCTGGTGCCGGACGTCGCGCACGTCTTCTCCGTGGCTCCTGGCCCTGAGTTCGTCCTCGAGGCTGGCGATGCGCTGCCGCGCCGCGGCGACCCGTCCCGCCGCCGCGTCGACCTGGGCCTCGGCGAGCTCGACCGCCTCGTTCGCCTCGACCAGCCGCCGGTCGTCGACTCGGGCGGCGGTCCCGGCCAGCTTGTCGCTGAGCGCACGACCCATGGCCCTGAGCTGATCGTCGCCGACGCCGAAGGAGGCCGTGGTGGCAGCGTCCGGTGAGGTCTCGACCTGGCCGAGGGCGATGCGGCGCCGGGCGGCATCCTTCATCGCCGCCTGGTACGTGTCCGTCGCGGCGCGGAGCTCCTCGGACGCCGCCTCGATCTGGCGACGGACGGTGGTCTCATCGGCTCCGGCCGATCCCAGCCCGGCCAGCTCTCGCCGTGCCTCCTCCAGCGCGGCTTCTGCCGCGGCGCGCTGCTCGAGCACCCGCTCCAGCCGGCGGGTGGCGACACGGGCGACACGGCCCTGTTCCTCGACCTCGGCGGTCAGATCTGCCAACCGGGTCGCGCCGGCGGCGTCCTCCGCCGGCTGGCGTTCGCACCACTCGGCGGCATCGACCAGGTTCAGTTGCTCCCGACGCAGGTCTTCGAGGGCGAGTTCGGCGGAGGCCTGGCGGGAGGCGAGGACCTCGAGCTCTGCCTCGCGACCCGCGATGATCGAGGCATCGACCTCCCGGCGCCGCCCTGCTGATGCGTGTGCGGCTCGCCGCCACCCGTCGATGTCGAAGCGCGTACAGGTGCGGGCCAGCGCGTCCGCGACCGCGAGTCGCTGCTGCGGCGACAGCCACACGATGGTCATGCTCGGATGTCGGTGGTTGGCGATGCCCCGCGTGCGCGTCACTGATCTCCCTCGTCCCACGCCCCACAGGAGCGTGACGCCGTCTCCAGGGCACCATCGGCAACATCCGGGCGATCCTTGAATCCGGGACTCCGTGCCGTATCGAGTCCATCGGCTCCAGGCCGGGGCGGCCAGGATGGCGCAGTCTCAGATCGCGGGCCGGACCTCGACGCGGTGGAGGTCGTCGCCGACCTCGATCGTGCCGTCGAAGTGCGCCGCGGCGAGGTCGCGCCAATCAGCACCGCCGCCGGAGGGGAACGCCGGTACGTAGTGGGTGAGCACCAGCGTCTCCATACCGGCGCGCGCTGCGGTCTGCGCCGCTTCCTCCGGAGAGGAGTGGTAGTCGAGCGTGTCGACCATCCGGGGCACTGGGATGTTCTCGATGATGTCCTTGCGGATGACGGTGTGGACCAGGGCCTGAGCGCCGGCGCACAACCGGTCGAGGCCCGCGCACGGCACCGTGTCGCCGGCAGTGACGACCGATGAGCCGTCATGGTCGAATCGGAAGCCGACGGTGGGGTGCACGGGGCGATGGTCGGTGGGCGCGCAGGAGACGTGCACGTTTCCGCCGAGGTCGATCTCGCCGTCCTCCACCTCGATCACCCGCACCGGGGTGAACCCGTAGCTCAGATCGTCGTGATGCGCCGTGCGGTAACCGATGTCCGGGCCGAGCGAGTCCACGATGGCATCGACGACGCGCTGGGTCCCCACCGGCCCCACGATGGTCAGCGGCGTCGGCTCGAAGGTCATGACCCAGCGAGAGGTGATGACGTCGTTCAGATCCGTGATGTGGTCGCTGTGCAGGTGGGTCAGCAACACGGCGTGCAGCTGGCCGGCCCCCACTCCGGCGGCGGCCATCCGCATCAGGACGCCACGCCCCGCGTCCACCAGGTAGTGCTCGTCACCTGACGAGATGAGCGTGGCCGGGCCGGCACGGTCCGGATCGGGCATGGGGCTCCCGGTTCCGAGCAGTGTGATCGTCAGCACGTGAGCGGTCCTCCCTCGATCAGCCGGTCCGGAGGTTGCCGGTGAAGCCCGTGCGGTAGAGCTCGTCGAAGTGGGTCCAGTGAGGCTCGCCGTCGGCCAGGGCCCGGAGCTTCTCGGACCAGCGCCGGGTCGCGTCCCGCTGGTTGTTCCGCTCCGCTTCCTCGGCTGCGCTGAGGTCGCCGTCGACCTCCGCGAACTCGGCCAGGATCAGGTACTGACCGGGGGTGTCACGGTCGGCGAGCAGACGGGTGCCGATGTAGCCCATGACGTCGGTGCTCGCCTGGGCCCGATCCCACTCGTGGAGGAGGGCGACCAGGGCCTCCGGGTCGTCGCTGCGGAAGCTGATGGCCTGCTCGTACTTCATCGGTCGCCCTCTGATCCGGCGCCGGCGAGTGACGACGCGAAGTCCTGCTGCAGACGAGACATGCCAGCCAGGTCGAAGACGCCGGGGGACCCGGCTCGCCTGGCGGTCGCCGACTTGTCGGCGATCCCGAGCTCCTCACGCACCGCATCGACCGGCTGATCGACCCACTCGTGGAAGTCGAGTTCGAGCAGATCGCAGTGCACGCGGTCGCACAGACCGCGCCCCCTCGCCATGGCATCCGCGAGCCGCTGGTGCATCCCCGGGCTGTTGAGATGTCGTTGTTGCAGATTGCTGGTGAAGAAGCCGGCGTCGGCGACGTAACCCGTCTCGAACAGACCGATCAGGGTGGCGATCCACGCGAATCCCTTCGGATCGGGGTCGGCACAAGCGATGAGCGAGAACACCTCGAGCTCGCCGAAGAGATTGGTGCCGTAGTCGGCGATCACGTGGACGAAGTCGTGTTGGGCGAGGTACGCAGAGGCGCCGCCGTCGGATCCCGGGAGCGCGAACCCGCGGCCGGTGTACATCTCCCACACCGACCGGCCCAGGGTCCCGGGCTCGAGGTGCGCGAAGGAGGCCCAACGTTCAGCGAGCACCGGGTCGACGACCCCACCCGCGAGCTGGTCCGGCAGCTTCACGCCGGTCTTCAGCTGGTCCATGCGAGCGGATTCCCAGTGCTCGGCGAATCCGCTGCGGTGCAGATCGACCCACGCCAGCCCGAACGCACCCTGCGCGTACCTCCGGGCCAGCCGGACGAACTGATCGTCGACGTCGAGCGCCTCGGCGTAGCGCGCCACTCGGCGAGCGACCTCGGGAGGGATCGGCCGCAGGATCAGTTCGGCGAGCACCATGTGGTGGACGACCCGCCTCCGGTACTGCTCGTCCCGGTGGGCCAGGGACCCAGCCAGTTCGACAGGCCCGACGGGATCGAGGGCGGTGAAGTCGAACGCACGGCCGAAGAGCGCGTCGAACACCGCGCCGAGCAGGCTGGCCTGCGTGGGTTCGAGACCACCGTCGGGCGCTGACGCGCCGACGACACCTCTGGCCACCATCTCGAGCTCGGCCGGCGGGACCGAGTGTTGTTCCATCGACCCCCTCCCCTCCGGAGGTGACCGATGGTAGACGTGCGAGCGTGCGGCACGACGTGCTGTCCTCGGTCGGCTCAGCCAGCTCCGCCTCGCCCCGCGACGCCGGCCGGCGTGACTGGTCGAGGCCGCGCCCTGACCAGGCCGCCGGCGGGGTGGGTGGGAACCGTGAGGGTGAGTCGGTTGCGGGTGCGGTCAGGCCCGGGGTGGATTGAGGAACCAGACGGGCTCCTCCACGAGATGGCTGCTCTTCCAGCCCTCCGCCGTCCGCACGAACTCGTGGTGGTAGTACCCGCCCGTCGAGCTCGGCTCGTCCATCCCCGGTATCTGCATGGGATTGAAGAACATCGCCCGCACCTGGGCGCGATCGCCGTCGAGGTCGATCTCGACGTTGGTGATGTGATGGGTGGCCCACGGGATGGCCGCGAACGCCTCGGCGAGGAAGGCGGCGACCTCGTCCCGTGAGCCGCAGATCACCCCCGACTGGCTGTAATCGACGATCGCGTCGTCGGTGAACACCGACTTCCACACATCCCAGTCGCGAGTGTCCACCCCCCTGGCGTAGCGGGCCAGTTGCTCGTGGATCTCCATCTTGTCGGCGACCGCTCGCAGGTCCATGGGCATCCTTCCTCCACGGTCAGCTGGCCGTGCGTTCGTTGTCGATCGTCGAGGCCTCGACGTCAGCCACCGGAGCCGAGCGCCTCGATGGCGGCGAACGACTCGAGGTCCTCGACCGCCGCCACCGTACGCGAGATGTTGGCCGCGGTGATCTCGTGGCCGTAGTTCTCCGGTGGGCAGATCAGCCAACCGATGACCAGCCCCCACAGGGCTGCTGATCGGTATCGCTCGAATGCTTCGTTGACCGATGGCACGCCGTCGACCCCGGCCTCGGCCAACCGGTCCAGGTACCAGCCGAGGAGGTCGTGTTGATGGGTCCGTCGTGTATCGGGGTCGAGCGCGGTCACGAGCAGGTAGGTGACGTCGTGGGCCCAGCTCCCGCGCATCATCAGCTGCCAGTCCAGCAGGCCTCCGCGTGCTCCGGGGAGCAGATAGGTGTTGCCGATGTGCGGATCACCGTGCAGCAGCGTCGTCGGCGCCTGACCGTGTCGCGCCTGGACCTTCCACAACAGGTCCCACATCTCCACCACGCTGCGGCCGAGTGGCGCGATGAGCTCTTGCTTGAACGGGTGCCGTTCGATCTGGTCCTCGATGAGTTCGAGACCGATCAGGTCGAACACGTCGGACATGCCACCACTCGTGGGTGTGGCCAGCCACGCGAGATCATCGGTGAACCGAGGGCTGTCCCAGAACTGGGCATGCAGGGTGGCGAGGTGACCGAGGATCGACCGCACCTCCTCGACGCTGACCGGATCCAGCGCCGAGGGGAATCGGCCATCGCGGTCTGCCAGGTCCTCGAGGAGGAGCCCGAACCGGCCCGTGGCTGGGTCGAAGTTGCTGGCGAACGCCACGGGGGTCTCGATGTCGAGGTCGCGGCGCAGCTCTCGGTAGAAGCGGACCTCGTTCTCGTACATCGCCGCCGGTGCGTGGGGCGAGGCGAGCATGGTCTTCAGGATCAGGCGCCTCGGCAGGCCGGCACCGGTCCCCGGCCGGTAGGAGAGGTCGAGCACGACCCGGTCGGCTGTGGAGGCGATGCCGTCGCCGCAACGCTTCGCCGCGACGAGGTCGACGCGGTCGACGACGACGCCGGGCCGCCACTCGGACAGTGCCGCGCCGAGGATCGCCGGGGTCAGCTCATCGAGGTCGGACGGGAAGATCGCGCCGGGGACAGGCGTGGTCATGATCGGTCCCCGGTGTCGTGCGCTCGGACGGTCATTGGTTCCGGAACGCGGTCTCGACCTGGTGGGCGAGGTCGGCAAATGCGGATCCGCCGTCGGCACAGACCACCAACAGGTCGAGCGTTCCGCTGAACGCGATGGTCGGGTCGTAACCGTCGTACACCGGCAGCGGCCGCCCGACCCCGGCCAGCAGCGAGGCCGACGAGTTCGGTGTCCACAGTCCGGGCCACTCGTGGGGCAGCAGCGTGCCGCCGAGCGGGGCTCGATCGGCGGCGCAGACCAGCTCCATCCGACCCTCGACCGATCGACCGATGACCTGCAGTGTGGTGGCACCGGTCGGCACGTCGACGGTCAACTCGGTGAGATGCTCGCTGACGAAGCTGCACGCGAAGGTCAACCGGCCGCCGGCCTCCAGGTGCCACACCCAACCACCGTTGTAGTCACCCTGCTCGGCGAGCACGCCTCGTGTCCCGGCATCCAGCGGTGCACCGAGGTGGGCGGTGATGGTGAACCCGTTGCTCAACGTCGGGGTGTTGTCCTCGAACACGCGCTCACCCGGGCGCAGCTCGACCCGCGGCGTCCCGGTCGGCCACGGCAGGAACAGGTGCTCGAGACGATCCACGACCCCGTCACTGAGCGGGAGCACGTGGTTGCGCTCGGCCTCCTCGTACCACCGGGCCACCAGCCGGTCGCGGGTCTCGGGGTGCTGGGCGCCGACATCGTGGTTCTCGGGCACGTCGGCGCGGGTGTCGAAGAGGTGCCAGTGGTCGGTCTCGAACTCGTCGCTGCCGGCGATCAGGTCGCGTTCGGCATGGGTCAGCTGGTTGACGTGGTTGGTGACGACCTTCCAGCCGTCCTCGTACATCGCCCGGCTACCCCAGCACTCGTAGTACTGGCTCGTCCTCGGATCCGGCGCGTCGGCACGATCGAGCATCGCTCGGAGGGTGACGCCGTCGAGGGTCATCTGCGGCACGCCACCGATCGTGGCGGGTGGCTCGAGGCCCACGAGGTCGAGCACCGTGGGCAACAGATCGATGGCATGGCAGTACTGGTGGCGGATCTCGCCGGCCGCGCCCAGACCTGCCGGCCAGGAGATGATGAACGGGTCCCGCACCCCGCCCTCGAACGTGTACCGCTTGAACCGACGGACCGGGGTGTTCCCGGCTTCGGCCCAGCCCCACGAGTAGTGGTTGTACGTGCGGGTCCCCCCGAGCTCGTCGATCGAGCGCAGGTTCAACTCCACGTCCTCGTCACGCCCCTGGGCGAAGCGGAACTCGCTCACCGATCCGTGGGGACCCGCCTCACCCGACGCGCCGTTGTCCGACACCACGACGACGATCGTGTTCTCTCGTTCGCCGAGCTCGTCCAGCGCGGCGAGCACCCGCCCGATCTGGGCATCGGCGTGGGTGAGGAACCCGGCGTAGATCTCCATCATCCACGCGTGGAGTCGCTGGTGGTCGGCGTCCAGGTCGGCCCAGTTGGGGACGTGCTCCGACGGCGAGGGCAACTCGGTACCGGCGTCGACGATCCCGAGATCGATCTGGCGCTCGAGGGTCTCGCGCCGCCAGGCGTCCCAGCCGCGGTCGAACCGGCCGCGGTACGGCTCGGACCATTCGGGGGCGACGTGGTGAGGGGCATGGGTCGCGCCGAGGGCCAGCCAGACCAGAAACGGTCGCTGCGGCTGGTTGCGACGGAGTTCGCGGACGCGGGCGATGGTCTCGTCGGCCAGGTCCTCGCTGAGGTGGTAGCCCTCCTCGGGGGCGCGGGGTGGATCGACGTAGCTGTTGTCCCGCACCAGTTCCGGCGCCCAGTGGTTGGCGTCGCCGCCCAGGAACCCGTAGTAGCGGTCGAAGCCCTTGCCGAGCGGCCAGTTCTCGAACGGGCCCGACGGCGAACGCTGATCGCGCGGCGTGAGGTGCCACTTGCCGACCGCAAACGTCGCGTAGCCCGCGGCGCGGACGATCTCGGCGAGGGTGCCGGCCTCCGGTGGGATGCGTGCGGTGTAGCCCGGGAAGTTCATCGGGAGGTCGGGCAACATCCCCATCCCGACGCGGTGGTGGTTGCGCCCGGTGAGCAGGCAGGCCCGAGTCGGCGAGCACACCGCCGTGGTGTGGAAGTTGGTGAGGCGCACGCCCTGGGCCGCGACCCCGTCGATCGCCGGGGTCTCGATGTCCGACCCATAGCAGCCCAGCTGTGCGAACCCGGTGTCGTCGAGCACGATCACGACGACGTTGGGCGCGCCCGCCCGGAACGGGGCGGGGGCCCGATCCGAGGTGGACCCGGCGGCCGTCAGCGCGAGCTTCATGGTGCCGTCGGGGTGGGGAGCCACAGGGTGGACAATACGGTCAAGATGGCGTCGGCGCCCATGGTGGCGGCCGTCACCTCGCACCGTCCGGTGGAGCGTCGCCCCACAGGGCCTCGGTCACCAGCCGCCCGAACACCTCGATCTCCTCCGTCGTCAGTCGACGCTCATCAGACGCAAGTGTTCCGGATCGTGCCGATGCCCTCGATCCACGTCTCGAGGACGCTCCCCTTCTCGAGGAACCGGGCGGGTCTGCGGGTGGCCCCGACCCCGGCGGGGGTGCCGGTGAAGATGACGTCGCCGGGCAGCAGCGGAAGCACGTCGGAGAGCTGGGCGACCAGTGCTGACACCGGGAAGATGAGGTCGCTGGTGCGGGCGTCCTGGACGGTCTCGCCGTCGACGGAGCAGCCGAGGGCGAGGTCGTCGGGGTCGGGCACCTCGTCGGGTGTGACCAGCCACGGACCCATCGGCCCGAAGCCGCGGTGCGACTTGCCGAGCGAGAACTGGGCGCCGGCGGCGAACTGCATGGTCCGATCGCTGATGTCCTGGCCGACGGTCAGCCCGGCCACGTGACGCCACGCGCCGGAGGCATCGACCCGGTCGGCCCGCACGCCGATCACCACGACCAGCTCGACCTCCCAGTCGACCGTCCCGTTCACGATCTCGATGTCGTCGAACGGGCCGCTGAGGCTGGCCGGGAACTTGGTGAAGGTGGCGGGCACCTCGGGGAGGGCCATGCCCGACTCCTCGGCATGGCTCCGGTAGTTGAGCCCGATGGCGAACACCTGGCGGGGAGACGGCACCGGGTTGCCGAGCTTCGACTCGTCGAGGGACATGTCGCCCGCGGGGACGGTGGAGGCGAACTCGACGAAGGATGCCCAGTCGTCGTAGACGCTCATCGGCTCGGGCCCGAAGGCGCCGTCGGAGGCGGTGGCGACGTCGATGGTGTGGTCGTCGACCACGAGGGTGGCGCGGCCGTCGAGGTTGGCGTACTTCACGGGAGTGCTCCTTCGGAGAGATGGGTGCGGAGTCGGGTCAGGAGGTCGGTTGCGGCGGCTGCATCGGTGGCCGTGCCGTAGAGGTGGAGGTCGGGTCATGGCAGGGCGGCCGCGCACGACCGCCGCTCACGCCAGGACCTCGCCGCGTGCGCGCATGATCGCCGTCAGGCGGGTCTCGACCTCGGCGGCCGCGTGGTCGTCGGTGAAGACGTAGGGCCGCCGGCGGAGGATGGCGTCGTGGACGTTGGCGGCGACGGTGGTCGGCTCGATCGTGCCGACCGGGTTCATCCCGGTTCGAATGGCCCCGGGGAAGACCACGCTGACGCCGACGGCGGGCCGTTCCTTCGCCAGCTCGGCTCGAAGGACGTCGGACAGCCCGAGGACGCCGTGCTTGGCGACGGTGTAGGGCCCCAGCTTCGCGAGCGGTTGGAGCGCCGCCATCGAGGCGACGTTGACGACGTGGCCACCACCACCGCTGTCGAGGATGCGAGGAACGAAGGCGTGGACGCCGTGGATGACCCCCCAGAGGTTCACGTCGATGACGCGGTGCCAGTCCTCGATCGAGAGCTCCCAACTGCGTCCTCGGTTGACGATCCCGGCGTTGTTGACCGCGATGTGGAGCGCGCCGAACCGCTCGAGGGTCTGCTCCGCGACCTCGTCCACGGCGGCCGGATCCCGGACGTCCACCTGCATCGCCTGGACACGAGTGCCGTGTCGTCGGACCGCATCCGCCGCGGCAGCCGCGCCGTCGCCGTCGAGGTCGGCGACCACGACATCGGCGCCGTCGGCCGCGAGACGATCGGCGATGGCACGCCCGATGCCGCTCGCGGCTCCGGTGACGACGGCGACTCGGCCGTTGATCTGGTCCATCACGTCCTCCCTTCACTGGCTGCGTTCGACGAGTATCACGCGGTCCCGGTCACTGGACCACGACCCGGACCCGGGCGAGGTTGGTGATGCGCCTGTCGACGGCGGCGGCGTCACCGTTCCGGTGGGCGGTGACCCGGACGGTCACGAAGTGGGTTCCTGGCTCGTCGTAGCGGTGGGTTGCGCAGGTCGTGACCTGCCGACCGATGTCGAAGTCGTCGCCGGTGCCCGCGAACGCACCGGATCCGTCGAAGTCCCACTCGACGTCGATGATCGCTCCCCCACCCGGTGGCGTGGCGGCCGAGACCGAGACGGCGACCTCCTCACCCGCGGCGACCTCGGCGCGCGGACCGTCGGGGTCCTCGCAGCCGGACTGGCCCACCGAGGCGCGGACCACCGGCTGGATGCCGAGGCGGTCCGCGGCGTTGCCGGGAACCACGATCTGGGAGAGAGCGCCGATCTGATAGCTGGTGCTCGGTGGCGGGGCGACGCCCGCCCCGACCCAGGCGTCCAAGTCGAGCAGCGCCTGCTCGACCGCGCCCGAGTAGTCGATCGTATGGGTGCGGTCGGCCCGTGGGATGTGGTCGGCGTTCTCCAGGTACCAGAGCCGGAAGCGGTCGTCGGTGCGGCTGCCGAGGGCGTTGGCGACCCGCTGCGAGTACCAGTCCGCAGCCCACGGGAACGCCTCGACGTCGTTCATCGACGCCAGGACGACCATCCGGCCGGCGTACTCGCCGGTCTGGAGGGAGCCGAACACATCGGCGATGGCCGGACCGACCAGCGACGGCCGTTGCGGGTGGAGCGGGGCGCCGTCGGCGGCCCGGAGCACGTCCCAGCCGTGCTGGTCGGCGTCGGGCACCTGGTGCCGGTGGTAGTAGTGCATGGCCAGGAACCACGAGTTGTCGATGCGCACCCGGTCACCTGCGGCCAGTCCGGGCAGCGCATTCTCGACCACGAGGTGGTTGTCCTCGGCCTCCGTGATGCTCGTCTGCTGGCCCTCGGCCTCACCGCTCAGGACGATGACGTCGGCGCCGAACAGGTCGTCGGGGGGCACGTCGGCAACGGCCACGGCCCCGCCCTCGATCGCGTCGACGGTCGTCTCGTACACGACCCGATCGTCGTGGATGGGCGAGTCCGGATCCGCGCCCTCGTAACCGGGAACCGACCAGAAGTCGTCGGCGTAGCCCGGATCGATCCCGCGCACGGCGAGTTGGACGATCCCGAAGGCACCACCCTTCAGCGCCTCGTGTTGCCACCATCCACGCAGGGGGAACCCGAGACGGGTGACCTCCGCGAGCACCGTTCGCTCGTCGGATCCGAGGCTGGCGAAGGGATCGCCGCTCCCCCCGGGTTCGACCGCGTCCACGATCGCGGGGAGATCGTCGACCAGTGCCCGGAGCCCCAACAGCTGGGCGGTCATGAAGCTCGGGATGGCGTTCGAGGTGCCCGGCACGATCGGCACTCCGCCATCCCACACGCCCGTCGTGCTCTCCAGCGCGCCGATGGTCTGGTACGCACCGCCGCTGGCGCCGTAGATGAACCCCCGCGCCGCGGCATCGTCCCCGTACAGCTGCGGAATGAGCTGGCGGGCGACCATGGCGGCAGCGGCGTTCGCTCGTACGCCGCCCAGCGCCGGCGACGCGGCGACACCGCCGGCGTTGTTGCTGGCCACCACGGCCGCGCCGTTCCGGAGGCCGGCGGCGATCTGCTCCGCGGGTACCTCCTCGGAACCGATCGTTGGGTACGTCGACTGGAAGAAGCGCCCGCGGTACTCGGCCGGGAAGTGCAGCGCGAACCGCACCGCCGACTCGCCGAAGCCGCCGTGCACGTACCGATACGAGAGGACCGTGCCGCTCTCCGGATCCTCCAACTGCCGCCAGTCGTCCTCGTCGACGAACGGCGCCCCCACCTCCGGGTCGACGCAGTCCGGGGTCACCAGGACGCCGGCGATGTCGTCCGCGCCACACGGCTCGCCGCCGGCGCTGAGCGACAGCGCGGCGTTCGGCACGAGCTCGTGGACGCGGTCATGGGCCGCGGGTCGCGTCGGTTGGTCTGATGTCGTCATCGATGTCTCCGGTGAGGCTGGGTCATTGCTCGCACGATCACGTCACGACCGCAGAGAACGAACGGGACGCGTTGGGATCGGGGCGGATCACGTCCCCGGAGATGGTGACGGTGACCGCCGCCGGTCCGACGAGGAACGTGACGTCTCCCGGCTCCACCCGGAAGCAAAGGTCGCGGCCGTGGAAGCCGAGGTTGGTCGCCGGCACCGTGAACCGCACCCGCACGGTCTCCCCTGCGACCGCCGGCACGCGGCGGAAGGCGACCAACCGGCGAGCGGGGACGCCGACAGAGGCCAGCTCGTCTCGCGCGTACACCTGGACGACCTCCTCACCGTCCCGCTCCCCGGTGTTGGTGAGCGTGACGTCCACGGTGATGTCGTCCTCGGTGGACCCGGCCGTCACGGAGACGTCGTCGTAGGACCACGACGTGTAGGAGAGCCCGTGACCGAAGGGGAACAGCGGCGCCACCGGCCCGTCGACGTAGTCGCCGTAGGCCATGCTGCGGCCCCCGCCGTGGTGGTGTCCCGGGTAGGCGCCGACCTGGCCCACCCCGTGCAACAGCGACACCGGTAGCCGCCCGCCGGCATCGACGTCGCCGGCGAGCACGTCGACGAGACCGCGCGCCCCTTCGTCACCGGGCAGCCAGGCCATGACGAGCGCGGCGGCACCGGCGGCGACCCCGGCGAGCGAGTGGGCCCGCCCGCCGATGACGACCACCACCGTCGGGACGCCCGAGTCAACCGTTCGCTCGATCAGGTCGCGCTGCTCGACGGGCAGGCGGAGGTCGCTGGCGTCGCGGAACTCGCCCGAGGTGTCCTGCTCGGACATGCCGCTGCGGCCGCCGACGAAGACGACGGCCACGTCGGAGTCCTCGACGTCGTCGACGACCTCGAACCGCTCGGCGAGTGCGTCCCTCGGGGTAGGCACCCGGCGGGCCACCCGACGAGGATCGTCCGAGCCGAGCACGTCGTCGACGACCTCCTCCGGTCCCAGGTGCACGGAGCGTCCGGCGAAGGAGTAGTCGCCGTACAGCAGGCGGGGGTCGGCGGCCGACGGCCCGAGGACGGCGACACGAGCGCCGGCACGCAGCGGGAGGGTCCCGTCGTTTGTGAGCAGCACGACGGAACGACCGGCGGCACGACGGGCCAGAGTCAGATCCGCGGGGGCTTCGAGCTCGTCAGCGGGACCGACGGCCACGCGGTGGCCATCGAGGAGCCCGAGGGCAGCCTTCTCCTCGAGGACCCGCCGGCACGAGCGGTCGACCACGGACTCGTCGATCGCGCCCGCCCGCACCTGGGCGGCCAGGGTGGCGTAGTGCTGGTAGGACGGGAGCTCGACGTCGATGCCGGCTTCGAGCGCCATGCGAGCCGAGTCCTCGGGCCCGGCGCAGATGTGGTGGAGACCGTGCAGGTCGTCGATGGAGTAGTAGTCGGCGACGACGCAGCCCTCGAAGCCGAGCTCGCCCCGCAGGAAGTCGTCCATGATCTCGTGCGAGCCGACGACCGGCAGGCCGTCGAGGTCGTTGTAGGCGTTCATCACCGTGGCGAGTCCGGCCTCGTGGATGGCGGCCCGGAAGGGTGCGGCCTCGACGTCCCGGAGCCGTCGGGGCCCGAGGACGACCTGCCCGTGGTTCAATCCGCCGAGGGCGCTGGCGTGGCCGATCCAGTGCTTGCCGCAGGCGTGGACGCCCTGCGACTGCAGGCCACGCACGTACGCGACTCCCATGCGGCTGGCCAGCTCCGGGTCCTCGCCGAATGTCTCCTCGAGGCGTCCCCAGCGCGGGTCGCGGGCGATGTCGAGGACGGGGGCGAGGGCGAGGCGGGCCCCCACCGCGTGCACCTGGCGACCGATGACGGCGGCCACCTCCTCGACCAGCTCGGGGTCCCAGGTGGATGCCAGCCCGATCGCCTGCGGGAAGTTCGTGGCACCGGGCCCCATCAGCCCCGACAGGGCCTCCTCGTGGACGATGGCGGGGATCCCCAGTCGGGTGCGCTCGGCGAGAAAGCGCTGGATGCGGTCGACGGCCTCGGCGGCAGGCACGGGATCGAAGCCGGTACCGGACACCCGCGCCACCTGCCCGATGCCATCCGGGAAGAGGGCCTCCAAGCGCGCTTCGTCGACCTTGCCGTCGACGAGGCCGTGCTGGAAGTACGCGCCGCCCAGCTGGGCGCACTTCTCGTCGAGCGTCATCCGGGCGAGCAGGCGGTCGACGATCCCGTGAGCCATCACGTCGAGAATACACAAACGTTTGCAGTACGATCCGGAGATCCTGAGAGATCGGTTGGAGGACATGACCGACACCGAAAATTCCCATCGATTCCCGGACGGATTCCTGTGGGGAGCCAGCACCGCCGGGCACCAGGTCGAGGGCGGCAACGTCAACGCCGACATCTGGCCGCTCGAGTGGGCTGAACCGTCGCTGTTCACCGAACCGTCCGGCGACGCCTGCGACCACTACCACCGGTACGCCGAGGACATCGACATCCTCGCCGACCTCGGGTTCAACACCTACCGGTTCTCGCTCGAGTGGGCCCGCATCGAACCCGAGCGCGGGTACATCAGCCGAGCGGCGCTGGACCACTATCGCCGCGTGCTCGGTGCGTGTCTCGACCGGGGGATCACGCCCGTGGTCACGTACTGCCACTTCACCACGCCGCGCTGGTTCGCCGGCGGCGGTGGTTGGTCCGCCCCTGATGCGGCCGACCGGTTCGGGCGCTACGCCGAAGCGGCCACCGCGCACCTCGGCGATCTCCTGGGCCAGGTCGCGACGCTCAACGAGCCGAACGTCATCGTCATGCTCCAGCAGACGGGCGTGATCCCGATGGGACACGGCGAGCGCACCGACATCGACGGGGCCACCGACTCGGTCGACGCCGGCATCGGCGGCTACGACCCGGCCCGGTACCGCATGGGTCTGATCGGCGCCGATGTCGAGACGATGGCGGCGATCCACCGCGCCGGTGCCGAGGCGATCAAGGCCGGGCCCGGCGACGCCGAGGTGGGCTGGACCCTCGCGCTGGTCGACCTGCAGGCCGCCGACGGCGGCGAGGAGCGGCTCGAGGCCGTGCGCACGGCCGCCCAGCTCGACTGGCTGGACGTCTCGAACGCTGACGACTGGGTCGGAGTGCAGACGTACTCCCGCACTGTCCTCGGGCCCGATGGCGTGGTTCCCGTTCCCGACGGCACACCGACGCACCAGACCGGCTGGGAGGTGTATCCCGAGGCGCTCGGCCACACCGTCCGACTGGCCGCCGCTCGTGCCAGCGTTCCCGTCCTCGTCACCGAGAACGGCATCGCCACCGACGACGACGACCTCCGCCGAACCCACACCGAGACGGCACTGAGGACGCTCGCCGGATGCATCGCCGATGGCATCGACGTCCGCGGCTACCTGCATTGGACCCTGCTCGACAACTTCGAGTGGATGGCCGGCTACGCCAAGACCTTCGGCTTGGTCGCCGTCGACCTCGCCACCTTCGAGCGCACCGTCAAGGCCTCGGCTCGCTGGCTCGGACAGGTGGCGGCGAGGAACGAGCTCCCGGCCTGAACGGCCGGCCTCAAGAAGCGTCGTCCAGCACGAGGGGGCCGTGACTGCGCAGCAGGCGCAACCGCTCGACGATCTGGCCGCGGAACCTGCGGCTTCCCGCGCCGTCGAGTGCCCGATCGACCAGCGCGGCCAGGTCCGCGCCGCGGGCGACTCGCTGCAGTTCACCGGCGAGGGGATCGTCGGGAGGCGGGAGGCGCCCACCGGCCACCTCGATTCCACTGGCCGCGGCGGCCCAGATGGCGACCACGGTCGCGAACCGCTCGGTGGACCGGCCCGCTCGCTCGGCCCGCGCCGCGACGGGGAGGATCCGCTGCGGCAACTTCTTCGAACCGTCGGCGCCCACCTGGAGACAGGTGTGGCCGAGTCCGGGGTTCGCGAATCGTCGAAGCGTCTCGAGCGCGAACGCCTCCGCCGCGGTGGCGGGCGGGAGATCGGCGACGGCGAGCACGTCGCCGACGAGCGCCTGCACGAACGGCGCCACTCGCACATCCGTCGCCGCCTCGGCGATGGTGGTGCACCCCACGAGCAGGCCGGCGTAGGCCAGCGCGGAGTGGGGCCCGTTCAGCAGCCAGAGCTTGCGCCGCTGGTACGGCTCGATGTCGTCGACGACCACGACGCCGACGTCGGCAAGCGGCGGGAGGCCGGCGGTGCGGGTGATGATCCAGGACCGGTGGCGCTCGGCGACGACCGCGGCGAGGTCGACGAAACCGAGGCGTTCCTCGACCTCCCGCAGGTCGGCATCAGTGGTGGCCGGGACCATCCGGTCGACCACCGAGCAGGGGAAGCGGACCTCGTCGGCGATGCGCTCGACGAGGGCCGGGTCGAGCAGGGCCGCGGCGGCGAGCACCGCCTCGCGCAGCACCGCGCCGTTGTCGGCCACGTTGTCGAGCGATGCCACCACGAGGGGTTGCGCGTCGCTCCTCCGCGCCGCGATCCCCTCGGCGAGGACGCGAGCGACCGAGGTCTCGTCGTCCGGCGGGCGGCGTAGGCCTTCTCGGTGACCGTGAGCGTGACCAGCTGCGTGGCCGGTGCCGCGATGGCTTCGACCGCCGCCGGCCGTCCGGTCGCCGCGGAGTGGATCGATCCGACGACCCGGAGCCGGTCGGGCGAGCCGGGCTCGCGCTCGAGCACGGAGTACAGCCCGTCCTGGCGTCCGAGCTGCTGTTCGGCCCGGGGGCTGCGCAACGACACGCCACGGATCATCGTCGGGTACCCGAGGGCCAGCAGGTCGTCGGCGTACACCCCCAGGTGGGCGCGGGCGAACGCCCCGAGCCCGAGGTGCACGATCGTGGGCGTGGCGCTCCGTAGGTGCCCGGGGAGGGCGATGTCGCCGCCCAGGTGCGCCAGTGCTCCAGCATCGAGCCGCGGCCGCCCGCCCCTCGCCGCCCTCACCGGAACGCCCCTGGGCGGTGGGGCCTGCAAACGTTTCCCTGCGGCGTAGGTGTGACGTAACGTTCCGAGCGATGCACCGGGGCAGGCGAGTGACGATCGAAGACGTGGCCGAACAGGCCGGTGTCCACGCGTCCACGGTGTCCCGCGCCTTGAGTCGCCCGGAGCAGGTCTCGACCGCGACACGCGTGAAGGTCGAGTCCGTCGCCGCCGAGCTCGGGTTCGTCCCGAACCGGGCGGCGCGGGGGTTGATCACCGGCCGGACCGACAACATCGCCGTCATCACCCCCGACATCACGAACCCGCACTTCGCCTCGCTCGTCCGAGCCGCGGGGCACGCGGCCCGAGAGCTCGGCCAGCAGCTCCTGCTGGTCGACACCGGCGAGCATCCTGAGGAGGAGGTGGTGGCGGCCCGGACGCTGGCCCCGGAGGTGGACGGCTTGGTCGTGCTGTCGTCCCGGCTGCTGCACCGTGAGCTCGACGTCGTGGGAGGCAGTGACGTCGTCTTCGTCGACCGGCCGGTGAAGGGTTGGCCGTCGGTCGTCATGCGCGCCGGCGCCGCCACCGAGCAGGCGGTCGCCCACCTGAGCGAGCTGGGACATCGGTCGCTCGTCTACCTGGCCGGGCCGCGCGCATCGTGGGCGGCCGGCGAGCGACGGCGCGCCGCAGGGCGGGCGGCCGCCAAGGCATCGGTCGACATCCACTTCGTGCCGGTGGCCATGCCCACCTTCGAGGCCGCGGCCGGGGTGGTCGACGACCTCTTGGCCACCGATGCGACCGCGGTGCTGGCGTTCAACGACCAGATGGCCTTGGGCGTGATCTCGGCCCTGGCCGAGCGGGGGGTGTCCGTTCCCGCCGACATCAGCGTCGTGGGATGTGACGACGTACCGATGGCCGCCATGACCTCGCCGGCGCTGACGACGATCCGCATGCCGGTCCAGCAGGCCGGCGCCCTCGCCGTACAGCTGCTGCATGGCGATCACCGCGTCGAGGAGCGGTTGGCCGCCGAGTTCGTCGTCCGGGGATCGACCGGACCTGTCAATCGCTGAGCGCTCGCTCACTCGTCGTCACGCCATCGACGCCGGAGCGCCCGGGCCGCGGCCTTGGGGCGTCGGTCACGGGTGAAGACCCCCTTCTTGTTGCCGTCCACGCGCACGAAGGACTGCCCGGTCTGGAAGTCGGCGAAGTTCCACACGTGCTCACCGACCACGGCATCGATGCGGTCGAACACCCGGTGGTACACGTCGAGGATCGCGATCTGGTACTCCTCGCTCCACATGACCGGACGAATGGTGCTGAGACCGGCCAACGTGTCGGCGCCGTACTCGGTCACGAGGATGGGCTTGTCGTGCTTCGCCGCCCACCGACGAAGTTCGTCCTCGAGGTTCCGCTCCGCCGCTACGAGGTCCCCGGCGTCGACGTACCAGCCGTAGTAGCGGTTGACCATGACCACGTCGGCGAGATCGGTCAGCAGGCATCGCTCCGGCGGAGCGAGCATCATGTTGACGAAGCTGACCGGTCGTGAGGGATCAGCAACCCGCGCCGCCTCGAACAGCGGCTGGAAGTAGCTGCGTGCCTCCTCCGTGTGGGACTCGGGCTCGTTGGCGATGCTCCACAGGACGACGGACGGGTGGTTCTTGTCCCGGGCGATGAGCTCCTCGATGGTCCGGCGGTGCTGGGCCTGGGCGGCCCCGCCCACGGTTTCGTCGCTGAAGGTCACCCGGGGCTTGTCCCCGAAGATGCCGCCGGCGACCCCGAGGTTGAGGCCCACGGCCTCGGTCTCGTCGATGACGACGACACCGCGGCGATCGGCTTCGTCGAGCCACTCCTCGGCGTAGGGGTAGTGCGACGTGCGGAACGAGTTGGCGCCCAACCATGCCATGAGCTCGAAGTCGTGCAGCATCATCGTCGGATCGAAGCCGCGGCCGCGCACGACGAGGTCCTCGTGCTTGCCGAAGCCCTTGAAGTAGAAGGGCTCGCCGTTGATGAGGAACCGCGGCCCCTCGACGCGCACGGAGCGGATGCCCACCGGGATGCCGTAGCTGTCCACCACGGTGCCACCGGCACTGGCCTCGACCGTCAGGTGGTGCAGGTACCCGCGACCGGGTCGCCACAGCTCGGCATCGACGACCCGTAGTTCGCCGGAGGACCCACTGCCCGCACCGACGGCCTGTCCGTCGGCGTCTCGCAGCGTCACGGAGACGGACTCGATCCCGTCGGCCTGCACCGACCAGCGGACGAGTCCGTCGGATCCGTCGACGTCGGTGACGACGGTGACATCGGTGATGCGCCGCCGGGGCGCCGTGTGCAGCCAGACACTACGTATCAGCCCGGCGTAGTTGAAGAAGTCCTGGAAGTACGACTGGACCCGTCGGCCGTCGGACCCCTCGTTGATCACACCCGGGGGGATCGACGTCCACGTCAGCTCGTTGTTGACGACGACGGTGACCCGCACCAGCTGACCGGGGGCGACGACATCGGTCAGGTCGGCTTCGAAGGGGAGGTATCCGCCCTCGTGGGACACGACCTCGGCGTCGTCGACCCACACCGTGGCTCGGTGGGTGGCGGCGTCGAAGCGGAGGAGCAGGCGCCCGTCCCAGCCCGCCGGGACGACGACCTCGCGCTGATACCAGACGTCACCGACCAGGTCGTGGATGGGCTCGGAGACCAGCACGTCGTTGTACGCCGCCGGCACGGCCATGGTGATGGCACCGGGCAGCGGCCGGCGCCACCAACCCTCGCTTCGGCCGACACCGTCGGAGTCAGGAGCGAAGCGCCAGAGTCCGTCGAGACGCTTGGCGTCACGGAAGTGGTTCTCCTGGGGGCGGAGCATCAGCCGTCCACCTTGAACGCGCGGCTGGCGAGATCGTGGGCGAGACCGACGGCCACGGACATCGCCTCGTCCTGGGTGATGCGGTGCTCGGCCACCAGCCGGGCCAGGTAGCCGGCGTCGAGGCGGCGAGCCATGTCGTGGCGGGCCGGGATGGAGAGCAGCGACCGGGCGTCGTCGTTGAAGCCGACGGTGTTGGCGAAGCCGGCGGTCTCGGTGACCTGGCGGCGGAAGCGGCCGATGCCCTCCGGGCTGTCGTGGAACCACCACGGTGGCCCGAGGCGCAGGGCCGGATAGTGGCCGGCCAGCGGTGCCAGTTCGCGGGAGTAGGTGGTCTCGTCGAGCGTGTAGATGACGATGGTCAGTCCGGGTTCGTTGCCGAAGCGGTCGAGCAAGGGTTTCAGGCCCCCCACGTAGTCGATCTGCGTCGGGATGTCGGCGCCGGTGTCCGGTCCGAATCGCTCCCACACCGTGGGGTTGTGGTTGCGCCACGAGCCGCAGTGCATCTGGAGCACGAGACCGTCGTCCAGGCTCATGGCGGCGAGCTCGACGAACATCTGGCTGCGGAACAGCTCCGCGTCACCGGGCTCGGCCGATCGGCTCCGCAGGCGGCCGAAGAGGGCGGCGGCCTCCGTGGCGGGCAGATCGGCGGTGTTCGCCGTGGGGTGGCCGTGGTCGCTGGCCGTGGCGCCCGCGTCGATGAACACGGCCCGACGGGCCCGGATGGCCGCCAGGTATCCGGGCCACGTCGTCGTGTCCTCGCCGGTCAGCTCGGCGAGGCGGTCGAGGTTGGCGGCGAACTGCGGGTGGTCGGCGTCCACGACGTCGTCGGGACGGAACGTCGGCACGACGCGCCCCGACCAGCCGCTCCCCGCGATCTTGACGTGGTCGTCGAGGGTGTCGAGGGCGGTGTCGGTGGTGGCCAGGAACTCGATGCCGAACCGGTCGAACAGCGCCCGGGGTCGGAAGTCGTCACGAGCGAGCGTGTCGCAGAGGTGGTCGTACAACGCAGTCGGCGCTGTCGGGCCCGAGCGCCACATCGGCGCCCACCACCTCGGCCAGCGTGTAGTCGAGCCAGACCTTCGACGGGGTGCCGAGGAAGAGCCGGAAGTGCTCGGCGAGCGTCCGCCAGATAGCTCGCCCATCGGGATGCTCGGCTCCGACTCCGAGCTGCTCGAGCGGCACGCCCTGGCTGTACAGCATGCGCAGGAGGTAGTGGTCCCGGGTCACCAACTCGATCGCGGGGTCGCCGATCGGTGTGTCGTCGGCGAACGAGCGGGCCGGGACGTGGCCGTGCGGGCTGACGATCGGCAGTTCCTGCGTCCGGGAGAGGATGTCGCGGGCGATCGACCGCACGGCGGGTTCGGCGGGGAGGAGTCGGTCGGGGTGGAGCATCTGGTGGACCTCGATCTCACAGACGGAATGCAGATGGGTGGGCGGTCACGGTGTGGCGATCGGCCCGCTGCGCTCGATGGCGCGCTGGTCGGTGCCGAGATAGCTGGCGATCACGTGCGGGTCGTTGCGGACGGTCTGGGGATCACCCTTGGCGATCACGTGCCCGATCTCGAGGCAGTAGACGCGATCGCTCATCCGCATGATGAGCGGCATGTCGTGCTCGATGATCAGCATCGACGCGTGCAGCTCCTTGTTGACGTCGATCAGTAACGGCGACATCGCCTCGGATTCTCGCTGGGCGATCCCGGCGGTGGGCTCGTCGAGGCACAGCACCCGGGCGTCGAGGGCCAGCAGGCCACCGAGCTCCACGATCCGGCGCGTGCCGGTGGAGAGCTCGGCGATCTGACGATCGGCGTACCGGCCGAGGCCGAGGAAGTCCAGCAGCTCGGCGGCCTCGGTCCGTTGCGCCCGCGACCGCCGATGCGCCCGAGGAGAGAAGAGCGCTACCTGGAGGAGACTGGTGCGACCGCGAGCCTCGAAGGCGACCTCGAGCGTCTCCCGGACCGACAGCTCCGGGAACAACGTGGCCGCCTGGAACGTGCGGCCGAGACCCTTCCGCGCCCGGTCGGACGGCGAGTCGCCGCTCACGTCGACGCCGAGGAGCTCGACGGTGCCCGTGGCCGGCACGTACCCGCCGATCGCGTTCATCAGCGTCGTCTTCCCGGCCCCGTTGGTGCCGATGAGCCCGACGATCTCCCCCCGCCGCACCTCGAGGGTCACCTGGTCGTTGGCCACCACGCCACCGAACTCGACGGTGATGTCGGTGACGCGCAAGGGAACGGTCACGTCGGCGACATCCCGGCCGGATGCTCGGATGGACTGGGGAGGTGCGACGGAGCGCTTCTCGACCGGGGGGAGCGAGCGTTCCAGGTACCGGTAGAGCGCACCGCGGATGCGGTAGGCGACGTGGACGAAACCGCCCGGGAAGTACAACAGCAGGACCAGCAGCCCGATGCTCGATGTGAGCAGCGGGACGATCTCCGAACCCGGAGCCAACGCCGGCAGGCCCACGACCCACAGCGCGCCGATGAGCGCGCCGGCGATCGAACCGATGCCGCCGATCACGACCATGGCGACCAGTTGGAGCGACCCGTCCACCAGGAACCGGGAGTCGGAGAACTGGACCTGCTGGGCGATCCCGGCGAGCAGGCCACCGCCGAGACCGGCGATGAAGCCCGAGAGCGCGAAGGCGCGCAGCTTCGCGACCGCGGGCCGGACGGTGTAGGCCGCCGCGGTGTCGGCGTTGTCGCGCACGGCGATGGTGACCCGGCCGACGCCGCTGCGCCGGAGACGCCCGAGCAACGCGGCGACCAGCGTCAGGACCACGAGCGTCAGGTAGTAGTAGTTGCGGCTGTCGTGCAGGTCGATGCCTGCCAGGTCGCCGCGTGAGAACCCGACGCCGGTCGCGCTACCCCCACTGAACACGTCGAGGCGGTAGATCCAGGCGCCGGCCGCGATCGCCAGCGCGAAGGTGCTGATCGCGAGCGACAGACCTCGGACCCGGAGCGCCCCCATGCCCACGATGGCAGCGATCGCGCCGGCCACGAGCGCACCGACGACGATGGACAGCCCGAACGGCATGGGATCGAAGCGGACGTAGAAGAGCCGCCGGTCGAACAGGATCCAGTCGATCTCCATCCCGCGGTGGAACCCGGCGGCCGTGAGGGCCCCCATCCCGGCGAAGGCCATCTGTCCGAGCGAGAGCTGGCCGGCCCAGCCGGTCAGCACGGTGAGCGAGAGCGCGCAGGTCGCGAAGGCCAGGATCGACGCGTAGAGGACGTGTCGGGAGGGCTGGGTGACCACCAGCGGGAGGATCGCTCCGATCGCCAGCAGCACCAGGAGCGCGATCCGGTCGAGGTTGCGCAACCAACCGATGGAACGGAGACGATCGGGGATCGTGTCGACCTTCGGCGCGAACGTGAACGCACCCCCGGTGCCGCCCCCGGCGCGGGCACCGCGCTCCTCGAGGGCGACGGCGACCAGCACGACCGCGAGGAGGACGGCCTCGATGCGGCCCGGATCGCCGAGGAAGTTGAACCGGACGAGCGCCTCGACGACACCGATGGCGATGGCAACGAGCAGGGCCCGTCCGAAGTGGGCGAACCGGGCGATGAGCGCGGCGGCGAGCGCACGGAGGAGGGACGCCGGACCCAGCGAGGCCACATCGACGGCGGATCCTCCGAGGCTGCCGACCAGGACCATGGCGATGGAGCTGATCAGCCCGCCGACCGCCCACACGATGGTGGAGTGGTTCTTGGGATTCGCGCCCGAGAGCCGGGTCAGATCAGGATCGATCGCCGCGGCGCGGACGGTGCGCCCGACGTTCGTTCGATACAGGAACCAGCTGAGTCCGACGCCGACCAGGGGCGCCACGATGAGAACCAGCAGCTGGGCGCCCTTCATCGTCACCGCGCCGACGTCCCAGGCCCCTCCGATGGCCTGCGGGTAGCTGGTCCCGGCCCGCTCGACCTTCGGGAGGGCGACGGCGAACACGAGGGCGAGCTGGGCGATGCCGATGGTGGCGACGAGCAGGATGACGCGAGGCGCCTGTGACAACCGCCGGACCACGATCAGCTCGATGACCGCGCCGAAGAGCGTGCCGCACCCCAGCCCGAGTGCCAGGGAGGGCCAGAACGGCACCCCGTACTGCACGGCCAGGAGAACGAGGAGCGCCGACGCGATCGTGCCCATGTTGCCGGCGGCGAAGTTGATCACCTTCGTCGAGCGGTAGACGACGATGATCGAGAGCGCCAGCAGGCCGTACACGATCCCCTGGATCATCCCGTTGAACAGGACCTGCTCCGTGAACCAGACGGAGGCCAGCATCAGCCGCCTTCCGATCCGAGGAAGACGGCTCGAGCCAGGTCGTCGCGCTCGATGAGGGTTCGGAGCTCGCCCGTGAACTTGACGTGTCCCTTCTCGAGGAACACCGCGCGGTCCGCGACCGCGGCGGCCACGTTCAACGACTGCTCGACGATGATGATCGTCATGTTCTGGTCACGGAGCTGGTCGATGACCGTGACGAGCCGTTCGACCATGATCGGCGCCAGGCCCAGCGAGAGCTCGTCGATGATGAGGACGTCGGGCTCGTCGGTGAGGATCCGAGCGAGGGCGAGCAACTGCTGCTGCCCGCCGGAGAGCGCGGACGCCGGCTCTCCCATCCGGTCGCGCAGCTCCGGGAAGTAGCCCATCGCCTTGGTGATGCGGCGCTCGACCTCCGCCCGGTCCCGGCGCTGGTTGTAGGTGGCCATCAGCAGGTTGTCGCGGATGCTGAGGTCGGGGAACACCCCCTTGCCGCCGGGCAGCGTTCGGATCCCGAGCCGGGTCCGGGTCTCGGGAGCGCAGAAGGTGATGCTGCGCCCGTGGTGGCGCACCACACCGCGCGACGGCGTACCGAGCCCCGCGATGACCCGCAAGACGGTGGACTTGCCCGCGCCGTTGGTGCCGAGCAGGGCGAGCACCTCACCCTTCTGCACCTCGAAGCTGACGTCGAAGAGGACCTGGACCTGACCGTAGGAGAAGTCGACGTGGCTGACCTGGAGGGCCGGGATGCTCTCGGGATCCGCCTGCTGGCGACGGACCTCCTCCTCTTCCTCGCGGATCTCGGCCACGTTGATGGCGATGTCGGCCTTGATCGACGACGCGCCCCGCAGGAAGAGGAGGGCGCCGATCAGCGTCGCCGGCACGTAGATCAACACCACGGTCGTCCGGGGGCCGTAGGCGTTGACGAACAGGCCGGAGAGGACCGCTCCGCCGGTGGCGCCGATGAAGAACAGGTAGATCGACCCGATCGCACCACCGAGGCCGCGGAGCCGGTAAGGGATGACGATCATCAGCAGCGGGCTGGTCATCGAGAACGCGGCCGTGCTCAGCACCGCAGGGAAGACGGCGAAGATGGCGAACAGCACCGCGTTGGGCATGAAGAACTGGATCGGCACGATCACCGCGGTGGGCAACAGCACCCAGGCGATCAAGCGGGCCGCACGTTCCGGATCCTCCTGGTACGTGGCGTCGTAGAAGCGGCCGACGAAGGGCAGCGAGACGAGGATGGCGATGCCGGCCGTCGTCCCGACCGCGCCGCGCCCGAACGTGCCGAGGCCGTAGTGCTCCTCCAGGAAGATGTTGGTCACGACCGGGAGCGTGAACAGGCCGAAGCCGATGACCGAGAAGGCGGCGATGGCGGCGTTCATGGTCTTGATCTGACGGATCCGCCGGAACGCGGCCTCGAACGAGATCGGGGCCGGGTCGGCGTCTTCGTTGACGTGGCCGATGACCCCCTTCTGTTCGAACTGACCCCGGGGCGGCTCGGGCAGGAAGAAGGCGAAGAAGGCCAGGACGGCGACCGGCGTCGACAAGATGAAGAACGACCAGCGCCAACCCTCGTCGCCACCCGCGGTGGCGGCGATCGCGCCGACCAGGAGGGGGCTGACCGTGCCCACGGTGCGACCGAGCATGCCGCTCAAGGAACTCAGTCGGCCTCGCGTCGAGATCGGGTACCGATCGGCGAGGTAGGAGCCGTGGACGGCCAGGGTGTTGGACTTCGCGATACCGACGCCGAGTCGGGCCATCACGAGCATGAAGGCGTTGACGGCCAGGCCGGAGACGAACGCGCAGGCGGAGAAGATCAGGCTCGAGATGGCGATCACCGGCGAACGCTTCACGTTGTCGGCGAGCCACCCCATCGGCACCGATCCCAGGATCAGGAACGCGCTGCTGGCCGAGCCGATGGCAACCATCAACCCGCTGCTGATCCCGAGGGTGTCGCGGATGTTGGGGGCGAGGGTGCTCAGGGCCGCCGACTCGAACTCGTCGAAGGCGTTCAGCAGCGCAAGGAGGACGAAAGGGAACGTCCCACCGATCAGCAGGGCGTCTCGGATGGTGAGGTTCTCCTCCTCGGCGCCGGTCCCGGGGATGATCTCGTCCGCCAGGCTCGGATCGAGGACGTCGCGCTCCTGGCGCTCCTCCTCGAGCGCGAGGAACGCACCGGCAAGGGCGCCGCGGGACTCATCCCCGGGCGGTTCTGCCACGCTCACCGGTCAGAGGCCGTCGCTCACGAAGCCCGCGACGGCCGGGTCGAACTCGAAGTACAGGAGCGGGATGTCTCCGTCGGCCGACGGTGGCGGGCCGTAGTGGGGAGACTCCGGGAACCCGGGCAGGTCCACGGCACCCAGGCTGTAACCCGCCTGCTCGAAGGTCCCGAAGTTGAGGTCGGGGCCGGCGGCCGAGACGATCGCCGCCAACAGGTACAACTTCTTGCACGCATCGAGGCCGCTCACCGCGTTGCGCAGCCCTCCTTCGGGGACCTCGTCGAGCGGGACCATGGTGTGACCGGCGGCGTTCAGGATGTCGATGCACTCCTTGGTCTCGGCCTGGTCGATCTCGTCGAAGCGCTCGTTGTCGTCGAACAAGCCCATGGCGACCGCGCCGTCGAGGGCGGACAGGTCGCTGTTCTCCCCCTCGACGAAACCGCTGACTGACGACACGTCGGTGAAGATGAGCTGCGGGGAGTAGGGACGGGCCGCCACCCGCGGCGCCACCACCAGCGGCGCCGAGGTCCCGATGACGAGGATCTGCTCGGCGCCCTCGGCCTCGAACCGGTCGAGGATCGTGTCCGTGTTGGCGAAGGTGGTGTTGGCGTCACCGGACGAGTTGTCGATGTAGGCAGGACCGATGACGTCGATGCCGGCGTCCCCGAGCAGCGGACCGATCACGTTGTCGTAGAGCGGGACGTCCTCGCTGGTTCCGATCACCGCCACCGAATCGCCGAAGACCTTCCGTTGGATCAACTCCCGCACGGCGTCGGCCTGGAGGTCGTCGGTTCCGTCGGTCGTGAACCAGGCCACCTTCGCCTTGGCCAGCCGCTCGGCGCTCATGCTTCCACCGATGACCGGGGTCTCGTTGGTGTCGACGTAGCAGAGGACGTCATCACCCCGGGGCTGGCCGACCACGACGAAGACGTGCTCGTCCTGGGTGAGCTTGGTGCACGCCGCGGTGGGGGCGTCGCTCTGCAAGGGATCGACCGGCGCGAACACGAGTTCGATCTGACGGTCGCCGAAGGCACCCCGCAGCGTTGAGCGCGTCGGCCACGGCTCGGTACGCCTCTTCGTAGTCACCGTGGTTGATGCCGATGGTGGCTTGGACGGCCGCCAGGTCCGGGTACTCGACCCCCACCTTGATGGTGTCGGCGGTGACCCCCGGTGCGCGGGGATCGTCGGGCACCGGCTGAGTCGTGGACGACGAGCTGTTGTCGGCCACGGTCGACGTCGTCGAGGTGCCCTGGGCCGAGGCGTCCTCCGCCGGCTTGGTAGAGCACGCCGAGACGGCGAGCAGGACTGCGAACAAGATGGTGGTGAGCTTTCGCACAGATCCCCCGACGCTTGATCCCGTGACCGCTGCAGCTCGCAGGTGGTGTTACCTGGCGAGAACGGACCACTTCCGTGCGAGACACGCTATGCCACTGCAAACGTTTGTGCAAACGGTTTCGGAAAGTAGATTCTCTCCAGCAGACAACACGTTCTCCGTCCTCGGTATCCGGCCATTGCGTGCCCCCCTGCCAACGTTTGCTGTCGCGTGAGCCGCGGTGGCACCCACTGGCTGTTCCTTTCAATCGACCGAGAAGCAGGAATAGCGGGGGGCGGGCCGGCACTGCTTCGATGTGAACGGTGTTGGAGTCCTTGCAGGTCCGTTCGGCCCACCCATACGGCGTGCGGCCGTACGAATGGGTCGTCGGTGTGGCCAGTTTCGCCGTGGATCCCGCCGACCCGGCCAATGCATCCATCGTCGACCTCCCCCTTGCGCCCCGGGAGGAAGACGGCAAGGTGCGGTTCGAGTCCGATGTCAGGCTGCTGCGGCCGACGGGGGCCGGGAACGGCCGAGCCCTCGTGACCGTGCCGAACCGCGGCATGCTCGGGTTCCTCCCGCTGAGCGTCGACGGCACGTTCGCCCTCGACACGCACGAGCCACCCGAGGCGGGAGACAGCTTCCTGCTGGACGACGGCTGGACGTTGGCGTGGTGTGGATGGCAATGGGACGTGCTGCGCCAGCACGGTGGGCTCGGCTTGGACGCGCCACGGGCTGAGGTGGCACCAGGCTGGTTACGAGTCGAGTTCCGTCCCGACACCGCGGAGGCTGACCACGCCCTCGGTGATTCGTCGTCGTTCTTCCGGTTCGCCTCGTACCCGACTGCGGACCTCCACGACCCCGACGCCTTCTTGACGATCCGCACCTCACCCCTCGGCGAGAAGGTCACGGTCCCTCGCGATCAGTGGCGGTTCACCGACCAGACCCATTTCGCGGTGGACGGGGGCTTTCAGCCGTTCCACTGGTACGAGTTGGTCTACCGCTCGACGTTCGCGCCCGTGGTGGGAACTGGTCTGCTCGCGATCCGGGACTTCGCCGCGTCACTCCAGGACGAGAACGACCAGGTGTTCGCGTTCGGTGTATCGCAGTCCGGACGGTTCCTGCGCGAGTTCCTCTTCCATGGCCTCAACGTCGACGAACGCGGACGCCAGGCGTTCGACGGTGTCTTCGCGCACGTGGCCAGCGCCCGGCGTGGCGAGTTCAACCGTCGGTACGGACAGCCATCGCTCACCCATCCGCTCACCCCGGGCTACGGGCCTCCGTACGACAACGCCGGGCTGCTCGAGCGGCAACGGGCCTCGGGCGGCGTCCCCAAGCTGATCCTCACGAACGGCTCCTGGGAGTACTGGCGGGGAGACGCCGCCCTGGTGCACCAGCACCCTCGCACGGGCGCCGATCTTCCCGAGGATCCGGATGTCCGCGCCCACCTGCTGGCCGGGACCGACCACTGGGGTCCATCCCCGATCAAGGCCATGCTGCCCGTGGCGAACCCGGTCCACTACCTCGACGCGACGCCGATCCTGCGGGCGCTGTTCGTGCAGCTCGTCGAGTGGGTCTGCGACGGAGTGGCACCGGCGCCGAGCTGCGTCCCCCGTCTGTCCGACGGCACCGCGGTCGAGCGCACCGACGTCCTCACCGTGTTCCGCGGCTGCGCCTTGCCCGATCCGGCACACCTGCCATGGACACCGGCCATCGACCCGGCCTGCGCATCATGGCCGTTGGAACTGGGGGAGCCGATGGTGGCTCTGGTGTCCGCAGTGGACGCGAGCGGCAACGAGGTGGCAGGTATCCGCCTCCCCGAGGTCGCTGTCCCGGTCGCGGCCTACACGGGCTGGAACCCGCGGGTCCACGTCGACGGCCTCCCGGACGTGCTCCACGAGATGAGCGGCAGCCGTCTCCCGCTGCCGACAGCCGTCACCGTGCCCGACCGAACGACCCATGAGCGGGCGGCGCGGGCTGCGGCGAGGGGTCTCGTGGCCGCGCGATTCCTCCTCGAACGCGACATCGAGCGAACGGTCGAAGCCGCCACCGCGGCCTACGACGCGACGGCGGCACGTGGACAACGGACGAGTACAGACGACGAGGAGTGACGCGCCGCTATCCCACCCCCGCCGACGGGGCTCCGGGCTCACGCGTTCCGGCACCGGTCACTGTGGACAACCACGTACGGCTGGTTCGACAGCGAATCGTCGAATCCGGGCACGATGATCGGTTGGACGCCGTCGCGGTGCACTTCGACGAAGTACATCAGCGGAAAGGTCGTGTCGGTGTAGGCGGCTGGCACCGTGCCCACGAATGCCGGCTCCTCGTTCCTCCATGTCGGCGCTGCGGAACGTCTCCGACTGGTCGACCCGCCGGTAGTGCAGCGTTGCGGCGCCGGATCGGCATGGCGTCGGAGTGCGAGAGGCGGACCTCGAACGCCCGACCGCGGGTGAACCGCTCGGCGGCGTCGAGCCGGGCGCCGTCGAGGCGCCAGCGTCCCGAGCGTCGGATGAACCGCGACTCGCTCGATCCTGTCCCCGCCGGTACCCGCTCCAGCTCGAGGCGCAACGCGCGCAGATCGTCGTTCATGGCCGGGAGCCGATCGGACCAATGACCTCCCTCGCTGGGCCGCTCGCCGAACGGGATCTCGTCGCGGTAGACGCCGGCGACGATCTCCGGGATGGCGGCGTAGGCGGCATGGGCTTGCTCGAGGAGCTCGATCGCCCGCACGAGCAGGGCGGCGTCGCCGGATGCGCCGGTGGTAGGCGTACTCGACGGCACTGCGGAACTTGCCGGAGAAGAAGCGGGCCAGCTGGACGAGGACGCGTAGATCGACGATCGCCCGTCGGGCCTGCGGGTCGGCTCGGTCGATCACACCCTCGGCGGCCTCGATGGCGGACTGCCCCTCGGCGGCGAACCCGTCGAGCCAACGGGCGACCTCGAGCGGGGTGTAGCGCCCGCCGAGCGCGTCCGCCAGGTCGTCCTGCACGTACTCGTCGACGCCGTAGAACATCGTCGGGTCGAGCGGACTGGCGGCGCCGAAGTTCGTCGGGCTCGGTGTGTCCCACCAGTACGGCCGCGCCAGGACCGAGGGCGAGATGGGAAGATCGCTGTACATCTCGGGCCAGTAGGCGTTGTTCGATGCGCTGGGCATGTGGGCCATGGTGACGAGGGGGAGGACCCGGCTGAGCGCGCCGAGCGCCGACTCGACGGCACCGGCGGCCGGTCCGTACTCCGACCGAAGGTGACGCCGCCAGACCTCGGGGTCGGTGTCCGGGTCGTACAGCAGCCGCCCCCACAGCAGGTAGGTGTACCGGTGCTTTCGCCAGTCGGCGAGGCCGAGGCGGAGCTCGTCGTCGGCGTACGGATCGTGTCCACCGACGGTGCCGGAACCCTTCCGCCCCGCGAAGGACGACGGCTCGCTGATCTCGAGCCCCTGCGCACCCGCGAACGTGCTGGACCGGGCGTAGCCGGCGGCGAAGACGGGATCGCCCCAGAGCAGCAGCCGCTGCGTCCCGGGCCAGATCCGGAAGGCGACGTCGACCCGCCGGTCCTCGCGCAAGAAGTCGGCGTAGCCGTATCGCGTGAACCGCCGGGAGAACTCGGCGGTCCCCATCAGCTCGTACCCCTCCGGGACCGGCATCGGGGCTTCGAGCGAGCGGATCGAGGTCTGGTGGTACGGAAGTCCGAGGTGTTCGGCGGCGTACTTCGCGGAGAGGGTGGCCCGGAGGTTCGGCTTGTCGACGGCGTCGAGGATGGCCTGGTCGACGCCCTTGGCGTGGAGGTCGACGGCGATCGGCCGGCCGAGGTCGTCGATGGCCCGGAACATCTGCTCCCAGAACGCGCCATGCCCGTCCGGGACACCACCCTCGTAGTGGACGCGGAACGTGACCCCGTCGATGTCGGGCACGACCTCGAGCAGGTGGCGGACGGCCGCGGCGCAGTACCCGGCGTGGCTCTCGCGTCCGATGCCGAGGATCGGGTACCAGTGCGCGGATCCCTTGCCGTAGTCGTAGGCGTGGTTCCAGAGACCGAGCTGGAAGCTCATCCCCCGGCGCCGCGTCTCTCCGGCGATGTGGCGCAGTGCGGCCAGGTTGCGGTCCCGGTCGGCGTCGTCGAGGCCCTGGACCCGCACGCCCTCGTACCCGGGCACCTCGACCAGGAACGGGTAGGCGAAGCACAGGTAGTTGTCGGTGGCGGTCTGGGGGCCGTTGGCGCCGAAGCCGAAGTTGTACTGCATGCCCAGCGCGAGGTGGAAGCGGTTGAACCGCTGGCCGGCCAGGTGGTCGAGGTACTCGGCCCAGAAGGCGCGGTCACGAAACCAGGGCAGGTCGTGGTGCACGGCGGAGAACGACCGGCAGACACCGCGCACGGGAGTCGCCGGCGCGTGGGTCTCGTCGATGCCGGCGGCGATGCCACCGAGACCCTCGCTGGCGATGCACCCGGCGAGCTCGGTGAGGGCGTACGCGAACCCCCGCTCGCCTCCCGCCACCACCGTGGCCCGGAGCCCGGACGCACGGTCTCCCTCGACGGTGAACCGATAGCTCTCCGGCGACGGGTCGGCGGAGCCAGTCGTCGTGGCGTCGCGGAGTTCGACCGTCAGGTCGGCGTCCGGGGACGGGCCGAGCGCGACGTGCACGCCTCGTGGCTCCGCTGCGGCCCGGAGCTGGTCGATCGCCCATGCGACCGGGGCGCGCCCGAACACGTCGTCGGACCCGGTGAGGCTGACGGACGACGACCGGTCGACAGGTGTTCTGGGCACGGCGTCAGCTCTCGGACATCGGTGCGGGCGGCCACTCGCTGCCGGACAGCGATGCGAGGACGTGGACCAGCGCCTGGGTGCCGTTCCGGCCCCGGCCCTGGGCCTGCAAGCCGACGTAGAGCTGGTGGGCGAGGGCGAGCCCGGGCAACGCCAGCCGGAGCCGCTTCGCCTCGGCGAGGGCGATGCCGAGGTCCTTCACCAGGTGATCGACCATGAAGCCCGGGTCGAAGTCGCCACCGACGACCCGCGGACCGAGGTTCGACAAGCTCCAGCTGCCCGCCGCTCCCCCGGACACCGACGACAGGACCGACTCGACATCGAGGCCCGACCGGTAGGCGTAGGCGAGACCCTCGGCCATGGCCAGGGTGGCGCTCACCACGAGGATCTGGTTGGCCACCTTCGTGTGCTGGCCGGCGCCGTGCCCGCCCTGGAGGACCACCGTCGATCCCATGAGGTCGAAGCAGGGACGGACGGCGTCGAACACCTGGCCCGGGCCGCCGACCATGATCGAGAGCGTGCCGTTGCGGGCCCCCACGTCTCCCCCGGAGACCGGTGCATCGAGGACGTGCACGCCCTGCTCGGCGGCGACCACCCCGATCTCGACCGCCAGCGACGGCTCGCTCGTCGTCATGTCCACCAGCACCGTCCCGGCCTCGGCACCGGAGAGTGCGCCCTCCGGGCCGAGCAGCACCTCCCGCACGTCGTCGGGCATGCCGACGATGGAGAAGACGATGTCGCTCTCCGCCGCGACCTCGGCCGGCGTGTCGACCCAGCGCGCACCAGCGTCGAGCAATCCGGCGGCGCGCTCCTTCGACCGGGTCGTCACCGTGAGGTCGTACCCGGCTCGTTGCAGGTGGGCCGCCATGGACCCGCCCATCACGCCCGTGCCGATCCAACCGATCCTGGTGGAACCCGGCACCGCCGGGGTGGGGGTCTGCTCGGTCATCACGTGTCCTCCGTCTGTGTGGTCGTGTGTGTGGTCGTGTCGGCTTGCGTCCCGGTGGCGACCCGGACGACTTCGAACAGCTCCAGCGCGGGGAGATCGAGCACCGCGTCGTCGCCGTCGTGGCGGATCGCCACCGGCTGGTGGGCCACGAGCGCATCGGCCCGGGACGCCCGAGTGCCGTGCAGGCGCAGCTGACCACCGGGGATGGTCAGGTGTGGTCCGAACGTGCGGTGACGGGCCCCCGAGAGGTTGACGAGGTGCACCACCAGCGCCCCGTCGCTGGCGCCGAGGATCACCTCGACCTGTTCGGGGAGCGACGCGGTCACCACCGACATCGCGTGCGGAGCCACGGCGCGCAACAGGAAGGTGCGGAGCTCGGTCGTCCCGAACTCGCGGTAGGCGCGGCCGATCGTCCACGGGATCACGGTCACCCCGCCGGACCCGTGCTCGAGCGAGACGATGGCCGGATCCTCGCCCACGATGTGGCCGTAGCACTTCTCGGGTGGTCCGTACGGCGCCGGGGGGAGCATCGAGCCCAGCTCCGTGACGCCGGGCTTCCACTCGAACGACGAACACGCACCCCACACGGGCACGACCGAAGGCTCGTAGCGGTACTCGTCGGCGCGGGGTTGCTCCTCCAATGTGGCGTACGACGACCACAGCGCGGCATCGACCGTTGGCGGGCCTGCGGTCGTGCGGGCCGGGCTCGATGCCAGTTCGATGGTGCCGTCCTCGGCGACACCGCTGGTGCCGGTGCACAGGACGTGGCCACCGGCGGCGACGAAGGCGTCGAGAGTCGCGGCGACGTCGGCCCCGAGCGGTCCGAGGTCGGGCAGGACGACGAGCGAGTACCGGTCGAGCCGGCCGCGGCGACCCATCTCGACCAGCGACTCCTGGGCCAGGAGGTCGAAGGGCTGGTGGGTCTGCTGCAGGCTCGAGTAGACGCCGCGGTACTCCTCCACCGTCGTGGCGTATCGGTCGGGACGCATGCCGAAGCGGTTGGGCCGCACCACGGCGACGGTCGCGGCGGGGCTCAGGTCGGCGTACAGGTCGACGTGGTCTCGGTGGAACCGGGTCACCTCGCGGCCGAGCCGGAGGTTGGCGTAGGGCACCCGACCCGGCGCCCCCATGATGTAGGTCGACGGGTTGCCACCCCGGGCGATCGCCTGCACCAGGTATTGCTCGAACCGCTCGGGCTGCTCGCCGGCCATCCGGTACGGCATGTCCACGAAGGACACCGAGTTGACCATCACCGGCACGTCGGGTGCCGCGGTCACGTGGGCGCTGACCGCTTCGGCCGTCTCGTGGGGCCAGACATCGGTGCCGAACGCGTTGTTCGCCTCCTGGTAGGCGATCGACGCGCCCCGCCGCAGCACGAGAGCGACGTCCGGGCGGCGGTCGTTGATGTGCTCGGTGATCCGCCTCGTGAGCGCGCCGGTCGTCTCGAAGGAGAACTGCAACCAGTCCCAGTAGTTCTCCGATCGGGGCCCCGTCGGCAGCGCCTTCCCCGCCCGAGCCGAGTAGCGCTGCTGGCAACTGCCGCACTGGCAGACACCCAGGTACCTCCGGCTGTAGTCCCGTTCGTTGAAGTTGAACCAGTTGAAGAAGAAGCCGTCGATCGGGTAGCGGTCCATGATCTCGTCGAGGACGTCGATCGTGCGTTGCTGGTAGTACTCCCCGGACGGACAGACGCTGTAGAGGGTGTTGTAGACCTGCGGCTCACTCTCGGGAGAGACGTACAGCCAGTCCGCATGCTCCCGGGCGATGGCGGCGGAGACCTTGGAGAAGTCGAGCCGGGCGATGACCTTGACCCCGCGCTCGTGGGCCGCGGTCACGGCGTCGCCGACGAGGTCTCCCGACGGGCGATCGGCCAGGTACGGGCTGCGGGTCTGGAACGGGAGATCGGTCGGGTGGAACGTGACGATCCCCCCGGTGTTCAGCAACCAGGTGTCGGCGCCGTAGTCCTCGATGAACCCGAGCGTGGCGTCGACGTCGAGGGTGGCGTCGATCTCCTGCAGGTTGGTCTGGAACACCGAGAACGGGCGGTGCCACCACCGGCCCGGTGCGCTCGGGCGGCGCTCGGTGTCGTCGGACATGGGGATCCCTCCTGCAGGCGGACGGGCGACCGCCAGGACCAATTACTAGACACTGATGTATAGTTCTGTCAAGGAGGTCCGACATGGCACGAAGCACGCGCCCGAGTCACCGTCCGACGCTCGCCGAGTCGGCGCAGCTGGACGAGCTCGTCCGAGAGGCCGCGATCACCATCTTCCTGGACCGCGGATTCAGCGGCGCCACCATGGACGCCATCGCCCGGGGCGCGGGTGTCACGCGATCCACGTTGTACGCCCGCTACGCCGACAAGGAGGCGCTGTTCCGGGCCGTCATCCATTGGGCGCTGAAGGATCGTGACCCGGGCCCCGGGCCGGATATCGAACCGACCGGGGACCACTTGCGCGCCTCACTCCTGTCGATCGCCCACGCGGCCCACGCCCGCGCCACGGACCCGGAGGTGATCCGCCTCAGCGTGCTGCTCATGACCGAGGTGTCCCGCTTCCCCGATCTCGTACCGAAGGCGCACCAGTTCGCCCGTTACCCCCACATGCCGCAGCTCATCGACCTCCTGCGCCACCACCAGGAGGCTGGCGCGGTCGAGGTCGACGACGCCGAGCTCGCCGCCGAGCAGTTCCTCGCAGTGGTCGCCTCGCACCCTGCTCGACTCGCCGCGTTCGGCATGCGCCGGCCCGCCGAGGACGAGGAACGCTTCCTGCAACTCGCCGTCGACCTGTTCGTCGACGGCGTGCGGGCCCGCTGACCGCACCGACGAGAAGGAGCACGATGGCAGCCGAGAACCCCGAGCCCCGTGAGATCCACACGGTCCTGTCCACGCTGGTGTTCGAGCCCGACGAGGTCGATCAGCTGCGCCGGGCATTCGCTCCCGCCGAGTTCGTCCAGGTCCACCCGTTCGACAACGAGGCGATCGCGGTCGCGCTCGAACGGGCCGACGTCGCCCTGCTCCCGTTCGACCTCGACGACCGCCACCTGGCGGCGCCGAACCTGCGGTGGGTGCACTGCGACCACGCCGGCCTGAACCGCTCGGCCCGCCCCGAGGTGTTCGAGCGGGGGCTGATCGTCACCGGTTCCGCCGGACGCTCGGCCCCTGCGCTCGCCCAGCACGCCTTCTACTTCGCGCTGGCCCTCACGTTCGACGCCCATAGCCTCTTCGCCCACCAGGCGGCCCACCGGTGGGGAGGCATCCCCGACTACGAGCACCGGCTCGCGCTTCACGGCAAGACGCTGGGCATCGTCGGGTTCGGGAACACCGGCCGGGAGATGGCCGCCCTGGGCCGCGCGTTCGGGATGCGGGTTCTCGCCTACCGGCGGACCGCCGGCGACGTACCGCCGACGGTCGACCGGATGCTCGCCACGGAGGACGGCGACACACTCGACGAGCTCCTCGACGAATCGCACGTCGTCATGCTCGCCGTCGCGCTGAGCGATGCGACCCATCACCTCTTCGGTGCCGAGCAGTTCGAGCGCATGCGGGACGACGCCTACCTCGTCAACCTGGCCCGCGGCGCGGTCGTCGACCACGAGGCGCTGATCCGGGCGCTGGGCGACGGCCAGATCGCGGGCGCCGGCCTCGACGTGACCGATCCCGAGCCGCTCCCTGACGATTCCCCGCTCTGGGACATGCCCAACGTCATGATCACGCCGCACATGACGCCGAAGCTCCCGGGCCGCACCCAGCGTTCGATCGACGTCATCGTGGACAACGTCGGCCGCTACCGCCGCGGCGAGCCCATGCGCAACGCCTTGACGCCGGACGACGTCTTCACCAAGTCCTGAGCCGAGCGCTCAGCGGGGTGACGCCCACAGTCCGGCGGCCGGGTTGCGGAGGAACATGAACGACTCGCCATCCCGGTCTACTCGCGCCCCGCTGGAGGTGTCTTCTCCGACGTCGAGCGCCGCTCGCACATCGGCGAGGTGGCGCCAGCCGTAGCCGACTCCGGTGACCTCGTCCTCGGTGAGGCCACCCGCGCCGGGATCCGTGCAGTACGTGATGGTGAACCGGCCCTCGGAGCTGCCGTGGATCAGGTGCGCGACCGCGGCCGGGTTGTCGGCCAACGCCGGATCGGAGGCCATGGCGCGTCGGATCGCGTCGGTTCCCCGGTACCCGTGACGGCGGATCAGGGCGTCGATCTCGTCGTCCTCCCCGAAGCGCTCGACGCCGGGCGCCAGGACGAGGAGCTCACCCCCGTCGGCGATGGCCATGCGGGTCCGGTAGACGGCCTTGTTCCCGAGCCAGGTGCTGCGCATCTCACGCGGGTCGAGCCAGCAGACGACCCGTCGCCAGGGCGGGTCCACCTCCACCACGTTCACCCGCCGGGCCAACTCGGCGGCGGCCCGGTACGCCGCGCCCCCGGCCCGTCCCGAGCCGCCCTCGCCGGCGAAGAGCCCCCGGAGCACCGTGCGGTCCCCGACGTCCTCGACCACGGTCAGCACGAACACCACGTCGACCATCGGCGCCAGGAACCGGTCGAAGGCGGCGTCGACGAGGTCGCGCACGGGCGAGGAGGCGTGCCCCATGATCGTCTCCATGTCGCAGACCGCGCCGACGAAGTGGGTCCGGTGGATGGTGGACGCACCGCCGAGACCGATCACCAGGTTCTTGGTGTAGTTGGCCATGCCGATCACCTCGTGCGGGACGACCTGGCCGATGGAGACGATGAGGTCCCAACCGGCCAGCAACTGTTCGTCCACCTCGACCGGGAGCGGCTCGGCGTACGCGCCCAGCCGTCACGACGCCGACCTCGTCCCCCGAGATCTCGCCCAGTCGACGGACACCCCGCCGCCAGTCGTGCACCAGCAGACGATCGGCGGTGATCGAGTCGCCGAACAGGAGTCGGGTCTCCTCGGTGCCGAGCGCGACGTGCGTGCCGAGCGCCGGCAGCACCGCCACCTCACGACCGACTGCCTCCAGGGCCCGGAGGAGCGCCGTCCCGATCTGTCCCGCGCGGGAGTGGAGCCTGGTGTGGTCCGGCGGGACCAGCAGCACCCGTCGCGCCCCCCGCTCGACCACCAGATCCACCACTGGCTTCAGGTGCACGTCCAGGTCGGCGACATCGATCTCGTGTATGGGTGAACCGACCGCCAGCAGTGGCCGGCCTGCCGTCTCGGACTGCGCCAGGGCGTCGCGTGCCTGGTCGACCGTCTGACCGACCGGTCGACCGGCGTCGATGGTCACGACATCGGTCTCGTCGGCGTCGGCTCGCTCCAGCGCCGCGAACTGGCTGGCGACCATCGAGGCGCCCATGAAGTGGTCGGGTCGCCGCTCGAGCCGGCGGACGGCTTCGCCGGCGCGGACGTCGAGGAACACGAACCGGGTGCCATCGGCCTGGCGGAGGAGATCGCGATAGCGACGGGCGAGGGCCGAACAGGCGACCACCGCGCCGTCCTCCTGCGCGGAGGGCGGCTCGGACGCGAGCCAGCCACGGCCACCGGTCGTCGTCGTCCAGCGGCTCGCCGCCTGCCATCTTCTCCACGTTGGCCGCGGGATGCAGCCGGTCGCCCTCGACGAAGTCGACGCCGAGCGCCGCCGCAAGGGCGGCGCCCACGGTCGACTTGCCGCTGCCGGCGACGCCCATCACGACGACCCGCGGTGCCTCAGCTCAGATCGCCGTGCCCCCATCGTCTACTCGCCCGGGTACACGAGCCCGATCGCGGCCCGGATGGTGTCCATCGACCGAGCGATCGACAGCGTCTCGTCGAGCGGCATGATCGCACTCTCGAGACGCCCGTCGGCGAGGCAGCGGTGCACCTCCTCGGCCTGGAACCGCAGGCCGCTTCCCTGATAGCTGCCGTCGATGACCTCGGACCCGCCCGCGGTGGTCACCTCGATGCGGTCGGGGCAGTGCATGAGCGCGGGAATCTGCACCGACCCGTCGGTGCCGGCGATCCGCGCCGTCATGGTCATGTTGACCCGGATCCCTGCCTTCACGACGGCGAGGGGACCACCCGCGTGGTGGAGCACTGCGGCCACCAGCTCGTCGACGCCCGTCTCGCCGAGGTGGCCATCGGCGACGATGCGATCCGGCGAGCCCAGCACCAAAGATGCGAGCTGGATGGGGTACACGCCGAGGTCGAGGAGCGCGCCGCCGCCGAGCGCCAGGTCGAAGAGGCGGTGGGTCGGCTCGATGTCCCGCCGGAACCCGAAGTCGGCCTCGACCAGGAGCGGGTCGCCGATGCGTCCGTCGCCGAGCACTTCGGCGAGGGCCCGGTAGGCGGGCAGGAACCGAGTCCACATCGCCTCCATCAGGAACAGGTCGCGTTGGCGCGCCGCGGCAACCATCTCCCGGCCCTGGGCCTCGCTCAGTGCGAACGGCTTCTCGCACAGCACGTGCTTGCCGGCTTCGAGGAACAACAGCGTGTCGCGGGCGTGGCGCGAGTGTGGGGTGGCGACGTAGACCACATCCACGTCGCGGTCCTCGGCCAGGGCCTCGTAGCTCCCGTGCGCCGCCGACGCCCCGTGCCGATCGGCGAAGGTCTGCGCCCGATCCAACGACCGCGAGCCCACCGCAGTGAGCACACCGTCCGGCAACAGCGCGAGGCCCTGCGCGAACCCCTCGGCAATGGCGCCCGGACCCGCGATGCCCCAGCGGATGACCATGTGCTTCCTCCCACGACGAACACGTCCCAGAAGAATCGCACAACGCTCGGCGGTCAGGGCGGTGTTCTGGCGGCGACGAACATCTGGCCGTCCCACCGGGCTCCATCGAGTCCCCTCGATGATCCCCGAACACCGGCTACGAGAACGATCTGACGGCGACGATCGGGGTGCCCCCGACTCGTGCCATGGCGAGTCAGTTGGTCGACCGCAACACCGCCACCTCGGGGAACGACTCTGGCGACCCGTAGCCGTTCTCGAACAGCCAGCGAACCGCAAGCAGGCAACGCACCGATCGCCATGCACGGATCACGTTGGGGTCGACGTCGCTTCCGTAGCCGGCGAGGAGATCCTCGAGGCGCTCCGGATGTCCGAGCGTGAGCGTGGCCAGATCGAACAACGCATCACCCTGGGACGCCTCCGACCAGTCGATGATGCCGGCGACCTCGTCACCGTCGACGAACACGTGCTCGATGTGCAGATCGCCGTGAACGAACACCGGCGTCCACGGACGGAGTGCGGTCTCGGCAAGCCGGCGGTTGCGCGCCACGACATCGACCGGCAAGACACTGTTGGCGACGAGCCATTCGCACTCCGTGGCGAGCTTGGCCGCCAGCTGCTCGCTACTCGGCCCGCGACTTCGCGGCAACGGCGCTGCGTGCAGCGCGCGAATGGCGGCACCGACCGCCGCCCACGCCGCCGGCGAGGCACTGGACGGCTCGTGCAGGGACCCGAGCGGCGTTCCGCGGATGGCCGCCACCGCAAGCACGGGCGGCTTCCGCCACAAGACCTCGGGCGTCGGCACAGGCGCCATGGCCATCGCCTCCACCTCGATGTCGGTGCGTGACTGATCCCCGTCGATCTTCAGGAACACGTCGCCAGCGCGTACCGTCGCCCGGTCGTTGTTGGAGAGCACCACCTCGACTTCCACGCCAAGCATCATCGCAGCAACCGATCGATGGCTCCGCGGAGTTCCGTCAGCCGGCCTCGATACCGCCGATGGCCGACGTCCATGGCATTCCTGTGGGCGAGCCTGAACTGCCTCGGCGGCGTTCAGAGTCCGCGAACCCCGCACCGTCTGATGGCTACGAGATCACGTTTCCGTTCACGTTCTGCCGTTCCCGTCCTCAGAACTCGATCGCTGATGTCGCGGCAACCTCGGCACGCCGCCCCGGCGCCGTCTGGAACGGCCAATAGAGATCGGTGTGAGCCACGACCTGCTCCGGTGAAGGCCCCCCGTACGGGCTGAGGTCTTCGGTTGCATGAGCATCGCTGACCAGCGTCACGTCGCATCCGCGAACGAA
Source organism: uncultured Acidimicrobiaceae bacterium (assembly GCA_963747745.1). Taxonomy (GTDB): domain Bacteria; phylum Actinomycetota; class Acidimicrobiia; order Acidimicrobiales; family Salinilacustritrichaceae; genus Salinilacustrithrix. Next base: position 76,251 of record CAVVGJ010000009.1, read on the forward strand.
GGCACCATGCAGCGTCGAACGCACACACGCGTCGGTCTGAGCGCCGGTCACGAACAACTGCCGACGCCCCGCTCGGCGAGAACCGACTCGAGCTCGGTGTTCTCGAAGGAGTCGCCGTGGGACTTGTGCATCAGAGCCTCGGTGCGTCCGGGCCGGTTCGGCGAGAGCCCCCCCCCCCGCAGTACGGGTTGCCACGCCGCAACAGAGCGGCCCGCGTGTCAGATGCGTCGCGTGGCTCAAGGTCCTTGCTTGTCACCGAGATGACACCGTCGTCGTGCATCACAGTTCGTGCTGGTGACCCTGGGCCCCACTCGATGAGCACGGGAACGGCGGCAACGTCAGTGCCCGCCTCCTGTCGGATCAGGTTGCTTGCAATGCGTGCGGCATCGGCGGCTTGTCGCAGGGCATGGGGTGCCCAGTCCCGGCTGTGTTTGTCCGCCGATCTCCACTTGGTCTCGATGGCCAGAATCCCACCGGGGCCTACCGCGATGTGATCGATGTCCCGGCCGTTGATGATGACGCCGTTGATGAGCTGCCAGCCTGCTCGACGACGCGGTCGGGACGTGAAGAACGCTTGGGTGGCGTCCTCTCCGAGGGCGCCGAGGACGAATCGCATGGAGTCCGACCCGATCAGCGCAGCGAATAGGAACAACGCCGTAGTGAATGCCAGCCCTCCTCCGATCACGACACCTTGCAGGAACGGTGTCGGAGCGACGGCGGCCGAAATAGCGAAGGCCACGACGATGAGCCCGACCGCTGGGAGTAGTGGCCGCCAGCCGCGTCGCAACCAGCCAGCCATGCCCGCACGCGATTGGCTTCGCGGATACCGCCCGGAGCGGCGGTCGCGCCGGGCCTTGCCTCGAAGCGTCAGCCTTGTGTGACGCGTAGCCACGGGTCGTTGAGGGTCAACGAGGTCTCCGACGGCTTCTCGTCATCGTCGGGCGTCGCACCCTTGGGTCCGTCGGTGTCCTGGTCTCGGTCCTCGATCGTTGGTGAGCGCTTCATCTCGATCCGGCCGGGAGCCGAGTCCGGTTCCGATGCTGGCTCTGTGCGCGTGATCTGTGGGGCCTTCGGAGTCCAGGGCGTGAGGTTCTGTACGACGGTTCCGTAGAACTCGTTGATCAGGCTCAGGACGGAGTCGATGAAGCCTGCGGCCTTGCGGCCGGTCTTGCGGGCGACACCCATCTCTCTGGTCAGGGTGATCCGAAAGCGTGCTGGGTCCTTCTTGTCCTCCCCAGCAGGCAGTCCTTGTCATCCCGGACCTGTTCGAGCGTGGCCGTGGTCGGGGTGCGGGCGTTCTTGGCGTACGCCTCGATCACGGTGCGACGGTCGACGTCGGATGACAGCTGTCCGGACAGCCAGGTGCAACGGGCCTTGCCGCCCCGATCCTCGGGAGCGGACACGGTCACCGAAGCCGACACCCGTCGTGCTCGCAGATCAACGTGCAGTTCGAGGTCGCCGACCGTGTTCGGGATTCGCAACGAGCCGTCGACGACCCCGTCGGAGGTGAGCGTGTCCACGAGATGCTGCAACCGCTTCGACCCCTCACGTTGTGCTGCCGGCACCTGCTGGGTCACGGTCTGGCCGATGTCGGCCTCGAGGCGCAACGCGGCGTAACGGAGTAGCTGGTCCCAGCGTTGGGCCACATCCCGGACCGCCGGGTCGTTCTTGCGCAGGGCGTGGTCCCGGGCGCCGTCTCGCACGGCGACCCACTCGCCGCCCATGTCGTCGAACGCGTTCGCTCCCGAGTTCGGGTGGCGCAGATACCGGACGAGCTCGCCCAGGATCCAGGCCTGTTCTGGATCGTCGACCCCGTGGTGGTTCTTGATCACCTCGCACATCGACTGGATCGCGGTCCACGAGAAGTGATGAACCTTGACCTTCGAGTTCGAACGGACCTTCAACCCGTCGGTCGGGTGCGTGTCCTTGGAGGCGGCGATCTCGTTCGAGATCGTGAGCACCGCGTCGAAGCCCTGTTCTCGTGCGATGTCCCAATAGCCGTTCACCTGGTCGGCGTTGAGACTGTTGTCGCCGGTCTTGACCTCGACCAGCGCTGTCCACGTCGCCTTGCCGTACGCAACCTGGATCAGGCCATCGGGGCGGGTGGCGTTCTTGCCGCCGCCGAGCTTGAACGGGACCTCGGTGTAGCTGCGGACGTCGGCCTTGTGCGCCTTGCTCGCCCCGAGCGGCGAAAGCATCTCGATCGACAGATCGCGCACGGCCTCGACCACGGCCAGAAGCGCGGAGGTCGCTCTCATCTCGGCCTCGATCTCCGACCCGATCCCCGACACCGGGATTAGTCGAGCGCGTTGCCACTCCGCCATATCAGCTCTCCCCCATATGCGTTACCGCCGTCGCACCGACAGTACGTCACCAACGTGACCACATGGCGACGGACCACATCCATGATGGCGCGGGGGTGACCGACGAGGGCCCTCCACGACGCGCCGATCAGCGCGGACCTTGGGCACGACCTCTGGCGTGATTAGGGGGCGGTCGATCGGTGCAGGCAGACCGGCGCTCTCTGGGAAGTCATCGGTCGGCCGGCGATCGCCGGCCACTGGGGCAGCCTCCGATGAGCGAATCGCCGCGGTTGATCGTCACCAACGTGGGACCATGCGAAGGTGACGACAGGCCACCGTGTGACCGCCAACTGGATGGGAACCGAGGTTGACACCCTCGCCGACCTGCTTCCCTCTCGTCCTCGCGCTGTCTGCATTGGCATCAACCCAGCGCCGACCAGCGTGGCCGCAGGTCACTACTACCAAGGACGGCAAGGACAGCGGTTCTTCGCCCGTCTCGTGCAAGCGGGCGTCCTCGAGCCAGTTACCGACGGATTCGAGGACGACGCAGCGGTCGCAGCTGGTGTCGGGTTCACCGATGTAGTGAAGCGGCCGACCAGACGGGCTGACGAGGTCAGCTCAGACGAACTTCGGCATGGGCGAGAGCTGCTCGAGTCGAAGCTGCTCCTTGTTGGAGCGACCGCGCTCATCTTCCCTTTCAAGGCCGCTGCCGTCGCGCTCGTTGGCAGATTCGGAGGCAACGGCTGGCTCGAGGAGCCCTTCGCTGGTTGTCGACTGTTCGTGATGCCTGGGCCCTACGAGAAGCGTGACTCTGCAGATTCGACTCTTGCGAAGCTCGGTTCACTGCTCGACTGAACGTTCTGACCCGGCACGTGAGCGCCAGCTTCGGAACGCCTCGCGATGCGCCGTTCTCTTGTGGCCCCGACTTCGTCGGGGACGCGATTAGGTGGCGCCTGATCGGTGCGCCCTCCACCGGCACGTCGGGGGCGATGCCCACACGCCGTTCTGGCCGCGCGTTCGGTGGTACCCGACCTCCGCGAGAGAGCAACTCACACCGTCGTTCCGGCGGGGGTGCGTTCGCGATAGGCAGAGGGGTGCAAATTGAGATGAATGTGTAGGGCTCGCTCCGCTGGCGGTAGGTGACACGAAGTCCGCTGCTGGGCGACGTCGGAGGTCGGCATCGATGCGGCGCGCGGCGAGTCCGCTGAGCGTGACGTCCATCGGGTCGACTTCGACAACGAAGTGGCAGCGGCGGTGTTTCGTGTGCGGCGCGGCCGGCTCGGTGCGGCGCTCTTCGTTCTGTCCGTGGACGCCGAAGCATCCTTGCCGCAACGCGGTTCATGTGGTGTAGGCCGCGGGATTGACGCCGATAGTCGCCATCGCGGTCCGAGGGCGAGGGCTGTCTTCGGGTTTCATGGCTGGAACTCGACGGGAGGTCTGGGTCGGGTGTCGACGTCGAGGTGGAACACGTCGGGGCGGGCGTAGTGGCCGACGGGGTCGAATTGGCGGCGGGCGACGGGGATGCGGTCGAGGTCCAGGTCGGCGCACACGATTCCGGTCTCGCCGATGAGGGGTCCGGCAAGCAGATCGCCGTCGGGTCCGACGATGGAGGAGTTGCCCCTGCTCAACCAATCGTCGTCGCCGCCGTAGAGGTCGTCGCGTCCGGGCAGATCGGCCGGCACGTCGGTGGCGCGCTGGCATGCGGTCGAGCCGATCACAAAGCAGCGGCCTTCCTTGGCGATGTGGCGCAGGGTGGGGACCCAGACGTCGCTGTTGTCCCAGGTCGGTGAGAGCAAGATGTCGATGCCCTGCGCGTACATCGCCATGCGGGCCAGGGGCATGTAGTTCTCCCAGCAGATGAGGGAACCGACGCGACCGAACGGCGTTTCGACGACGTTGAGGGTGGAGCCGTCACCGGTTCCCCAGATGAGCCTCTCCCCGCCCGTGGGCATGAGCTTTCGGTGGCAGCCGAGGAGCTGGCCGTCGTCGGCAAAGTGCAGCATCGAGTTGTACAGCGTGGCGTCGCTGGTGCCGCGTTCGTCGATGCCCACGGCGAGGTGGACGCCGTGAGCGGCGGCGATCTCGCCCATCCGAACGGTCGCGGGTCCCGGCACGCGCACGGCCTCATCCGCGAGACGTTGGTACCAATCGCTGTCGTGCCACGGTCGGGTGCGCCACATCCAGTCGGGATAACCCGGCACGAACGCCTCGGGGAACACCACCAGCCGAGCACCGTCGGCCGCCGCCACAGCGGTGAGCTCGTCGACGCGGTCGATCGTCGCCTCGGTGTCGAGCAGCACCGGTGCCGCCTGGACCGCGGCCACACGTACCTTCGTCGCGCTCATGGATCCGCCCTTCGGGTCGACGCTGGGGTGATCATCATCGCTCGACGGGGACATCGGCGCTGCGGCCCCACTCGGCCCACGACCCGTCATAGACCCGGACATCGTCCCAGCCGAGCAGGTGGGAGAGCACGAACCAGGTCGTCGCGGCCCGGGCGCCGATGGTGCAGTAGGTGATGATCGTCTGCTGGGGATCGATCGCTGTGTACTTGTGCGCGAGGAAGCCCTTGGAGGCGAAGGCACCGGTCTGGTCGACGAGGTCATCGGCCGGGACCAGCGTGGCCCCGGGGATGTGGCCGGCCCGGCCGCCCGGCTCGTGGCCACCGGAAGGCCAGAACCGTTCGCCGCTGTACTCCTCGGTGGAACGCACGTCGAGGATCGTGGATGCGGGAGCCTCGACGTGCAGTTCGACCTCGGCCCTGGTTACCCGCAGCGGTCTGCTCGGCGGTCTCGCTTCGAATCTGCTCCGGACCGGTCTCGCTGACGCCGCGGTCCAGGGAAGCCCGAGCTGTTGCCACGTCGAACGTGAGGTGTTCAGCACCTTGCTGTTGTGGTGCCCGGCCAGTTCGAGCAGCCAGAGACCGAGAGCAGGGGCGTACCCGTAGAACACCACGACGGTGTGCTCATCGATGCCCGACCGGGCACACAGCGCCGCGAAGGCATCCCGATCGACGGTGCGGTAGTGGTCGTCTTTGAGGTCGGTATAGACGTTCCAGAGCACCGCGCCCTCGATGTGACCTTCGTTGTAGGCCCGGTCGTCGACATCGACTTCGACGACCCGAACGCCCGTATCCTGCAGGCGCCGACCGAGCCATGCAGCGTCGACCAGCGGTTCGACTCGATCGCTCGGCGTCGGACGCGGCCACGTGGCTGACGGGGTGGGGACGGAGGTGCTCATGTTGGCCCCTTTCTGCTACTCGAGCTCGATCCAACTCCGGAGCTCGTCGGTTGCGACGGTCTCGAGGAGCGCTGGATGGTCCTGGCGCATGTGCTCGCGGATCTGGTCGATGACCGCATCGTCGGTGTCTGCCTTGGCGATGTAGCCGCACTCGCAGCGAATGAGCCGGGCCATCCGGTTCTCCTCTCAGAAAGGGATACGTCCACCGTGTTGGATGGATGTTGGAGAAACCTTGCAGACTCGTGCCGTGCATGTGCAGATCTGCGGGCCAATCGCGGTCGACGATGCCGGTGAGCGGCTCGAGGGCTCGCTCCCGGGCCGGCAGGGCCGTCTGCTGTTCGCCTACCTGGTCGTGCATCGCGCCCAGCCCACGCCGCGAGCGGAACTCGTCGACCTGCTGTGGCCATGCGGCGGGCCAGAGAACACCGACGGGGCCCTCAATGCGCTCTTGTCGCGTCTGCGCCGCGTGCTCGGCGCGGACCGAGTGCAGGGCAAGGGCACGGTTCGTCTGGCGCTGGCCGATGCGACGATCGATCTCGAAGCGGCCGAGGAGGCAATTCACCGGGCCGAGTCGGCGGTTGCGCAACAGCAGTGGGAACGAGCGTGGGCTGCCGCGCAGGTCTCGCTGTTCACCGCCCGGCGCGGTTTCCTTCCCGGGGAAGACACTCCGTGGATCGATGAGGTCCGACGCCATCTCGAACAGCTCCACCTGCGCGCCCTCGAGGCGTACGCGGCCGCCGCCCTCGGCCTCGGCCGCACCGAACTCGCCGCCGCCCGCGACGCCGCCCGGACTCTGGTCAAGGCCGCGCCATTGCGGGAGAGCGGACACCGCCTCTTGATGCGCGCCCTCGCCGCCGAAGGCAACCCCGCCGAAGCGCTGCGCGTCTATGACAACCTTCGATGCGACCTACGCGACGAACTCGGCGTCTCACCCAGTGCCGAAACCCGCGCACTGTACGAACGCCTGCTCCGAGAGCCCGCTACATCAAACGCAAAGCCGTCGCCAGAGCGTCGCTTCATGCAAGAACCCTGACGGCGACCAGAGTCGGCGATCTGGTCGTGGCAGACGACCGCAGACGGCGTCCCAGAACGCACGGCGCGTCTTTGGGCGAGGGTGCCCACCAACGCCGGGAAGCGGAGACGCTTGGGCAAGCGGAATCGTGCCGGAATCCCGGCACCGAGCGTCCTCGAATGTTGATCCGTAGAGCCGCACAGATCGCCGGCCGGACGGGTCGAAATCGGACACCGAGAGGCGCGGGATAGCCGGCGTCAGCGCGGGCGTTGTTCGGCTCGACACACGCCGTTGCGAGACGCATGTGGTCTGCGCGCTGTTCCCAGCAGATCGGAGCGGATCCCGAAAACTGCCTCTGACACGAAACTCGTTCGCCGACGCGAGAACGTGGGCGCGGCAGATCGATGGGCCGGGCGGAGCCCGGCATCCGCCGCGGTTGGTCACGTCTCAGGCTGCGGGTTCGAGGATGACCTTGTGGCCGAGAGCTTCGAGCTGGCGGATCAGCTGCCGCTGCCGTGCCTCGGTGTTGGAGCGTCGTTCGAAGAAGTCAGCGCCGAGCTCGTCGTAGGTGGCGTCGTCGGCGAGGAGGTGCCAGACGATCACGATCATGGTGTGCGCCACCGCGAACACCGCCTTGGTCTCACCGCGGGTCCCGAACTTGCGCTTGAACCGTCGATACTGGGCGGCAAGGTAGGTGTCCTTGCCATGCGAAGCGGCCCACGCGGCCTCACACATCGCGGCCCGCAACGCCGGATTGCCCTTTCGGGCCTTCCCGGATCGGCGCTTCCCGGCGGACTCGTGATGCCCTGGGCAGAGCCCGACCCAGGACGCGAGGTGCTTGTCGGTCGGGAACCGTGACATGTCGACCCCGATCTCGGCGACGATCACCTCCGCGACCCGCTTGCCGACACCCGGGATCGTCAACAGGCGGGTGGCGGCTTCAGCGAAAGGGGCCATCAACCCGTCGACTTGGTCATCGAGGCGAGCCTCGATCGAGCTGAGCTCGTCGACGTGGTCGAGATGCATGCGCAACAAGAAGGCGTGATGGTCATCGAAGCGACCAACGAGCGCTTCGCGCAGCGTGCCGATCTTGGGGCGCATCCGGGTCAACGCCATCTCCGCGAGCACCTCCGGATCCCGTTCACCGGCGATGAGCGCTTCGAGCATCCGCCGACACGACTTGCCCAACACGTCGGTGGCCACCGAGTCCAACTTGATCCCTGCGTCTTCCAAGAGCTTCTGGATGCGTTGGGTCTCCCGCACCCGTTCCTGGACGATCTTCGTTCGATACCGGGTCAGGTCCCGTAGCTTGGCGACCTTGGCCGGCGGGATGAACGAGCCCCGCAACAGACCGCACTCGAGCAACTGGGCCAGCCACTCGGAGTCCTTCACGTCGGTCTTGCGGCCCGGCAGGTTCTTGAAATGCGCCGGGTTCACCAACAACAACTCGAAGCTGTCGGCGTCCTCGAGCACATGCCACACCGGCTTCCAATAGACCCCAGTTGCTTCCATCGCCACCTGCGTCACGCCCTCGGACATCAACCAGTCGCGCAGCTCGACCAGCCGTCCCGTGAACGTCAGGAACTCCCGGGTCTGGGTGGCACGCCCACCCGAACCGTCCGGTGTTCGCACCGTGGCCATCACCGTCTTCTTGTGCACGTCCAGACCCGCGCACCGATCCACGATCACATCCATCACCAACCCCCTTCGGCTCGGCGTCGTGGCGTGCCGTCCAGGGGATCAGGCGTGTCAAGACTCTGACACTCGTGCTCGAAGCAACAATCCAGGGTGCCTGCAGACCCCCGCGCCAGTCTGACCTTCGGGCTCACGGCACCAATGAGGTTCCGGGCTACGGCGGACGGCACAACCAGAGTTTCATGCCCCCCGGGCGGCCCCGCCAGCGGCGGGGCCATCCGGGTCTGACCTGCCCTCTTACCTTGGTCGGGTGGGGGAGATTTGAACTCCCGGCCTCTGCGTCCCGAACCACGCGCCCACGACTTATCCACAACACCGCTGACCTGCATCTTTGCAGGTCAGCGCCAGTTTCTGGGGTCGCGGTGCTGACAGCCCGTACCACCAGATCCCGCCCTCGCGTGGTCTGAATGTGGTCTGTTTGTGGTCTGTACGAGATGGGACGGGCCGTGTGAACTCGTCCCGTCGTGGGACGACAGCCGCCACCGAGGTACGTGCTGGTACAGCAGCGCACCCGGAACCTGCTCAGACCTTGCCGCCCAAGAGGTCGTCCAGGTCCTGCTTGTCGGCCAAGAGCCGGACCACATCGAGATGGTCGGACCGCTCGAAGTAGAACCATCCGCACGGGAAGCCCTCGACACCCACACGTCGTAGCTCCGGGATGCCGATGCGTTCGCCGACGAGCGGCGATCCGATGCCTGGCATGTCCTCCACAGACCGGACTGCTTCGATCGCCGCAGTGAAGAATCGGTCCCCGAGTTCCGAGCCCTCGCCGGCGGCGTAGTAGCGGGTCCGTTCGACGAGATCTTGCTCGGCCAGCGGCCGGGTCCTTGCCGGCTTCACTCCCCCGGACCGCTAGCAAGATCTCGAAGATCACCGACCCGCTGGTCGTCGAGCGGCCGGCCCTCACCGGACTCGAGCCCATCGGCGATCAGGGACCGAAGTCGAAGCGCAGCCTGTTCGCGCCGGTCCTGGCGGATCAGGTCACGGAGGTACTCGCTCGTGTTCCCGTACTCCCCCGACTGCACCCGCTCGTCCACATAGCCGCGCAGCTCTTCGGGGATGGCGAAGCTCATCGTGTTCCGGCTCACGTCCACCACCCTGACTCTACTATCAACTGTTGTCAACAGACGAGGTCACCCCGACGCAAGCCGGAACCGACACCGAGGCGCCTGTTTCGCGGACCTTGGGGACGCTCTCGGCCGGGATCATGTGGCGCCTGATCTGTGGAAACGTTCACGGAACGGGTCGACGAAGTGGTCGACCTGTTCGATCTCGCCATCGCCGGCATCGAGGACAACGTCCGCGTCGAGCACAGCCACCGCTCGGAGGCGAACGCTGGTGAGACCAGGCGACTGTTCCTCCGCGCACCGGTGCTGGCCGACCTCGACGCCAGCGGTGCTCGACGGGTCCCATGCGACGCCCCAATCTCGGGCGCCGATGTGCCGGTCGAGTGGCACGCCTACTGCCTGTTCTCCTCGGGGCTGGTCGAGAACGTGGCGAGTGCGAACCCGACGCCGGTCGCGGCCAGGTGCTGGAGGTCGAATATCTGTCGGAAGATCATCCACAACGCGAGATGGGCGATCAGCGCCACACCGACCACGCCATAGCGGAGTCGGGGTCGCTTCAACGCCGCCACCAACGCCCCTGCCAGGGCCCAGGTGCCCGACGACGAGCCTGCATCGCGCGTCAGCGCGTCGTCCAACGCACCAGCGTTCCCGAACGCGCCGAGAAGCCTCAGGACCACCAAGATCGGCAGAGTCGACAGCCAGTCGCCGACGAAGAAGACCAGCAGCGTCTGTCGACTGCCGACCACCGTTCCGCGAGTGGCACGATCAGAAGGACGAGCAAGACG
>CAVVGJ010000010.1:0-281902 GCA_963747745.1 uncultured Acidimicrobiaceae bacterium
GGCCGGCCGGCCGGTGAGCCAGTCGAGCGTTCCGTCAGGACGGGCAATGAACCCGTCGACGCTGGTGGCGATGAACACGTCGCCTCGTGGCGCGAGGTGGTCCTGGTCCTGGGTCACAGCGGTCCGATACGCAGCCGCTGTGACAGGCCGACGCCCACGACCGTGATGCTCAGATACGGGCCGGGAGGGTGGCGTCGAGGAGCGCCAGCTCCGTGCTGGGGTCCGACCAGCGGTGCACGGCGCCGGCCGGCACGGTGACGGCGTCGCCCGACCCGAGGCGGTGCTGGTCGCCGTCGACGGTGAGGGTGACGGCGCCGTCGAGCACGAAGGCGAAGGCGAGCTCGCCGTCGTGGGTCGTCTCGACCGAGTCGCCGGCGCCGGCGAGGCCGGCGGGGCGCACGAAGCGGACGCCGGCCAGCCCGGCCGTGGCCGCCTCGATGGCGGTGTCCTGCGCCTCGAAGCACGGCAACCGCCACGGTTCCCAGGCCACCTCGGTGGCGATGTGGCGGGCGAAGCGCTGGCCGCCGAAGTCCCGATCGGGGTCGACCACCGGCGTGGGGAGCGCCAGGTCGTGGTCGGCCACGGTGCGGTGCTCGGCGGGGCAGCCGATCTCGACCACCTCGAGGCCGTCGGAGGCCCGCAGCACCCGGTGGCGGATCTCGGGCGGCTGGAGCACGCAGTCACCAGCCTCCATCACGAACGGTTCGCCCTGGTCCTCGTAGACGACCTCGACCCAGCCCCGCCGGACCACGATGAGCTGGAAGCGGATCTCGTGGTAGTGGACCCAGTCGGGCACCGGCCCACCATCGGGGATGCGGATGTGGGACGCGATGAAGCGACCGCCCTGACGATCGGGCACCAGGTCGCGGTACTGCATGCCGGCCCGCCCGGTCCCCCAGGCGTCGTCGGCCCGGGTCAGCGTGAACGACGGCACCAGGGCGGGCACGACCATGGCGTCGGAGGCCCACTCGATGCGGGTGCCGTTGGGGGCGGTATCGGTGCCGGCGCGGTCGGAACCGGTCAGGCGCAGCACGCCCGGGTCGCCGCCGACCCCGCCTTCGAGCCGGATGCGGGTCCCGTGGCCGGACAGGACCGCGACCCGGGGTCCGTCGGCGGGGAACACGACCTCGACGCGGAACCCGAGCCGGTCGGTGAAGTACTGCATCGTCGGCCCGAGGTCGGCGCACGGCAGCACCACCTCGGCGGAGACGGCATCGGCACCCATCGCGCCCTGTCTACAGGGTCTTCACCCACTTCTCGCCCACCGCGATGCGTCGGGACAGCTGCTCGGCGGTGGCCTCGGTGACCTTGCGCACGCCGGCCAGCCGGTTGAGCTCGCCGTTGACCTCCCGGTGCGACCGGCCGGTGACCTGCACCAGGTGGGTCACCAGGTCCGAGTTCTCCTTGCGCAGCTTCGACTTGTGCTCGGCCAGGCTGAGCCGGGCCGCGCCCGCACCGTCCGCCGACGCGACGGCACCCCGCCGTCTCGGCAACGGCGGAAGGGCGATGTCGAGCGACTCGTCGGCGTCGTCGGGTTCCCAGACCAGCTCCGCCTCGTCGTCGTCGCCGAGCGACTCGCCGTCCTCCATGCCGGTGGCGACGGCCGACATGGCCTGGAACAGGGAGAGCTGCTCGTCGTCGCCCAGCTCGTCGAGCTGGCCGGCCGCCGGCGTCGTCGACGTCGGGGTCGTCGTCGGCGCGGGCCCGCTTGAAGAGCGAGTGCCGGCGCTGCTCGGCCACCGCCTCGGCCAGGCGGCGCAGGCGCGGGTCGTCGGGGATGTAGAGCCAGGCCCGCTGGCTGCGCAACCCCCGGGTCCAGCGCACCAACCGGCCCACCGCCTGGCGGAAGAACAGCTCGGTGGTGGTGTTGGTGGCGAACACGCCGACCCGCAGCCGGGGGATGTCGACGCCCTCGGACACCATCCGGACGGCCACGATCCAGGGGTCCTCCGAGGCCGAGAACCGGGCGATGCGGGCCGACGCCAGCGGATCGTCGGACGTGGCGACCGTGGCCCGCACCCGGTACCGGCGCTCGAGGACGTCGGCGATGGCCCGGGCGTGGTCGACGTCCATGGCGATGACGAGGCCGGCGGCGTCGGGTTGCGTGCGACGGACGTCGAGCAGGCGGCGGTGGGCGTCGCCCAGCACCGTGGCCAGCCACTCGCCGTCGGCCGACAGGGCGGTGCGCAGCCGCTGGTTGGCCCGCACCCGGTCGAGCTCGTCGTCGAAGTCGTGGGCGTGGAAGGACCCGTCGGGCGCCACCCACTCCATCTGGCCCTTGATGCGGGGGAAGTGCACGGGCCGCACGACCCCGCCGTCGAGGAGGGCGTCGCCGTAGCCGTACTCGAAGTCGGGTACGGCCGTGTCTCCCTCTCGGCCGCTGGCCGGGTCCCAGCGGTAGGTGACGAACGGGATCGGGCGTGGTGTCGGAACGGAACGGCGTACCCGACAGGCACAGGCGCTGCTCCGTACCGGCGAAGGCGATGCGCAGCCCCTCGCCCCAGGCCCGGTCGTCGCCGGCGTGGTGGATCTCGTCGATCACGGCGAAGCCGCCGGCGGCCAGCGACGCCACCGCACGGGGACTCGAGGCCACCTGCTGGTAGGTGGTGACGATGCCGTCCATGTCGGCCGGCAGCGGCTCGCCCGCCTTCCAGAACGGTTCCAGCTCCAGATCGAAGCCGGCCGCCGCCGTGGCCCACTGGCGCTTGAGGTGCTGGGTGGGGGCCACCACCACCAGCCGGGCCGACGGGTGCTCGGCCAGCCAGTGCCGGGCCGCGGTGAGGGCGAACGTGGTCTTGCCGGCACCCGGCGTCGCCACGGCGAGGAAGTCGGATCCCTCGCTGGTCCGGAACCGTTCGAGGGCGTCGCGCTGCCAGCGACGGAGTCGGATCGTGCGGGCCATGGGGCGTCAGAGCATAGGAGGGACGACAGGACCTCCACGCGCATGAGATCTGGCAACACGCGTAACCACAAGGTGGACGACCGGCTACCGTGCCGGCCGTGATCGACGTCGCCAGCTTCCGGGACCAGGCCGCCGACTGGGTCCAGCGCCAGGTCCCCACGGCCCCGCCCGACTGGGGAGCGATCATGCCGCCCGAGCGGCGCGACCAGGGGATGGAGTGGCAGCAGCGGCTCCACGCCGCCGGCTACGCCGGCATCCACTGGCCGGAGGAGCTGGGCGGACGGGGGCTCACCGTCGAGCACCAGCAGGCCTGGCTCGAGATCTGCGCCGACGCCGGCGTCCCGCCCTTCCTCAACATGGTGGGCCTGGTCCTCACCGGTGGGGCGCTCCAGCTCTTCGGCACCGACGACCAGAAGCTGGCCCACCTTCCACCCACCGTGCGGGGCGAGCGGGTGTGGTGCCAGCTGTTCTCCGAACCCGGCGCCGGCTCCGACCTGGCCTCGCTGTCGACCCGGGCCGAGCCCGACGGCGACGAGTGGGTGGTCAACGGGCAGAAGGTGTGGTGCTCGGGCGGCCGGGCGTCCGACTGGGGCATCCTCCTCGCCCGCTCGGAGACCGACGGCCCCCCGACCTTCGAGACACGGCATGCGGGGATCTCGTTCTTCGTCATCGACATGCACTCCCCCGGCGTCGAGACCCGGCCGCTGCGCCAGATGACCGGCAGTGCCGAGTTCGACGAGGTGTTCCTGACCGACGTCCGCCTTCCGGCCGGCGCCCTCATCGGTGAGCGCGGCCAGGGTTGGCACATCGCCATGGCCACGCTGACCAACGAGCGCGGCCACATCGGCTCGCTCGGACGCTCGATCAGCCGCCGCCTCGACCAGCTCACCGCCGCCGCCCACGGCCGTGGCGATCTCGGCGCGGTGGAGCGCGACGAGTTGGCCGATCTGGTCGTCACCGGTCGGGCCTACCTGGCGATGACCCAGCGGCAGGGCCCCATCGCATCGGTGGGCTCGTCGCTGGGCAAGCTCGGCATGACCGGTTACGTGTTCGACATCGCCGAGCGCCGGGTCGACGCGGCCGGTCCGCACGGCACCCTGGTCGGTCCCGAATCCGACGGCCTCCTGGCCGCGCCCGGCGGCTGGTTCGGTGGCGGCACCGCCCAGGTGCAGCGCAACATCATCGGCGAACGCATCCTCGGCCTGCCCCGGGAGCCCAAGCCCACCGGGTGACCTGATCGGGCTAGGAGTCGCGAGCCTGGTGGCGCTGCACGACCGGCGACCCGTGGTGGAGCAGCAGCGTCCAGCGATCGTCCACCCGCTCGAACAGGTTGGTGGCGGCCACCGCCTGCGTGGCCCCGGCATCGAGGAGGTTCTCGTTGCAGCTCACCCAGGCCACGTCACCCAGCACCACGACCCGTTCGTCGGTGAGGATGAACTGCAGGTGCTGGGGGCCGTCGAAGAGGGCGAACCACGAGGCGGACACGGCCGCCCACCCGGTGAGGATCGACCAGCCGGGGTGGACGCACGCCACCCGGTCGCTGTGCTCCCAGATGTCGGACATCGCATCGAGGTCCCGCCGTTCGAACGCCTCGTAGAAGGCGGCGTTGGCGGCGAGCACCGCCACCTCGTCGGCGCTCAGTGCCGGGCCGCGGCCGGCACCGCGCTCGGGGGGATCGGGGTCAGCCATGGCCGCGCTGACGCTACCGGTCCCCAACCGGCCGCGTTGCGTGGTTGTCGTCGACGGGGGCCCGGCGCTGCCAGGATGGCGGCATGATCACGGTTTCGTCCTCCGATGGCGTCCAGCTCGCCGTCCACGAGCTCGGTGGCGAGGGTCGCCCCCTCCTGCTGTGCCACGCCACCGGCTTCCACGCCCGCGTCTGGGACGGCGTGGCCGCCGAGTTCCCCGACCGGCGATGCCTCGCGCTCGACTTCCGCGGCTTCGGTGATTCGACCGCGCCCGAGAGCGGCAACTTCGACTGGCACGGCTTCGCCGACGACGTACTCGCCGTCGTCGACCACTTCTCGCTGACCGATGTGCAGGCCATCGGTCATTCCAAGGGTGGGGCGGCCCTGCTCGTCGCCGAACTGAACCGCCCGGGCACCTTCGACCGCCTGGTCTGCTTCGAACCCATCGTGTTCCCGCGCGAGGGCGAGGGCATGCCGGTGCCCCGGCCCGCGGGCGAGGTGAACCCCCTGGCCGAAGGGGCCCGCCGGCGACGCGAGCGCTTCGACTCCTACGAGGCCGCCATCGAGCGCTTCGGCGCCTCGGCATCGCTGGGCTCGCTGCGCCCCGACGTGCTCGAGGCCTACGTGCGCCATGGCTTCCGGCCCGACGACGACGGCACGGTCGTCCTGAAGGCCGAGCGCGAGCACGAGGCCCGGACCTACGAGATGGGCCAGCAGCTCGGCGCCTTCGAGCTGCTCGGCGGGGTGCACTGTCCCGTCCTCGTGGCCCACGGGGGCGACGGTGGGATGCCGGCGCTGTTCGCACCGATGATCGCCGAGCAACTCCCCCGCGGCGAGCTACGCGCGTTCCCCGACCTCGGTCACTTCGGGCCGCTCGAGGATCCGGTGGCGTTCGCGGCCGCGGCCCGCGAGTTCCTGGCCTGAGGAGGCCGCGGTGCACGTGAGTGTCAGACCCTCGGCGTAGCCTCCGACCATGGCGTTGCCGGTCCCGTCGTCGCTCTCCCCGTCGAAGCTGTCCAGCTTCACCACGTGTGGGCTGCAGTTCCGCTTCGCCACCATCGACGGCTTGCCCGAGCCGCCCACGCTCCCGGCCTCCCGCGGCACCCTCGTCCATGCCGCGCTCGAGCACCTCTTCACCCTCCCCGCCGACGACCGCGTGCCCGAAGTCGCCGACCGGTGTCTGGAGGTGGCGTTCGACCGCTTCCGCACCGATCCCGAATGGACCGGCCTGGCGCTCGATCCCGCCGCCGAGGCCGAGGCCCTGCGCACCGCGGCCACCCTCGTCCGGAACTACTTCCGCCTCGAGGATCCCCGCACCGTCACCCCGATGGGGCTGGAGCTCAAGCTCGAGGTCGACATCGGTGGCGTCACGCTGCGCGGCATCATCGACCGGCTCGATCTCGTCGACGGTGAGCTGGTGGTCACCGACTACAAGACCGGGCGCTCGCCCAGCGACCAGTACGCCCGCACGTCGATGACCGGCGTCCACATGTACTCCCTCATGTGCGAGCGCTTCTTCGGGCGCCGCCCGGTCCGGGTCCAGCTGCTCCACCTGGCCGAACCCGTCGCCATCATCGCCGAACCGAGCGACCAGTCCACGCGGGGGCTCGATCGACGCATCCACGCGGTGTGGCAGGCGGTCGAGGACGCGTGCCAGCGGGCCGAGTTCCGGCCCCGTCCGTCCCGCCTGTGCGACTGGTGCTCGTTCCGCGCCTGGTGCCCCTCCTTCGGCGGCGACCCCGAGCGCGCCCGCGTCGACCTCGAGATCCGGTCCCGCGCCGCGGCCGGCCAGGAACCTCTCCTCCACGTCTGAAATGACCGATCCAGCCTCGCAACACCCCATCCAGCGCGCCATCGTGCGCTTCGACGCCGACGTCGACCGCGCCCTCGACCACCTCCGCGGCCGCCCACTGGTCGATCGCTTCTTCTACACCGCGTCCGAGCTGGGCGACTTCAGCCTGCTCTGGCACCTGCTGGCCACCGCGCAAGGCGTCCGACGCCGGGGTGACCTCTCCGCCACGCTGCGCCTCGTCGCCGCCCTGGGCCTCGAGTCCGCGCTCGTCAATGGTCCGGTGAAGTCGATCTTCCGCCGCACGCGGCCGGTGTCCGACGTGCCCCGCCCCCACCGGCTCCGCGCGCCGCGCACCACCAGCTTCCCCTCGGGCCACGCGTCGGCCGCCGCCATCTTCGCCACCGTGGCCAGCCAGGACGATCCGCTGTGGCCGCTGTACGTGGCGCTGGCAGCCGCGGTGGCCGTGTCGCGTCCCTACGTGCGCATCCACCACGCGTCCGACGTCGTCGCCGGTGCCGCGCTGGGCATCACGCTCGGCGCCGGCTTCCGCCGGTGGTGGCCGGCAGGCCGGTCCCGGCCGTTGTTCCGGCTCGGCCGTGTTCCGGTCGGAATGAACCAGCCCGGAGGGCCGATTCAGTTGGTGACGGCGTCCTCGGGGCGGGGCTTGAGCGGCGCCAGCAGCCCCCGGACATCGAGGAGGAGGTCGGAGACCTCGTTGGAGGAGACCAGCTCGCGCTTGAGCAGCGCGACCAACTCTTCATCGATCCGGGCGACGACGGAGTCGATCGCGGTATCCAGCTCGGCCAGATCTCGGGTGTCGGTCATCGCCCACGACGATACTCCCGGGCGGCGGCCCCGGGTGCGCAGGCCCGCCTCGTAGCCTGGTCCCGTGGAGTACGAGGTCGTCCGGCGCCTGGCCCGGGGTGGCATGGGCGTGGTCGATCTCGCTCGCCGGTCCGACGGCACCCTCGTCGCGCTCAAGCGCCTCGGCCTCCACGGCACCGCGGCCGAGATGCAGCTGGCCCGGGCCCGTTTCCAGCGCGAGCTCGACACCCTCGCCACGGTCGAGCACGAGGCCATCGTCCCCCTCCTCGACGTCGTCGACGACGGCGGCGACGTGGTCCTCGTCATGCCCTACCTCTCCGGAGGCAGCCTCGCCGACCTCGTGCGGGAGCGCGGGCCCCTGCCGGCCGACCGGGTCCTCGCCATCGCCCACCGGCTGCTGCCGGCCCTCGCCAACGCCCACCGGCGCGGCATCGTCCATCGCGACATCAAGCCCGCCAACGTCCTCTTCGACGACGAGGGGCGCGCCCACCTCGCCGACTTCGGGGTGGCCACCACCGCCGACGCCACCGACGGCCTGACCCGCACCGGCGTGGTCCTCGGCACGCCGGGGTTCCTCGCTCCCGAACAGGCCCGAGGAGAGCCCGCCACGCCGGCATCCGACGTCGCCAGCCTCGGCGCCACCTTGCACTTCGCCGCCACCGGGCGCAGCCCGTACGGGAGCGGAGAGGCACCGGCCGTGCTGCTGCGCACCGCCAGGTCCAAGACGTCGATCGACGGGAGCATCGATCCTGCCCTGCGCCGGATGCTCCGCTCGATGTTGCGCCGCCGTCCCGACCGCCGGCCGAGTGCCGCGGCGCTGGCCGGCGGTGCCGCCGACACCGACCCCATCCCACGGCTGCGCCGGCGGACACGGACCCGGCTCGCCGTGGGCACGCTGGCGGCCGTCATCGTGGTGGCCGCCGCCGCGCTGGCGCTGGCCCACCGCGACGACGAACCCGACGCCGGGCCATTGGCCGTGTCCGACACCACCACGACGACCACGACCGCACCGCCATGCATCCCGTTGCGGTACCAGCCGTGCGGTGGGGTTCCCGCCCCCAACACCGACGGCCTGCAGTGCATCGACGACCACGCCGACTACGACGAGGTCCGGACCAACGGCTGCGAGGCCGCGCCCGACGCGGTCGACGGTACGCAGCTCCGGGATCGCATCGCCGCCAACCTCGTCCCCGCCACCGATGTCGACCACTACCCGCTCCACGTGAACGACTCCGGCGACCTGGGGTGCAACAACACGCTGCGCCTGACGATCACCGCCCCCGCGGGGACCGCGGTCCGGCTCGAGCTCCGCGACGACGGCGACGACCTCGTGGCCGAGACGACGTCGGCCGACGGAGTGCCAGGCGACATCGCCGTGCACGACCCCCGCTGCTTCCGGGACGACAGCGGGGACTTCGTGGCCGTCGTGTCGTCCAGCGGCAGCGACCGCAGCGCCGAGGACTACGTCCTCACCCGCTCGGGGAGCTTCTGAGGCCGCCACCGCGGCACGAGCGCCGGGGTCCGGTGCTCAGGCGCCGCGGAGCCGGCGGAGGAGGCCCGGGTCCGCCGGCGGCTCGTCGGGCTCGAGGTGGGGCGCCTCGGCGCGAATCGCCTCGAGCACCCGGGAAGCCGACGGGTTGACCATGGCCCGCGCCCCGACCACGACGGTGGGCACGGTCTCGTTGCCGTTGGCGATCGACCGTACGGTGGCCGCCGCCTCGGCGTGTTCCCAGATGTTGTGCTTGTCCAGGGGAATGCCGGCGCTGCGGAGGCGCCGCTCGAGGCCGGTGCAGAAGCCACAGCCGGGGCGCCAGTAGAAGGTGATCGCGTCGGGGGGAGAGTCGGTCACACCTGCGCCAACGCCAGGGTGCCGGCCCACATTCCGCCCGCCCCATCCGGCTCCCGGCCCGGTGGCGCCACCGGGCTACGGTCGCCGGCCATGAGCACCACCCCTCGACCCGCCGGATTCACCTTCGCCAGCATCATGGCCCTCGGCCCCCAGCTCGCCGTCGACACCGCCCGTGAGGCCGAATCCCTCGGTTACGGCTCGTACTGGACCGCGGAGACCACCGGCCCGGAGGCGTTCTCCGTGCTGGCTGCGGCCGGTTCGGCGGCGCCGTCGCTCGGGCTGGGCACCGGCGTGATCGCGCTGCAGCTGCGCACGCCCATGGTGGTGGCGATGGCCGCGGCCACCCTGCAGGCGCTCCATCCCGAGCGCGACATCCTGGTGGGCATCGGCATCTCCTCCCCCGTGGTGACCGAGCGCTGGCACGGGGTCGACTACGGCGATCGACCGCTGGCCCGGTGCCGCGAGTACATGACGCTGCTCAAGCAGCTCTGGGCCGGCGACGCGGTGACCTTCGACGGCGACTTCTACTCGTTGAAGCGCAGCCGCCTCGGCGTCCGGCTGGGCGACCGCAAGCCCAAGGTCGTGCTCGGTGCCCTGAACCCCAAGATGCTGGCCCTGGGCGGTGAGGTGGCCGACGGCGTGCTGCTCAACTACCTGCCCGCCAGCCACGTGCCGTGGTCGGTCGAGCAGATCCGGGCCGGTGCCGCCAGGCGCACCGATGGCGGTTCGGCGACGGTCTACGCCTACGTGCATGCCGGTGTCACCGAGCGCGAGCACGGGATCGACAACGCCCGCAAGGACCTGTTCTCCTATGCCGTGGTCGATGCCTACGCCCGCAACTTCGAGCGGGCGGGGTTCGGCGACTCCGTTGCCGAGGTGCGGGAACGGCACGCCGCCCGTGACCGCGAGGGGTCGGTGGCCGCCATCAGCGACGACTTCGTCGACGCCATCGACTTCATGGGCACCGCCGCCGAGGTGGCGGCGTTCGCCCGGTCGTACGTGGATGCCGGTGTCGAGGTCCCGATCCTGATGCCGTTGCCATGGGGTCCGGACCGCCGCCAGGTGATCACCGACACGATGCGCGCCTTCGTGGCCTGAGTAGGGTCCCGCCCGATGGAACTGCAGGACAAGAACATCGTCGTCACCGGCGGGGGCGGCGGCATCGGTGGCGCCATGGCCCGCCGCTTCGCCGCCGAGGGGGCCCGGCTGGTGGTCGTCGCCGACGTCGACGGCGGTGCCGCCTCGGCGGTCGCCGACGAGATCGGCGGGCTGGCGATCGAGGCCGACCTGGCCACCGAGGCCGGGTGCATCGAGGTGGTCCGTGCCGCCGAGGAGCGGGGGCCGATCGATCTGTTGTGCCTCAACGCCGGCATCGCGGTCGGCGGGGGCGTCGAGGCCCCGGACGAGGACTGGTACCGGATCTGGGACATCAACGTCATGGCTCACGTCTGGGGCGTCCGGGCCGCGTTGCCGGCGATGCTCGCCCGGGGCGAGGGCTACATCCTCACCACGGCGTCCGCCGCTGGTCTGCTCACCAACATCGGCGCCGCGCCGTACTCGGCGACCAAGCACGCCGCGGTCGGCCTGGCCGAGTGGTTGGCCATCACCCACGGCGACCAGGGCATCAAGGTCTCGTGCCTGTGCCCGCAAGGGGTACGGACGAAGATGCTCTTCCCCGACGACGAGGAAGAGGCCCGGTCCTCCGGCGCCTCGACCGTGCGATCGCAAGGGGTGATCGAGCCGGAGGTGGTGGCCGAAGCGGTCGTCCAGGGTCTGGCCGACGAGCGGTTCCTCATCCTGTCGCACCCCGAGGTCCTCGACTACTGGCGCCGCAAGACCGACGACTACGACCGCTGGCTCGCCGGCATGCGGAAGCTGCAGGCCCGCACCACGGGCTGATCGCGCCGTCCGTGGCCGACTCCTGGCTCCTCTCCATCGGCCTGCGACCCGGCGACCAGATCCGCTTCCGGCGCGGCCCGGGCGAGCGGTGGCTCCCGGGCAAGGTGATGGGCCGCGAGGCCGACGGCTCGGTCGACCTCCGCGACGCGCGGGGGCGCTCCCGGGCCATCCCGATCGAGCAGATCGAGGTGGCCGAGCGCGGACCGCGGGGCGGCCGGGTCTGGACACCGCTCGTCGAGGTGGTCGGACGTACCGAGCAGCTCGACATCTTCGGCGACACGTGACCGTCGACCACGACACCGTCGCCGTCTACGACGCGTCCGCCGCCACCTACGAGGCCAACCGGACGCCACGGTTCACCGACCGGGCCGAGGCCCTGGGGCGTTCGGCCGATGGACCGGTGCTCGACGCCGGCTGCGGGCCGGGCACCTACCTGGGTGCCCTCGGCGCCGAGGTGATCGGGCTCGACGCGTCGTCAGCGATGCTCAGCCGGGCGGCGCGTCGGTGCTCCCCGCTCGTGCGCGCCGATCTGGCGCGCCTGCCGGTACGGCCCCGCGCACTGGGCGCGGCCTGGGCCCGGAACAGCTACCTCCACCTCTCTCACGACGACCTGCCCCTGGCGCTCGCCGAGCTGCACCGCGGCCTCCAGGTCGGGGCTCCGGTCACCTGCTCGTTCATCAGCGGACCCGACGATCACACGGTGACCGACGACGACCTCCCCGGCCGTCACTTCTGGCGCTGGTCCGACGACCACCTCGTCGACGTCTTCGCCGGCGCCGGGTTCACCGACATCCGCCTCTCGGGGGACACGCCCCGCTTCGTCGACGCCGTCCGAGCCCGGACGCTTCCCGACACCGTCGGCCCGTCGATGCGGCTCCTGGTGTGCGGGTTGAACCCGTCGTTGCACGCCGCCGACGCCGGCGTCGGCTTCGTCACTCCGGGCAACCGGTTCTGGCCCGCCGCCCTCGCCGTCGGCCTGGCCACCGTCGACCGCGATCCCTGGCACGCCATCCGCCACCACGGCATGGGGATGACCGATCTGGCCAAGCGGGCCACCCGCCGGGCCGACGAGCTGGCCCCCGACGAGTACCGCGACGGCCTGGCCCGGGTCGATCGGCTGTGCGCCCGGCTGCAACCGGCCGCCGTGTGCATGGTGGGTCTGGCCGGCTGGCGCACCGCGGTCGACCGCAAGGCAGGGGCCGGATGGCAGGAGCACCGCCTCGGCGGACGTCCTGTCTACGTGATGCCCTCGACGTCAGGCCTCAACGCCCACAGCCGCCCGGCCGACCTCGCCGACCACCTCGCCACCGCCCTCGCCGGACCGCCACACCGGTAGCGGGCCGCGATCACGCGCACCTCGAGCGCGTCCCGCGTCCCGGAACGGGAAGGATCCGGTAGCGGGCCGCGATCACGCGCACCTGGGGCGTGTCCCGCGTCCCGGAACGGGTGGGTCAGCGGGGGGCGAGGTCGCGCACGGCCTGGGCGGTGTCGTAGCCGAACGGCAGCGGCGCCAGCGCCGGCGTGGTGACGCCGGCGTCGATGTAGCGCTGGATGTGCTCGCGGCACTTCTCCGGCGGGCCGTGCACGATGAGCTCGTCGACCAGCGAGTTGGGGATGGCGGCCAGCGCCCCCTGGCGGTCGCCCTCTTTCCACTTGCCCCACATCGGCGCCAGCTGCTCGCCGCGCCCCAACCACTCGTGGAACTTGGCGTACACCGGCACGTTCAGGTAGGCGGCGATGGCGTACTTGGCCGCCGGATACACCAGGTCGGGATCGTCGACCGGCGCGCAGAAGATGCGGGCGACGATCTCGCGCTCGGCTCCGTCGGGGGCGGCGTTGTGGACCACGGGCGCCACCGTCTTGACGTCGTCGGCCGAGAGCCAGTTGATGAGGGCACCGTCGCCCTCACGACCGGCGAGGCGCAGCATGCCCTCCCGCAGCGCGGCCACGATGATGGGCACGGGCTCCGGTGGCAGGGCCTTGAGGCGGAACCCGTTGACGCTGAAGGTGTCGTAGTCCTCGGTGACCTTGTCGCCGGTGAGCGCGGTGCGCAGGAAGCGGACCATGTCGCGGATCTTCTTGTACGGGTCCTCGAACGGGATGCCGTTCCACCGCTCGACGATGACGTCGGACGAGGTGCCGATGCCGAGCGCGAACCGGCCCGGTGCGGCCTGGGCCATCGAGCCCACCGACTGGGCCAGGCAGGCCGGGCCCCGGGTGAACGCGGGGATGATGGCCGTGCCCAACCGCAACGACGGGGCCCAGACCGAGGCCAGCGCCAGCGGCGTGAACCCGTCGTGGCCGTCGGCCTCGGCCGACCACACGTCGGTGTAGCCGAGGTCCTCGAGCTCGGTGAACCGCTCCCGCTGGGTGTGGAGCGGGCCGTCGAAGGGGATGGTCATGCCGTAGCGCTGCATCACCGCATCGTGCCATGCCGCGCCGCGGCATGCCGTCAGGACGGCACGTCGGCGCTCGTCCCTCTGGTGGCGGCCGACCAGGCGTCGTAGCCGCCGATCATGTCCGCGACCCGCTCGAAGCCCCTCGAACGCAGCACCGACGCCGCCACCGACGACCGGTATCCGCCGGCGCAGTAGACGACGGTGGGGCGTCCGTCATCGAGCGAGTCGACGAGGTCGAGCAGCTGCGGGAGCGGCAGGTTGCGGGCCGCCGGCACCGAGCCGCTCACCGCCACCTCGGTGGGGTTGCGGACGTCGACGACCTGCAGCTCGGGCTCCTCGGCGAGCCACGCGGCGACCTCGGAGGCCGGCAGGCGGGGCGCCGTCACGGCCAGCTCGGGCCGGTCGGCGAGAACCGCCTCGACGTCGGCGACCAGGCCGACGACGTCGTCGAAGCCGATGCGGGCGAGGCGGACCTTGCCTTCGGTCCCTCCCGCCACGTCGCCGAGCAGCACCACCTGCTGGCCGGGCCGGATGATGTCGCCCGCGTACTCGGCGAAGCGGCCGTCGAGGCCGACGTTCACCGAGCCTCGGACGTGGCCGGACGCGAAGGTCTCGGGCGGGCGGGTGTCGAGCAGCACGGCGCCGGCGTCCCGCCGGGCCAGGGCGTCGTCGATCGTCATCATCGGCGGCGGCTCGGTGTCGTCGAGGAGGTCGCGGTCGCGTCGGTTCGCATCGGCCGCGAAGGCGAAGTACAGCGGTGCGACCCCCTGGCCGTCGGTGACGACCTCCACGAAGCGATCCTCGTCGGGCGCGGCGAGCGCGTAGTTGGTCGCCCGCTGCTCGCCGATGGTGGACGACGCGGCCGTCGACAACTGCTTGCCACAGGCCGAGCCCGCCCCGTGCGCCGGGTACACCAGCGTCTCGTCGGGCAGGGTCAGCAGCTTGGTGTGGAGCGACCGGTAGAGATCCCGGGCCAGGCTGTCGGCCGTCCGACCCACGGAGGTGAGCAGGTCGGGCCGGCCGACGTCACCGATGAACAGCGTGTCGCCGGTCAGGACGGCGTGGGGCTCGGCGTCGGGGTGCTCGAAGACGACGATCGAGATGCTCTCCGGCGTGTGCCCGGGCGTGTGCCGGATCTCGAGCGTCACCTCGCCGAGGGAGAGCCGTTGGCCGTCGGCCAGTCCCTCGATGGGGAAGTCGGCCTCGGCCACGTCGCCGTAGGAGATGGCCGCACCGGTGGCATCAGCGAGCTCGAGGTGCCCGGACAGGAAGTCGGCGTGGAAGTGCGTCTCGATCACCCGCTCGATCTGCAGACCCTCGGCCTCGGCGTCGGCCAGGTACTGGCTGACGTCGCGCTGCGGGTCGACGACGACGGCCCGGCCGGTGCCGGTGTCGGCGATCAGGTAGCTGTAGAGCGAGAGGCAGGCGAGGTCGTACTGGCGGAGCAACAACATGGACCCTCCCGGGCGACGTTGGTCGGTGTACATCATGGCCTCAGTGCGAGAACGAGACATGGGGAAGTCGGCGATCGAGCCACGCCGGTAGGTGCCAGGCCCGTTCGCCCAGCATCCCGAGCAGCGACGGGACGAGCATCATCCGGATGACGGTGGCGTCGAGCGCCACGGCGAGGGCCAGCGTCACGCCCAGCTCGGTGGGCGGGATCGGACCGGTCACGCCGAAGGCGATGAAGACCACGATCATGATCAGCGCGGCGTTGGTGATGGGCCGGCCGGTGCGGGCGATGCCCTCGCGAACGGCGAGGCGGGCGTCACCGGTGGCGTCGCGTCGCTCCTTGATCGCGGCGAGCAGGAACAGCTGGTAGTCCATCGACAGCCCGAAGAGGAGGGCGAAGAAGAACAGCGGCGCCCAGGCATCCACGAATCCCTGGTGCTCGATACCGAGCAACGAGGCACCGTGGCCGTGCTGGAACACCACGGTGGCGAACCCGAAGCTGGCCGCCACGCCGACCAGGTTGAGCAGGATCGAGGCGCCGGCGATGAGCGGGCTGCGGAACACGACCAGCAGCAGCACGAACGCCACGGCCATGATCAGCGCGATGGCATACGGCGCGGTGCCGGTCAGCGCCGCGGTGAGGTCGTGGTTCTGGGCTCCAGGACCACCCACGGCCGCGGTGGGAGCAGCGAGGTCGAGCTGGCCCCGGAGCCGGCCGACCAGCTGGGAGGTGGCCTGGTCGTCGACGGCGGAGGACGGCACCACCCGCACCACCGTCCGGCCGGTGGCCGCCGGCTCGGTCACCACCTGGGCGGCGACCACGCCGGGATCGGCCTTCGCGACCTCGACCACGGTGGCCGCCTCGGTGGCGTCGACGGTCACGAACAGCGGCGCGGCGGCACCGGGACCGAAGGCCTCGACGACCGTCTCGTAGCCGTCACGGCTCTGCTGGCCGCGGTCGACCACACCCGCTCCCGGCATGCCGAGGCGCATGCCCAGCGACGGCGCGGCGAGGAGGAGCAGCACACCCAGGCCGGCGGCCAGCGTGACACCGGGCCGCCGCATGGCGGCGCCGGTCCAGCGGGCCCACCGTCCCTCGGCGGCGATGTCGGGGTCGTCGTGGTCGTGCACCAGGACTCGGTCGCCGAGGGCGACCAGGATGGCCGGGAGCAGGGTGAGCGACGCGGCGGCCGTGGCGACCACGGACAGGATCATGCCCAGCGCCATGGACCGGAACACCATCACGGGGACGAGGAACACGGCGGCCAGCGACAGCACGACGGTGAGGGCGGAGAGGAAGACGGCCTTGCCCGCCGTCGCCAACGTCGATGCGATGGCGTCGAGGCTCTCTTTGCCGTCGACCCGTTCCTCCCGGTAGCGGGAGACGATGAACAGGCTGTAGTCGATGCCGACGGCGAGGCCGATCATCATCGAGAAGTTCATCGACCACACCGACAGCGGGGTGGCGGCCGTCGCCAGGTGGATGGCGGCGAACCCCACCGCGATGCCGGCCACGGCCAGGATCAACGGGAGGCCGGCGGCCACCGCGGTCCCGAACGCCACGAAGAGGAGGATGACGGTGGGCAACCCCGACAGCAGCTCAGCGCGGTGGAGAGCCTGTTCGTTGAGGGCGTTGAAGTCGTGCCACACGGCCCACTCACCGGTCACGTCCGCTTCGGCACCGGCGGGCAGCGCGATGGAGTCGACGGTGGACATGACCTCGCCGGCGGCATCGGGTAGCTGGGCGTCGTCGGTGGCCCGGAGACCGACCGGGATCAGCGCCGCGGTTCCGTTCGGAGCCACCAGGCCCGCCTCGGCCGGAGCGGACAGCGGGTCGACCACCGCCGTGGCACCTGGACTACCGGTGAGCCCCGCGACCAGGCGCTGGAGGCCCGACGGGTCGTCGGCGATCGGCGTGGCCTGCCGGTAGGCCACCACCGCGGCTTCGGCACCGAGCTGGGGGAAGTCGGCTCGCAACTCGTCGCGGACGCGCACCGCGGTCGAGCCCTGCGCCTCCCAGCCCGCGCCGGAGAGCGCGCCGGTCAGGGTCAGCGCCAACGGGCCGGCGACCAGGACGGCGAGCGCCCACAGGGCCAGGACCCGTCGGGGCCGCCGACCGGCGGCGCGACCGATCCGTGCCAGCAGGCCGTCGTGCTCGCCGGGCTCCGGCGGGCGGTCATGGCTGGTGTCGTGGTGGAGCGTGCCGGGGGGGTGGCCGGGTCGGGTCTTCGGTGATGGTCACAGGTCGCTCGTTTCGGGTCGAGGCGCGACGAGGAGAGGCTCCTGGGCGCGCCGGGAGGCGGAAGGGCGGGATGGGTCACCGGGTTCGCGTGGACGCCCCCGGACGGTGGACAGGATCAGGCCAGCTTGGTGAACATCTTCTGGACGTCGGCGAGGCCGTAGCCCTCGGCTGCTGACCGTTCAGGATCCTCGAGGCACCAGGTGAGGCCCGCAGCGACCAGGGTGAACCCGGCCTGTTCGAGCGCCTTGTTCGCCGCCGACATCTGGGTGACGATCTGGCGACAGTCCCGGCCCTCGCTCAGCATCTGCTGGATGCCGCGCACCTGGCCCTCGACCCGCCGGAGACGGCGGATCACGTCGGCAACGGTTTCCTCGGGAAGATCCATTGCGCCAGGCTACAGATACCCCCCTGGGTATGCAACCCGCGGGCGACAGGCCCCCCGGCGAGCGGGTGGTCAGTGGTCGTGGAACCGGACGATGGTCGACTGGCTGGCCGTGGCCAGGAGGGTGCCGTCCTCGGCGAAGAGGTGGACGAGGCCGTGTCCGAACCCGTTGGCGATGGCGTGGACCTGGATGTCGAGCAGCACCCACTCGGTGGGCACGACCTGCACCATGCGGAGCGTGTTGTCGAGGCTGTTGCCACCGGCATGACGGCCCAGGGCCTGCCCGATGCCCATCGGCACGTAGTCGCCCAGGATGGCGAGCGCCGCGCCCGACATCTCGAGCACGTCGGGCATCCGGGCCCACATCGCGCACCGGCCGTCGGACGACGGGACGGGCTCGGCATCGATCTCGTCCCAGCTGCGAGCGTCGGCCAGGCGGAAGTCCAGCCGAGCCATCATCGTGTCGGCCTCGTCGGCGAGGCGACGCGGGCACTCCGTCGGTGGGGGCACATCCGGCATCGTCGCCCACGACCCGTGCGCGTCGAGCTGGCGCGAGCCGAGCGCGGCGTTGACGGTGAGGATCTCGCGGTCACCGACGTGACCGACGGCGCGGGCCTGGGTCACCGCGTTGCCCGCCACCGCCACGGTGACGTCCACATCGAGGATCGAGGGCGAGGTGGCGTAGGAGAGGTACTGGGCCGTGGCCCAGATCACGGGCCGGCCCGTGGTGCCCTCCATGGCCTCGATCGCCGCGCCGAGCCCGCAACCACCCCAGAGGAAGTTGCTGCGGGTGGACACCCCCGGCGTGACCGGCAGGATCCACCGGTTGGGGTTGTGGGTCGGTTCGAGCCCGAGGAAGGTCCTGGCGTCCACGGCGGCGGATCCTAGGGGCGCCCGGGAGTGCGCCCACCCCTCGTGTCAGGACGGGGCGGTGACCTACCCTCCCGCCATGCCCGACTCCCCCTGGTTGGATGACGCCTGCTCGCTCGTCGACGCCTATCGCGCCGGCGATCACGACCCCGTGGCCGAGACCGAGGCCTGCCTCGCCGCCATCGAGGCCAGCGAGCTCAACGCCTTCTCCTTCATCGACCCGGAACGAGCCCTCGACGCAGCGAGAGCGGCCGATGTCGCGTTGGCCTTCGGTGGGGTGCCCATGGGCGTGAAGGAGCTCGACAAGGTGGCGGGGTGGCCGGACACGGAGGCCTCGCTCCTGTTCGCCGATCGCATCGCCACCCAGAACGGCACCATGATCGACCGCCTCGTCGCGGCCGGCGCCGCCTTGGTCGGGCTGTGCACGGCGTCCGAGTTCGGCGGGCTCAACGTCTCGATCACCAAGCTCAACGGCACGACCCACAACCCCTGGGAGCACGGCCGGACCGCCGGCGGATCGTCGGGTGGATCCTCGGCCGCGGTCGCGGGCGGGCTCGTGCCCATCGCCACCGGCGGCGACGGTGGCGGCTCGATCCGCATCCCCGCCGCCTTCAACGGCCTCGTGGGCATGAAGGGGACCGCCGGTCGGATCCCGCGCGGCCCCAAGACCGAGATCGCACCCCTCACGGTCGTGAAGGGCTGCCAGGCCCGGTCCGTGCGCGACGTGGCCCGCTGGTACGACGTCTGCGCCGGCTACGACATGCGCGATCCGTACTCGCTGCCGAGCCACGGCCGCTGGGAGGCCGAGCTCGGCACCCATGACCTCGCCGGCCTGCGGGTGGCGGTGAGCCCGGACCTGGGCAAGGCCGTGCTCCGCCCGGAGGTCGAGGCCAACGTCCGCGCCGCGGCCGCGGCACTGATCGCCGACGCCGGACTCGTCGAGGTGGAGGTCCCCGTCGCCTTCCCCGGCCTCGGCCTCGAATGGGCGATGTCGAACCTGGCCCAGCTCGCCAACGACGTGGAGGGGCACTGGCCTCGCTGCCGCGACGACCTGACCAGGGAGATGGCGCTGGGACTCGACATGGCCTTCGCCTCCTACGACCTCGCCATGGCCGCCACCGTCGAAAAGAACCGCACGCTGATGAACGAGCAGATGGCCGCCGTCTTCGACGAGGTGGACCTGCTGATCTGCGCCACCAACCCCGACGTCGCCTACCCGGCGCACATCACGGCCAACACCCGGGTGGGCGAGACCAAGGTGGGCCTCGAGAACAACGGAGTGCTGACCATCCCGGCCAACATCGTCGGCAATCCGGCCATATCAGTCCCGGTGGAGCCGGCGTTCGGTCTGCCGGTGGGCATGCAGATCATGACCCGCCACCACGACGACGCCTTGCTGTTGGACCTGGCCCGCATCGTGGAGCAGACGCTGCCCTGGCCCCGGGTGGCCCCGACGGCCCCACGCTGAGGACACCCTCGCTGACCAGGGATTTCACCGTCGTCCACGCACCGATCGGGTGGCGCCACGGGTAAGTGTCAGACCCCGCGGGGATAGTAGAGCCATGGCACCACAGACCCGCCTGATCCCCACCAGCTTCCACCTCGATGCCCGCAGCCGCGAGGCCGGCCGGCGGGGCCTGGCCAAGGCCCGGGCCGCCCTGGCCGAGGCGACGGCCAAGGCCGCGGCCGACCGCATGGCCCAGCAGGGCGAGCTCGGCCGCGACCACGCCACCGCAGCCTGATGGACTCCTCGGCATCTTCGGCCCCAAGCGATACGGTCGGAGGCCATGGGCATCATCGGATGGATCATCGTCGGCCTGGTGGCCGGGGGCCTGGCCGGCCGGGTGACCGGTGTGCGGGGCAACGGGTGCCTGGCCACGATCGCCATCGGTGTCATCGGCGGCCTGATCGGGGGCGCGCTGTTCACCGCCGCCGGCGACCAGGGCATCGGAGACTTCGGTCTGCGCTCGATGTTCGTCGCCTTCATCGGCGCCACGGTGCTGCTCTTCGTCTTCGGCGCCCTCACCGGCGCCGGACGCCGACGCTGAGTCGGCCCTCGCCGCGTCCGCCGCGGCCCCCGTCTCTTGACCGTGCGGTCAAGGTGATCCCTACACTGCAACCATGACCGACGTTGTGATCATCGATGCCGTCCGTACGCCCGTGGGCCGACGTGGCGGTGGCCTGTCCACCATGCACCCGGGCGAGCTCCTCGGCGTCGTCCAGAAGGCCCTCATCGAACGCACGGGCATCGATCCGACCCAGGTCGGTCAGATCGTCGGTGGCTGCGTCTCCCAGGTCGGCGAGCAAGCCTTCAACATCGCCCGCACGGCGTGGCTCGCGGCCGGGCTCCCCCAGTCGGTCGCCGCCACCACGGTCGACACCCAGTGCGGCTCCTCCCAGCAGGCCACCAACCTCGCCACCGCGCTCGTGGCCGGCGGCGCGGTCGACGTGGCCGTCGCCTGCGGGGTCGAGGTCATGAGCCGGGTGCCCATCGGCTCGAGCGGCAACAAGAAGCTCGGGTTCGGCGTCCCGATCCCCAAGACCTACTTCGGTCGCTACGAGATGACCTCCCAGTTCGAGGGAGCCGAGCGCATCGCCGACAAGTGGGGCATCTCCCGCCAGGACACCGACGAGTTCGGGCTCCGCTCCCAGGAGCTGGCCGCCCGGGCCTGGGCCGAGGATCGCTTCGGCACGCAGATCGTCCCGGTGACCGCTCCCGACGCCGACGAGGACGGCAACCTGCTCGACACCACCCACACCGTCACCCGCGACGAAGGTCTGCGCGAGACCAGCCTCGAGAAGCTGGCCCAGCTCAAGCCCGTCGCCCGGCCCGACGGCGTCCACACGGCCGGATCGGCGTCGCAGATCTCCGACGGCGCCGCCGCGGTGCTGGTGATGACCGCGGCCAAGGCCAAGGAGCTCGGCCTCACGCCCAAGGCGCGCATCGTCGACACCTGCAACGTCGGCGTCGACCCGGTGCTCATGCTCACCGGGCCCATCGACGCCACCCACCACCTCCTCGCCCGCACGGGCATGACCATGGGCGACATCGACGTGACCGAGATCAACGAAGCTTTCGCCTCCGTGGTCCTGGCCTGGGCCAAGGAGCTCCAACCCGACATGGACACGGTGAACCCCAACGGCGGCGCCATCGCCCTCGGTCACCCACTCGGCGGCACCGGTGCCGTCCTCCTCACCAAGGCCCTCCACGAGTTGGAGCGGACCGACGCCGAGACCGGACTGGTGACGATGTGCTGCGGTGGCGGCCTCGGGACCGGGACGATCATCCAGCGCGTCTGATGCCCCCATCGTGATGAGGCGGGGCGGCCCGCACCGACGCCTCGTGGGCCGCCCGGCCGCCACCGTCGTGTTGGCCGCGCTCCTGGCCGTCTCCGGCGCGGGCTGCCGCGGCCTGGTCTCGGCCCCCGGCGGACCTTCGACCGATGCCGGACACGGCGTCGTCGAGCACGTGATCGACGGCGACACCATCGACGTGCGACTCGGTGGGCGGACCGAACGGGTCCGCCTCATCGGCGTCGACACCCCCGAGACGGTGGCGCCGACCCGGCCGGTCCAGTGCTACGGCGCCGAGGCGTCGGCGCACACCAAGGCGCTCCTGCCGGCGGGCACTCCCGTCCGGCTCGAGCGCGACGAGGTCAGCCGCGACAAGTACGGCCGGCTGCTCGCCTACGTGTTCCGGGAGTCCGACGACCTGCTCGTCAACCTCACGCTGGTCGAGGGTGGGTTCGGGAACGCCGTCACCTTCGGCGACAACGAGGCCCTGTACCCCGTGCTCTCCGCCGCCGAGGCTCGGGCCCGGGCAGCCGGCACGGGACTGTGGTCGGCGTGCGGAGGCCCCGACGTGGCCATCGGCCCACCACCGAGTCGGTGACGGGCGGCCAGTACCGTGGCGGCCGTGTCCGAACTCACCGAGCGCCTGGGCCAGCCGGCCGACGCCCGACTCCTGATCGTCAACTGCGACGACCTCGGCTTCTGCCACGCCACCAACGTCGGGACCTACCAGGCCCTGCGTGACGGCGTGGCCACCAGTGCCTCGCTCATGGTCCCCTGCCCCTGGGCCCGGGAGGCGGCCAGCCGGTACCGGGGCGAGGACGTCGGGGTTCGTTTGACCATCACCGCCGAGCACGATCTGTACCGGTGGGGACCCATCACCCAGGCGCCGAGCCTGCTCGACGGCGACGGCGGCTTCCCCCGCACCAACTTCGACGCCTGGGAGCACGCCGACCCCGACGAGGTCAGGCGCGAGTGCCGAGCCCAGATCGAGCGGGCGATCCTGTGGGGATTCGACGTCAGCCACCTCGACAGCCACATGGGGGCGCTCCAGCTGCGCCCCGAGCTGTTCGACGTCTACCTCGACATGGCCGTCGAGTACCGCCTCCCCATCCGCCTCTCGAGTGCCTCGACCCAGCGGAACATCGGTTTCCCGTTCCGTCGCCTCGCCGCCGAGGAGGGTGTCCTCTTCCCGGACCACCTCGTGCCGGTACGCGTCGTGGGCAGCCGGAAGGTCCTCGAGCGGGCCGTCTTCGACCTCGAACCGGGCGTGACCGAGATCCAGGTCCGACCGGCGATCGACACACCGGAGCTGCGTTCCATCTCCGACACCTGGGCCGGGCGGGTCGACGACCTCGACCTGGTCACCGGCGCCGAGCTGCGTTCCCTCCTCGATCGGGCCGGGGTGACGCTCGTGAGTTACCGGGCCCTGCGCGACGCGCAACGAGCCGCATGACCCGCCGTGGCGTGCTCGCCGTCGCCGTCGCCGCGCTGGTCCTGGTCGCCGGGTGCGACAACGAGCGCCGGGCCATCTCCCGGGACGATCTGCCCCACCTCTCCGACACGCCGGCCGAGGTGGTGCACCTCGGCGACGACGGCTTCGACGTCGACGAGATCCAGGTCACCACGTCCGACCTGGTGGAGTTCGTCAACTCGGGCACGGTCGACCACGGTGTCCGGACGGCCGACTCGGCCATCGACACCGGCCCCCTGCTGCCCGGCGAGTCCACGGTCGTGCTCTTCGACGACGCCTCCACCTACGAGATCACCGACGTGGCCGACGAGGCCCACGTCATGACCGTGGTGGCCACCGCCCCGGCCGAGGCCACCACGGGCTGAACTCGAGACCGGCGGCGGAATGAGTGCTGGCGCCGGGAGGCGTTGCGAGTCCCCGGCGAGCAACTCTCGAACTGAGCGAAGCGAACGGCTCAGGAGAAGTCGGTGTCGGCAGCGACCCGATCCATGGCAGTGCGCCACTCCGGGGCGACGGTGACCGGCAGGACCGACAGCATCCGGCCGATGTTCCCCGTGACCTTCACCGTTCCCCGCATGAACCCGACGCTGGCATCGGCCTCCCCCCGGACGATGGCGACGAAGAAGTCGTAGGGCACGAGCATGGTGAAATCAGCCTCGTCGTCGGCGCCGAGCTGGTTGTCGGTGATCCGGCCGTCCTCCAGGTGGGTGTGGAACGTCACCGGGCCGTCGCCGCCGCCCGTGACCTCGTACTGGATCCGTGCCGTGGCGCCGGGACGGGCCGGCAGCGACGTCGTCTCCGCACGCTGCCGGTCGAGCCAGTCCTGGGTGAGGAGGCGGGGCATCTCAACCGGTGATGCCGTCGAAGAGGTCGCCGGTCGACTCGTCGGATGCGACCAAGGACCGGGCCAGCTCGTATTCGTCCCACGGGTGCAGCGTCGCGGCCACCTCCCGCGGCAGCCCGAACCAGAACGGCGACTCCGGGTCGACCTGGGTGGCATGGGCCAACAACGCGTCCCAGCGAACCTCGTTGTGGTCGCCGATGTCGACCCGGGTGGTGATGCGCTGGTCCTGCGACGGTCGGTCGAACCACTTGTCGTCGAACGGTGACTCGAGACCGAGCTCCTCGAACTTCTCGTGCATCGCCACCATGCGGGCCCGCGACCACATGGTCCAGTACACCTTGGACACCTGGTGGGGCTCGCCGGCGTCGGGGTACCACGACGGATCAGCGGCACGGTCGATCGCCGGCATGGTGATGTCGTGGACCATGAGGTGATCGGGGTGGGGATAGCCCTTCTGATCGTCGCCGTAGGTCACGACCACCTGGGGACGTTCGCGTCGCAGGATGGCCACCAGCCGGCCCACCGCTTCGTCGAGCGGTGCGTTGGCGAACGCCTCGGGACGGGCGTTGGCCTCGCTGTCGGGCATCCCCGAGTCGCGGTAGCCGAGCATGACGGTCTCGTCGTACCCGATGATCTGGGCGGCACGGGCGAGCTCGGCCATGCGGACGGCGGGCAGGTCGTCCCGGACGTCGTCACGATCCATGGCGGGATTGAGGATGTCGCCCTCCTCGCCGCCCGTGCAGCACACGAGCACGGTGCGAACGCCGGCATCGTGGTACTTGGCCACCGTCCCCGCCCCCTTCGACGATTCGTCGTCCGGGTGGGCGTGCACGGTGAGCAGACAGCGTTGGACCGGTTCTGGCACGGGCCCGAGGCTACCCAGGCGCGATGCCCGCTCCGAGCTACCGAGCGCTGTAGCGGTCGCCACCGTCGTCGGTGGTCCACCGGCCGCCCCGATGGAGCCAGCGCGCCGAGACGGCCCCGACGACGACGCCCACCAGGGCACCGACGGGCAACGCGATCCGGAACAGGCCGGTGCGGACGATCGGCCGATCGACGCCGTGCGACTCGAACGACGCCAGGGTGTAGAAGGGGATGGCGATCAGGAAGAAGCTGGTCGCGCCGACGGCGATCGACACCGCGACGCCGATGAGCACCGAGCGAGCGACCGACGGGACACCGGCCGGAGCCGGCCCGCCGACGGCGTCGTCGACGTCCGGGGCCGGCACGGGTTCGGGAGCCTCGACCATGGTGCGTCCAGGGTACCGGCCGCTCCCTAGCATCCCGGTGTGCGACCACATCGCCGTCGAGCCCTCGCCATCGCCACCATCGCCGCCGCGGTCGTGGCCCTGGCCGGCTGCGGCGACGGGTCCGACACCGGTGACCAGCGAGCCGACCAGATCCGCGCCGCGGCGGCCGACGCCGGTCTCGGGCCCGAGGTCGCCGACTTCCTCGCCCTCGCAGCCCGCGGCCAGACCGCCACCTACCAGGCGACGTATCCCGGACCGAACGCGAACACGAAGCTGGTCGTGGCCAACGACCCGCCGGATCGGCGCGTCGACGTGCTCACCGACGACGTCACCACCGAGGTGCGGCTCGTACTCGACGGTGAGGCGTTCACCTGCCCGCGAGACCAGGACAAGGGGACCATCGTCTCGTGCCGGCGGACCGATGCCATCGTGGAGGGACCGGGCGCGTTCGACGACGCGACGCTGGAGCAGCTGACGTCGACGTTGCGGGACCGCCGAGCCGATTACACCTTCCGCATCGACACCAGGCCGATCGCCGGGGTCCAGGCCCGCTGCCTCGTGACCGAGCTGAAGCAGGGCCACGACCGTTCCGATCTGGGTGCCGCCGGCACGATCTGCGTCTCGCCCGAGGGCGCGCTGCTCCTGGTCGACCAGGGCAAGGATTCGCTCCGGGCGCTCGACTACACGACCGAGATCCCCGACCACACCTTCGTCCGACCCGACCAGGCCCGCTCGACCACCACCACCAGCGCCACGACGGTTCCGTCATCGGCGACCAGCCAACCCGGGTGACGAGCCCGGATCACCGGCCGCGACCGACAACGACGGTGGGTACCCTGAACCTGTGAACGAGCCGGAGTTCTGGCGGTGGGTGTGGCTGGGCGCAGCGGTGGTCTTCGGGCTGGGCGAGATGCACCTCGCGGGATCCTTCTTCCTCGCGCCCTTCGCCGTCGGGGCGGCGGCCGCATCCGTGCTCGCCTTCCTCGGTGTCCCCGCCGGGCTGAGCTGGGTCGCGTTCATCGCCGTGTCGCTGGGCACCTTCGCCGCGCTGCGGCCCCTGGCCCGCCGCCTCGACCAGGCCCGCGGCAATCCGAGAGGGGTCGGAGCGCAGCGCCTCGTCGGCGAGGACGGCATCATCCTCGACCTCGTGCCCTCGGGCCCCGACGAGGTCGGTCTGGTCCGGGTCGGCCGCGAGCAGTGGCGGGCCCAGTCCACCGACGGCAGCGCCATCCCGGTCGGGACCCATGTCACGATCGTGGAGGTCCGAGGCACGCGCGTCGTCGTCTTCCCCACCGGCCTCTACCTGCCCACCGAGTCCAACGAGAGGTCGTTCTGACATGACAGCCGTGATCGTGCTCGCAGTGATCGCGTTCTTCCTGTTCGCCTACGTGTCGATGGGGGTCCGGATCATCCACCCGTATCAGCGGGGCATCGTCGAGATGCTCGGCAAGTACCAGGCCACCGTCGATCCGGGCCTGCGGATCATCATCCCGTTCGTCCAGACCCTCCGACCCGTCGACATGCGCGAGCAGGTCATCGACGTGCCGCCGCAGGAGGTCATCACCTCCGACAACGTCGTGGTCTCGGTCGACGCCGTCATCTACTACGAGCCGACTGATCCACAGCGGCTCGTCTACAACGTGGCCAACTTCATCCTTGCCGTCACCAAGCTGGCCCAGACCAACCTCCGCAACGTGGTCGGCGACCTCCAGCTCGACGAGGCCCTGACCTCGCGGGACAAGATCAACCTCGCGCTGCGCGAGATCCTCGACGACGCCACCGACAAATGGGGCGTGCGCGTCGTGCGGGTCGAGATCCAGCGGATTGATCCGCCGCCGGACGTCATGTCGGCCATGCACGAGCAGATGAAGGCCGAGCGCACGCGCCGAGCCGTCGTCACCGAGGCCGAGGGCCGGCGGACCGCGGCGATCACCACCGCCGAGGGCGAGAAGGCCTCGGCCATCCTGCAGGCCGAGGGCGTCAAGGCCCGGGCCGTGCTCGAGGCCGAGGGGCGGGCCGAGGCGGTCCGGACCTTCGCCGAGGCCGAGAAGTTCCGCCAGCAAGCGGTGGCCGAGGGTGAGGCCGACGCCATCCGCAGCGTCTACCGAGCGATCCACGACGGCAACCCGTCCAACGACCTGCTCGCCATCAAGTACCTCGAGGCGCTGCAGAAGCTCGGCGACGGGCAGGCGACGAAGATCATCGTCCCCACCGAACTGGCCGGCGTGGCCGGCGCGCTGGCCGGCGTCACCGAGCTGCTCCAACGCTCCAGCGACAACGGTTCGCCGCCTTCGGCCCCGTGAGGGCGGGCGCGGGCCTGCGCCGGGACCGCATGCTCCGCCGTGGCACGATCTCCGCATGCCCCGTTCGTCCGCACTCGTCGCGCTCGTCGCGCTCGTCGCTGCCCTGGCCGGGTGCAACGACGACGGTCGCACACTGGCGCCAGCACCCACCGTGCCGGTGTCGGAGGCCACCACGACCACCGTCGGGATCGCCGCGCCCGACCCGGGCGGGTTGACGCTGACCAGCCCGGCGTTCGTCGACGGTGGGACGCTCGATGCGAGCTTCACCTGTGACGGCCAGAACGTCCCCCCGCCCCTGTCGGTCACCGGCATCCCGGCCGGAACCGCCGAGCTGGCGATCGTCGTGACCGACGAGGACGCGGCCGGATTCGTGCACTGGGTCGTCGCCGGCCTGCCCCCCACCGTCACCACCATCGAGTCGGGTCTCGTCCCGCCCGGCGCGGTGACCGCGATCACCGACTCCGGTGTCGACGGCTGGGATGGTCCGTGCCCGCCACCGGGTGACGCCCCCCACCGCTACGACTTCTCGGTGTACGCCAGCGCCGAATCCATCGGCCTCGCCCCCGGGCTCCAGGGGCGCAAGGCGATCGGCATCATCGAGGAGGCGGCGACGACGTCGGATGTGCTCACCGCCACGTACGGTTCGCCGGAAGAAGGCTGACCGTCGAGAGCGAACACCCCGGCAGCCTCGCAGATGTCAGCGATGCAGGGTGCGACGATGCCCGTGCCCGACCGGGGTCCCGGGTGGTGCCGTCGTCCGGGATCGGAGCCGATCGGCCATGTCGGTCCCGGCGAGCAGCGAGCTCACCAGCTCCTCGGTCACGCCGATCACTTCCCCGACCGTCACGGCGACGGCGTCGGCCCCTGCGGCCTCGGCCTGCCACTTCGCCACCGCCAGCCGTTGGATGATGGCGTCGTTCACCTCGGCTGCGTCGCGACGACGAGCGGACGCCACCGCCAGCTCGGTGCGGGTCCGCGACGCCTCTTCCATGGCGTCGGCGGCCATGCCCACGAGCAGGCCGAGCAGCCAGAGCGGCACCAGCCGTACCGCCCAGCCCTCCGAGGAGAGCGCGGCGGGCGTCCCGGCGAGATGCCCCCACAGCATCACGGTGCTGATCACGGCGGCCGCCACGCCTCCGAGACGGCCGAATGCCATGGCGATCAGGGCGATCGGGAGGGCGTAGAGGAAGATGGCTGCGTCCCGCTCCTCGCCGCCGCGGTAGGGCAACACGGTGACCAGGGCGAAGAGCGCCACCGCGACCACGCCGGCCGCACCGGGATGGCGGCGGAACCAGGGATCGGCGGGATCGACGAGTCGCACGGGCTCATTGTCCGCGCCCGGGCTCGATCCGGCGGGAGGCGAAGGTCCCAACTTCGCAGTCCTTGTGTCGGAACGGGCAGGGTCAGCCGTACGTGAGGCGAGTGATCCAGTCGGCGATCACGGCCGGGCGATCCGACCCCTCGACTTCGATCGTGTAGGTCCGGGTGACCTGGATCGTGTTCGGGTCCTTGAGCACGGCGTCCTTGAGGGTGCTGGTGGCCCGGATGCGGGAGCCACTGGGCACCGGCGACACGAAGCGCACCTTGTCGAAGCCGTAGTTCACGCCCATGACCACGCCCTTGAAGGTCTCGGGGTCACTGGGGATCGAGCCCGACAGGTGGGTGAGCATCGACAGAGTGAGAAAGCCGTGCGCGATGGTGGTGCCGAAGGGTGAGGCCTTGGCCGCATCCGGGTCGACGTGGATGAACTGGTGGTCGATGGTGACGTCGGCGAAGTCGTTGATGCGTTCCTGGGTCATCTCGAACCACTCGCCGGCTCCATCGTCTTCGCCCATGCGGGCCTGGAACTTCTCGTGGGCGGCTTCGGCGGCGGTGGCCATGGTCATCTCCTGGTCGTTCGACGGGTTCGCGGACCCTATCGCCGCCGCGGGATCACATCGGCAGCGCCACGGCCAGCTGGCGGCTCAGGGCCAGGAGCCGTCCGTCCCTGCTCCACAGCTCGCCGTCCTCCTCGAGGTAGCCGCCGGATGCATGACGGGTTCGGAAGCGGGCGAAGGTCCACTCGGGGCGGCCCGGCGCGGGATCCCGGAAGTGGATGGTGAGATCGACGGTGGGTACCCCGAGTGGATCGGCGATGCGGCTGAAGACGGCGGGCGTCCACGCGTCCGTCAGCGCGGTGACCACCACCTCGTCGACGTCGGTCGGGTCCGCGAGCCGTATCCAACCGCCGGTGAGCGCCTCGTCCGCCGTTTCGCCGCTCTCGCGCGGAGGACCGAGGCGGGTCTGCTGCTCGAACTGGTCGCGCAACGGGATGCGGGGCGTCCCCGGCACGTCCGGCGTCGGCGGTGTCGGCTCCGCGGGTGG
The DNA here is from genome assembly GCA_963747745.1 of uncultured Acidimicrobiaceae bacterium. Classification (GTDB taxonomy): domain Bacteria; phylum Actinomycetota; class Acidimicrobiia; order Acidimicrobiales; family Salinilacustritrichaceae; genus Salinilacustrithrix. The sequence continues at coordinate 29,827 of CAVVGJ010000010.1, forward strand.
TGCGACGACGGGCATCGGCAGGTCCGAGAACACCGGACCGTCGCGATCCACCGCAGTGGCAGCCACGCCGATGACGACGGGCTGGTCGTCCTGGGTCAGTCGAACCGTCATCGACGTGAGCGTGCGTCCCCGACGCTCGACCCCGACCATCACCCGGCACGGACCCACCACGGGGGCGCGCAGGTAGTGCAGGGTCAGGGAACGCAGGCGCTGACCCGTGCCGGCCACCTCGGCGAGTGCGGCCCGGGCGACGATGGCGGCCAGGTATCCACCGTTCGGGCCGCGGATGATCCACCAGGCCGGGTCGATGCTGGCCCGGTAGGCGCCTCCACCCTCGGGGGCGACGGCGGTGTCGGTGACGAAACGGCTGGCCACGGTCGGCAGGTTGTGGTCAGTCTCGGTCGGAGTCGTCGTCTTCGGTGGCGTCGACGTCGATGACGTCGCCCCGCTTGGCTGCCTTGCGAGCGGCGCGCTGGCGTTTCAGCTCGGCCACCCGGACCTTGCTCTCCGCTCGTCTCGCCTGGAAGCCGGCGACCGCCAGCGCCAGCAGGGCGACGATGGAGAAGGTCGAGTAGGGCGCGCCGACGAAGGTGAAGCCCGCCATCGCCACCATGGCGATGGTCCAGGCCGTGGTCCGCTGGGGGCGCTTGGTGAACCACAGCGCGCCGCCGGCGATGGCGATCGGGGTCACCAGGATGAGCACGGCCACCGGGATCGACTCCTCGTCGAGAAGCTTGATCTCGTCGGTGATCTGGACGGTGCCGTCGTCGTTGACCTTGTCGCTGGCCTCCACCCGGGGATCGTCCTTGGGAACGTCACGGCGGACGCCCACCGGCGACACGATCAAGGTGATGGCCGACACGATCGTGAACAGGAAGGCCAGCACGACGGCCCGTTGCCCGGGGATCGTGTTCTGCGGGCGCCGCTTCGCCCGACTGGCGCTGGCCTTGCCGTCGGACTTCGTCGTCCTCGTGGTCCGCGCCCCCTCGCTCGGCGCAGCCTCCTCCTCGTCGCCACCCACCGGCTCGAGCTCACCGCGGGCGATGGCGGTGGCCTCGCCGGCGTGGGCCGACCGGGCCCGGCGCGCGTCGCGTTCGGCCTTGTTCTGCCGGTAGCGCTTCGACTTGCTGGGGCGTCGTTTGGAGGAAGCCACACGCCGACCGTATTCGCGGAAGGCGTCGCTCCCCTACTCGGCGCCCGACGGCTGCGGTTGGTGCAGTTCGATCAGGTTGCCCGACGGATCGTGCAGGAACGCCTGCCGGCTGGTCCCCACCGGCGTGGGGTCACCGACCTCGACCCCCCGGGCGCGGAGCTCGGCCACGGCGGCATCGAGATCGCCCACGCGGACGGCGAAGTGCTGGCCCCGGTCGTCGGGTACCGCGGCCTCGATGAGGTGGACCTGTGCATCACCGATGTCGAGCCAGGCGCCCCCGAAGCCGAAGTCGGGACGGTCGCTGCGGACGGTGAGGCCGAGGACCTCGGTGTAGAAGGCGATGGCCTCCTCGGCATCGTGGACGTTGACCGACACGTGGTGGACGCCGAGGGACTGCATGGGCTCATTGTGCCCGTTCAGCCCAACCAGGGCGGCCGGAACATGATCGACAGGCGGGGGCCGACCGGGCGGGCGGTCTTGGGGACGCCGTGGCGCCACGTGCGCTGGATGGTGCCACCCATGATGAGCAGGTCGCCCCGGCCCAGTTCGAGCGACCGGGACGGCGCGGTGCCGGGATCGGCGGGAGCGAGGTGGAAGCGCCGGCGGGCACCACAGGAGACGATGGCCATGGCCGTGGTCTGCATCTGGCGGGCGATCAGGTCGCCGTGGGGTGCGACCGAGTCGCGCCCGTCCCGGTACCAGGCCAGGCCGACCCGCTCGCAGGGCTCGCCGGTGCGGGCCGACACCGCGGCCGCGATCTCGTCCAGCACGGGATGGCCGGGACCGTCGGCAGGGAGCGTGGCGGTGAGCCGGGGGACGTCGACCACGCGGTCGTACATCGGGCGCCGGTTGGCGTGCCAGTCGGTGGTGTCGACCAAGGTGTCGAACACGGTCTGCTCCCCGTCCAGCCAGCCGGGCAGGTGCTCGACCCAGGCATCGTGGGCCAGGTCGATCCGTTCGATCCCGCCGAAGGTGGGGTCGACGGCGGGTTCGCCGGTGCCGAACAGCGAGGACTGGAGCGGGGCGACCGCGGTCGGGGTCATCGGAAGTCCCGGCTCTTGGGGGTGCTCTGGACCGGGAGCAGCGACAGCCGCTCGGCCACCACGTTGACCACTCCCTCGGCCCGCTCCAGCCGGCCGCGGATGAGCATCGCCGGTGCGGTGAGGGCCACCCGCCGGTGGGCGTTCCAGCACCCCTTGGACACCACCACGTTGATCAGGCCGGTCTCGTCCTCGAGGTTGAGGAACATGGTCCCGCCCGCGGTGGCCGGTCGCTGCCGGTGGGTGACCACGCCGCCGATGAGCACCTTGGTGCCGGGCTCGACGTCCCACAGCCCGACCGAGGTGACCACGCCCAGCCGGTCGAGGTCGGGGCGGATGAACTTCGTGGGGTGCCCGTCGGGACTCATGCCCGTGGCCCACAGGTCGGCCCGGGCCTCCTCGAAGGCGTCCATGCCGGGCAGGGTCGGGGCCCGGGTGCCGGTGACGATGCCCGGGAGCCGGTCGACCCCGCCCTGGGCCACCGCCCCCGCCTGCCAGATGGCCTCCCGGCGGCCCATCCCCAGGCACTCGAACGCGCCGGCGGTGGCCAGCGCCTCGAGCTGGGGCAGGGAGAGCGGGACCCGGCGGGCCAGGTCTTCCATCGAGGCGTACGGGCCGTGCTCGTCGCGCTGGGCGGCGATCTCCACCGCCAGGTCCTCGCCGATCCCCCGCACCTCCCGGAACCCGAGCTGCACCACCGGCCCGCCGGCCCCCCACTCCTCCGGCGCCCTCCCGTGGGTGTCCACCCACCCCATCTGGTTCTGGTCGGTCATCGCGCCATCAGGAACGACCGATGACCGACCAGAACGGGGGTGGGGAGGGGTTGGGATGAGGGCGAGGGTGGCCTTGGTCGCGGAGCGGGCCAGGTCGACGGTGCGGACCTCGACGCCGTGGCGGCGGGCATCCTGGATCAGCGTGTGGGGCGACCAGAACCCCATGGGCTGAGCGTTGAGCAGGCCGGCGCAGAACGCGCCGGGATGGAAGCGCTTGAGCCACGACGACGAGTACACGAGGTAGGCGAAGCTCACCGAATGGCTCTCCGGGAAGCCGTAGTTGGCGAAGGCGGCCAGCTTGACCCAGATCTCCTCGACGATGCCGGGGGGCACGTCGCGCTCGGCGGCGCCGGCCGCGAACCGGCTGCGGAGCCGTTCCATCCGCTCGGGCGAGCGCTTCGATCCCATGGCCTGGCGAAGCTGGTCGGCCTCGGCCGGGGTGAAGCCACCGACGTCGATGGCCATCTGCATGAGCTGCTCCTGGAACAGCGGCACACCGAGCGTCTTGGCCAGTGACTTCTCCAGCAGCGGGTGGAGGTAGGTGACCTCCTCGTGGCCGTTGCGCCGCCGGATGTAGGGATGCACGGACCCGCCCTGGATGGGGCCGGGCCGGATGAGGGCGACCTCGACCACGAGGTCGTAGAAGGTGCGGGGCTTGAGGCGGGGCAGGGTGGCCATCTGGGCCCGGGACTCGACCTGGAACACGCCCACCGAGTCGGCCCGCTGGAGCATCTCGTAGACCTCGTCGTCCTGGGGGATGGTGGCCAGGTCGAGCTCCAGGCCGTGGGCGGCGCGCACCAGGTCGACCGTCTCGTGCAGGGCGGTGAGCATGCCCAGGCCGAGCAGGTCGAACTTCACCAGTCCGGCGGCGGCGCAGTCGTCCTTGTCCCACTGCAGGACGGACCGGATGGGCTGATCGGGCCGGATGTCCAACTCGAACCTTCCCGGCCGGTGAACCGGGCCCACTCCACCGGGCAGACCTCCACCACCGGGCGGTCGCAGAGCACCATGCCGCCGGAGTGGACCCCGAGGTGGCGGGGGAAGTGCTCGACCTCGGCTGCCATGGCGAGGACGTCGCGTGGTAGCTGCTCGGCCTCCCGGACCCCACCCCAGGCGTCGGCCGACTTGGCGAAGGCGTCCTGCTGGCCGGTGGCGTAACCCAGGGCCTTGGCCATGTCACGGATCGCCGAGCGGGCCCGGTAGGTGATCACGTTGGCCACCTGGGCCGCGTGGCGCCGGCCGTGGCGCTCGTAGACGTACTGGATGACCTCCTCGCGCCGGTTGGACTCGATGTCGATGTCGATGTCGGGGGGCCCGTCGCGCTCGGGCGAGAGGAACCGCTCGAACAACAGCCCCAGCGCCACCGCGTCGGCGTTGGTGATGCCGAGGGCGTAACAGACCGCCGAGTTGGCCGCGCTCCCCCGGCCCTGGCAGAAGATGTCCGAACGCCGGCAGAACTCGACCAGGTCCCACACGATGAGGAAGTACCCGGGGAAGCCGAGGGTGTCGATGAGGGCCATCTCGTGATCGATCTGCTCCCACGCCCCCGGCAGGCGAGGACGGTGCCGGGGGCCGTAGCGCCGCTCGGCACCGGCGTCGACCACCTGGCGGAGGAACGCCATCTCGGTGAGGGGCCGGCCGTCGGGGCCGGGCGGGCACGGGAACGGGGGCAGGTTGGGGGCCACCAGGTGGAGGTCGAACGCGCACGCCCGCCCGAGCTCGGCGGCGCGCTCGACCGCGCCCGGGTAGCGGGCGAAGCGGCGGCCCTGCTCGACCCCCGCCCGCAGGTGGGCGGTGGCGGCCGGAGGGAGCCAGCCGTCGGCCTCGTCGAGGCTGCGCCGGGCGCGGACCGCGGCGAGGGCGGTGGCCAGCGGCCGCTCGGCCGGGGTGGCGTAGTGGACGTTGTTGGTGGCCACCACCTCGACCCCCACCCGGTCGGCGATGCGGGCCAGGGCGTCGTTGCGGACCGAGTCGAGCGGATCGTGGTGGTCCCACAGCTCGACCGCCACGTTGGCGGCGCCGAACAGATCGACCAGACCGCCCAGCGCCCGCTCGGCCGCCGCCGGACCGTGCGCCATCAGCGCCTGGTTCACCGCCCCCTTCCGGCACCCGGTGAGCACCAGCCAGTCACCCCCGTGGGCCCGGGCCAGGTCGACGTCGCGGTAGTCGGGCTTGCCCTTCTCCGTGCTCAGGGCGGTCTGCTTCGCAGCGCCGCGTGCCGGCTGCTCGCGCCGACTCGTCGGCGCGCTCCCGACGCCGGCCGGTGCGAGGCCGTCGTAGCCGGCTCCCAGTTGGGCGCGGGAGATGACATCGGCCAGGCGGGCGTAGCCGGCGGGGTTGCGGGCCAGGACCAGCAGATGCGACCCCTCGGGATCCGGGATGCCGTTCTGGGGCTGGGTCAGCCCGAGGGAGAGCTCGGCCCCGAACACGGTGGGCAACCCCACCGCCCGGGCCGCCTCGGCGAAGCGGACCACGCCGTAGAAGCCGTCGTGGTCGGTGAGGGCCAGGGCCTCGAGGCCGAGCCGGGCCGCCTCCTCGGCCAGGGTCTCGGGATGGGAGGCACCATCGAGGAAGCTGAAGTTCGAGTGGCAGTGGAGCTCGGCGTACGGCACGGCGCCGACCTCGCGCCGGAGGCCGGCCGGCTTCACGTACGACGGCCGGCGGTACGACCACGCCGGGCTGTCGTTGCCGTCGCCGCGTCGTTCATCGGCGGCCCGGGTCGGCTTGGCATGGCGCGCCCGGTTGTCGGAGAGCGTCCGTTCGAGCTCGGACCACGAGACGTCCGGGTTGTTGAAACCCACGGCGTTCGATGGTAATCGAACAGATGTTCGAACACCAGGGGGCCGGACGCGACGGCGGGCCCCCGGCCGCCCTGGCGGGCGGGTCAGGAACCCGTCGTCATCCTGTTGGAGAGGAGGTGGTCAGGCAGGCATCACGCCGCAGAGCCGGCGCAGGAGACGAGCGCACCGCGGGCGGTGGTGGTCGCCGGCGCGACAGGACGGTCGGCCTCGGCCGACTCGCCGGCCCGGAGGTACTCGACGACGACGCGACCGAGAGCCCGGAAGCGGACGACGTCGACCTCGTCGGGGTCGGCGGCGATCGACACCAGGGTCTCGCTGACGCCGCGCCGGCGGGCGCCGGCGAAGAGGGCGGCGAGCGCCGCCCGGTGGGTACCGAAGCCGTCGGAGACGACGGCCTCGGCCAGTTGCTGGGCTGCGGTGGGGGACATGCCATCACGGTACGGATCCTGAGCCATCAGCGCTAGCGATTATCTCTCACCACATTCATCAGCTATGCTGATGAACAATGAGCACGCTGCGAGACGTCGATGTCCGTCACCTCTCGGCGCTGGTCGCCGTGGTCGACGAAGGGTCCTTCGCCAAGGCGGCCCAAGCCCTCGGGTTCACCCAGTCGGCGATCAGCCAGCAGATCGCCGCCCTCGAGAAGGCCGCCGGTCTCCCGGTGTTCGATCGACCCAAGGGACCCCGGGCGGCCGAGCTCACCGCGGCCGGTCAGGTCCTGCTCGACTACGCCCGCGCCACGCTCGAACAGGTCGCCCAGATGGACGTCGAGCTCGATCGGCTCCGGCGGGGCGTGTCCGGCAGCCTGGTCATCGGCACGTTCCAGTCCGTGTCTGCCGAGATCCTCCCCTCGGTCATCCAACGCATGCGGGCCGAGGTGCCCGATGTCGACATCCGCCTCTTCGAGACCGACGACCAGACCACGTTGTTCCGTGGCGTGCTCGACGACGAGCTCGACCTCGCCTTCACGGTCGACATCGAACCCGACCCCCGCATCTCCTCCGACCTGCTCGGCTACGACCCCTTCGTGGTGATCGCCGCCCGCGGCGACCTCGATGGCCCCGTGGCCGGCCCCGGCGACATCAACGGCCACCCCATCATCGGTCAGCCCGACAACAACGTGTGCCAGCTCCTCATCGACCGGCGCCTGGCCGAGATGGGTGTCCATCCCGACTACGTGTTCCGCTCCCAGGACAACGGCGCCGTGCAGGGCATGGTCCGCTCGGGGATGGGCCGGGCCATCATGCCGTACCTCGCCATCGACCCTGACGATCCCGGCATCGTCGTCGTGCAGATCGAGCCGCCCATCGCCCGGTGCATCCAGCTGACCCGCCGGCGCGACCGCAGCCTGCCCCCCGCCGCCGACCACTTCGCCGCCCTGGCCCGCGAGGTGGCCAGCCGGGTGCTCCAACCGGACCCCACGCTCGTGGCTTGAGCCATGTGTCCGACCGAGGCGGCGCCAGACTGAGGCGGCGCCGGCCTGGGTACGAGCCGACCGTGCCCATTGCCCGATTCGAACACGGGGTCGCGTCGTTCGAACCCACCCGGTCATCGATCCTGCTGTGGACCCGCACCCGGTCGGCGGGAACGGTCCGCTGGCGTCTGGCGCGCGACGGCGACCTCGACGACATCGTCGCCGAGGGCTCCGCGCCGGCAGCCGAGGAATCGGATCGGACGGTGACCGTCGAGGTCGATGGCCTCGATCCCGCCACCACCTACTTCTACGACTTCGAGATCGACGGCCACCGCTCCCCGGTCGGGCGGACCCGGACCCTGCCCGACGGCCACGTCGAACGGCTCCGCGTCGGGCTCACCTGCTGCGCCGACTACTCCGCCGCACCCCTGGGCGTGTACCGCGCCCTCGCCGACCGCGAGCTCGACGTGGTGCTCCACCTCGGCGACTACATCTACGCCGAGCAGACCGCACACCACGGCCGGCGCGGCGAGCTCACCCACACCGCCGTGGATCTCGCCGGATACCGACACCGGTACGCGCAGCTGCGATCCGACCCCGACCTCCAGTACCTCCACGCCCGCCACCCGATGCTCGCCATCTGGGACGACCACGACTTCGCCGACAACTCGTGGCGAACCGGCGCCAAGCACCACGACCCCACCGTGGACGGTCCGTGGGATGATCGGGTGGCGGCCGCCACACGCGCCCGGTCCGAATGGCTCCCGCTCCGCTACCCCGAACCGGGGAACCTGCGACGGGCGTGGCGATCGGTGACCGTCGGCGACCTGGTCGAACTGGTGCTGCTCGACACCCGCTACGAAGGGCGCGACCGCCAGGCCGGCGACGACCACACGACCGGGCGCGACGACCCAGATCGCTCGCTGCTCGGCGACGATCAACGTGATTTCGTCGGCGATCGGCTCGCCGACACCAGCCGGCCCTGGACCCTGGTCGCCAGCGGGGTGGTGGTGAACGAGATCTCCCTGCCCTTGCCCGCCGGCTCCCGCCTCCCCACCGGGCTGCTCCCGAACGGCTACGCGGTGCTCGACGGCGAGGTCGTCCACGACGACCAGTGGGACGGGTACCTCGCGGAGCGCGACCTGCTCACCCAACGCATCGAGACCCGAGCCGCCGGCGGCGCCCGCACCGTGCTGGTGTCCGGCGACGTCCACTCGGGCTGGGCCTTCGAAGGACCCCCTGGGTCGGATGGCGAACCCGTGGCCGTCGAGGCGGTCTGTCCGGCGGTGTCGTCGGCTCCCATGGGACGAGCGAACCTCCCGGGTGTGAATCGGCTGCTCGACCACGCCGTGCGGCGCATGCCCCAGGTGCAGTGGGCCGACGTCACCGAACGGGGGTACCTCATCTGTGACATCGAGCCCGACGGCGTCCAGATCGAGTGGTGGATCGCCGATCCGTACTCGCTCGATCCCGGCGGGACCGCCGAGTGCGCGGCGGTCAGGCGGCTGCGCCACGAGACCTGGCCGTGCCGCTTCGACGTCGTGGAGCAACACTCCGAGGATCCCGTTCGCCCCCCGCTCCCCACGGTGCCCGCCCGGCCCGACGACCTCGGATCCCTGCGCATGAAGCGGATGACCCGTCTCCTCAGCAAGGGCGCGGCCGCGGCCATGGTGCCGGTGCTCTCGGCGCTGACCCTCCGAGCCGTCCGGCGCCGCCGGTGACCGGGGACCGGGGATTCAGCCGATGAGGTCGCCGTCCGGATCGGCCCGCAGCGATCGACCGGCATTCATGACCGACACCGGCCCGTCCTCGGAGACCACGATCACCACGGCGTCGAGGTCGTCGAACGAGTAGCGCATGGCCGAGGTGTGCCTGGTTCCACTCAGGAGGTCGATCTGCGCCTTGGCGGCGTCGGACGGCACGAGGAGGACCCCCATCGCCACCATCGTGCCGTCATCGTCGAACAACGCCGCCCCGTCGGTCTGGGCCAGGGCGTTGGCGATGGCCGCCGGACCGCCGGGGTGACGGAGGCCGACGGTCGGAACCCGGGGGAAACGCGGTTCGCAGCGTCCGGCGAGGCGGGCGGAGCCGTCCGGCCGCCAGACGAGGGTGGCCCCGATCCGGCGAGGGCTGAGCTCGTGGATGGCGAAGAGCAGCAGCAGGCGCAACACGTCGGCGGGTATGTGGGGCACCGAGATCGCCAACGTCCGGTGGAGCTCGCCTATGGGCTCGTCGTGCGACCACGCCACCCCATCCCAGCGGGCGACGCCAGCGGGGCCGTACGTGCGCACCTGGCCGCCGGGGTGGCGCTGCACGATCAGGGCGCCGAGGAGCCCCTGGAGGATGACCAGGTCGTACTCGCGGCTCATGGCCCGGCCGAAGCACAGCAACTGCGACAGCCCATTGCGGTCGCGGACGACGAAGGTCCGCATGCCGTCGGCGAAACGGCGCACCAGGGTGGGATCGAGGTGGTCGACCGGTACGACCTCGTGGTCGAGGGGGCCGAGATCGAGCCTGCCCGGGTCGAGGGGCCCGGGGAGGAGCACCGAGCCGTAGGTGGGGACCCGTCCCTCGTGGGACGGGGGGCGGAGCGCGTAGGCCAGCTCGACCAGCGCCGCCACCTCGTCGAACCCGCCGTCCAGCGCGGGGACCCCTTCCTCGCGCAGCTCGGCCCGCAGCCGCTCCAGACGGCCGGGCAGCACGAAGTCGCTCTCGGCCGATGCGGGAGAGCGCTCGGGGAGAGGGTCGGGTGGCTCGTCCACCTCGGGAACCGTATTCCCCCCTGGCTCGTCTCTCGCATCGGCTCGGGATCAGTCATAGGTGGCGATGACCGACCAACGGCCCCGCTCGAGGACGACGAGGCGGGCGACGCCGTCGTCGGTGACGACCTGGAAGCGGGCCCGGCGGGAGTGGCGCTCGACGTCCCACCACCGCTCGTCCACCGGCCACGGGCCGGCCCAGGACGTGATGCGACGGACCCGGCCCCCGGACCGCAGACCGGCAGGAGCAGCCGTGGGCTCGCACCGGCCGTCGACGATGACCGCCCGGCCGGTGCGATCGACCACGTCGACCGGTTCGGCGACGGCGTGGACGGTGGCGGGTGCCGGCTGGGGCAGGCGGCCCGGCCAGGGCGCGTCGGCCGGCCCGGGCGTTCGGACCGTGGACCGGCCCCCGGCGAGGTCGACCGCCCCGGCCGGGACCAACCGGAGCTGCTCGCCGGGGTCGCGGCCGCCGACGTACTCGGGGACGGACACGGCCTCGACACCCAGCAGGCCCTGTACCCGGGCGATGGCCCGCACCGCCCGGTCGGCCGCGCCGGTGTCGCCACCCCAGAACCCGAGCTGGCGGCCGTCGGCGGGGATGACCTCTTCGGGCCGGATCTCGAGGTGGACGATGCCGGCGGTGGGGCGCTGACGCACCGGGGCGTGGAGCCATCCGTCCATCTGCCAGCGCACCCGGTCGGTGATGGCCCCGGCCGTGAGCGCACCGGCTGTCCCGGCCTCGGCGTGACGCCACACCCGCTCCGACCGTTCGCCGTGCTCGCTCTCGGCGATGACCACGATGCGGCTGCACGCCGACCCGCGGGCCTGGAGCCGGCCGTGGAGCTCGTCGGCCAGGCCCCGGGCCACGAACGCGAGGGGAGCCACCTGCTCGACCGGCGGATCGAGGGCGGCGGACACCACGAGGTCGGCCGGCGGGGGCTCGGTGGCCGGCACCTGGGCATCGAGGCCCCGAGCCAGCCGGTGAGCTTCCGCTCCGACGGGACCGAAGCGGCCGAGCACGTCCGCGGCAGGGAGGGCGGCGAGGTCGCCGAGGGTGCGGAGGCCGAGCCGGACCAGCACGTCGGTGAGGTCGGGACGGTCGAGCGCGGCGAGGGGCATCGGGGCCAGGTACTCGGCGGTCTCGCCCGCCTCCACCACCCAGACCGGTACCTCGCCCCGCTGCGCCGCCAGGTAGGCGCTCCGGGCGGCATGGGCGGCGGCGAACGGCCCATCGGCCACGCCGGCGGTGACCATCGGTGGGGTTGGACGGTCGAGGATGGCCCGGACCGCGTCGACCACCCGTTCGGCGAGGGCATGATCACCGCCGAAGTACCGGGACGGGCCGCGCGTCGGGAAGGCGCACCGGCCCGGGCGGGTGACCTCGACCCGCGGGGTGAAGGCCTCCAACGCCAGCACCACCGGCTCGAACGCCCGGGCATCGCGCTCGACATCGCGATCGAGCACCTGCAGCGAAGGGCACCGGGCCTGGGCCTCGCGGCGGCGCATGTGGCGACGGACGTCGGCCGCCCGGGCCGCCGCGGTGCAGGCCACCACCCGGTTGGCCAGGAACACCGCAGCCGGTTCGTCGGCCGAGACCCCGGCGGCGACCAGGGGCCAGTCGGGCACCCAGACCACCATCGCCCGGACCACCTGCTCGGGCTGCCCAGAGGCCACCTCAGGCCCCACGGGCGTGGAACGGAACGGGATCGGACACGACGGCCTCGACCGCACCGTCGATGGACGGCAGCCACAGCTCGGCCCGGCGGGGACGGGACGCCTCGCGGCGCCCACCCCCCACGACCGTGACCCGCCGGGCCCGGAGGTGTCCGTGCCCCTCCCCCAGGCCCTCCCAGGCGGCATCGGTCACCGCCAAGGTGACGTCGGCCCCCTCGGGCCAGGTCTGCGAGCCGACCTGGACCAGCACCGCGCCCCGCTCACGGGCGCGGGCGGCGAGCCGGCGGGCGTCGCGGGCCTTGACCCGGTGGGTGCTCTGGATCAGCACCACCTCGAACGCGTCGACGAGGGCCGCCACCGCGGCGGCCCACGTCACCTCCTCGCTGTTCGGTCCCGGTTCGGTGTCGGGCGAGGCGACGAGCACGAACCGCTCGAGCGCCACACCCAGCTCCGCGGCCGCGAGCAGTCCCAGCGACGGGAACCCGACCGCGGCGACCCAGGCGCCGTCCTGCGACGCGGCAGCCGCGGTGGCCAGCGCCAGCGACGTGGCCGCAGGACCGTCGATCGACAGCGTGGACCCCCGCCGCAGACCGGCGCCGGGCACCAACGGCTCGAGCGCGGGCAGGACGGCCAGGCGCTGCTCCCGGGCCAGGGTGGTGGGACGGACCCGCTCGGCGATCCCCGCCTCAGCCGACCGTGTCTCCGGAACCAGTGTCTCCGGAACCAGTGCCTCTGCAACCAGTGTCTCCGCTGTCTCCGCAACCAGCGCCTCCGCACGACCCATGATGGCAGTATCGAACACCTGTTCGACCCTCGTCAACCGGGCCGCCGGGAATCACCGAGGGTCAGGGGAAGATGCCACGCGCCTCCATCGTGGCCGCCACCCGTTCCATCGCGACGGCGTAGGCGGCGCGGCGCAGGCTCACCCCCCAGCGCTGACTGGCCGCCCACACGTCGGCGAACGCATCGGTCATCACCTCGTGGTGGCGATCGGAGACCAGACCCAGCTCCCACGGGTAGCCCTGGCGGGCCTGGGCCCACTCGAAGTACGACGCGGTGACGCCGCCCCCGTTGGCCAGGACGTCGGGGACCACGGTGATGCCCCGCCGGTCGAAGACGGAGTCGGCCGAGGTCAGCGTCGGCCCGTTCGCCGCCTCGACCACGACCTGGGCCCGGATCTTCTCGGCCTCGGCCGCGTCGAACACACCCCCCATGGCCGCGGGGACGAGCAGCTCGCACTCCAGCTCGAGCATGTCGTCGGGGTCGACGCTGTCGCCGAGGGCGAACCCCTTCACGCCGCCGGTGGCCTTGACGTGGTCCGAGAGGGCCGTGGTGTCGAGACCGCCCTCGTTCACCACCGCGCCGGTCACGTCGCTCACCGCGACGACCCGCATGCCCGCCGACTGCAACAGGTAGGCGAGCGGACCGCCGACCTTGCCGAAGCCCTGGATCACGGCCCGGCGGCCGGCGACCTCGATGCCGAGCTGGTCGAACACCGCCCGGGCGCAGACCACGACCCCGCTGGCGGTGCCGCCCGCGTGGGCCCGGGTGCCGCCCACCGACAGCGGCTTGCCTGTGACCAGCCCGGGGATGTGCACGCCCCCCGCCGACATCTGGATGGTGTCGAGGAGCCAGGCCATCACCCGGCCGTCGGTGTTGACGTCGGGGGCGGGGACGTCGCGGTCGGGACCGAGCAACGGGGAGATCTCGTTGGCGTAGCGACGGGTGAGCCGCTCGAGCTCACGCAGGCTCATGGTGGTCGGGTCACAGCGGACCCCGCCCTTGGCCCCACCGAAGGGCAGGCCGCAGACGGCGGTCTTGATGGTCATCTGGGCCGAGAGGGCCCGGACCTCGTCGACGTCGACGGTGGGGTGGAACCGGATGCCGCCCTTGCCCGGACCACGGACCGTGTTGTGGTGGATCCGCCACCCGGTGAACACCTCGATGGACCCGTCGTCGCGTTCGATCGGAACCGATACCTCGAGGGTCCGCTCGGCGTGGCGGAGCATGGCATGGATGCCAGCAGGGATGCCGGCGACGGTGGCGGCGTCGTCAATCCGATCGAGGACCGCTTCCCATGCCGAGGCACTCACACGATCGAGTGTGACATGCCAGGGTCACTCCACGGCGGATGAGGTGTCGGCTCCGTGGGGGGCGTCGTCGGCGTCGGCCAGGGTCGCGGCCCGCTCGACAGCCTCGTCGGCGGCGGCCTCCGGGGCCGTGGCGACCTCGGACTCGGCGACCTCGTCGACGGGCGGACCCTCGGCTTCGGCGTCCTCGGCCGGGACCTCGTCCCCGTAGAAGCGGAACAGGTTCTGGATCACCTCGTAGAGACCCTCACCGGTACTGCCACCGGCCAGGTCGACGGTGATCACCGACGAGTTGACGTGGACGCCATCGACGCCACCGTGCTCGAGCAGGCGCCGGGCCAGGACGTCGACCGGACGGGCGAGGACGATGTCGTCCAGCGACGAGTACCGCTCGTGACCCATGCCGGTCAGGCTGCGGTTGATCTCGAAGCGGAGCACCTCGGGATTGGAGGACTTCTTCTCGACGACGGTCACGCTCTGTCCCATGCGAGGCGGGATGCTATCCGCCACCGACGCTGCGGGCGAAGCTGCCGTCGCCGGTCGGGCTGGTGCGAGAAGATGTCGTCATGGCACGACTCCGCACCGAGACGATCGAGGTGAGCGGGCACATCGTCGACTCGCTGATCCTGGCCAAGATCCTCGACACCGTGCTGGAGGCGGGCGCCGACTACGAGATGCTCGACGTCTCGATCGGCAAGACGAACAAGGACACGTCGACCGCCCGGATCGCCGTCACCGCCGACGACGACGTCCTCGACCCGCTCCTCGACGACCTGCGGGTGCACGGCGCCAACCGGATCCAGCACACCGACGCGGTGCTGGCCGAGGCCGAGGCCGACGGCGTCTTCCCCGCCGGGTTCCATTCGACCACCAACCTCGAGACCGAGGTCCTCGTCGACGGTCGGTGGCGAGCGGTCGACAACCCGGAGATGGATTGCGGGCTGACCATCGACGATGACGGCCGGGCCCACACGGTGCCGATGCACCGGGTCCGAGCCGGCGACCGGATCGTGATCGGTCGAGAGGGCGTGCGGGTCCACCCGCCGGCGCGGCCACCAGGCCTCGGCGCGTTCGAGTTCATGAACTCCGAGGTGTCGTCCGAGAAACCCAAGGCCCTGCTCATCCGCCAGGTGGCCGACCGGCTGCGAGCCACCCGCGAGGCCGGCGGACGCATCCTGTTGGTCACGGGCCCCGCCGTCATCCACACCGGCGCCGGGCCCGACATCGCCGCCCTCGTGCAGGCGGGGTGGATCGACTGCCTGTTCACGGGAAACGGGTTCGCCACCCACGATCTGGAGTCCAACGTGCTCGGCACCTCCCTCGGCATCGGCATCACCGACGGCGTCCCCGTCGAGGGGGGCCACGCCAACCACGTGCGGGTCATCAACGAGATCCGGCGTCACGGTTCGATCGCCGCCGCGGTGGAGGCCGGCTTCGTCACCGGTGGCGTCATGCACGCGTGCGTGCGTGCCGGCGTCCCGTTCGTGCTCGGCGGCTCGATCCGCGACGACGGCCCGCTGCCCGACACCATGACCGACGTGGCCGAGGCGGCCGACGCCATGCGGGCCCTGGTGTGGGGCGACCAGGGCCGCGATCCGGTACGGGTGGCGCTGATGCTGGCCACGACCCTGCACGCCATCGCCACCGGCAACGTGCTCCCGGCCAGCGTGGAGACGTTCTGCGTCGACATCAACCAGGCCGTGGTCACCAAGCTGGCCGACCGGGGGTCGCACCAGGCGGTCGGCATCGTCACCGACATCGGTGTCTTCGTCCGTCAGCTCGCCGATCAGCTGCTCGGTCGATGACGGCCGGCGGTGAGCTGGACTGGGGACGGCGCTACCTGCTCTGCCCGCCGCAGCACTTCGGCGTCCTCTACGAGATCAACCCGTGGATGCACCAGGAGGTCACCGTCGACGTCGACGCCGCCCTCGGGCAGTGGGACAGCCTGCATCGCACGCTGCTCGACGCCGGAGCCGCGGTCGAGACGATCGACCAGCCCGAAGGCGTTCCCGACCTGGTCTTCACCGCCAACGCCGGCCTGCTCGACGAGCCGAGCAAGGTCTTCGTCCCCTCGCACTTCCGTCACCCCGAGCGCCAGCGAGAGACCGAGGTGTTCGCGTCCTGGTTCGACGAGCGCGGCTGGGAGGTCCGACGCCTGCCCGAGGTCGTCGGCCACGAGGGAGCCGGCGACGCGCTGCCGTTCGGGTCCGTGCTGCTGTCCGGGTACCGCCCCCGATCGGACGCCTCCGCCGCCACCGATCTGACGGCGTTGCTCGACGTGGCCGTCCGAACCATCGAACTGGTCGACGAACGGCTCTACCACCTCGATCTCACCTTCTGTCCGCTCGACGACCGTCACGCCATGTGCGCGCCGCTGGGCTGGGACCGCTACGGCGTCGCGGTGGTCGAGGCCCTCGTACCCGAGCCCTTGTGGCTCACCGACGATGAGGCCCTGGCCTTCTGCGCCAACTCGGTCGTGGTCGGACGGCGCATCATCATGCCGAGCTGCCCTCCTCGGGTCGGACACATCCTCGAGGGCTGGGGCTTCGACATCGCGGTGTGCCCGGTCGACGAGTTCCTCAAGGCCGGCGGCGGCTGCCGGTGCCTGACCCTGGCGCTCGACGTGTCGCTGAGCACGCCCTGAGGTGACCCACCTCAGACGAACATTGTCCCTGGAGGACCGCATGTGAACGTCCAGGGACGAGGATGACGACAGGGGTGCCTCACGCACACCACTTCAGAGCCGCGCCGGTTCGGGCTGCTCGGCGGGGTGCGAGGCCCGGTCGGCCCACCACGCCAAGGCGATCGAGATGATCGCCAGCGCGGTGTGGACGGCCTTGAACGCCATCTCGTGGTCGGCCGCCGCGATCTGCACGCCGCGAATGACCCAGACGCCCGTGGTCCACACCGCGAAGGCGCGTACCAGCGGCCCGGATCGCCGTCGGACCGCGGGGTCGCGGCGAGCCTGCAACCACAGCCAGACGACCGCGACCGCGAAGGCGGTGAACGTGAGCGAGAGGGCGGTGCGCCACAGCTGGCCCCCGGTGGTCAGCGAGTCGTCGGTCCAGATGTTGCGGATCCGGGTGGTCCACACGAAGAGCGTCCAGGCCGACAGCACGAGAGCGGGGCGGAGCTGGCGGAGTCCCATGGGCGCGACGGTACCGGGACGATTCCCCGGGCCGGGCATCGCCCTCCGGCTCCGGCCGCTACCGTCGCCGCCACCAGGATCAGCCGAGACCGCACCAGGGGGTACACCGATGGGCACACGACGGGTCGTGACCGGCCATGATCGCGACGGCAAGGCCGTCGTCGCGTCCGACGAAGAGGTCGAGCCCCACCGCCTCGACCTCCTCCCCGGCTACGAGTTCCTCCAGCTGTGGGGCGCGGACGACGTGCGCCGGTTCCCCGACGACGGCAGCCGCCCGCCGGCTCCCGGCTACTTCCCACCCCTGAGCGGCTTCCGCTTCGGGATGTTCACCGTCGCGCCCGAGTCGTCGGTCATGCCCGACGACATCGACATCGAGGCCGCCCTGGCCCAGATGGAGCAGGCGCTGCCCGGGATGGCCGCCCACATGGAGCCGGACCACCCCGGCATGCACACGACGGCGACCGTCGACTTCGAGTTCGTCGTGTCCGGCCGGGTCGTCCTCGAGCTCGACGACGGCGCCACGGTCGAGCTCGGCCCCGGCGACACCGTCGTCCAGAACGGCACCCGGCACGCCTGGCGCAACCCCTTCGACGAGCCGGCCCGGATGGTCGTGGTCCTCGTCGGCGCCCATCACGACGGGGTCGGCTGATCCCTCCGCCTCGTCGGTACTAGCTTGACCGAACAGTCAAGTTCCGGTTCGGGAGGATCAATCGTGAGCGACGCCAACCCCACCCTCGACGAGTTCGAGGCCGAGGTCACCGAGTTCCTCGACGCCAACGCCACGAAGCGGCCCGCCCCCGAGGACACCAAGTTCGTCTGGGGCGAGGGTGACGACGCGGTCGCGATGTTCGAGGAGGTCGACCCGGCCGAGGAGCGGCGCCAGCTCGCCGCGGCCAAGACGTGGCGGGCGACGCGCTTCGACGCCGGCCTGGGATGGATCACCGGACCTCGGGAGTACGGGGGCCGCGAGCTGAGCGCGGCCCACGATCGCCTCTACGCCAGCCTCGAGGCCCGGTACGAGATCCCGGACATGGGCTTCTTCGGCATCGGCCTCGGCATGGTCGCCCCCACGATCCTCGCCCACGGCACCGCGGCCGACAAGGACGCCTACCTCCGCAAGATGTACCGGGGCGACATCGTCGGCTGCCAGCTGTTCTCCGAACCCGGCGCCGGGTCCGACCTCGCCAGCCTCCAGACCCGCGCGGTCCGCGACGGCGACGAGTGGCTGATCAGCGGCCAGAAGGTCTGGACCTCGGGCGCGCAGTACTCCGACATCGGCGAGATCATCTGCCGCACCGATCCCGACCAGCCCAAGCACCGGGGCCTGACCGGGTTCGTGGTCGACATGCACGCCCCCGGGGTCGAGGTGCGCCCGCTGCGCCAGATGACCGGAGGGGCGAGCTTCAACGAGGTGTTCTTCAACGAGGTCCGGGTCGCCGACGAGCACCGCCTCGGCGACGTCAACGACGGCTGGCGCGTCGCCCTCACCACGCTGATGAACGAACGGGCCTCGATCGGTTCCGGAAGCGGGGGCACCGGGATGGGCGTGGCGTCCATCGCCCGGCTCGCCGGCATGCTGCGGCACTTCGGCAAGGCCGAGGATCGTGTCCTGCGCGACAAGCTCATGCGCCTCTGGATCGGTTTCCAGGTGGCCAAGTACACCGGACAGCGGGGCATGGACAAGATCAAGGCCGGCCAGCTCCCCGGCCCGGAGATGTCGATCGGCAAGCTCGCCCTGACCCAGAACCTGACGGCCACCAGCCAGTTCGTGAGCGAGGTCCTCGGTCCGCGCGTCACCGCCGACACCGGCGAGTGGGGCACCTACGCCTGGGCCGAGTTCGTCCTGGGCACGCCGGGCATGCGGATCGCCGGCGGGTCCGACGAGGTCATGCGGAACATCGTGGGGGAACGGGTGCTCGGGCTCCCGAAGGAGCCGGGCATCGACACCACCAGCCCGTTCAAGGACCTCAAGGTCGGCACCCAGAACTGAGTCCGTCGTCGTGGCGTCGGCACGGAGCGGCGCCGGGACGAGATGATCAGCGCGGGCGACGGAGAGCGTCGATCCGGGCGACCACGGCGGGCGGCACGGCCTCGAGCGGCTCGGCGGTGGGCTCGTCGCCCGCCGCCCGGGAGCGGTGGGCCACCCGGGAGCCGGCCAGGGCGATGCCGAACACGAACACGCTGAGCAGAGCCACCGCCACGAACACCGTGCCTCCTCCGAGCGCCCCGCCGACGGCGAGGACGAGGCCACCGCAGACGAGCCCGACCCAGGGCAGGGCGGAGGTCTGCTTGGTGGGCGGCAGCGTGCTGGCCGCGCGACCGGCCTGGAACCGCTTCTGCACCCGGGCCTCGAAGACCACCTGCGACACCGCCGTCGCCGCGTCCCGATCGGCGGGGTCGATGGCCCGGAGCCGTTCCTCGACGAGCGTCCACGCCGAGCGCGGCAGCCGCATCGCCACCAGGTCGTCGAGCACCAGCAGCGGGTCGGCGTCCTCGCCGGTCACTCGAACAGGGTCCCCTGGTTCTCGTCCGCGCGGCGGTGCCGGGGCACGAGCCGGGTGGCGCCCGGCCACGGAAGGTGCTCCATGAACACCCAGCTGCGGCGGTGGATGGCCGATGGCCCCATGCCCGCCAGCGCCACCTTGTGCCGGGGACACGGGTAGCCCTTGTTCGTCTCGAAGCTCCACCACGGGTGGTCGTCGGCGGCGGCCCGCATGATGCGGTCGCGGGTCACCTTGGCCACGATCGATGCGGCCGCGATCGACAAGCAGGTGGCGTCGCCCTTGACGATCTTGCGGACAGCACCCCGCGGCACGAGCCCTCCGCCGACGAAGTCCCAGTTGCCGTCGAGCAGCACCCGGTCGGGAACGAGACCCAGCGCCTCGATGGCCCGGGCCGCAGCCAGTTTCTGCGCGCCCGACATACCGAGCTCGTCGCACTCGTCGTGGCTGGCGTGGCCGACCGCCCAGGCCTCGCTCCACTCGACGATGCGGGCGAACATCACCTCGCGCTCGGCCGGCGTCAGCAGCTTGGAGTCGCGGACCTTGGTGAGCCGCTTGTCCTTCGGGATGACCACCGCACCGAGGGTCAACGGGCCCGCCCACGCACCGCGGCCCACCTCGTCCATCCCGACGACGACGTCGTGGCCGGCCGCCCACAGGTCGCGCTCGTTGCGGGTGCCCGGCGCCTTGCGCTTCAGGCTGGGACGCAGCATCGTCGCCGGTCCGGAGGTCAGCGGGGCCATCGGCCGCGACGCTACCTCCGCGCCGCGGCCCGGAAC
The DNA here is from genome assembly GCA_963747745.1 of uncultured Acidimicrobiaceae bacterium. Taxonomy (GTDB): domain Bacteria; phylum Actinomycetota; class Acidimicrobiia; order Acidimicrobiales; family Salinilacustritrichaceae; genus Salinilacustrithrix. Next base: position 49,962 of record CAVVGJ010000010.1, read on the forward strand.
CGAACCGACCGCGGATGGTCAGCTCCACGCACCGACGGTGTAAGCGAGCTGGGCCAGATCGGTGCCGCACTGCTGCTGGACGCCCGCGGCGACACGGCCTGCGGCCTCGATGATCCGGGGCCGCTCGGTCCGGTCGAACACGGCGCCTCGGGTCCTCGTGGTGGGGTCGGCCGCCGACCACCGCTGCGCCGCGTCGACGAGGACGAGCACGTCGGCCGCCAGCGGATCGTCCACCGTCCGCAGCCGGTCGACGAGATCGGGGTCGGCGGCGAGGGAATCGACCAGCGACGCCGTGACCGCGTCGGCGTAGCGGTAGGCGACGCCGCGGACGGATGCCAGCTGCGCCAGGCCGCCGAGATCGACCGGCCGGTCCACGAAGGCGCGCACCGAACCGCCGAGCAGCTGCGGTGTCACGCTGGCCATGAACCCGGGCTGGTCCCCGAAGACGAGCTGCAGCTGGCGGTACAGGTCCTCCCCGCTGAGCACCGTGAGGTCCTCCCCGACCGCGCTGACCGCGTCGACGATCGGCCCGAAGTCGGCGGCCGGGGCATCCGGGGCCAGCTGCACCACCACGTCGAAGGGATCCGGGTACCACAGCACCACCAGGGCGAGTCCGATCTGATCCACGCCAGCCGGCGCGGCGGCGGGAGCATCCGATGCCGGCCGGACCACTCCGTCGACGCCCGGCAGGGCCTCGAGCGCTCGCACGGTGGCGTCGTCCGCGGCGGGCTCACCGGCACCGATCTCGACCCGATACGACGTGGGCAGCAGTTCCGGTGTCATCGAGTCGGCGATCTCCGGTTGATCGGCGAAGCGCGCCGTGAACTCGGCGTAGGTGGCATCGCGGTCGATATAGGCCACGTCGGCCCACGACGATCCCAGCTCGGCGCCGATGGCGTGGATCTCCGCCTCGGTGGCATCGGGTGCGACCGAGACGACGAGATCGGCCCCGGCGCCCGGAACCGTCGACGTCGTCGGGACGCTGGCGTCCGGCCCGACCGGAGCCGCCAGCGCCGCGCACAAGCCGGGGCCCCGATCCGGCGCGGTTGCCGCGGGCGGCACCGCCCCGTCGTGGCAGGCGGCCGCCACCAAGGCGGATGCCAGGACCACGGCGAGGATCGACGCAGCGCGGCGGGACACCCCTCGATTGTCGCAGCCCGCGACCGCCGCGGATCGTCTCGTAGGGTTCGCTCGTGGATCACCATCGCGTCCGTGCCGGCGACACCGTCGACCTGGCAGCCATCGACCCCGGGGCCACACCAGGCTTCGACGGCGACAAGGACGACTCGATCGCGGTCTTCGAGCAGAGCCGCCTCCGCCTGGCGACGTTGCAGGACCTGCTCTACGCCGAGAACCGGCACCGCGTCCTGGTGGTCCTGCAGGCCATGGACACCGGGGGCAAGGACGGGGTGATCCGTCACGTGTTCCGGGAGGTCGATCCGATCGGCGTCCGGATGCAGGCCTTCAAGCGACCCAACGAGGAACAACTGGCCCACGACTACCTGTGGCGGGTGCACCCCCACGTGCCCGGCGACGGCGAACTGGTGGTCTTCAACCGCAGTCATTACGAGGACGTGCTCGTGGTCCGCGTCCACGGCCTGATCGACGCCGAGCGCGTCCAGCAGCGGTACCGCCACATCCGGGAGTTCGAGCAGATGCTCGTCGACGAGGGCACCACCATCGTGAAGGTGTTCCTCCACATCTCCAAACAGGAGCAGAAGGAACGGCTCGAGGCCCGACTGGACGAGCCCGACAAGCGATGGAAGTTCGCCACGGGCGACCTGGCCGAGCGCGCCCTGTGGCGCGAGTACCAGCACGCCTACGAGGACGCCATCGCCGCAACCTCCACCCCCGACGCGCCGTGGTACATCGTGCCGTCCGACCACAAGTGGTACCGGAACCTGGCGGTGAGCCGGCTCCTCGTCGACACCCTCGAGGGCCTCGACATGTCGTACCCCGATCCCGAAGAGGGTCTCGACGACATCGTCGTCGAGTAGCGGTTCTCGCCGAGGACCCGAGCCGTCACTCCGACTCGGTGTCGTTCCCGTCGTTCCCTCGTTCCGTCGCGGTCGTCTTCGTCGTCGCCGGTGGCCCACGGGACCAACGCCTCCGACAGCTCCGCGAGGCGCGCCCGGCGGCGATCGCGCCGCTGGGCGCGGTCCTCGGCGGCGCCATGAGCGGGGCGCAGGACGTGGAGCCGGGTGAGGCCGATGTGCTTCAACCGACGCGGCAGCATCGTGCGGAAGGTGAACTCGCCGTCGGGGAGCTGCTGGCGGAACTCGTCGTCGATCACCACCGAACCCGGGAACGCGATGGCGGTGATCCGGCTGGCCAGGTTCACCGGCGGACCGAACAGGTCGCCGTCCCGGTCGATCACCTCACCGAACGCGAGACCGACCCGGACGTCGGACAGGTCGTCGGCGGCGTGATAGGACTCGGCCAGATCCAGGGCGCAGTGCGCGGCGGCAACGGGGTCGCCGATGGCGAACATCACCTCGTCGCCGATCATCTTGACCACCCGCCCCCCGTGGACGCCGATGGTCGCGAACGCGACGCTCTCGAATTGGTCGACCACCGAGGCGAGGGCGGCGCTGTCGAGCTGCTGCGACAGAGCGGTGAACCCGACCAGATCAGCGAAGCCCACGACCAGCGGCGGCGTCTCGTTCACGACGCCGCCGGACAGCGGGCCGGTGAGCCGGCTCCGGGCCGCCGCCTGCAGGTGGCGGCGCCACACCTGGCCGAGGATGTCGCTGAAGGTCTCGCCGAACCACTCGGCGCCGTCCTCGAGCGTCAACTCGGCCGAGCCGGACTGGGTGACGAGCAGCTCGACCTGGGAGTTGGCGATGCGGGCCATCGACGAGCCGAGCACCCGGGTGAGCTGGATGACGACCTCCGGGTCGGCGAGTCCGGAATCGACCAGGCCGGCGACGGCCGAGAGCTGCTCGACGTCGGTGTCGTTGAAGATGCGCTCCCCGGCGCGCGGGGAGGCGAGACCCAGCGCGCCCCACAGCACGCGGATGCGATCGACGTCGACGCCGGCCCGCTCGGCGACCTCCTCGATGTCGTAGCGGACGTCCTGGAGCACCTGGGTCTCGACCGCCAGCAGGGGCAACAAGCCGGCCTGCGCCGCGGAGTCGATCTGCTCGTCGGACACGCCGGCGGCGCGCAGCAGCTCGGCGAGATCGCCGTCGATCGACGACGCACCGCGGGCTGCGATCGGCGGTTCGCTCATCCGAACGAGTCGCCCGACTCGGGACCCGCCTGCGACGCCGCGGCGACCCTGACCCCGGCCGGCGCCTCGAGCAGCGCGTCGCCGCGGAGATCGGTGGACCGCCACGCCGGGTCCAGACCGGGGGCGCTGATGACCACCGCGACCTGCGGATCGTGGGGCTCCAGCTCCCACAGCAGCGCCGGGCGCTCACCGTGCCAGCGCAGCGCGAACGAGATCGTCCCGAACCGCGTCGGCGCGTCGTGGACCTCGAGGCCCTGCCCGTACCATCGCTCGGGGATCATCGACACGAGCGCGAGGCCGTCGTCGGTCTCCCGCACCAGCATCGTGCGCACGAAGGACAACAGGTCGGCTGCGGCCCACGCGTGGTGGCCGTCCCCCATGCAGCCGCCCGGGACCCGAGGGTGGATCGCCTCGGGCCAGGTCCAGGTGGGGGTGGCGTTGGCCAGGTACCAGTCGAGCCGATCGAGGGCCCGCCGATCGCCGGCGAAGAGCTCGGCGAACGCCACGTGCATGGTGAGGTAGGTGCCGAGCCCCGTGTGGCTGATGCCCTGGTAGAAGGCCTCGCCGATGCAGAAGCGGTCGCGGATCACCTCGAGCGTGGCAGTCATCGCAGGATCGTCCGCCGGCAGGATCTCGAGCGGCCACACCGCGGCGAGCGACCCGATGACGCCCGGATCGATGCGCCGGCGGGGGCCCGCCGGCACGGCCAGCGTGCCCAGGCGCTCGGCGGTCACGGTCATGGATGCCCGGACGTCCGCCGTCATCGCCTGCAGGAACTGCGATGCGTGGTCGGCGGCCGTGTCCTCACCGGCGGCCCGCAGCAACCGGGCCCCGTCACGGAGGCCGGCCAGCGCCCAGAAGTCGTCCCAGTAGAAGTAGTCGTGCGGTCCGAGGTGCTCGGCGGAGATGCCGGCCGGCAGCAGACCGGCGAGGGCGGGGTCGCCCTTGCGGCGGCCGGAGCGGCGCTTACGCTCGATCCACTCGACGGCGGCGGCGACCGACGGCACCACCTCGGCCAGCAATGACTCGTCCCGAGTCAGATCCCAGTGGTGGCCGAGCGACCACAGGGCGGCCCCGTTGGCGTCCCATTCGAGCCGCTGGGAGAAGAAGAAGCCGTCGTTGTGCTGGCGGCCCGGGTACGACGCCAGGACCTCGCGGCTCTCGGGGTGGAATCCGTACCGATCGAGTGCGCCGAGCAGGAAGGCAGCGTCGCGGAACCAGAACCGGTGGTAGGTGCGAGGTCCCGGCGTGATGTCGGCTCCGTCGTGGGCCAGCAGCAGGAACCGCCGGTTGGCATCGACCGCCGCCTGCAAACGCTCGTCGGGGAGCACGAGGCGCAGACCGCGATCAGACTGCGCCGCCCACCCTCGCGCCACCTGCTCCGCGGTCGGGATCTGCCCGGGGAACCCCGGCGCCCGTTGCACACGTCGGCGGGCCCGGCCCTCGAACCGGGTCCGGGTCTGCGGGTCGAGCGGGATGGCGACCCGTAGCGTGCTGCGGTGCGGGAGGGGATAGATGAACGCGGCCTGCGCCATGCCCGCCTCGCATCGCAGGTCCTTCGGGAACGAGGAGCCTGCCTCACCGGCGAACACGGTGGCCGAGCTGTCGCCGCCGTGGAAGGTGGACGCGGTGGTGGCGTTCGGGGGTCGGGGCAGGAGCATGGCGACCCGGCCGTCGACGGTCACGGTGGTGCCGTGCAGGTCGATCCGCTCGATGACCGACAGGCCCTCGACGTCGTAGGGGCGGATGGCGAGCGCCAGCGCCACGGGCACCGCGGAGTCGTTCTCGATCTCGACGATGACGAAGTCACCGCCTCCGTCCGCGGCCGTCGCCACCATGGCGTAGGCGCGGTGGATGATGTCGCCGCCCGGCACCCGCATGCGGGTCTCCACCACGGGCGAGTCACCCACGAGCGACTGGCGGACGTTCGCACTGGAGGCGGGCACGTGCCACCGGTCCTCGGCCCCCACCCACCAGTCGAGCGACCAGCCGTCGAACCAGGGGCAGACGAGCCCGCGGGGGTCGACGACCGCTTCGCGCGCCGAACCGAGGTTGCCGATGCTGGTCCAGTTGCGCCCGGTGACGTTGGTCAGGAAGGGCAGGTGGCCGCGCGGGACGAAGGCGGGGCTGTTCGGGTCGACCTGCCGGCGGAGCCAGAACGGCCACACCCAATCGGTACCGACCTGGCTGGCCGCCCTGGTCCGCAGGGCGCGGAACACGGTGCGGGCCCCGATCGGGAGCATCTCTCCCGGGGGCTGGATCTCGAGGTGCTCGCCGAGGCGCTGGAACGTCGAGAGATGACGGACCGTGTCGTCGTCGATGCGGAGCCGGCCCAGGAGGCGGCGGACCATCCAGGCACGGATGCTCATTCGTCCAGACCGTGCATCTCGCGGCGGTTGGCGCGGTGCAGCAACCCGGCGTAGGCCTCCTTGGCGGTGGCGCCCTCGTGACACACGGCGACCACCTCGTCGGTGATCGGCGTCGACACCTCGAGCTCGCGGGCCATCGCCTGCACGATGCGGCAGCTCTTGACCCCTTCGGCCACCTGGTTCATCTCGGCGACGACGTCGTCGATGGCCAGGCCCTCTCCCAGCCGCTGGCCCACGGTGCGGTTCCTGGATTGGGGGGAGATGCAGGTGGCGATCAGGTCACCCATCCCGGCGAGGCCGGCGAACGTCAGCGGCGAGCCGCCGAGGGCGACGCCCAGGCGCGTGATCTCGGCCAGGCCACGGGTGATGACGGCCGAGCGGGTGTTGTCGCCGGCACCGAGACCGTCGGCCATCCCGGAGGCGATGGCGATCACGTTCTTGAACGCCCCGCCGAGCTCGCAGCCGACGAGATCGTCGTTGGTGTAGACGCGGAACAGGTTGGAGTGGAACACGTCCTGGAGCGACTCGGCGACCACGGGATCGTGCATGGCCACCACCGACGCCGCGGCCGCACCACCGAGGATCTCCTTGGCCAGGTTCGGACCGGTGAGCACACCCACCGGGTGGCCGGGCACCTCGTCGTTGATGACCTGGGTCATGCGCATGCCGGTGTCGAGCTCGAGGCCCTTGGTCAGACTCACGATGGGGATCCACGGCCTGATGTGGGGGGCGGCGGCGCGCAAGGCCTCACGGAAGACCTGCGACGGCACCCCGACCACGAGGAGATCGGCGGACTCGATCGCCTCCCCCATGTCGCTGGTGGCGTGCACTCCCTCGTGGAGCGGGAAACCGTCCAGGTACCGACGGTTCTGGTGCTCGGCGTTGATCTGGTCCACCGTCTCGTCGGAGCGGGCCCAGAGCACCGTGGGCGCGTTGTGGGCGCACAGGTGCGCCACCGTGGTGCCCCAGGACCCACCGCCCAGCACTGCGACTCGGATCGACGACATGGGCGCACCCTAGTGAGGCGGTCACGACCCGGGCCTGGCCGCCGGGAGGCCTCGGCCTCACGATCCGTACACTGGCGGGGGCATGCCGGGCCCCACCACCGTCGTCGTCCCCGTCAAGGACTTCTCCCGGGCCAAGGTGCGTCTCGCGCCCGAGCTCGATCCGGCGGCGCGGGCCGATCTGGCCCGCCGCATGGCGAGCGTCGTGGTCACCGCCGCCGCCCCCCTGCCCGTCTGCGTGGTCTGCGACACCAGCGCGGTGCGGTCGTGGGCCGAGGAACACGGCGCTCGGGTGATCTGGACGCCCGGCCTCGGCCTCAACGGCGCGGTCCAGGCCGCGGTCGACCAGCTGGCGAGCGAAGGCGTCGGGACGGCGGTCGTCGCCCACGGCGACCTCCCCCTCGCCACCCACCTCGAGTGGGTCGCCGCCACTCCCGGCGTGACCATCGTCCCGGATCGGCGGCGAGACGGCACGAACGTGATCGCGGTCCCCACCTCGATCGGCTTCCGGTTCGCCTACGGCCCTGGATCCTTCGCCAGCCATCGGGCCGAGGCGGCCCGGCTCGGCCAGCAGGTCCGCATCGTCAACGACGCCCGACTCGGTTGGGACGTCGACCTGCCCGACGACCTCGTCCTGCCCGCCTGTCCCTGATCGCCGCACCGCCTGCGATTGGGCCATGATCGAGGGCCGATGAGCGTTCCCGACCTCCCCACACCCCCGCCGCCGGCGAACGCCGCCACGGGACGGATGATCGGTCGCGACCTCCCGACGCCGGCATCGGCCCTGGCCGTCGGCGCCCACCCTGACGACGTCGAGTTCGGATGCGGCGGCACCCTCGCCAAATGGGCGGCCGCGGGCTGCGTCATCCACCACCTCGTCTGCACCGACGGATCGAAGGGCACCTGGGACCCGACCCAGGATCCCGCCCAGCTCGTCGCCCTCCGTCAGGCCGAGCAGCGCGACGCGGCGAGGGCGCTCGGCTCCAGCGGCGAGGTGGTCTTCCTCGGCTGGCCCGATGGTGAGCTGGACTCGTCGCTGCGCCAGCGCTGGCAGGTGTCGTACTGGATCCGCAAGCTGCGGCCCGCGGTCGTGCTCGGCCACGACCCGTGGAAGCGCTACCGCCTGCATCCCGACCACCGCCATGCCGGCCTCCTCGCCGTCGAGGGCATCGTGTCCGCCCGGGACCCGTTGTTCTTCCCCGAGCAGGAGCTGGCGCACCACCGGCCGGACGCCCTGCTGCTGTGGGAAGCCGACGAACCCGACCACGTCGAGGACGTCACCGATCACGTCACGGCCAAGCTCACCGCGCTGCGGGCCCACCGCTCGCAGTTCCGATCGACGATGGGGGTCGATCCCGACGATCCCACCGCCGAGACCCAGTGGGCGGCGTTCGCCGATCGGATCCGCGGCCGACTGGCCGAGTGGGGCGAGATGGGCGGCTGCACCCATGGCGAGGGCTTCAAGCACATCGACCGCCTCTAAGGTCGGGGATCGGCGGGATGAGCGCAGGCGCGGTGGTCGGAACGAGCAGACCCGGGCGGCTCCGCCGGTCGGTGGCCTCGGTGGTCGTGGTCGGTCTCCTGGTGCTCGGCACGGTGGTCGGCTCCGACGACTGGTTCCCGTTCGCGCCGATGCGCCAGTACGCCTACGCCGTCGACCCCGATGGGCGGGTCTCGACCCATGTGGTCGAGGGCATCGGTCCCGGCGGCGTACCGGTGGACATCAGCTTCGACGACATCGACATGCGCCCGGCCGAGCTGGAGGGCCTGTTGAGCGACCCCGCCACCCGATCCGAACGCCTCGCCGACGTCCTGGCCACGTTCCGTGCCGACCACCCGGACGCGCCGCCGACGGTCGGCATCCGCTACCTGCGCACCGTGGTCCAGCTCGAGGATCGCCGGGTGACCGCACCGCGGGTCGTCGAGCTGGGCCGATACCTGGACGGCGGCCGATGAGCGCGGGGTCGACGCCCGGTGGCGTCTGGGAGCGCTTCTGGTTCCCGGCCGCGCCCGTCATCCGCCTGTCGCGGTTCCGCCGCATCCTCTACGCCTACGTCTGGATCGACATCTGGGCGGCGACCGGGTTCGTCCGCGCCCACGGCTCGGTGGACCGCGACCTGTACCAGCCGCTGCTGATCGGACGGATCCTGCCGCTCCCGGTGCCCACCGACCTCGTCGTGACCGTGACGATGTGGACCGTCCTGGTCGGAGCGCTGATCGGGATCATCGGTCGGGCCCCGCGCCTCGCCGGCACGGTGACCGCCGTGGCCTACCTGCAATGGATGGTGATCGCGTTCTCCTACGGCAAGGTCGACCACGACCGGTTCCCGATCGTCATCGCCCTGTTCGTCGTGGCCACGGTCGGACCCATCCGCCGTTCAGACCGCACCGCGTCGGTCGCGGCGGGATGGGCGCTGCGGATGGTCCAGGTGAGCGTGGTGGCGGTCTATTTCCTGTCGGTGGTGGCCAAGGTCCGCTACGGCGGTTGGCTGTGGGCTGATTCGGCCACGTTGACCCAGGCCCTCGTGCGCCGGGGCACCACCGTGGGACGCGACCTGCTCGACCAGCCCGACCTGTTGGTCGCCGCGCAGTGGGCCACCGTGCTCTTCGAGGTGACGTCGCCGGCGCTGCTCGGCCGCGGTCGAGCACGGTGGATCTGGTGGTGGAGCGCGGTGGCGTTCCACGTGGTCACCTACGCCGTCCTCTCGATCGCCTTCTTCCCGCAGCTGGTGTGCCTGCTGGCGTTCGTCCCCCTCGAGCGCCTCACCCCACCCCGTTCTGGTCGGTCATCGGTCGCTCCCAGTGGCGCGGAGGCCCACCAGAACGAGATGGTGGAGGTGGAGCTCAGTTGACCGAGGGGTCCTCGGGGAAGGGAGCGAGCCGGCGCAACGGGCCGGGTTGACGAGCCAGTACGCCCCGCCAGAGCTGCTCCGCCGTCTCGGCGAAGAGATCGTCGGCGACAGCGTCGAGGACGAACCAGCCGTCCATCGCCATCTCGGCCTCGAGCTGCCCCGCGCTCCACCCCGAGTACCCGGCGAAGACCCGCAGGCCGGTCATGCCCGCCGGAGCCTCGAGGGGGTCGCCGTTGAGGTCGACCACGCCGACGTCGCCGCCCAGCGACCGCCACAGCGGGGAGGAGTCGCCGTTCGGGCACCGACCCAGGCAGATGGCCGCCTCGGTGGAGACCGGACCGCCCACGAAGACCGTCTTCGGTTCGCTCACGTACGGCGCCCAGCCCGGGACCACGTCGCCGACCGGGATCTCGCTCGGCCGGTTGAGCACCACGCCGAGCGCGCCCTCGTCGCTGTGGTCGATCAGGTACACGACCGTGCGGTGGAAGTTGGGGTCACCGAGCGTCGGTTCGGCGACGAGCAGACGGCCGCGGAGGCTCATGACCCCTCGGCGGCTCCGGCGTCGGCTCGCAGATCGAGCCCGAAGGCGGCCCGGAACCGGTCGAAGTACTCGTCGTCGTGCTCGGCCCGGCCGAGCCCGATCCAATCGGCGTCGCTCAGCTCGGCCCGCCGGTCGCCCAGCTCCTCGCCGTAGGCGCAGGTGTAGCGCAGCCGATGGGTGTCGTCGTCGATGGCCTGCTCGATCGTCTCGGCCACCACCTCGGGACGGACGTTGGCCGCGATCCCAGCTTGGTAGAACGCGAACATCCGTCGGTACGCGTCGGCGTAGTCGGAATCGATGCGCAGGTCGGTGTGCTTGGCCAGCAGGGCGGTCCGGGTCACGCCGGGTTCGATGATCCGGACCCGGATGTCCCACGGGGCCAACTCCTGGGCGAGGTTCTCGCTGAGGCACTCGACGGCCCACTTCGACGACGCGTAGACCACCTGCGCGATGGCGGCGATGCGCCCGGTCACCGACGAGACGTTGACGATCGTGCCGCCGCGCTGGCGGCGCATCGCCGGCAGCACCGCCTGCGTGCAACGCACGACACCGAAGTAGTTGACGTCGAAGACGTCCTTCGCCTCGTCGATGTCGACCTCCTCGACCACGGCGTTCATCCCGACCCCGGCGTTGTTCACCAAGACGTCGACCCGCCCCTCGGCATCGAGCACGCTGGCGATCCCGGTCCGCACCGAATCGTCGTCGCTCACGTCGAGCTCGACCGGGTGGACGATGGCGCCGGCCTCGCCGGCGAGCGCGGCGAGCTTGTCGCCCTTGCCGAGGTCACGCATGGCGCCGTAGACGGTGTGGCCGGCCACCCCGAGGCGGACGGCGGCGGCCCGGCCGATGCCGGAGTTGGCGCCGGTGACGACGATGACAGCCATGGCCCGAGTCTGGCACCGGAGCCGTAGGGTCGGGAACGTGCTCGAGGACGGGACCTACGACGCCATCGTCTTCGACGCCGATGACGCCGGCGACGGTGTCTCGGTCGAGCTCACGATCCTGGCCGGGGCCCACAAGGGAGAAGTGGTGTCGGTGCACACCGCGGCGTGGTCCGGCGACGCGTTCGATCTCCTCGGTATCCCGGCCACCATCACGGTGCGCGACGGTCGCCCGCAGGTTCGCTTCGAGCCCTGAGCGCTCAACGCAGCGCGGCCGCGATCCGCGCCGCGACCTCGGCCGCGTGGGCGGCATCGTCGTAGGTGGTGCGGGGCCAGAAGAAGCCGCGGAGGCCGTCGCCCTTCGTGCGGGGAACCACGTGGACGTGCAGGTGCGGGACGCTCTGGCTCACCGTGTTGTTGACGGCGACGAAGCTGCCTTCCGATCCGACCGCGACGGGCAGGGCGGCAGCCAGGAGGCGGGCTCGCTCGAACAGCGGCCCCACCTGGTCCGGGGGCAGGTCCACCAGTGTCACCACGTGGCGGCGGGGAACCAGCAGCACGTGGCCGGGGAAGAGGGGCCGGGTGTCGAGGAACCCGACCGCGACGTCGTCGTCCAACACGATGTGGGCCGGGGCCTCCCCGGCGACGATCCGGCAGAACACGCACGACGTCGCAGCGCTCTCGGTCACCGCACGATGCTGCCCGACCGGTCAGGGTGTCGGCGACAGCGACCTGGACGCGACGAGGCCGCCGACACGGATGCCGGCGGCCTCGAACGGTCTGGTGTCGTGTCAGATGACGCGGACGTTCTGCGCCTCGTCGCCCTTGCGACCGGGGCCGACGTCGAACTCGACGTTCTGGCCCTCGTCGAGCGACTTGTAGCCGTCGCCCACGATGTTGGAGAAGTGGACGAACACGTCGTCGCCATCCTCACGGGAAATGAAGCCGAAGCCCTTCTCGGCATTGAAGAACTTCACGGTACCTGTAGCCAAAACGATCTCTTCTCTCATGAAAAACGAACCCGGCTCGCCAGATCGACGAGCCGGTGCGACCACCTTACCGCGGTCGGGCCGCCATCGCGCACATCGGGATCGACGACCACCCGGCGCGCGGGTATCCGCGCCTCGGGACCGCCCGAGGACCATCATCGACATCGGTGCTCGTCCGTTCCCTGGCACGACCGTCTGAACTTCCCGGACCTCGTGCCTCGCGTGCCCTGGAGGCTGCATGACCCCGGATCATTCCCTCGCTCCTGCCGCGCTCGCCGAGCCGTCGCCGATCGACCCCGGTGCGCTCGTGCGCACCCAGGTCGTGCTCGACACCTCAGCGCTGGTGGCCGATTCGGAGGGGGTGTTCCACTCGTATCCCGACGCCGACCTGATCGTGCCGCTCACCGTCGTCGAGGAGCTCGACGGGCTCAAGAAGCGTCTCGACTCCGTCGGCGCCGCCGCCCGCGACGTGCTCCGGCGGATCGAGAAGGTGCGGGTCGAGGCGGGAGGCGACCTCGAGTCCCGCCGCCCGCTTCCGAGCGGTGCGACGCTGCGGGTCGCCCTCAACGGCGTGCAGACCAGCCTGCTGCGCGAACACGGGCTCGATCCCGAGAAGCCCGACAATCGCATCATCGGCACCGCCCTCGGCCAACGCTTCGACGGCGGGCCCCACGTCCGGCTGGTGTCGAACGACACCGGCATGCGGGTCAAGGCCGCCACCTTCGGCCTCGACGCGGTGGAGCACGACCCCCTCGACGGTGCCGGCCGCGACGACGCCGAGTTGGGGTGGCGGGAGTTCGACGTCGAGCCCGAGCTCGTCGATGCCCTCTACGACGGCATCGTCGACGCTCCCGGCATCGACCTCGTCACCCGATCGCTGCGGGTCAACGAGTTCGGCGTGCTCCACGCCGGGAGCCAGTCGGCGCTGGTCCGGCGGCATCACTGGGGCCTCGGTCTGGTGGCGAACGACCACCACGCCTGGGACCTGCGGGCGCGCAACAAGGAGCAGCGCTTCGCGCTCGACCTGCTCCTCGACGACGACGTGAAGGTCGTCGCGCTCGACGGACCGGCCGGCACCGGCAAGACGCTCACCGCCGTGGCCGCGGGACTCCAACAGGTGGTCGAGGAGCGGCGGTACTCGCGGATCTGCGTGTACCGACCCGTCGTCCCCGTGGGCAAGGCCGAGGTCGGCTACCTGCCCGGCACGCTCGACGAGAAGCTCGACCCGTGGATGGCGGCGATCACCGACGCCGTGTACGCCCTCACCGACAACCGCAGCCGCGACGACGCCACCCAGGTCATCGACGAGATCCGCGAACGCGGCCAGCTGACCATGGAATCGGTCACGCACCTGCGGGGACGCACCCTGCACTCCAGCTTCGTGATCATCGACGAGTCCATGAACCTGTCGCCGCAGGTCGGCAAGACCATCCTCACCCGGATCGCGGCCGATTCGAAGGTGGTCTTCACCGGCGACACCAGCCAGATCGATGCCGCGTTCCTGTCCGAGCAGACCAACGCGCTCACCGCCCTCATCACCGCGTTCTCCGGCCAGGACTGCTTCGGGCACGTCCGGCTGCTCCGCGGCGAGCGTTCTGCTCTCGCCGAGTTGGCCGCCCGGCTCCTCTGAAGACTGCTTCCTCCGGGACCACCGGTCTGGACGCATCTGCGGGTTCCCCGACCGGATGCTTCGTCCCGATTCGTCCGTTTCTCGGCGGCGCGAACTGGGCCATTTGGCTCTGTGCAGCGCGGACCGGCGGCGTTAGCTTTGTGGTCGAGTCGCCACGCGCAGTACAGCCCGCTCTCGTGGCGCCGGGTTCCTGATCGAGCCCGACTAGATGCAGACGGCGTCTTCGGATGCCGACAACCATTGGGAGAGGGCATGCGACCGGACGTCGTGACGCTGGGAAACTGGTCCGGACAGAACTGGATGGAGAACGCCGCGTGCGTCGGCAAGTCCCACCTGTTCTTCGCCAAGCTGGCCGAACGGCCGCAGGCTCGGGCCCGCCGCGAGGCGAAGGCGTCGAAGCTGTGCGAGTCCTGCGATTCCCGGATCCAGTGCCGCGACTTCGCGCGCGAGCACCGCGAGTTCGGCTTCTGGGGCAACGAGAACGAAGAGGAGCGGACCCGGGCCGGGTACTCGGTACCGAATCCGGTCGGTGCCCGCCGGCGCGCCGCCAGCTGAGCACCGGCCCACGCCCGGGACGGCACCGGGCCCGGATCCGACAGCCGGTCGCCGGTCCTCCGTACGATCGTCGGTGTTGAGCCCTCCCGACCCGTCACCCGACGCCGTACCCGAACCGCCGCGCCTGCCCACCCCGGCGGAGGCGGCCTCGTACCACCCGGCCCAGGACCTGTTCCTCGCCTTCCTCGACGCCGTCTCGGAGGCGACCCTGGGCCGGCCCCTGCGGCCCCGACTCAAGATCACGCCGGCCGGCATGCTCCGGGGCGAGATCGACCTCATCAAGATCGAACTGCCGGCGTACGCCGTGGCCGGCCTCGTGATCGACCGCTTCGTGGTGCGGGCCGAACACGTCCGCGTGGTGCCCGGCCTGCCCCCGAAGCTGGTGGCCGGACCGGTGGGGCTACGCGCCGTCGTCTCCCAGGACAACGTCGACCGCTGGAGCAAGGACCTGCGGCTCCCGTTCCGCCTTCGCCTCACCGAAGAAGGGGTGGTGACCACCGCAGGGATCGGTGGTATCCGCGTCACCGACATCCTCACCCGACCCGACATCGTCGGCGGGTTCCTGCGGCTCCAACCGCAGCGGGCATCGCTGCTCGGGGTCCCCACGCCGCTGGTCCGCTTCCTGCGGGGCTACCTCCCCCTGCCCCCGCTGCCGCGCGACGCGGTGCTCGAGGCGGTCGAGTCGGGCGATGGCGAGCTCGCCCTGCGCTTCCGGATCGACGAATTCGAGCAGGCGCTCACTCCTGACATCACCCGGCGCGTCCGACAGGTGCTCGACCTGCCGTTGCGCGGGCTGCGCTGAGCCACCCAGGGTCCACCACGGCGCGCCGCCGGATCCCTACGCTGCGTTGCACAGGCCAGACCTGGGCTGAGACGGGGGAAGCGAGTGCGACGCACGCCGATCTACGGACTCGACATCGAGACCGACACCACGGTGGATGGCCTCGACCCCAGCGTGTCCCGCATCCTCGCCGTGGCCCTGTCCACCGGCGGCGTCGACGAGCTGTTCGACGGCCCGGAGGACGAGTTGCTGCTGGCGCTCGACGATCGGCTCGCCGACCTCGAACCCGGCGTGCTCGCCACCTGGAACGGCGGCGCGTTCGACCTGCCCTTCATCGCCGACCGGGCCGCTCGCTGGCGGCTGCAGATCGGCCTGCGCATCGTCGCCGATCCCCGGATCCGGCACCGCCACGACCCGCTCCCGGGCCACGATCACTGCTACCGCGCCGCGTGGTTCGGCCACTCCCACCTCGACGCCTACCGCCTCTACCGCGACGACGTCGGCCCCGCGCTGCGGATCTCGTGCTCGCTGAAGTCGATCGCCCGCTTCGTCGGCCTCGCGCCCATCGAGGTGGACCGTGAACGCATCCACGACCTGTCGCGTGAGGCGCTGCACGCCTACGCCGCATCCGACGCCCGCCTCGCCCGCGTGCTCGCCGAGCGGCGGTGGGCCACCGCGACGAGACGCATCGATCACGTCGAGGCACCCGCCCTGCAGTGGGCCGGCTAGCCGGGGACGAGGTCGGGGAGGCGCTCCCGGAGGGCCGGCGGCATGCTGGCCCAGTCGTAGATCGAACCGCCGATGGCGCCGGTGGCCTCGAGGGCGCGGCGGAACCCGACGAGGTCGGCCGGCGTGGTCGCATCGCCGATGCCACCGATGACGTGGACGACGGCGTCGGGCCGGCCGATGTTGTTGCGCATGCGCCGGGTCGACTCCTCGGCGTAGCGGTACGAGTCCCGGTAACCGGATTCCACCGACCGGAACGTCCAGTACGCCATCGGCAACCACACGTCGTAGCTGGCGTCGAGCGCACGCCACGGGAAATCGGGCCAGTACGCGGGGTTCACGACCTCGAGCTGGACCGGCGGCAACACGATGGCACCGAGGGCCTGGCCCGGGAGGGCGGCGCGCAGCCGGCTCGACAGATCGACCAGCCGGGCCGACCGCTCGCCCACCGCCGGCACGCCCTCGGTGTATTCGATGTCGACCGCCACGCCGTCGAAGCGGTGACCGAAGGCATCGAAGTGTGCGATGGCGAGCAGGTGGTCGAGATCGACAGCCACGTCCTCGAAGCGCGGGAGGTACCACCCCACCACCTCGATGCCGCGGGCGTGGGCCCGCATCAAGAACTCGGCCAGCAGCCCCTCGTCGAGCAGGAGGCCGGTGGACCGGTCGTCGAGGCGGGACGCCTGGAGGAACACCGTGCGGACCCCGAGGTCGGCCAACTCGTCGATCACCGCGGGCGTGACCGCCGGCGCGGCCCCGTCACGCTGGTAGGCGGGGGCGAAGTCGAACGCATCGATCCAGGTGCCGAGCCCGCCGTAGGTCGAGACCACCCTCGGGGTGTCGCCGGGATGGCGCAGCAGGTCGATCGAGGCCGCGGCCACCGTGGGGCGCACCACCGGCTCACCGCCGCGGACGGCATCCACCAGGACCCTGGCCCCCACCCCGACGAAGAACACACCGACGCACGCGATCCAGAACCCGCGTGGCAGCGACCGCATGGTCGGGGACGCTATCGGCCGTCCGGGCACGGTGGTTGACTACCGACCATGCCTGTCCCGCCGGGGCCCGATCGGCCGACGTGACCTCGACCTCGAGCTGGCGCTTCCGCACCTATCCCCTCGTCGTCCTCGCCGGCGTGGCCCTGGCCGTGGTGCTCGCCACCAGCTCCGGGACACCGAGCGGTCGCCTGGGAGGTGATCTCCCCGAGTTCATCGCCGCCGGCCGCATCGTCGCCCAGGGCGACGGGAGCGACCTCTACGACCCCGCACGCCAGCTGGAGACGCAGGACGAGCTCCGGGCCGGCACCGACACGTCCGGTGCGATCCTGTTCGCCTATCCCCCCGTCCTGGCCGCTCCCTACGCCCTGCTCGACGGCCTCGGCTACCGCACCACCTACCTGATCCACACCGCGGTCATGGTGGCCGCGCTGCTCGCCATCACCCGGCTCCTGGCCGGTCGCCTCCCTCTCCTGGCCGGGCGGGACTGGATGCCGTTCGGCCTCGCGTTCTCGGTCACGTTCCTCCCCCTGTTCATCGGCACGTTCAACGGCCAGAACACGCCCGTGGTGCTGCTGGCGCTGGTGCTGGTCTGGGTGAACCTGGCCGACGACCGCGAGCTCGTCGCCGGATTCGTCGCCGGGCTGGCCCTGATGAAGCCCCAGTACGGCCTGGTGATCATCGTGCTGCTCGTGCTCGGCCGGAGATGGCGCGCCGTCGTCGGCGCGTGCGGGGGCGCGGCCGGAGTCTGGTTCGGGTCCGCGCTGGTGGCCGGCGTGGGCTGGGTTCCCCGGTGGCTCGACCTGGTGACGTCGCTCAGCGACGTCGATCGCGGCGCCAACCTGTCGAACGAGGTCTCGTGGTGGGGGCTGGCCGAGGCGTTCCTCGGCCGAGGCTCGGCCGTGGCGGCCGCGCTCGGCGTGGTGGGCATCGCCGTGACCGGGGCGCTGCTCGTCACCTGCCTCAGGGGTCGCCGGATCGACGACCCTCGGGTGCCCGCCGTGGTGCTCCCGAGCCTGCTCCTCATGGCCCCGCACGCGCTCTACTACGACGCCGGCATGCTCGTGGTCGCACTCGCCGCCCTGCTGGCGTCGGTGCCACCGGGCCGCCGGAGTCTGGTGCTCGGCGCCTGGTGGGCGGCAGGACTGACCCACGCCGCGTCCGGGACGCTCGGTGTCGAACCGGTCTCGTTGCTGGTGATCGGCACCTGGCTCTGCGCCGTGGCCACCGGATTCGGGTCTGGCGACCTCAGTGGAGCGACAAGGCCTGCCCGGGCCAGAACTCACCCAGGTGTTGGGCGAATGCCGACGACGCCGGGCTCTCCGCCTCCAGGGCAGTGAGCGCCCCGCGCAGTACGGCGGAGTAGAACTCCTCGCCGCCGTCGAGACCCGGCGCGTCGACGGCGTCGCCGTCGCGCTGGGCCAGCATGGTCGCCACCTGGTGGAAGGCGTGCACGTGATACTCCACCTGCTCGGCCGGCAGGTCACGCTCCCAGAGGAACACGTCCTGCTGGTCGGCCGCGGCCTCCCAGTCAGCGAGGTAGCTGTCGAACACGGCTCGGACCTCGGGAGTCGAGAAGCACTCCCCCGGCGCCAGGGTGTCGAGCACGTCGACGATGCGCCGCGCGTACGCGATCCACGCTTGAGCGCTCTGCCGGGACACCGGGCCGATCACGACTCGCATTCTCGCGAGGCTACGCGCGGGTGTCGGGCCCGTGTCCAGTACCCGCGCCGGCGTATCGGTCGCGGAGCTCGAACTTGAGCACCTTGCCCGTCGGGTTGCGGGGCAGCGCGTCGACGATCTCGAGCTGCTCCGGCGTCTTCTGCTTGGCCAGGCCGTTCTCGATCGTGAAGGCGAGGATGTCTTCGAGCGTCGGCGGCTGCTCGGGATCCTTCGGGACGACGATGGCGCAGACCCGCTCCCCGGTCCGCTCGTCGGGAAGGCCCACCACGGCGGCGTCGGCGACGCCGGGGTGGCTGAAGAGGAGGTCCTCGACCTCCTTGGCCGAGATGTTCTCCATGTTGCGGATGATGATGTCCTTGACCCGCCCCGTGATCATGACGTTGCCGTGCTCGTCGAACCGGCCGAGATCGCCGGTCCTGAAGTAGCCGTCGGCGTCGAAGGCCTCGGCGTCTTTCGACGTGTCCACGTAGCCGCGCATGAGCATCGGCGCCTTCAGCCGGATCTCGCCCTCCTCGCCCGGCCCGGCGATGGCGCCGTCGACGGTGACCAACCGCAGGTCGGTGTCGAGGACGGGCTTGCCCTCGGTGTTGGCCAGCTCCTCGTCGCCGTCGCGCACCGACGCCATGGTGACGATGGGCGCTTCGGTCATGCCGTAGCCGGACACGATGCCGACGCCACCCAGCTCCGCCTTGATGTCGTGGTGCAGCTGCGGCGGTTTGGGAGCGCCGCCCCCGATGTAGGCCCGGGCCTCGGGGAACAGGGGCGCTGACTCGGGATGGTTCCGTTGGTAGGCGAGGTACGCCATGTGGAACGGAGTGCCGGCACCGGCCAGGGTGACGCCGTTCGCCGCCAGCAGGGGTGGTGTGGTCTGGGCATCGAAGGCCTCGACCACGATCATCGTGCAGCCGTACCGCATGGCGCTGAAGACGTACACCGCGCCCGCGATGTGGGTGAAGGGGAACACGCAGCCCACCCGGTCCTGCTCGGTGACCTCGAGCGCCTCGCACATGCCACGCGCCGCGGCATCGATGGTCATGTCGGTGTGCCGCGCCCCCTTGGGGTCGGCCGTGGTGCCGGACGTGTAGTAGTACCAGCGCACGTCGAGGTCGGCGGGGTCATCGGGCGCGGGAGGTGGTGGTGGCAGCTGCGTCGGATCTCCCTGCGGCAGGGCCCGATCGACCACGAGGACCTCCAGGCCGGGCTGGTCGGTGGAGATCTCGCGCGCCATGGCCTCGAAGTCGAAGTCGCGCCACACCGGGGGGACGATGAGCAACCGCGACCCGGCCTGCGCCGTGATGAACGCCACCTCTCGACGGCGGTAGATGGGCAGGATGGGGTTCTGGATCGCGCCCAACCGGCCGAGCGCAGCCACGAGGACCAGCGACTCGAGCCAGGTGGGGAGCTGCCAGCTGACCACGTCGCCCGGTTGCACACCGAGCCGGTGCAGACCGGCGGCAGCACGCTCGGCCTGGTCCCGGTATTCGGCGAAGCTCAGGCTGCGGCCGTGCTCGTCGACCGCGGCCGTGTTGTCCGGGGTCGCCTGCGCTCGGTGCTCGACCAGCTCCCACAGCGTTCGTCCCTCGACCATGTGCTCTGCCCCTCAGCTCGTGTGCGGCCCGTGTTCACCGACACGGTGTCATCCTGCGGCATCTGACACCGCGTCAGATCCGAGCATAGGCAAGCGACCGGGCGGAGCAGGCCCTCAGTACCCGGGGTCGAGGATGTTGGTGAGCTCTTCGACCACTTCGGCTTCGGTCTGGTCCAAGATGATGGCGACCACCCGGATGACCGTGAGGAGACCGAGCCAGAGGCCGAACATGGCGTCCTCGACGCCCTCCCGGGTGACGAGCGCCTCCACCGAGGGACGGATGCCGCCGGCGGTGGCCGCAGCCATCGTCATGGTGTCGGTGAGCAGCTCGATGCGGTCCTGCGGGACGGCACCGTCGAGCGCCAGCTGGCTGAGCAGGTCCGGGGCGACGAGGGCCTCGTCGGTGGTGTGGACCATGCGGCGCAACACGATGGCGCCGGCGTCGAGCAGGGCGTCGCCCACCGTGATCGCGGTGTGCTCCATGATGGCCGCCTGCAGGATCTGGGCCGCGGCCTGACCGTCGGCCTCGATCACCTGCCGTTCGAGGGCCTCACGGAGCGCGACGCTGAGTTCCATGCCCGGGACGCTACCGACCCACCGGGCCGGGCCCTCGGTCAGCCGAGGTGGGCGCTCACCTCGGCGGCGGCCGTGGCCGATGCCCA
This sequence comes from uncultured Acidimicrobiaceae bacterium, assembly GCA_963747745.1. Classification (GTDB taxonomy): domain Bacteria; phylum Actinomycetota; class Acidimicrobiia; order Acidimicrobiales; family Salinilacustritrichaceae; genus Salinilacustrithrix. The sequence continues at coordinate 70,450 of CAVVGJ010000010.1, forward strand.
GCGGAGGTCGGCCTTGCCGGCCGGCGAGCGCTGCACGCGGTCGACCAGCACCAGGTGGCGGGGCAGCTTGAAGCCGGCCAACCGGGAGCGGCAGTGCTCGACCAGCCCGTCGAGCGTCGGCGCGGCGCCCGCCACGGGTTGGACCACGGCGCACACCGCGCTGCCCCACCGCTCGTCGGGTACCCCGACGACGATGACGTCGTACACCGACGGGTGCTCCTTCAGGACGGCCTCGACCTCCTCACCGTGCACCTTCTCGCCGCCGGTGTTGATGGTGGCCGAGTCCCGGCCCAGGAGCTCGATGGTGCCGTCCGGGGCCACCCGGGCGAGGTCGCCGGTGATGAGCCAGCGCACGCCGTCGATGGCGACGAAGGTGCGAGCGGTCTTCGCCGGGTCGTTGAGGTAGCCGAGCGGCAGGCGACCGGTGCGCGCCACCCGACCCGTCTCCGGCGAACCCGGGGCCAGCGGGCGGTCGTCGGCATCGAGGACCGTCGTCGTGTCGTCCATGGGTTGGAACTGGGCCACCCCCTTCGCAGCCTTGATCTCCGCCGCCGAGAGTCGCGAGCTCCCCTGCGCTCCCGCCTCCGACGAGCCGAAGCCATCGGTGAGGACGAGGTGCGGGAACGCCTCGGCGAAGCGGGTCTTCAGTGCCGCCGACATCGGCGCCCCGCCGTTGGAGATGGCGAACAGGCTCGAGGCATCCCACCGGCCCGGATGTGCCACCCAGGCATCCAGCACGGGCCGGCCGACGGCGTCGCCGATCACCGTCATCATGTGGGCTCCCTCGGCGTCGACGGTGTCCCACACCAGTTCGGGATCGAGCGGACCGCGCGGGAGCACCGAGGTGCCGCCCGCGATGCAGAGCATGAGCGTCACCCACGAGCCGGCGGCGTGCATGAACGGAGCCAGCAGCATGGCCGTGTAGGAGTCGACCATCCGGTCGGCCAGCTCGGCCAGGTCGACGACCGGACCGGACAGGCGCATGGGATCACCACCGCCGAGGCAGGCGTAGAAGGCGTCCTCCTGGCGCCACACCACGCCCTTGGGCAGTCCGGTGGTGCCGCCGGTGTAGAGGATGTAGTGGTCGTCACCGCTGCGGGCCACCTCCACGCGCTCGTCGCTGGCCCCCGCGAGGGCGGAGTCGTACTCGTCACCCATCTCGATCGTGTGATGCACCGATTCGAGGTCGGGCAACACTGCCCGCAGGCTCTCGGTGAAGTGGACCTCGTGGAGCACGACGGCGGGGGCCGCGTCGGCGAGCAGATGGCGCAGCTCCGAGGCCACGTAGCGGAAGTTCACGTTGATGGGGGTGGCCCGCACCTTGTACGCGCCGAGCATCGCCTCGAGGTACTCGGGCCGGTTCTCCAGGTACAGGGCCACCCGGTCTCCCTCGCCGACGCCGATCGAGCGGAGGTGGGCGGCGAACCGGTTGGCGTTGGCCTCGAGCTCGGCGTACGTGCGTCGCCCCGTGCCCTCGGGCTCGGCCCCGAAGATGACGAGGGCGGTGCGGTCGGCCTGTCCTCGCTCGGCGAGGGTGTCGACCGCCAGCTCCCACAGGTCGGCGAACGCGGCAGTGCGGGGCCCAGACATGGCGGCGATGGTAGGACACCGATCTGACGCGACATCAGATCGCCCCGTCAGATGGCGCGGGGCCGTCCGCCATGGCCCGACATCGCTCATGGAGAGATGATTTACGACTGAACGATTTAGCGGTTATGTTGTCGCCGATGGCCTGGGACACCCAACCGATCGGCCGCCACGTCGGCCGGGCCCACAAGTTCATCCGCGCCTGGGCCGACGGCCTGCTCGCCCCCCTCGACGCCACCGTCACCGACTGGATCCTGCTCTTCCACATCGCCAACGCGTCCGACCCCGGTCTGAGCCAGTCCGAGGTGGCGACGTTCGCCGACATGGCGTCGTCGGGCATGGTGCGCTACATCGACCGCTTCGAGGAACGCGGTTGGGTGGAGCGACGACGCGACCTCGACGACCGGCGGGTCATCCGCCTGGCGCTCACCGACTCGGGCGAGCACCGGCTCGACGAGCTGAGCGGTGTCATGAGGACCGCCGACGACACCTTGCGATCCCTGCTCACGACCGAGGAACAGGACGTGCTCAGCCGAGCGCTCGACACGCTCTTCGACTTCGCGTTCCACCAAGTCACCGGTACCCACCCCGACCCAGAGGAGGCGGAATGACCGCTCCCACCAGCTCCACCGCGCCCACCGAACGCGGCCAGGACGACTTCGTGATCGAGACCCACGGGCTGACCAAGATCTACCCGGGCGACATCCGGGCCGTGCACGAGCTCGACCTGACGGTCCAGCGGGGCGAGATCTTCGGTCTGCTCGGACCGAACGGCGCGGGCAAGACCACCACGGCCGGCATGCTCACCACCCGGGTCATCCCCACCCGCGGCCGGGCCCTCGTCGGCGGCATCGACGTGGTGGCCCATCCGGCGAGGGCCAAGCGGCTCATCGGTGTGGTCCCCCAGACCAACACGCTCGATCGGTCGCTGACCGTGCGCGAGAACCTCTACTTCCACGGCCGCTTCTTCGGCATGGACGCCAAGACGTCGCACGCCGAGGCCGACCGGCTCCTGGCCCAGTTCCGGCTGGCCGAGCGGGCCGACGCCGAGGTGCTGGCCCTCTCCGGCGGCATGGCCCAGCGTCTGATGGTGGCGCGGGCGGTCATGCACCGGCCGTCCATCCTGTTCCTCGACGAACCCACGGCCGGTCTCGACCCCCAGAGTCGCATCGCGCTCTGGGAGGTGCTGGGCGAGCTCCACACCGACGGACAGACCATCCTGCTCACCACCCACTACATGGAGGAGGCCGACCAGCTCTGCGATCGAGTCGCCATCATCGACCAGGGTGAGATCATCTCCCTCGACACGCCGGCCGGCCTCAAGCGATCGGTGGGCGCGGATTCGATCGTGCGGATCTCGGCCGACCGGGACCTGGCGCGGCTGGCCGAGGTCCTCGCTCGCGAGATCCCCGACGCCGAGGACGCCACCGTCCACGACGACGCGGTGATGCTCGCCATCAACGGCACCCAGGGCGTCCTGCCCGCCGTCGTCCAGATCGCTGAGCGCCACGGCATCGCCGTCACCGACCTCTCGGTGCACGAGACCACCCTCGAAGACGTCTTCATCACCCTCACCGGGAAGGACCTGCGCGAATGACCACCACCGCTCCCACCACCGACCCCGGCTCCTCCAGCCCCAGCGTGGCGGGGATCGCCGCCGGGGCGACGCAGTCGGCCGCGTTCCGGGCCCTGCTGCTGCGCGACCTCACGGTCCTGCGCAAGAACCTTCGCGAGTTCATCCCCCGGACCGTGCTCCAGCCCCTCCTGCTCGTCTTCGTGTTCACCTACGTGTTCCCCAAGATCGGGCAGGGAATCGGTGGCGGGGGCGCATCGGCCGAGATCTTCTCGACGCTGCTGGTGGCCGGCGTGGTCGCCACGTCCATCCTGTTCCAGGGCATCCAGGCCGTGGCCCTGCCCCTGGTGCAGGAGTTCGGCTTCACCAGGGAGATCGAGGATCGCGTCCTGGCCCCGCTGCCGGTCTGGCTGGTGGCGACGGAGAAGATCGTGGCCGGGGCGCTGCAGTGCCTCCTCGCCGGTGTCATCGTGTTCCCCATCGCCGCCTTCGTCCCGGCCACGGCCATCCGGCTCGAGCTCAACTGGCCCGTGCTGATCACGCTGATCCCCATCGCCTGCGTGATGGCGGGTGCGTTGGGGCTGATGTTCGGCACCATCTTCGATCCCCGCAACGTGCCGGTCCTCTTCGGCGTGGTCCTGATCCCGATCACCTTCCTCGGGTGCACGTACTACACGTGGCAGTCCCTCGACGCCGTCCGCTGGCTCCAGATCGGCACCCTCGCCAACCCGCTCGTCTACATGGCCGAAGGATGCCGCGCCGCGCTGACGAAGGTCCCGCACATGAGCCTGCTGGTCATCTATCCCGTGCTGATCGGCTTCACGGCGCTGTTCGCCTATCAAGGCATCAAGGGCTTCACCAAGCGAGTCATCGATTAGCGGGTCCGCGGGGAGGGACCATCGGCCCTTCCCGGCCGGTGGCGAGCGCGGGAAGCTGGAGTCGATACTGCAACGGGGAGGTCCGTGCTCGTGAAGGAACTCATCTACCACCGGTTGTTGCTCCCCGCCCTCGACACCTACGCCGACAAGGTCGGCTTCCTCGACGGCGGCCGGCGACGGACCTACGGCGAGCACGGTGACCACGTGCTGCGCCTCGCCCACGCCCTCCGCGAGCAGCTCGGCATCGAGCCGGGCCAGCGTTTCGCCGTGATGGCCACCAACAGCCACGAATACCTCGAGCTGTACCACGCCGCCTTCCTCGGGGCCGGGATCATCAACCCCCTCAACCTGCGTCTGGCGGGCAAGGAGCTCGAGTACATCCTCCGCGATTCAGGGACCGAGGTCGCCTTCGTCGACACCTTCTTCGCCGAGCACCTCTCCCGCGCCCTGGACGAGTCCGACGAACCGTCGCCGCTGCGCCACCTCGTGTTGATCGGTGACGGCGACGTCCCCCACGACATCCGCTACGACGACCTGCTCGCGAGCGGCGACCTTGCGGTCCCCCCCGAACCCGAAGAGGACGATCCGGTGGTGCTGATGTACACCGGTGGCACCACCGGGCTCCCGAAGGGCGTGCTGCTCGACCAGCGCGCCGAGATGCTGAACCTGTACCACATCGCCATGTCGATCTCGCTCGATCCCGACACCGTGTACCTCCACCAGACACCGATGTTCCACGCCGCGTCGATGGGTGGGATCCTCGGCGTCCCGGCCGCGGGCGGAACCTCGGTGTTCATGCCCCTGTTCGAGCCGGCCGCGGCGATGGACGTGATCGAGGAGCACGGGGTCACGCAGACGATGATGGTGCCGACCATGGTCGCCATGGTCCTGAACCAACCCGACTACCGGCCCGAACGCCTGGCGTCGCTGACGCAGCTCACCTACGGCGCGTCACCGATGCCGGGAGCCGTCCTCGACCGCCTCCTGACCGACTGTCCGGATCTCGACGTCACCCAGGGCTACGGCATGACCGAGTCTTCGTCCCTGCTCACCTGGCTCGACGCCGAGGACCACCGGGCCGGGGGGCCCCGACTGCGGTCCGCGGGTCGCCCCGTGCCGGGCGTGGTGCTGTCGATCCGCGACGACGAGGGCAACGAGGTGAAGCGGGGACAGACGGGCGAGGTGTGGGCCCGGGCCGGCAACTACATGCGCGAGTACTGGAACAAGCACGAGGCCACGGAGGAAGCGTTCCGAGACGGCTGGTACCACACCGGCGACGCCGGCTACCTCGACGACGGCAACTACCTCTTCCTCGTCGACCGGGTGAAGGACATGATCGTCACCGGCGGCGAGAACGTGTACTCCACCGAGGTCGAGAGCGCCATCTCCGGCCACGACGCCGTGGCCCAGGTCGCGGTCATCGGCATCCCACACGAGATCTGGGGCGAGCAGGTCCACGCCATCGTCGTCCTGCAGGCGGGGGCCGAAGCCACCGAGGACGAGATCCGCGAGTTCGCCCGGCAACAGATCGCCGGGTACAAGGTGCCCAAGTCGGTCGAGTTCCGCACCGACCCCCTGCCGCTGTCCGGCGCCTTGAAGGTGCTCAAGCGCGAGCTGCGGGAGCCCTATTGGTCCGGCCACGACCGGGGGGTCAACTGATCGGGTCGCCGACCGGACGTCGGATCTTCGCCCCCGACGAGGTCGACGACCTCGTCGCCCACTTCGGCGCACGGGGCTGGGTGCACGTCCGAGCGGCCGAGCGCGGGGCGCTGGCGCGTGACCTGGTCCGGTGGGCGGACGAGATCGCGGCCTGGCCCGACGACGAGGGCGACTGGCTCCAACACCGCGAGCTCACCGACGCCGGTCCGGTCCTGTGCCGGACCGAGAACATCGTCTCCCATCACACCGGCGTGCGGGCGCTGCTGTGCACCGGCCCGATGCTCGACGTCGCCAGCGCCCTCCTCGGCGAACCCGCCGTCCTCTACAAGGACAAGCTCAACCACAAGCTCCCGGGCGGGGCCGGGTACGCGCCGCACCAGGATGCTCCCGCCTACCGCTTCGTCGACGTGCACGTCTCGTGCATGGTGGCCATCGACGACGCCGACGAGGACAACGGCTGCCTCGAGGTGGTGTCCGATGCCCATCACCGCCTGTGGCCCACCGATGCAGCCGGCTGCATCCGCCCCGAGGTGGTCGCCACGATGCGTTGGGAGGCGGTGGCGGTGCAGGCCGGCGACACGCTGTGGTTCCACTCGCGAACCCCGCACCGCAGCGGACCCAACCGGTCCGACCGCTCGCGCCGGGCGCTCTATCCCACCTACAACGCCCGTTCCGAGGGCGACCTGCGCGCCGCGTACTACCGACAGAAGGCCAGCGAGCTGGCGGCGACGCCCGCCGGCGATCGGGTCCCGGTGTCCCTGATCGGCGACTTCCAGGGTCGGCCGGTCCGATGACCACGCTCGCCGAGGTGATCGGCCTGTACGAGCGCTGGGGAGGCGAGCACTACGACGAGGACGTGGCCCAGCTCGACCACGCCCTCCAGACGGCGGCGCACGCCAGCCACGCCGGCGCATCCTCCGCCCTGGTCGCAGCCGCCCTCCTCCACGACGTCGGCCACCTCCTCGACCTCCGTGGCGACCCGGCCGGACCGCACGAGCGAACAGGCCCCGCCTTCTTGCACGGGCTGTTCTCCGACGCCGTCACCGCACCGATCGGCCTGCACGTGACGGCCAAGCGGTACCTCTGCGCCGTGGAACCCGGCTACGAGGGCTCGCTCTCCACCGGGTCCATCGCCAGCCTGCGCCGGCAGGGTGGTCCGCTGTCGCCGGCCGAAGCATCGAGGTTCGAGGCCATTCCGGGATGGGCCGACGCCGTCCAGCTGCGTCGATGGGACGATGCCGGGAAGGTCGAGGCCGCAACCGTCCCGGGCCTCGACCACTACGAGCCACTGCTGCGAGCGTTGTCGTGCTCCGCGTCCTGACCCTCAACATCTGGAACCTGAGCGGCGACTGGCGCAGCCGACGCCGTGCCATCGTCGAGGTGGTCCGCGAGGCGCAGCCCCACGTGGTGTGCCTGCAGGAGGTGATCGAGAACGATCGCGGCAACCAGGCCGAGTGGCTCGCGACCGAGCTGGGCGGCTGGAACCTGGCCTACGCCGGCGAGATTCCCACCGGCGGTGCGGGCCGGTTCGGCAACGCCATCCTCAGCGCAACACCCATCGATGCGTCGGCCTCGACCCGGCTCCCGCACGTGGACGATCCGCTCGACATCCAGCGGCTCGTCCTCCACGCCCGGACCGGCGGGGTCGACGTGTTCTGCACGCACCTGGCGTGGCAGCTCCACGACGCCGCGCTGCGGGAGCGGCAGGTCCGCGCCCTGATGGCCTTCGTCCGGGCCCACACCGACCCCGAGGCCGTCATCGGGCCGATCGTCGCCGGCGACCTCAACGCCGAACCCGACTCGTCCGCGGTGCGGTACCTCACCGGTCTCACGTCGCTCGACGGCGAGAGCGTCTACCTCCAGGACGCCTGGCGCCTGGCCGGCGACGGCGGCCCCGGCACCACGTGGTCGAACCGCAACCCGCACGCCGCACTCGACCAGGAGCCGGAGCGACGCCTCGACTACGTGCTCAGCGGCTTCCACGGCACGACGGGGAAGGGCCGGCCCATCGAGTGCCGCGTCGTGGCGACCGAACCCATCGTCGGTGTGTGGCCCAGCGACCACTTCGGCGTCCTCGCCCTGCTGCAACGCTGACGCGACAGGATCACGTGATCAGCACGCCGGTCGGCGATCACCGGAGGTTCATCGCACCGCCACCGGAGCGACGGGCGCACCGCTGCCGCCGGTGAAGGGATCCGGGGTGGCGTGCAGCTGGAAGGTGTACCGCCCGTCGGCGGCGCAGGCATCGGCGAGCGCGTCGAGGTTCCAGTTCTGGCCCTGGAGCATCCCCATGTCGCGCAGCGCCAGGAGGTGGAACGGCAGGAACACCGAGTCGTCCTGGGGCGGGAACGGATCGGGGTTCTGGGTGTCGATGGCGTAGGCGGCGACCTCGCGCTCGTGGAACCAGAGGGCGCAGTCGGGGTCGAGGCCCGGCGACCCTCGCTCGTAGGTCTTCCGGTCACCGGCGAGGAACCGGCTCATCAGGCCGGTGCGCACGACGATGATGTCGCCCGGCTGCGGATCGACCCCCTTGACCGCGGCGTCGAGGTGGGCCGGCGTGATGACGGCGCCGTGGGCGAGATGCTCGAGCCCTTGCTGGCGCGCCACGTCGAGCAGGATGCCGCGGGAGGTGATGGCGCCGACCTTGTCGATACCGCATCGCGTCGCGCCGGCCTCGGCCGTCACCGTGCCGTTGGGGAAACCGTTGTAGAGCAGGCCGTCGTAGCCGACGTGGCTCAGCGCGTCCCAGTGCGTGCCGGTCTGCAGGCCCATGGCGACGGTGTCGTCGTTGAGCTCGCCCGTGGCAGGGTCACCGGTCCAGGCCAGGTTGTGGACGGTGAGGGTGCGCAGCGGCGGCAGCCGCGACGCCTGGCCCAACACACGGGGCCCGTCCAAGCCGAGCGGCAGGAACAGCGGGATCGCCGTACCCGACTCCACCGCCGCCGCCCCGCGCACCACTGCGGCGTCGTCGATGAGGTTGAGCGTGCCGCGCTCGTCGTCGTCACCCCAGCGCCCCCAGTTCGACACCAGGGGCGCCAGCGCCCGTACTCGTTCCAGCACCGTGGCCACGGCGGTGACCCTACGGTTCAGACCGGGTAGGTCTCGCCGGCGGCCGCGGCGGCCTGGCGGCGGTAACGGGTGGTGGAGTGCTCGGGGTCACGGTCGAACTGGGGGATGACCTCCTGGCCGAACAGCTCCATCGACGCCAGGACGACCTCGGTGTCGAGGGTGTTGGTGGTGGGGCTGAACGTCAGTTGGTCGAAGCCGCAGTCGACCCAGCGCTGCACGCCCTTGGCGCAGTCGTCGGGATCGCCGATGATGGCCATCCCGGTGGCCGCCAGCTGCTCCACCTGTTCCGGTGTCGGCTCCGGGAGCCGATCGGGCCACTCGGGCAGGCCCTTGGGCTTCGGGATGTTGTCGAGCCAGTGGAAGGCCAGTGACGAGTAGTACTGCATGTCCATTCGCGACGCGACCTCGAAGGCCTTGTTGCGATCCTCCATGCACAACATGTTGGTGACGCCCATGATGTTGTCGTTCACGTAGTCGCCGACCGGGGTGGCGTTGCCGATGGCGCCCTTGTAGGTCTCGACCAGGGGCGCGAGCCGGTCGGGCGCGCCGTTGGTGAAGCAGAACGCACCGAGTCCCTTCTCGGCCGCGGTGCCGAAGGTCGGGGGCGATCCAGCCGCCACCCACAGGGCCGGGTGACCCCAACCGTTGGGCTTGGGGAAGACCTCGCGCTCGGGCAGTCGGAAGAACTCGCCCTCGTAGGAGTAGGTGCCGTCCTTCCACATCTTGGGGATCTCGCGGATCGACTCCTCCCACATCGCCTTGGTGATGTCGAGGTCGGCGATGTCGAACCCGAGCACCTCGGTGGTGGACGATCCCCGCCCGGTGCCGAACTCGAACCGGCCACCGAAGAGGTGATCCATCAGCGCCACCTTCTCGGCGATCCGGGCCGGGTGGTTGACCTTCGCCGTGATGTTGAAGATGGCCGAGCCGACGTGGATCCGATCGGTCTTGGCGGCCACGTAGCTGCCGTAGATCTCGGGGCCGGGCATGTGGCTGTACTCGTCGAGGAAGTGGTGCTCGGGCGCCCAGACGTACTTGAAGTTGTTCTGGTCCGCCGCCACGGCCATGTCGACGTTGCGCATGATCCGGAGGTGCTCGGCCCGCGGGTTCGCGTCCCGCTCGAAACGAGGCACGAAGAGCTGGCCGAAGATCCCGAATTCCATCGCTGTTTCCCCTTCAGGAGTTGGCCGTCACGACCGGGACAGGTCGAACACGCCGCGGTTGAGCTTCCCGGCGTGGAGGTCGTCGAGTGCGACCTGCACGTCCTGGAGCGGATACGTGCACGAGACGAGCTCGTCGAGCTTGAGCCGGCCCTGCTGGTAGAGGCCGAGCAGCATGGGGATGTCGTGGTGAGGGCGTGTCGTGCCGTAGCGGCACCCCATGATCGACTTGTCGTTGTAGAGGTCGTTGACCACGAAGCTGGCCTCGGTGCCGAGCTTGGGCACACCGACGAGGATGCAGTTGCCGCCCCAGTCGAGGAGGTCGATCGACTGGCGGATGAGCGCCGGCGAGCCCACGCACTCGAAGACGTGGTCGGCACCGTTGGGGAGCAGCTCCTTCACCGCCGCCGTCGTGTCATCGGTGGCGCTGGCGTCGACGAAGTCGGTGGCGCCGAATCGCTCGGCCTCGGCCTGCTTCGCCGGGTTGGTGTCGATGGCGACGATGCGCCCGGCCGCGGCGATGGACGCGCCCTGCAACACGTTCAGCCCGATGCCGCCGGTGCCGATCACCACGACGGTCTCGCCCGGGCGCACCTTCGCCCGGTTGAGCACCGCCCCGACACCGGTCACCACACCGCAGCCGACGAGGCAGGCGCTGGTGAAGGGGACATCGTCGGGGATGACCACGGCCTGGTTCTCCAGGACGATGGTCTCCTCGCAGAACACGCCGGTGTTGGCGAACTGGAACGCCCGCTCCCCGCCCACCGTGAACGGCCGTTCGAAGCGGCCCATGGTGGCGCGGCAGTGCGTGGGCTCCCCCCGGTCGCAGGCCGCGCACGATCCGCAGTTGCCCAGGGTGGTGAGGACGACGTGGTCGCCTTCCTTCACGCTCCGCACCCCGTCGGCGACCTCGATGACCACGCCGGCGCCCTCGTGGCCCAGCACCACGGGGGTCGGGAACGGGATCGTGCCGTTCACCACCGACACGTCGGAGTGGCACAGGCCGGCAGCTTCGATGCGGACCCGCACCTCGCCACTGCGCAGGCCCCGCAGCTCGATGTCGTCGTGGACCTCGAGGGATCCGGTCCAGACCAGCCCGTTCATCGGTGTGCTCCGTGCAGCATGGGGGAAAACTGTAACACGTTCTAGTTCGGGCGACGGACCGCACCCCGACCCACCCCCGCTCGGAGCACGATCGGCGCGTGCCACCCGCCAGGGCGATGCAACGCGCCGATCGTCGCGGTGCGCGCGTGCGAGGATCACCGCCATGAGCGACGCTCCGAGCACCGATCCGCACCACCTCGCCATCGGCGTCCACCTCCCGCAGTACGGGCGGGTGCTCTCGGCCGACGCCGTCACCCGGGCCGCTCGCCACGCCGAGGAGCTGGGCTTCGCCGACGTGTGGGTCAGCGACCACACCGTCCACCCCGCGGCGCAGGACTACCCGTCGCCGTACCTGCTCGACCCACTGGTGGCGCTGACCTGGGCCGCGGCCGTCACCGAGCGGGTCCGGCTCGGCACCAGCGTGCTGGTCGTACCCACCCACGAGCCGCTCGCCCTCGCCAACCGGCTCGCCAGCCTCGACTCCCTCTCCGGCGGACGGCTGCTGCTCGGCGTGGGCGTGGGCTGGTCGGAGGCCGAATACGACGCGCTCGGCCACGACTTCGCCAGCCGCGGCCCGCGGCTCGACGAGGCGCTCGACCTGTTCGAGACGGTGTGGCGCGACGACCCGGCGTCGTTCCACGGCACCTACTCCTCGTTCGACGACATCCGTGTCCTGCCCCAGCCGGCCGGGAAGATCCCGATCTGGATCGGCGGCAGCTCCGAGCCCGCGTACCGCCGGGCGGTGGCCCGGGGCGACGGCTACCAGGCGGTGGGGCTGAAGCCTGAACAGGCCGGCCCTGTGGTGGCCCGCCTGCGAGCCGACCGCCCCGAGACCGAGTTCACCATCTCCCTGCGCACGGGCTGGGATCCCCAGGGCATGGACCCGGGCCTGATCACCGAGGAGCGCGCCGCGTTCGCCGAGGCCGGCATCCAGCACGTGGTGGCCGCACCCTGGCGCAACGACCTCGACGACTGGCTCCGGTCGATGGACCTGCTGGCCGAGCTGGTTCGCTGACACCGCCTCCCCCGTGCGGCCGAGCCGCCCTGCCCGCCCGACCCTTGGTATCTGACACCGCGTCAGATACCGTCGCACGAGTGCTCGACTACGTGTTCCGCGGAGGCCAGGTCGTCGACGGAACCGGTGCCCCGGCCCGGCGGGCCGACGTCGGCGTGCGAGACGGCCGGATCGTCGCCGTCGGGCAGATCGACGAGGGCGCGGCCGAGGTGGTCGACACCACGGGGCGCGTCGTCGCTCCCGGCATCATCGACCCGCACTGCCACTACGACGCCCAGCTCCTCTGGGATCCGCTGGCCACGCCGTCGAACTTCCACGGCGTCACGACCATCGTCAACGGCAACTGCGGTTTCGGGCTCGCGCCCCTGACCCCGGGTGACGGCGACTACCTCCGGCGCATGATGGCGAGGGTCGAGGGCATGCCGCTGCCCGCCCTCGAGGAAGGGATCGACTGGGACTGGGAGACCTTCCCCGACTACCTCGAGCACCTCGACGGCACCATCGGCGTGAACGCCGCCTTCATGGCCGGTCACTGCGCCATCCGCCGGTACGTGATGGGCGCCGACGCCGTGGGCTCGGAGGCGACCCCCGAGCAGACCCGGCAGATGGCCGCGGTGCTCGATTCGATGCTGGGTGCCGGCGCCCTCGGTCTGTCGACCGGACGGGGCGGGCACGAGGACGGCGACGGCAGGCCGGTCGCCTCGCGGTGGGCGGCCGACGACGAGATCCTCGCCCTGTGCGACGTCGTGCGAGCCAATGCCGGGACCACGCTCGAGGTCGTCGTGCAGGGTTGTCTCGACCGGTTCACCGACGACGAGATCGAGTTCCTCACCCAGATGAGCTTGCGGGGCGGTCGGCCGATCAACTGGAACGTGCTCTCGGTCGACAGCGCCGATCCCGAACGGACCTGGCACCAGATCGGGGCCAGCGAGGCCGCCGCCCGACGCGGCGCCCGCATCGTCGCGCTGACCATGCCGATCCTGGTGCCGATGAACATGAACTTCCACTCGTTCTGCGCCCTCAACATGCTTCCCGGCTGGGGCGAGGTCCTGGCCGGCCCCGTCGCCGACCGCATCCCCCGCCTGCAGTCCTCCGAGGTCCGCGAGCGGATGCGCTCGGACGTGGCGCGGACCACCGGCGCGCTCCGGCGCATCATCGACTTCCCGAACTACGTCATCGGCGACACCTACTCCGCAGCGAACGAGGGCCTGACCGGCCGGCGCGTGCACGAGATCGCATCCGAGCGGGGGGCCGATCCGTTCGACACCCTCCTCGACATCGTGCTCGCCGACGAGCTCCGCACGGTGGTGTGGCCCTCGGCCACCGACAACGACCCCGATTCGTGGAAGCTGCGGGCCGAGGTGTGGGAGAACGACCACGTCATGATCGGCGGCTCGGATGCCGGCGCACACCTCGACCGCATGTCCGGCGCGCCCTACCCCACCAAGTGGATCGGTGACTGCCTCCGGGGCCGCAAGCTCACCACCATGGAGCGGGCCATCCAGATGATGACCGAGGAGCCCGCCGCGCTGTTCGGCATCCGGGAGCGCGGTCGGATCGCCGAGGGCTTCCACGCCGATCTGTGGGTGTTCGATCCCGACACGGTCGACGCCTCGATGGTGCGCCTGGTCGACGATCTACCCGGTGGCTCGTCCCGACTGGTCTGCGATGCCCACGGGGTCGAATCTCGTCATGGTGAACGGCGTTCCCATCGTCCGCGACGGCGAGCCCACCGGTGACGTGCCCGGCCGCGTCCTGCGCTCGGGCGTCGACACCGACACCGTTGCCGTCCCCGGCACCCCCTGAACCGGAAACTGGACGCGCCTCCGTACGACGAGACTCCTGGTAGCGGGACGCGGGAGACGCCCCCGGGAGCGGCTTCCGCGTCCCAGAACGACGTGGCGCGGCGGGATCTGCCGAACTCAGCTCACGCTGAGTTCGGCAGCAAGAGGACCTGGATGGGGATAGAAACCAGCGCCTATCGCCCAGTTCGGTTGGACTCGAGGCATCGCCCACACGCCGTAGAACGGCACGTCGCGACGGTGTGCGAGATCCGTTCTGGGGGACGGGACTCGTTCCTCAGCGCAAGATCCGTCCCCCGGAAGGACCGGCTAGCGATTCTGGGGGACGGGCCTCGATGCAGGACGCGAGATTCGTCCCCCAGAACGACCGGCAGTCCCGAGTGCCGGATCTACGCGCACTTGTCGAACTCGGTGACGTCTCCCGATCATCCATTCGCGGGCGGTTTCTATTTCCAGGCTGTATCCCCTTGCTGCCGAACTCAGCTCACGCAGAACTCGTTGCCCTCGGGGTCGCGCATCGAGATCCAGCGACCGCCGGGCTCGTCGAAGTCGCCGGTCTCGGTCGCGCCCAACGCAGCCAACTCGTCGACCTTGGCCCGGATGGCGTCGGGACCGACGTGGATGTCGAGGTGGACCCGGTTCTTGGCCGTCTTCGCCTCCGGCACCTTCTGGATGAAGATGCGCGGGCCGACCCCGTCGGGGTCGACGATGGCGTACGCACGGTCGGGGTCAGACCGATCGACGCCGAAGGCATCGAGGGCGTCCTCCCAGGTGTCGAACCCGGGGGGCGGTGGTTGCTCGACGTAACCGAGCGCCACGCACCAGAACGCCCCGAGCTCCCGGGGGCTGGCGGCGTCGAAGCTGACCTGGAACGAATGTGCCATGACGCCAGTGTGGCGCGCTCGGTACCGTCGTGGACGTGAAACCCCAGCTCAACCACACCATCGTGAGCGCGCGGGACCGGGAGGAGTCCGCCGCGTTCCTCGCCGAGATGATGGGGTTCGACCCGCCGGTGCCGTGGGGCCCGTTCCTCGCCGTCGAGACGGGCAACGGCGTGGGGTTCGACTTCGCCCAGGCCGACGAGATCCACCCCCAGCACTACGCCTTCCTCGTCACCGAGCAGGAGTTCGATGAGATCTACGGCCGGATCGTCGACCGTGGCCTGACCCACTGGGCCGACCCGGCCCAACAGCGGGTCGACCAGATCAACCACAACGACGGCGGCCGGGGCGTGTACTTCCTCGACCCGTCGGGCCACTTCCTCGAGATCCTCACCCGCCCGTACGGCACCGGCCCGACCTCCTGACCCGTCGCCGCAGGACTGGACGCGGCGTCAGCTGGGCCAGATGACCGACTGGGGTTCGCTGTAGGCCAGCAGGCCGTAGGTGCCGCCGTCGCGGCCCACGCCCGACTGCTTCATCCCGCCGAACGCCGCCTCGTTGTGGCGCTGCAGGGTGTTGATGCCGACGTTGCCCGATCGCAGCTGGCGGGCGACGCGCATCCCCCGACCGGCGTCGCCGGTGAAGACGTAGTCGTACAGACCGAACTCGGTGCCGTTGGCGAGCGCGACGGCCTCGTCCTCGTCGTCGAAGGGCAGGGCCACGACGACCGGGCCGAAGAACTCCTGCTGGACGGCGTCGTCGCCGGGCTTGCAGTCGGCCAGCAGGGTGGGGGCGATGTAGTAACCGGTGTCGATGTCGGGCCGTTCGCCGCCGGCCCGCACCGAGGCGCCGGCCGCCGAACCCCGGTCGATCATCGCCTGCACCCGGTCCCGGTGCGCCTCGGTGATGACCGGACCGACGACGGTGTCGGGCTGGCGGGGATCGCCGACCTTGAGGTGGCCCGCGGCCTGGGCCATGCCGGCGAGGAGGGGCTCGTAGACATCGCGGTGGGCGATGATGCGGGTCGGGGCGGTGCAGATCTGGCCCGAGTGGAAGGCCCACGTCGACACGAGCTGCGGGATGACCGCACGCAGGTCGGCGTCGTCGAACACCACAGCCGCGCCCTTGCCACCGAGCTCGAGCAGGAGGCGCTTCATGGATCCGCCGGCGGCGGCCCCGATGGCCCGGCCCACGCCGGTGGAGCCGGTGAAGGAGACCATGTCGGTGTGGGGGCTGGCCACGATGGCCTCGCCCACGTCGGCCCCCGAACCCGTGACGATGTTGACCACGCCCGGCGGGAAGCCGACGTCGTCGAGCACCTCGATCAGTCGGATCACGGCGAGCGGATCCTGCGGAGCGGGCTTGACGACCACGGTGTTCCCCATCGCCAGCGCGGGGCCGATCTTGCCGGCGCAGTTCACCGCCGGGAAGTTGTACGGCGTGATGCAGGCGACGACGCCCACCGGCCGGCGCTCGACCACCGCGCCCATCAGCCCGCCCGGCGCCAGCGCGGTGGCGGGCATCTCCACCGGCGGCAGCGCGTTGGCCAGCGCTTCGACGGCACCGCGGGCGTATCGCTCGAGTCGCCCCGCCACCGTGGGGAGCTGCATCGTCTCGGCCACGCGCAAGGTGGCGCCGGTCTCGGCCTGGACGAGGTCGACCAGGTCGGGGACCTTGGCCGCGATCGCCTCGGCGGCGCGGTGCAGGAGATCGGCCCGCTCCGCGGCGGAGGTCCGGCTCCACGCCGGGAAGGCCTCGGCGGCAGCCTCGGTGGCCGCCACCGCCTGGGCGACCGATGCCTCGGGCGCACCACCCACCTCCTGCTCGGTGGCCGGGTTCACGATGGGATAGGTCCCCCGCTCGCCCTCGATCCACTCGCCGCCGATCAACATCCGGTAGGGCGCGGTCATGCCCGGCAAGGTACACGGACCTGACACACCGTCAGAAACGTGGCGTACAGTCGCCCGCCATGGTCATGGAACTGTTCCGCCTCGACGGTCGGGTCGCGGTCGTCACCGCCGCGAGCCGCGGTATCGGGGCCGCCATCGCCGAAGCCTTCGCCGAGGCCGGTGCCGACGTCGCCATCTCGGCGCGCACCGAGGCCGACCTGGAGAAGGTGGCCGAGCGCATCGAGGCGCACGGGGTCCGGGCGCTGGTGCACCCGGCCGACCTCAGCACCCGCGATGCGATGGCGGGCTACGTCGCGGCCGTCGTCGACCGGTTCGGCCGGATCGACGTGGTGGTGAACAACGCCGGCGGCTCGTTCCCCACCGCGTTTCTCGACACCAGCGAGCGAGCGTTCGCCAAGGCGCTCGAGTGGAACGTCACGACCGCGTTCAACCTCACCCAACTGGCGACGCCGCACCTGCTCGCCCAGGACACCAGCGCGGTCATCAACATCTCGTCGGCCACCGGCCTCTACCCCGAGCGGGGGTTCCTCGGCTATGGCACCGCCAAGGCCGCCATGATCGCCATGACCCGCAATCTGGCCCACGACCTGGCGCCCCGCGTGCGGGTCAACGCCATTGCGCCCGGCGCCATCGACACGCCGGCGCTGGCTCTGGTCACGGGCGACGAGGGATTGACCCAGACGCTCATCGACCACACCCCGATGCGTCGGATCGGCGTGGTGGCCGACATCGCCGCGGCCGCGCTCTACCTGGCCTCCGATGCGTCGTCGTACGTCACCGGCCGGGTCCTCGCCGTCGACGGGGGCATCGAGACACCCAACCTGCCGCTCGGCATGCCCGACCTCACCGGCCCGCCCGGATCCTGAACCCGAGGAGCACCATGGAGAAGCTCGGCATCCTGCGTTGGCGCGGTCCCGGCGACGCACCCGACACCGACGCGCTCCTCAGCAGCGCCGATCGCCTGTGCCGGGCCGGGCACTGGGTCACCGCCTACGTCGAGCACACCGGCGACGCCGCCGCGTTCCGCTACGGCGACGACCCCGACGGTCACCTCCTGTCGTCGGCCCTCACCGTCTGGGTCGACGCGGTCGAACAGGTCGACGAGGTGGTCGACCAACTGCCCGCCGCGGCCCGGACCACGCCGTACCTGCTCACCGAATCGGTCCCTCGGGAATGGGCCGATCGCCAGTGGCCCGACGGCGTGCGCTCGCCAGGGGTGGCGCTGCTCACCGCGTTCCCCAAGCTCGACACCATCGACGTCGACACCTTCTTCGCCCGCTGGCACGGATCCCATTCGGTCCTCACCTTCGAGATCCATCCGGTGCGGCGCTACGTGCGCAACGCCGTGGTGCGCGCGCCGCGCGGCGGTCCGCCGAACGATGCCGTGGTCACCGAGGTCTTCGACGCCGCCGACCTCATGGACCCGACCCGTTTCTACGGGGTCGGCGAGCCCGGTCTGCCGTGGCGCGACGCCATGGCACGGATCAACGAAGATCTCCTCACCTTCTGCGACATGGCCCGGTTGCAGACGGCGCCGACCGAGGAGATCCTGCTGTCGAGCGCACCCTGGGAGCGGTGAAAGATCACGGTGTCTCGGCTTCCAGTTCGGCGCGCACCGCGGGGATCTGGTCGATGACGGCGAGGGCGAAGATGGCGTAGCCGACGCCGTAGAACGCCATCCCCGGCCCGTAGATCGTGTAGCCGACCAAGGCGACGATCCAGATGACCGAGGGGCCGACCTCGATGCCGAAGGCGTTCACCTTGTGCCGCAGGTAGAGGGCCTCGACGGCCTGGAGGATGAAGGCCACGGCCAGGATGGCACCCGCCAGCCGGGCCGACTCGAGGGCGGCCGTCAGCGACAGCAGCGGCACGGTGCCGAGCAGGATGCCCACGTCGGGCAACATGCCGGCGACGCCGGCGATGAGGCCGAGCACGATGGGAGCCGGCAGGTCGAGGACGGCGGCGACGCCGAAGGCCAGCAGCCCGATCACCACGCCCTGGGCCGTGAGCGCGGCCAGCGTCCGCCGGGTGCGCTTTGCCGCGTTGCGGAGCACGGTCGAGAACAGGCGCCGACGGAACCCGTCGTCGATCTGTCGTGCGGCGCCGGCGGCGATGCCCGGCCCGTAGACGAGCAGGAAGATGGTCAAGATGGCGGCCACGAAGTAGATCGGCGCCTCGGGCGCGTTCTGGGCGATGGTGCCGCCGCCGCTGCCGATCCGCTGGTCGAGGCCGTCGAGGAAGGTCTGCGTCCGCTCGGTGAGGTGGATGTCGACGGCGAAGCGACCGATGCTGTCGTGGCGCGCCTCGAGGTCGGCGACCGCTCCGGGCGCGGTCTCCTTGAGTCGGCTGACCTCGGTGTCGAGGTTGTTGACCGTGCCGTACACGAGCCCACCGGCGGCGGCGGCGATGACGAGGAACGTGAGCACGACGGCCAGCACCCGGGGCATGGCCCGGCCGAGGAAGTCGATCATCGGCTCGAGGAAGAGGGCGACGGCGACGCTGGCGGCGGTCCATCCCAGGATCCGGTGGGCGGCGATGAAGCCACCGCGGATGGCGAGGAACCCGATGACGACCGACACGCCGAGGAGGGCGGACGTCCACGTGATCCGCACGGTGCGGACGGGCGGATCCTGGGCCGTCATCCGCGTCGTGTCGGACATCGAGCCGTACGGTACCGAGCGTGACCCAGCCGATCAGCGATGCGGAGGGGACACCCAGCAGCCGGCATCGTGTCCGCGTCGAGATCGATGCCCTGTCGGTCGGTCGTCTCCTGGTGGTGGCGCTCGGTGCCGCCACGGTCCTGGCGGTCGTGGAGCAGGCGCCGTCCATGCTCACCAAGGTGGCGGTGGGGATCGTCCTCGCCCTCGCCCTCGATCCCATCGTCGTCCGCGTCCACAGCCGCTTCCGGTGGTCGAGGGGTACCGCCGTGGCCCTGGTCGGGACCGTGCTGGGTCTCGTGTTCCTGGGCGTACTCGTGGTGCTGGGCCCTCGCGCCATCGAGGAGGCCGGGAACATCCGCGCCGACCTCCCCGCCACGATCGAGGACATGTACTCGTGGCCGGTCATCGGCCATCGTCTCGCCAACGCCGACGCCGCCACCCGGGTCGACGACGCCATCAACAACCTCCCGGCCCGCCTCGACAACGCATCGATCACCCGCTACGCGGAGAACCTGCTCGGTGGCCTCCTGACCACGGTCGTGGTGCTGGTCACCGCGGTGGCGGTGATGCTCGACGGAGAATCGCTGGTGAACCGGTTCCGCAAGGTCGTTCCGCCCCAGCACGTCGAACGCGTCGATGCCGTCGGTCGGGTGGTCTATCGCACGTTCGGCAACTACTTCGCCGGTTCGCTCTTCGTCGCCATCCTCAACGGACTGGTCGTGTTGACGATCGGCATCGTCCTCGGTGTACCGCTGGCGCCGCTCGCCGGGCTCTGGTCCGCGCTCACCAACCTCATCCCGCAGATCGGCGGGTTCCTCGGAGGCTCGTTCCTGATCCTGCTCGCCTTCACCCAGGGCCCGCTCACCGCCGCCATCGCAGCCGTGGTGTTCATCGTGTACCAGAACTTCGAGAACAACCTGATCCAGCCGGCCGTCGTCGGCAAGGCCGTCGACCTCACGCCGCCGACCACGATGCTCGCCGCCCTCATCGGCGGTGCGGTCGCCGGTGTCCCGGGAGCGCTGGTGGCCACCCCGATCGTGGGCGCGGCCAAGGTCCTCTACCTTCGGGACACCTCGGCGGGCGGCATCGATCTCGATGACGGCAGCGGAGGTGGTCACCCCGCCGGTCGGCGACGGCGTTTGTGGCGGCGGCGCTGACTACGGCTCGAGATCGAGACCCAGCATCTCGATGGCGTTGCCCCGCACCAGCTTGCGGATCACGTCGTCGGGCAGGTGTCCCATGAGCTTCCGGGCCACCTCCTCGGTGTGGGGCCAGGTCGAGTCCGAGTGCGGGTAGTCGGTCTCGAAGGTGACGTTCGAGACACCGACCCGGTCGAGCATCGCCAGACCGACCTCGTCGTCGAAGAAGCAGCCGTACATCTGGCGGAAGTAGTAGGTGGACGGTGGCTCCGGCACCTTGTCGGCCACGCCGCCCCAGCCCCGGTTGTCCTCCCAGACCTTGTCGGCCCGCTCGAGGATGTAGGGGATCCAGCCGATCTGGCCCTCGGAGTAGGCGATCTTGACCGTCGGGTACTTCACCAGCAGGCCGGAGAAGAGCCAGTCGCTCATCGACGCCATGGCGTTGTTGAACGTCAACGTCGAGCCCACCGCGGCGGGCGCGTCGGCCGACGTCGAGGGCATCTTCGAAGACGAGCCGATGTGCATGTTGATGACAGTCCCGGTCTCCTCGCACGCCTGCACGAACGGCTCCCAGTAGCCGTCGGCATCGTGCACCGAGGGCAGCCCGAGGTACGGCGGGATCTCCGAGAAGCAGACGGCGCGCACGCCCCGCTGGGCGTTCCGTCGCACCTCGGCGGCGGCGAGGTGCGCGTCCCACAGCGGGATGATGCACAGCGGGATGAGACGGCCGCCCGAACCGCCGCACCACTCGTCGACCATCCAGTCGTTGTAGGCCTCCACACAGAGCTTGGCGAGTTCGCGGTCGGAGGCCTCCAGGAAGGTCTGGCCGCAGAACCGGGGGAAGCTGGGGAAGCAGAGCGAGGCTTCGACGTGGTTGACATCCATGTCGTCGAGCCGCGCCTCGGGGTCGTAGCAGCCGTCGCGCATCTCGTCGTAGGTGATGCCCACGACCTTGACCTCGTCACGGTCGAAACCGGCCGCGGCCGACAGACGGGTCTGGGGCACCCGCTTGTCCTCGTAGACCCACCAGTCGCCGAGTTGGCCGTCGGGATCAGGCTCGTAGCTGAAGTTGCCCCCGACGAAGCTCATGTTGCCCCGCTCCTGGATGACCCTCGGGCCGATCTCCTTGTACCGCTCGGGGAGCCGGTCCTGCCACACGTCGGCCGGTTCGATCACATGGTCGTCGACGGAGATGATCCGGGGGATCTGGCTCATGACCCCACGCTACCGGAATCTGACACCGCGTCAGATACGGGCGTTAGGGTCCGCCCATGAGCGAGATGGACGTGGGCGGCGAGATCCGCCTCGGTAGCTACCTGTTCACCATGATCGAGCCCCACCCCGGCCACGAGGTGGCCTACAACCGGTGGTACGAGCGCGACCACTTCTACGCCGGCTGCATGATCGGCCCGTGGCTGTTCTCGGGCGGCCGCTTCGTGGCCACCAAGGACCTCAAGGCCCTGCGGATCGGCGACGAGCCCGACCTGTTCGGCGAGCAACCCGGCTCCACCCTGTCGATCTACTGGGTGATCGACGGCAAGATGAGCGAGCACTTCGACTGGGGCTCGCGCCAGGTGCGGTGGCTCCACGACAACGGGCGCATGTTCGAACACCGCGAGCACGTCCACACCAACCTCTACTCGCACCGTTCGACCGTCGAGCGCGACGCGGACGGCACGCCGGTGGAGCTGGCCCTCGAGCACCGCTACCAGACGCTGGTCTGCGCCTGGATCGAGCGACGCGACAAGGAGTGGCCGCCCGATCCCGATCTGGCCGGCGGCGTGGTCGAACTGGTCGAGCGTTCCCATCCCGCGCCCATGCCCGAAGACGCGCCGTTGACCCAGAAGCGGTTCGAGAACACCCGCAACCGGCAACTCACGCTGTGGTTCGCCGACGCACCACCCGAGCCGGTGATGGCCCAGGTGGCGGCGTGGGGCGAGGCGATCTCGGAGACGGCCCGGCTGCTGTGGGCGGGACCGTTCACTCCCACCATCCCCGGCACCGACACCTACATGGATCAGCTCTGACATCCCTGGGGGCGGTGCTGGTCAGCGAGACCGGTGACAGCCGGCGACGTGATCGTCGACCAGACCAGCCGACTGCATGAAGGCGTAGACGATGGTGGGGCCGACGAACTTCGCCCCCCGAGCCTTGAGCGCTTTGGACAGCTCGACCGACTCCGCGGAGTGACCGGGGATGTCGGCGGACGTCGCCCTCGGCTCGGCTCGCGGTGCAGGCGCGAACGACCACACCAGCTCACTCAGCGACATGCCCTCGGCGGCCAAGTCGCAGGACAGGTTGGCGAGCCGGACCGTTGCCTCGATCTTGCCGCGGTGGCGCACGATCCCGGCGTCGCCGAGCAGCCGGGTCACTTCGGGTTCGCCGAAGCCGGCCACCGTCTCGATGTCGAAGCCCGCGAACGCGGTCCGGAAGGCCGCCCGCTTCCGGAGGATGGTGATCCACGCCAGGCCGGCCTGGAACCCCTCGAGCGCCAGCAGCTCGAACACCTCCCGTTCGTCGGTGGTGGGCCGCCCCCACTCGTCATCGTGGTAGCTGACGTAGAGGGGATCGTCGCCGCACCACCAGCAGCGGGTGACGCCGTCGGCCCCCTCGATCAGTGATCCACCCATGCGAGCACGCTAGGACACCAGCCGCAGGTCGGTTCAGCCCTCGAGGAACGCCTTGAGCAGGTGATCGGCCTGCGCCGAGACGAGCTGGGCTCCACCGTCGACCACGAGGTCGAGTCCGGTGACGTAGCGGGACAGGTCGGAGGCGAGGAACACCACGGCGTCGGCCACCTCCTCGGCCGTGCCGACGCGGCCGAACGGGATGCGGGACTCGACGTCGGCTCTGAGCCCGGGGTCGGCGAGCAGCGGGGCGGTCAGCGCCGTCTCGGCGAAGGTCGGCGACACGGCGTTGACGCGGATCTCCGGCGCGTATTCGAGCGCCGCCGACCTGGTGAGGGCGATCATGCCCGCCTTGGCCGCCGAGTAGGGGGCCTCTCCCCTGGTTGGCCGCACCGCGACGCCACCGACGTTGTTGATGATCGAGCCCGCGCCCGAGGCCCGCAGGTGCGGGACGGCGGAACGGGTGGCGACGAACGTCGCCGTGAGGTTGACCGCGATCAGCCGGTCCCACTCGTCGTCGGAGTAGGTGTGCATGGACTTCAACATCCCGAAGCCGGCGTTGTTCACCACGGTGGTGAGCCCGTCGAGGACGTCGGCGGCCTCTTCCACCGCGGCGACGAGCGCGTCGCGATCGGCCACGTTGCACGGGATGGCGTGCCCGCCGATCTCGTCGGCGATCGCCGTGGCCGCGTCCTCGTTGCGGTCCAGGACGACGACCGATGCCCCCTCGGCGGCGAAGCGGCGACAGGTGGCGGCTCCGATCCCCGACCCGCCGCCCGTCACCAGCGCCTTCCGGCCGGCCAGCAGGCCCGACCCACTCACGAGACGTCCCCGTCGATCACGACCACCGGCTCCTCGGTGAAGCTGACCTGGATGCGGTCCATGTCGAGGAGTCGGCGCTCGTCGGGCGCCAGCACGTCGGCGTACTCGGGTTCGGCGATGAACGCGAAGAGACCGTCGATCGATTCGAACCACTGCATGGCGACTCCGTCGTAACCACCGACGCCCGCGCCGCGGTCGTCGGTGAGCGGATGCTGCTCGTAGCGGACGATGTGCCGGGCCAGCGCCGGCGTGTCGCGGATGAGCGGACCGTGGACGCCGTGCCAGTGGGCGAGGAACTCGTCGTGGGTCAACGCCGGGTTCCGCACGAGCAGGGCCGTGAGGCGAACCATCAGATCCACTGCCCCGCGTCGACCCCGATCGCCTGCCCGGTGATCGGCCGGGCCAGGTCGGAGGCGAAGAAGACGGCCGCTCCGGCGATCTCCTCGGCGGGCGCGAGGTAGCCCAGCGCGGTCCGGGCCGCCACCTCGGCGTAGACCTCGTCGGCCGTGATGCCCCGCTCCGCGGCCTGGATGTCGAAGTAGATCTCCACGTTGGGACCCCAGATGTAGCCGGGGTGCACGGCGTTGACCCGGATGCCGAGCTCGCCCAGCTCGAGGGCGAGGGTGCGCGTGGCAGTGGCCAGCGCACCCTTCGACGCGGCGTAGGCGCCGTAGGCGGCCTCGATGTTGTTGGTCGACGACATGGTGTTGATCATCACGATCCGCCCGTCGCCGGAGGCGGCGAGGGCCGGAACGGCCGCCTGGGTCATGGTCAGCGCCCCGAAGAAGTTGACGTCCATGGTGCGCCGCCACCGCTTCAGGTCGGCGTCGACGAAGCGGGAGAAGTCGCCGGCGTGGAACGCGTTGTTGACCAGCACGTGCAGGCCGCCGAGACGCTCGACCGCCACGGCGACCGCGGCATCGCATGCCCCGCGGTCGGTCACGTCGACCCCGACGACCTCGGCCCGCCGGCCCAGTTCGCGGACCACGGCGGCCACCTTCTCCGACTCCTCGGTCTTCCGGGCGCACAGCACGACGTCGGCACCCTCCCGCGCGTAGGCCAGGGCGATCTCGCGGCCGAGGCCCGGCCCCACACCGGCCACCAGCGCGATCCGGTCGTTCAGCAGTCCCAACGCGTTCCCCTCGAAGTGGTCATGGATCGGGCGGATCCTGGCCTGTGATCGTCCAGTACACCTGCCGAGCCATCGACACCTGCAGGTCCTTGTTCTTGATCCCCCAGAACTCGAAGCCCATCTGCTGATCGGAGACGTGGGTCAGCATCGACACCACGAGCCCGGCCTGCGCCATGGGGTCGAGCCCTGCGGGGAGGTTGCCCTTGGCGGTGAAGTGACGGACGATCTGCGCCATGACGGTGGCGATCTCCCTGAGGAGCCGGACCCGGACCTGCCGGAAGCGGTCGTCGCCCTGAGCGGTGGCGAGATCGATGACCCGCATGACCGCCGAGTGCTCGTCCCAGAACTCCATGAAGCCGCTGACGAGCCGTTCGGCGGTCTCGTAGCCCTCGGCACCGGTCCACGGTCCCTTGGTCACGAGCTCGGCCAGCCGCCGACCGTCGCCGGTGGCCTCCTGGGCGAGCACGAGGATGGCGGCTTCCACGTCGGGGAAGTACTGGTAGAAGGTGGCCGGCGAGGTGCCCGCCTGGCGAGCGATGTCGATGACCTGGATCTCGCGGTACGTCGACGATTCCAGCATCGTCTTGGTGTGCTCGAGCAGCTTCTGGCGGGTGGCGAGACCCCGCCGGCCCGGGACGCGACCATCGGCCGCCCGCAGCTCGTCGATCGGCCGCCCGCAGCTCGTCGTCCTCCTCGGTGGGGGTCACGTCGCGGTCGGGGGCCTTCGCCATGGAGCGCAGGCTACTGACGGACTGTCAGGACGAGCTTCATCGACCGGGCGCCCAGGCGGCGAGGACCTCGCCGACGGTGGTGACCGTGGCCAGCAGGGCCAGGGTGTTGTCGATGACGGCATCGGCGTACGACGAGGGCACGCCGGCGGTGCCGTCGCGAGGGAGGACGAACTGGTATCCCGCGTTCACGGCGTCCATAACGAAGCTGAGCATGCCCACGTTCACCGAGACGCCGACCCCGACGATGGTCGAGACCCCGAGGTTGCGAAGGACGGGATCGAGGTCGGTCCCTCCCATCGGGCCGAGTCCGTGGAGCCGGGTGAGCACGAGGTCGGTGTCCTCGACGCCGACCTCGGGCACCACGGTGGCTGCCGCGCTGCCGGGGAGCAGGCGGATGGTGGCGTTGTTGCTCACCCCGCCGAAGAGCCGCGCGTTGGCGTTCGATCCCCGTCCGTCGGCCCGGCGGGCCGCCACGCAGTGGACGACGGGCACACCCGCCGCCCGGGCGCCGACCACGAGGCGATGCACGGCGGGCAGCACCCCGGCCGCGGCCACGACCTCGGCCAGAGCCGGCACCACCGACGCCTCGCCCACCACCCCACCTTGCAGCTCCTGCGTGACGACCGCGGTGCGGGCGGGGTCGACGAGGGCGGCCAGGTCGACGGGCATTGGCTGGAATGTACCTGACGGGTCGTCAGGTACATTCCCGACGTCGCGTCAGAGCCTTCCTCTTCCTCGTCCGATCCCGGCCTGGTGGCCTCCGACCGCCGCGGTCTCGCCCCCGCGTGCTCAGGCCAGCTTCGAGTAGTCGACGGTCCACCACCGGTTCGGCGTCATGGTGAACTTCAACGCCTGGTCGTCGGCGCTGTCGACGTAGCTGTCGCCCATCTCCGCGCCGAAGTACCGGTGCGCCATCGGACGGCTGTCGTTCTCGACGTCGGCCGCCCGGACCGAGGTGATGTGTCCCTCGACGCTGACGTAGCGGTAGAAGGGCGGGGTCTCGTCCTGCACGCAGAGGCTGAACCGGCCGGCCTGCTGGAGGAGGCGACCCTTGTGCGAATCGGCCGTGGTCAGCACCCAGAGGTCGCCGCCGGGGTGGTAGTCGTACCAGATGGGCACGGCCAGCGGGGGGCCATCGGGCCGTTCGATCGAGATCACCCCGACGTGTACGGCAGCGAGGAAGGCCTCCCGCTCCTCGACGGTCATCGACAGTCCCACGACAGCACCTCCGTCCAAGCCGTATCCGGCACCGGATCATCCGTGTCCGTGTCCGCAGCCTCCCACACGACGCCGGGCTGCTGCCTCGGCTCTCCCCCCGACGAAGGATCGCCATGACCGTGCGCACCGAGCTCGACGACCACGGCGTCGCCGTGCTCACCCTCGACCGCCCGTCCCGCAAGAACGCGTTCGACGGGGACCAGTGGGATGCGGCCGCGGCCGCCCTCGACGCGGCCCGGGCCGACCGTGGCGTCGCGGCCGTGGTCATCACCGGCGCGGGTGGAGACTTCTCCGCCGGCGTGGATCTGAGCGCCTTCGGCGACCAGCGCCCGCGCGACGACGGGTACACATCGGATTACGAGGCGTTCATGTACACCGTGATCGACTTCGACAAGCCGCTGCTCGCCGCGGTCGACGGGGTCGCCATCGGCATCGGCGCCACCCTCCCACTCCACTGCGACGTGGTGTACGTGGGCGCGGCGCTGCGGATGCGGTTCCCGTTCGTGTCGCTCGGCCTGGTGCCCGAGGGGGCCGCGAGCTACCTGCTGGGGCGGGTGGTCGGCGAACGCCGGGCGGCACAGCTGCTGCTGGCCGCCGAGTGGATCGACGCCGACGCAGCCGTTGCCAACGGTCTGGCCGACGCTGGCTTCCCGAGCGCCGAGCTGCTCGACGCCACCGTGGCCCGGGCCCGGGAGCTGGCCCGGTGGCCCGTGTCCGCCCTGCAGGGAACCAAGCGCACGATGCTCGACTCCCGCCGTGTCGAGGTCGTCGCGGCCATCGAACGAGAGATGCAGGGCATGGCCGAGCTGGCGATGTCACCGGAGAACATCGAGGCCGTGACCGCCTTCATGGAGAAGCGGGATCCGGACTTCGCCCAGTTCCGGTCCTGAGACCGCCGGGGGACGACTCAGGTCGAACGAGCTCCCGAGGCCAGCTCGACGACCAGATCCGGGAGCGTCTCGACATCGCTCTTGGACACGCAGGCGGCGATGCCGAGCGCGGCAGCCTGGGCCTCGAGGTCGGGGGTGAGGAAGGCGCTGAACAAGATGATCGGCTGCTGGGAGTCCTCGGCCAGCATCAGCTCGGCGACCTCGATGCCGGTCCGTCCGGGCATCCGGTTGTCGAGGATCACCACGTCGGGGATCGGCGGGGGGTTCAGAGCCTCGTAGGCCGTGACGGCCTCGATCCCGTCGACCGCCTCGCCCACCACCTCGATGCCGCGCTTGGCCGACTCGAGCACGACTCGGACGAGCAACCGCATGTCGATCTCGTCGTCGACGATCAAGACAGTTGGACGCGATGTCATCGGATGATGATGGTGCGCGGCCGCTCGAAACACAACCACCGTGCCGGCGAGGTGAGCATCACGACTCCTGCCGGTCGTCGACGACGAGGGCGTCGTTGAGGCGGGCGAGCATCTCGTCGTCGAAGTTGGCGTACACCAAGTGGGCGCCGGCGAAGCGATGGACCTCGGCCACCAGCGCGTCCTCGACGATCTCGCTGGCCAGCATCGCCACCGTCGCCGTGCCGGGCTTGACCGCTTCGCGGAACCAGTCGACCCATTCGTCGGAGATCCCGAGGTCGACGATCTTGGCGGTGAGGGCGCCGGCACCGGCCCCGATGGCCGCACCCGCGGCCCACCCGACCGGGCCGCCGAGGATGAGGCCGAACAGACCGGTCCACATCCCTCCGGACAGCGCGGTGCGGCCCGGTTGCGGATCGATCGTCTCTCGGACGACGGTCTTGCCGTCGTCGTTCTTCATCACCACGACGGCGTCCTCGAGCACCAGGGACTTCCTCGATGCCAGCCGCTGGAGCGCGCTCATGAACTCCTGGGCCCGGAACAGGTCCGGGAACGAGATGCCGACCAGGGTCTGCGGGATGATGTCGGCCTTCGCCCGATGGGACGCGTGCGTCTGCTCGTCAGGATGTTCGGTCACGGAACCACTTTCCCACGAATGTCGGCCCTCAACCGGTCATGCGCCGGAGCCACTCGCGGTGCATCACACCGATCTCGGGATCGTCGGAGGGTTCGGCCTCACCGAACACCAGCTGGCGCTGCCGGATGCGAGCCATGATCAAGCCATAGCGCACCGCGGCGAAGACACGGTAGAAGTCCCAGTCCTGGACGCGGATGCCGGTCCGGGCCTCGTAGGCCTCGACGAGATCCTCCATCCGCATGAAGCCCGGCAGGCCGACGAGGCCGAGCTCCACGGCGATGTCCTGGAAGAACTCGTGGATGTATGCCATCCACCCGAGATCGACGCCACGCGGTGCCACCGCCGCCATCTCCCAGTCGAGGACGGCGGCGGGCCGGAAACCGTCGTAGAGGACGTTGCCGATGCGGGCGTCACCCCACGACAGGACCGGCTCGCCGCCGTCATCGGCCGGCCAGTGCGCCTCCAACCACCGGAAGGCCTGGTCGATCACCGGGAGCGGGGCGTCGAGATCGAGCCAGCGGTAGTAGGAGCGCCATGCGTCGACCTGCTGGCGCAAGGCCGACGGTCCCATGGGGTCGTGGCCCAGGAACCCGGTGTCGATGTCGCCGAGATCGACCCCGTGGATCCCGGCGATGGCCCACACCGTGTCGTCCTGGAGCGCCATGCGCTCGGCATCCGAGGCGTCGAGGACCCACCCCTCGAAGGTGTAGGGCAGGTTGTCCTTCGGGACGCGCCCATCGACGCGTTCCATCACGAAGAACGGCGCACCCAGCACCTCGTCGTCCTCCTCGAGCCAGAGGCACCGCGGCACCGGCGTGTCGGAACGTTCGGCCACCAGCTGCATCACCCGGAACTGCATGGCCAGGTCGTAGGTGCGAAAGACCGGTACGTCCTCGGTGGCCGGGGCCATGCGAGCCACCAACCGGTGCTCGTTGCCCCCCCACGTGGCGTCGACGAGCAGCGTCTCGCTCGACATGCCGTTGCCCTCGGGACGTTGCACGCGGGCCACGTCGGCGTCGGGACGCCGACCACGCAGCCACTGGGCGAGCCCGGCCTGCAACTGGTCCGACGCCCGGCTCGAGACGGTGATCTCGTGCGAATCCACGTCCGCATCATGCCCCAATCGGGGGTCGGACGACCGGCGTTCTGGCCGCGCGGCGGATGGGGTACGGCAGCGGACCATGACGTCCCGACGGCTCGGCGGGCTCGACCGTCTGCGCGGCGCCGCGCTCGTGCTGATGCTCTTCCACCACTTCACCGGTTGGTTCGGTGGCGATCCTCGTGCGGTCATTCCCGGCTGGCCGGGATTCGCGCTCACCGATGTGGCGGCCCCGGCGTTCACCGTGGCCCTCGGCGCCTCCGTTCCCCTGCTGCTCCGGAGCCGGCAGCGCCGCGGGTGCTCGGCGCCGGCGATCGCCACCATCGCGCTCCGTCGCTACGGACTGCTCGTCCCCATCGGCGTCGCGCTCCGGGCCGCGCTGGGTTTCGACCTCGGCCACATCGGCGTGCTCGAGACCTTGGGCCTGTGTGCGCTCGTCGTGGCCGTGGTCACCGCGGCGACGAACCCGCCGGTCCGCCTCGGGGTGGCGGTGGCCGTGACGGTGGTGGCGCCCTTCGTGGAGCGCGCCGCGTCCCACCGCAGCGACTGGGCGTCGACCCACCTGCTCACGGGCACCTTCCCGCTCGTCGCCTACCTCGGTCTCGCCCTGCTCGGCGCCGCCGCCGTCCCGGCCCTGTCCGGCGGCTCGCGCCGGGGCGCCGCCGCCGCGCTCGCCACGGCGTTCGTCGCCTGGTCCAGCCTGCTCGCCCTCCACGGACAAGCGCCCGATCGTTACCCGGGCGACGCCAGCTTCCTGGTGCCGGGCATCGCCGGCACCCTGGTGCTGTACGTGCTGGTCAGCAGCGCTCGCTGGGAGGGAGGCTCGTTCGCCGGTCGGGTGGTGGAGCGGGCCGGCACCCACACCTTCGGTGTCTTCATCGGCCAGTACGGCCTGTACGTGGCGCTGAAGGTGTCAGGTCACCTCCACGACCTGCCGTCTGCGATGGCGGTCTCGGCCGCGGCGGCCGCGACGCTGGCCTTCGTCCTGCTCGCACCGCGAGTGCCGACGCTGCCCTGGTCGCCCCGCACGGGCTGGAGCCGGCCCCGCCGGCCCACGACAGGCACCGGCGCGACGAGACCCAACGTCGCGGCGGCCGCGCCGGCGCTGCTCACGTCTCGGCGTGGGTGACGGGATCCTCGCCCATCCAGGTCCGCAGCGTGTTCTTGAGCTTGATCTGCTGGATGAAGATGTCGTGCTCCGGGTGCAGCGACGGGTCGCTCACCATCGGCGCCTTGAAGTAGAAGCTGAGCCACTCCTGCACGCCGGACTCACCGGCCCGGGCGGCGAGGTCGAAGAACAGGGCGAGGTCGAGGACCAGCGGGGCGGCGAGGATCGAGTCGCGGCACAAGAAGTTGACCTTGATCTGCATCGGGTACCCCATCCACCCGAAGATGTCGATGTTGTCCCACCCCTCCTTGTTGTCACCCCGGGGCGGGTAGTAGTTGATGCGCACCACGTGGTCGACATTTCCATACAAGCTGGGATACGAGTCGGGCTGGAGGATGGTGTCGATCACGCCGAGCTTGGACACCTCCTTGGACCGGAAGTTCTCCGGGTCGTCGAGGACCTCGCCGTCGCGGTTGCCCAGGATGTTGGTCGAGTACCAACCGCGCAGGCCGAGCATGCGGGCCTTGAAGCCGGGGGCGAGGATGGTCTTCATCAGCGTCTGACCCGTCTTGAAGTCCTTGCCACCGATGGGCACCCCCTCGCGCTCGGCGAGGGCGATCATGCACGGGATGTCGCTGCTCAGGTTGGGGGCGCCGTTGGCGTACGGCACGTGCGACATGATGGCGGCGTAGGCGTAGATCTGGCTCGGGGAGATCATCTCGTCGTTGTCGCGCAGGCCCTGCTCGAAGGACTCGATGCTCTGGTGGACCGCGGTGATGTCGCGGTAGGCCTCGGTGGAGGCGCACCACACCATGACCAGCCGGTCGCAGCCGTTCTCGGTGCGGAATCGCTCGATGTCGGCCATGAGCTGCTCGGCGAGCTCCATCTTGGTGGCGCCCTGCTTGACGCGTGTGCCGTCGAGGCGCTTGACCCAGTCCTGGTCGAAGACCGCGTCCATGGCCACGATGCCCTCCATCTCGGCCGAGACGGCGGCGAGGTCGCGCTCCTCCAGCACGCCGGCCGTGCGGGCGGCTTCGAGGGCGTTGGCCGAGATGGGGTCCCACGCGCCGAACACGAGGTCGTCGAGGTGGGCGAGCGGGACGAAGTCCTTGATCAGGGGGTTGCGGTCCTCGGACCGTTCGCCGAGGCGGATGTGGGCCATCTGGCTGATCGAGCCGATCGGGGTCTCACCCGTGGCCCGGGCGTGGAGCACGCCGGCGATGAACGTCGACGCCACCGCGCCGAGGCCGGGCAGGAGCACGCCGAGCTTGCCGGCGGGGGGAGCGATCTCACGAGGGGTCATGTCCGGATCCTAAGCGGATGTGAGCCGACTACACGCTTGGTTCAGGAACACTGAACTATTGTGCCGGCGTGTCGGAGCTCGTCGTCACCACCCAGCAACTCGAGTACCTCCTCGCCATCGACCGGGCCGGAACGTGGGCCGAGGCCGCCGCCTGCGTGGGGGTGACACCCTCGGCGTTGTCCCAGGGCATCGCCGAGCTCGAGCGGCGTCTCGGCCTGGCGCTGTTCGAGCGCGACGGCCGCCGGCGGGTCCCGACACGCGATCACGCCGAGGTGCTCCGGTACGCCGAGACCACGGTGGCCGCCACGCACGACCTCGCCCGGTGGGCCGACCGCCGGCGGGGCGGCCGCACGGGGCGGGTTCGCCTCGGCATGATCGACGCCGCCGCCACCCACCACTTCCGCGACGTGCTGCGCGACCACCGCCTCGCCCGCCCCGAGGTCGAGCTGCACCTCACGGTGGCGCCGTCCGGCGAGCTGCTGGCCGGACTGCAACGAGCCGAGCTCGACCTCGTGGTCTGCGTCCAGCCGCCGGAGACGCCCCCGGGCGTCGACACGGTGCCCGTGCTCGACGATCCCCTCGCCGTGCTCGCCCCGGCCGGGGCCCGGGTCGGTCGGCCGGCCGAGTGGGGCCCGTGGGTCAGCTTCCCCACCGGCTCGCACACCCGCCTGCTCGTCGCCGGGGCCCTGGCCGCCCACGGTGCGGGCTTCGAGGTGGTCGCCGAGTCCCACCAGCCCGAGGTGCTGCGGGAGATGGTGCGGCTGGGCGTGGGCTGGGCGGTGCTGTCACTGGCTGGCCTCGGGGCGGTGGACGACCTCCGGGTGGTCCGTCGCGCCCTCGTCGAGCGGCGCCTGGTGCTCGCCCGCCGGCGGGGCCCCGCTCCCGACGCCGTCACCGACGAGCTCGCCGCCGCCCTCGCCTCCCGGGGCTGAGTACGGTTCGTCGCCATGGACCAGTACCGCTCCGCGCTCGATCTCGCCGCCGCCATCCGCCAGAAGCAGGTCTCGCCCTCCGAGGTCATGGACGACACGCTGGCTGCCATCGCCGAGCGCAACCCCGACCTCAACGCCGTGATCTGGCTCGACGAGGACGACGCCCGCAGCCGGGCCACCGCCGCGACGCAGCGCCTCATGTCCGCCCGCGCCGACGAGCTCGGGCCGTTCCACGGTGTGCCGATCCCGATCAAGGACCTCTACGACGTCGAGGGCTGGCCCAACACCTACGGGTCGAACGGCGCGTCGGCCGACCCGGTGTCGCGCACGGCGCTGCCCGTCGAGCGGCTGGCGGCCGCCGGCTTCGTGCTCTGCGGGCGCACCAACTCCCCCGAGTTCGGCTCGGTCACCGCCACCGAGAACGAGCGCTACGGCATCACCCGCAACCCCTGGAACCTCGATCACACGTCCGGCGGATCCTCCGGTGGTGCCTCCGCCGCCGTGGCCGGCGGCATGTTCACCATCGCCCACGCCAGCGACGGCGGCGGATCGATCCGCATCCCCGCCACCTGCACCGGCCTGGTCGGGCTCAAGCCCGCCCGCGGTCGCGTCGTCGACCGCGTCGTCGGCTGGGAGGGGGCCTCGACACAGGGCGTCGTGTCGCACACCGTCGCCGACACCGCGTCCGCGCTCGACGTGATGAGCCGCTTCGACCCGCTGGTGTGGTGGAACGCGCCACCGCCGGCGTCGCCCTTCGCCGACGAGGTGGGCCGCGACCCCGGCAGCCTGCGGGTGGCATGGACGACCGCCGCGGCCATGAGCGTGGAGACCGACCCGGAGTGCGCGGCCGCAGCCCGCGCCACGGTCGACGCCCTGGCGGCCGCCGGCCACGAGATCGTCGAGGTCGACTTCGACGCCCACATCGAACGCTTCGTGGCCCATTTCGGTGAGGTGGTCGGCGCCGGATTGGCCCTCAACCCGGTCGACTGGGACCGGGTCCAGGCCAGCAACCGGGCCGGCTACGACCAGGCCGCCCAGGTCGACAGCCTCACCTACGCCGCGGCCATCGCCGAGCTGCAGCTGTGGTCGCGCGACGTCAACGCCCAGTGGGGACGCGACTTCGACCTGCTCGTCACCCCGACCATGCCGATCCAGCCGGCACCCGCCGGGCAGATCCTCGACGAGATCACCACCAACCCGACCGAGATCTCGCTGACCGTGCTCTCGTCGGTGCTGTTCACGGCCATGTTCAACATGAACGGGCTCCCCGCCATCTCGCTGCCCGTGCACCAGGCGTCGGACTCCGGTCTGCCGATCGGCGCCCAGGTGGTGGCCGGCCCGTTCCAGGAGGCGCAGCTGCTCCGGGTTGCGGCGCAGATCGAACAGGCGTTGCCCTGGGCCGACCGACGCCCCGACCTCTCGGCCCTGGGCTGACACCTGGGCTGACCGGGACGGTCCCGGACCGCTCAGCGACCGATCGAGGCCGCCACCTGTCGGAGGCCGACGTCGAGCGGGCGCGGGTTCCATCCCAGCTCCCGGCGGGCCTTGTCCCCCGAGTACGCCCAGTTGCGCACCGCGGTGGCCACGTACTCGTGGACCATCTCGTGCGGCCCGCCCACGACCCGGAGCAGGCGCTCGACGTAGCCCGCCGACCTCGCCACCGTGGCGTCGCCGATGAAGCGCCAGGGCATCGGCTTTCCCGCGGCCCGGCGCATCGCCTCGATCCAGGCCCGCATCGAGACCGACTCGGCGCACAACACGTACTCGCCGCACGCCTCGCCGGACTCGACGATCCGCAGGAGGCCGTCGGCGCAGTCGTCGACGTGCACCGTCGACTGCACCGCGTCACGGAACGCCACCACGGGCATCGGGATGGTCATGTAGAGGCGGATGAGCCGGCCGAGCGTCGAGTCGTCGCCCGGGCCGTACACACCACCGGGGATGGCGACGCGGATGTCGGCCCCGCCGGCGCCGTACTGGCGGGCGAGGACATGTGCGGCCCGCTTGGTCCGCTCGTACTCGGACGCGGGAGGTAGCTCCGACCAGTGCGATTCGTCCTCCGGCTCGGTGCCGGTGGGGCCGAGGGCGGTCACCGACGACACGTGGACGACAGGTACGCCAGCGTCGCTGGCGGCTCGGAAGACGTTGTCGCTGCCCTCGACGTTGACCCGTTCGAGCTGTGATGGATCGCCGGCACCCATCTCGTTGCGGGCCGCGCAGTGGAACACGGCATCGACGCCACCGACCGCGGCCCGCACCGAGTCGATGTCGGTGACGTCGCCGATCATCACGATCGGGTCGCAACCCGCCAGCCGGGCACGGTCGCTGGTGGGGCGCAGCAGCACCACCGAGTCATGTCCGTGCGAGCGCAGCTGCCACACGACTCGGCTCCCGAGGAAGCCGGATGCCCCGGTCACCAGTGCTCGCACGGGTGCATCGTTTCACGTCGCGCGGCCCGGTCACCGCCCTGACGCCGCCCTCGCTCCGGTTCTGGTGGGTCGTCGCGACGCCGAGAACGACCGATCGCCCACCAGAACGCCCTCGCTCCGGTTCTGGTGGGTCGTCGCGACGCCGAGAACGACCGATGGCCCACCAGAACGGTGTTGAGGGCCGGATCAGTTGTTCCGTGGGACGGTGCGCTCGAAGACGAACTCGTGCTCGAGACGGCCGGTGACCCGCTCGGCACCGGGTAGGCGTTGGGGCACGGGGCTGACCTGGAGGAGGCGCCAGCCGTCGCGCAGCGCCGCGGTGCCGTTGGGATAGGGCGGCGCGCCCGGCAGGTCGGCCGTCGCCCCGGTGCCGTCGTGGAAGGTCCACGCGATCACCCGGCCGTCGAGGTTGGAGTGCTCGAGGTAGAGGAACAGCACCTGCTGGCGCTCGGTCTCGTGGTTCACGACGGATACCGGCTCACGTCAGCGCCGCCCGGGCCTCCGTACGGGTGAGGTACCAGTCGACGTCGAAGGCGTCGTCGCCGGTGAGGTAGCGCCACAGGGCGGCCCGGTTCGAGAGCTCCAGGCGGTAGTCGGCCTCACCGAGCCACGGTTCGCGGTGGCGGAGCACGGCCGCAACCGAGTCGAATCGGAACTTCGCGAACAGGTGGTCGTCGGGACCGTTCTGCATGGCGTCGAGGTCGGCCGTGTCCCAGTGCCTGATCTGGGGCGCCGCCGGGTTGAGCCGGATCTTGTACATCTCGCGGTCGCGATCGGACGGGTTCGGCATGCCGCGGTGCCACAGGCCCTGATGGAACAGCACCACCGAACCGGCCGGCCCCTCCCACTGCTGCTCGCCCGCCATGTGCACGTAGCGACCCACGTCGGTCTCGTGCACCCGTCGCAGGTGGGTGCCGGGCACGAAGCCCGTCCCCCCGGCGCCCGGGGCCACCTCGTGCGGGAAGTAGAACAGCTGCACGTCGAACGCCAACGTCGGATCGACCATGGCGTCCTGGTGGAGGTACTGGCCGAACGGATCGCCCGCCGGCTTGTGGTGCACGAAGTCGTGGTCGAAGATCGGATCGGGCCCGAGCAGCGATCGGATGGCGCCGGCCACGGGCGGATGGCGGAGCACGGCGCCGATGGCCGACGGCTCGGGGTAGATCTCGTGCCACCGCTGGCCGCTGGATGGCGCGAAGGGCCGGTCGGGCGAACCCCAGGTGGCCATGATCTGGGCCAGCTCGTCCATCGCCGGTGCGTTGAGCGCATCGGGGACCACGCCCGGCAGGGCCAGGAAGCCCCGGGCCACGAAGGTCGCCACCTGCTCGGTGGTCAACAGCACGTCGGTGTCCACCGCGTCCTCCCCTCAGCCCGATCCGTCAGCTCGATCCGTTCCCCGAGGCCAGGACCCTACTGGGGGGACTCCAGCTCCTACGGCGCCCGTCAC
Organism: uncultured Acidimicrobiaceae bacterium; assembly: GCA_963747745.1. Lineage (GTDB taxonomy): Bacteria > Actinomycetota > Acidimicrobiia > Acidimicrobiales > Salinilacustritrichaceae > Salinilacustrithrix. The sequence continues at coordinate 107,675 of CAVVGJ010000010.1, forward strand.
GCCAGGGCCACGAGTCCGACCGCGGTGGCAGCCAGGGCCAGGCCGACGAGCTGCACCCGCTCCAACCGCTCGTCGAGCACGGCCCGGGCGAGCAGCAGCGTGCTGGCCGGATACAGGGCCGAGATCACCGAACCCAAGGCCAACAAGCCCTCCCGCACGGCGTAGAGGAACATGACGTTGGCGCTCATGTCGAGGACGCCCGAGACCGCGATCACGCCGAGGAGCCGACCGCGCACGGGAGCGAGGCGGCCCGAACGGAGACCGACGGCACCGATGAGCAGCACCGAGACCACACGGGCGCTGATCAGGGGCTGGATGCCGGCTGCGTCGCCGGTCCGGTCCACGCAGACGTAGAAGAGCCCGAAGCCGAGTCCGGCGAGGGCCGCAGACACCAAGACGTCCGGTGGTGTGCGGGTCGGCGAGTCGACGTGCTCGCGGCTGATGAGGGCGATGGCAGGGAGCGCGAGCGCGATCCCCGCCCACGCCACCACCGCCGGGCGTTCGCCGATCGCGACCCCGACGAGAACGGGGATGGCGCCGGTGATCACCGCCGAGATCGGCGCGGCCACCGACATGTTCCCCAGGGACAACGCCCGGAAGAACTGGGTGAGGCCGAGTGCGCCCACCACCCCGGCGGCCGCGCCCCACAGCAGATCGGTGCGGTCGTAGGTGGCGGTCGGCAGCACCGGGAGCACGCCGACCAGCAGGGCGAGCCCGAAGAACTGCGACCCGATGACCACCGTCCACGCCGCCACCCGGCGCGACGCCATGCCGCCCAGGAAGTCGGCCACCCCGAACGTGATGGCGGAGCCGAGCGCCAGGATCACCGACATGGCCGTGCAGTCTGCCGGTTCCCTAGCATCGCCCGGTGCGAACGAAGCGAGGACTCGCCCTGGTCATCGGCCTGGTCGCCGCGGTGTGGGTCGGCGTCTCCCGGCTGCGACGGTCGGCCGGGGGCGGTTCCGCGACGACCCGCTTGTCGCGCACCATCCAGATGGCCCGCATGGGTGGCCAGACCGGGGGCGCCTACGCGGTACATCGCGCCCGGCGGGTCTTCGCCGACGCCGACCAGCGTCCCCACCTCGACATGCAGTTCGAGATGCGCACCGCGGCGCAGATCACCGAACGACTGGGCAACATGAAGGGGGCGATGATGAAGCTGGGCCAGATGGCCAGCTACCTCGACGCCGGCATGCCCCCGCACGTCCGCGAGGCCCTGTCCCAGCTCCAGGCCGACGCCCCGCCCATGAGCCCCGAGCTGGCGGCCGGCGTGGTGGAGGACGAACTCGGCGCACCGCCCGAGGAGGTGTTCCTGGAGTGGGATCCGGTGCCCATCGCGTCCGCGTCCATCGGGCAGGTGCATCGCGCCCTGACCCGGGATGGCGTCCAGGTGGCCGTCAAGGTCCAGTATCCGGGCATCGACCGGGCCATCGAGTCCGACCTCTCCAGCGCCAACCTCGTCTTCGGTGGGCTCGGCATGCTGTACCCGGGGCTCGAACCGGGTCCGGTCGTCGACGAGATCCGGGAGCGGTTGATCGAGGAACTCGACTACCGGATCGAGGCCGACAACCAGCAGGCCTTCGTGGACTCGTACCGCGACCACCCCACGATCCACGTCCCGGAGGTCGTCAGGGAGCTGTCCACGAAGCGGGTGCTGACCACCGAGCTGGCCGAGGGGGTCCGCTTCGACGAGGTGCTCACCTGGAGCCAGGAGGAACGCGACCTGGCAGCCGAGACGATCTTCCGGTTCGTGTTCCGGAGCCTGTACCGCCTGCGCATCTTCAACGGCGACCCCCACCCCGGCAACTACCTGTTCCGGCCCGGCGGGCACGTCGTCTTCCTCGACTTCGGGCTCGTCAAGCGGTTCACGCCTGACGAGGTCGACGTCTTCGCCTCGCTGATCAAGTCCCTGGTCCTCGAGGAGGACGTCGCCACCTTCCGACGGACCATCGAGGACATCGGTCTGCTGCGCCGCGACGAGCCGATCAGCGACGAGCTGGTCGAGGACTACTTCCGCCACTTCTACGAGTGGGTCCTCGAGGACGCTCCGGCGACGATGACCACCGAGTACGCCGCCGAGTCGATCCGGCGGATCTTCGACGCCAACGGCCCCTACGGGCCGGTCATGAAGGCGGCCAACGTGCCGCCCTCGTTCGTCATCATCCAGCGGATCAACCTCGGACTCTCGGCCCTGCTCGGTGATCTCCACGCCACCGCCAACTGGCGACGCATCGCCGAGGAGCTGTGGCCCTTCGTCGACGGCTCGCCCTCGACACCGTTGGGTCACGCCGAGCAGCACTGGCTGGCGACTCACTAGCGTCGCGGGCCATGTGCCGATCGATCACCACGTTGCGGGGACTCGAGCCGGCGGCGACGCCGGAGGAGATCGAGGCCGCCGCCCGCCAGTTCGTCCGCAAGGTCAGCGGCATCCGCCATCCCACGGCCAACACCGAGGAGCCCTTCGCCCGCGCCGTGGCCGAGATCACCGCGTCGGCGTCCCGCCTCCTCGCCGACCTCCCGGCCCGCAAGCAACCCCCGACCACCGTCCCACCCAACCGCCGCGGCCACCCCCTCTGAAGCTCGTTCTTGTCGGAGGAACGGGGGTCGTGACATCCGTATCTGGTGACAAGAACGCCCCTCAACCGGTTCTTGTCGGAGGAACGGGGGTCTACTGCCCCGATTTGGTGACAAGAACGGTCAGCGGGCAAGAACGGTCAGCGGGCAAGAACGGTCAGCGGGTACGAACGGGTCAGCGGGCGGTGGAGCCTCGGCCACGGCCGGTGAAGCCGAACAGGTTGCCGGCGATGCGGCGGATCTGGATCTCCTCGGCGCCCTCGGTGATGCGGTAGCGGCGGTGGTGGCGGTAGATGTGCTCGAAGGCCATGTGCCGGGAGTACCCCATGCCCCCGCAGGTCTGCATGGCCCGGTCGGCAGCGTCACAGGCCAGGCGGTTGCCCCGGTAGTTGCACATCGCCACCTTGTCCGAGATCTCCATGCCGTGGTCGACCCGGTCCATCTCCCACGCCGTCTGGCGGATGAGCGCCCGCAACATGGCGGCCTCGGTGTGCAGCTCGGCCAGCGGGAACTGGATGGCCTGGTTCGATGCCAGCGACTTGCCGAACACCCGGCGGTTGCGGGCGTATTCGGCCGCGGTGTTGATGCAGTACTGGGCCGCGCCCAGCGACGACGCCGCCTGCCGGATGCGGTTCTCGTGCACGAACAGCTGGGCCACCTGGAGCCCGTTGTCGAGCGGTCCGAGGAGATCGCCGTGGCCGACCCGCACGTCGGTGAACGACACCCGGGCGTGGTCGGTCGGCATGTTGAAGGTCCAGTAGTACTGCTCGATCTTTACGCCGGGAGTGTCCATCGGCACGACGAAGCACGAGATGCCGGCCGACTCGCCGTCGTCGCCGCTGGTGCGGGCGAACACGAAGTCGTGCGTGGCCACGTGGACGCCGGTGTTCCACATCTTCTCGCCGTTGATGACCCACTCGTCGCCGTCGCGGACCGCGGTGGTCTCCATCCAGGTGGCGTCGGAGCCGTGGTTCGGTTCGGTGAGACCGAAGCCGATGCGGGCCTCGCCGGCCAGCATCTTGGGGATCCACTCCTCCTGCTGGGCCTCGGTGCCGTACTTCTCCATCATCAGCACCGTCGGGAAGTTGCCCACGATCGACGACTCGTTCTGGAGGTCGTTGAAGAGGCCGAGCCCCTTGGCCGCCAGGTGCTCACGGATGACCGCCATGTCGAAGTTGGTCCCGCCCCGGCCACCGAAGCGTTCGGGCAGGTGGTAACGGAGGAACCCGGCATCGTCGGCGGCCCGGCGCATCTCGCCGAGCAGCGCCTCCCACTCGTGGTTGGGAAGGCCGTCGCGGTCCCAGTCGGTGCGGGCATCCTCGCGGCGGTGGTCGAAGAAGCGCTCGTTGTCGTCGCGAGCCTGGATGGGGGCGATGACGTCGTCGATGAACCGGTCGAGATCGGCGAGGAGGGTGACGAGGTGATCTGGCAACTGGAGATCCATGGGAGGAACGTAGTGCCGCGGTTCCTCGGGCGCGTCGGCTTCGGTCAGACTCTCCCCCATGCGTCGCGCCGCCGCCATCGTCGCCGTCGTCATCGTCGCGGTGGTGGGCTTCGCGACACCCGCGGGCGCCCACGCCGAGATCCGCACATCGGACCCGGCCGCCGGTGGCGTGGCCCCGACCGGGCTCGAAGAGGTCTCGCTCACCTTCATCACCATGGATCCGAACCAGCCCTACGAGGTGTCGGTGCTCGATCCCGACGGACGGGAGATGGTGGACGGCGAGCCCGTGGTCAAGGAGTCGAGCGCATCGGGCACCACGATCATCGTCCCGGTGAAGCCGCTCCAGGACGGCGTCCACTTCCTGTCGTGGAAGGCCACCTCCACCGACACCGACGGCGTCACCACCGGCAACTTCGAGTTCACCGTCCAACCGTCGTCCAGCGGTGGCGGCTTCGGGGTGTGGCTGCTGTGGATCGTGGCCCTCGCCATCCCGGCCGCCGTCTTCCTGCGCCCGGGCGCGCGACGCCGGTCGGCGCGCTGAGGAGATCTGACGTGCCGTCAGATGCTGTCATGATGGCGCGATGGCAACCCGCATCATCGTCTGGGGCACGGGCAACGTCGGCCGCCTCGGCCTCCACACCGTCATCGCCCGACCCGACCTCGAGTTGGTCGGTGTGGTCGTCTCCTCGCCCCACAAGGTCGGCATGGACGCGGGGGAGCTCATCGGACTCGATCCGGTGGGGGTGGCGTGCACGGACGACGTCGGGCCCCTGCTGGCCAGCGCCGACGTGTGCGCCTACTTCGCCACGGCCGACATCCGGCCCGACGCCGCCGCCGACGACATCGCCCGCTGCCTCGCCGCCGGCCTCGACGTCGTCTCGACCTCGATCGTCCCGCTCATCTACCCGCCCGCGGCCGATCCCCGGATGGTCGCCCGGCTCGAGGACGCCTGCGCCGAGGGCGGAACCAGCTGCTTCACCAACGGCATCGACCCCGGCTGGGCCAACGACCTGCTTCCCCTGATGCTGGCGGGGACCTGCGAGCGCATCGACACCATCCGCATGATGGAGGTGGTCAACTACGCCACCTACGACGCCGCCAGCGTCCTGTTCGACACCATGGGTTTCGGGAAGCCACTCGACGAGACACCCCTGCTCCTGCTGCCCGGGATCCTGACCCATGCCTGGGGGCCGGTGGTGCGGGTCGTGGCCGCCGGCCTCGGAGTGGAGCTCGACGGCATCGAGGAGTGGCACGAGCGGGTCCCGGCCGAGCGCGACATCGAGGTCGACGCCGGCACCGTCCCGGCCGGAACCGCCGGCGCACTGCGGTTCGAGGTGCGGGGCATGGTGGCAGGCGAGCCACGCATCATCCTCGAACACGTCACCCGGTTGTCCGACGAGCAGATGCCCGATTGGCCCCAACCGATCGGCTCCGGCTGCTACCGCGTCGTGATCGAGGGCAATCCGTCGATGACGGTCGACGTGGCGGCCCACGGCGAGGACGGCGACCACAACACCGGCAACCTGGTGGCGACGGTCGGCCGCGTCCTCAACGCCATCCCCCACGTCGTGGCTGCTCCGCCCGGTCTGTTGTCGGTTCTCGATCTCCCCCTCGTCACCGGATCGGGCACCATGTTCCGGTGACCGCACCGGCAGCTGGCGCGCCGAGCTACGACGGCATCACGCACGTCGGGCTCGACGCCGACGACACCCTCTGGCACTCGGAGAACCAGTTCCACGAGGCCCACGAGCGGTTCCACCGGTTGCTGGCCCGCCACGTCGACATCGGCCCCGGTGAGCTCGAGGCCCGGATGCTCGCCACCGAGCGGCGCAACCTGTCGCTGTTCGGCTACGGGGTGAAGGGGTTCACCATCTCCCTGGTGGAGACGGCCATCGAGGTCACCGACGGCGCCATCCCCGCCCGTGACATCGAGACGATCATCTCGTTCGGCAAGCAACTCCTCGACCATCCGGTCGAACTGCTTCCGGGCGTTCCGGCGACGATCGATCGACTCCGCGCCGCCGGGCTCCACCTGGTGCTGGTCACCAAGGGCGATCTGTGGCACCAGGAGTCGAAGGTGGCGTCGTCGGGCCTGGCCGACCTGTTCGACGCCGTCGAGATCGTGGCCGAGAAGGATCCCCTCACCTACGGATCGCTGCTCCGTCGTCACCAGATCGAACCCGGGTCCTTCTGCATGGTGGGAAACAGCGTGCGGTCCGATGTCCTGCCCGTCATCGAGCTCGGCGGTGCTGCGCTCCACATCCCGTACGAGTACCTCTGGGCCCACGAGGCGGTTCCCGGCGCTGCGGACGATCTCCGGTTCCGCACGCTGTCGTCGATCACCGAGGTCCCCGACGTCCTGGCGTGACCGTCTGGACACCGCGGACGCGGGGTATGTCCGGTCATGCGCTGTTCACGGGTCCTCGACCTCGCCCCTGTCCGCTCATTGGACGAGTACCGCGCCGCCGGGGGGACCGACGCGCTGGACACCGCCAGAGCCATGGAGCCCGACCTCCTCATCGATCTGGTGACCGATGCCGGCCTCCGTGGCCGTGGTGGTGCCGGCTTCCCGACCGGAACGAAGTGGCGCACGGTGCGGACGAACGACGAGAGCAGCCCGATCGCCCCCACCGTGGTGGTCAACGCCGCCGAGGGCGAACCGGGCACGTTCGGCGACCGTGCCCTGATCCGCCGGAACCCGTTCCGCGTGCTGGAGGGCGCGCTGATCGCGGCCCACGCCGTGGGCTCCGCCACCGTCGTGGTGACGACCAAGCAGCGGTACACGACCGAGGTCGACCGCCTCAGCGATGCACGTGACGCCCTCGTCGATGCCGGCATCGCCGGCGAGGTCGACATCGAGATCGTCGCCGGCCCCAACCACTACCTGCTCGGCGAGGAGACGGCGCTGCTCGAGGCCACGGCGGGTCGCCCTCCGTTCCCCCGGATCGCTCCCCCGTACCGTCGAGGCACCACCGAGGTCGGCGATCCGTCCGGCGGGCCGGCCGCCGTCTCCATGGCCGGACTCGAAGGCGACGCACCCCCGGCCCTGGTGAACAACGTCGAGACCCTGTCGCACGTCCCCGGGATCGTGGGCCACGGCGCCGAGTGGTTCCGGACGCAGGGCACCGCGGAGTCGCCCGGCTCCTCGGTGTTCACCGTCTCGGGCGACGTCGAACGAGGAGGGGTCGGGGAGTTCGCGCTCGGCACCCCCGTGGGCGAGATCATCCAGGCCCTCAGCGGCGGTTCGGTCGTGGGCCGCATCGCCTTCGTGCTGTCCGGCATCGCCAACGGCGTCCTGTCGGCGGAGGACCTCGACACCCCCGCCACCTACGAGGCCATGGCCGCCGCCGGCTCGGGCCTCGGCACCGGTGGGTTCATGGTCTTCAGCACCGATTCCGATCCGCTGGCGGTGGCCCAGGGCGTCTCCCGCTTCCTCGCGGTCGAGTCGTGCGGGCAGTGCACCCCCTGCAAGCAGGACGGCCTCGAGGTCGCCGACCGGCTCGACACGATCCGCCGCGGCCAGGCCGCCGACGATGCCATCGAAGAGCTCCTGGCCGTGCTGCGGCGGGTCCCCGAGGGGGCGCGCTGCGACCTCGCCCGCCAGCACGAGCGGGTCGTGGCCAGCCTGCTCGCTCGCTTCCCCGAGATCGCGGCCTCCCACGCCGTCGACCACGTTGCCTCCGACCCGGTCCTGATCGCCCCCATCGTCGACATCGACGTCGAAGGCGTCGTCACCCTCGACGAGGACCACCGGACCAAGCAGCCCGACTGGGACCACGGCGACACGTGGAACGGGCAATCACCCGCTGACCGCTACGACGTCGCGGTCACCTTGCCCTGATCACGCCGTGACGGGCCGAGGCAGCCGCGGGGACGGAGATGACGCCGTCGAACAACGGGCCGACGAGGTCGACCGGAACTTCAAGCGGTTGCTCGAAGGCCTGCGCACCACGCTGCCGGGCGCCCAGGTGCTGCTCGGGTTCTTGTTGATCGTGCCCTTCCAGCGCACGTTCGGCTCGCTGTCCACCTTCGAGCGCTACCTGTACGAGGTCGCCTTCTTCTCCTCGGCGATGTCGTCGGTGCTGCTGATCGCGCCGTCGGTCCACCAGCGCTTCCGCGCCCCGATCTCGGGGATCGAGCGGGAAGACGAGGCCCATGTCGACGTCGCGGTGTGGGTGTCGCTCATCGGAACGATCTTCCTCGGGCTCGCCGTCACGGCCGCGACCTGGCTGGTCGGCTCGGTGGTGGGTGAGACCCCCTTCTCCATCGCCGCCACCGGCGCGGTCAGCCTGGCGGTGGTCTACACCTGGGCCCTGCAACCCCTGGTGCAGTTCCGCAATCGCTGATCGGGACCGGTGTGCCGGCCGAGTCGCTAGGTTGCAGCAGATGTCCGGGCAGGCCGCCATCCGCCTCGTGGGTCTCACGAAGCGGTATCCCGGCGCTTCCCGTCCCGCCGTCGATCATCTGGACCTCGAGATCCCCGCGGGTGAGATCGTGGCCCTGGTGGGTCCGTCCGGCTGCGGCAAGACGACGACGTTGAAGATGATCAACCGCCTGATCGAACCGACCGAGGGCGAGATCGAGATCGACGGCCGCCCCGCGACCGACCTGCCGGTCCACGAGTTGCGGCGCGGCATCGGCTACGTCATCCAGCACACCGGGCTGTTCCCGCACAAGACGATCGCGGCCAACATCGCCACCGTCCCGAAGCTCCTTGGCTGGGACAAGGACCTCATCCAGGCGCGCGTCATCGAGTTGTCCGACCTCATCGGTCTCGAGCGCGACATGCTCAGTCGCTACGCCGGCGCCCTCTCCGGCGGCCAGCAGCAGCGGGTGGGCGTGGCCCGCGCCCTGGCGGCCGACCCACCCATCCTGTTGATGGACGAGCCGTACAGCGCGGTCGACCCCATCGTGCGGGCCCGGCTCCAGGACGAACTGCTCGCCCTCCAGCAACGCGTGCACAAGACCATCGTGTTGGTGACCCACGACATCGACGAGGCCATCAAGCTCGGCGACCGGGTCGCGATCATGAACGTGGGGGGCGTCCTGGCCCAGGCCGCCTCGCCGTCCGACATCCTGGCCGCGCCGGCCTCCGAGTTCGTCGCCGACTTCCTCGGCGAGGAGCGAGGGCTGAAGCGCCTGGCCCTCATGACGGTGAACGAGATCGTGCCCGGCGACGGCCCCGTCGCCGACGTCGGCGACGACGCCGCCGTGGCGCGTGCCGCCATGGACACACACCACGTCGACTGGTTCGGGGTGTGCGAGAGCGGCCGGCTGCTCGGGTGGCTGTGGGGCCACGAGCTGAACGGACGAGTCTCCGCCGAAGGGGTCCGCCCCTTCCGCTCGGTGGTCCGGCCCGACACCACGCTGCGCAGCGCGCTGGACGGCATCGTCAACTCCCTCACCAACGTGGCCGTGGTCGAGGACGTCGACGGCCGCTACCGCGGCATGGTCCGGGTCGAGGAGATCAGCGAGGGCGTCCGGCGGTGATCGCGCTCCTCGCCGCCGAGCCCATCGTCCGGTGGAGCTGGATCCCCGACCACACCGACGAGATCCGCGAGGCGACCCTCGAGCATCTCCAGCTCACCGGCAGCTCGGTCGCCATCGGCTTCGTCATCGCCATGGCGATGGCCGTCGTCTCACTGCGGTGGCGCCGCGCCTACGCGCCATTGGCCGCCATCTCCGGAACGCTCTACAGCATCCCGAGCCTGGCCCTGTTCGGTGTCCTCGTGCCGATCACCGGCCTCGGCTTCCGCACCGCCCAGATCGCGCTGGTCAGCTACACCCTGCTCATCTTGTTGCGGAACATCGTCGACGGGGTCGACGGCGTTCCCCAGGCGGTCAAGGACGCCGCCGACGGCATGGGCTACGAACCGTGGCGTCGTTTCCTCAGCGTCGACCTCCGTCTCGCCACGCCGGCGATCATCGGAGGGCTCCGGGTCGCCACCGTCACCGTCATCGGGTTGGTCACCATCGCCGCCCTCGTCGGTAGCGGGGGCTACGGCACGTTCATCGACGACGGCCTCAGCCGCCAGTTCTCGACGCCCATCGTCGTCGGTGGCTTCCTCTCCATCGTCATGGCCATCGCCTTCGACGTCGCCTTCGTCGTGGTCCAACGGCTGCTGACGCCGTGGAGCCGCACCGACAGCCTCGCGACGGAGGACTCCTGATGCTCCGGGAGGCCTTGGACTACCTCACCACCAGCGGGTCGTGGTGGGGGCGCAACGGGCTGGTCCCGCTCACGTGGAACCACGTCCGCCTCTCGGTCACCGTCGTCTTCGCCGCCATGGTCGCCACCATCCCGCTCGCCCTGTGGCTGGGTCACCGCCGGCGGGGTGGGTTCGTGGCCATCACGGTGGTGAACCTGAGCCGGGCCATCCCGACCTTCGCCATCATCGCCTTCGTCTTCCCGTTGTCGCTGCGCTACGGGTTCGGCCTCGGCTTCTGGCCCACGTTCGTGGCGCTGTTCTTCCTCGCCCTGCCGCCCATCTTCGTCAACACCTACATCGGCGTCAGCGAGATCGACGACGACGTGGTGGAGGCCGCGCGCGCCATGGGCATGCGCGAACACGAGGTCCTCACCAACGTCGAGCTCCCGGCCGCCCTGCCGCTGCTCGCCACCGGGGTGCGGATCTCGGCCGTGCAGGTCGTCGCCACCACGACGCTGGGGGCCCTGGTCGGCTTCCGCTGCCTCGGGACGCCGATCCTGCAGGCGATCGCCACCCGCAACGACGGCCAGCTCATCGCCGGCGCCGTGCTCGTCGCCCTACTCTCGCTGCTGACCGAAGCCGCGTTCGCATTGCTCGCCCGTCGCCTGACACCGTGGTCGCGCCCCGACCGCAGTGCGGCCCTGGCCCGTACCCCGCGGTCGGGGGCCGGAGCCGACCTCGCCATGTGATCCCTGTTCCCCGTGAAAGGAACCCCCATGAAGACCCGCAAGCTCCTGATCGCCCTCGTGGCGCTCGCCGCCCTGCTCGCCGCGGCATGCGGCGACGACGACAGCGCGCCGGCCACGAGCGGCGACGCCAGCGGGGCCACCACCACCACGGCGGGCAGCACCGATTCGTCCACCCCCGAGGGCCCCACGATCGAGATCGGGGCCCAGGACTTCGGTGAGTCCGCCATCCTCGCCCAGATCTACGGCCAGGTCCTGGAGGCCAACGGCTACGACGTCAAGCAGGTCAGCGTCGGCGGCTATCGCGACGTGCTGCTCGCCGCCTACGACAACGGCGAGGTGAACTTCAGCCCCGAGTACGCCGCCTCGATGCTCGAGTTCCTCAACAACAACGCCGGCGAGGCCACGGGTGACGCTCAGGAAACGGTCAGCCTGCTCCAGGACCAGCTCGACGCCAAGAACCTGGTCGCGCTCGAGCCGGCCCCCGCGGTCGACACCAACGCATTCGTGATCACGCAGGACACCGCCGACGCCACCGGCTACTCGAAGCTGTCCGACCTGCCCACCGACGGCGGCGACCTGAAGCTGGGGGCACCCCAGGACTGCGAGACCAACCCCTTCTGCCTGCCCGGCCTGCAACGGGTGTACGGCGTGGATCTGTCCGGCGGGTTCACACCTCTCGACGCCGGCCTCGTGGCCGACGCCCTGGCCGCCGACGAGGTCCAGGTCGGGGTGCTGTTCTCCACCAGCGGTCGCATCGCCGACGAGGGCTGGGTGCTGCTCCAGGACGACAAGAACATGCTGGCGGCCGACAACGTCACCCCGGTGCTGTCCCAGGACGTGGTCGACGCCTACGGCGACGACCTCACGACGCTGGTCAACAAGATCAGCGCCGCCATCGACACCGACACGCTCACCGGGCTGAACAAGCGCTTCGACATCGACAAGGAAGACGCCGACGCCATCGCCAAGGACTTCATCGCCCAGGCCGGCCTGGCCTGAGCCCTTCAGCTCCGCTCGACTCCCCGTCGGCACGATTCTGACCAAAACACCGTTCTGGTAGGTCTTCGCGCCGCAGCACGCGACCGATGACCCACCAGAACGGGTTCGAGCGGTCACGGCCCCACCGTCTGTCTGGATGGTGGGGCCGTGGCGCGTCGACCGTAGGCTCGGATGTTCCCCTCGACGCCCCCGGAGAGACCTGTGGCCATTCGTTCAGACCTGCGCAACGTGGCGATCGTCGCCCACGTCGATCACGGCAAGACCACCCTCGTCGACAAGATGCTGTGGCAGTCCGGCGCGTTCCGCGAGAACCAGGACGTCGACGAACGGGTCATGGACTCGATGGACCTCGAGAAGGAGAAGGGGATCACGATCCTGGCCAAGAACACGGCCATCCCCTACCGGCCCGCCGGGCCGGACGGCACGCCGGGCGATCCGGTCAAGATCAACATCGTCGACACCCCCGGCCACGCCGACTTCGGCGGCGAGGTCGAACGAGCGCTGTCGATGGTCGACGGCATCCTGTTGCTGGTCGACGCCAGCGAAGGACCGCTCCCCCAGACCCGCTTCGTGCTCCGCAAGGCCCTCGAGGCCCGGCTCCCCGTGATCCTGGTCGTGAACAAGGTCGACCGCCCCGACTCGCGCATCGACGAGGTCGTGAACGAGGTCGAGGAGCTGTTCCTCGACCTCGATGCCGACGAGCACCAGATCGGCTTCCCCATCGTCTACTGCGTCGCTCGCGAGGGTCGTTCGACGATGGAGCGCCCGGCCGACGGCGTCGGCCTGCCGGAGGGCTCCACGCTGGCGCCCCTGCTCGACCTGCTCGTCGAGCACATCCCGGCCCCCGAGTACGACGAGGACATGCCGCTGCAGGCCTTGGTCACCAACCTCGACTCGTCGCCGTACCTGGGCCGGCTGGCCATGTGCCGGGTCCGCAACGGCGAGATCCGCAAGGGCCAGAGCGTCATGTGGTGCCGGGCCGACGGCACCCAGGAACGAGTGCGGATCAGCGAGCTGTTCATCACCGAGAACCTCGAGCGGGTGCCGGCCGACCACGCCGGCCCGGGCGAGATCATCGCCATCGCCGGCATCGACGAGATCACCATCGGCGAGACGCTCGCCGACCTCGACGATCCGCATCCGCTGCCGGTCATCAGCATCGACGAGCCGAGCCTGTCGATGACCGTCGGCATCAACACCTCGCCGCTGGCCGGGAAGGACGGCACCAAGCTGACCGCCCGCTTGGTCAAGGGCCGCCTCGACGCCGAGCTGGTGGGCAACGTGTCGATCCGCGTGCTGCCCACCGAGCGCCCCGACACCTGGGAGGTCCAGGGCCGCGGCGAGCTCCAGCTCGCCGTGCTGGTCGAGATCATGCGCCGGGAGGGCTTCGAGCTCACGGTGGGCAAGCCCCAGGTCCTGACCAGGGTGATCGACGGCGTGGTGCACGAGCCCGTCGACCGGGTGACCGTCGATCTCCCCGAGGACTACCTCGGCGTCGTCTCCCAGCTCCTCGCCGTCCGCAAGGGCCGCATGGAGCAGATCGTCAACCACGGCACGGGTTGGGTGCGGCTCGACTACCTGGTGCCGGCGCGCGGCCTGATCGGCTTCCGGACCGAGCTGCTCACCGAGACGCGGGGCACCGCCATGCTCCACCACGTCTTCGAGGCGATGGAGCCGTGGGCCGGCGACATCCGCGCCCGACGCAACGGCTCCCTCGTCGCCGACCGCACCGGCCTCACCCGCGGCTACTCGCTGCTCTCGCTCCAAGAGCGCGGCCAGCTCTTCGTCGGCCCCGGTGTCGAGGTCTACGAGGGCATGATCATCGGCGAGAACGCCCGCACCGAGGACATGGACGTCAACCCGACCAAGGAGAAGAAGCAGACCAACGTCCGCGCCTCCTCCTCGGACAACTTCGAGAAGCTGATCCCGGCGACGATCCTGTCGCTCGAGCAGGCACTCGAGCACATCGCCGACGACGAGTGTGTCGAGGTCACCCCGTCACACGTCCGGTTGCGCAAGACCGAGTTCGACGGGACGGTCCGGGCGCGCGCCGCGAAGCGCGCCCGCACCGATGCCGCGCCCGCGCACTGATCCGCGGGCCAGGCCTTCGGGTCCGGGCAACGGCGGCGCCGACGCCCTAGCGTCGGCGCCGGATCAGCGCACGATTGAGGAGACACCGTGCTCGTCGGTACGCCCACCGAGATCAAGAACGCCGAGAAGCGCGTGGGTCTCACGCCGGCCAGCGCCCGGGAGCTGGTGGCACACGGGCACGACGTGATCATCCAGGCCGGGGCCGGGCTCGGCATCGGTGCCACCGATGACGACTATCGCGCCGCGGGAGCGCGGATGATCGACAGCGCGGCCGAGCTGTTCGCCCAGGCCGACATGATCGTCAAGGTCAAGGAGCCCCAGCCGTCGGAACGGGCGATGCTGCGCGAGGGACAGATCCTGTTCACCTACCTGCACCTGGCACCCGACCCCGACCAGACCAGGGATCTGGTGGCCAGCGGCGCCACCTGCATCGCCTACGAGACCGTCACCGACGAACGCGGCGGGCTCCCGTTGCTGGCCCCGATGTCGCAGGTGGCCGGGCGCATGTCGGTGCAGGCCGGCGCCCATGCCCTCGAGAGCGCGCAGGGTGGCGCCGGCGTGTTGCTCGGTGGCGTGCCCGGGGTCCACTCGGGCCAGGTCGTCGTGATCGGTGGTGGGGTGGTGGGCGAGAACGCCATCGAGATGGCGGTGGGGCTCGGCGCCCTGGTCACGGTCCTCGACCGCAGCATCGCCGCGCTCGACCGGCTCAGCCACCGCTTCGGCGCCTCCCTCGAGACCATCTACTCGACCCGGACCGCGGTCGAGGACCTGGTCGCGGCGGCCGACCTCGTGATCGGCGCCGTCCTCGTCAAGGGTTCGCGCGCCCCGAAGCTCGTCACCCGGGAGATGTTGGCCACGATGCGGACCGGTTCCGTGCTGGTCGACGTGGCCATCGACCAGGGCGGGTGCTTCGAGACGTCGCACCCCACCACCCACGCCGAACCCACCTTCGTGGTCGACGGCATCGTGCACTACTGCGTCGCCAACATGCCCGGTGCGGTGCCCCGTACCTCGACCCATGCCCTGAACAACGCCACCTTGCCGTTCGTCCTCGCCCTCGCCGATCTCGGCGCTGCGGGGGCGATGTCACGGGACCACCACCTCCGCGACGGACTGAACGTGGCCCGCGGGCTGGTCACCGAACCGGCGGTGGCCGATGCCCTCGGCTACGACTACACCGACCCGGCTCGCGTCCTGTCCGACCTACCCTCCTGACCGCGCCGACTACGGCTAACCACCGGCCGGGACGTCGTCGGCCGCGGTCAGATCGGAGTGATGATCCCACGCCGCCGCCAGCAGCCGCTCGGGTGTCACCGGCGACGACAGCCAGGCCGCCGCACCGAGCCCCAGCGCGAACCGGCGCTCGACGGGATCGGCGGCGCCGGAGATGACCACCCGGGGGATGGATCGCAGCGCCTCGTCCACCAGCATCTCCTGGAGGAGGTGGAGCCCGCCGATCCGGGGTGGATGCCATGCCAGGAGGACGACGTCCGGACGGCACCGGCGCATGCTGGCGAGCGCGGCGACGCCGTCGTCGACCTCGTCCACCCGCCAGCCGTCGAGCTCGAGCGTGGCGCGATGGTTGACACGGATCCGCGGGTCGTCGTCGACCAGCAATGCGTACGGCAATGACACCCCTTTCCAGACACTGGTGTCATCGGGCGATGTCCGGTACCGCTTGAGCAGATTCGACCCGCCCGGCGCCTGACGGCCAGCGAACCGGCCACCGTGGCACCCCGTACGGGATTCGAACCCGTGTTGCCGGCGTGAGAGGCCGGTGTCCTAGGCCGCTAGACGAACGGGGCAGGAAGCGGGAGATGGTACTGCTCAGGCCTGCTGCTCCAAAGCTGGCTCGTCGGGGTCCTCACCCCGGCGCAGCTCGCGGAACACCGGAATCACGGAGAGCAGGATGATGACGCCCACGATGGGGAGCAGGTAGCGGTCGATGTTCGGGATCGACGATCCCAGGGCGAAGCCGAGCAGCGACACGCCGGCGCCCCAGAGGATCCCGCCGCCGACGTTCCAGGCCACGAAGTGGCGGTAGGGCATCCGCACGATGCCGGCGAGGACGGGGATGAAGGTGCGCACGATCGGGACGAACCGGCCGAGCAGGATCGCCCGCCCACCCCGCTCGGCGAAGAACCGCTCGGTCTTGGCCACCCGTGCCGGCGTGATCAACCAGTTCTCCCGGGCGAAGAGCATGGGTCCGGCCCGGCGGCCGATGGTGTAGCCGACCTGGTCACCCGCCACCGCCGCGATCGCGGCACCGATGGCGATGACAGCGATGTTCAGCCGGCCGTCGGCGGCCAGGAGGCCGGCGGTGAAGAGCAGGGAATCGCCCGGCAGGAAGAAGCCGACCAGCATGCCCGATTCGGCGAACACGGCCAGCAGGACGCCGATGGTTCCCCACGTCTCGATCAGGCTCGTCGGGTCGAGGATGGATGCGAACATGAAGTGGGAAGCCTATGGCGGGCGGGACTCGCCACCGCATCAGGGCCGAGGGCGGGGCCTCTGCCCCTTTGGGTTGGCTCGGGGGGGAGGACTCGAACCCCCAATGACTGGACCAGAACCAGCTGTGTTACCGATTACACCACCCCCGAAGGTGGACTCGACACGCTAACTCGCCGGGAGGGCCGATCGCACAATCGAGGACGTGACGGCCGGCGCCACGATCAACGGGGCTCGAGGTTCACCAGACGGCGGAAGCCGATGATCCGTCCGATCGCCACCGCCGCCGTCTCGCGGGTCATGGCCTTGATCCTGGCCCCGGTCGACAGGTGCGGATCGATGGGCGAGACCTGGGCGCGGAGACCGATCTCGTTGGCGATCCGCTCGAGCCGGAGGGCGTGGTAGTCGTCCGACACCAGGACCGCCCCGCGCAGGTTTCGGATGTGGAGCAACCGGGTGGCGGCGGCCAGCTGTTCCCAGGTGTTGGCGCCCTGTTCCTCGCGCAGGATGGACGCTTCCGGTACGCCGTGCTGGCGGAGGTAGGTGAAGCTGGCCGCGGCCTCGGTGAAGCGGTCGCCGGTCTGCTTGCCGCCGGTCACCACGATCACGGGAGCCACCCCGTCCCGGTACAGGCTGAGGGCATGGGCGAGTCGGCCGGCGAGGACGGGCGACGGAGTGCCGTCGTACTGGGCCGCGCCGAGGACGATGATGGCCTCGGTCGGGTCGTGATGGTCCTGGTTGCTGGCGTTCCACACCTGCAGGAAGGTCACGCCGATGTACACGAGCAGCGCACCCGCCGCGAGCAGCGCGACCCGCGCCGCGATCCGGAGGACGCGGCGGAGCGTCACCCGCCGAGTGCGGCCCGCGCGGTCCGGAGGCGGGCGAGCGTCTCGTCGCGACCGAGGACCTCGAGCGACTCGAACAACGGTGGGCCCACCGTCCGTCCCGTGACCGCGACCCGGATCGGGGCCTGGGCCTTGCCGAGCTTGAGTCCCTGGGACTCCCCCACCGACAGCAGCGTCTGGTGCAGGGCGTCGGCGGTCCAGTCGACGGACCCGAAGGCCTCGATGGCGCCGTCGAGCATCGCACGGGCCACCTCGGGGTCCTTGTCCATCACCTTCTGCCAGGACGTCTCGTCGCGCGGCACGGTGTCGAGGAAGAGGAAATCGACCATGGCCTCGGCGTCGGGCAGCAACCGGACGCGTTGCTGGAGAACCGGTGCCAGGCGCCGGATCGGATCCAGCGACCGGGACGGGTCGGTGAGGAACGGCGTGGTGGCCTCGACGAACTCGTCGGGGGTCATCGCCCGCACGTACTCGGCGTTGAAGTGCTCGAGCTTGCGCTCGTCGAAGAACGCCGGCGCCGGGTTCACGTCCTCGAGGCGGAACTGCTCGATGATCTCGTCCATCGGCCGGATCTCGATCTCGTCCTTCGGGCCCCATCCGAGCAGGGCGAGGTAGTTCATCATCGCCTGCGGCAGGTAGCCGCGGGCGCGGAAGTCGCCCACGGCGACGGAGTCCCGCCGCTTGGACAGCTTCTTGCGGCTCTCGTTCACCAGCAGCGGGAGGTGGGCGAGCACGTCGGGCCGGCCGAGACCGAGTGCGTCGCGGAGCAACAGGTACTTCGGGGTGCCGTTGACGTGGTCCTCACCCCGGACCACGTGGGTGATGCCCATCGCCGCGTCGTCCATGGCGTTGGACAGCAAGAACACGGGAGACCCGTTGGACCGGAGGAGGACGAAGTCCTCGATGGTGGCGTTGTCGAAGCGGACCTCGCCCCTGATGACGTCGGTGAACGCCGTGACGCCATCGTCCGGACTGCGGAAGCGCAGGGCGGTGGTGGGCCCGGGCGTCACGTCTCGATCTCGGCAGTGGCCGTCGTAGCCCGAGGAACCGGCGTCACGAGCCCGGGCCTGGACGTCCTCTGGCGTGCAATCGCACCAGTAGGCCCGGCCCGCGGCGAGCAACGACCGCGCCCCGCGGCGTGCTCGTCGAGGTGATCGGCCTGGTACACGACGTCGCCGTCCCAGTCGAGACCCAGCCACCGCATGGCATCGAGGATGTTCTCGGTCAGCTCCGGTCGGTTGCGCTCGCGGTCGGTGTCCTCCACCCGCAGGAGGAACGCGCCGCCGGTGCGGCGGGCGACCAGCCAGTTGAACAGGGCGGCGCGGGCGCCGCCGACGTGGAGGTAGCCCGTCGGGGAGGGCGCGAAGCGGAGACGGGGCGGGGCGGACACCGCTCCGAGCGTACCGGTGGCGCACTCGACCTCCGGGACACGTCGCGTGGCGCCCGCGGACCGGTGCACCAGAGGGCGGTCCGCCCGTGCCAGCCTGGTCTGGTGCCCGACGCTGCTGATCCAGACGACGAGACCACGGTGGTGGTGACCGCCGCCGCCGCCGTGGCTCCGGTGCAGGTGTGGGAGGTGCTCACCACCCGCACGGCCGAGTGGTGGGGCGAGCCCTACCTCGGCCCCGAACAGGGTTTCATGCGCCTCGAGCCGCGGCTCGGGGGTCGTCTCTGGTCGGGGGCCGCCGACGCCTCGTCCGGTCAGCTGCACGGCACCGTCCGGGCCTGCGACCCGCCGGAACGGCTCGAGATCGGCAGCGTGCTGGTCCCGGGCGCCTATGCCGGCAGCATCACCATCACCATCGAGAAGACCGCGCTGGGTCCGAGATCCACGTCGAGCAGATGGCGCGGGGCCGCATCGCGGCGAGCACCGAGGACCGCATCGCCCACGGCTGGACCCAGATGACCGCGGCCCTGGCCGAGCTCGCCGAGCACTGAGTTCGGCAAGTCGGTGAGATCCGGGGTGCCTGCAACGAGTGACACGAACGCTCGGGTGGGCGCCGTCACACGCGCCGGCCCTCGATGTTCTCTGGCGGCGGGTCTGTCACCAAGCGGCACGTCGGCGCAGACGCACCCGGCAGCGAGGGACCCTGACGTCGATCGAACCCGAGGATCCTCGTCGAACCGATGTCAGCCACACCGAACGAGAGGATCCTCGCCGACGGTGCACCGGTGCGGCCTGTGACGAACCCGAGGATCCTCGTCGAACATCTGCAGGTGACACCGAACGAGAGGATCCTCGCCGACGATGCATTGGTGGGGCGCCCCCGAGCTCCCGATCGGGCGCACCACCTGCCCGGATCTGGACGCACGGTGCACGCCACCTGTCACCGTCGGCCGGCCAGGCGCCGTCGTGGTACCACCGATTCAGGCACCTCCATCTCACCCACTTGCCGAACGCTGACGTCACCGAACCGGGTTGCCGGGACGCAGGACGCGCTGGGCGGCCCGGTACGAACCCTCGCCGACTGGCGCCTACGCCCGGTCAGGCAAGGCCGAGCTGGTCGCGCCAGTCGGCGGCGTAGCGGTCGCTGACCTGCTGCGGGGTCTGGCGCAAGACGTCGGCATCCACCATGTCGGCGATGTGGCGCAGCTCGGCGTAGTGGTGGAAGTGTCCGACCTCCTCGAACAGCTCGGTGCGCAGGAGCACGAGGCCGGGATCGGCGGCAGGATCGAGGTAGCCGAAGAGGGTGGCGCCCACCCGGAGGTCGTGGATGGTGGGGGCCCGGCCGATCAGCGAGGCCCGCTTGAGGCCGACGGCCACGATGCCGGCGATGGCGTCCCGAGCGTGCTCGCCTTCGGTGAGCACGAGATCGGGTTGCAGCAGACCGGCGAGCTTGAGGGCGTAGCCCTGGTCGGGGCCCTGGTTGCCGAGCCGGTCGCCGGCGGGCTGGCGCTCGCTCCCGGCGAAGTCGGCGGGACGATCCACCCACCACGTATCGGGCCGGCGGGGCGGCGAGTGGTACGCGCGGACCTTGTCGCCGGGCGTGGTGGGGACGAACTCGGGCGCTGCCATCGCAAGCGATCGTACCGGTGCGTTCCACCCCGGGAGGAACGACCGAAGCCGGGCAAGCCAATCCGAGCCGAGCGCCAGCGAGGCGGTCAACGCGACCGGCGAACGCAGGCTCCGTGCAACGGGAGCTTCCGAGGGAGGAACGACCGACCGCGAGCAAACCAATCCGAGCCGAGCGCCAGCGAGGCGCTCAGCGCGACCAGCCAACGCAGGCTCCGTGCAACGGGAGCTTCCGAGGGAGGAACGACCGAAGGAAGCTCAAGAAGCGCGGAAGCTCAAGCAGAATGATGCAGGAGCCCGAAGAGGATGCCGTCGGTGAGGGCGATCCAGCTGGCCTCGATGACGTTCTCCGACACGCCGACGGTGAACCACGAGTCGTCGCCGTTCGACGATTCGATGAGTACGCGGGTCACCGCCTCGGTGCCCACGGCGCTGTCGAGCACCCGGACCCGGTAGTCGACCAGGTGGATGCCGCCCAGGGCGGGGAAGTGTCCGTTGAGCGCCCGGCGCAGCGCGGAGTCGAGGGCGTTGACCGGACCGTTTCCCTCGCCGACGGCGATGCGGCGGTCGGTGCCGATCCAGACCTTGACCGTGGCCTCGTTCGTGAGCTCGATGCCCTCGCCGGGCCAGGCGGCGCCCTCGCGGTGGTAGGAGCTGACCCGGTAGGACTCGACCGCGAAGTAGTCCTGCTGCCAGCCGGTGGAGCGGCGCATGAGCAGCTCGAGCGAGGCGTCGGCGGCCTCGAAGACGTAGCCGCGGGACTCGAGCTCGTTGACCCGCTTGGCGAGGTCGGCCGATGCCGGTCCGTCCAGCTCGATGCCGAACTCGCCGGCCTTCATCTGCATGCCGGCACGGCCGCCCAGATCGCTGACCAGGACGCGGGTGTGGTTGCCGACCGCCGCAGGATCGACGTGCTCGTAGCTCTTGCTCCCGGCCTTGCCGAGCGCTGAGGTGTGCAGCCCGCCCTTGTGGGCGAATGCCGACGAACCCACGTAGGGATCGGCGGAATGGGGCGGCAGGTTGACCAGCTCGCTGACGTGACGGGAGACGGCGGTGAGCCGGCTGATGTTGCCCTCGGGCAGGCAGGGGATGCCCATCTTCAGCTCGAGGTTCGGGATGCAGGTCATCAGGTTGGCGTTGCCGGTGCGCTCCCCGTAACCGTTGACGGTGCCCTGGAGCTGCGATGCACCACCGACGACCGCGGCGATGGAGTTGGCGACGGCGCAGCCGGTGTCGTTCTGGGTGTGGATGCCGATCTGCACGTCGTTGCCGAAGTGCGCAACGACCTCGCTGGTGATGCGTTGCACCTCGTGCGGGAGCGAGCCACCGTTGGTGTCGCACAGGACGAGGCACGAGGCTCCGGCCATCGCGGCGGCCTCGAGCACGCGCATGGTGAACTCGGCGTTGGCCTTGTAGCCGTCGAAGCAGTGCTCGGCGTCGAAGAACACGCGGAGGCCGGCGGCGGTCAGGAACTCGACCGAGTCGGCCACCATGGCCACGCCTTCGTCCAGGGTGGTCCCGAGGGCCTCGGTCACGTGGAAGTCCCAGGACTTGCCCACGATGCACGCCGTCGACGTCCGGGCCTCGACCAGGGCCTGCAGCGTCGGATCGCTGTCGGACTTCCCCGCCGGCTTGCGGGTGGAGCCGAAGGCCACCAGGTCGGATGTGGTCAGCTTCAGGTCGCTCGGCGCCCGACGGAAGAACTCGGCGTCTTTCGGGTTGGCCTGGGGGTAGCCGCCTTCGATCCAGCGGACGCCGAGGTGGTCGAGCTGCTCGGCGATGCGCAGCTTGTCCTCCACCGACAGGGAGATGCCCTCGAACTGCGCGCCATCGCGCAGCGTGGTGTCGAAGATGTCGACCCGGCGGACCGGGCCGTGGGGCTGGCGGCTGCGTTCGCTCGTTCCTACCGGCACAGCTCCACCCAGTCCTTGTGCTGGGGCAGCTCGCCTCGCACGCACCTGGCGTACTCGGTCGCGATGGCGGTGGTGGCCGGACCCGGGCACGGCACGGCACGGTCGTCGACGCTGTTGACGGCGGACACCTCGGCCGCGGTGCCGCACAGGAACATCTCGTCGGCGATGTAGAGATCGGAGCGGGCGATGTCGTCGACGACGACCTCGTAGCCGAGCTCGGCGGCCAGGACGGTGACCGTGTCCTGGGTGATGCCCCGCAGCGCACCCGACGACAGCGGTGGCGTGATGAGCTTCCCCTTCCGGGACACGAAGATGTTCTCGCCCGTGCACTCCGACACCAGACCGGCCCGGTTCAACATGATGGCCTCGTCGTAGCCGGCCTTGAGCGCCTCGACCTTGGCCAGCGAGCTGTTCACGTAGTTGCCCGTGGTCTTGGCCGCCGGCGGCATGGTGTTGTGGTCGTGACGCGTCCACGACGAGATCTTCATCCGCACGCCCTTGGTGGCCGAGTCCTCACCGAGGTAGGCGCCCCACGGCCAGCAGGCAATGGCCACGTCGACCGAGCAGGGCAGGGTGTTGAGACCCATCTCGCCGTAGCCGTAGTACGCGATCGGGCGGATGTAGCAGGACGGCAGGCCGGACTCGCGCACGACGAGCTTGGTGGCCTCGACGAGCTCGTCCACCGTGTACGGCAGGTCCATCATCAGGATCTTGGCCGAGTCGTGCAGGCGCTCCATGTGCTCGGTGAGCCGGAACACACCAGGACCGTCGCTGGTCTCGTAGGCGCGGATCCCCTCGAACACGCCCATGCCGTAGTGGAGGCTGTGCGTGAGGATGTGGATGTTCGCCGAGTCCCAGGCGACCATCTCGCCGTTCATCCAGATCTGGTCGGTAGGGGTGATGGGCATGGCGTTGTGCTCCGTGTCTCTCGTGGAATCAGGCGAGACGGGCGGCGACGGCGTCGCCGATCTCGGTGGTCGATCCGGTGGGTGCATCCTCGCATGCCACCCGGATCCGGGTGGCGGCATCGGTCTCGCCCAGGAACTCCAGCATCATGGCGGCCGACAGGATGGCGGCTGTGGGGTTCGCCTTGTTCTGACCGCCGATGTCGGGGGCCGAGCCGTGGACCGGCTCGAACATCGACGGTGCGGTGCGGTCGGGGTTGAGGTTGGCGCTGGCGGCCAGACCGATGCCGCCCGATACCGCGCCGCCGAGGTCGGTCAGGATGTCGCCGAAGAGGTTGTCGGTGACGATCACCGAGTACTGCTGGGGATTGGTCACGAAGTGGATGCAGGCGGCGTCGATGTGCTGGTAACCGGTCTGGACCTCCGGGTACTCGGCCGCCACCGCGTCGAAGGTCCGCTGCCAGAGGTCACCGGCGAAGGTGAGGACGTTCGTCTTGTGGACGAGCATCAGGTGCTTGCGGTCGCGGTCCTGGGCCAGCTCGAACGCGAATCGGATGCAGCGCTCGGCGCCCATGCGGGTGTTCACCGACCCCTGGGTGGCGACCTCGTGGGGCGTGCCCTTGCGCAGGAAGCCACCCTCGCCGGCGTAGGTGCCCTCGGTGTTCTCGCGGACGACGACGAAGTCGATGTCCTGCTCGGGCAGCAGGAAGGGCCGGAGGTTGATGTACTGGTCGAACGAGAACCGGGTCTTGAGGATGATGCCGCGCTCGATGATGCCGGCCGGCACCTCGCCGGGGGCGCCGCCGAGTGCGCCCATGAAGATGGCATCGAAACCTCGCAGCTGCTCGAGCGTCTCGTCGGAGAGGACCTCGCCGTCGCGCTTGTAGCGCTGGGCGCCCAGGTCGAACTCGGTCGCGTCGAAGTCGACGCCGGCGGCGCGCATGACCTTGAGGCCCTCGGCGACCACGTCGGGTCCGATGTAGTCACCGCCGATGACGGCGATCCTGTGCGACATTGAGCTGCTCCCTGGAACGACGAAACCGCCCACCTGCAGGCGGACGGTCGGAACAGCGCACACCCGGAGGTGCGCGCTAGCGAATGATTACGGCGACGACGGTGCCCTGGGCCCCGAGGGGGCAGAGGTGGTTCGGAACCGTCGTCACAGGATGCAATGCAACTCGGTCGGGCCGCCGGCGTCAACCCTGAACGACGGCCGACGCCCGCGATCGAGCACCGTCGGCCGCTCCCGATAGCCTCTTCGGATGGCCGAAAGTGACACCAGGGGCGTGCTCCACGACGCGCCGGACAAGGACGTCCACCACCTCACCCAGGCGGCGTACGACCGGCTCAAGGCCGAGTACGAGGATCTGACGACCCACAAGAAGATCGAGATCGCCCGCAAGATCGAGGCCGCCCGCGAGCTCGGCGACCTCTCCGAGAACGGCGACTACCACGCCGCCAAGGAGGAGCAGGGCAAGATGGCGGGGCGCATCGCCCATCTCAACGCCATCCTCGAGAACCACGTCATCGTCTCCGCCGGCGGGTCCAGCGAGGTCCGGACCGGCTCCGTCGTGACCATCCGCTACGCCAATCCGGACGGCACCTTCGACGACGACACCGAGCAGTACCTCCTCGGCTCCATCGAGGAACGCTCCGCAGACCTCGAGGTCGTGAGCCCCGGCTCGGCGCTGGGTGAGGCCATGATGGGCAAGAAGGCCGGCGATTCGGTGTCCTACGAGACACCCACGGGGGCCACCCTCACCGTCGAGATCGTGGCGATCGACTGACTGGCATGACCGACGTGGCGACATGACCGATCC
The DNA here is from genome assembly GCA_963747745.1 of uncultured Acidimicrobiaceae bacterium. Lineage (GTDB taxonomy): Bacteria > Actinomycetota > Acidimicrobiia > Acidimicrobiales > Salinilacustritrichaceae > Salinilacustrithrix. Next base: position 132,625 of record CAVVGJ010000010.1, read on the forward strand.
CCTCGAGCCGCGGCTACCACCGGGGCGGAGCGTCAGGCTGCCGGGGCGGGGAACCACGTTCGTCCGCGAGATCGAGGGGCCGCCCGGTGCCCCGTGTCTGGTCCTCCTCCACGGCTGGACGGTCACCGCCGATCTGAACTGGTTCACCTCCTACGCCGCGCTGGGCCAGCGCTACCGGGTGGTCGCGGTGGATCACCGGGGCCACGGGCGCGGCATCCGGAGCCGCCGACGGTTCCGCCTCGCCGACTGCGCCGACGACGTGGCATCGCTGTGCGAGGTGCTCGGCATCAGCAGCTGCATCCCGGTCGGCTACTCGATGGGCGGTCCCATCGCCATGTTGACCTGGCACCGTCACCCCGACCTGGTCGACGGACTGGTGCTGTGCTCGACCTCGCCGTACTTCCGCGGCTCCGGTCCCGAGGGCGCCTTGTTCTCCGTCCTGCCCGTGGTGGCGGGGGCGGGCCGGGTCGCGCCGCGCATCGTCCGCCAGCGCGTCGCCCGCCAGTTCCTCGGGACCCGCACGGAGGACACGCCGGTGGGACGCTGGGCCCGCCACCAGATCACCTCGGCCGACCCGGTGGCGATCGCCGAGGCCGGTGCCTCGCTGGGCCGCTTCGATGCCCGGCCCTGGCTGCACGAGATCGACGTCCCCACCGCCGTCGTCGTCACCACCCTCGACAACGCCGTGCCGCCCGGCCGTCAGGCCCTGCTGGCCCGGACGATCCCCGGCGCCGTGCGCATCGACGTGCCGGCCGACCACACCGCGTGCGTCACGGCGGCCGACCGGTTCGTCCCCGCGCTGGTGCGAGCCTGCAGCACCGTGGCCCCGGTCGGACGACCGACCCCCTCGGGCCGCTACTGACCACTCCACTGGTTCTGGGGGACGAATCTCGCGCCTGAGCGCGAGGTTCGTCCCCCGGAAGGCGGGTCAGCGGCCGTCGTGCAGCGTGGCCTCGATCTCGCCGGCCGCCGCTCGCACCAGCGGCCCGAACCGCGCCCCTGGCTCCTCGCCGAGCCGGTCGATGGGACCGGAAAGGCTGATCGCGCCCACCACCGTGGGGCCGTCGTGCACGGGTACGGACACCGACGCCACACCGGGAGCCCGCTCCGCGACCGACACCGACCAGCCTTCGGGTCCGACGATGCCGCCCAGCGCCCGCCCCGCCGAGCCACGGTCCATGGGCAGGCGGGCACCGGTCGGAACGATGGTACGCAGCTCGTGGGCCGACTCGACCGCTGCCACGCAGAGCCGCTGATCGCCGTCGGCCACGAACAGCTGGGCCGACTCCCCCGTGCCGTCGCGGAGGCGTCGAAGCACGGGCACCGCGATCGACAGGAGCGGGAAGGCGTCGGCGGCCGCCCGACCAAGGGGAATGAGCACCGGCCCAGGGGCATAGGCCCCGTCGCCGTCACGGCGCAGCAGACCCACCGACTCCATTCCCGTGGCCAGCCGGTGGGCCGTGGCCCGGCTGATGCCGGTGGTCTCGACGAGGGCCCGCAGGCCGAGGGGTTCCCGGGCCGTGGCCCGCAAGATCGCCATCGTCTTGTCGAGGACGCCGATGCCGCTTAGGGTGTCCATGGAACGGGAACGTTATCCCAAATAGTGAGACAGCGGCCACCGAGAGGCACGACACCATGGGCAGGACACTGAGCGAGAAGGTCTGGGACCGCCACGTGGTCCACCACGGCGAGGACGGCGACCTGCTGTTCGTCGACCTGCACCTCATCCACGAGGTGACCTCGCCGCAGGCGTTCGACGGGCTGCGGATGAACGATCGACCGGTCCGCCGGCCCGACCTCACCCTGGCCACCATGGACCACAACGTCCCCACCGCCGACATCGACCAGCCGGTCGCCGATCCCATCTCGAAGAAGCAGATGGACACGCTGGCGGCCAACTGCGACGAGTTCGGCATCACCTGCCACGCCATGGGCCAACCCGGCCAGGGCATCGTGCACGTGATCGGTCCCGAGCAGGGCTACACCCAGCCGGGGATGACCATCGTGTGCGGCGACTCCCACACGTCGACCCACGGCGCCTTCGGCGCCATCGCGTTCGGGATCGGTACGTCCGAGGTCGAGCACGTGCTCGCCACCCAGACGCTCCCCCAGCGCAAGCCCGGCACCATGGCTGTCACCGTGGAGGGCGACGTACCGCCCGGCGTCACGGCCAAGGACATCGTGCTGGCCATCATCGGCCGCATCGGTACCGGCGGCGGCATCGGCTCGATCATCGAGTACCGGGGCTCGGCCATCCGTGCCCTGTCGATGGAGGGCCGGATGACGGTGTGCAACATGTCGATCGAGGCCGGCGCCAAGGCCGGCCTCATCGCACCCGACGAGACCACCTTCGAGTACCTGCAGAGCAAGCCCCACGCGCCCCGGGGCGCCGACTGGGACGCCGCCGTCGAGGACTGGAAGACGCTGTTCACCGACGACGACGCCGCCTTCGACAAAGAGGTGGTCATCGACGCTTCCGAGCTCGTGCCGCACGTGTCATGGGGGACGAACCCGGCGCAGGTGGCGCCCATCTCGGCCACCGTGCCCGACCCGGCCAGCTTCGCCGAGGCGTCCGAGCGCGACGCCGCGGCCCGGGCCCTCGACTACATGGGCCTCACCGCCGGCACGCCCCTGCGCGAGGTGCCGGTCGACACGGTGTTCATCGGCTCGTGCACCAACTCGCGCATCGAGGACCTCCGGGCCGCGGCGGCCGTCGCCGAGGGCCGGACCGTCACCGTCGGCCGGGCCATGGTCGTGCCGGGCTCGTTCGCGGTGAAGCACCAGGCCGAGGCCGAGGGGCTGGACGAGATCTTCACCGCCGCCGGATTCGACTGGCGCGAGCCGGGTTGTTCCATGTGCCTGGCCATGAACCCCGACAAGCTGGCCCCGGGCGAGCGCTGCGCCAGCACCTCGAACCGTAACTTCGAGGGTCGCCAGGGCCGGGGCGGGCGCACCCATCTCGTCTCTCCCGCCGTCGCCGCCGCCACGGCGATCGCCGGCCACTTCGCCACCCCCGCCGATCTCTCCGAGGAGTCGTGATGCGAGCCGTCCGCACCATCGAGGGCACCGCCGTCCCGCTCGACCGATCCGATGTCGACACCGACCAGATCATCCCGTCGGACTGGCTCAAGCGGGTCGAGCGCACCGGCTTCGAGAAGGGTCTGTTCTCGGAGTGGAAGGACGACCCCGCCTTCGTGCTCAACCAGGAGCAGTACCAGGGGGCCAACGTGCTCATCGGCGGACCGAACTTCGGGACCGGCTCCTCACGGGAGCACGCGGTGTGGGCCATCCAGCAAGCCGGCTTCGAGGCCGTGGTCTCTCCCCGCTTCGGTGACATCTTCCGCAACAACTGCACCAAGAACGGCCTCGTCCCCGTCCAGGTCAGCGCCGAGATCGGGGAACGGCTCCTGCGCATGGTCGAGACCGATCCCTCCCTGGTGTTCGAGATCGACGTCGAGACCCGCACGCTGCGAGCCGGCGACGTCGAGTGCGAGTTCCCGCTCGACGACTCCACCCGGCACCGCTTCCTCGAAGGCCTGGACGACATCGGTCTCACACTGCAGGTCGAGGACGAGATCAGCGCCTTCGAGCAGCGCCGGCCGGCGCATTTGCCGACGGTCAGCTGAGGCTTCGTTCCCCCGCGTCCGGTGTGCGGTCGGCGGGGATCCTCTCGCTCGAGATCACCTGCGCACGCTCGGCGAGGATCCTCGAGTTCGTCACACCCCGCCGACCAGCGCTGCGCTACTTCGGTGGCATCCGGATGCCGCCGTCGACCCGCACCACGTGGGCATTCATGTAGCTGTTGGTCAGCAGCTCGGCCGCCATCGAGGCGAACTCGTCGGCGGTGCCCAGGCGCTTCGGGAACAGCACGCTCTGGCCGAGCTGGGCCTTGAACGCTTCGGACGCCTCGCCCTCGCCGTAGATCGGGGTGTCGATGAGGCCGGGGGCGATGCAGTTGAGCCGGATACCCGCCGCCGACAGGTCGCGGGCCACGGGCAGGGTCATGCCGACGACACCGCCCTTGGACGACGAGTAGGCGGCCTGGCCGATCTGTCCGTCGAAGGCGGCGACCGAGGTCACGGTGACGATGGCGCCTTTCTGGCCGTCGTCATCGGGCTCGTTGAGGCTCATGGCCGACGCACCGAGGCGCACGCAGTTGAAGGTGCCGATCAGGTTGACCTCGATGACCTTGCGGTACACGTCGAGGTCGTGGGCCGACTCGTAGGCGCCGTCGCGACCGATGGTGCGGGTGGCGAAGCCGATGCCGGCCGCGGTGACCATGGTGCGGAGCGGGCCCATCTCCTTGGCGGCCTCGACCGCGGCGATGACCTCGTCGGTGTTGGTGACGTCGGCATGGACGAAGACACCATCGATGTCCTTGGCGACGGCCTCGCCCTTCTCGTCGTTCATGTCGACGACGACGACGTGCTGACCCTTGGCGGCGAGCAGGCGGGCGGTGGCTTCGCCGAGGCCGCTGGCCCCGCCGGTGATGACAGATGAAGAACCGGTGATTTCCATGGACCCGGAGATTATTGACTGGTCGGTCAAGAGACCAATGCGCAGCCGGCGGACGGAGTCCGCGGGCGCAGCGGCGGAGTTGACGAGCCGGCCGGCCGGAGGACGGCGGGCGAGCAACTCCAGAAGCGGGCTGGCGGACGAAGTCCGCCAGCCCCGCGGCTCAGACCAGTTCGTGCCAGCGGGCGGGGTGGGTGTGCTCCCGATCCCACGCCGTGATCCACGACCGGAACTCGGCCACCGGCATCGAGCGGGCGAAGAGATGGCCCTGGGCGAAGTGGCAGCCGGCGTCGGTGAGGCGCTCGCGCTGCTCCTCGGTCTCGATGCCCTCGGCGACGATGTCGATCTCGAGCACGTCGGCCAGCCGGGACAGCATGGTCACGATGACGGTGTCGGAATCGACCCGTTCGAAGCCGGCCACGATGGACCGGTCGATCTTGACCAGCGCGACCGGCAGTTCCCGCAGGTACCGCAGCGAGGCGTGACCGACCCCGAAGTCGTCGACCGAGATCCCCACGCCGACGTCACGCAGCGCCCGAAGCGTCGTGGCGGCCTCGCCGAGATCGCGGAGCAGGGTGGTCTCGGTCAGCTCGATGGTCAGCCGGTCGGCATCGACGTTCCAGCGGCGCAGGGCGGACGCCACGTCGTCGACCACACCGGGATGGTCGACGTGGCGGCCGGACAGGTTCACGCTCAGGACCATCCCGGACAGGCGAGGGTCGCGTGCCCAGTCGGCCAGCACCGAGGCGGCCCGGTCGAGCATCTGACGCCCGATGTCGACCACCAGTGAGGAGTCCTCGGCCAGGGTGATGAAGTCGGTCGGAGGGATCTCGTCTCCGTTGGCCAGGGTCCAGCGACACAGCAGCTCCGCACCGCTGACCTGACCGGTCCGGAGGTCGACGACGGGCTGCACGTGGACGCCGAGCTCGTCGCGGTCGACGGCCCGGCGCAGCTCGCGCTCGAGGTCGAAGCGCTGCTCGACCCACAGGCGCATGGCGTCGTCGAAGACACGGATCTGTCCGGGCCCGCAGGACTTGGCCTGATACATGGCCAGATCGGCATCCCGGAGGTGGTCGACGTCCTCGTCGCTGTCCGGAGCCAGCCACGTCACGCCGATCGACGCCGTGACGTGCACGGTGTCGAGCCCCAGGACCACGGGACCCGACAGGGCCATCTGGATGCGTTCGGCGAGGCGCACGACCGTGGCGATGTCGGCGGCGTCCTCCGCGATGACCACGAACTCGTCGCCACCGTTGCGAGCGATGAAATCGGTGTCGCGGGTGGCAGCGCCGAGGCGCTCGGCCACGCTGATCAGCACCGCGTCGCCGGCCCGATGACCCAGTGTGTCGTTGACGACCTTGAACCGGTCGAGATCGACGAACAGCACGCCGAACCCGGTCCCCGACCGGCGGGCCCGGGCCGTGGCCCGATCCAGCTCGACCATCAGGTTGGCCCGATTCGCCAGACCGGTGAGGTGGTCGTGGGCGGCTTCGTGGGCGAGGCGCTGCTCGCGCTCCACCCGCTCGTGCAGCTCGCGCGCCACCGCGTCCATGGCGTCCCGGAGCTCGTCGTTCGTCGCGGCCATGGCGCGCGCCGACCGCTGCTGGCGCCGACCCGTCACGCGGACGAGCAGGAAGCTGCTGAGGAGCCCGACTCCGAGGCCGGCCAAGACCGCTACCAAGGGGCCAATTGTTCCGCTGGCGGCCCGAGAAGTGGCGGACCCCCCAAGGCCGTCACTCTCGGGCCGCCGCGCCCGCACTCCCGCTGATGCCGGGCCCCGCGGTCAGTAGGCCAACTCGTCGAACCAGTCGGTCCGGTTCAGCGCGGCCACGAACTGCTCGATCTCCAGGTCGGTGAGCTCGGGACCGAAGGCCGGGTGGGCCGCCGGTCGATACCGGTCGCCCAGTCGCTCTGGCCGCCCGTCCGGACGGTCCTCGTCGTCCTCGACATCGAGGGGGCAGCCCGCACCCAGGAGCACGGGGACCATCCGCTCACTGAGCGGATGGGCCACCTCGTGGTGGCAGGCGGGGCAGACGAAGACGACCTCGGAGCCGACCAGGTCCGACCCCAGGCGGACCCGGAGTTCGGGAGCGTCGAGGGTGACGATGTCGCAGGTGGGGCAGGTGGTTCGCACGGTCGGCACGGTTGACTCCGAAGCGGTATGGATGGAATGTCCGGTAGTGCCCAGTGTCGCAGTGTCCGATTCGTCCGTATATGGCACAAAGGGTCCATTCTCGTCATGGTCACCCACTTCCGCTGCGCCCATTGGCCCGCCGAGCGGGACGATCGGTCGGTTCCCTAGCGTGCCGGCGGTGAGCGACCCGGCGACCACCTACACCGACTACCTGCACATCGACGAGCTGCTGTCGCTGCAACGACCGCGGTCGGAAGAACACGACGAGCACCTCTTCATCGTGATCCACCAGGTGTACGAGCTGTGGTTCCGCCAGATCCTCTGGGAGCTCGACCACGTGGTGGTGCGCCTCGACGCCGACGACGACATCCGAGCCGGCCACGGCCTCGACCGGGTGCTCCGGATCCTCAAGGTCCTCGTGAGCCAGCTCGACGTGCTCGAGACCATGACCCCGCTCGAGTTCCTGTCGTTCCGCGACCGGCTCTCGTCGGCCAGCGGATTCCAGTCCGTCCAGTTCCGCGAGCTCGAGGTGCTGCTCGGAAGCGCCGACGCCACCACCATCGACGGACTGCTCGAGCGGACTCGGACCCCTGCGCTCGATCGACTGGCGGCCCGGCTCACCGCGCCGACCCTCTGGGACGCACTCGTGGACCACCTCGTCCGGGTCCGGGACACGGATCGACCGGCGGGCGATGCTGCCATCGAGGATCTGCTCATCGACGTGTACCGCACCGACCCGGCCGGCGCCGCGCTGTGCGAGCGCTTCGTCGACCTCGACGAGGGCCTGCAGGAGTGGCGGTACCGCCACCGCAAGATGGTCCAACGCACGATCGGCACCCGGATGGGCACCGGTGGCTCCGATGGCGCCGCCTACCTCGCCTCCACGATGCGCGCCGCGTTCCCGCACCTGTGGGCGATCCGCTCCCGTCTCTGACCGGAAGGGACGCCGGCGAGACCGAGCACCCGTCTACGGTTCGGCCCATGACCGCGCCACGCAGCGAACGCATCGTCGTCGACGGCCTGGGCCGGCTCCCCCAGTTCTCGCACGCCACGCGGGTCGGCGACACCGTGCACGTGTCGGGCACGCTGGGCACGACGCAGGGCCGCACGTTGGCCGAGGGCACCGGCGCCCAGACAGACCAGGCGCTGCAGAACATCGGCCGCATCCTCGACGCCTCGGGCATGGTGTGGGCCGATGTGGCCAAGGTCAACGTGTACCTCCACGACATGGCCGACTTCGAGGAGATGAACCAGGCCTACGCCGCGTTCGTCGACACGTCCGCGCCCGGGCTCCCCCCGGCTCGGATCACCGTCGGCGGCGTCGATCTGGCCCTCGGCGCGCGGGTCGAGATCGACTGTGTGGCGACGGGCCCTGCTGTCCGAGCCGACGACGGCACGACGGGAACGCTGCCGCAGCGCCGCCACGGCTTCGTCGATCACGATGGCGAATCGATCTACTTCGAGGTGCTCGGAGACGGCGGCGTCCCGCTCGTGTTGAGCCACGGTGCCGGGGGCAACCACTCGATCTGGTTCCAGCAGGTGGCGCACTTCGCGGCCGACCGGACGGTCATCGTGTGGGACCACCGCGGGTACGGCCGATCCACCGACCGCGCCGACCGCAGCGGCCCGGAGGTGGCCGTCGGCGACCTGCTCGCCGTCCTCGATCACCTCGGAGTCGAGCGCGCCGACCTCGTGGGACAGTCGATGGGCGGTTGGACCAGCGTGGGTGCGGTGCTGGCGCGGCCGTCGCTGGCTCGTGGCCTCGTCCTGGCCGACACTCTCGGCGGGATCACCACCGAGACGATCGAGGCCGCCGCGGCCGGCGCCCACCGGCCCCACGTTCCCGCCGATGCCGCCAGCCACCTCGGGCTCCATCCCGCCATCGACCCGTCGCTCGCCCAGCGGGACCCCGCCCGCGCCCACCTGTACCAGCAACTCGCCGAGACCACCTCGGTCGACGTCCCCACCCTCATCGGCCGGCTGCTCGCCACGCAGCACGGCCCGGACGAGGCCGCCCGCATCGAGGTGCCGGTGCTCTGCATCGTCGGCGATCGCGACCCCCTCTTCCCTCCGGCCGCGGTGCGCGCCCTGGCCGAGGTCCTCCCCGACGCCCGGGTCGCCGAGATCCCCGGGTCCGGCCACTCGCCGTACTTCGAGGACCCCGAGTTGTGGAACATCGTCGTCCGACGCTTCCTCGACCAGTTGGCCTGACCACGGCGGGGGACCACCCGAACGTCCCGCCCGGCGGGGACTCCCAGCGTCATCGCGAGTGACCATCGGCCCTGGGGGCCCTCGGGACCCCAGCGTTACGATCCGCGGGTGGAGCGCTCATGAGCGGGGTCAGATTCGAGAACGTCACCAAGCGGTTCGGTGACGTCGTGGCGGTCGACGCCATCACGCTCGACATCGTCGACCGGGAGTTCATGGTGCTGCTCGGTCCGTCGGGCTGCGGGAAGTCCACCGCGCTGCGGATGATCGCCGGTCTGGAGGAGGTCTCCGACGGCGAGCTCCGCATCGGCGACCGCCTCGTCAACGATGTCGAGGCCAAGGACCGCGACATCGCCATGGTCTTCCAGAGCTACGCCTTGTATCCGCACATGACCGTGCGCCAGAACATCGAGGTCCCGCTCAAGACCCGGAGCTACTCGGTCGACGGTGCACCGCCCCGCCGGCTCCACAAGGGAGAGCGGGCCGACCGGGTGGCCGACGCCTCCCGCATCCTCGGCCTCGACGACCTGCTCGACCGCAAGCCGGCGGCGCTGTCCGGTGGGCAGCGGCAGCGGGTGGCCCTCGGACGGGCCATCGTGCGCCGGCCCGAGGTCTTCTTGATGGACGAACCCCTGTCCAACCTGGATGCCAAGCTCCGGGCCCAGACCAGGGTGGAGCTGGTCGAGCTGCACCGCCAGCTGCAGACCACGATCATCTACGTCACCCACGATCAGATCGAAGCGATGACGATGGCCGACCGGGTCGCGGTCCTCGACGCCGGACGGCTCCAGCAGGTCGGCCCTCCCCGAGCGGTCTACGAGCGACCGGCCAACCTCTTCGTCGCCCGCTTCATCGGAAGCCCGCCGATGAACACCCTTCCCGGCACCATCCGGGTCGACGGGGGTGCGGTGTCGGTCGAGATCTCCGGCCAGCGTCTGGCGGTCGCGGTCGACCAGGGCCTCGACGGCTCGGCCCGCGACGGACTCTCCGTGGTGGCCGGGATCCGGCCGGAGCACCTCCAGGTGGGCGAGGGTCCGCTCGCCGCGACCGTCCGTGCCGTCGAGTGGCTGGGCCACGAGCGCCACGTCTACTGCGACGTCGAGGGTCAGACCGTCATCGTGCGGGACACCGACGCGTCCGCCGTCCTGACCCGTCCGGGCGACGCGGTGCACCTGGCGGCGGCGCCGGCGCATGTCCACCTCTTCGACGCCGTCACGACCGGACGGTTGAACTGATGGCCGAGGTCGCCATCCGCCGGCCGCCGCTCTGGAGGCGACGCAGGACCCGTGAGCACGCGCTGGCCGCGCTCTTCCTGCTCCCGTCGGTCGTCGTGTTCAGCGCCTTCTTCTTCTATCCGATCGGACGAATCGTCTACCTCGGCTTCTTCCAGCAGAACCAGACGCGGACGCGCCAGCGCTACGTGGGCTTCGACCAGTACACCTCGGTGCTCACCGGCCACGACTTCACCGAAGGCCTGTCCATCACCGTCAAGTACGTCCTGCTCACGGTGCCGGCCGGTCTGGTCCTGGGGATCCTGCTCGCCGTCGCCGCCAACCGGAAGCTGCGGGGCATCAAGATCTTCCACACCATCTTCGCGTCCACCGTGGCCACCTCGGTGGCGGTGGCGTCGATCGTGTGGGTGGTCCTCATCAACCCCACCGTGGGGTACTTCAAGGTCGATTGGCTCCGCGACACCCACCTCGCACTGTTCGGGGTGGCGCTCAGCTCCATCTGGCAGAACCTCGGACTCACGTTCATCGTGGTGCTGGCCGGGCTGCAGGCCATCCCGGAGGAGCTCAACGAAGCCGCCACGGTCGACGGCATGGGTCCGGTGCGCAAGTTCTTCACCGTGACCCTTCCGATGCTGTCGCCGACCTTGCTGTTCCTCGTCGTCGTGCTCACCGTGTTCGCGTTCCAGGCCTTCGCCCAGATCGACATCCTCACCGAGGGTGGGCCGGCCGGCTCCACCGAGACGCTGGTGTTCAAGATCTTCAAGCAACAGCAGGGCGGTGCCTTGGGGACGGGCTCGGTCATGGCCGTCGGACTGTTCCTGATCACGTTCGTCGTCGCGCTCGGGCAGTTCCTGCTGCTCGAACGCCGCGTGCACTACGGGAACGACACGACATGAGGGCCGAACCACGTCCTGGCAGCCGCGCCCGCCTGGCGAAGAACGTCGGCTGGTACCTGCTGCTCAGCGCCCTCTCGCTCATCGTGTTGTTCCCGATCTGGATGATCCTGATGCGGGCGCTGTCCCAGCCCATCGCCTACATCACCGCCGGCCAGCCTCCCCGACCCGTCGACCCGGAGTGGGACGTGTTCGGCCGGGCCTTCACCCAGGGCGACCTGGGACGCAAGCTCATGACGTCGGCCGTCGTCACCGCCATCATCGCCGTCGCCCAGGTGACCACGTCGGTCCTGGCCGCGTACGCCTTCGCGTTCTTGCGCTTCCCGTTCCGACGCTTCGTCTTCCTCGCGTTCATGGCCACCCTGATGCTCCCGATCGAGGTCACCCTCATCGCCAACGTGGAGACGATCCGGACGCTCGGCTGGTTCAACTCCTACCAGGGCCTCAGCGCTCCCTTCCTCGCCGCCGCCTTCGGGACGTTCCTGATCCGTCAGGGCTTCCTCGGCATCCCCGCCGACCTCCGGGACGCGGCCGAGCTCGACGGGTACAGCCACCTCGGGTTCCTGTGGCACGTCGCCATCCCCGTGACGCGGCCGATCATCGCGTCGTTCACGGTGATCTCGTTCCTGGCGGCCTGGAACCAGTACCTGTGGCCGCGAGCGATCATCACCCGCGAAGCATGGGACACGATCCAGATCGCGTTGCCGAAGTTCGCCGGCGAGAACATCAACCAGCTCAATCTCGGCTTCGCCGCCGCGATCATCGCCGCCGTGCCGATCCTCATCATCCTCCTGATCTTCCAACGCCACCTCATCCGCGGGCTCATCGCAGGCGCGGTGAAGGGATGACACCCGTCGTCCATCCGCAGACCCTCACCAGAGGAGCACGACCATGACTCCACACACCCCGCGCCGGCTCATCCGGCTACTGGCAGCCGTCACGCTCGGCGCGCTGGTCGCGGCCGCGTGCGGGGGCGATTCCGGCGAGGGCGCTGCCGGCCCCGAGGACACCTCCGGGGGCAACGACGCGTCCGCGATCTGCCCCGTCGATGCCCTCGACAGCGCCGACGGCCCGGTGGACATCACCGTGTGGCACACCTACGTCGGCCTCACCAACGAGACGCTGCACAAGATCACCGACGCCTACAACGCCTCCCAGGACCGGGTGCGGGTCCACATCGAGAACCAGGGGACGGCCTACGAGGAGCTGCTCCGCAAGTACCGACAGGGCATCCCGACCGGACAGCTGCCCGCCATCGGGATCATGGAAGACACCAACACGAAGTTCCTGGCCGATTCGGGGACGATCATCCCGGCCGGAGCGTGCGCCGAGGCCGACGGCTACACCGGCTACGACGACTTCGCCCAGGGGGTGAAGGACTTCTACAGCATCGACGGTGTCCTCCAACCGGCGTCGTTCAACGTGTCGACCGTCCTGCTCTACTACAACCGGGATCACTTCACGGCCGCCGGACTCGATCCTGACTCACCGCCGGCGACCCTCGACGAGATGATCGCCGACGCCCGCAAGATCAAGGCCGCCGGCATCGTCGACACCCCCATCGTGTTGAACATGCAGCCCTGGTTCACCGAGTTCTGGCTCACGGGGGCGCACGAGGGACTGGTGAACAACGACAACGGTCGCGGCCCGGACCAGACCACCGCCGGTGCCTTCGACAACCCCGCGGCCCACCGGCTCTTCGAGGCCCTCAAGACCATGCAGGACGAGGGGCTGCTCAACCCGGTACCCGGGACCGAAGGCCAGTTCGACCACTACTTCGCGCTCGGGCTCCAGCAGGCCTCGATGACCATCGAGACCTCCACCGCCGTGACCACCATCAACGCCGTGCTCGAGGGCAACCTCGATCCCAAGGAGCTCGGTCTCGACACCGAGCTGCCCCCGATCGACATCAACGTCGATGCCGGGCCGTTCCCCGGTCTCGACGGGCCCGGCCAGGGTCAGCTCGGTGGTGGGGTCTGGTACATGACCAACGCGGGAACGCCCCAGTCCCAAGCCGCGGCATGGGACTTCATCAAGTACGTGAACCAGCCCGACAACCAGGCGCTCTGGCACCTGGAGGGCTCGTACCTGCCGGTTCGGACCTCGACGGCGGAGTCGCAGCAAGTGCTGGACTTCTGGGCCAACACCCGCCCCGGGAAGTGGCTCAAGACCGCCTACGACGGGTTGCAGGCGGTTGATCCCGACTGGCCCGGGCCGCTGATCGGTCCGTACACCGAGACCCGGAACGCGGTCCGCACCGCCCTCGACCAGCTGCTGTTCAACGGCACCAGCCCCGACAAGGCGATCGCCGACGCCAACCAGACCATCACCGACGCCATCCAGAAGTACAACGACGAGAACTTCTGATGACCACGCTTCTGATGACCACGCCGTCGCGTGCCGGCAGTTCAGCCCCCTGTCCTACCCTCCCCTCATGGGCCGCGTCCTGACTCGCATGATGATCGGCGTCGTCGCCGTGTCGATGGTGGTGGCGGCGTGCGGCGACGATCCGTCACCGGACGCCGCCACCACCACGGCGCCGGGCTCGACCGCGACGGGCTCGACGACGCCGGGCGACAGCTCCGCCACCTCGTCGACGAGTACCACCACCACCCTGCCCGGTGAAGTGGTGGACCTGTTCCCGTACGCCGGCGACGAGCTCGGCGTGGTCGGCGTCAAGGCCGACGACTCGCTCAACGTCCGCTCCGGTCCCGGCGCCGGATTCGACATCGTCAGCCAGCTCGACCCCCTCACCACCGGGATCGAGGCCACCGGGCACAACCGCACGGTGGGTGACAGCGGCGTGTGGTCCGAGGTGACCGCCAACGGGGTGACCGGCTGGGCGAGCGCCACCTACCTGGCCCAGCTCGGTCGCATCGACGACATCACCACCGAGATCGCCCCGAGCCCGACCGATCGCCCGTCGGCCGAGACCATGCTCGAGCTCGGCCGCATGATCGCCGGTTCACGGGCGTCGACCGACCCGCCGTCGGACATCGTGGTGTCCGGCGGCCCCGAGGTCGGCGATCTCGGCGAGATCACCGTCGACGTCATCGGGATGGGCGACGACGCGATCCTCGGTGAGCGTCTCCACATCTTCGGTGAGCCCGATCCCGGCGGGGAGAGCTTCACGATGCGAACCGTCGAGCGCACGCTGCTGTGCGCGCGAGGTGTGACCGAGGACGGCGAGTGCGTCTGACCCGGCAGTGAGACGAGACGTGCCGTTCAGGCCTGGGGCCGGCAGCTCTCGAGGAAGCGGTCGAAGCCGTCCGGGTCGGCGGTGATCCGCAGGTGGCCGTCCACCCGGCGGACGTCGAGTGCGGGGCAGAAGAAATCGCCACCGGGGGTGAAGAAGTGCGGGGAACCGACGACGCCGCGCTGTCTGCCCTCGTCCCAGTCGCGCTGCACCACGTCGTCCGCATCGGTCGCGCCGGGGATGCGATGGCCGGTCTCGACCTCGGCCAGCACATCGGGATCGCTGATGTCCTCCCCCCGCTCGAACAACCGGTCACGCAGCTCGAGCGCCACCGCCTCCCCGAGCTCGACGGACTCGTCGTAGGCCCGACCGGTCAGCCGCAACGCGGGCAACGTGGTCGTCGGGAAGTGGTCCACGTCGAACCCGGCGAACAGCTCGGGAGCGACGAGCCCCCGGATCTCGTCGATCTCCTCCGCCACGAATGCCGGATCCAGCGGTTTGCCGTTCACCAGTTCGAGCGGCCAGGTCCGGACCCGCAAGGCGATGTCGTCGCCGTGCTCGGCCCGATGGGCCACGAAACGCCGCAGGCCGACATGGGTGAACGGGCACCACACATCAGCGAACACCTCGACCTGTGACACGACTCTGTCTCCTCGTCCGGGAACGGGTCGGTTCCCATCCTGCCCCCTAGGATGACCGCTCCGACGACGTCGCCGCGACCACGCATCGCGGAAGGGGGTGGCATGGCGAGGTTGAGGATGCTTCGACGGAGCCATCCGGTCCTCACGCTCCTCGGCGCCCTGGTCCTCGTCGCCGGCGGCGGCGCTGCCGTCGCGGCCAAGGCCATGTGGGACGACTTCGCGCCCGTCGCCGTCGACTACTCGGTACCCGTGGCACCGACGCTCAGCCCGACCACGGCCGACCAGACCGTCTACCGGATCGATGCGTCGCGCTCCGTCGTCGCCTACGAGGTGACCGAGAAGCTGGCCGGCACCGAACACACCGCCCGGGGTACGACATCGGGCATCGCCGGCGACGTGCTCGTCGACGACGCCGACCCCACGAACAGCCAGGTCGGCGAGGTGGTCGTCGACGTGTTGCAGTTCACGTCCGACCAATCGCTGCGCGACAACCGCATCCGCCACGAGTTCCTGCAGTCGGAGAAGTACCCCCTCGCCCGGTTCACGACGACGGCGATCGACGGGCTGCCCGCCACCATCGCCGACGGCACCGACTACGAGGTGCAGCTCGTCGGCGACCTCACCGTCAAGGAGACCACGGCCCCCGTGAGCCTCGACGCCACCGTCCGGCGCGACGGCGACGAGCTCCACATCGCAGCCACCACCACCGTGTCGCTCGCGACGTTCGACGTCGGCCCGATCCGGATCGTCGGCCTCGTCTCCACCGGCGACGACGCCGTCCTCGACTTCGACCTGGTGGCCGTCGACACCGCCAGACACGACGTCCCCCGGACGGTGACCGTGCCGGGAAGCGAGCCGGCCCGGGGCGGACCGTCGTTCGCCGCCACCGTCCAGCCGATCCTCGAGCGGTCCTGCGCCTCGTGTCACGAGCCGAACGGCTCCGGATCCGGCGAGTGGCAACTGGCCACGGCCGGCGACGCCGCCGATGCCGCCTCCGGCCTCGCCCTGGTGACCCAGACCCGATACATGCCGCCGTGGCCAGCATCGGACCGGGGTGTGCCGCTGCTGCACTCCATGCGCCTTCCCGACGCCGAGATCGCCGCCATCAAGGCCTGGGCCGACGCGGGCGGCCCGCTCGACGTCGATCGCGCCACGCCCGTGACGGCTGCGCCGCAGGAGGTCGATCCGCCCCGCCACGACCTCGACTTGCGCATGGCCGAGCCGTACCAGGGCTCGCAGGACATCCCGAACGACTACCGCTGCTTCGTGCTCGACCCGAAGCTGACCGCGCCGGCCGTGGTCACCGGCTACGAGTTCGAGCCCGATCAGGTCGAACTCGTGCACCACGCCCTCGTGTACCGGCTCCATGCCGCGTCGGCCGACGCCGTTGCCCAAGCCGATGCACGCGACCCGGGGCCGGGGTGGCAGTGCTTCGGCGGCATCAACGTGCGCGGCTCGAGCCTCTCCGCATCGGGGGACGGTGGCGGCTCCGATCTGGTGATGGGGTACGCGCCGGGCCAGGCGCCCACGACCTACACCGAGGGCACCGGGCTGGTGCTCGACGCCGGCGACCTGCTCGTCATGCAGATGCACTACCACGTCACGCACGCGAGCGAGCCCGACCAGTCATCCCTGGCCCTCCAGCTCGGCGACGGTCCGGTGAGCAGCTACGACCCGGTCGAGGTCACCACGTTCCTGGCCCCGGCGGAGATCCCGTGCGGGCCCGACGAGTCCGGTCCCCTCTGCGACCGGAACGCCGAGCTGCAGGAGCTCGACCGCCTCTACGGTCCCGTGGGGCCCGGCATCGCCAACGGCCTCCACTTCCTGTGTGGCACGACCCCCGAGCAGCTCGGCACGCTCGACGCCGACTTGGTGGCCCATTCGTCGTGCGACCATCGGATCGGCCAGGACGGCCAATTGCTCGCCGTGCTCGGGCACATGCACGAGATCGGCCGCTCGTTCCGGATGACGTTGAACCCCGGCACGCCGCAGGAGCAGATCCTGCTCGACATCCCCCGCTGGGACTTCGACTGGCAGTTCAACTACCCCCTCGCCGACCCGATCGAGCTGCACGCGGGCGACACCATCCGCATCGAGTGCAGCTGGGACCGGCATCTGGTCGAACAGGACGAGCCCCACTACGTCACGTGGGCCGAGGGCACCGAGGACGAGATGTGCTTCTCGACCATCAGCGTCCGCCACCGCCGCTGACTACGCGGGCGGCGGTTCACCGCTCGCGGTGCCGAAGACCCGGTGGCTGGCCAGGCGGGCCCCGTCGGTGAGCGAGCGCAGCTTCACCCAGACCACGTCGGCGGCCACGGCACCGAAGCCGGCGCTGGTCTCGAAGCCGCAGTCGGTCCCGGCCAGGACGCGTGTCGGATCGCCGACCGCATCGGCGACCCGCATGATCGCATCGGACACGGTCTCGGGGTGTTCGACGTAGTTGGTGGTCGTGTCGATGACACCGGGGACGACGAACGCGCCGTCGGGCAGACCGCCGTCGGCGAGAACGCGCCACTCGTGCGCATGTCGCGGGTTCGCCATCGACAGCAGGAACCCGCCAACAGGCGCCTCCCGCAGCAGGTCCCAGATGTCGGCCAGCTCCACGTCGAGGTCGTGCGGACCCTCGTAGTTCCCCCAACACACGTGCAGGCGGACCCGGTCGCGGTCGACGCCTTCGAGGGCGTGACCGATGGCGCCCAGCACCGTCGTGACGAAGGCGCGGAAATCGGCGAGTGGCCGTCCCTGGAACAGGGTGTGCCGTTCGAGGGCGAGGTCGGGTGCGTCGATCTGCAGCACGTGGCCGGCGTCGACGATGGCGCGGTACTCGGTGCGCAGCGCCTCGCCCAATGCCCCGATGTAGGACTCGAGGTCGGCGTAGTGGGCGTTCTGCATGGCGGCGGCGATGATGCCGGGCGAGGGCGCGGAGACGAACGAATCCACGTACGAGCCGGCGTGTCCGGCGAGGATCGCGGCCAGCTGGTCGCACTCGGCCCGGATCGCGTCCTCGCTCCGGTACGTCACGGCACCGATCGCCTGCGGCGCCTCCATCAGGGTCACGCGCTCGATCGTCGTCCGTTCCACCAGGATTCGCGCCATGAAGCTGGGGTACTCGACCAGGTCGGCCATCGTGTCCCGGGACGACCGGCCGCCGAAGCCGTTCATCCGCTCGCGGACGTAGGTGAAGAAGCTCTCCCGGCCGATCTCGCCGTTGTTCACGACATCGATGCCGGTCTCGATCTGGCGGGCGACGGTCTCCGCCGTGAACCCCTCGACCAGGCGGCCCATCGCCTCGACGTCGACATCCTCGCCACGCGAGCGGGCCACGTGCATGGCCCCGATCCCGGTCGACTTCGGCAAGCTCCCGGCGTGGGTGGTCAGGAACCGATCAGTGCTCCGCATCCTCTCGACGCTACGCCGGAGGCGATCGGCGGCGGGCCGGGTCCGGCGGACGGCCGCCTGGTACCTTCCGGCGGCACCGGCTCCCGACCCCCCGGAGGTGCCCATCGTGGGTCTGTACGCCGATCACCTGCTGCCCCGCCTGTTGAACGGCGCATGTGGCATGCGTTCCATGCGGCCGTTGCGGAGCAGGGTCTGCGCCGGCCTCCACGGTCAGGTGGTCGAGATCGGCTTCGGGTCAGGTCACAACGTGCCGTTCTATCCCGACGACGTCACCGGGGTCGCGGCCATCGAGCCGTCGGATCTCGGCTGGCGGCTGGCGGGGAAGCGACTGGCCGACACCACCGTCCCGGTGCAACGGTCGGGGCTCGACGGGCAATCGCTCCCCCTGCCCGACGACAGCTGCGACACCGCGTTGTCGACGTGGACCATGTGCACGATCCCCGATGTCGCCACCGCGCTGGCCGAGCTGCGCCGGGTGCTCAAGCCCGGTGGCACGCTGCACTTCGTGGAGCACGGCCTCGCCCCTGACGAGGAGGTCAGACGCTGGCAGCACCGCCTCGAACCGCTGCAGAAGCGCATCGCCGGCGGTTGCCACCTCACGCGTCGCATCGCCGATCTGTTGACCGATGCCGGATTCGAGATCACCGACATCGACGTCTTCTACGAGACGGGCGCGCCGAAGTCGCTCGGCGCGGAGTCGCTGGGAGTCGCGGCCTCCTCAGGCACCGGCCGCGCGTGACGCGGTAGCGAGGAACATGGGGTAGGTGCGGCCGTCGCGGACGATGTGGTGGCAGGGACGGAAGCTGACGTCGGTGAACCCGGCTCGCTCGAGTTGAGCGGCGAGCGTGTCGTGGTCGAAGCCGTGGTGGCCGTCGAAACCGTCCGGGTGGAAGCTGCCGTCCTCGTGGTCGAGATCGGCGATGGCCAGGTGACCCCCCTCGTCGAGCAGGCGGGCGAAGTTCGCCAGAGCAGGCTCGACGTCGTGGATGTGGTGCAGGGTGAGCACCGTCACGATGAGGTCGAAGCGCTCGTCGATGCCCGCCCCGTCGGCCGACAGGTCGACATCCCATACCCGCGCGTCGGGAATCGTCCCGTCGGCGACCTTGCCCTCCATCACTGCGCGCATTCCCGCGGACGTGTCGGCCATGGTGATGGGGCCGACCGCGTCGTGCAGCGCGTGGGAGACCAGGCCGGTGCCGGCGCCGTACTCCAGCACCCGCGTCGACCGGTCGAGGGGGACGGCGTCCCGGATGGCCCGTGCGACCACCGCGGCGCGCTCCACCTTGGCGGGGTCGTCGTCCCACGTGGCCGCCCGGTCGTCGAAGCTGTTGGCGCTCATCGCCCGCTCCCCTGTCCGCCGCGCCACATCGTCAAAATCTGAGAGTCGTGCACGGCTCCGACCGTACTGCGGTCACTCCCTTGCACATGTGCAGCGGAGTGACCGGAGAATGGTTCATGAGAAGGACCCCGACGCCACCGCATTCTGCATCCCGATCAGGAATCGAGATCGGCGATCCGCACGTGCTTCGCCACGGATGCGAGGCGTCTCAGGTCGTCGGTGTCGCACGTGGCGATGACGGCTCCTCCGCGCAGGTCTGCGTCGGCCACGAGGAAGGCATCGATCGCCATCTCCGACCCGGTGCCGACCGCTCCGAGCAGCTGCCCGGCTCGCACACCAGTGCGACTGTCGACCGCGTGGACCTCGACCCGCTCACGCCGAAGGCCGGCGAACACGCCAGCGTCAGCCGGTCGACCGCGGACCACCTCGGCGAGGACTGCGGCGACGGTTGCGATCGGCAGATCCCGAGATCGCATCTCCATCACGAGTGCTCGGACCCGATCCCGACGGAGGTCGGGTCCGTGGGCGACCGACGAGATGGCCTCGCTGTCGAGCAGCAGCACTCAACCTGCCTTCGCCGGTCGGTCACCGGTGGATGCCCAGTCGTCCACGATGCGCGCCGCCCACTCGAGTGTCTCCGGATCGACCGGTCCGTGCTCGGCCTCGAGCTCGGCCAACCACTCGTCGACAGCTCGAAGGTGCCGTAGCCGGGACAAATAGGCACCCACCGCATGATCGACCGTCGACGACAGACTTCGCGCATCGACGAGCGAGCGGAGCTCTCGGAGCTGCTCGGTGTCGAGCGTGAGGGTCACCTTCTCCTTCGGCATGACCGTATGGTAGTACGTTCACACGTCTAAGGCGCTCTCCCGATCCTCACCGGTCTCCGTTGTCGACCCGAACCCTGCCGGAGCCGGTAGCGCAGCACGCTCATCGGGAAGTGCCGCTCCAACGCCTCGATCGGGGTATTGCGGGTATTGGTCAACTCGACGGATTCTGACTCCCGGATGGCCCGTCGGTCGGATCGAAGAAACCCCACGGACCGGGAGCACGTCCCGCGCCGATGCTCGGGGCGAAGTGGCGGGCGAAGAGCTCGGCGAGCAACTCGGTCCGGGACCCGACCCCGGCCTTGCGGTGCACGGCCTTGATGTGGTCCTTGGCTGTCCACTCACTGATGCCGAGCCGGCGGGCCATCTGGGCCACGCTCAGGCCGTGCGCGATGAGCTCCACCACGTCGCGCTCCCTCGGTGTGAGGCCATAGGCGGCCATCAGCACTTCCCCGGTGGCCGCCGGACCGGCGCGCTCCACGATGACGGTGGCATCGCCCTGACCGGTCGAGTGCATGGTGACCGGGCCCGCTGTCCCCACGAACGTGACAGAGCGGGCACCGCGCGCCGCCAGGGCCGACGCCGCAGCCAGCCGTTGCTCGGCGGCGAGGGTGTCGAGCCAGACTCGGGCTGCCTGGCTGGCGTCGACGAAGTCGTCGCCTTCGATTCGCGCCAACCCGGGTGGGCCCTCCGCGGCGGACGAGGAGACCGCATCCTCGAGGATGCCGAGCCGGAGACGTCGACCCCAGTCGTCGGAGCGGGCGGCGGCCGCGGTGATCTCGGCGTGGTCAAAGGTTCCATCCGCACGGTAGAGGAGTGCCGCTCCCCACACCGTTCCTGCGCTCCGGAACACGACGCGGAGATCGTCCTCCAACCCGAGCGGGGCGAGAATCTCCTGGTATCGGGCCGAGCTCCGGTGTTCTGGCGTGTCGGAGATGGCGCCGGCCGGGCAGCTGGCGGCCGCGAGCTCGGCAATGGTGTGGGGCCCCGCGCCCTCGAACTCCAGGTCCATCGTGCGCTTCGGCACCCAAGGCGGCAGCGCGAACCCGTCGGGGAAGCACTCGATGCACGCGGTGAGCAGCAAGGTGGTGGGATCGAGTGTCTGGAGCACCCGGACCTGCGACGGCGCGATGCGCTGGAGCTCGCGGTCGATCTCCAGCAGCACCTCACGCCAGCGCGCCATGACATCGAGCCTACGAGGCCTGCATGTGGCAGATGCCGGGAGGCGGCCCGAGCGACTCGACGTCGTGTCGAGCCTCGATGCGAGCGACCCCCGCGACCACGTTGTCGGGGGTGAGCTCGCCTCGCTGCGCCGTCTCGCAGATCTCGGTCAGCATCTCCTCCAGCCGACGGTCCCCGACGAAGAGACAGTGCGCCACGCCGTGGCCAGCGTTCCAGAACGAGTGCGGTTCGTTCGCCGCGATGTGGGCCGCCTCCCCGGGACCAAGGGTCCGCTCACTGCCGTCGAGGTGGACGCCGACCGCACCCTCGAGCACATAGATGCTCTCGTGGGTCGGGTGACGGTGCAGCGCCGGCCCGCCGAAGCCCGGGGGCATGCGGTAGTCGACCAGCACGTACCGGTCGTCGGTGTCGTCGGCCTGCACCGGAAACGAGACGGTGAAGCCGAGTGCGTTGTAGGTGATCTTGTCGGTGAAGGGCATGACGCCAGCGGACCACGCCGAGACGCATCCGCCCATCCCCTCTTCCGGGGGGATCCGGCCCGAAGGGACATGCAAAGCCGGCCTTCCCGCCCTGGGCCTCGCTCCGCGCCCCGGCCCCGTGACAAGGCCCGCGACTTGGGCGATCATGGGGTGTCGGGCCAACGATTCTGGGGCCACGCCGTGACCCGGCGCTGGTCGTTGAGTCAATGATCGGAGGAAGTCATGGCGTTCATGCTCAAGATCCGATGGGACATCGCGGACGGCGCGGAGCCGACCTTCCGAGAGAACCAGGAGGCGCTCTGCCAGGTGATGCTCGAACACCCAGGTGTCATCGCCTATCACGCGGAATACCCGGAGCCGGGGGTGAGCGAGTGGACGGAGATCTACGCGAACGACAGCGCGTTCAAGGCCCACCTGGCGAACGAGAAGGGCAAGGAACCCCTGGGTGCCATCGTCGGGGCGTGCGGACAGATCACGTGCCGATGCTTCGGCGACCCCGACCCCGAATCGCGGGAGATCCTGGCGGGCTTCGGGGCGACGTATCACGACACCGCGCCGCAGTCGTTCGCCGTCAATCCCAACGCCGACAAGGACTCGCTGGTTTGACGACCTGCGCCTCGACGCTGGAACACCGATGATCCTCATCGTGGTGAAGTTCAAGACCAAACCGGACTGGTCGGAGCGGTGGTTGGACCTCGTCGACGACTTCACGCGCGCCACGCGTGCCGAGCCGGGCAACCTCTGGTTCGAGTGGTCGCGCCGCGTCGAGGACCCCTCCGAGTTCGTCCTCGTCGAGGCGTTCGAGGACGACGCCGCCCAGGCGCACGTCAGCAGCGATCACTTCCAGCAGGCGATGGCGGACATGCCACAGGCACTCGCCGAGACGCCGCGCATCATCAACACCACCATCGAGGGCGTACACGACTGGTCACGGATGGGGGAACTCACGGTCGACTGAACGACACCAGCGGCCGGCGGTGGGCCCACGGGCGGGAGGCCTCGAGCTGGGCAGCGAGGCGGAACAGGAGGGCGTCCTCGCCGTACGCGCCGAGCACGTGAACCCCGACCGGCGCCCCGTGGGCATTCCACCAGAGCGGGATCGACATCGCCGGCGCTCCGGTGACGTTGGCAACCACCGCTGGGTAGGCGACGGTGTCCGAGCTGCGCTCGAGCGACCGGAACGGATCATCGACGGTCGAGCTGATGTGCCCGATCGGTGCGGGAAGCGACGACATCGTCGGCGTCATCCAGGCGTCGTGGTGGGTGAAGAAGCCGGCGACCTCGCGCGAGAACCGCTGCAGGTCGCCGATGGCCAACAGGTAGTCCCCGGCCGAGGTCTGGCGGCCCGCCTCGCAGAACGCCCGGGTCAGGGGCTCCAGCTCGTCAGGCCCGGGCTCACGGCCCAGAAGTCGGACCCAGTACCCGATGGCCCACGCGGTCGCGGCGTTGAACATGGTGCCGATGCCCTCGATCTGCTCCATGCCGGATCCCCGGACACCGCCAGAGCGTCGGTCCGCCTCGGTGACGAGTCCGAGAAGGCTCGCAAGACCGTGTCGGCGCGTATTCGCGACTCGTTGCGCCGGCTCGAGGACAGGCACCCGGCGCTGGCCGAACACCTGGGGTCGTCGGTCAGCACCGGAACCCGATGCAGCTACCGGGGAGACGGAAGCGTCGAGTGGGAGCTCTGAGTCGTCGAGCCTGCGCCACATCGTCGGGTTGGCGAGGCGTGGCGGGGACCCATCTGCACGATCGGTTCGGTGTTGTCGCTCCGACGTGGCGCTCTGCCTACCGCCGGCTACCGGCACCTCGCCCATGTCGGGAGGTCACGTCGGCTGAACTCACCTCGTCGTTCGGACAACGTCATGGGTCGGGAATGGGTGGTCGATCCGATGAGCCAGGAAGCGGGGCGACGCATGGCCGAGGATGCCCAGATCAACGAGTGGGAGTCGGTTGCTGACGCGTGGGAGGCCAACCGCCAGCGGGTGTTCGACTCGTTCCGTAACGATTCGCACGTGCAGGCAAACGGAACCATGACGGCGAGGTGAACCTCCGGGTCTTCCTGCGTCGCATCTGCGGCGAACGTCGACAACCCATGCGCGCTGAGTTTGTTCGGCGGCACGACGGCCGCGCCTCCGCTCTCGACGACACCCTCGACGCCGTCCACAACGATGGCCACCCGCCCGGCCACGACGTTCCAGACCTCCTCCTGCTCATGCTGGTGCTCATGCAGGTCGGCGGCTCCCTCGGCGATCGTCCAGCGCGCGAAGGTCATGTTCTCGGAGTGGAAGAACCTGCCCGCCCAACCCGACAGGGGCGAGCCCGAGAGCATGTCCTGCTCGGGGACGAATGTCACGACCTGTCGGCGAGATCGGAGCGCGGTTGTCGCCCCGACGTGGCGCTCAGGAGACCACCAAGGAACGGCACCCGGGAGGGCCGGCGCTTCGTCGGCAGCGTTCTCCGTTCGGCGCGCCGGTCACTTCTCCGGCGGAGTCCCCCAACCTCCGCCGCCGGGGGTCAGCATCCGCAGCACATCGCCCGCCTCCATCCGGATCGTGCACTTGTCCGGTAGCCGCTCGGCACGATCCTCATCACCCCGGGGCAGGAGCCAGTTCTCCCCGACCGCACCCGGACCGCCGCCGGCGAGGCCCGCAGGGTGCGAGACCCGACGTTCGGTGATCAGCGACACCGTCACGTCCTCCAGCATCTCGAGGTCGCGCTCGATGCCCTCGCCACCCGGTGCCAACCCGTCCCCACCCGAACCCCGCCGGAGCCGGTAACGCAATGCCCGCATCGGGAAGTGGCGCTCCAACGCCTCGATGGGCGTGTTCTTGGTGTTGGTCATGCCGGTGTGGATCCCCGACTGCCCCGCTCGCGGCATGGTGCCGCCCCGTCCACCCTGTCCCCCGCCGACGGTCTCGTAGTACACCCATCCCCGACCACCGATCAGGACGTTGTTCATCGTCCCCTGGTTGCCGGCTGCCACCCGCTCGGGCGCGATCTGGGCCAGGGCGGCGAGGACGATGTCGGCGACCCGCTGGGACACCTCGACGTTGCCGGCACCGACCGCGGCGGGCGGCGATGCGGCCACGATCGAACCCTCCGGCACCGAGATGTGCACCGGTCGGAGCGAGCCGCCGTTGGCCGGGATGGTGGGATCGATGACCGACCGCAGGGCGAAGGTCACCGCACTCACCGTCACCGCGGCCACGGCGTTCACGTTGCCGGCCGACTGCGGATCGCTGCCTTCGAAGTCGACCGCGATGCCGTCGCCGTCGACGGTGACCCGGGCCCGGATGATCGAAGGCTGCTGCTGGGCGGGAGCCGACCCGGTGGAGTCGACCACGTCCTCGGCGACCCAGGTGCCGTCGGGAAGGCCGGCGAGGGCGGCGCGCATGCGACGCTCGCCGTAGGCGATGACCTCGTCGAGCGGCACGTCCGGTGTCTCCGCCAACCGGCGGACGCCGAGCAGATTGGCACCCACCTGGGCGTCGAGGTCGCCCGCCCGTTCGACCGGCGTGCGCGAGTTGGCGAACAGGATGGCCCGGACCTCGTCGGTGAGCCGCACGGGCGGCAGCCGCAACCCCTCCTCGAAGATCTCCTCGGCGTCGGCAGGGATCGAACCGGGAGCTGCACCTCCGACGTCGGCGTGGTGGGCGCGGTTGGCCGCCCAGCCGACCAGCCGGCCGTCGACGATGCAGGGCGCGACCAGGGTGATGTCGTTCAGATGCGTGCCACCAGCGAACGGATCGTTGACCACGTACTGCTCGCCCGGGCGGGCGGTGGACCCGAAGGCGGTGATGACCGCGGCCACGCTGGCGGGCATCGACCCGAGGTGCACCGGGATGTGCTCGGCCTGGACCACGAGGTCGCCCGACGGGTCGAACAGCGCCGCCGAGCAGTCGGCCCGCTCCTTGATGTTGGGGCTGAAGGCACTCCGCTGCAGCACGGCGCCCATCTCCTCGGCCACTCCGGTGAGGCGCGAGATGAGGACCTGGAGATCGGCGGGTCCGAGCGGCTCGCGTGCCGGGTTCACGACACGACCCGGGTCAGGACCAACGCACCGCAGGCTCCGAGGTCGGCCCGCCACCCCTCGGCCAGCCAGATGGTGCAGTCCGGTTCGGCGATCACCCGCGGCCCCGTCACCGACGTGAACCCCGCCCGGTGCGGTGGCACGGGGAGCTCGTCGACGACCAGGACCGGTGGCCGCTCGGCGACGGCCCGCACGGCCACGACCTCGACGGGCGCGTCCGGCCGGGCGAAGCCGTTGCGTCGCTCGTGCTCGGCATGGAACGACGCCAGGTCTCCCACGGTGAGCTCGTGGGACTGGCCGGCGTAGCGGCAGTCGACCATCGTCGACACCGTCACGTCACCGCCGGCACCGATCAGCGCTCGCGCCTCCTCGGCCGCGGTCGCCAGCTCCTGCGCCAGACCGTCGTGGGCGGCGGGGTCGGCGCGGCTGTGCACGACCTCGCGGCGAGGCGCGGCGGCGAGGAGTCCGACGGCCGACAGCACGCCGGCACGAGCGGGCACGATCACCGCCGGCATCCCCATCTCCTCCGCCAGGGCGCAGGCGTGCAGGGGGCCGGCCCCTCCGAACGCGACGAGGGCGAGCCCACCGGGCGACACGCCCCGCTCGACCGACACGGCCCGCAGGGCCCGGACCATCGATGCGTCGACCACCCGAAGGACGCCGTCGGCGTCGACGCCGGCCGCGGCCAGGGCGTCGGCGGCGGCGGCACGGTCGAGGCGGAGCGAGCCGAAGCTGGCCTCGGGCGGGATGCGCCCGGCGGCGAGGTTGGCGTCGGTCACGGTCGGCTCGGTCCCGCCCCGCCCGTAGCAGGCCGGGCCGGGGTCGGCGCCCGCGCTGCGAGGACCGACCGCCAGGGCACCGCCGCGGTCGATGGCGGCGATCGACCCGCCGCCGGCGCCGATGGTGTGGATGTCGAGGGCGGGGAACCGCACCGGGTACCCGCCGACCGACCTCGTCGTCGCCAGCGCGGGCGAACCGGCCTGCACCAGGCACACGTCGGTGCTGGTTCCGCCCATGTCGAAGGTGACGGCGTCCTCGAACCCGCAGGCGGCGGCCGCGGCGGCCGCGGCCCGGACACCGCCCGCCGGCCCCGACAGCAACAGCGCGGCCGGCCGCTCCGCCGCGGTCGCGGCATCGAGCAGGCCACCGGCCGAGGTCATGACCGAGACCGAGTCGGCCAGTGCTCCCAGCCGGACGAGGTAGTCACGGCAGCGGGCCCGGAGCCCGGCGTTGACCACCGTGGTGACCGTCCGCTCGAACTCGCGGAACTCCGGCGAGATCTCGTGCGACGCGACGACGTCGTGACCGGCGGCCCGCAGGTGGGCCGCCACGGTCTGCTCGTGGACCGGGTCGAGGTCGGCGTGGAGCAGGCACACCGCCACGTTCTCGACATCGTCGGGCAGCACGGGCAGCGTCGACAGGTCGACCGGGGCGAGCTCGGTGCCGTCGGCCGCCAACCGCCCCCGCACCTCGAAGCGCAGCGCACGGGCCACCAGCGGTTCGGGGCGGTCGGCCCACTGGTCGTAGAGGCTGGGCCGGTCCTGCCGGCCGATCTCGATGACGTCGGCCATGCCCTCCGTGGTGACGAGCGCCACGGTCGACAGCCGGTGCTCCAGCACGGCGTTGGTGGCCACCGTGGTGCCATGCGCCAGCAGCGACGGCCGGGCCGCTCCGGCGCCGGCGAGGGCCTCGATGCCCGTGCGGATCGCGGCGTCGGGCGCCGACGGCGTGGAGAGCACCTTCGTGCTGCGCCCCTGCTCGTCGACGAGGTCGGAGAAGGTGCCGCCGGTGTCGGCGCCGACGATCACCGGGACCCGGGCTGGGTCGGCACCGGCTCCTCCCACACGTCGTCGCCCAGGCGGTCGCGCAAGGTCTTGACGAGCCGCTCGGTGAACGGCTCCCCGCCGTCCCACACCACGATGGCCTCGTCGAGGTTGCGGGCCAGCCAGGCGTCGCGGCGCCGCAAGGAGCCGGCCACCTTGGCCTTGGACTCCGGGAGCTTGCGTTCGAGCAGGATCTCGCACGCCGCGGCCTCGCGCAGCTGGGCGAACCGGCGCCGGGACGACTCGGGCCACGGGGCGTCCGGGTCGGGGAAGGGCAGCACAGCCACCAGCGGGATGCCTTCGGCCACCGCGGCCTCGGCACCGAGCATCTCCGCCCCCAGCCGCAGGCCCGAAACCACGTGGAGATCGTCGTCGAGCAGCCGCTTCGCGGCCAGGATCTCCTGCAGGCGCCGGCCCACCGCGTCGCTCACGGGATTGGCGTCGTAGCCACCGAGCTCGGGCGGTCGGGCCCCGAAGACCCCGACGAGACGACCGGCCGGGAGCCGGCGGTCACGGTCCGAACTCGAGGCCGGCGTCACCACGTCGGCGGGACCCAGGTCGTCGGGCACCGAGTCGCCCGACCCTGAGCTCTGGTGCTCGGCCGCCGCCACCGCCAGGCGGTCGGCCACGTCGTTGAGCTCGTCGCCGGAGTGACCCTTGACCCACTCGAAGAACACGTCGTCGCGCGAGCGGTAGAGCTCGATGAACGGCTCCCACAGATCGCGGTTGGCCACCGGCTTGCGCTGGCTGTTCTTCCAGTCGCGCGCCAGCCAACCCTCCCACCAGCGATCACGGAAGCAGTTCACGACGTAGGTCGAGTCCGACACCACCGTGACCGGCCCGTCGTGGGCCCGAACCGCCTCGTAGGCGGCGGTGATCTCCATGCGCTGGTTCGTGCTCTCCGCCTCGGAACCGTTGGCCCAGAGACCCTCCGGGGTCACCCACGCCCAGCCACCGGGCCCGGGGTTCCCCTTGCACGCTCCGTCGGTCCAGACCCGCTGCATCGGCCCGACCCTACGGCCGGCGGGTTGCCGTGAACTACCCGTTGGTAAGGAGCGAAACGGCGCCGGAGCTGGTTGGCTGGACCCATGACGATCGACGGCCATGTCAACCAGCTGCCCGACATCGACCCCGGTGAGACGAGCGAATGGCTCGACAGCCTGGAGGCCATCGTCGAGACCCATGGCAAGACCCGGGCCCGCTACATCATCGCCAAGCTGCTCGAACGGGCCAACGAGCTCCAGGTCGGCTCACCTGCGGCGGTGTCGACCCCGTACGTCAACACCATCCCACCCGAGCGCGAGCCGTGGTTCCCGGGCGACGAGCACATCGAGCGCCGCATCCGCTCCTACATCCGCTGGAACGCCGCCGTCATGGTCATCAAGGCCAACAAGAAGGCCGACGGCATCGGTGGCCACCTGGCGACCTTCGCCTCCTCGGCGTCGCTCTACGAAGTGGGCTTCAACCACTTCTTCCGGGGCAAGGACGACGGCACCCCCGGCGACCACGTCTACTTCCAGGGCCACGCCGCGCCCGGCATCTACGCCCGAGCGTTCCTGGCCGGTCGCCTCACCGCCGACCAGCTCGACCACTTCCGCATGGAGGTCGGAGGCAAGGGACTGCCCAGCTATCCCCATCCCCGGCTGATGCCCGACTTCTGGGAGTACCCGACGGTGTCGATGGGCCTGGGGCCGATCAACTCCATCTACGAAGCCCGCTTCCTCAAGTACCTCCAGAACCGCCGCATCGACGACACGGCCGAGAGCCGGGTGTGGAGCTTCCTCGGCGACGGCGAGTGCGACGAGCCCGAGACCCTCGGCTCGATCTCCCTCGCGGCACGCGAGGGCCTCGACAACCTGATCTGGGTCGTGAACTGCAACCTGCAGCGCCTCGACGGGCCCGTGCGGGGCAACGGCAAGATCATCCAGGAGCTCGAGGCGGTGTTCCGGGGTGCGGGCTGGAACGTGATCAAGGTGGTGTGGGGCGGCAAGTGGGACGAGCTGCTCCAGCGCGATGTCGACGGCGTGCTGCTCAACAAGATGAACACCACCGTCGACGGCCAGTTCCAGCGCTACGCGGTGGAGGACGGCAGCTTCATCCGCGACGACTTCTTCGGCCCCGATCCCCGGTTGCGCAAGATGGTCGAGCACCTCTCCGACGACGAGCTGCGCAACCTGCCCCGCGGCGGTCACGACTACAAGAAGCTCTACGCCGCCTACAAGGCCGCCACCGAGACCGAGGGTCGCCCCACGGTGATCCTGGCCAAGACCATCAAGGGCTGGACCCTCGGCGAGGGTGTCGAGGGCCGCAACGCCACCCACCAGATCAAGAAGATGACGCTGGCCCAGCTCCGGTCGTTGCGCGATCGGCTGTACCTCCAGGAGGAGGTGCCCGAGGAGTCGCTGACCGACCACGCCGACCCCCCGTACATCACGCTGCAGGAGGGGACCCCGGAGCACGAGTACTTCCACGCCCGCCTCAAGGCGCTCGACGGGCTGCTGCCCTCGCGGCCGGTCCCGACGCGACGGCCGATCACCCTGCCGTCCGACGACGTCTACACCGAGCTGCTCGCCGGTTCGGGCAAGCAGGAGGTGGCCACCACCATGGGCTTCACCCGCCTGCTGCGGAACCTGGCCCGCGACGACGACTTCGGCCAGCGCGTCGTGCCCATCGTCCCCGACGAGGCCCGCACCTTCGGCATGGACTCGCTGTTCCGGGAGATCAAGATCTACGCGTCGCGCGGTCAGCTCTACGAGCCCGTCGACCACGACCTGCTGCTGTCCTACACCGAGGGTCAGGACGGCCAGATCCTCGAGGAGGGCATCACCGAGGCCGGCTCGATGGCGAGCTTCATCGCGGCCGGCACCGCGCACGCCAACCGCGGCGTGCCGATGGTGCCGTTCTTCATCTTCTACTCGATGTTCGGTTTCCAGCGTGTGGGCGACCTGATCTGGTCGGCCGCTGATGCCCGCGCCCGTGGCTTCCTGCTCGGTGCCACGGCGGGACGGACCACGCTCACCGGCGAGGGTCTCCAACACCAGGACGGCCACTCGCTGCTGCTGGCCTCCACCGTCCCCACCATCGAGGCCTACGACCCCGCCTTCGCCTTCGAGGTGGCGTTGATCGTCCGCGCCGGGCTGGATCGCATGTACGGACCCGCCACCCCCGACGACCAGCGCGACGTCGTCTACTACCTCACGCTGTACAACGAACCGTTCCCCATGCCGGCGATGCCCGATGGCGACGGTCCGGACGACGACCGGGTCGACCTCGGGGTGATCGAGGGCATGTACCAATGGTCGGCGGCCCCCGAGGGGCCGGCCAACCGGGCCACCATCTTGTTCTCGGGCAGTGCCTACCGGGCGGCCGCGGCGGCGCGGGACGAGCTCGCCGAACGCTGGGACGTGGCCTGCGATCTGTGGTCGGTGACGAGCTACAAGAAGCTCCGCGAGCAGGCGATGTTCACCGAGCGCTGGAACCGCCTCCATCCCGACGAGGAGCCCCGGACCGCCATCGTCCACGACCGGCTGCGCGAGGCCGGGGAGGTCGATGCCCCCGTCGTCGCCGTCACCGACTACATGCGCGCCGTGCCCGACCAGATCTCCCGGTGGGCGGGTCGGCCGTACACGTCGCTCGGCACCGATGGCTTCGGTCGATCCGACACCCGTGAGGCGCTGCGGTCGTTCTTCGAGATCGACGCCGGGCACATCGTCGTCGCCACGCTGGCCGCCCTCGCCGAGCAGGGTGCGGTCAAGCCTGCCGTGGTCAACGATGCCATCGAGGCCCACGGCATCGACCCCGAGCTCGCCCCGCCCTGGGTGCGCTGAGCAAGCCGCCGACCCGGCGCGCGCAGCTCGCTCCGTAGGATCCCGAGGCATGGCCAGACCATCCCTGCCCGTCACCGGGAACCCCGACGCCGACCGCCTGCTGGTGGAGGACCCGCTCGCCCTCCTGCTCGGCATGCTGCTCGACCAGCAGGTGCCGATGGAGTGGGCGTTCACCGGGCCGTTCACGTTGCGCGAGCGGCTCGGATCCCTCGATGCGGCCGAGATCGCCGCCATGCCAGTGGACGACTTCGTCGACGTCTGCCGCCAGAGGCCCGCGATCCACCGGTTCCCGAAGTCGATGGGCGAGCGCATCCACGCCGTGTGCAGCCACCTGGTCGAGCACTACGACGGGGCGGCCGAGAAGATCTGGACGGGCGTGCCCGACGCGTCGACCGTGCACGACCGCCTGCGGGAGCTCCCCGGTTACGGCGAGGAGAAGACCAAGATCTTCCTCGCCATCCTGGCCAAGCGGTTCGGCGTGACGCCGGCCGGATGGGAGGCCGTGGCGGCGCCGTTCTCCGATGACGTCCCCCGGTCGGTGGCCGACATCTCCTCGGAGGAGGCGCTCCACGAGGTCCGCAAGTGGAAGAAGGCCCAGAAGGCCAAGGGCAAGTCCAAACAGGAGTGAGGTCTCGAGCTCGAACGCCCGGGGATCGCAACTGTCAAGACCACCCCGCCGACCGGGAGTTGCTCGCCCTGCGAGGAACTCCAGAAGTGAGCGAAGCGAACGGCTCAGGCGGTGCGGGGAACGGCGGCGGTGCGCTGCCGGTCGAGCCATCCGAGGAGGATGGCCATGGCGCGGGGATCGTGGCGGAGCCGGTGGGCGGCGCCGTCGAGCAGCCGAAGCTCGGCCTGGGTGTGGGCGTCGGCCAGGACACGGGCGTCGAAGTCCGGGACGAGGTCGTCGTCGGAACCGTGGATCACGAGCAGGCCCCGGGGGTACAGCCGCTGCGCCCCCTCGACGGCCTTCAGGGCACGAAGCTCCCGCGACCAACCGTCGATGGCGGCCGCCGACGGCTGGGCCCGGGTGATGCCCACCTCCCGGGCGTGTTCGAACAGACGCTTCGGGTTCCCGGCCCAGTCGTCGAAATCGGCCGGCGCGGCCAGGGCGGCCACCCCCCTGATGTCGACATCGTCGGCTCCCGCGCACACGGCCAGCGCCCCGCCGGTGCCGAACCCGACCAGCCACACCCCGCTGAGCCGGGCGACGGCGCGCAGATGGGCCACCGCGGCGTGGATGTCGGTGGCCCAGCCCTGGATCGAGAAGTCGCCCTCGCTCTCGGCCATGCCCCGCAAGCACGGGCTGAACGCCACGAAGTCCATGTCGTCGGCGATGCGATCAGCGAGCTCGGGCATGGCCGACACCGCGCCCGCCATGCCCGCCGGTCCGGACGGATAGCCGTGGATCAGCACCACACCAGGACGTGGCGGCCCGGTGTCGGTGACGCCGGCGAGGTGGCCGACGAGCGTGAGCGAGCCGGACGCGAAGTGCTCGTTCATCGGACGGGCCGCGGTGCGGCGGGGATCATTCGGACGTGTTGGCTGCGCAGGCCTTGCAGACCCGGTACCCACGGTTGCGGGCCTCGATGCTGGTGTCGGGCCCGAACGTGGCCCACGACTGCGCCGCCGCGATGTCGTCGAGCACGGCCGGATCGCAGATGTGGTCCTGGTCGTGGACGACAAAGGTCCGCTTGTCGCCGAGCCACTGGTTCTCTTCGATGCGGACGAGGCGATTCGACATGGGAGGAACGATACGCGGGTCGGGGAGGCCACCGGCAAGCGGGGCCTCCCCGACCACGTTCTTCGAAGGACCGAGCGCTCGTGCGAACCCCGCGGGTCCGTGACGACTGCGTCGCACTCGTCAGCTCCGGATGGGACCAGCCTCCGGCCGAAACGCTCAGCGGTGGCCTGGTGGGATTCACCAGGTCGGTCCGAGGACTGACCTAGTGGCCAGCCACCTCCAGGGTCCCCGTACAACTGTCTTCCATGATGATGGACCACCTCCTCTCTCTGGTGGCGACCATTTCATCACATCAGAGCTGGCGAGCGGCGTCAGGTTTCGCGCTAGACGGCACCGGGTCCGGCCACCGGCCCCACGGCGCCGATCTCGACGAGGTGCGACAGCAGGAGATCCAGCACCTCGAGCACGGCGTCGTCGGTGACCACCATTCCGGCGTCGTCGGCGCGACCGAGCACGATGGCGACGGCGTCATCGTCGGCCACCACCACGGGCGGTCCGGCGTCGTCGTAGGCCAGCTCCTCGCCGGGCAGGGCGGAGATGCCCTTGGACCGTAGGTGGTCGAGCGAGAAGCGGATCAAGGCCCGGACCTCGTCGTAGGTCAGCCCGGCGGCGGTGTCGTCGCGCAGGCCGTCGGCTACGGCGGCAACCGCCTCGTCGAGGTCGAAGACGGTGCTCGTGGGCGTGTGACCGAGCCGGAAAGCCTCCGATCCGACGAATGTGGCGGCGATGGCGAAGACGACGACGGCGCCGATGACGGCGATCAACCAGATCACGACGCCGACGCTAGGCCGCGGCGCGTTGGGGAACGATTCGTCGACGATTCGTCGCCCACGTTCTGTCGAGTGGCCTGCTCAGGAGAGGTCCTGACGCCGATTCGTCGCCGATACGCGACATCGGCTTCGACGCGCCGGAGGGGCGCCGCGGGCGCCCCTCCGACCGTTTGCGTGACGCAGTCCCGTCCCGTACTCGCAGACGGTGTGAGGCCCTGCCGAGCACCGTCAGGAAACCCGGAGGCCGCCCAGCGGCCGCAGGGTTTCAGAGAACTCGAGGCCCCTCCGGGGCCGAGAGTTCTAGATGCCGATGCGCTGGGCGAGCAGCTCGCGGTGGTAGGTGGGATCGCCGAAGAGCAGCTCGGAGCTCTTGGCCCGCTTGAAGTACAGGTGCGCCGGGTGCTCCCAGGTGAAGCCGATGCCACCGTGGATCTGGATGTTCTCGGCCGCGGCATGGAAGTACGCCTCGGAGCAGTACGCCTTCGCCAACGAAGCGACGGACGGCAGCTCGTCGTTCATCTCGGCCGCGCACCAGGCCGCGTAGTAGGCCGCGGACTTGGCCGACTCGACCTCGAGCAGCATGTCGGCGCACTTGTGCTTGATGGCCTGGAACGAGCCGATGGGACGGCCGAACTGGACCCGGTCCTTGGCGTACTGCACGGCCATCTCGAGCACGAACTGGGCCCCACCGACCTGCTCGGCCGCCAGGGCCACCGCGGTGAGATCCAGCACGGTGCTGATGACGTCCCAGCCGGCCCCATCGGTGCCGATGAGCGTGGCCGGCGTGTTCTCGAAGGTCAGCTTGGCCTGCTTGCGGGTCTGGTCCATGGTCGACAGGGGCGTGCGGGTGAGGCCGGACGCACCGCTGTCGAGGTGGAACAGCGAGACGCCGGCGTCGGTGCGGGCTGCGACCACGATGAGATCGGCGGTGTGGCCGTCGAGCACGAACATCTTCTCGCCCGAGATGGTCCATCCGTCACCGGACTTGGTGGCGGTGGCCTCGACCCCTTCCTCGTCCCAGCGGCCGTTGGCCTCGGTGAGGGCCAGCGTGGCGACGGTCTCGCCGGAGGCGATGCCGGGCAGCAGCGCCTTCTTGGCCGCGTCGTCCCCGCTCTGGAGGATCGTGTTGGCGGCCAGCACGACGGTCGAGAAGTACGGAGCGCACAGCAGGGCCCGGCCCATCTCCTCGAGCACCACGGTGAGCTCGACGTAGCTGTAGCCCGAGCCGCCGTACTCCTCCGGGATGATCAGGCTCTGCAGGCCCATCTGCTCGGCCATCTGCTTCCAGACGGCGTCGTCGTAGCCCTTCTCGGTGTCCATCTGCTCGCGGACGGCTGATTCGGGGGACTTGTTCTCGAGGAACGACCGGACGATGTTCCGGAGTTCCTCCTGCTCTTCGGAGAAGGCGAAGTTCACGACGTGGTGCTCCTGGCTCGGCGAGTTGACTGACCGGTCAAGCTAGGCCGCGCCGGTGACCCGCACAAGCCGAAGTGTGTACACGCGTGCTACACCGTTCTGGTACCACCATGTTCGCTCCCGGGCCGCACGTTCTGGTGCCAGAACGGGGGTGGGGGTTCAGGGCTCGGCGCGTCCGCCGAGGTGCTCGGCGAGGAAGGCCTCCGCCCTGGCGTAGAAGTCGAGCCGGTTCTCCGGCTTGGCGAAGCCGTGGCCCTCGTCGGGGTACAGCACGTACTCGTGCGGGATGCCGTGCTCGACCATGGCGGCGACGATCTGTTCCGACTCGGCTTGTTTGACCCGAGGGTCATTGGCGCCCTGGGCGATGAGCAGCGGGATCGAGATCCGATCGACCTTCGACAGCGGCGAGCGCTCCCACAGGAACTCCTCGTCGGCGTCGGGATCGCCGACCCGGGTGTGGAACTGGGCGATCATGGGCGCCCAGTACGGGGGGATCGACTCGATCAGCGTCTTGATGTTGGACGGGCCCACGATGTCGACGGCGCAGCAGAAGCGTTCGGGCGTGAAGGTGGCGCCGACGAGGGCGGCGTAACCGCCGTAGGAGCCACCGTAGATCGCCACCCGATCGGGGTCGATGGCCCCGGTGGCGACGACATGGTCGACCGCGTCCAGCAGATCGGTGTGCATCTTCCCGCCCCACTCCCGGTCACCGGCGTTGACGTGGTCCTTGCCGTACCCGGTGGAGCCGCGGTAGTCGACCTGGATGCAGGCGTAGCCGCGGTTGGCGAACCACTGGGCCTCCGGGTCGAAGCCCCAGGTGTCGCGCGCCCAGGGGCCGCCGTGCACATCGACCACGGCCGGAAGCGCTCGCCGCTCCACGCCGACGGGCCAGGTGACGTATCCCTCGATGTGCAGGCCGTCCCTGGCGTCGAAGGCGAACGGTTCCATCGGCGCCAGGTCGTGGTCGGCCAGGGCGGGCTGGTGGTGGAACAGGAAGGTGAACGCCCCGCTCGAACGGTCGTAGCTCCAGTACGCCACGGGGCCGTCGTCGTGGGTGTAGGCCACCAGCCAGGTCGTGTCGTCCACGTCGCGGCTCGCCAGGCTCCAGTCCCCCGGATCGTGGGCGTCGAGCCGCTCGTAGTCGGCCCGCACCGACTCGTCGAGGGACTCCCACCGGAGCCGGTCGCGCTGGAACGCCACGCCCCGCGGCGCCTTCGTGTCGGGGTCGACGCTCAGACCGGTCACGTCGTAGCGGGGGTCCTCGGCGATGACGGTGGTCGCTCCGCTGGCCACGTCGATCCAGACCAGCCGGCCGGTGTTGGCGCCGACCGAGGAGATGCAGAGCACGCGCCCACCAGCCCGGTCGAACGACACCGGCGACGTGGTCAGCGCGTCCTCCTGGCCGGCCACGAGCAGCGGTCGCCACTCGGCGTCCACCGTGTCTCGCACCATCACGGCGATGCCGCCGTCGGGGGTGGGGGCGGCGGCGCCCCGGACCTCCATGTCGGCATCGGCGACCCAGCCGATGAACCCGGGGTTCTCGACCGTCTTGGTCAACGCACCGGACGCGAGGTCACAGCGGTACACATCGTGGAGCTGCTCGTTGTCGCGGTT
Source organism: uncultured Acidimicrobiaceae bacterium (assembly GCA_963747745.1). Classification (GTDB taxonomy): domain Bacteria; phylum Actinomycetota; class Acidimicrobiia; order Acidimicrobiales; family Salinilacustritrichaceae; genus Salinilacustrithrix. Next base: position 169,894 of record CAVVGJ010000010.1, read on the forward strand.
GATCCCGAGCAGGATCACGTCCGGATGGTCCTCGTCGACGTCGATGATCTGGGCCTGGATGCCGTCGAACGGGGTCAGGTCCCGTGTCCCACCGTCGATCACGTCGGTGGCGAACACGTGCCAGTTCTCGTCGCCACCCGTGTCCTGCACGTAGAGCAGGTGACGACCGTCGTAGGCCCAGCTGTAGGAGCGGATGCCCCGATCGGTGTCGTCGGTGACCACGCGCGCCTCGCCCTCGTCGACACCGTCGTGCCCGATGGTCTGCATCCAGACGTTCAGCACGCCGTCTCGGGGCGCCAGCCACGACAGCTGGGACCCGTCGGGTGAGAGTTGCGGACTGACCCGGTCGGGGTTGCCGAACAGGATCTGGCGAGGGATGAGCGCAGGGATTCCGGCCATGACGTCAGCCTGGCATCCGGCAGCCTGGCATCCGGGCCGCCTGCCATCCGGGCCGACGGTACCGTTCCCGCCGTGGAGTCGATCGGTGTCCGCGAGCTCAGGAACAACGTTGCCGCCGTGCTCCGCCGGGCTGCGGATGGCGAGCGCATGGTGGTGACCGTGAACGGTGCACCGATCGCGCAGCTCGGTCCGGTCGAACCCGCCGGCGCCCCGACCCTCGACGACCTCATCGCCACCGGTCTGGTGGACGCACCCCACCGGCCCGGCGCCGAACGATCCGAGCTGCACCCGATCGACCTCGCTGTCGACATCCGACTCGACGACGTGCTGGCGACGCTGCGCGGCGACCAGTGAGCCGATCGCTCCTCGCCATCGACACCTCTGCGCTGGCCCGGCGCTACGTCCACTCCCCGGGCCACGGGCTGGTGACCGAGGCCATGGACGAGCACGAGCTGTGGTTCGCCTCGGCGCTGGCCAGGGCCGAGACGCTCCAGGTCCTCCACCACCTCGCCGTGTCCCGACTCCAGCACGACCTCTTGTGGGAGGCGCTGCGCACCGACTGGGACCGCTTCCACGTCGTACCGGTCGACGATCGGTGCCTGGCGGCGGCGGTCGAGATCGGCGCCACCTACCGGGTCCGGTCCGTGGACGCCATCCACCTCGCCGCGGCCAGCCGGCTTCCACAGCCGGTGAGCTATCTCACCTTCGACCGCCGGCAGATCCCGGCCGCGGCCGGCCTGGGCTTCGAGGTCATCGCGCCGACCGATTCGTGAACCCATCGGGGAGACCGGTGGGCGCGACCCGCGGGCCGCGCCCACCGCCCCGGCCCGATCAGCGGTCGTCGACCTCGCCGTGGAGCGTCGCTCCGGTCAGCGCCGCCGGGGTGTCGGGAACCGTCGGGGCACCGATGCCGGCCGATGCCACCCCACTGCGGTTGAGGGCGAACTCGGGGTAGGCGAGGGTCCCCATCTCGGGGAGGTCGAGGCCGGCGATCTCGTCGTCCTCGGTGGACCGGATACCGCCCGTGGTGAGCTTGTTCTGGATGGCGAAGAAGGCGTACGCCACCCCGAAGATCACGGTGCACAGCACCAGCGCACCGAGGGCCTGGGCTCCGAACTGGCCCCAGTCGCCCTTGATGAGGCCGCTGACCCCATCGACGTCGGAGCCGTTCCAGCCCCCGCCGTAGCTGCCGTTGGCGAAGATGCCGACGGCGAGCACACCGAAGATGCCGCACACGCCGTGCACCGAGATGGCCCCGACCGGATCGTCGATGTGGAGCCGGCGCTCGACGAAGAACACCGATTCGATGACCAGCACGCCGGCGACGATGCCGATGACGGCGGCCGCCCACGGGGCCACGAAGGCGCACGGAGCGGTGATGGCCACCAGCCCGGCGAGCATGCCGTTGGCCATCATGGCCGGATCGGGCTTGCCCATCCGCAGGGTGATCCAGGCGATGGCGGCGGTGGCGCCGAACGCCGCGGCGATGGCCGTGTTGGCCGCCACGGTGGCGAACTGGACGTCGGTCGCCGCGAACGTCGAGGCCGCGTTGAACCCGAACCAGCCGAACAGGAGGATGAACGTGCCGAGCATGGCCATCGGGATGTGGTGGCCGGGGATCGCCTGCGGCTTGCCGCCCCGGAACTTGCCGAGCCGGGGCCCCAGCACGAGCGCACCGGCCATGGCGGCGACGCCACCGGCGGCGTGGACCACGCCGGAACCGGCGAAGTCGACGTAACCGGCGCCGAGGCTCATGGAGTGCCAGGTCATGGCGAGCCAGCCACCACCCCAGGTCCAGGCGGCGAACAGCGGGTAGTACAGGCCGCCGCAGAACAGACCCCACATGCAGAACGAGCTCCACTTCCAGCGCTCGGCCATGGAACCGGTCGGGATGGTGGCGGTCGTGTCCATGAAGGCGACCATGTAGAGGAAGAAGCCGAACAGCGCAGCACCACCGGCACCGGCCGCGTCGCCGGAGAGGAACCAGCCACCCTGGTGGAGGAACTTCCAGTCCCCCGATCCGATCAGCGCGTGACCCACGGGGTTGTCGAGCCCGATCAGCGAGGTGCTGAAGCTGCCGAAGGCGAGGGGAAAGCCGACGCAGAAGAAGGCCACGAAGCCGAGGCCGAAGATGGCGAAGTTGGTGCTGACCACGTGGGCGGCGTGCTTGGCCCGGCAGAACCCGGTCTCGACCAGCGCGAACCCGGCCTGCATGAAGATCACGAGCGCCGCTCCGATCACCACCCAGAGCAGGTTGACCTGTGTCCCGAGCACCGTCACGGCGTCGGGATCGGTCTGCGCACCGGCGACACCGGCACCCGCGACGACGAAGACGGAGGAGAGCGCGACCGCACTCACCACCCGGCGTATGACTCTGGACATCTTGTTTCTCCTGCGTTGAAACACCGGCGAAGGTGTTGCCGTGGCCGGGCGGTTGCCTGCCACCCTCCGTGCGGAACCAGCCCCGCTACACGAAGTGCCTGCACCTTCGCATCACCGTGTTTCGCCCGATCGCAGCTTCGATGTCGGGAATGTGAACACCCGCGGGGCGACGCGAACGGACGTCGATCCGGCAGGCTGGGGTCCATGAGCGACACCCTCCACTGGCAGGACGAGCAGGCCGAGATCCACAAGGTCGTGGTCGGCCCGTACGAGAACAACGTCTTCGTGCTGCGCTGCAAGCAGACCGGAGACGCCGTGCTCATCGATGCGGCCAACGAGCACGAGATGCTGCTGGAGATGTGCCAGCGCCTCGGCGTGCGTCAGGTGATCGAGACCCACGGCCACTGGGACCACATCCAGGCCGTGCCCGAACTGCGCGACGCCGGCTACAGCGTCCACGTCACCGCAGAGGACGCCGCCATGCTCCCGTCCTACGACGAGATCCTCGAGGACGAGTCGGTCATCCAGGTCGGGCGCCTTCGCCTCCACACCATCCTCAACCCGGGCCACACCCCCGGGTCGATGAGCTTCCGCCTCGAGGGCTCACCGATCCTGTTCTCGGGCGACACGTTGTTCCCCGGTGGACCGGGCAACACCAAGACCGACCTGGGCGATTTCGACCAGATCATCCAGTCCGTCGACCGCAAGCTGTTCACGCTCCCGGCCGAGACCCTGGTCCTGCCCGGCCACGGCGACGACACCACCATCGGCACCGAACGTCCCCATCTCCAGGAGTGGATCGACCGGGGCTGGTGACCTTCCTGGCGCGAGGTCCATCCGCGGTGCAGTGCGGTAGCGTAGAAGGCATATGAACCTCGGTGGACCCGAACTGCTCATCGTCCTCATCGTCGTCCTCGTGCTCTTCGGTGGCGCCAAGCTGCCGAAGCTGGCTCGCTCGCTGGGCCAGGCCCAGAACGAGTTCAAGGCCGGCTTGCGAGAAGGAACCGAGAAGGCCGAAGAGAACGAGAAGCAGACAGACGCATAAAGCCCTCGATGGACTCCGGTCGTCGGCCGATGCCGCCGACCGGCACTTCGACGTACCCCCACTGACCAGGACCCGGGCTCGGCGCCCGGGTCTCGTCGCGCCGGACCCCGGATCGGTGGCGGTTTTCTCGCTCGGGGCATTATCACTACCGGGATAGTGCTAATACACTGGACGCCATGGCTGACTCCCCCGCATCGACGCCGCTGTTCGAGACGGTCGACCTCCACGCCCGGGTGACCGACCTCGCCAGCGTCGAGGGCGACGCCGAGATCCTCAAGGGCGTCGACCTTGCCGTCCAGCCCGGCGAGATCCACGCCATCATGGGCCCCAACGGATCGGGCAAGTCCACCCTCGCCAACACCCTGCTCGGCAACCCGGACTACGAGATCACCAAGGGCAGCATCCGCCTCCGCGGCGACGACATCACCGACTGGGACGTCGACGTGCGGGGCAAGGCCGGCATGTTCCTCGCCTTCCAGTACCCCCAGGCCATCCCCGGCGTGTCGGTCATCAACTTCCTCCGCCAGGCGCTCTCCGCCCGCAAGGGCATCGACCTGTCGGTGCTCGAGCTCCGGCTGTCGATCATGGAGTGGATGGAACGGCTCGACATGGACCCGAGCTTCGCCGACCGCTACCTCAACGAGGGGTTCTCGGGGGGCGAGAAGAAGCGCAACGAGATCCTGCAGATGGCGATCCTCGAACCCGAGCTCGCCATCCTCGACGAGACCGACTCCGGTCTCGACATCGACGCCCTCCAGGTGGTGGCGAAGGGCGTCAACGAGGTGCGGGCCGACCGTCCGGAGCTGGGCGTCGTCCTCATCACCCACTACCAGCGTCTGCTCGACCACCTCCGCCCCGACGTGGTGCACATCCTCATCGACGGCCGCATCGTCACCTCGGGCGGGTTCGAGCTGGTCGAGGAGCTCGAGGCCGACGGCTACGACGCCTTCCGGGCGGCCCGATGAGCACCGACCAGGCGACCCTCGACGTCACCACCATCAAGAAGGACTTCCCGCTGCTGGCGCGCGAGCTCGACGGCCGCCGCATCGTGTACCTCGATTCGGCCAACACGAGCCAGAAGCCCCGCTCGGTGCTCGACGCCATGACCGACTACTACGAGCGGTCCAACGCCAACGTGCACCGCGGCACCTACAAGATCGCCGAGGAGGCCACCGCCGCCCTCGAAGGTGGCCGCCGCAAGGTCCGGCGCTTCATCAACGCTCCCGCCGACCGCAACGTGGTCTTCGCCAAGAACGCCACCGAGGCCCTCAACCTGGTGGCCCGGTCGTGGGGCGCGGCCCACCTCGGAGCCGGCGACCCGGTCGTGCTCACCGAGATGGAGCACCACGCCAACATCGTCCCCTGGCACCAACTCGCCGCCGTGACCGGTATCGAGTTGCGTTGGATCCCCGTCACCGACGACGGCCACCTCGATCTCACCGACCTCGACCGGCTCCTCGACGGTGCCAAGGTGCTGTCGTTCTCGGCGATGTCCAACGTGCTCGGCACCATCACGCCCGTCGAGCGCCTGGTCGCCGCCGCGCACGACGCCGGGGCCATCGCCGTCGTCGACGCCAGCCAACACGTGCCGCACGTCCCCACCGACGTGCAGGCCTGGGGCGCCGACTTCGTCGCCTTCACCGGTCACAAGCTGTGCGGGCCCACCGGCATCGGGGTCCTCTACGGCACCGAGGATGCCCTCGACGCCACCCCACCGTTCCTCGGCGGCGGCGAGATGATCCTGCAGGTCACCAAGGAGGGCTTCACCCACAACGAGCTGCCCTGGAAGTTCGAGGCCGGCACCCCGCCCATCGCCGAGGCCGTGGGGCTCGGGGCGGCCTGCGACTACCTGACCGATCTCGGCATGGACGCGGTCCGCCGCCACGAGGTCGAGCTCAGCGCCTACACGCTGCGGACGCTCACCGATCGTTTCGGCGACGACATCGACATCCACGGCCCGGCCGAACCGGCGAGCCGGGGCGGCGTGTTCTCCTTCACCTTCAAAGACATCCACCCCCACGACCTCACGCAGGTGTTCGACCAGCACAACGTCTGCGTGCGGGCCGGCCACCACTGCGCCAAGCCGCTCATGCAGGCCCTCGGCGTGAACGCCACCGCCCGGGCGTCGCTCTACGTCTACAACGACGAGGCCGACGTCGACGCGCTCGCCGACGCCATCGCGGCGGCATCAGACTTCTTCGCCTTCTGACCCTTGTAGCCCTCGACGTTCCGGACCAGCCGGAACCCGCACGCCAACGAAGTGAGTGACATGCCCGGACTCGAAGACCTCTACCGCGAGATCATCCTCGACCACTACCGCAGCCCGCGGAACCGCGGTGAGCTGGAGTCGCCACCCGCGACCCGTGTCGAGGGGTTCAACCCGCTCTGCGGTGACGAGATCGTGGTCTACGTCGACGTCGAGGACGACACGGTCAAGGACATCCGCATCGCGGGGCAGGGTTGCTCGATCTCGCAGTCCTCGGCCTCGATGATGTCGGCGGCCGTGAAGGGCAAGACCCTGGCCCAGGTGCGCGACCTCACCAAGGCCTTCAAAGCCATGATGTCCATCCACGAGCAGTCGCTCGACGGCGAGGGCGAGGGCCTGGAGGAAGCCGGGGCGTCGGGACTCGACGAGGCCGGGGTGGCCGACGCGCCGGACGACGTGTCGCTCGGCGACCTCGAGGCGCTCCGGGGCGTCGTGAAGTTCCCCGTGCGCATCAAGTGCGCCACGCTGTCCTGGAACACGTTGGCCCAGGGCATCGAGGAGGCCACCGGCGCGTGAGCCGGACCGGGCCGAAAGAGTCTGTGCTGATCAGGTCTGTGCTGGGGCGAGCGCATCGATGCGAGCCGCCAGCTCGAAGTCGAGGTCGGTGATGCCCCCGGCATCGTGGGTCGACAGATCGACCGTGACCCGGTTGTAGACGTTGCTCCACTCCGGGTGGTGGTTCAGCTTCTCGGCCACGATCGCCACGCTGGCCATGAACCCGAACGCGGTGACGAAGTCGTCGAAGCGCAGCTCACGGTGCAGCATGCCGTCGGCGAGCTCCCAACCAGGGATGTCCCCGAGGCGATCGGCAACAGCGGACTCGGACAGTGCATCAGCCATGGCTCGATGCTGTCAGGTCCTCGGCCTCATTCCCTATCGGAGGGTTCGGGCTCGTTGGCGAGCGGCGGTGCCGTGCGGGCCGTACCGGGCGCCTCGCGCTTGACCTCGTAGAGCATCTGGTCGGCCCGCTCGAGGAACTCCGATGCCAGCTCGTAGGGCGCGGGCAGCGCGATCCCCACCGACAACCCGGCGCCGAACTCGCTCATCACCGACGCCGCGGCCTCGCACATGCGCCGGCCGATGTCGGACGCGCCGGCCTCGTCGACGTCGTGGAGGATGGCGGCGAACTCGTCGCCACCGATCCGGTACATGCGGTCCTCGGCTCTGAGCACGGTGTCGATGGACGCGGCCAGCTCCCGCAGGATCCGGTCGCCGGTCAGGTGCCCATAGGTGTCGTTCACCCGCTTGAACCCGTCGACGTCGGCCATGGCGACCGCCCATCGACCGCGCCGGCGACCACCGATGGCCGACAGCGCTTCCTGGAACGCGGCGAGGTTCCCCAGGCCGGTGAGGGTGTCGCTGGTGGCCCGGGCCCGCAGGTCGGCCATCACGACCGCCATGTCGAGCGACCGACCCACCTCACGGGCCAACAACTCGATGGCTTCCCGCTCCTCGAGATCGAGGATGACCGGTGCATGGTCGGCGAGCACGAGCAGCCCCTGACCGAGCTCGGCCGAGCGCACCGGGAACGCGGCGATCGAGGACGCCCCCGACTCGCGCAGCATCGTCATGGCCGGCTTCGACAGGCCCTGGGCATCGCCGCTGGAGATGCAGCTCGAGACGTGATCGATGTCGTGGGCCAGCTCGGCCAGCACCTGTCCGGACAGCTTGCGCAGCTCGGGCCCCATCGGTCCCTGCATCGCCTTGATCTCCAGCACGTCGCGGACACCGGGCATGGCCAACAGGCCCGACGACAGACCGGAGATCTCGCAGGCCATCCGCGTGCTCGCCATCTCGATCAGGTTGGTCTGCGTGAGCATCGCCAGCTCGGTGTTCGAGCGGGCCAACCGGTGCAGAGCCGAGGCGGGGAGCTCGGCACCGACCTCCTCCAGTCGCTCCTCCATCGCCATGGCCACGAGGTGGATCTCCTCGACGTCGGCCTCGGTGATGGGCGAGGTGGACTCGACGTTGAGCACGCCGATGGTTCGGCGGCCCACCTTGACCGGGACCACCGCCTCGGCGGCGAGATTCGGGACGGCGGCGATGAAGCTGACGTCGCTGTCGCCGGCCGTGCAGGAGCTCGGAGCGCCCGCTGCGGAACGCCCGGGACACCGCCCCCACACCGACCGGGATGCCGTCCATGACCTGCCAGTAGCCGAGCTGGGCGATGCAGCGCAGCACGCCGTCACGCTCGAGGTAGAAGGAGGGCAGCAGGTCCATGGCCCGCAACTCGGCGCAGGCCACCTCGGCCACGCCACGGAGGTCGTGGGCCGAGAGGAACCGGCGGCGGACGTCGCGGGTGCCATCGAGCGACAACGGGGGGCGCTCCCGGCGGCGCGTGGGCGCGGTCCAGATGGCATCGGGGAGGCCGAAGAGGTGGCCCTGGCCGAATCGAACGCCGATCTCGCGGAGCAGTTCGAGCTGATCGTGCCGCTCGACGCCCTCGGCGACCACGTGGATGTCCTCGGATTCGGCGAAGGCGACGTAGGCCCGCACCACCGAGCGCGGCACCGGGTCGTGGACGATGTCACGGACGAGGGCACCGTCGATCTTGACGAACGAGGGCCGGATGCGGGCAATGAGCGAGAGACTCGCCGCCGTCGTGTCGTCGATCGAGAGGTGGATGCCCGCCGCGGCGAGCTGGTCGAGCTGCGCCGGGAGGTCGCTGATCCGCTCGAGCTCCGATCCCCTGACGTCGACGGCCAGGCGGGGTCCGAGCTGCTCGCACTCGTCGAAGAAGCGGGGATCGGCCAGCAGGTCGGCTCCGACGTTGACGAACAGGATCGTGCCGTCGGGCGGGGCACCGGTGGCCCGGATGGCGTGGAGGGCGGAGAACTGGAACTCGGTCCCCAGCCCGGCATCATCGGCGCTGGTGAGCCACGTGTCGAAGCTGCCCTCGCCCGTGCCCACCCGTGCGAAGGCCTCCCAGCCGATGGGGCGGTCGGTGTGCAGGTCGACGATGGGCTGGAAGACGGCGCGCAGAATTCCCTGGTCGATCACATCAGTGATCGATGGAGGCTCTTCGCCGCTCCCGCTCGTCGTCTTCTCCTGCGCCACCGTCCGTCACCCTGCCCGCGGGACCTCGCCACCCATGCGCTTGGTCGGCCGGGCCGCAGCCACACTCTAGGTCGGGATATCAACGAATTGCGATATGGAGCGCGAGGTGGGCCGGAATGTCCGTTCAGTCCGAGTCGTCCCCGAAACCGGCGTAGCCGGACTGCTCGAGCGTCTCGACCAGCTCTGGACCGCCGGACTGCTGGATGCGACCATCGACGAGGACGTGCACCCGGTCGGGTCGCAGCTCGGAGAACAGGCGGCGGTAGTGGGTGATGGCCAGCACGCCGAGACCCTCCTCGGTGGCGGCCTCGATCCGTCGGCTCACGTCGCGGAGGGCGTCGATGTCGAGGCCGGAGTCGATCTCGTCGAGGATGGCGAAGCGGGGACGCAACGTGGCGAGCTGCAGCGTCTCGTTCCGCTTCTTCTCACCGCCGGACAGATCGACGTTGAGGGGCCGCGTGAGGAACTTGGCGTCGAAGCCGATGCGCTCGGCCTCGGCGGCGACGACGGCGTGCACGTCAGCCGGGTCGCGCCCGGCCGCGACGAACGCCTCCTCGAGCAGCTCCTCGAGGCGGACGCCCGGCACCTCGGTGGGGTACTGCATGGCGAGGAACAGCCCGGCTTGGGCCCGCTGCCAGGGCGCCATCGCCAACACGTCGGTGCCGTCGAGGGTGACGGCCCCACCGGTGACGGTGTACGCCGGGTGGCCGGCGAGGACACCCGAGAGCGTCGACTTGCCGGCGCCGTTCGGCCCCATCACGGCGTGGACCTCGCCGCTGGCGATGGTCAGGTCGACGCCATGGAGGATCTCGGTTCCCGCCACGCTGGCCGACAGTCCAGTGATCTCGAGCACGCTCCGGGTCCCTGCCGCGCTCATGCGTCCAACTCCACGTAGATGTCCCCGTCCTTCAACGTCACGGCATAGGTGGGGGTCGGCTTGGTGGCCGGCAGCGTCTCGGGCTCTCCGTCGGTGAGCCGGAACTCACTGCCGTGCTTCCAGCACTCGATCGTCTTGTTGGCGCAGTCGACCTCGCCCTCGGCGAGGGAGATGTCGGCGTGCGTGCACCGGTCGCCGATCACGTACACATCGCCGTCGCAGCGCACGATGGCGAGCCGGTGCCCGTCGATGTCGACGCGGATGGCGCCGTTGGGCTCGACATCGTCGAGCGCGCAGACGTAGGTGCTCACGCCATGCTCCTCTCGAGCTCGTGATCGAGGGCGGCCCGCACCACCGCGTCGAAGCTGCCGAGAGGCAGGGCGTCGAAGATCTCGTCGAAGACCCCCTTGACGATCAGGCGGTCGGCGCGGTCGGTCGGCACGCCGCGGCTCTCGAGGTAGAAGCGCTGCTCGGCGTCGATGGGACCGACCGTGGAGGCGTGCGAGCACTGGACCTCGTTGTTCTCGATCTCGAGGTTGGGTACCGATTCCGCCCACGCGTCGTCGGACAGCTTGAGGTTGCGGTTGGTCTGGAACGCCTGGGCACCACGGGCTTCCGGGCGGATCTTGATCAAGCCGGTGTAGACCGAGGCCCCCTTCTCGTCGAGGGCGCCCTTGAACAACAGGTTCGACGTGGTGTCGGGGGCGACGTGGTCCTGGAACGTGCGGAAGTCGAGGAGCTGCGTTCCGGAACCGAAGTACCCGGCGTAGAGGTCTCCGTGAGCGCCTCGGCCGGCGAGCTCGGTGTCGATGCGGAGACGGCTGTAGTCGCCGCCGAACGCCACCGTGCCGGATCGCAACGTCCCGCCCTGAGCGACCGTGGAGGCCAGCCGGCCGATCTGCCAGGCGTCGGCACCGAGCAGTTGGATCACCGCGTGCTGGACCGTGGCGTCTCGATCGACGACGAGCTCGGTCACCGGCACCGAGAGGTGGCCGACTCCGGCCGGGCTGACGTGGATCTCGACGACCGAGGTACGAGCCGCTTGACCGGCGTGCACCACGAGACGGGGGAACGCCGCCACGCCGGCGGTGGAGAACTGGTGCACCACCACGATCCGGTCCACGGTGGCGCCCGCCGGTATCGAGATCTCGATCGGTTCGCAGAACGCGTCGTGGAGGACGGTCAGCGCATCGGTGGCCTCGCCGAGGGCGGCGCCGAGTACGGAGTCAGCCGCGTCGTCCGGGATGCCGACGGACGCCGCGCAGCCATCGACGGCGCGGACGTCGGTGCACCGTCCGTCGACGGTGACCACCACGAGGTCGGCGGGCGCGGCGAGCTCGACCAACTCGCGTCCGCGCTCGACACCCGGACCGGGCGTGACATCCACGGCGAGCGGGACGAAGCGGTCGAGGTCGAGGTCCCCGATGCGGCTGTAGCGCCACACCTCCTCCTCGGCCCGCGGCATCTCGGTGGTGGCGAATCGGGCCGCGGCGGCGCGACGTCGGGAGACCAGCCAGTCGGGACCGGGGAGCGCGCCCGCGGCGTCGGTCGAGAATGCGGTGGTCATCGTTGGGCAGCGTCCTCAGCCTGCTCGCGAAACGGAGGCCAGATCGGCCCCCGATCCGGCCAGCCTACCGAGGGGCTGGCCGGATGCCCCAAGAACGGCGGCGCCTACGAGTCCTCGTCCTTGTCGCGCGTGGCGCCCTTGTTGCGCTTGAACATCCGCTTCCACCGCGGCATGGCCTGTCGATCACGTTCGGCCTGGACGTCGGCGAGCAGGCCCGGACCGGCGGCGTTGACGATGTCCTCGGCCGCATCGAGGAGGGCGGCGATCGACCCGTCGTCGTCGGCGAGGCTGGACGGCTCGTCGGGAGTCTCCGGGGTGACCAGGGTCCCGTGCTTCCAGTTCACGTCGACCAGGCGGCGGGTGAACTTCGGACAGTCGGCCGGGCACCGCCACGGCGCCTCGGGCGCGAGGTCGAGATCGCACTTCCGCACCGTGTCGCCATTGGGATAGGTGCGGGATTCGAAGTACTTGCAGTCCTGCCGCATCGGCATGGTCCAAGTCTGCCAGTAGCGGCCTCGGGAACCTACGCGGCGGCGACGGCCCATGGGGCAGGATCCACGGGTGACCGAGATCCACCGGGACGTCGACGGCATCGCCCACGTCCGCGCCGACGACCTCCTCTCGGCCTTCGAGGGGCAGGGCCACGCCGCGGCGGACGACCGCCTGTGGCAGATGGTGCTCGACCGCCAGCGGGCACTGGGGCGCCTCGCCGAGCTCGTAGGCCGGCTGGGCACGGCGAGCGACGTCTTCCACCGCCGTGTCGGGTTGGCCCGAGCGGCACGGACATCCCACGACGCCCTCCGGGACGAGACGAGCGACGTGCTGGCCGCCTACGCCCGCGGCGTCAACCGATCGCTCGCCGACCGCAGCGACGTCCCCCCGGAATTGGCGTTGCTCGACCACGAGCCGGAGCCATGGGAGGGATGGCACTCGATCGCCGTCTTCCTCGTCCGCCACCTGGCGATGGGCACGTACGAGACGAAGCTGTGGCGATCGGGGTTGGTGGCGAACCTGGGCGCCGAGCAGGCGGCCCGGCTGTGGCCGGCCACGCCCGACGTGACGATCGACCCCGACGATCCCGTGCTGGTGCTGGCGGCCGACGTGGCGGCGGCGATGGGCTCGTCGGAGGCGGCACTCGGCGCCGTCGGCCACGGCGAGACCGCCCTCGGCTCCAACAACCTCGTCATCGGCGGGAAACGCACGATCTCCGGCGCACCGATCCTGGCCGGTGACCCGCACCGGGCCATCGACCTGCCCAACGTGTACTGGCAGAACCACGTCACCTGCCCCGAATTCGACGTCGTGGGATTGTCGTTCCCCGGCGTGCCGGGCTTCCCGCACTTCGGCCACAACGCCGAGGTGGCGTGGTGCATCACCCACGGCATGGCCGACGACCAGGACGTGTTCGTCGAGCACCTCCGACCGGACGAGGCCGATGGGACCCAGGTCCGCGAACACGATGGCTGGTCCGCCGCCGAGATCCGAACGGAGACGATCCAGGTCCGCGACGGCGCCGAGGTCGTGGTGCGCTGCATCGAGACCCCCCGGGGACCCGTCGTCGCCGGCGACGACACGGTCGGCCTGGCGCTGCGGTGGACGGCCCTCGCCGCACCCGACACGACGGCCGACGCGCTGGTGCCGATGCTACGGGCGACGTCAGTCGACGAGCTCGACCACGCCTTGGTCCCGTGGGTGGTTCCGGTCAACAACCTGCTGATGGCCGACCGCTCCGGGACCATCGCCTACCGGATGCGGGGCCGTCTCGCCGTCCGCACCGGCGACAACGGCTGGACCGCGGTCGCCGGAGCCGACCCATCGCGAGCCTGGACCGGTTTCGTCGCCGACGCCGACCTCCCCCGGTGGCGGGATCCGGACGTCGGCTACCTGGTGACGGCCAACAACCGGATCTCGTTCAGCGGTCCGTACGTGTCGCACGACTTCGCGCATCCGACACGCGCCGCCCGTCTCGGCGAACGGCTCGGCGCGTCCAGCCACTGGGACGTCGACAGCGTGACCGCGCTTCTCGGCGACACGCACTCGGCGGTGGCCGCCCGCTTCGCCGAGCGCATCGTCGGGCTCGACCGGGACCATCCGACCGAGGTCGCAGCCCAGCGCCTCCTCGGGGACTGGAACCACCACATGGATGCCGGCTCCGCGGCCGCCGCCGTCTACGGGACGGTCCGGGCCGAGTTGGTGCGGATCGTGTCGCACGACCTGGGCCTGGTCGGCGACCGGTTGCCGGGCGTGGCGGGACCGTCGCTGCACCAGACCATGCGCTTCGTCAACGCCCGGCTGGCGTTCTGGATCGACGACCCCGAACTCGTCAGCGACGACGCCGTCGCCACCGCCCTCCGCTTCGCGGTGCGGGAGCTGGAACGCACCCAGGGCAGCGATCCCGGTCGCTGGCGCTGGGGGGCGGCCCACCGGGCGATGTTCGTCCATCCCCTGGCCGCACTCCGACCCGATCTGGCCGACCGGCTCCCGCTCCCGGAAGCCGTGGAGCTGGGTGGCGACAACGAGTGCGTGTGGGCGACGTCCACCGCACCTCCGTCGCCGCTGGCCTGCAACGCGCCGGTGGCCCGCTACGTGTTCGACCTCGCCGACTGGGACCGCTCGGTGTGGATCGTGCCCCACGGGGTGTCGGGCGATGCACGGTCGCCCCACCACACCGATCAGCTCGAGCGGTGGACGCAGGTCGAGATGCTGCCCATGCGGTACTCCCGCCAGGCCGTCGACCACGCCACCGTGTCGGTCACCGACTTGCATTGACGTTCATCGCCGGCGAGTTCTGAGGCGCAGCCGAAGAACTCGGGGTCCGGAGGCCCGTCAGGGCCGACGGACACTCAGCCGACGGAGCCCTCCATCTGGAGCTCGATGAGGCGGGACCACTCGACGGCGTACTCCATGGGGAGCGTGCGGGTGACGGGCTCGATGAAGCCGTTGACGATCATGCCCATGGCCTGCTCCTCGGTGAGACCGCGGGAGCGCAGGTAGAAGAGCTGCTCGTCGGCGACCTTGGAGACGGTGGCCTCGTGGCCGATGTTGGCGTCGCGGGCACCGACCTCCATGTACGGATAGGTGTCGCTGACCGAGTTCTCGTCGAGGATGAGGGCGTCGCACTGCACGTGGCTCTTGCAGCCATAGGCGTCGTCCTCGACCCGGACCAGGCCGCGGTAGCTGGTGCGGCCGCCGTCCTTGGAGATCGACTTCGACACGATCTTCGACGTGGTCTCGGGAGCAGCGTGGACCATCTTGGCCCCGGTGTCCTGGTGCTGGCCCTCGCCGGCGTAGGCCACCGAGAGCACCTCACCGGAGGCCTTGGGGCCCACGAGCCACACGGCCGGGTACTTCATGGTGAGGCGGGAGCCGATGTTGCCGTCGATCCACTCCATGTGGCCCTCGGCCTCGACCCGGGCCCGCTTGGTGACCAGGTTGAACACGTTGTTCGACCAGTTCTGGATGGTGGTGTAGGTGACCCGGGCGCTGGGCTTGACCACGATCTCGACCACGGCGGAGTGCAGCGAGTCGGTGGTGTAGGTGGGGGCCGAGCAGCCCTCGATGTAGTGCACCTTGGAGCCCTCGTCGGCGATGATCAGGGTGCGCTCGAACTGGCCCATGTTCTCGGCGTTGATGCGGAAGTAGGCCTGCAACGGCATCTCGACCTCGACACCGGGCGGCACGTAGATGAACGACCCGCCCGACCACACCGAGGTGTTGAGCGCGGAGAACTTGTTGTCGTTGGGCGGGATGATCTTGCCGAAGTACTGCTTGACCAGCTGCGGGTACTCGCGCAGGGCGGTGTCCATGTCGGTGAACAGCACGCCTTGCCTGGCGAGGTCGTCGCGGTTGCGGTGGTAGACGACCTCGGATTCGTACTGGGCGGTGACGCCGGCCAGGTACTTGCGCTCGGCCTCGGGGATGCCCAGCTTCTCGTAGGTGTCCTTCACCGAGTCGGGCAGCTCGTCCCAGGCGTCGACCTGATGATCGGTGGGCTTGATGTAATAGAAGATGTCGTCGAAGTAGATCTCCGACATGTCGCCGCCCCAGTTCGGCATGGGCCGCTTCTGGAAGTGGCGGTACGCCTTGAGGCGCATGTTCAGCATCCAGTCGGGCTCACCCTTCATCCACGACATCTCGCGGAGAATCTCCTCGTTGAGCCCACGCTTGGGCTTGAAGACGTAGTTCTCCTCGTCGGCCCAGCCGAGCTTGTACTTGCCGAGATCGAGATCGGTGACTGCCACGGGTTCCTCCGTATCGCTTTCGGATGGAGAGATGGTCGGGCGGGGTGTGCAGGGGATTTCTCCTATGCCGATACTAGTAATTCTCGCGCCCGAATCCCACGCCGTCACGCCATGCCGGCCCGACGGGTTTCCGGCGAACCGACCCGGGCCCGGAGCCAGTCGACATGGCGCTCGAGCGCTCGATCGGCCGCCCTGCTGTCCCCGACGGTGTTGAGATAGCCGTGGAGCACACCGGCGGCACGGTGGACGGTCACGTCGACACCCGCGGTTCGCGCCCGGTCGGCGAAGCGCTCGTCCTGGAGGGCGAGCGCGTCGCACTCCGCGATGGTGACGAGCAACGGGGGGAGGCCGCGCAGATCGGCACGAGCCGGTACCGCGGCCGGCGGCACCTCACTCCGCCCACCGATGAGGGCGTCGAACAGCCCACCGACCGCGTCCGCATCGAGCCACAGCAGGGGCGGACACTCGGGATCACCCTGCTCCGGGTACGGGCCCCCGAGCGGATCGGTCACCGGATAGGCCAGGACCAGGGCCGCGGGCAACCGGGTCCCTGCGTCCCGGAACGCCAGCGCGGCCGCGATCGCCAGGTGGCCGCCGGCGGAGGCGCCTCCGAGCGCGATGCGTTGCGGGTCGATCCCGTGGGCGTCACCGGCGCTCGTGGCCCAGTGGTGGGCGGCGACGATGTCGTCGAGCGGAGCCGGGAACCGGTGGGCCGGCGCCAGCCGGTAGTCCACGGACACGACGACGGCGGGAAGCGTGGCGGCCACGACCTGGGCCACCGAATCGGCCTCGGGCATGTCGAGGCTGCCGTACTGCCACCCTCCACCGTGGGCCCACACCAGGCCGGGCAGCACACCCTCGACGCCGACAGGTCGATAGATCCGCACCGGGACCGGCCCGTTCGGGCCGGGCACGGTGGCCTCGACCGCCGTGACGTCGGCCCGGCACATCGGGCGGGCCGACGGTGGCCCGCTGACCTCGCCCGAGAGCACCTGGGCCAGCGTGGCGTCGAAGAGGTGGGCGACCTGGGCGGCGATATCGGGATCCAGAGCCATGTGATGCCAGCCTGCCAGCTCGGGCCAGCGATCGGACCGGGTGGAGGATCAGCCCTCGCGGGTCATACCGGCTGGCCGCCGGCCCAGGTCGTGTACAGGGCGGCGTAGTGGCCTCCCGCCGCCATGAGCTCGTCGTGGGTGCCGATCTCGGCCAGCCGGCCGGCCGCGACCACCGCCACCCGATCGGCGCGGGCTGCCGTGGTCAGTCGGTGGGCGATCACGATGGTGGTCCGCCCGTTGGAGAGGCGCTCCATGGCGTCCTCGACGATCGCCTCGGTGCCGGGGTCCAGGGACGAGGTGGCCTCGTCGAGCACCAGGATCTCGGGATCGGCCAGGGCCGCCCGGGCCAACGAGATGAGCTGCTTCTCCCCCGCCGAGAACCGACTGCCGCGCTCGCGCACCTCGGTGTCGAGCCCGTCGGGGAGGCCGGAGAAGCGACCGTGGATCCCGATGCTCTCCATGGCGGTCACCACCTCGGCGTCGGAGGCGTCGGGCCGCGCCAGCCGGACGTTGTCGAGCAACGTGCCGTTGAACAGGAACCCTTCCTGGGGCACGACGGCGAGCCGGGCCCGCAGCGACGACAACGTGGCGTCGCGCAGATCGACCCCACCGATCGAGACCGAACCCTCGGTGGGATCGTAGAAGCGGGCGATCAGCTTGGCGAGCGTGGACTTGCCCGCCCCGGTCGGCCCCACCAGGGCGATCCGCTCGCCGGCGGTGATGGTCAGATCGACGCCGTGCAGCACCTCGGTGCCGTCGCCGTAGGCGAACCCCACGTTCCGGACCTCGATCGCGCCCCCACTCGGCAGGTCGACCGCTCCGGCGCGCTCGGGGACGTCGATGTCGGTGTCGAGCAGGTCGTAGAGCTTCTCGAGGCCGGCGCCGGCCGACTGCACGGTGTTGAAGAGCTGGCTGAGCTGCTGGATGGGTTCGAACAGGTTGGACAGGGTGAGGACGAAGAAGGTCACGGTCCCGATGGTGAGCGACCCCTGGTTGACCCACCAGCCACCGACCCCCACGGCGGCGGCCGTGGTGCCGAGGCCGGCGATCTCGATGACGGGCAGGTACCAGGCGCTGATCTTCACCGAGCGCATGTGGGCCTCGTAGAGGGCATGGTTTCCCTCGGCGAAGCGGGACGACTCGACGTCCTCGCGGGCGAAGGCCTGCACCACCCGCACCCCGGAGATGCCCTCCTGCATGTGCGAGAGCGTGGTGCCGATCCCGTCGCGCACGTCGAGGTAGGCCACGTTGGACTCCCGCTGGAACCGGATGCTGGCGGCCACCACGGGTGGGACGGCCAGCAGGCACAGCAACAGGAGCTGCCAGCTCACCACGCCGAGCACGGCGATCGACGCGAACAGCAGGAGGCTGTTCGACACGAACATGAGCAGGCCCATCTGGACCAGTTCCTGGAGCGAGTCGACGTCGGACGTCATGCGGGAGACGACGACGCCGGCCTTCTCCCGGTCGTAGAACGGCATCGAGAGCCGCTGGATGTGGTCGAACACCCGCACCCGGAGATCGCGGAGGAAGTTCTCGCCGATGCGGCTGATGGTCACGACCTGGAAGCGGTAGGCCACGTAGGCGATGCAGGCCACGACGATGTAGGCGATCACGGCCCGATCCAGGAAGCCGCCGTCGCTGCGCTTGATGCCCCTGTCGATCCCGGCCCGCACCAACAGCGGCCCGGCCAGGGTCGTGGCGGTGTACACCACCACCAGCAGCGATGCGATGACCAGCTGGCGACGGTAGGGCCGCAGCATCTGGAAGCTGCGGCGGAGCACCTGGCGCGCCGCGGCCCGGTCGAGCTTGTCGTCGGCGTCGACGCCGCCTTCCATCCGCATCAGGCCGGAAGCTCGGCGTGGGCGTCACCGGGCGCGTCGTCAGCGGCGGAGGCGAGGACCTCGCGATACCGGGGTGAGGTGGCCAGGAGCTCGACGTGGGTCCCCTCGGCCACGACCGTGCCCTCGTCGAGGAGCACGACCCGGTCGGCGAGGGCGATGGTGGCGACGCGGTGGGCGATGACCAGCGTGGTGCGGCCCTCCATGACCTCGGCGAGGGCGTCGCGGATCTCGTGCTCCTTGGTGGGGTCCACCGAGCTGGTGGCATCGTCGAGGATCAGCACCCGCGGATCGGCGAGGATCGCCCGGGCGATGGCGATGCGTTGCCGCTGCCCACCGGAGAGCGAGTAGCCCCGCTCACCGATCACGCTCTCGTAGCCGTGGTCGAGCTCGACGATGAACTCGTGGGCGCCGGCCAGCTTGGCGGCCCGTTCGATGGACGCCTGCGATGCCGCCGGATCGGCGAAGGCAATGTTGGCGGCGATGGAGTCGGAGAACAGGAACGTCTCCTCGAACACGATGCCGACCGCTCGTCGCAGATCGGCGAGGCGGACGTCGCGCACATCGCAGCCGTCGAGCAGGACCCGGCCTCGCTCGATGTCGTAGAAGCGGGGGATCAGGCGGCCCACGGTGGTCTTGCCGCACCCGGTGGCGCCGACGAGCGCCACCGAGGTGCCGGCCTCGACGTGGAGATCGAAGTCGTGCAGCACCGGGATCGATCCGTCGCCGTAGGAGAACTCGACGTGGTCGAAGCGGAGGTCACCGGTGCCCGGTCCGAGAGGCCGGGCGTCGGGACGGTCGACGATGACGGGATCGGTCTGGAGCACCTCGGCCACCCGGGCCGCGGCGGCCGAGGCCCGTTGCCCGTTGGCGATGATCATGCCGAGCATGCGCATGGGCCAGATGAGCAACACGACGAAGACGTTGAACAGCACGAACGACCCGATCGAGATGGTGCCGTCGATCACCCGGTGACCGCCGAAGCCGAGCACGGCGATGAGGCCGATGTTGGGCAGGAGCTCGAGGGCGGGCAAGAAGGTGGCGCGGGTGGTGGCGGCTTCCATCGACGCGTCGTACACGTCGTCGGCCTCGACCCGGAGGCGTCCCTGCAACACCTTCTCGGCCCCGAACCCCTTGACGACCCGAACACCGGCGACGGACTCCTCGACCACGGCGGCGAGCTCGGCCGACTCGCGCTGGATGCCCATCACCGAGGGGAAGAGCTTGGACCCGAACCGTTTGGCGATCAGGTTGATGACCGGCAACGAACCCAGCGACAGCACGGCGAGCAGCGGATCGATGATGAGCAGGATGACGGTCACGCTCAGCACGGTCATGGCGTTGGCGATCGTGAGCGGGATCATGACGACGAAGGCCTGCACCTGCTGGAGGTCGGTGTTGCCGCGGCTCATGAGCTGCCCCGCCTGCACCTCGTCGTGGTAGGCGAAGTGGAGCCGCTGCACGTGGGCGAAGAGCCGGTCGCGCAGTCGCTTCTCGACCAGACGCGCTTCGCGGAAGGCGACGTAACGGCGACTCCCGGTGAGCGCGCCCGAGACCAGCCCCACGCCGGCGATGGCGAGGGCCCACACGAGCAGCGCGCCCATGTCGCCGGCGCCGCCCGGTCCGCCTTCGATGCCTCGGTCGATCGCCTGCTTGACGAGGAGGCCCACGCTCACCTTGCTGATCGACCAGCCCAGGCCGATCGCCACGCCGAGTGCGACACCGAGTTTGCGGGGACGGAGGGTGTCGATGATGAGACGCCAGCCGGCTCGGGTGTCCGGGCCTGACGCGGCGCCGTCGGTGTCGTCGGTGTCGGCGTCGCCCACGGTCAGGACCATAGCGGCCTTGACCCTGGGGTCAATATCAGGTCGTGGGCGAGGAGTTGACGAGCCGGCCGGCCGGAGGACGGCGGGTGAGCAACTCCAGAAGCGAAGCCGGCGGACGAGAGTCCGCCGGCGCAGCGGCTTTATGCGAGGTTGGCGTACCCGCCCCGGAAGAACACGAGTGGTTCACCCTCGTGGCCGACGTCGAGGCCCTTCACCGCGCCCACGACGATGACGTGGTCGCCGCCGTCGTGGACGGCGTCGAGGTCGCAGTCGATCCAGGCCAGTACTCCGTTGATGAGCGGTGACCCGGACTCTGCCGGCCGCCATCCGACCGAGGAGAACTTGTCCTCGCCGCTGGTGGCGAAGACGCGGCACACGTCCTCCTGGTCGTCGCCGAGGATGTTGACGCAGAACGACCCTGCCCCCTCCATCCGGGACCACGAGTTGGAGGTCTTGTCGACGCAGAAGCCGACCAGCGGCGGATCGAGTGACAGGGAGAAGAACGAGCCGACCGCGAGACCCACGGGCTCATCGCCGTCCATGCCCGCCACGACGGTGACGCCGGTGGCGAAGTGCCCGAGGACCTGCCGGAAATGGGCCTGGTCGATGGCCGTGTTGCGCTGTTTCGGCATGGCTCGGGACCCTACAGAACCCGGGCGCGACGGCCGAAGGCGCTAGAGGACCACCGTGAGCATCTCGGACGCGGCGATGATCTCGTCGATCCGGCCGGACGCCCGGGTGCGGGCCCCCACGAGCAGGCAGTCGATCATCGGGTCGTCGTGGCTGGGATCGTGGTGGAACAACGCGAGGCGCTTGGCGCCGGACTGCGCGGCCACGTGTACCGCGTAGTCGACCGTGCAGTGACCCCAGTCGCGCTTGGTCTCGAACTCCTCCGGCGTGTACTGGGCGTCGTGGATCAACAAGTCGGCGCCGTCGCACAACTCGAGCACGTCGTCGGAGATCTGCATGGGATCGTCGGGCATCTGGTGATCGGAGATGTAGACGACGGTGGAGCCGTCCTGCTCGACGCGGTAGCCGTTGGTCAGACCGGTGTGCGGCACCGAGCGGATCGTGACCTTGGCGTCGCCGACGCCGATCTCGGTGTCGACGGCGTCGTGGAAGCGGATCGTTCCCGGCAGATCGCTGATCGACACCGGGAAGTACGGGGGCGAGACGAAGGTCTCGAAGCACGAGCCCAGGGAGCATCCCGGGGCCGGGGGTCCGTACACGTCGAACGTCGACCCGGCCTGGAGCACGGGCATGAAGAAGGGCAGGCCCTGGACGTGGTCCCAGTGGACGTGGGTGACGAGGGCGTGGCCGTGGAAGGACCCGTCGTGCGGGAGCGTCTCGCCCCACTGCCGCAGACCGGTGCCGAGGTCGAAGACGATGGGGTCATGGCCGGGAGACTCGATGGCCACGCACGACGTGTTCCCGCCATACCGGTGGTTTCCCTCCGTCGGGCACGGAGTGGAGCCGCGGACCCCGTAGAAGGTGACGTGCACTGCGAATCCCCCTGATCTCGGATCACGGATCGTAGTCCTGGCCTGCGGGCAACGGCAGGCGGACCGTGTAACACTCGTCACACCACCCAGAGGAGCAGCAGTGGAACCACCACAGGATCCCGGCGCCGCCGGCCGCGTCGAACGTTGACCGCACCCCGACGCCCCCCGCTCCCCGACGGCATCGTCGCCGTGGTCAAGCGCGACTGCCCGACCTGCGTCCTCGTCGCGCCCGTTCTCGCCCGGCTCGCCCACCGCGGCGACCTCGCCGTCTTCACCCAGGACGACCCGACCTTCCCGGAGGGTGTGGCGGCGGTCGACGACACCGACCTCACCGTCAGCTACCTGTGGGACATCGAGACGGTCCCCAGCCTGCTGCGGATCCGGGACGGCGAGGAGGTCGAGCGCATCGTCGGCTGGGAGCGCGACCAGTGGCGGGCGTTCTTCGGTGACGACGATCTGGGTGCCGATCTGCCGCCGTGGCGTCCTGGCTGCGGCTCGCTCTCGGTCGACCCGAGCCGCACCGACGAGCTGCGGGTCCGGTTCTCGGCATCGGGTCTGCGCAGCCGCCGGGTCGACCTCGCCGAGTTGGAGGACCCGTTCGAGGCGATGTACGACCGCGGCTGGACCGACGGCCTGCCCGTCGTCCCGCCCACCGAAGCCCGAGTCGCCCGCATGCTGGAGGGGACCGAAAGGCCGCCCGACGACGTGGTCGCGATCGTGCCGCCCGACCTCGTCGAGTGCACCGTCGAGAAGGTGGCGGTCAACGCGGTGCTGGCCGGTTGCCTCCCGGAGTACCTGCCGGTGGTGCTCACCGCACTCGAGGCCGCGTGCACGAGCCAGTTCAACATGCACGGCCTGCTGGCCACGACCTTCTTCTCCGGACCGGTGCTGGTGGTGAACGGTCCCATCCGCCACCGCATCGGCATGAACGCGGGCGTCAACGTGCTCGGTCAGGGGAACCGGGCCAACGCCACCATCGGCCGGGCCCTGCAGCTCGTGGTCCGCAACGTCGGTGGCGGCAAGCCTGCCGGCGTCGACCGGGCGACGATGGGGAGCCCGGGCAAGCTCGGCTGGTGCTTCGCCGAGCTCGAGGAAGGCTCCCCGCTCAGCCCGCTGTCGGTGGCACGGGGCATCGAGCCCGGGGTCAACGCCGTCACGCTCTTCGCCGGCCACGGGCCGCAGGCGATCATCGACCAGAAGTCCCGCACGGCCGAGTCGCTGGCCCGCACGTTCGCGGTCTGTCTCCGATCGGTGGGACATCCCAAGCTGCCCTTGAAGATCGACGCCATGTTGGTGGTCTCGCCGGAGCACGGCCGGGTCCTGGCCGACGACGGCTGGGACCGCCCGCGGCTCGAGAGCCGTCTCGCCGAGTTGCTGACCCTGGACTCCGACGAGCTGCTGGCCGGGGCCGACGGCATCACCGAGGGCATCCCCGAGACGTTCGGCGGGATGCAGTTGCCCAAGTTCCGGGAGGGGGGTCTGCTCATCTGCCACGCCGGCGGCGGAGCAGGGTTGTTCTCGGCGATCATCGGTGGTTGGGTGAACGGCGACGAAGGATCCGATCCGGTCACCAGGGAGATCAGATGAGCACGGTTCTCCAATGAGCACAGTCCTCCAATGAGCACGGTCCTCGATCCGACCTCAGAGCGCCGGGTCGCCGAGTGGGAACGGGTGGACCGGCCCACGTCGATCGCCGGCACCACGGTCGGCCTCCTCGACATCTCCAAGCCCCGCGGCGACGTCTTCCTCGACGAGGTGGAGGCCGAGCTGCGCCGGCGCAGCGTGGCCGACGTGCTCCGCTACGCCAAGCCGACCTACACCAAGCCGGCGCCGATCGACCTGCGGCACGAGATCTCGGTGACGTGCGACGTCGTCATCGAGGCCCTCGCCGACTGAGGGTCGTGCACGTCGTGCAGTGTGCACGACATCGCTGACCTGGAGCGCCGGGGCGTTCCCGGCGTCTTCGTGGCATCGGCCGAGTTCGTCGACGCCGCCCGGGCCCAGGCCGCGGCGCTGGGCTTCGACCCGGCCCGGGTCTTCGTCGCCCACCCCATCCAGGACCGCACCGACGACGAGATGCGGGCGCTCGCCCGCGCCGCCGTGGACGAGATCGTCGCCGCCCTCACCGCCCCCTGACCGCCACCCGAGCCCGTTCTTGTCGGCAAATCGGGGGTACAGGCCCCGCATCCGCCGACAAGAACGGAGGGTTGGGGGTCAGATGGGGAGGTGCCAGGTGCGGGTGGTGGGGTCGTGGACGGCGAGGCCGTCGCGCACGAGCGTCGCGGCCACCGATTGCGCGCGATCGGGGTCGTCCGGCCAGCCCATCGTGGTGGCCAGGTCGTCGTCGTCCACCGCGCCGGAACGCAGGGCGTCGACCAACCGGCCGCGGCCCTGGCGGTCGGAGCCGTCGAAACGTGACTGCGGTCCGCTGATCCCGGCCGATCCGGCGATGGGGTCGGGGGCGGGGAAGCCGGCCGAGGCCCAGGCGCAGTGGGGGCGGACCGGGCAGCGATCACAGGCCGGCGTGCGCTTGTGGCACACGGTGGCCCCGAGGTCGAAGACGGCCTGACCCCAGGTCCACCCCCAACCGTCGGGAACGCCGGCGTCGGCGGTGGCCTGGGCCTCCGCTCGGCCCAGGGGCCGGCCGGCGAGGGCCCGGGCCACGAAGCGGCCCGCGTTGGTGTCGACGAGGCCGATGTCGCGTTCGTGGGCGAAGACGAGGACGGCCCGCGCCGTGTACGGCCCGACGCCCGGGAGGGTGAGCAGATCGTCCAGCGTGGTCGGGAGCTCGCCGTGGAAGCGCTCCACACAGGCCGTCGCGGCCCGGTGCAGGTGCACAGCGCGCCGGTTGTAGCCGAGGCCCGCCCACTCGTCCACGACGTCGCCGACGGGCGCCGCCGCGCACTCGGCCGGGGTCGGGAACCGGTCGAGGAACGCGCTCCAACGCGTCTCGACCCGGGCCACTTGCGTCTGCTGGAGCATGAGCTCGGACACGAGGACCGCCCAGGGGCTGCGGCTGCGCCGCCACGGCAGATCACGACCGTGGCCGGCCCACCACTCGAGCAGCGCGTCCTGGAGCGGCGTCACGCCGTGGGCTCAGACGGGACAGAGGACCCAGAGGTCGAGATCGAGCAGCACCTGCGGGGCATAGCCGTCTCCGTCCCGCAGGGTCATCGTCTCGTCCCGGCCCTTGGTGGCCACCAGCCGGACCCGCAACGCACCCACGCCCGGCGCCGCCACCCCGATGTCGCCGAGCTCCGCCTTGTCGAGGATCTCGGACCAGGCGTAGACGGTGTCGCCCGCGAAGGTCGGAGCGGTGTGCGCTCCCCCGTTGATGGCCGCGATCAGGGCGGCGTTGGCCATGCCGTTGAACGACAGGGCCCGGGCCAGGCTGATGATGTGCCCGCCGTAGATCAGGCGCCGGCCGTCGTCGCGAGCCTCGGTGTTGAAGTGGACCTTGGCGGTGTTCTGCCACAGCCGGGTGGCGAGCACGTGCTCGGCCTCCTCCACGGTGACACCGTCGACGTGGTCGATCTTCTCGCCGATCTCGTAGTCACCGAAGCGGTGGGGCTCGCCGGCGGCCGAGAAGTCGTAGCCGGCGAAATCGAGACCGGCAGGCACGATCAAGTCGCCCGGGGCGACGACGTCGGCCAGATCGGGCACGACGGCCTCCGGCGCCGGTGCCTCGAGATCGGCCTTGCGGACCATGACCCAGCGGACCCAGTCGATGGCCGTCTCGCCGCGTTGGTCGGTGGCGGTGGAGCGGACCCAGACGATGCCCGTCTTGCCATTGGAGTTCTGCTTGACCCCGATGACCTCGGAGCGGGCCCGCAACGTGTCGCCAGGGTGGAGCGGGCGGTGGAAGCGGCACTCGGCGTAACCCAGGTTGGCCACGGCGTTGAGCGAGACGTCGGGCACCGTCTTGCCGAAGGCGATGTGGAAGCCGATCAGGTCCTCGACGGGAGCTGGCGACAACCCGCATGCGGCGGCGAACTCCGCCGAGGACGGGATGGCGAAGCGCGTCGGGTAGAGCGCGCCGTAGAGGGCCCGGTCGCCCTCGGTGACCGTGCGGGGCGTGGCGTGCTCGATGACCTGACCGACGGTGAAGTCCTCGAAGAAGTTGCCGGGATTCGTCTTGCTCATGTCGCTCACGTGGGGTCGGGGTCCGGTCCCGGGAAACCTATGGGGAGCCAGGACGAACGAGCGAACGGGTCCAGCCGGGCCGGGCGTCGTGCCTTGGAACGACGTCGATACCCGCCGGTACCCTGCCGCCATGATCGCCCCGGACCTCGCCGCCGCCGCCACCGCCATCGACACCGCCCGCGCCGTGCTCACCAGCGCCACCAGCCGGCTCGCCGAGCTCGGCGACATCGACGCCAACCAGGTGCTGGCCTACGACCTGGCGCATTCGACCGCGGCGGTCGAGATGTCGGCGACGTTGCTCGACTACGGCGCCAAGGGCGACACCGAGGCCGCCATCGCCTGCGCGTTCGCTGCCGATGCCATCGGCGAGCTGGCGGCGAAGCTGTTCGGGCGCGAGACGGAGTGGGGGGTGGACGCCGGTGCCCTCGACACTGCCCGCGACTTCGTCGGCACGTATCGCTCGCCCGAGTTCCTCACCGCCATCGACGGCGACGGCCCCCGACACCTCGACGACGACTTCGAGCTGGTGCAGGACACGTTCCGCCGTTTCGCCGAGGAGCAGATCAAGCCCCACGCCGAGCACGTGCACCGCACCAACGGCGACGTGCCCGAGGAGGTGATCTCGGGCCTCGCCGAGCTCGGGGCCTTCGGCCTCTCCATCCCCGAGGAGTACGGGGGGTTCGCGGCCGGCGGCGAGTCCGACTACATCGGGATGGTGGTGGCCACCGAGGAGTTGTCACGCGGCTCGCTGGGCATCGGCGGCTCGCTCATCACCCGGCCCGAGATCATGACCCGCGCCGTGGAGAAGGGTGGCACCGAGGACCAGAAGCAGTACTGGCTCCCGAAGCTGGCCACCACAGAGGTCATGTGCGCCGTCGCGGTCACCGAGCCCGACTTCGGCTCCGATGTCGCCGGCGTCAAGACGACGGCCACCCGCCACACGCTCGACGACGGCACCGAGGGATGGCGCATCAATGGCGTGAAGACGTGGTGCACCTTCGGCGCCCGGGCCGACGTGCTCCTGCTGCTCGCCCGCACCGATCCCGACCGCAGCAAGGGCCACCGCGGCCTGTCGATGTTCATCGTCCCCAAGCCCCAAGGCGACGGGCACGGCTTCGCCTTCACCGACGACCACGGCGGGAAGATGGAAGGTCGGCCGATCGACACGATCGGCTATCGCGGCATGCACTCCTACGAGATCGCTCTCGACGGTTGGTTCGTGCCGGCCGAGAACCTGATCGGGGGCGACGACGGCCTCGGCCGCGGCTTCTACCTCCAGATGGAGGGCTTCGAGAACGGCCGCCTCCAGACCGCCGCTCGCGCCGTCGGGGTGATGCAGGCCGCCTACGAGGAAGCCAAGCAGTACGCCGACGATCGACTCGTGTTCGGCAAGCCCATCGCCGACTACCAGTTGACCCAGGCCAAGCTGGCCCGCATGGCGGTGATCATCCAGGCCAGCCGCCAGTTCGCCTACGCCGTGGCCAAGATGATGGCCAAGGGCGAGGGGGCCATGGAGGCCACGCTGGTGAAGGCGTTCGTCTGCAAGGCCGCCGAGTGGGTCACCCGTGAGGCGCTCCAGATCCACGGTGGGTACGGCTACGCCGAGGAGTACCCGGTGAGCCGGTACTGGGTCGACGCCCGCGTGCTCTCCATCTTCGAGGGCGCGGACGAGACACTCTGCCTCAAGGTCATCGCGCGCCGGCTGGTGGCCGGCGCCAGCTGAAACGGGAACGCCCGCTGACCTACCGTTGGGGCATGCCGAAGACGACACCGCCGAAGGGGAGGGCCACGGCCGGGCGCCGTGATCGACAGGTTGCCCGGCAGCGCTCGCGATCCCGG
The DNA here is from genome assembly GCA_963747745.1 of uncultured Acidimicrobiaceae bacterium. Classification (GTDB taxonomy): domain Bacteria; phylum Actinomycetota; class Acidimicrobiia; order Acidimicrobiales; family Salinilacustritrichaceae; genus Salinilacustrithrix. The sequence continues at coordinate 197,934 of CAVVGJ010000010.1, forward strand.
CGCACCACCAAGCGGTTCATCTGGGGCATCGTCGCCCTGATCGTGCTGCTCACCCTGCTCGTCATCGGGACGGGCACGGGGAGCACGGTCACCAGCTCGAACCTGGTGCTGCCGATCCCGCTGTTGCTGTTCAGGAGACCGGGGTGGGATCTCGACGGGGCGGGGGCACGGCGACCTCGACCGTGAGTCCCCGCAGGTAGAACCAGTACGTCCGCCAGCGGATGTCGCCCACCGGGCGCAGCATCGACACGATGTCGCGGTACATGAGCCACGTGCGGTGCACGCCTTCGCGCCAGCCGAACTTGTCACGCTTGGTGCGGTGGTACACGCCGGTCATCGTCCGGGCTGCCGTGCGCAGGCGGCGCTCGCAGATGACCTCGTTCAGGCGCACCTCGATGGTGTAGCCGTCGAGCTTCTCGGCCGGCACCGCCTCCCACACCCAGCGAGGCACGATCCGTTCGCCCGAGAGCGGCGGGCACCGGAGCACCAGCCAGTTGAGCCAGCCGTAGTCGAAGGCTCCGAGGCTCATCTCGACCCGGCGGTCGAGGACCGGCTCGCAGACCGCCTCGAGGTGGGCGCTGGTCAGGTCCGTGCAGTCGGCGTCGACGAAGAGGATGTGGGTGGCGTCGGTGGCGGCCACGCCATCGTCCATGGCGTGGGCCTTCGATCCGGGGGAATCGGGCCGCCGGATCACGGTGGCACCCGCGTCCTCGGCGATGGCCGCGGTGTCGTCGCGCGAGCCGTCGTCGACCACGATGACGTGACGGACATAGCGGCAGCCGGCGGCGGCGTCGATGTTGGCCCTGATCGTCGCCGCTTCGTCACGAGCCGGCATGACGACGTCGACCACCGCCTGGGCGGCATCTCCGTACGGCGGTGTCCCAGGCGTCATCGGCGCAGGATGCTACGAAGCCGCCGAGGGACGCCGCCACACTGCGGGGGGATTCAGTAGGTACCACCCAGCTTGGAGTGATCCCAGCTCACGGTGCGCTCGACCCTGACCCGGACCCCGTGGCGCTTCTCCCCCACGGCGTGGATGAACGGGCGGCTCTCGTCGGTGACCGGGCCGGTGTAGCGCGCCGCCACCAGCTCGCCCAGCGCCATCACCTCGTCGCGTTCGGTCACCAGCTCGGCCCGGCCCACCAGCTCGACCCCCTTGAGCTCCTCGTAGGCATCACCGGTCTCCACCAGGCAGGTGATGCGGGGGTCGCGCTCGATGTTCTTGATCTTCTGGGCCTTCCGGTAGGTCCAGAACACCGGGTCGGCGCCGTCCATGGCGTACCACATGGCCACCAGGTGGATGCTGCCGTCGTGGTTGAGGGTGGCGATGTTCATCGTGTGGCGGCCGTCGAGGAAGGCGGCGACCTCGTCGTCGGTCATGCGGATCTGATCGCGGCGGCTCATGGGCCGTCACCTCCTGGTGGTGGGGTCGGCAACTGGTGCAGTCGGGCAGGCGCCCGGCGGTGCGAGACGAGGGCTCACAGCTGCGGCTTGAGCAGCTCGGGGACGACGGGTGTGTCGGTACGTCGGAGCATGGCCTCGACCGTCTCCCGGCCCTTGGGGCCGACGACGACGTCGACCAGGGACAGAGGGACGATCTCCTCGTCGAGCTCCCAGGGCTCGCCTGCCTGGTCGAGACGGTCGCCGAGAGCGGTCCAGATCCGGTCGGGCAGCAGGCGCCCCTCGCCGGCCACGAGCCAGACCGAGGCATCGGTGCTGGCAGCGATGGCCGCGGCCGCGTGCGAGCCCGCGACCGCCACGAAACCGTCGGGTCCGACCGCCGACGCCTCGAGGAGCACGATGTTGGACCAGCGCACCGCGCCGCTGATGTTGGCCGGGGGGACCTCGTCGCTCTGGGAGTCGGCGTACTCGAGTCGGCGCACGAGACCCGCCCCTTCACCCAGCGCGTCGACCACCAGGGATCGGATGTCGCCCCGCCGGATCAAGGCCTCCCCGACCTGCTCGGGCCAGCCGATGGCGGTCACGGTGACGTCGTCGGGGAGCTCGTAGGCGACCGCGGCGGCAGTGGGGTCGTCCTGGAGCACGGTGACGCAGCGGATGGCTTCGGCCCGCGGGTCGTTGGTGGCCAGGACCTTCGACGCCAGCCACCACATCGGCCCGGATGTCGGGTGGCGGTCGACGATCCGCCGGCAGGCGGTGACGAGCCCGGAGGGATCGTCGGTGAAGGCGGCGAGGGCGCGGGCGGTCTCCTCGGCCAGGGCGCCGTGGTCGGCACCACCCGATCGGGCGACGTAACGCAGTCGCTCGATGGGGTGCATCTACAGGCCGGGCTTGAAGATCATGAGGTAGAGCATCACGGCACCCAGCACGGTGGCGATGGCACCGCCCTGGCTCACCAGCTTCTCGCCGCTGGTGTCACCGGCGGCGATGGCCTTCTCGCCCTTGAGGATCATGGCGCTCACCACGCCGCCGATGGCCAGCCACACGACGAACGCCGCCGACACCCAGGCCTGCGAGAAGTCGTACAGGTCGCTGGAGATGGTGATCATCCAGATCCCGGTGACCAGCAGCACGCCGAGGGCCGTGAGGCTGACCCGGGACGTGTAGAAGGACGTGAACCCGGCCCACGTGACGGCGGTGCGTTCGTCGCCCTCGCGCTTGAAGTAGTTGGCGAGGAGCGGGTTCATCACGGCGGGAGCGAAGGCGATGAGGAACGACAGGATGTGGATGAACAGGATGGCGTTGTAGTAGCCGTCATGCCATGCAGCGATGAGCACCGGTGACCTCCAGGGACACGGACGAATCTGACCCGCGGAACCTAGCTTGCTAACTTGCCCGCCGTGCCGACAGACCCTGCTGGCGACGTCCCTCTCACCCACCTCTCCGGCGTCGAGCGGCCGCTCGACGACTGGTTGACGACGTTCCACTTGGCCGTGGCGGTGCTCGACCCGTATGCCTACGAGAGCGCGTGGCTGCTCGAGACGGCAGGACGGATCCTCACCACCTTCACCGGCGCAGACGCTCGCGTCGGGTTCGTGATCACCGCGACCCCCGAAGACGCCAAGACGTTCGTGGGCCCGTGGGCCGATCGCCTCTTCGTGCTCTGCGATCCGGACAAGGCGTTCGTCAAGTCCCTCGGCCTCGAGACGCTCCCCGCGTTCGTCCACCTCGGCCTCGACGGCTCGCTCCTCGGCTCAGCCGAGGGTTGGGACCCCGTGGCGTGGCGGGCGGTCGCCGACAACCTCGCCAAGGCGATGAGCTGGAAGGGACCGGAGATCCCCGCTGCCGGTGACCCCAAGCCCTACGCCGGCGCCCCTGCCTTCTGAGTCCGTCCCAGCCCTGACGCATACGGCTGGCGCGCGGCGGGGTACGGAGCGCCCATGGCGAACCCACAACAGCCCGAGCTCCGCCGGTCCGGACAGGTTCCCGCGCTGAACCCCAACGCGTCCGAGGCCGAGTTGTCCGCGCAGAAGCCCCCCTCCTCCGACGGCCGGGTGGGTGACGTGCCTGCCGAGCAGCGGCCCGGGCACCATCCCGACCACGAACAGGACAAACCCGACCTGGACGCGTTCGCCGAACGCCTCGGCGTGGCAGCCGAGGGCGAGGAGCCCGCCGGCGCCCCGCACGTCACCGACGCCGACCTGGGACGAACCCAGTGGCGGCCCCGGTGGAACCGGATCGTCATCCCTGCCGTCGCCCTCGTGGGAATCGCCCTGGTGGTGCTCCGCCGGCTCCGCCGCTGAGCCCCCGACCCGCGATACTCGGGGCGTGACGACGTTCGAACACACCCCGCTGCTTCCCCTGGCCGGTGACGAGACACCGTTCCGCCGACTCGACATCGCCGGCGTCGAGCAGGTGGACCTCGGCGGCCAGCGGTTCCTGCGGGTCTCCCCCGACACGCTGACCGCACTGACCGCCGAGGCGATGTTCGACATCGCCCACTTCCTGCGGCCCGGACACCTCCAGCAGCTGCGCAACATCCTCGACGACCCCGAGGCCTCGGGCAACGACCGTTTCGTCGCCCTCGACCTGCTCAAGAACGCCAACGTGTCGGCGGGCGGGATCCTGCCCATGTGCCAGGACACCGGTACGGCGATCGTCAAGGCCAAGAAGGGCGAGGGCGTGTTGACGGGTGGCGGCGACGAGGCGGCCATCGCCCGCGGCATCTTCGAGACGTACCAGACCGACAACCTGCGCTACTCCCAGATGGCGCCGCTGTCGATGTGGGAGGAGACCAACACCAAGACCAACCTGCCGGCCGAGATCAAGATCTCTGCCGTCGACGGGTTGCAGTACGACTTCCTGTTCATGGCCAAGGGCGGCGGCTCGGCCAACAAGAGCTACCTGTACCAGGAGACGAAGGCGCTGCTGACGCCCGAGAAGCTCCTCGCCTTCCTGGACGACAAGCTGCGGACCCTCGGCACCGCGGCGTGTCCGCCCTACCACCTGGCCGTGGTCGTGGGCGGCACCTCGGCGGAGATGGCGTTGGAGACTGCGAAGCTGGCCAGCACCCGCTACCTCGACTCGCTGCCCAAGCAGGGATCGCCGCTGGGGCACGCCTACCGCGACGTGGAGTTCGAGGCCGAGGTGCTCAAGCTGAGCCAGGAGTTCGGCATCGGCGCCCAGTTCGGTGGCAAGTACTTCTGCCACGACGTCCGCGTCATCCGCATGCCGCGCCACGGTGCGTCCCTGCCGGTGGCGGTGGCGGTCTCGTGCTCCGCCGATCGCCAGGCCAAGGCGAAGATCACCGCCGACGGCGTGTTCCTCGAACAACTCGAGCGCAACCCGGCCCGGTTCCTCCCCGACGTCACCGACGAGCACCTGGGTGGCGATGTCGTCCAGGTCGACCTCAACCGACCGATGCCCGAGATCCTCGAACAGCTGTCGAAGCTGCCGGTCAAGACCCGCCTGTCGCTCACGGGACCCCTGGTCGTGGCCCGCGACATCGCCCACGCCAAGATCCAGGAGCGCCTCGACGCCGGCGAGCCCATGCCCCAGTACCTGCGCGACCACCCCGTGTACTACGCCGGCCCGGCCAAGACGCCCGAGGGGTACGCGTCCGGGTCGTTCGGGCCCACCACCGCCGGCCGGATGGACTCCTACGTCGATGCCTTCCAGGCGGCCGGCGGGTCGATGGTGATGCTGGCCAAGGGCAACCGCAGCCAACAGGTCACCGACGCCTGCCAGCGCCACGGCGGCTTCTACCTGGGTTCCATCGGTGGCCCTGCGGCACGCCTGGCCCAGGACAACATCCGTTCCGTCGAGGTGCTCGAGTACCCCGAGCTGGGCATGGAGGCGATCTGGAAGATCCAGGTGGAGGACTTCCCGGCCTTCGTCATCGTCGACGACAAGGGCAACGACTTCTTCCAGTCCGTCAGCCGCCCGGTGGATCTCCGCACCAGGCGCCCCTGACCGTCCCCCGTTCTGCTCACATCGGACGGCGGACCGGGAGCGGGGAGCCCTCGGCCGCACCGGGCCCCTGGATGGCCGTCACCGCGCGAGCGTCGAGCTCCTCACCGCAGACATCGCAGGTCAGGCGCGCGGTCGTGCGCTGGCCACACGACCGGTGCTCGAGCAGCAGGGGCTCGTTGCCCGGACCGACCAGCCATTCGTCGCCCCACTGGCGCAGGGTCGTGAGTACCGGCCACAGGGCGCGACCCTTCTCGGTGAGCACGTAGTCGTAGCGGCCCCGCGCCTGGTCGTAGGGACGCTTGTCGAGCACCCCGGCGTCGACCAGCTTCTCGAGCCGGTTGGCGAGCACGTTGCGGGCGATGCCGAGACGCTCGACGAAGACATCGAAGCGGCGCACCCCGAGGAACGCGTCACGCAGGATCAACAGGGTCCACCACTCGCCGATCACTTCCAGGGATTGGGCGACGGAGCAGTGCATGTCGGCGAACGATGCCTTGCGCATGACCCCATCCTATGTCGTTGCAGCACGTGTCAGTTGCATCACGCTACTCAATGTGTGAGAGTGCGTTTCATGAAACAACTCACCTCGGACCGGCGGCTCACGGACTTCGACCGCACGACGGCCCTGCACCCGATCGAGGGACGACCGAACAGCTTCTCGGTGGACCTCGACGCCGGCTGGGCATCGCTGGTCGGCATCCACGGCGGCTACATGACCGCGCTGGCCGTGCGGGGCGCCGAAGCCCGCTCGCCCGACCGTCACGTCCGGACGGTGACGACGAGCTTCCTGCGATCGGGCACGGTCGGTCCCGCGACGCTCGCCGTCCACGAGGTCCGGCGAGGCCGCTCGATCAGCACGGTCACGGTCGAGCTCCGCCAACACGACCAGCTCCTGACGACGAGCCGGCTCACGCTGCTGGCCGAGCGCGAGGGCCTGGAGTGGTCGACCCCGGAACCCATCCCCCTGCCCCCACCCGAGCAGTGCGTACCGGTCGATCCTCCCGCCGGGGTGGCGCACTTCGGCCGCGTCGATGCCCGGCTCGATCCGGCCCATCTCCCCTTCACCGGTGGCGAGCGCGCCACGGTGCGGGGCTACCTGCGTCCCCTGGAGTCCAGGATCGCCGACGCCGCGTGGCTGGCGATGGCGTCGGACTGGTTCCCCCCGCCGGCATTCGTACGGGTCGCCCCACCCACCGGCGGGGTGAGCATCGACCTCACCGCCCACATCCACGAACCCGAGCTGGTGCTCGGCCCGGACGAGTGGCTCACCGCCTCGTTCGAGATCGCGACCAGCACCGGCGGTCTCGCCGTCGAGCACGGCCGCATCGCGACGACCGACGGCAGCCTCGTGGCCGAGTCGTTCCAGACCCGCCTCACGGCGCAGGACTGAGCCGACCATGGACGCTGCTGCCCGCCGCACCCTGACCATCGCCTCGCTGGCGACCCTGGCGACGTTCCTCGACACCACCATCTTGTACGTGGCGTTCCCCGACATCACCGCCACGTTCACGTCGACGAGCGCCACGGAGCTGTCGTGGGTGCTCAACGCCTACACCATCGTCTTCGCCGCCCTCCTGATCCCGGCCGGCAAGCTCGCCGACCGGGTCGGCCACCGCCGGGTGTTCCTGGCCGGGTCCGCTGCGTTCACGGTGGCGTCGATGGCGTGCGGCCTGGCGCCGACCGCCGGCGTCCTCATCGTCTTCCGCATCGTGCAGGCCGCCGGCGCGGCGGCGCTGATCCCGTCGTCGCTGGCCCTGGTGATGCACGCCTTCCCGCGCGACCAGATCCCGCGCGCTGTCGCCATCTGGGGCGCGGCCGGCGCGGTCGCCGGCGCACTGGGCCCGACCCTGGGTGCCGCCATCGTCGAAGGCCTGGGCTGGCGGTGGGCGTTCTTCCTCAACCTGCCGGTGGGCGTCTTCACCGTCGTCGCCGGCGCCCGCACGCTGCGCGAATCGTCCGATCCCGCCACCCGGGTGCCCTCGATCGTCGGGGTGGCGCTGGTGGCCGGATCGGCCAGCCTGCTGTCGTACGGAGTCGTGGAGTCGCACCGGTTCGGCTGGCTCAGCGGACGGACCGCCCTGGTCGTCGGCGCCGGTCTCGTCGCGCTGGCCGTGTTCGTGGCCCACCAGCGCCGGACGGTGGCGCCGGCCCTCGACCTCGACCTGTTCGCCATCCCCAACTTCACGTGGGGGAACCTGGCCATGCTGGCCTTCGGCATCGCCTTCTCGGCCATGTTCTTCGGGTCGATCCTGTTCCTGACCGAGGTGTGGCACTGGTCGATCCTGGAGGCCGGCTTCGGGGTCGCCCCCGGCCCCGCCCTGGTGGCCTTCGTCGCCCCGCGCGCCGGCACGCTCGCCGGTCGCATCGGCCAGCGACCGATCCTCGTCGCCGGTGGCATCCTCTACGCCCTCGGCGGCCTGTACCGAGCGGTCCAGCTCGGTCCCGAGGTCGACTACCTCCGCGACTACCTCCCGTCGATGCTGCTGACCGGTCTCGGCGTGGGGTGCTGCTTCCCGCAGCTGTCGAGCGTCGTCGCCCAGGCGCTGCCCGCCAACCGGATCGGCATCGGTGGCGCCGCCCTGCAGGCCATCCGGCAGTTCGGCGGCACCTTCGGCGTGGCGCTCACCATCGCCTTCCTCGGCGCACCGGCCTCGACGGCCGACGCCATGGCCGGCTTCGACCGCATCTGGTGGCTGATCGTGGCCGGCGGCCTGACCACCACCGTGCTGGCGCTGCCGCTGCGGACGGCGGTCGCTCCTGCCAGCCCGCCGCCGGTGTCACTCGTGGCCCTGCCCGATGCGGCGCGCTGACCCCGCAGCGACCGACGATCGATCACGCCACGCCACGGATGCGTGCCACACCGAAGCCGGCGGCACCGTCGGCCGCCAGCATCGCCGCCACGATCACGCCGATCTGGCCCGGCGCCGACCCAGGCACGGTCTCCCACCACGCGAAGGCCATCACGGTCATCGCCGCCATCGCACCGGCCACCACGAGCGCGGCGACGGTCTCGAGCCGGAGCATCCGAGGGGACAGCCGGATGCGACGACCGATGGCGAAGGCGACCCCGGTCCAGCACGCCAGCCCGGCCGCCACGGCGATCGCCCAGACCACGAACGCAGCCGCGTAGGGCCACGACGCCACCTCCCGGTCGACCCTCGACAGCGAGTGGGCCCAGGCCACCAGGCCGGCTGTACCCGCGAGAGCCACGGCGGTCGCCGCCACCGCGCGGCGGACGTGACCCACGACTGCGGGCCAACCGCCGCGGCGCACGAACCGCAGCATCGCCGGCACGGCCATCGCGGCACCGACCACGACGACGGCTCCGGCCACCACGGCCAGTGCCGTCAGTGCACCGAGCGCCGACGACGTCGGGACACCCTCGGATCGTTTGGCCAGCGCGCCCCCGGCACACACGAACGCGGCCCAGGCCCAGAGGACGACCAGGGCCCCCATCCGAGCCCGGTCCGGACCGGGCACCGCATCGCCGACGAGACCCGACTGGTGGGCCCGCTCGCGGAGGCCGGCGACCGCGATGGAGGCGCGGAACCGCAGGGTGGGTGGGCCGTCGTCGAGCGTGTCCTCGATCAAGGCGGTGAGCTCTTCGCCGTAGCGCTCACGCCAGGACACCGGGTACCAGCGGAGCATCCGTCGTGGGGTGGTCATGCTGTGCCTCCGGCCAGTTGCAGCCGGGTCGCGCCGGTGTCGGCGACCCGGCGGAGCTCGGCGACCGCCGCCGCCAGCGTGGCGGCACCGTCCGGCGTGAGCCGGTACGGCCGGCGCCGGCCATCGGGCTCGAGCGGCTCGATCTGCCGCCGCTCCTCGAGCCTGGTGATGGCGCCGTAGAGCGTGCCCGGACCGAGCGTCACGCCGGCGAACGCCTCGATGTCCTTGGCCAACGCATGGCCGTGCTTGGGTCCCCCGGCGAGGCTGGTGAGGATCAGCAGCGGCGGGTCGAGTGATCGGGAAGGCGCCATGCCACCGTGATACTACGTATCACGTAGCTACGCAAGGCGTAGTTAAGCGGAGCGTTGCCGCCGGCCCAGACCGACGGCCGACGTTTCACCTCATCCAGAGCACGAGGTTGACCACGACGGTCAGGACCAGCGAGGCGATGACCATCGCCCTCCACGGCACGATCACGCGGACCCGCCGGTGATCACCGAAGCGGTCGTCGGGACGTGGGGCCATGAGGTCCTCGACCCGGCGCGCCGCCCGGTCCCCGGCCCGCGGGAAGGCGCGCAGCCCCACGTTCAACATCACGGTGAGGACCACCGACAGCACGATGGAGGTGACGAGCCACTGCACCCCGCCAGGATCGCGCCGATCGGCGCGTTGCACGGGGGCGCCCTGGGACGGCGAGCGGGGCGCCTGGGCCCGGGGAGGGCCAGCGGTAGCCTCCGCCGGTGCCCGCCGCATTGCTCGTCGTCCTCGCCGCGGTGTTGTGGGGCACCACGGGCACCGCACAGGCACTGGGCCCGGACGGCATCGATCCGCTGGTCGTGGGATGGGCCCGCATGGCCGTCGGCGGCGCCGGCCTGGTGGTGCTGGCCCGGATCCGGCACGCCGAGCACCATCCCCTCCCCCGGGGGTGGCTGGTCACCGCCATCGTCTCGGTGGCTGCGTACCAGCTCACCTTCTTCGGCGGCGTGCGGCTGGCCGGCGTCGCCCTCGGGACCGCGGTCGGCATCGGTTCTGCACCGATCTGGGGTGGCCTGGTCGACTGGCGCTTCATCGGATGGCGGCCGTCACCCCGATGGGTCACCGCCGCGGTCATCGCCATCAGCGGCGCCGTACTGGTGGCCGGCCAGCCCGGCGACGCCGAGCGGCCCGAGCTGGGGCTGCTCCTCGCCGTCGGCGCCGGCGCCAGCTACGCCATCTACGCCTACGCCCTCCAGCAGCTGGCCCGAGCCGGCGACGCCGACCGGGTGGCGGCCACCGTCTTCGCCGGTGCCGCCCTCCTGCTGGCCCCGACCCTGCTCCTCGGTGGCGCCGGCAAGCTCCTCACCGGCCGGGGTTCGCTGATGGCGCTGCACCTCGGCATCGTCGCCACGACCCTGTCGTACGCCCTGTTCACCCGCGGCGTGCGTCACACCGCCATCGCCACGGCGACCCTGCTGTCGCTGGCCGAACCCCTGACCGCCGTGATCCTCGGCATCACGGTGGTGGGTGAGGACCTGACGGGGGCGGCGGCCGTCGGGGTGGCCCTCCTGCTGGCCGGCGTCACCATCGCCGCCACGGCCCAGCCCTCCAAGCGGCGGTCTAGGTTGCGAGCATGACCATGCGCATCGGCATCTTCGGCGGTGGCGTCACCGCCACCGCCTCCATCGACGAGGTGGTCGACCACGTTCGCACCGCCCACGACCAGGGCTTCGCCACCTACTGGGTCCCGCAGATCTTCGGCTACGACGCCGTCACCCTCCTCGCCGTCATCGGCCGCGAGACCGCACCGGCCAACGGCCAGACCGGCATCGAGCTCGGCACCTCGGTCGTGCCCACCTTCCCCCGCCATCCGGCGATGCTGGCGGCCCAGGCGCTCACCACCCAGCAGGCGGCCCAGGGCCGGTTCGTGCTCGGCATCGGCCTGTCCCACCAACCGGTGATCGAGCACATGTTCGGCATGAGCTTCGACAAACCGGTGCGCCACCTGCGCGAGTACCTCGACATCCTCATGCCCCTGGTCGACGGTCGGCCGGCGGCGACGACCGGCGAGACCCTGTCGGCCCACGTGACGCTCGACGTGCCCCACCCGCAACCGGTGCCGGTCATGGTCGCCGCCCTCGGCCCGCAGATGCTGAAGTTGGCCGGCGCCCGCACCGCCGGCACCATCACCTGGATGACCGGGCCGAAGACCATCGACGCCCTCACCGGCCCCACCATCCGGGCCGCGGCGGCGGACGCGGGCAACCCGGAGCCCCGCATCGCCTGCGGCCTGCCGGTGTGCGTCACCAGCGACGTCGACGCCGCACGCGAGCGGGCGGCGCAGACCTTCGCCATCTACGGCCAGCTGCCCAGCTACCGGGCCATGCTCGACCGCGAGGGGGCCGACGGCCCGGCCGACGTGGCCATCATCGGCGACGAGGACCACGTCGCGTCCCGCATCCGCACCCTCGCCGACGCCGGGGTCACCGACTTCTGCGCCAGCGAGTTCGGTGCCACCGACGACGAGCAGCGCCGCACGCGCCAGGTCCTCCAGACCCTGCTGGGCTGAGGTGAGACGGTGAAGATCCGGGTCGGCTACGGGTTGGGCACCCGTTCGGTCACCAACGACGCCGAGCGGTTCTCGCTCCTCGTCGACACGTTGGAGGCCCTCCGCTTCGACTCGCTGTGGCTGTCGGAGAAGATCACCGACACCTGCCCCGATCCGGTGGTGGCGATGGCCTTCGCCGCCGGCCGAACCACGAAGCTCAAGTTCGGCACCAGCGTGATGGTGCTCCCGGGCCGGAACCCGATGCTGCTGGCCAAGGAGCTGGCCACGCTCGACCGGCTCTCCAACGGTCGCCTGCTCCCCGCGTTCGGGCTCGGTCAGGTCGACCCCGCCGAGCAGCAAGCCTTCGGCGTGGCACGCCAGGAGCGAGCCGCCCGGTTCGACGAGATGCTGCCGCTGCTGCGCCGGTTCTGGACCGAGGAGACGGTCGACCACGAGGGCACGTTCTTCCACTTCGAGGAGGCGTCGGTGCGGCCGTTCCCGATCCAGCAGCCGATCGAGATCTGGTTCGGGGGCCGGGCGCCGTCGGAGCTGCGCCGGGCCGGCCGGCTCGGCGACGGCTGGTTGCCCAGCTTCTGCACGCCCGAGGACGTCGCCGCCGGGCGGGCCGAGATCGACCGGGTCGCCGCCGAGCACGATCGGGCCATCGATCCCGAGCACTTCGGAGCCCTGGTCCCCTACGGCATCGACGGGATCCCGGATGCGGTGCGGGCCTTCGTCGCCCGACGACGGCCCGACGTCGATGCCACCGACGTCGTGGCCCCGTCGGTGGCGTCGTTGCGGCGCCACCTCGAGCGCCTCGTCGAGGTGGGGGCCTCGAAGTTCGTGGTCGTCCCCTTCGGTGAGCCCCCACGGTGGGACGAGCACCTGGCCGAGGTCGCCGAGGCCGTCATGCCGATGCAGAACTAGACCGAATCGTCAGCCGTTCGTCAGGTCAGCGGCGGCGGGGGCGACGACCGCGGGCGACGGAACCGACTGAGGCCCCCGACCGGGGCGTTGCCGGACGCGGCGGGGGCGAGGGCTGCTCCTGGCCGGAGTCGACCCAGACCGATTGGTCCGGCCGCGTCGGCGTCGGGGACCAGGTACGCCCACGCCGCCATCAGCGCGGCGAACAGCAGGAGCCCGAAGCCGATCGTGCGATCAACCGGCCCGGAGGCGACGGCCGCTGGTACCAGGTCGTGCACATCCGGGACCGATGGCGCCAGGTCCTGGGGTTCGAGGGCGGGTGCCACCGCGGGGGACGTAGCCCCGAACCCCGGCGAGGCGTCGACCAGCGCGGGGGGCGGGGGTACAGCGAACGACGCGCCGCCGACTCCGCCATCGACCGGAACCGGGGCCGGCGACACCACCTGGGGGTCGGCGCCCTGATCGAACCCGCTGCCGGCCACCACGTCGAGGCTGTCGCCCGTTGGCGCATCGAGCACCCAGCGGAAGCTGGAGTTGTCGACGTCGACAGGTGGCTCGGGCACCCCGGCCGGCGGGGCGACCCGCTGATCCCGTCCGGGAGTGAGCACGATGTCGAGGTCGGTCCCGGAGACCAGGGGCTGGAGCCCGAAGGTCACCGTGCTGGCATCGGCGGCCACCACACCGTTCACGCACCGGGACGCGTCGACCAGCGGCTTCTCGTCCCACGAGCCTGCGCCCGACTCGGGCGCCGACCACGCCACCGCGGCCTTGCATGCCAGCACGATCGACTGTGGCGTGACCGTCGACCCCGGCGCCACGGACAGCGTCAGCGATGGGCCCGACTCGCCCTCGTCGAGCTCCCATCGGGCGGCGGCCACTGCGGTGGCGCCCTCGGGGGTGCCCTCGACCAACAGCTGGCCGTCGGGCACGGCGGCACCGACCGGGACCGTGTCGGGCGCGGTGGGCGCGGGCACGGGCAGGGCCATGGGCGATGCGTCGGCGGGTGAGGTCGTGGCCAGTCGCGACCACCAACCCGTGGTGGGCGCCCCCGCGGCCGACGCCACTGGCGCGACGAGCACACCGGTTCCGGCGAGGGCGAGCCCGGCGGCGAGCAGGAGGCGAGTCCTCATGACCGGTCGGCCACCAGTGGCTCGCGGCGGCGGCGCCGGCCGTTGACCCGGCCCGACCCGGTGTCCGGCAGCGTGCCGTTCCGGGTCGGCCCATGGTCGGCGCGGGACGGCGCCGCGGCTCCGCTCCGGTTGATGGTGGCCAGGTCACCACCGAGATACGACGAGATCACCCGGGGATCGGACGTCACCTCGACGGGGGTGCCCTCGGCGATGGGGTGACCGAGCTCGAGGGCGACCATCCGATCGGAGATCTCGGTGATGAGCGGCATGTCGTGCTCGATCACGAGCAGCGCGCAACCGGTCTCGCCCTGGATGGTCCGCAGCAACGGGCCGAGCGCCTCGGTCTCTCGCTGCGCGATGCCGGAGGACGGCTCGTCGAGGAGCAGGACGGTCGGATCGTGGGCGATGCACATGGCCAGGTCCACGATGCGGCGCGACCCGGTCGACAGCTCACGCACGAACTTGTCGCGGAAGGCACCCAGGTTCATCATCTCGATCAGGTCCTCGACCGTCCACGCCACGTCCTCCTCCTGGCGCACGATCGCGGGCAGCCCCAGCGCGGAGGCCACCGGGTCGCGCAGCTCGATGAACCGTTCGAGGCCAATGGCGATGTTCTCGGCGACCGTGAGCGACGGCACGAGCCGGGCATCCTGGAACGAACGGCCGAGGCCGCGCCACGCCCGCTTGTCGGGACCGAGGTCGGTGATGTCGTGACCCTCGAGACGGATCCGACCGGAATCGGCCTCGAGGAAGCCGGAGATGAGATCGAAGATCGTGGTCTTCCCGGCACCGTTCGGCCCGATGAGACCCAGGATCTCGTGCTCCCGGAGCGCGAACGTGGCCCCGGTGACGGCCTGGATGCCTCCGAAGCTCTTGCGGACGTCGTCCAGCTCGAGCACCGGTGCCCCGGCCGGAACGTGATCGGCCGGAGGGGTCCGGGCCGTGGTGCGCGCCCGGGTGGTGGACGAGGCCCCCTCGAGGAACACGGAACGGACGATGTCGTCGCGTTCGAGCAGCTCGGCGGTGGGACCTTCGAAGCGCACCTCGCCCTTCTCGAGGAAGTAGGCGCGCTCGGCGACCGTGAGGGCGACGTTGATCGACTGCTCGACGAGCACGATGGCGGTGCCGGCGGCCTGGATGCGGCGCACGATGCCCAGCAACTGCTCGACGATCGTGGGGGCGAGGCCGAGGCTGAGCTCGTCGATCATCAACAACTTGGGTTTGGCGATGAAGGCCATGCCGAGCGCCAGCATCTGCTGCTCGCCGCCGGAGAGGTTGCCCGCCAGTTGGTCCTGTCGCTCGCGCAACCGCGGGAAGATCTCGTAGACCTGGTCCGTGGCCGTGGCGAGGTGCTCCGGGTCGGCCCGGTAGAGCCAGCCGCCGGCCCGAAGGTGCTCGGCCACGGTGAGGGTGGGGAACACCGCCTTGCCGCCCGGCACCTGCACGATGCCCGCCGACACGGTGGCGACGGCATCGGTGTGGGTGATGTCGTGGCCGTTGAACCAGATCGCTCCGCCGACGGGGTCGACGATGCCGCTGATCGCCTTGAGCAGGGTCGACTTGCCGGCGCCGTTGGTGCCGAGCAGCGCCACGATCTCGCCCGGCTGGACGTCCATGTCGACGCCGAAGAGGACCTGGACCTGGTCGTAGGCGACCTCGACCCCCCGGCACACCAGCACGGCGCCGGCCCCGGCGTCGCGGGCCGCCTGCAGCTCGTCGGCGGCGTCGCGTGCCTTGGCCGCCTGCTCCACGTCGCGGGGAACCGAGCGGGCCGCGGACGCGCCCACCGCGCCGGCGATGCCGACGATCACGGCCAGCACGGCGGTGGCGGTCCGGTACGACCCCTCGGCCAGTCCGCCGACGACGACGGCGCCCACGAAGCCGCCACATCCGAGCAGGATCAGGGACCAGCCATAGGCCTGGGTGCGGATGCGGGCCGGCGTGATCAGCCCGACGAGCGGGTAGTAGGCGGGCTGGAACGCGCTGAAGCCGGCCGAGGCGACCACGGAGAACAGCAGCGAGCCGGCGGCCCACGGCACGATCGCCATGAGCACGAGGCCGGCTGCGCCCGCGGTGAACGCCAGGCCGGTGATGGTGGCCAGCCGCTCGGGACGGTCGGCGGCGATGGCCCGGGACGAGAGGCGCTGGCCGTAGTCGAGTCCGACCAGGGTCCCGGCGCCGGCGAGGAAGGCGGCCACACCCCGCATCGTCGGCGAGAACCCGTAGATGTCCTCGAAGAACAACGAGAGGATCGCGCCGAGCGTGAGGAAGCCGAAGCCGAGCAGGAACGAGCCCAGGTAGAGCCGCCGCATCGATGGGATGGCGAAGAGGGTGCGCCGCGACTCGACGAAGGACACCGGCGTGTGCACCACGTCGTCGGGATCGGACTCGAGCGCGGCGCCGGCAACACCGCCGTGCATGCGGCGGGGCTCGGGGAGGCGGGCCGCGGCCCCGATGAGGAACACGGTGGGAACGGCGAGGACGAGGAACATCGCCTGCCAACCGAGCCAGGCGGCCCCCGCACCGATGAGTACCGCCGTGACCCGCGACACCGGGTTGGCGGCCCGGTGGACGCCGAACACGCGCGGTTGGACCCGGGGTTCGTAGTAGTCGGTGAGCAGCGAGGCATGGACGGGGTCGTTGACCGTGCGCCCCAAACCGGATCCCATGCGGGCGATCACGAGCAGGACGACCAGCCCGGACCACCCGGCCAGTCCGGTGAGGACCGACATCGACATCCAGCCCAGGGCGGCGAAGAACACGAGGCGGACCCGCTTGAACCGGTCGGCCAGGTACGTGAGCGGCATGACCGCGAGCAGGACGAAGACCGACACCAGCGCGGAGATGAAGATGATGCCGCCATCGGACAATCCGAGGGAGTCACGGATCTCGGGCGTCACGATGCCGTAGAGGATCTGATCGAGCTCGTCGACGAAGTTGAGACCGAACAGGATGAGCAACGGGGCCGCCACCGCTCCTCCGGTGATGCCGTCGAGACGTTGGCGCAGCGAGGTCATGACCCCTCCAGGACGGCGACCGCGGGGGCCGGGCCATCGGCAGTGGCGAAGTGGGGGTGGTGGACCGCCTCGGCCACCGGGATCCGGGCCCCGCACGCCGGACAGCCGATCAGTTCGACCGGCGCGTCGTCGGCCTCGAAGACGACATCGAGCAGCGCCTGGTCTCCAGGACCGTCGGCGGTCGTCGCTCCGGTCGCCTGGAGGGAATCGGCGACGAGGGACGGAACGTGGATGCCGTCCCGCGCCGCGACCCAGCGCAGGAACCGGTCCCTGATCCGGTAGGCGATCTCGGACAGCCCGCCGGGGACGACGAGGAGCAGGAGGAGCAGACCGACGGAACTGGTGAGGAGGCGGATGGTGTCGTCCCCACTGAACAGGAACGGCACCCCCTCGACGTACACCGCGCCCAGCACGGCACCGGGCAACGACGTCAGGCCCCCGATGACCGCGATGGTGAAGATGGACACGGAACGTTCGGGGCTGAACGTGGTGGCGTCGACCGCCTGCAGCTGGAACGCGAGCAGGCCACCGGCGAGGGCGGCGATGAAGCCGGAGATGGCGAACGCCGACAGCTTCGTGACCGCCAGGTTCACGCCGTAGGCCTGCACGGCCCGCCCGTTGTCGCGCGAACCGATCAGCAGCCGGCCCATGCGGTTGCGACGCAGGGATCGGGCCACCAGCAGCGAGAGGGCGAGGAAGGCGAGACACACGAAGTAGAAGCGGACGTCGGACGCGGTGGAGAAGACGCCGTACAGCTTCGGCCGGGCCACCGGTTCGCCGGACTGCGGCATGAAGAAGTCGAAGTACTCCCGGTTGAGGAAGAACTTCTGCACGGTGAAGGCGAAGGCGAGCGTGGTCACGGCCAGGAACGGCCCCTGGATGCGGAGGGCGGGCAGTCCCACGAGCACCGCCGCGACGGCCCCGGCGGCACCGGCGGCCACCAGGCAGACGAAGAAGTCCTGACCCCGCACCGCGAGCCCGCCAGCGACGAGCGCACCGATGCCCGAGAACGCGAACTGGCCGAGGCTGATCTGGCCGGCCCATCCGGTGAGGATCACCAGCGAGACCCCCACCATGGCGATGATGACCACCAGCGCGAACCGTCCGGCGAATCGCTCGGGGAGCAGCAACGGGAGGGTGACGGCGACGAAGACCACCAAGGCGGCGAGCACCCCCTTGGCGAGGACGACACGTGGTTGCTCCCGCAGCTCGGCCGGGATGGGCCGGTACTCCTTCGCGCTCTGCCAGGTGGCAACGCCGGCGTCGAAGGCACGGCCGAGTGCACCCGACTGCAGCAGCAGGGCGATGAGGATCAACACCAGCATGGCGGCGTCGGCGAGGCTCCCCTTGTTGGTGGCGAAGATGGCCGACTGGTTCACGATCCCGATGCCCATGCCGGCCACGACGGCGACCTCGAGCCGCTCCATCCGGGCCAGGACGGCGGCCGCCAGCCCGTAGAGCAGCACGGAGGGCCCGATCGACGAACCGACGGTGAGACCCACCATCGGGGCGCGCAGGAACACCGCCACCCCCGACAGCAGTCCGGCGATGACCCACACGATCGTCGACACCCGAGCGACGGGGATGCCGAGCAACGAGGCCCGCTCGCCGTTCTCGGCCGAGGCACGGACCGCGATCCCCATGTCGGTGAAGCGGAAGAAGGCGGCGAGCGCGGCGCAGATCACGGCGGTGGCCGCACCCGCCATCACGAAGTTGCCGTCGAACACCAGCGTGCCCAGCGTGACGCGGTAGTGGGACCACGGCGTGGTGAAGGCGCTGGACGTGATCAGGTCGCCGGTGATCCACAGCTGGACCTTGAGCTCGAGGAACACGAGCAGCAGCGAGACGCCGATGGTGGCCACGGTGGCGATCAGGCGAGGAGCCGACCGGAACCGACGCATCACCAAGACGTCGGTGGCCCCGCCGAGGAGGGCGGACCCGAACAGCACGATGGGGACGACGACGAAGTAGTTCACCCCCTTGGCGAGCATCAACTGCAGGGCGAGCACGGCGGCCACCGAGCCGAGCTGCGCCTGGGCGAAGTTGATGATCCGGTTCGCCCGGTACACGAGGATGAGGCCCATGCCGAGCAAGCCGTACAGCAGTCCGATCAGCGCGCCGTTGACGAAGATGTACCGGGGAGTGGCGGTGGACTGCAGGCCGATGTCGAGCGGACCCACCACGATCCGCCCGAAGACGAACTGGTTCACACCCTCGATGGCGACGACGTAGAGCAGCACCATGCGCAGGGTCGGACCGACGATCCGGTGCTCCCACGCCGCTCGGAGCGGGCCGGGCACCTCCAGCCTCGGACCGCCAGCTGTCGATGGCGATGTCACTGCGGCTTGGCCGGGACGTTGAACGACCCGTCGAGCTGGCCGCTGGCGTAGCGGCGACCGCCGTTCATCGCGATGTACGCCCCGGCTTTGCCATCGATTCCCGACTTGGCCGTGGCATCCCAGTACACCTCGCGGAAGTCGGAGATCGCCGTGTAGTCGTCGGGTCCGAACTTGAGCAGGTACACGTTCGGGTTCCCGCCGGTGGCCTCCCACCCGCCGCTCTGTTGCTGGGCGCCGACCAGGCCCTGCTCGATGGTGAGCGGGTTCAGGTTCGGTCCCGCCGCCTGGATCATGGCGCCGAGCATGGTCATGTAGCCGGTGATCAGGTTGCAGGATGCGCAGGGCTCACCGCTGCGGCCCGACGCCCGCCAGATCTTGGTCGCGTCCGATTGGTCGAACGGGACCGGGTTCGCCAGCTGACTGGGCCCGAACGCGTGCGCCCACTGCGCCGGGTCGTACAGGCGGCCGAGGACGTCGTAGTCGGTGAGGTACGCACCCGAGAGCAGGTGCTCGGGGAAGTAGTTGTTCTGGGTCAGGCCGTTGGTGAGGAAGACGGGGGCGATGGGGTCGCAGAGGCAGATCAGGGTCGTGACCTTCTGCTCGATCAGCTTGGCCACGATCGCCCTGGTCTGCTCGGCGGCCCGGTTGATGTCGGACTCGTAGAACAGCAGCGGGACCTCCTGGCCCGAGCACTTCTCGATGAGTGCCTTGGTGCGCTCCCCGTTCGGCCTCGTCTCGCCGGTGCCGTTGTCGAAGGTGAGCACGGCGAACTTCCTCGGCGTGTTGCGTCCCCCGATCGTGGGATGGATGAGGACGCCGGCGTTCGAGGCCTTCTTCCCGACCAGCTTCTTGCACGCGTACTCACCGATCCAGTCCGCGGTCTCGGTGCCGTTCGGGAACACGTCCCAGCGGAACGGCCGCCGGCCGGCGAAGAACTGGTTGGCCTCGGTCGGGCCGCCGATGCTGACGATGCCGTTCTGGGCCCACACGTCGTGGGTGGTCGACCCGCCGGCGTAGTGGATGACGAACATGGGCTGCGTCTTGGCCACCTCGGACGCCGCCTGCCTCGACTTCGCCGGGTCGGGCGGCGTGACCGGACAGTCGCCGATGACGTGCTTCCAGGAGATCTTCCGGCCGTAGAACTCGTAGGTGCTCTGCATCCAGTCGATCGTCGCCTGGATCATGGCGTCGGTCTCCTGCTGAGATGCGGCGAGGCCCTGGGTGGCCAGGATGGCGTTGACCTGCTCGTTGGGTTCGCACTCGAACACCACGAGCTTGATCTCGGAGCCGGTCACCCCCGGGTAGGTGGCTCCGCCGTTGTCACCGGTGAACTTCGGGACGCAGGGTGGCCCGGCCACCAACAGGTCGGTCTGCTTGCCGTCCGTGCAGTGGCTGGTGTCGCCGCCGGTCGCTGCCGTCTGCGGGGCCCCGCTCGCTCCCCCGGTACCTGCGGAGGGCGACGTCGAGGACCCCCCTGCCGCGGTGGCGGCCTGCTGCGCACCCGCCGATGCTCCGCCGCTGGGGCCGCCTGGTGTCGCAGATCCCTCGGGAGCCGCGACGTCGGCGGTCGACGGCCCACCGGCCGTGTCGGACGATCTTGTGCCCGCCCCGTACCCTGACGCCGGCGCCCCGACGGTCTGGAGTCCGGCCAGCGGATCGTTCGATTCGCCACGAGAGGGCGCGAACGCCACGAACGCGGCCTGGACCAGCACCAGGACGATGAACGGCGCGTACAGCCGGATCTTGGACTTCCTCACCGACGACCCCCCAGGCGTGCGTCATGACCCCAGGACGCGACCCGCGCCCCTCTGGTTTCCCCTTTTCGACGCCTTGGATCGAGTTCCTGCCGGCAGGGACGAAAATCTTGACCGCCGGGTCAACCAGCGCTCGCTCCGCCAATCAGACCTGTGGGGGCGTGGACGCCGCGCCGGCGTCGCAGCGTTCGAAGCGGACCCGGCCGTCGACCCGGCTCACGTTTCCGCCCAAGTCGTCGGTCCACGAAGTCAGGGCCGACTCGATCTCGTCGGTGTCGCTGCCGGTGTCCCCGACGAAGTCGGCCCGCACGCACGCCTGGTCGCCGTCGGTCCAGGTCACCGCCCAGTCCCCGCCCCAGCCCTGGACGGCCCGGAACGCATCGGACTGGTTGACGGGCGAACCTCCGGTGGTGAACAGCCCGAACAGGAACAGGGCGCCGACCACGCCGTCGTCGACCACCTCGCCGTCGGCGGGTGGTGGGGGCACCTCGACGCGCGCCTCGTGCTGCTCGTAGAGGGGTGGGAACAGGAACTGCTCGGAGGTGTCGGGCGGGTCGGTGATCGCACCGTCGACGGCGCGCTCACCGCCGTCGTTCACCAACGCATCGACGAACACCTCGCCGAGCGAGTACGACGCACCGATCTCGAACAGGAGGATCTCCGGGAACTTGCTCACGTCGACACCGGCACCGAAGTCGGCCTCCTCCCTGGCCGCCTCGGCGCGGACATCGGCCGGCTGCTCGCTGATCCATTTGTCCTCGATCCGCTTGGCGTTGCCCTCGACCACCGCGCTGAACCCGGTGGAGACCTCGTCCTTGCGGTCGTCGTACTGGGGACGGTCGAGCTCGAAGTGCTGGTCGTCGAGGGCGTGGACCAGCTCGTGCACGATCGTCTCCTGGACGTACGGCGACGGGGACGTGCCCCGGACCACGAGCTCGTTGGTCTCGGGGTCGTAGAAGCCGAGGACGCCCGCGGTGTAGATCGATCGGAGCTCGTCGATGAGGTTGTCGTCCGGGGCGATGAGCCCGAGGGCGCGGTAGAGGACCTCGGCCTTCTCGATCTGGTCGACGTCGTCGTCGAAGTTCTTCAGCAGCCGGGTCTCGAACTCGCTGTCGTCGGCCAACTCGACCGCGACGTCCGACGTGTACTGCAGACCCCGGGCCTGCTCCACGTAGTGCTCCAGGTCGTGGATGAGGGAGAGGAACTCCTCGTCCGACACCGGCGGCACATCCGGCTCGGTGGTCGTCGACGCCGGCGGCGCGGTGGTCGTGGAGGTGGGCGCCGAGGTGGCCGTGGTGGACGTCGTGGCGGTCGCCGCGGTGGGCGACCCGTCGTCGTTGGTGACGAACGCGATGGTGCCGGCGACGAGGGCCAGGATGGCCACGACGGCGGCCACCACGAGGCGCGTGCGGCGCCGGCCGTCACCGCCGCCGTGGGGCTCGCCGGGTCCGGGAGGCGACGCCGGCGGCGGACCGCCGGGCACGACCCAGGGCATGCCGGTGCCCGGGCCCTCCGATCCCGACGGCGGGCGGGTCGGCGGGCCGGCTGGCGCACCGACCGGTGGTCCGGCGGGGTAGGGCCCGGGAGAGGAACCGGGCGGGGGTGGGGGCGGAGGAGGGGGATCGGTCACGTCGCTCGGTTTCCAGGTTCGGCCGCTGCCCGACGGTATCTGCTCTCCGGCCCATGGCGGTGTCAGCCCGATCGTCCGATCGGGTCCGGTGGCGATGCCCGGGGCCGTACGCTCCGGCCATGGCTCGCATCTCCACCCGGATCACCGACCTGCTCGGCATCGACGTTCCCATCATCCAGGCGCCGATGGGATGGATCGCACGGGCCCAGCTGGCATCGGCGGTCTCGAACGCCGGCGGCCTGGGCATCATCGAGACCAGCTCGGGCGAGCTGGACAACGTCAAGGCCGAGATCGCCAAGATGCGCGACCTCACCGACAAGCCGTTCGGCGTCAACATCGCCCAGGCCTTCGTGCGCGACCCCGGCATCGTCGACTTCGTCGTGGACCAGGGGGTGACGTTCGTGACCACCTCGGCCGGTGATCCCAACCGGTACACGAGCCAGCTCAAGGCGGCCGGGCTGACCGTGTTCCACGTGGTGCCGACGCTGCAGGGCGCACGCAAGGCCCTCGACGCCGGCGTCGACGGCCTCGTGGTCGAAGGCGGCGAGGGCGGCGGGTTCAAGAACCCGCGCGACGTCGCGACGATGGTGCTGCTACCGCTCGTGGCCTCGAAGACGGACGTGCCGATCGTGGCGGCGGGCGGCATCGTCGACGGGCCGAGCATGGCCGCGGCGTTCGCGCTGGGCGCCGAGGGCGTGCAGATGGGGACGCGCATGGTCTCGGCCGCGGAGTCACCGGTCCACGACAACTGGAAGCGGGCCATCGTCGAGGCGGCCGAGACCGACACCGTGTTCCTCAACCGGCACAGCCGCCCGGGACTGCGGGCGCTGCGGACCGAGCTCACCTCACGACTCGAGCGGGAGGAGGCCGTCGACCTCGGGAGTGCGCTCGGCCGGGCCATGGACCTGTACTTCGGCGGCGACATGGAGGCCGCGGTCCCCCTCTCCGGCCAGGTGGTCGGGCGCATCGACGAGGTCCGTCCCGTCGCCGACATCATCGACGACTGCGTGGCGGGCTTCCACGAGACCATCGAGCGGCTCGACGCCTACCGGAGCTGACATGCACCGCCTCATCCACATCGACGCCCGCGGTCGGACGCCACGAGGTGCCGATCACATCGGCCGACTTCGCCGAACTCGACGGACTCGACGACGGGTGGTGGTGGCTCGACCTCGTCGACCCCACCGACGACCAGCTGCGGGCCATCGCCCGCCGCCTCGATCTCGACCGCGTCTCCCGCGACGACCTGTTCGAACGGCAGTCGCCGAAGCTGGAGCTCCTCGACACCCACTGGCTCCTGGTGCTGCACGCCCTCGCCGCGGACGCCGAGGCGGTACGCACGGTGGAGGTCGACATCCTGGCCGGCGACGCCTGGATCGTGACCAGCCGGCGGGAGCCCCTCGCCAGCTTCACCCACGTGGCCGACCGGATCCTGCGGACGAGCTTCGGCGTGGACGATCCCCACCACCTGGCGGTCCGCCTCGCCGAATTCATCGGCGAGCGCTACCTGCCCGATCCTCGACGACCTCGATACGCAGATCCTCGATCTCGAGGACGAGGCGGTGGAGGGCGATCCCACGGTGCTGCCGGACATCCACGCCCTGCGCCGCGACGTCGCCCTGCTCCGGCGCATGCTCGGTCCGCAGCGCCGGGTGCTCGAGGTCCTCAACCGCAAGGACGTCACGATGACCGAGCGCGCCGGTCGCGACCTGTCCGATGCCCTCGACCACCACACCCAGCTCGTCGACTCGCTCGACAGCGCCCACCAGATGGTGGCGACCCTGCTCGACACGTATCGCGGCGCGGCCGCGGAACGAATGAACGAGGTCATGAAGGTCCTCACGGTCGTCTCCTCGATCTTCCTGCCCCTCACCCTCGTCGCCGGGATCTACGGCATGAACTTCCAGTACATGCCCGAGCTCGAGCGGCATTACGGCTACTTCGCCAGCCTGGTGGCGATGGTCGTCATCGCGGGCGGGATGTGGGTCTACTTCGTACGGCGGGGCTTCATCGGTGGCCCCAAGATGCGCGACCTGGCCCGGCCGGCCAAGGCCGCCGGCCGGGTGGGGCGGGGGTTGGCATCGGCCGCCACCCTTCCCCTCCGGGTCACCACCCGGGTGTTCGCCTCCGACCCCGACCAGCCCCCCTCGTCCTGAGCTCCACCGTGGGCACAGGAGCCGGACGAAACACGGTGTACGAGCAGCTCTTCGGGGTGGCGCGGCGCGATCCGGATCGGCTCTGCCTGGCTCCCGACGACGGCCCGTCACTCTCCTACGGCGAGCTCGACCACCGGGCGTCCCAGTTCGCCGGAGCGCTCCGGGCCGTCGGCGTCGAGGTGGGCGATCGGGTCGTGGTCCAGGTCGACAAGTCGACCGACGCCATCGCTTTGTATCTGGCCTGTCTCCGGACCGGATCGGTGTACGTGCCACTGAACACGGCGTACACCGAGACCGAGGTGCTGGCCTTCCTGTCCGATTCGGGGGCGACCCTGTTCGTGGGTCGATCGAGACCGGGGTCCGGATCCCGTACCACCCGGCTGCCGCGTCGAGACGCTCCGTGGCGACGGATCGGGGTCGATGCAGGAGATCGCCGCAGCCGTGGAACCGGTCCACGATGTGGCCGACCGGTCGGGGCGGGATCCGGCGGCGATGCTGTACACGTCCGGTACCACCGGGCGATCGAAGGGCGCGCTGCTGTCGTGTCACAACCTGGTGGCCAACGCGCACGCGCTGCACGACGCCTGGCGCTTCGAGCCCGGGGACGTCCTGTTGCACGTGCTCCCCGTGTTCCACGTCCACGGCCTGTTCGTCGCACTGCACTGCGCGTTCCTCGCCGGCGCCCAGGTGCGGTTCCACGGCCGGTTCGACGTGTCCCGGGTCCGATCCGACCTCCGCGGCTCGACGGTGCTGATGGGCGTCCCCACGCACTACCACCGGTTGCTGGACGAACCCGACTTCGACGGCTCCGACTGCCGGACGATGCGTCTGTTCACCTCGGGCTCGGCGCCGCTCCCGTCCGCCGAGCACGACGAGTTCGCCCGGCGCACGGGTCACCGGATCGTCGAGCGCTACGGCATGACCGAGACCATGATCCTGACCACGAACCCCTACGACGGTGACCGCGTCGCCGGCACCGTCGGGTACCCGCTGCCAGGAGTCGACCTCCGGGTCGTGGCCGAGGACGGCGAACCCGTTCCTGCCGACACGGTGGGCTCGGTCCAGGTGCGGGGCGACGGCGTGTTCCTCGGCTACCACGGGATGCCGGACCGGACGGCGGAGGCGTTCCGGCCCGGTGGCTGGTTCGTGACCGGCGACCTCGGTCGTCTCGACGCCAGCGGGCGGCTGACCCTCGCCGGCCGAGCCAGCGACATGGTCATCTCCGGGGGTCTGAACATCTACCCGAAGGAGATCGAGGCCGTGCTCGACGCGGTCGACGGGGTGCGCGAATCCGCCGTCATCGGCGTGGCCGATCCCGACTTCGGCGAGGCCGTGGTCGCAGTGGTGGTCCCGCACCCCGGGTCCGAGCTCGACGAGCGACGACTGCAGGCCGCGTGCGACACCGCGCTGGCCCGGTTCAAGCACCCGCGGCGGTACGTCACGGTCGCCGAGCTGCCCCGCAATGCCATGGGCAAGATCCAGAAGAACGAGCTGCGCCGACAACTCGACCCGACCACCGGTTGACCACCGCGCCGAAGTCGGCCTACCTTTCCCTGGCAACGGGCGTTGCCAGGACGCCCACGACCGGGGGGCTCGGGGGTGGCACGCCAGTGGAACGAGCAGTGATCGTCGGAGCCGGAGTCGGTGGGGCCACTGCCGCGCTGGTGTTGGCGCGCCAGGGCGTCGACGTGACCCTGCTCGAGCGGGACACGTTTCCCGAGGTCTCCGATGCCGAGGCGGCCTTCGAGACCGAGCGGCGAGGTGCGCCCCAGGTCCACCAGACCCATGGCTTCCTGGCTCGCATCGTGGTCGAGCTGCGGGAGCGCCTCCCCGACGTGCTCGACGACCTCCTCGCCGCCGGCTGCGTCACCATGCCGACCACGAGCTCGTTGGGCGAACCCCGGCCGGGCGACGACGACCTGCGGGTCCTCGTGGTCCGACGGACCACCTTCGAGTGGGTGCTGCGGCGGGCGGTGGAGGCCGAGCCGCGCATCACGACCCACACCGGCATCGGCATCACCGGCGTCCTGGGCCGTCCCGCCACCGCCGGCGGTCCCGCGGTGGTGACCGGCGTGGTGGACGACAACGGCCAGGTGTGGCCGGGCGACATCGTGGTGGCCGCCACCGGGCGCCGGGGACCGGTCGACCGCTGGCTGGGCGAGCTCGACACGACCGTTCCCGAGACCGTGCACGAGAGCGGCCTGATGTATTTGTCCCGCTGGTACCGGTTCGTCGACGGCAGCCCCACCGAGCTGGACCCGAAGCTGGGGGGCGACCTCGGTTTCGTGAAGTACCTCGCGGTGCCGGGCGACGGCGACACCTTGTCGATCACCCTCGCCATCCGGACCGACGACGCCGAGTTGCGCACCGCGCTGGCCGACCCCGACCGGTTCGAGCACGCCTGTCGCATCCTCCCGGGCCCGGACCGCTTCATCGGACGACACGCGCTCGAGCCCGTGGGGGGCGTCCGGCCCATGACCGGCCTGCTGAACCGCCTGCGCCGCTTCCTCGACGAGGACGGCCAACCCACCGTCCTCGGCTTCCACGCCGTCGGCGACAGCCACACCATGACGAATCCCCTCTACGGCCGGGGTTGCTCGCTGGCCGTGGTCCAGGCCCTCCGCCTCGCCGACGCGGTCGCGGCCCATCCTGACGACCCCACCGCCCGCGCCGTGGCCTACGAGGCCGCCAACTGCCGCGAGGTCGAGCCGTGGTTCGACGTGTCCGTGCAGATGGACCGCCTCGGCGCCGACCCCGCCGGGTTGGCCATCCCCGTCCCCACGGCCGTGGGGAACGAATCGTCGACGAATCGTCCCCCAACGGACAGCGGAGCCAGGGCCATCGGTGCCCTCTTCGCCGCCGCGGCCACCGATCCCGTCGTCGGCCGGGGCATGGCCCGGTTCTGGAACCTGCTCGCCACGCCGGCGGAGCTCATGACCGACATCGAGCTGATGGCCCGCATGGCCGAGGTCATGGCCGACCCCGATGCCCATCCCCTCCCGCCGAACGAGGGACCGAGCCGCCACGAGCTGCTCGACGCCCTGGCCGGCGAGCCCGAGACCGCTGGAGCCACTTCATGAGCACGCCGCTGCCCCCCGGGGTCACCGAGCGCACCGTCAACGTCGGCGACGTCGACCTCCACCTCCTCGAAGCGGGCGGTGGCGGGCCCCTCGTGGTCCTGGCCCACGGATTCCCCGAACTGGCCTGGTCCTGGCGTCACCAGCTGCCGGCCCTCGCATCCGCCGGCTACCGCGTGGTTGCGCCCGACCAGCGGGGGTACGGCCGTTCCAGCCGGCCGGAGTCCGTCGAGGACTACGACATCTTCCACCTCACCGGCGACCTGGTGGGTCTGCTCGACGTCCTCGGCGAGGACCAAGCCGTCTTCGTCGGCCACGACTGGGGTTCGATGGTGGTCTGGCAGCTCGCCCTCCTGCACCCGGATCGGGTCCGGGGTGTGTGCGGCATGAGCGTGCCCTTCGTCCCGCGCTCGCCGGCGCCGCCCATCGAGATGATGCGAGCCATGTTCTCGGGGATGTTCTTCTACATGGTGTACTTCCAGGAACCCGGCGTGGCCGACGCCGAGCTGGGGTCGGACCCCGCCCGCACCATGCGTCGACTGCTCGCTGGCCTGGCGCCGCGCGACCTGAGCCCCGACGAGCAGCAGGTTGCCTTCGCCGACGACGGGCGCGGCTTCGTCGATCGCATCCCCGAGCCGGACGGTCTGCCCGACTGGCTCACCCAGGCCGAGCTCGATCACTACGTGGCCGAGTTCTCGCGCACGGGCTTCACCGGCGGGATCAACTGGTACCGGAACATGGACCGCAACTGGGAGCTCACCCCGCAGCTCGCCGACGCCACGGTGCAGGTGCCGTCGTTCTTCATCGGCGGCCGCGACGACCCCGTCCTCACCATGAGCCCACCCGACGGGCAGACGGCGTGGTTGACCGACCACCGGGGCACGGTGATCGTCGACGGGGCCGGCCACTGGGTGCAACAGCAATCGCCCGAGCAGGTGAACGCAGCCCTGCTCGGCTTCTTCGACCAGCTGCAGAAAGGGTCCCCCTCATGACGTCCCCACACGACCAGAAGCTCCGTTTCGGCGCCTTCTACGCCCCGTTCCACCCGCCAGGGCAGAGCCCCACGCTCGCCCTCCAGTACGACCTGGAGCGAGCCGAAGCCCTGGACCGGTTCGGCTTCGACGAGGTCTGGTTCGGCGAGCACCACTCGGGGGGCTACGAGCTGATCGGTTCGCCCGAGGTGTTCATCGCGGCCGTCGCCGAGCGGACCAAGCACATCAAGCTGGGCACCGGCGTGACCTCGCTCCCCTACCACCACCCGCTGATCGTCGCCGACCGCATGGTGCTCCTCGACCACCTCACCCGGGGACGGGTCATCTTCGGCACCGGCCCGGGCGCCCTGCCCACCGACGCCTACATGATGGGGATCGACCCGGTCGACCAGCGCCGCATGATGGAGGAGTCGCTCGAGGCCATCCTCGCCCTGCTGCGCACCGACGAGCCCGTGAGCCGGGAGACGGACTGGTTCACCCTGCGTGACGCTCGCCTCCAGTACCGCCCCTACAGCAACCCCCACTTCGAGGTCGCGGTGGCCGCGATGGTGTCACCGTCCGGTCCCCGCCTGGCCGGCACCCACGACGTGTCGCTGCTGTCGTTGTCGATGTCGGTGGCCGAGGGCTTCGCCGCCATCGGCCAGGCCTGGAACGTGGTCGAGGACATGGCCTCCAAGGCCGGCAACAAGCAACCCGACCGGCGCAACTGGCGGGTCCTCGGCACGATGCACATCGCCGAGACCCGAGACCAGGCCATCGAGGACTGCACGTACGGCCTGCGCGACTTCGCCGACTACTTCGGCGGCGGCGCCGGCTTCGTGCCGCTGTCGCACGAGGTCACCGAGGGCGCCACCGACGAGCGGGCCTTCGTCGAGGCCTACGTGGAAGGTGGCAACGGCAACGTGGTGATCGGCACGCCCGACGACGCCATCGCCTACATCGAGGGTCTGCTCGGCCAATCAGGGGGATTCGGCACCTTCCTCCTGCTCGGTCACGACTGGGCCAGCCCCGAACGCACCATCGAGTCCTACCGGCTCTTCGCCCGCGAGGTCATGCCGCACTTCCAGGGCCAGCTGGCCGCACCCCGCCAGTCGCACGAGTGGGCCACCGGCAAGCGGAACGAGCTCTTCGGCCGGGCCGGCCTGGCCATCATGAACGCGGTCCAGAGCCATGTCGAGGAGCAGGCCGGGGAGAACGACTGATGCGCGCCGCCGTCCTCAACCACGGCGAGATCCTCGTCCGCGACGACGTCGACGAGCCGACACCCGGCTTCGGCCAGGTCCTGGTGCAGGTGAAGGCGTGCGGCATCTGCGGCTCCGACCTCCACTTCGCCACCCACGGCGGCGACATGCTGGCGCTCAGCAAGCAGATCGAGGGCATGCCCGATCTCGGCGGCGGCCGGGACGACGTCGATCTCGACCAGGACGTCTTCATGGGACACGAGTTCTCCGCCGAGGTCCTCGACGTCGGACCCGACACCGAACCATCGGCGCCCGTCGGTTCGCTGGTCACCTCCATCCCCATCCTCATGGGCATGGACGGCATCCGGCCCATCGTGTACAGCAACACCGTCAAGGGTGGGTACGGCGAGCGCATGCTGCTGTCGGCGCCCATGCTGCTCGAGGTGCCCAACGGACTGTCGGCCGAGCACGCTGCCCTCACCGAGCCGATGGCCGTCGGGCTCCACGCCGTGAACAAGGGCCGGCTCGATGCCGGCCAGGGCGCCATCGTGCTCGGCTGCGGCCCGGTCGGTCTGGCGGTCATCGCTGCCCTCGCCGCCCGGGACGTCGAACCCATCGTGGCCGCCGACTTCTCGCCTGCTCGCCGCCGGATCGCCAGCCAGATGGGCGCACAGGTCGTCGTCGACCCGCGCGAGGAGACCGGATGGGCGGCCTGGTCCCGCTCGACCTCCGGGCTGCCCCCGGTGGTGTTCGAGGCCATCGGCATCCCCGGAATCATCGACGACGTGCTGCGCTGCGCTCCGGCGCAGTCGCGCGTGGTCGTGGTCGGGGTGTGCATGGGGCACGACACCATCAATCCGTTCTTCGGCATCAGCAAGGAGCTCACCATCCAGTTCGCCCTCGGCTACGACCCGATGGAGTTCGCCCAGAGCCTGCGCAACATCGCCGAGGGCGAGGTCGACGTCGCCCCGATGATCACGGGCCAGGTCGGCCTCGACGACGTCCCCCAGGCGTTCGCCGCCCTGGGCGACCCCGAGGAGCACTGCAAGATCCTGGTCAGGCCGTGATATGGCTCACTCCGCCTCACGCCCTGGCGGGCGTTTCGAGCGTCGTTTCGCTGTCGCCTGCTCGCTGGCGCTCCCGACGGCGACCTGGCTGATCGACTTGCAGGTTTAGGGGAGACACGAACCGTGCCGAAGTCCACGATCCACGAGACGCACCGCATCGCGTACGACGGTGCCGTCGACGCCGACGGCCACATCCTGGAGCCGCCGGATCTGTGGGAGCACTACATCGAGCCGCGCTACCGCGACCGGGCGCTGAGGATCCGTCTCGACGAGCACGGCCTCGAGGAGCTGGAGATCGGCGGTCAGCGCTCCCGGATGAGCCGGCGCGGCTTCCCGTCCACGCTCGGCGCCATGGGTGCACCCGACCTGGCCGCCATGCAGAAGGACCCCGAGCGCACCTACCTCGCCGAGGCGCCGTTCGGCAGTATGGATCCCGCCGAGCGGCTGGAGGTCCTCGACGCCGAACACCTCGACGCGGTGATCCTCTACACCACCGTCGGCCTGCTCTGGGAGGCCGAGCTCCAGGATCCGGAGCTGTCACAGGCCTACACCCGGGCCTACAACCGCTGGATCTGTGAGTTCTGCGCCGACTCCGACCGGCTCGTCCCCACCGCCCACCTGTCGCTGTCCGATCCCGTCGCTGCCGCGGCCGAGCTGGAGCGAGCCGTGGGCGAAGGTGCCAAGGGCTGCTACGTGGCGCCGTTCACCCACGACGCCAAGCCGCTCGGGCACCCCGACAACCATCCCGTCTTCGCCGCCGCCCAGGACCTCGGTGTCCCCTTCGCCATCCATCCCACCTTCGAGCCGCAATGGACCAAGGGCCAGCGCATGGGTACGTGGGAGAACGTCAAGCAGCTGCGCCTGCTGGCATCGGTCACCGCGTCCGACGGCGTGCGCCAGCAGTTCACCACGTTGTTCGACTACGGCGTGTTCGACCTGTTCCCGGAACTGAAGGTGCTGGTCCTGGAGTCGGGCGGCGGATGGATCGGCTACTGGCTCGACCGGATCGACGCCGTGTACGGGCACACCTTCATCGGCGAGCGCGTGCCGCTGAAGGACAAGCCCAGCGACTACTTCCGACACCGGTGCTGGATCAGCTGCGACCCCGACGAGCGCTCGATCCCCGCGCTCGCCGAGCGGTTCGGCGTGGACCGCTTCCTGTGGGCGAGCGACTTCCCGCACGCCGATCACACGCCCGCGTACGTGGACGACCTGAACGAGTTGGCGTCGATGTTCGGGGAGAGGGAGCGTCGGCGGTTCCTCGGCGACAACGCGCGGGAGCTGTTCGGCCTCACCGTCTGACCGGGCGTCCACCGGTGGGCCGGTCGACCGACTGGCTGGCCGATCCGAGGTGGCGGGTACCGTGACCGTCGATGAGCTCGAGCCGGGGGGACAAGCGCGTGCGCATGGACCACGACGAGCGCCGGGGTCTCATCTTGCACGCCGCCAGCGAGCTGTTCCTCGACCGCCCCTACAGCGAGGTCTCGATCACCGACATCGCCGAGGCCGCCGGGGTGGCCCGCGGCCTGCTCCACCACTACTTCGAGTCCAAGCGGGACCTGTACCTCGAGGTCGTGCGGCGGGCGTCGAAGCCGCCGCGGGTCCTGGTCCCCGACGACTCCGACGCAGGCACCCGCGCCGACGCCTGGACCCACGGCGTCGACGGCCTCCTCGACTTCGTCAGCCAGAACCGGGAGCTCTGGCTGACCTCGGTCATGGTCGGCGGGCCGGTCCGCGACGACGAGGTCCTCTCGATCGTGGACGCGAGCCGGGAGGTCCTCGCCGAACAGACGATCGCCGCGCTCGGCCTCGCCGCGCACGACACCCCCCGGCTACGAGCGATGATCCGTGGCTACGGCGGTCTGGTGCAGGAGATCACGCTGGAGTGGCTCGAGCGCGGCCGGCTCAGCCGTGAGGAGGCCCGGGAGGTGCTGGTGCGCGCCCTCCCGTTGCTCCTCGAGCACGTGCTCCCGGCCATCGAGCCGGGCGGGGTCTAGGCGGTCAGGCCCCGGACGCGCTCCTGGAAGGCGAGCTCGTCCTCGGTGGGGGCCCCGGCGGAGCCCATGGCCATGAGCTTGGTCATGTCACCCTCGACCTTGATCCGGCCGGACATGAAGGCCTGCATGGCCGCCTGCTGGTCGCCGGCGACGAAGAGGCTCTTGGCCACCTCGTAGGGCACGGTGAGCTTCGTGGTCGCGGCCTCGTGCAGACCACGCTCGAGCCGGCCACCGGCCATGTGAGCCTGGCGCGAACCGAACGGGGCGTCGGTGACCTCCAGGTTGATGACGAGGTCACGGGTGACTGGGCTGGGCTCCGGCGCTTCGTCGCGCAGCGAATCCATGGCGTCCATCCACTCGTCGGACAGGAAGTCGTAGGGCATGTCGTGCTCTCTCCTCGGGTTGATCCGGCGTGTCGACATCGTATTGGACATCGTCCAACAAATGTCCTGGTTCCGCAGGAAACACGTGGGTTCGGGACGAACTAGTCAGTGCACGAGACGGCACCGGCCGGTCGACCGGCCGACGAGGGGGTGTTTCCACAGGTGGCGTACCGGGGGGGACCGAACAGGCGCGGCTGGCGCAGGACCCGGTGGACCGCGCTGTTGTCGGCGGCGCTCGTGGCCATCACCTTCGTCATGCCCCAGGCGGGCTCGGCGCAGGAGTCGCCACCCGACACCGGCGAGATGCGGAACGGCACCGCGACGGCCACCGCCATCCTCGCCCGCTACGTCCCCGGCGTCGGACAGCTCTCCCTCGGGATCACCAACGGCACCGCCATCACCAAGGTGACCAACCAGCTGGCCCAGGCCACGTCCCAGGTCACCGACCTGGGCCTGATCGGATCGTCGCTCACGAGCGAGAGCTGCGGCGAGAAGAGCCAGATCACACCCGACGACCTCCCCCAGCCCACCTTCGTCGACAACCGCGACGGCGACGCGTCCGTGAGCCGGGACGAATCCCACACCGACGGTGCGCCGATCGGTGCCGGGCGCATGACGGTGTCGGCCCGCAAGGACGTCCCCGAGGCCGAGGCCCACACCACCGCGGCGGGACTCGACGTGCCGGGCGCGCTGCGCCTCGGCGGTGGGACGGCGGAGTCCACCACCCGTGTGCTGCCGGGCAAGGGGCGCGAGGCCATCGCCACG
This sequence comes from uncultured Acidimicrobiaceae bacterium, assembly GCA_963747745.1. Lineage (GTDB taxonomy): Bacteria > Actinomycetota > Acidimicrobiia > Acidimicrobiales > Salinilacustritrichaceae > Salinilacustrithrix. Next base: position 231,909 of record CAVVGJ010000010.1, read on the forward strand.
GTCGAGTCCTCGCTCTCCGTCGCCGGCCTGGTCGAGCTCCGCGGCATGCGCTGGGAAGCCCACCACCGCACCGGCGTCGACCCCGGCGCCGGTGGATCCTTCGAGATCGGCAGCGCCCGGCTCGGTGGGGTCCCGTTCCCCACCGACGATCTGGGCACCGTGGAATCCGCGCTCAACACCCTGCTCGCCCCGTCCGGGATCAGCGTGTCCCTCCCCCACACCGAACGGCTCACCGAGCCCAACGATCTCGTCCGGGTGACGCCGATGCGCGTCGAGTTGCGCGACAGTCCCGCCGGCAAGACCGCGCTGGGCCCGGCCCTCGACCTCAGCCGGGAGCAGCGGTCACAGCTCTTCGACAGCCTGGTCAAGGTCTACTGCAAGTCCGCCGCGGCCCTCCTCGTCGGCGACGTCGGCCTCTCGATCGTGTCCGGAACCGGCTTCCTCACCGTCGAGATCGGCGGCGTCGAGGCCACCAGCTCCGACCTCGTGCTCGGCAACCCGTTCGGCGCTCCCGTGCCGCCACCGGCGATCGCCGTGCCGCCGCCCCCGGCCGGCTCGCCTGCCCTCGGCGCCGCGACGCCGGCGGCTCCCGACGTGGTCGCCCCCGCCGCTCCGGCCGCCGTGGCCCCAGGACGCCCGGCGGTGGCCAGCGGCCCGCTCGACGAGGTGTGCGAGTCGATCCACCCCAACCACGACGGCTGCTCGCAGGGCGCCGGCGCGGTGGCGGGGGTCGTCGGCCTGCTCGCCACGGTGAGCGTGGCCGGCGCCGACCTGTTCCGGCAACGCCGCCTCGCCATCGAGGTGGGCTGAGGTGGAGAACGCATCGCGCCGGACCGCACGCAGCCTGGTCCCCTACGTCCCGATCGCCGCCGCGCTCGTCGCGTTCACGCTGATGACCGCGTTCGTGAGCCCCGTGGCACGGACCCACCAGGCCCTCGCCGGATCGGTCGAGGTGCCCCTCGCCGGTGGGACGGCACCCAGCACCACCGCGCCGTCCGGGGACGGGGGCACGACCGACGCGACGGCGACACCGGCGAGCGGGTCCACGGGCGGGACACCCGGCGCGGGCCGCGGAGGGAGCGCCACCACCGACACCGCCCCGACTGGCGGCGTCACGCCGTGCACCGACCGGGCGATGCAGGTCCCGGGAGACCCCTACTCGCCACCGTGCCTCGCCTTCTCCGGCGACAACGGGGGCGCCACCAGCACGGGCGTGACCAGCGACGAGATCAAGGTGAGCGTCCGCACCCTCGAGGGTCCCACGGCCGGCGAGATCTTCGCCGACATCTCCGGTGAACACGTCGAGGACAGCCCGCAGGCCTACGTCGACACCCTGAACGCGCTCGGCGAGTACTTCTCGACCCGGTTCCAGTTCTACGGGCGGCACCTGCACTTCGAGATCTTCAAGGGCGAGGGCAACGGCTCGGACGAGCTGCTCGGCGGGGGACGAGAGGCGGCCCTGGCCGACTCGGTCCGGGCGCGCGACCTCGGCGCGTTCGCCGATCTCAGCGCCATCACGCTGCCGTACGCCGACTCGCTCACCCGCCAGGGCATCATCGGCTTCGGGGCGCCGTATCCCTCGCGGTCGTGGTTCGTCGAACGCCGCCCGTACGCGTGGAGCCTGTTCCCCGACGGCACGCTGGTGAGCGAGTCCGGCGTCGCCGACACCGTGGGCCGGCTCCGGGGTCAGGACACCGCCGAGTACGCCGGCGACGCCATCCGCGGCAAGCCCCGGGTCTACGGGCTGATCGCGCCGGAGAACGCCGAGTACCAGGAGTCGGTCGAGGCCTACATCCGGGGGGTCGAGGCCGCCGGCTTCCACATCAAGACCAGCTTGCGGTACAAGCTCGACATCTCGTCGATGCCCAACCAGGCGTCGAACATCATCGCCCAGCTCAAGAACGACGGCGTCACCACCGTGGTGGCCGCCGCCGATCCGGTCATGCTCGCCCTCGGCCTCGCCCCGAAGGCGAACGAACAGAACTACGAACCGGAGTGGTTGACCGGCGGCCTGGCGTTCGTCGAGCAGGACATCGTGTCGCAGCTGATCGACAACCGCCAGTGGCGTCACGCCTTCGGTACGGCGTTCAACGCCGAGTCCGAGCCCATCGGTGCCTCGTTCCCGTACGCCGCCTACAAGCAGATCCGCCCCGACGACGAGCCCGCGTTCGGCGTCGAGGAGATCTACTACTCGATGTACATGCTGGCGCTGGGCATCCAGCTCGCCGGGCCGAACCTCACGCCCGAGAGCTTCGAGGCGGGGATGTTCTCCTACCAGGGCGCCAGTGGGCCGCGCGGCTACTGGAGCTTCGGACCCGGCGACTACACCCCCACCGACGACTTCCGTGAGATCTGGTGGGATCCGAACCGCATCTCGTCCCAGAACAACAAGCCGGGCGCCTGGGTCCAGGTCAACGGTGGCGCCCGCTACACCGCCCACGACGTGCCGCAGCAACCGGCTCCGTTCTTCCAGGGAGGATGACCGTGCCGTCCACCACCGAGGCCATCGAGGCGCTGCGGGCCGAGCGCCGGCACCCCGACCTGTTCGGCGGCTTCGGGCCGCTCGCCCTCGCCGTGGCCCTGCTGGTGGCGATGGTCCTGCTCATCCCGTCGGTCGCTCCGGAGCAGATCGTCGAGCAACCCGCCACCTCGGCCTCCACCACCGCGGTCGACACGGCCGGAGGCGGACGGTGATCGACGAGCTGGCGCAGCGTCTCCGGGTCGACCGGACCGCGCAGGCGGTCCTGGCCGCGGCCGTCGCCTACTCCGTCCTCTACTGGGTTCCCGCCAGCCCCCTGCCCGACGTGATGCCGTGGGGAGTCATCACCCAGGGGGTCATCTTCGGGACGTCGTACGCGCTGTTGGCCATGGGGCTGATCCTCATCTACCGCACGACCCGGATCGTCAACTTCGCCTACGGCGCCATGGGCGCGATGCCCGGCTCGCTCACCGTCGGCCTCTTCGTCGCCAAGGGATGGAACTACGGGGTGGCGATCGCGGTGGGCGTGGCCGTCGGCATCCTCACCGGCGCCGCCATCGACGTGCTGGTGATCCGCCGCTTCGCCCGCTCGTCCCGGCTGGTCCTGACCGTGGCGTCGATCGGCCTGGCCCAGATCCTCGGCGCCATCGGCTTGATCATCGGCGTGGCGCTGGGCACCGACGCGCTCATCGGCAACATCGACACCCCGCTCAGTGGCAGCTTCTTCGTCCGGCCCTACCCGGTCCGGGGCGATCACCTCCTCATGCTCGGCGTCGCCCCCGCCGTGATGGCCGGGCTCGGGTGGTTCCTGCTCCGCACCGACACCGGCCGGGCGGTCCGGGCCGCAGCCGAGAACGAGGACCGGGCCCTGCTCCTCGGGGTGCCGGTGCGCCGCCTCCAGACCATCGTCTGGGCCATCGCCGGAGGCGTCTCGACCATCACCTTCGTCACCAAGGCTCCGTTCACCGGCGTGGTCCCCGACGCCCTGGTCGGTGCCACCACCATCCTGCCCGGCCTGGCGGTGGCGGTGATCGCCCGGTTCAAGTCGATGCCCACCGCCCTGGTGGCGGGCATCGGGCTCGGGATCACGGAGTGGACGATCCGCTGGAACGTCTCGGCCGAGTCGGTCTTCGACGTCGCGTTCCTGGTTGCCATCCTGGTGGCCCTGCTCCTGCGGCGAGACCGCAGCACCCGGGCCGAGACCGGCGAGAGCAGCTGGGACGCGGCCGGCGTGTTGAAGGCGATCCCGCACGAGCTGCGCGACCTGCCCGAGGTGCGGCTGCCGATGCGGGCCATGGCCGCGGTGGGTGTGGCAGGGCTGGTGCTGCTCCCTCTCACGTTCGCGGCCTCGACGATGGTCACGCTCACCTTCGGTGTGCTGTGGTGCCTGGTCGGGGTCTCCCTGGCCGTGCTCACCGGCTGGGGCGGCAACATCTCGCTCGGCCAGTTCGCCGTGGTCGGGGTGGGATCGATGGCCGCCGGCAACGCGCTCATCCGCTGGAACGCCGACCTGTGGGTGGCGCTGGGCCTGGCGGTGCTGGCCGGCGCCGTGGTCTCGGTCCTCATCGGCGTACCTGCCCTGCGCATCCGCGGCCTGTACCTCGCCGTGACCACGTTGGCGTTCGCGGTGGCGCTCGACTCGTACTTCCTCAACCCGGTGAACTTCCCCGACCTCGTCCCCGACCGGGTCATCCGTCCCGTGCTGTGGAAGCGGTTCGACCTGGCCAGCGAATGGATCACCTACTACCTGTGCCTCGCCGTGCTCGGTGGCGCGGTCTGGGTGCTGCGGGCCCTGCGACGTCGCCGCGCCGGCCGCATCGTGATCGGCGTCCGGGACAACGAGCGAGGGGCGGCCGCCCTGGCCGTTCCCACCACCCGCGTGAAGCTGCAGACCTTCCTCGTCGCCGGGTGCATCGCCGGCCTGGCCGGCGGCCTGTACGTCATCGTGGCCGGCGGCACCGGTCAGGGCACCTTCCACCCGACCATGTCGATCGAGGTGTTCTCGTTCTCGGTCATCGGCGGACTGGGCTCCGTTGCCGGTGTCATCGCCGGCGTCGGGTTGTTCCGGCTCCTCGACTTCGTGCTGGCCCAGGGGGTCGAGGGCCAGGCCGCCGAGATCCTCCGCCTCAGCCTCACCGGCGGCGGGCTCCTGCTGATCCTCTACTTCCTGCCCGGCGGGCTGTGGCAGTACGTGCAGCGGGTCCGCGACCGGTGGCTGCGTGCCGTGGCCAACCGGCGAGGACTCCTCGTCCCCAGCCTGGTCGCCGACCGGCGCGTCGAGGGCGAGGACCGGCCCGACGACGAGACCTCCGTCATCACGGGTGCGCTGTCGTGAGTGACGTGCGTCCGCCGTTGCTCGAGGTCGAGGGCGTCGATGCCGCCTACGGGCCGGTCCAGATCCTGTTCGGCCTCGACGTCGCCGTCGACGAGGGCGAGATCGTCGCCCTCCTGGGCACCAACGGCGCCGGCAAGTCGACGCTGTTCAAGTGCATCACGGGGTTGCTGCCGCCGACCCGTGGCCACATCCGCTTCCGGGGCGAGGACCTCGTCGGGCGATCTGCCGACGAGATCGCCGCGCTCGGGGTGGTCATGATGCCGGGCGGCCGCAGCGTGTTCCCGACCCTGACCGTGCGCGAGAACCTCCGGCTGGCGTCCTGGCTCCAACGCAAGGACCACCGACGGATCGCGGCGGCCGAGGAGCGGGTGCTCGACCTGTTCCCGCGCCTCGTCGAGCGCATCGACACCCTGGCCGGCAATCTCTCCGGCGGCGAGCAGCAGATGCTGGCGGTCAGCCAGGCCCTCATCCCCGATCCCTCGCTGCTGCTCATCGACGAGCTCTCGCTCGGTCTGGCACCCACCATCGTCGGCCAGCTCATCGACGTGGTCCGGCGCGTACATGCCGACGGCCTCACCGTGGTGGTGGTCGAGCAGTCCATCAACGTGGCGCTCAACCTGGCCGAGCGGGCCGTCTTCATGGAGAAGGGCGAGTTCCGCTTCACCGGCCCCACGCGCGAGCTGCTCGAGCGGCCCGACATCCTGCGCTCGGTGTTCATCGCCGGCGCCACCGACGAGTCGTCACCGGCTCCGCCAGGCGACGCGCCACGGTCCCCCATCGCGGCCGCGCCACGGCCGGCGGCCAGCCCCGACGCACCCGTCGTCCTCGAGTGCCACGGCGTGACGAAGCGCTTCGGCGGCATCACCGCGGTCGACGCCGTCGACCTCACCCTCCGACGCGGCGAGATCCTGGGGCTGATCGGCCAGAACGGCGCGGGCAAGACCACGCTGTTCGACTGCGTGTCGGGGTTCCTCCCCATCGACGCCGGCACCATCCGCCTCGACGGCGACGAGATCCACCAGCTCACCCCCCACGAACGAGCACGGCGGGGCCTGGGCCGTTCCTTCCAGGAAGCGCGGCTGTTTCCCACCCTCACCACGGTCGAGACCCTGGCCCTGGCCCGCGAGCGCCACGTCCGCAATCGCAGCGTGGTGGGCGACGCCTTCGGCCAGCCCCGGGCGCGGTCCAGCGAGACCGACATCACGGCGGCCGTCGACCTGCTCGTCGAGCTGATGGGGCTCGAGGCGTTCCGGGCCAAGCTCACCGGCGAGCTGTCCACCGGCACCCGCCGCATCGTCGAGTTGGCCTGCTTGCTGGCATCCGATCCGGCCGTCATCGTCCTCGACGAACCATCGGGGGGTGTGGCCCAGCGCGAGACCGAGGCCCTCGGTCCGCTGCTCCAGCGCGTGCAGCTGGCCACCGGCACGTCGGTGCTCGTCATCGAGCACGACATGCCCCTGTTGTCGTCGATCTGCGATCGGATGGTGGCGCTCGAGCTGGGCCGGGTGATCGCCGAGGGGACGCCGGCCGAGGTGCTCGACCACCCTCGGGTGGTCGAGTCCTACCTGGGCACCGATGCCGCCGCCATCAATCGCTCGGGCGCGGCGACGGTCACCGCGGTCACCGCCTGAGCCACCACTCGTCCGGTCCCACCCCCTCCCCCCACTCCGTTCTTGTCGGGAGATCGGGATGCTGTGGCCCCATTCTGCCGACAAGAACGGGTCAGGGGCGGGTACGGACCGATCAGTCAGGGGCCGGAGAAGATGCCGTCGGCGGCGACGTTCGACCGGCCGGGGAGGGGCTCGCTGTAGCGGGCCGCCTCGTTGCGGGCCACGACGAAGTGGTGGACCTCGTCGGGGCCGTCGGCGAGGCGGATCGTGCGCTGCGACGTGTACATGCTGGCCAGGGGCGTCCACTGCGAGACGCCGGTGGCGCCGTGGACCTGGATGGCCTGGTCGATGATCTGGCAGATCTTCTCCGGCACGTACGCCTTCACACCCGAGACGTAGACACGGGCTTCGGCGTTGCCGAGCACGTCCATGGCCTTGGCCGCCTTCAGCACCATGAGCCGGCAGGCGTCGAGCTCGAGACGGGCCCGCGACACCAGCTCCATGTTCTTGCCCAGGCTGAGGATCGGCTTGCCGAACGCCTCGCGGAACTTGCCCCGGCGGATCATCATCTCGAGGGCCTTCTCGCCCTGGCCGATGGCCCGCATGCAGTGGTGGATGCGCCCCGGGCCGAGGCGGACCTGGCTGATCTCGAAGCCACGCCCCTCGCCGAGCAGCATGTTCGACGCCGGCACCCGCACGTCGGTGAAGCGCAGGTGCATGTGACCGTGCGGGGCGTCGTCGTGACCGAAGACGTGCATGGGACCGACGATCTCGACGCCGGGTGTGTCCATCGGCACCAGGATCTGCGACTGCTGCTTGTGGGCCGCCGCGTCCGGGTTCGTCTTGCACATGACGATCATGATCTTGCAGCGGGGATCGCCGGCCCCGGAGATGTAGTACTTCTCGCCGTTCAGGACGTACTCGTCGCCGTCGCGGACCGCGGACATCGCGACGTTCTTGGCATCGGAGCTGGCCACGTCGGGTTCGGTCATGGCGTACGCCGAGCGGATCTCACCGTTGAGCAGGGGCTCGAGCCACTGCGCCTTCTGCTCGGGTGTGCCGACCCGCTCGAGCACCTCCATGTTGCCGGTGTCGGGCGCCGAGCAGTTCAGGCACTCGGAGCCGAGCGGGTACTTCCCCAGCTCGACGGCGATGTAGGCGTAGTCGAGGTTGGTGAGCCCACCCACCTCGGAGTCGGGCAGGAAGAAGTTCCACAGGCCGGCGTCTTTGGCCTTGGCCTTGGCCGCGTCGAGCAGGTCGAGCTGTCCCGGCGCGAAGCCCCACCGGTCCTCGCGGGTCTCGGCCAGGCGGAAGTACTCCTCCTGCATGGGGGCGACCACCTCCTCCAGGAACTGCGTGACCCGCTTGAGCAGGGGGCGGGCCTCCTCGCTCATGCGCAGGTCGAAGAGCTCCGGAGATTCCTGTGGTGTACCCATTTCCTCTTCTGTCCTCTCGGGTCGGCGGCGCCCGCGATGGCGGGTGGATGCAGCTCCGACAGTAGGTCAGCGCCGCTCCGGAGTGCGCCAGACGCTAGAACGGCGTCATGGATCCCGATGTGCGCGGCTTTCGACTCGACGGGCGGGTCGCCATCGTCACCGGCGCCTCGAGCGGCATCGGCCGCCGGTTCAGCCAGGTGCTCGCGGCCCAGGGAGCCACCGTGCTCGCCGCCGCCCGCCGCGCCGACCGTCTCGACGAGCTGGCGGCCAGCGACGACCGCATCCTCGCCGCGACCTGCGACGTGGCGGTCGACGACCAACTGACCGGCCTCGTCGACCGGGCCGTCGACGAACTGGGTCGCCTCGACGTGGTGGTCAACAATGCCGGGACGACCGATGCGGTCACCGCGGCCGAGCACCAGGACCCGGCGCAGTTCCGCGAGGTGGTCGAGGTCAACATGAACGCCTGCTTCGTGCTGGCGTCCGCCGCGGCGCGACAGATGATCGTGCAGGAGGCCGGCGGCTCGATCATCAACATCGCCTCGGTGCACGGGTTGGTGGCGGCGGCTCCCAACGCCCAGGCGGCCTACGCGGCGTCGAAGGGCGGCCTGATCAACCTGACCCGCGAGCTGGCGGCCCAGTGGGCCAAGCACCGCATCCGGGTCAACGCCATCGCCCCCGGGTACTTCGAGACCGAACTGACCGAGGCGATGTTCGTCGGCGAGGACGCCGGCCTCCGCTACATCCGGCGGAACACGCTCCTCGGGCGACCGGGCGAGCTCGACGAGCTCGACGGACCGCTGCTCCTGCTCGCCTCCGATGCCGGCACCTACATCACCGGCCAGACCATCGCGGTCGACGGGGGTTGGACGGCCCGCTGAGGCCACCGACGGAGCCCGTCACTCACGCAGCCCGGTGCAGGCGCGCAGCCCGTTCCAGTCGGCGACCGCGGCGGCGGCCTCGTCGCCCGTGAGGACCTGCGGCACCCGGTCGACGATCCGGCCCGGCCGCCACTCGTAGCCCTGGACGTCCCGATCGTCGACCGTGACGAGGAGCACGCCCGACTTCGAACCCTCGGCGCTCTGGGCCCCGAAGAGGAAGTTCCCGACGCCGTAGTCGACGAACGCCGACCCGAGCCGGCCCGCGCCCTGCACGCGGTGGGCATGGCTCCCGACGATGACATCGGCGCCGGCGTCGGCGAGGGTCTGGGCCAGCTCCTGCTGCGACGAGTTGGGACAGGTCTCGGTCTCGGTCCCCCAGTGCAGGAAGACCACCACGGTGTCGGCTTCGGCCCTGGCGGCCTGCACGGCTTCCACCAATCGGTCGACGCGCTTCGCCGAGGCCACGCCCGCGTGGTCGCGGGTGGCGGTCCACGCCCCGATCAGGTTCCCGTCCAGCACCTGGGTGGCGGCGATCACGGCCACGCGATGACCACCGACGTCGGCGAGGTAGGGGGCGAACGCCTCGTCCTCGTCGCCGCCGATCCCGATGACCATGCCGTCTGCCTGGGCCCGCTTCACGGCCAGCGTCTGGTCGAGCCCCTCCGGACCGAAGTCGACGGCGTGGTTGTTGGCCGCGCCGACGACGTCGACACCTCCGGCGCGCAGCGCGTCGAGGATGGCGGGCGGGGCCCGGAAGGTGAATTGCTTGTCGGCCGGCGTGCCCCGGTCGGTGAGCGCGGCTTCGAGGTTGGCGACGGTGAGGTCGGCGCCGCGGAGCACGTCGGCGAATGGACCGACGAAGTCGGACGGGTCCGTGGTGAGACGATCGGCGAGGGAGAACTCGGCGTTGACGTCGCCGACGAACGCGAGCGTGATCGGACCGGGGTCGGGAACCGCCGCCGCAGCGCCCCCACCAGTGGCGGGGACCGAGGTCGCCGGCACCGATCGGATGAGCTCGGTCTCCGAGATGGCGACGTCGGAGTCCTCGGTCCACCAGGTGACGACGGCGCCGAGCACGAGACCGAGCAGCAGGGCAACGGCGACGATCAGGGCCGATCGCCGGTCGACGCGCCGGTGAGTCGTCTCGAGGTGTGCGCCCGGCATGGCGCGACGGTACCGACGGCCGCTCGCGACGCGGTGGCATCGCAGGACATGCGGCGGAACGGGCGGTGGCGCCCGGAAAGTTCGAGGGGGAGCGGCGGGCGGGCGCGACGCAGATGGCTCAGGTGCTGTGTGGGTCGTCGGGCTCGTCGTCCGGAATCGCGGTCGGAGGCGGCGGGGACGGGGGCTCCGGCGGCGGTGTGACCGCGGCCCCGGTTTGCGATTCGTCTGCGCCGGCTTCGAGCTGGGCCCGCAGGCGATCCAGATCGCTGGTGGTACCGGGTTCGAGCCCGGCCAGCTCGGAACGGGCCTCGGCGATGAGCCGGACGCGGGTACGAATGGCATCAAGCTCGGCCTGCACCTCGGTGACCTCGGGGCCCCGCAGGGCGATCATGCTCCCGACCGTGGCCTCGATGGCGTCCACCGTCTGGGCCACCGCCTCCAGCTGGGGCTCGCGTTGTCCCTTGGGCAGCGCGGCCGCCGCCACCAGCCGGTCGTCGGTGGCCAGGGCCTGCTGCTCGAGCTGGTGGCGCACGTCGATCAGCGACGGGTCGTCGAGGGCGGTGTTGGCCCGGACCGCTTCCATGGCGTCGCGCAAGCGGCGGTGCAACCGGGCCTCCAGGGAGTGAGCACCCGCCCATGCCTTGGGGGCGTGCGTCGCTACGCCGGGGATGACCTGGTTCGCATCGGAGAAGTCCTGCGCGTTGCGGAGCGCGACGTAGGCGAGCGTGCCGATGGCCACGAACAGCACGGCGAGGATGAAGCCGATCATCGACCCCCACCTGACGACTGGTAGAGCACGAAGATGACCGCAGCGATGATCAGCGCCACCACCACGGCAATCGTGATCTTGACCACGCTGTAGGGCCGCTGCCCGTGGACCTCGCCGGTGACGCCGTTGATGAAGACCTGGAACGGCTTCTGCTGATAGATCACGGTGAGCAGCCAGATGGGCAACAGCAAGTGCTTGAAGGTGAGCGAGTCGTAGCGCACCGACATCGACGAGATGCGCTGCTGGTCGCCGCCGATGTCGCGTCGCACGGTGTCGCGCACCTCCGACTCGATGCGCTGCTTGGCCGAGCCGAAGCTCTGCTCCACGTCGAGGTCGTAGGTGCGGCACAGGTGCCCGGCGATGTACTCGGCGCTGAACGGCAACGCCTGCTGGGTCGGCCAGGGTTCGAGACCTCGGACGTGCTTGGTCTCGAAGCCGGTGTTGGCCAGCACGGGGATGTCGTCGAAGCTGTTGCGCACGGTGCCCGACCGGAAGCTCCACCGGGTCCGGACCTCGGTGTGGCGGTTCTCGCCGCTACCGACGGTGACGGTGTAGTTGTCGCCGCGCTGGCCCCGGTAGTCGGTCGTGGTCGAGGCGTCGTAGGTGAAGTACGCGGCGTAGATGCTGGTGAAGGAGCCGGTGGTGCTGTACTTCTTGAACTCGTTGGGGGCGAACCACCGGCTGTTGATCCACTTCTGGATCGCGGCCTCGGCGGTGTCGTCGTCGACCTTGAACGGCAGCAACCCGTCGACGGCGAGCCGTGACGGCGCGTTCTGGATGTCGTCGCGCTGGATGGGAGTGGCGCAGTAGGGACAGCGCACCGCCGTCAGGCTGCCGCGGAAGGTCGTGTGGCCACCGCAGTTCTGGCACACGATCTCCTTCTCGGCATCGGGGCCGAGGAACTCGCTGGTCCGGGCCAGCGCGCCGCTGTGGATGGCGGCGATGGCGCCGCGGAAGTCCTGCTCCTCGACCACCCGGCCCGCATCCTCGATGATGTCCTGCAGGTTGCCGCAGTTGGGACATTTCAACTTCTGCTCCCGGATGGCGAACTCCAATTCGCCTCCGCACTGCGAGCACGGATAGGTGCGCGTCCGTTCGGTCTGGTGGATCATGGCGCGGCGGGAGACCTCCTCGACCGCGGCTTCGTCGCCCTCGGCGAGGTCGTCGGTGACCTCCGGATCCACATCGGGCAGCGGCGGGGGCCCGGCATCGGCCTCGGCATCGGGCAGGGGTGGAGGCGTCGCGATCGCCGCCTCGTCGGGCAGCGGGGGCGGTGTCCCCGCCGGCGAGGGCGGGGGTGGTGGAGGTGGTGTCGCCCCCGGTTCGTCGGGCTCTTCCATCGCGCTCAGGCGTCGCCGTCCGGCGCGTCAGCGGGAGGCGGAGGCGGCGGCGGGCTGGCGCTCGGCGGCATGGGGGGCGGCGCGGCGAACAGCGGGGCCAGTTCGGGCACGGTGCTGGCCGCGACCCAGCCCGCCATCCCGGTGGTCCAGACCAGCGTGGACGGGGTCACCTGGCCGCTCGCCACGCCGGCGCGGATCTGGTCCACGGAGTACGGGCCGCCGGGCTGACCTCCCATGTCGACGTGGTAGAGCGCCTGGCCGGGCAGCGGTGGCGGGGCGGTTCCCGGGGCCGCGGCCGGTTGGCCCGGCTGCATCGCCGTCCCCATGGTGTTGGCCATCTGGCCGGCCATGGCGATGCCCATGCCCATCTGCATGGCGTCGCCCATCGCCGAACCGCCCTCGTTCTCGGCGGCGGCGAGCATCGCATCGGCGGCCCGCACCTGCTGGAGGCGCTGCACGTCGCCCACGTTGTGGGCGTACCCACCAGCCTCGACGCCGCGGGCCACGCCTCGGGTCATCGCCTGGGTGATCTCGTCGGGGAGCGAGATGTTCATCGTGACCGACGTGATCTCGAGGCCGAACTCGTCGTCGACGCGGTCCTGGACGAACTGGCGCAGCTTGTCCGACAGCTCGACCTGCTGACCCTGCAGGTCGATGGCTCCGAGACCGGTGTCCATGATCATGTCGCTGAAGGCGAGCGTGATGACCCGGCGGAGCAATTCGGTGATCTCCTCGGCCTCGACCGCCGAGTCGGTGCCGATCACCTCCCGCAGGAAGATCTCCGGGTCGGCGATGCGCACCACGCACAGACCGTTGGCCCGGACCTGCACCATCTTGAAATCAGGGTCGCGTACGGTGACCGGCTGTGGGGTACCCCAGCGCAGGTCGGTGACCTGGCGCATGTTGAGGAAGTACACCTCGCTGCGGAACGGGCTGTTGAAGCCGTGCTTCCACCCTTGGAGGGTGCTGAGGACGGGCAGGTTCTCGCTGGTGAGCTCGTAGTTGCCGGGCGTGAAGACGTCGGCGATCTGACCCCGATAGACGAAGACCGCCTGCTGGCCCTCGCGAACGATGAGCTGCGCACCGTTCTTGATCTCGTTCTGGTAGCGGGGGTAGCGCCAGGCCAACGTCGAGCGGCTGTCGTCGAGCCATTCGATGATGTCGACCAGCTCGCCCTTGAGCTTGTTGATGAGTCCCACGACTTGTCGCTCCTGCGCTCGGCTCAGATCTCCGACGGCGACCGGTCGCCCGTACCGCCGCCCGATGGAGCGTATTGGATCGACCGGGTTCGTGGTGTCGGGCCCACGGCCGAGGGTCTCGGCGCCGCGAGGACCGGCCGCGAACCGCTACGTTCGGCCCCGGCGCCGCACTGCCCCGGCGTCGGAGGGAGACGGATGACGCCAGCCTGGCCGGAACTGGTCGATGTCGCCACCGAGTTGCGCCACGACTTCCACCGCCAACCCGAGCTGACCTGGTCAGAGCACCAGACCGCCGCCCTCGTACGGGCACGGCTCGATGCAGCCGGCATCCCCTGGCGCCCGTGCGCCGGGACCGGCACCGTCGCCACCCTGGGGAGCGGACTCGGCGGACGGCATGTCGCGCTGCGCGCCGACATGGATGCCATGCCGGTCACCGAGGCCACGGGAGCGCCCTACGCATCGCAGACACCGGGAGTGATGCATGCCTGCGGCCACGACGGGCACATGGCCACCCTCATGGCGGCCGGGTGGTGGATCCACGCCCACGAGGACGAACTGTCGGGTCCGGTCTCCCTCCTGTTCCAGCCGGCCGAGGAGGGTGGACATGGGGCCAAGCGCATGATCGACGACGGCGCCCTCGACGGCGTCGACGTGATCTTCGGTTGGCACAACTGGCCCGCCATCCCGTTCGGGCTCGCGGTCTGCCCCGACGGTCCGGTGATGTCGGCGAACGGGACCTTCGAGATCGAGGTCATCGGTTCCGGCGGTCATGCCAGCCAGCCGGAGGCGTGCCGCGATCCGGTCCTGGCCGCCTCCGCCATCACCGTCGCTCTCCAACAGGTGGTCGCTCGCCGGCTGGCGCCCCAACGCGCCGCGGTGGTGGCAGTGACCTCGATCGACGCTCGCAGCACCGCCACCGTCACGCCCGACCGGGCGGTGCTGGCCGGCAGCATCCGGGTCTCCGACACCGCCCAGCGCGACGAGGTGTTCCGGCTCGTCACCGAGGTGGCTTCCGCCACGGCACGCGCCCACGACGTCGACGCCCGCACCAGCACGACCACCCGCTACGACGCCACCGTGAACCACCCCGGACCCGCCGCCGAGCTGCGCCGGGCGCTCGACAAGCGCCTCGGGGGGGCATGGCTGAGCACCGACACGCTGGTCCCTGTCATGGCCTCGGAGGACTTCAGCTATTACCTCGACCGGATCCCCGGCGCCTTCGCCCTGGTCGGCGCCGGCGACGGCCCCGAGCACCGCGAGCCGTGCCACAGCGCCCGGTACGACTTCAACGACCGCCTCATCGCCCCAGTGGCCGACGTGTTCAACGACCTCGTCGGCATCCCAACCACCGGCTGACCGCGCGCGGCACAGCCCCCGAACCCAGGAGACCACCATGGACATGACGCCGTTCGAGACCCACGAGTCCGAGATCCGCGGCTACTGCCGCGCCTACCCGACGGTGTTCGAATCGGCGTCCAACGCCCGCATGGTCGACGAGGACGGCACGTCGTACATCGACTTCTTCGCCGGCGCCGGCGTGCTCAACTTCGGGCACAACGACCCGCGCATGAAGCGGGCCATGATCGCCTTCCTCGAAGCCGACGGCGTCGCCCACAGCCTCGACACCTACACCACCACCAAGCGCACCTTCGTGGAGCGCTTCGCCGAGGTGATCCTCGAGCCGCGGGACATGGACCACAAGCTGCAGTTCATGGGCCCCACCGGCACCAACGCGGTCGAGGCGGCGCTCAAGCTCGCCCGGCTCGCCACCGGCCGTCCGCACGTCGTCGCCTTCAGCCACGGCTTCCACGGCATGACGTTGGGGTCGCTGGCGCTCACCTCCAACCAGGCCTTCCGGCAATGGGCCGGCGTGCCGCTGGACAACGTGGTGCGGTTGCCCAACATCGCCGCGCCCGGTGGCGGCATCGCGGCCCTCGATGCCTACCGGGCCGCCCTCGGCGACGGCTCGAGCGGCCTGCTCCCACCGGCGGCGTTCATGGTCGAGGTCATCCAGGCCGAGGGCGGCGTCTACTGCGCCACCGCGGAGTGGCTGCACGCCGTGGAGGATCTCGCCCACGACGTCGGAGCCCTGTTCATCATCGACGACATCCAGGCCGGCTGCGGCCGCACCGGCTCGTACTTCAGCTTCGACGGTATGGGGCTCGACCCCGACATCGTCACGCTCGCCAAGGGGCTGGGAGGGTTCGGTACCCCGATCGCCATGAACCTGAACAAGCCCGACGTCGACGCCCACTGGTCCCCCGGCGCCCACACCGGCACCTTCCGCGGCCAGGGCCTCTCGTTCGTGGCCGGCACCGAGGCACTGACGTACTTCACCGACGACAACCTCATGAACGACGTCGCCCGCAAGGGCGAGCAGATGCGCCAGCGCCTGGTCCAGATCGCCGAGCAGCACCAGGGCCGCGGCTGGGAGGTGCGCGGGCGCGGCATGATGCAGGCCCTCGACATCGTCGACGGCACCGCGGCCAAGGCGGTGCAGACGGCGTCGTTCGAGAACGGTCTCCTCATCGGGCCCTGCGGTTCGGGGGGCCGGGTGCTGAAGCTGATCCCTCCGCTCACCATCCCCGACGACGACCTCGCCGAGGGCCTCGACATCCTCGAGAAGGCGATCTCCTCGGTGGTGTCGGCATGAGGGCGCGCGACGACATGACGTTCCCCTTCGAGGAGTACGAACGTCGCATCGGCGAGCTCCGCCAGCGCATGGAAGACCGGCTGCTGGACGCCGTGGTGGTGACCGATCCAGAGAACCTGATGTACCTCACCGACTACCAGACCACCGGGTACTCCTTCTTCCAGGCGCTCGTCGTCCCCCTCGACAGCGAGCCGTTCATGATCACCCGCGCCATGGAGGACTCCAACGTCATCGAACGCACGTGGGTCGAGAAGTCACGCCCGTATCCCGACACCGGCGACGCCATCCAGCAGCTGATCACCAGCCTGAAGGAGTTCGGCCTGTCGGGGGGCCACGTCGGCTACGAGCGGAACAGCTACTTCTTCCCCGCCTATCAGCAAGACCGCGTCCACACCAGCTTCGACCACGGTGTGCTGATGGACTGCTTCGGCATCGTCGAGGCCGGTCGGGCCCGGAAATCCGCGGTCGAGATCGATCTCATGCGCAGGGCGGCGTTCGCCACCCAGGCCGGGATGCGGGCCGGTCTCGCCGCCGTGGGCGCCGGGGTGAACGAGAACGAGATCGCGGCCGAGATCGCCTCGGCCATGTTCCGGGCCGGTGGCGAAGCACCGGCCGTGATGCCCTACGTCACTTCGGGTCCGCGCACCATGATCGGCCACGCCACGTGGGAGGGCCGGGAGGTTCGGCCCGGCGAGCACGTCTTCATCGAGGTCGGCGGCTGCATCCGCCGGTACCACACCGCCATGATGCGCACTGCGGTGGTGGGCGAGAAGTCCGACTCGATGGCCAAGGCCGAGTCGCTCATGCAGTACGCGCTGTCGGAGCTGAAGTCGATGATGCGTCCCGGCATGACCGTCAGCGACGCCGACAGCATCGTGCGCAACATCATCAGCGACAACGACGTGGGCGCCCGGCTCGTCACCCGGTCGGGCTACTCGATCGGCATCGCGTTCCCGCCCAGCTGGGACGAGGGCTACATCCTGAGCCTCAACCCTGGCGACTTCACCGTGCTCGAGGAAGGGATGACCTTCCACGTGATCCCGTGGATGTGGGGCGTCGACGGCGACAAGACCGTCGGCATCTCCGAGACGATCCGGATCACCGACACCGGTTGCGAGTCGTTCTTCGATCTGCCGATGGACTTCACCGAGGTCGAGTCGGGCGGCCTGTCCGCCGTTCCCGCGCCGCCCGGGCGGGACGCGGTCGACGAGGACGAAGCCGCCGCCGATCTGCGCTGATCCCACCGACGACACCGACCCAGACCACGAGGATTTCATGCTCACCGTCACCGACCCCACCACCGGCGCCGTCATCGAGGAGATCGACTCCCTCGACCCGGCCGGTACCGACGACGCCATCGCGAGAGCCGCCCATGCGTTCGGCGACTGGCGGCGCCGCTCCTTCTCTGACCGGGCCTCCGTGCTGCGAGCCGTGGCCGCCCGCATGCGTGACGAGGTCGAACAGCTCGCCCCGCTCATGACCGAAGAGATGGGCAAGCCGATCAAGGAGTCACGCAACGAGGTGCTCAAGGCGGCCTGGGCGGCCGAGCACTACGCCGAGCACGCCGAGGCCTACCTCGCCGACGACGTCATCGCCTCCGACGCCACCCGCAGCTACGTGCAGTACCTGCCGCTCGGCCCCGTGCTCGGCATCCTGCCCTGGAACGCACCGTTCTGGCTCGCGTTCCGGTTCTGCGCCCCCGCGCTCATGGCCGGCAACACGTGCCTCATGAAGCACGATCCCCACGTCCCGAAGTGCGCCCGCGCCATCGCCGGCCTCTTCGACGAATCGGTGGGTGCGCCCCCGTCGATCATGCAGGCACTGCTGCTCGAGACACCCGACGTCGAAGCCGCCATCCGCGATCCGCGCGTGCGTGCCGTCTCCTTCACCGGCTCCGACCGCGCCGGCGCCTTCGTCGCCTCCGTCGCGGCGTCGGAGATCAAGCCCGCGGTGCTCGAGCTCGGCGGATCGGATCCGTGCATCGTCCTCGCCGACGCCGACCTCGATGCCGCCGTCCCGGCCATCGCCACCTCGCGCATCATCAACGCCGGCCAGTCGTGCATCGCCGCCAAGCGGATCCTCGTCGAGGAGCCCATCCACGACGAGTTCGTCGACCGCCTCGAGGCCAGCCTCCGGAACCTGGTCGTCGGCGATCCGCGCCAGGAATCCACCGATGTCGGCCCGTTGGCCCGCGCCGATCTGCGCGACGCCCTCCACCGTCAGGTGCGCACCTCCATCGACGCCGGGGCCACGTGCCGGATGGGCGGCGAAGTGCCCGACGGTGACGGGTTCTTCTATCCCGTGACCCTGCTCACCGGCGTCACCAACGACATGACGGCGTGTGCCGAGGAGACGTTCGGGCCCGTTGCAGTGGTGCTGTCGGTCGCGTCCGCCGAAGAGGCCCTCACCGTCGCCAACGACACGCCCTACGGGCTCGCCGCCAGCGTGTGGACGTCGGCCGAGCGGGGCGAGGCCATGGCCACCGAAATCGAGGCGGGCCAGGTCGTCGTCAACGGCGTCGTCAAGACCGACCCGCGCCTTCCCAGCGGCGGCATCAAGCGGTCCGGATACGGGCGCGAGTTGGGCCCGCACGGGATCCACGAGTTCGTCAACGCCCAACAGGTCTGGGTGGGACCCGTCGCCGGCTGATCCGGTTGGCTATTCGCCCAGCGCCTGCTCGAGCGCAGCCAGCAGTTCGGCCGGCTTCATGGGGCTGTGCACCACGATGCAGTCCTCGTAGTCCTCGGGGCGCTTCTCGGCGACGCGCGCCGGCACCTCGACGATCAGCGGCGTGTGGCCCAGTCGGCGGCGATGGGCCAGGAGCAGCTCCCGGTTCCGATGGTCGCTCGGATGCAGGGCGTGGACCACGGCATCGGCTTCCTCCACCGCCGGGCAGCCGTCGCCGGTCACCAGGGGACAGCGCTCGTCGGCACCGGCCGGGCCGGGGCAGGCCGCGGTGGCATACCCGGCGCCGTTCAGCAACTGGCTCAACGCCTGGCGGTGACTCCAGGTCTCGGCCTCGATGACGACGCGCCGACCAGGCGACTCACCCCAGCCCGGTTCTCGGATCAGCTCGGGCATGCTCCAACCGTCCACGATCCGATGGGTTCGGTCCAGGGTCCAAGGTCCCGTCCTGAGCCGGTCCTGTCCTGAACCGCTCGGAGACCGGTCGGATCAGGTCAGCTCGACGGCGGCGCCGGCGAACTGCGAGTTGTAGAGCCGGGCATACGGGCCCTCGCGGCCGAGCAGCTCGGCGTGGTTGCCCTGTTCGACGATCTGACCGTCCTCCATCACCAGGATCACGTCGGCACCACGGATCGTCGAGAGGCGGTGGGCGATCACGAAGCTGGTCCGGTTGGCGCGCAGCGCGTTCATCGCCTCCTGGATCAGCATCTCGGTCCGGGTGTCGACCGAGCTGGTGGCCTCGTCGAGGATGAGGATCGACGGGTCGGCGAGGAAGGCGCGGGCGATGGTGAGCAGCTGCTTCTCGCCCGCCGAGATGTTGTCGCCCTCCTCGTTGATGAGGGTGTCGTAGCCGTCGGGGAGCGTGTGCACGAACCGGTCGACGTAGGTCACGCGCGCCGCCTCGTGGATGTCGTCCTCGGTGGCGGTCGGACGGCCGTAGGCGATGTTGTCCCGGATGGTGCCGCCGAAGAGCCAGGTGTCCTGGAGCACCATGCCGACCTTCGAGCGCAGCTCCGCTCGGGGGAACGAGGCGATGTCGCGGCCATCGAGGCTGATGGTGCCCGAGTCGAGGTCGTAGAACCGCATGATGAGGTTCACCAGCGTGGTCTTGCCCGCGCCGGTGGGCCCCACGATGGCGACCGTCTGCCCGGGTTCTGCCACGACCGACAGACCCTCGATCAGGGGATTGTCGGGGTCGTAGGAGAAGTGCACGTCGTCGAACACGATCCGGCCGCGCACGGGCGGTGGTGCCACGGTGGGCTCCTGCTCCTCGCTCTGCTCCTCGGCGTCGAGGAACTCGAGCACGCGTTCGAGGGAGGCGATCCCGGACTGGAAGACGGTCGCCATCGAGGCCAGGTGGGTCAGGGGCTGGGAGAACTGCCGGGCGTACTGGATGAACGCCTGCATGTCGCCGACCGTGATCGCACCCGACGCGATGCGGAGTCCGCCGACCACGGCGATGATGGCGTACTGCAGGTTGCCCATGAACAGCATGGCGGGCTGGATGAGGCTCACCGTGAACTGGGCCCCGAAGCTGGCCTCGAAGAGCTCGTCGTTGGTCTC
Organism: uncultured Acidimicrobiaceae bacterium; assembly: GCA_963747745.1. Lineage (GTDB taxonomy): Bacteria > Actinomycetota > Acidimicrobiia > Acidimicrobiales > Salinilacustritrichaceae > Salinilacustrithrix. The sequence continues at coordinate 252,023 of CAVVGJ010000010.1, forward strand.
CCGGAACCGCTCCTCGACCTCTCGCTGGCGGCCGAAGCTCTTCACGATGGCGTGGCCGGTGAAGGCCTCCTCCACCTGGGCGTTCAGCTCGCCCGTGTGCATCCACTGGGCCATGAACTTGGGCCGGGCCCGCCCGCCGATGGCCTTCATCGCCCACACCGACGCGGGAACGGTGACCAACGACACCACGGCGAGGAGCGGCGAGATCGTGACCATCATGACGACCACACCGATGAGGGTCAGGGCCGAGACCAGGATCTGGCTGACCGTCTGCTGCAGGCTCTGGGCCAGGTTGTCGATGTCGTTGGTGACCCGGCTGAGCAGGTCACCGCGAGGCTGGGAGTCGACGTAGGCCAGGGGCAGACGGTTGAGCTTGGTCTCCACCGCCGACCGCAGCGACTGCATCGACCGCTGGACCACGCCGGCGAGGATGTAGGCCTGCGAGTAGGACAACGCCATCGAGCCGAGGTACAGGGCGGCGACCAGTTCGAGCTGGTGGTGCAGCCGGCCGAAGTCGATGCCGCCGCCGCCGATCACACCCCGGAAGATCACGTCGGTCGCCTGGCCGAGGAGCTTGGGGCCGACGACGACCAGCGACACGCTGACGAACGTGAGGAGCAGGACCGCCACGAGCCGTAGGCGCTCGGTGGACAGCAGGTCCCAGAGCCGGCGCATGACCCGGCCGAAGTCCTCGGTCTTCTCCGCCGGCATCCCGATGGCGCCGCCCATGCCGCTGCCCCGGCGCCGCTCGGTGGGCGTGCCGGCGGCCTCGAGGATGCGGCGCTTCTCCTCCTTCGACGTCATGCGGCATCTCGCCCAGTCTGGGAGTCGACGATCTCGACGTAGGTGGGACAGGTGTCGAGGAGCTGCTGGTGCGTCCCCCGGCCGACGATGTCGCCGTCCTCGAGCACGATGATCTGGCCGGCGCCGACGATGGTCGACACGCGCTGGGCGACGATGAGGGTGGCGGCCTGGGTGATGTGCGGGGCCAGGGCGGCCCGGAGTCGGGCGTCGGTGGCGAGGTCGAGGGCCGAGAACGAGTCGTCGAACACGTAGATCTCGGGCTTGACCACGAGGGCCCGGGCGATGGAGAGGCGTTGGCGTTGGCCTCCCGAGACGCTGGTGCCGCCCTGGGAGATCTCGCTCTCGAGGCCGTGCGGCATGGCTCGCACGAAATCGGCGGCCTGGGCGATCTCCAGCGCCTCCCACATCTCCTCGTCGGTCGCCGACGGGCGGCCGTAGCGGAGGTTGGACGCCACGGTGCCGGAGAACAGGTACGGCCGCTGCGGGATGTAGCCGACCTTGCTCCAGAGCAGGTCGAGATCGAGTTGGCGCACGTCGACGCCGTCGACGAGGACCGAGCCGGCGGTGACGTCGAAGAGCCGGGGCACCAGGTTGACCAGCGTCGACTTGCCGGCCCCGGTACTCCCGATGACGGCGGTGATCGTGCCGGCGTCGACCCGGAACGAGATGTCGTGCAGCACGGCGTCGTCGGCCCCCGGGTAGCGGAACTCGACGTCGCGGAACTCGAGTGAGCCGTGGTGGGCGACCTCGGTGACGGGCGTCGCCGGCTGGCGCACCGAGGTCTGGGTGGCCAGCACCTCCTCGATGCGCTCGGCGGCCACCGAGGCGCGAGGGATCATCGACACCATGAACGTGGCCATCACCACCGCCATGAGGATCTGGATCAGGTAGCTGAGATAGGCGATGAGCGACCCGAGCTGCAGGTCGCCGGTGGCGATGCGATCGGCACCGACCCAGAGCACACCGATGCTGGAGATGTTGATGATGAACATCACGGTGGGGAACATGGCCGCCATCAACCGGCCGGCTCGCAGCGAGACCTCGGTGAGCTCGTCGTTGGCCTGCTCGAAGCGGGCCACCTCCTCCGGCTCGCGCACGAACGCCCGCACGACGCGGATGCCGGTGATCTGTTCCCGCAGGACCCGGTTGACCCGGTCGATGCGCTCCTGCATCGCCTGGAAGGCGGGGACCATCTTGCGCACGACGTTGCCGAGGATCAGCACCGCCAGCGGCATCGACACGAACACCACGATCGACAGACCGACGTCCTCGCGCATGGCCATGATCACCCCGATGACCATGGTGAGCGGCGCCGCGATCATCATCGTGCAGGCGGTGACGACCATGATCTGCACCTGCTGCACGTCGTTGGTGATGCGGGTGATCAGTGACGGCGCACCGAAGTGCCCGACCTCCTCGGCCGAGTACCCGATCACCTGGTGGAACAGGTCGCGGCGGATGTCGCGGCCGAAGCTCATCGCCGCCCGGGCCCCGTACCAGGTGGCACCCACGGCGAAGACGCCCTGGACGAGGGTGAAGCCCAGCATCACCAGACCGGTCTTGCGGATGTAGCCGTTGTCGCCCGGGATCACGCCCTTGTCGATGATGTCGGCGCTCAGGGTCGGAAGGGTCAGCGACGCGAAGGTCTGGACGGCCTGGAGCACCACGACGATGCCGAGCAACTTCCCGTACGGGCCGAGGTGCGACCGCAGCAGACGGCGCAGGCTCACCGGGCGACCTCGATGCCTCGCAGGAGCAGGGCCACGATCTGCGCCGGTGTCATCGGCTCGGGAGCCATCATCGGGTGCGTCGTCGACAAGGTGAGGGCCCGGAGCAGGCGTGCCGCCTCCGTCGGCCCGACGGAGAGCCGATCGGCCTCGGGCGCGAACAGGGCGGCCAGGGGGGCGCTGTCGGCCAGGGGCCGTGCCGCTTGCTCGCGCAGCCGGGGACCGAGGTTCGAGAGCAGCCGCCACACGTGGAGGATCCGATCGGCGACGATCTCGGTGGCGGCGATCAAGCGGTCCTCGAAGCCGAGGCTGGGATCGATCGATGCCAGGGCGGCGTCGAAACTGGTGGTGTCGAGGACGGCATCGAGCACGGCGGCGAGGAGGGCGTCCTTGTCGGGGAAGACCCGGAAGATCGTCCCCTCGGCGATCCCGGCCGCAGTGGCGATCTGCCTGGTGGTCACCGTCTCGCCGAACTCGAGCACGAGCGGGAGCGCAGCCTCGATGATGGAGAGCCGGCGCTCGTCCGGCGGCAGGGCAGCGGAGCGGCCGGACTGGGGCGCCGCGGTTCTCGACATCTCGGACACCCTAGCTGAGTGAGTGCACACTCATTCAATCGCCGGCCATTGCCCATCGTGGGTCATGTCGCTAACTTCCGACCAGATCCCGCGCACAGAGGGGGCAGCCATGGATCCCGACGATCGGGTGAGACGGATCTCGCCAACCGAGCGAATCGAGGCCGACGCCACCCCCGGCATGGTCCGCGAGCGGGCCATCGCCGTCGACGGGATGTGGTCGGGCCTGGTTCGGACCGACGCCCACATGACGTCGGGCTGGCACCACCACGGCGACCACGAGACGACCATCTACGTCGCCCACGGGCGCGTGCGGCTCGAATCCGGCCCGGGCGGCGCCGACATCGTCGACGCCGCTGCTGGCGACTTCGTCCACGTGCCGAAGGGTGTCGTCCACCGCGAGAGCAACCCTGCCGACGCCGAGAGCCACCTGGTCGTGGTTCGCGCCGGGCAGGGTCCGCCGACGATCAACGTGGACGGGCCCGATCCGGGCTGAGTACGCAGGCGCGTCCAGATCCGGTACGCAGGCGCGTCCAGTTCTCGGCTCGGGTCAGGTGGCGTAGGCGACCCAGTGGAGCGTGAACTCGTCGCCGTTGCGGTTCTCGATGTCGGCCGATCCGCACACCGGACACACCGCGACCTGCTGGTCGGCCTGCGACGACGCGCCGCAGCCGGAGCACTCGACGTCGACCGGGACCTGTTCGAGCTCGACCGTGGCGCCGTCGGCCACCGATCCTGCCGCCACCATGTCGAAGGCGTGCTGGAACGATTCCGTGACCAGGCGGTGCAGCACGCCCGTCCGCACGCCGAGTCGTTCGACAGGCCGTCCCCCGGCGCGCTTCTCCACCACGGGCAGCAGGCTCTCGACGTATCCGAACTCGTGCACGCCGGGCCCTACATCTTCCGCATCCGCAGGTACCGGCGGATGTCCGGTATCGAGATCAGGGTCATGGTCACCGCCGCCAGGACGGCGATGGCGATCAGGACCAGGAAGATGATGCCCAGGACTTCCATGTCAGTGCTCCTTGCTGGTTCGCTCGCGCTCGATGAGGTCGAGCACGGCCTGCTTCGCAGGTTCGATGGCGGTGGCGACGGCGTCCGAGAGGCCGATGCCCTCGTCGAGGTTCTCGGGCTGGCAGCCCACGATCAGCGTGCGGGGCGGGTCGACGCCGAGGTTGCGCACCGAGGTGAGGACGGTGGCCGGATCCATGCCGTGGGCGTCGATCGTCGACGAGCCGATCTGATCGAGCGCCGCCTCGAGGACCACGACCTCGCCCGGCGCCCCCTCACCGGGGATGGCGTCGACCAGGATGAGGGTGCCCACACCGTCGGCGATGTCGTAGGCGAGGTGGAGCCCGCCGATGCCGTAGTCGTTGATCCGCACACCGTCGGCGACAGCCTCCCCGGCGAGGGCACGGACGACCTCGCACCCGAAGGCGTCATCACCGAGGAAGATGTTCCCGATGCCCGCGACCAACACGTCGACGCTCATCGGTCGACCCGCCGGCCCAGCGGCTCGACTTCCTCCGGAGAGAAGTAGAGGTAGCGGCCGGTGGCATCGTTGAGGTCGGCGGCCGGGTCGTCGTCGATGGTCACGGCCACGTGGACGCTGCCGTCGACGTCGTGGATGATGGCGGCGACCGTGGCGGTGCGGTCCCGGTAGAACAGGTCGTGGGCATCGGCCCGTCGGCCGGGATGGAGCCGGACCACGCTGCCCCGGGAGATCGGCTGGCCACCCACCACCACACCATCGGTGTCGGGATCGAACCGGGCGTCGACACCCGGGTCCCACCACGGCTGTTCCCCGCGCCGTCGCCCACGATCGTCGGGACGTCGAACGCATCCCCCCCACCCCCGTTCTGGTCGGTCATCGCGCCATCAGGAGCGACCGATGACCGACCAGAACGGGTTTGTGGGGGGTCGGGGTCGCGGACGGCGCCGTGGAGTCGGGCCAGGTCGTCGTCGCTCATCGACTCGACACGATCGACGATGGCAGCCGATCGGGGGTCGGTGGCCCGGGCCTCGGCCTTCTCGGCATCGGTCATGGTCATGACCCGCAGGCTGAGCAGCTCGTCGATCTCGAGGCCGTCGTAGAAGCTGCCCTGGCTCTCCGGTGCGATCTCGGGCTGGTCGTAGAGGATCACGGGTGAGCCGAGGACCATGGGTGCCCGCCGTTCGCCGCCGACCAGCACCGGCCACAGCCGATCGGGCTCGCAGCGGTCGACGGCGGCGAGGTGCTCGGCGGGCGGGTCGAGGGTGGAGACGAACGCGCCGCCGTCGACGAAGCCGAGGATGTGGGCTCCGACGAAGGACCGGTGGCTGGCGTCGTCGCGGTCGCCGCCCTCCCACGGCGTGGTGTTGCGAACCGTGGCGTGGATCAGGTGCGAGCCGGCGTCGACCCGTTCGGCGCGGACGAGCAGTTCGCCGCTCAGGTGCCGACGCCGACGCACGAGCCGGTGGGGCGAGCCGTCGGCCTGACCGAGCGCCACGATCGCCTCGTCCTCGTCGAAGTGGAACCTCGTGACGGTCTCGCCGCGGCCGGCGCCGACCGCCACCGCGGCCTCGACCATCCGTTCCTCGGCGTCATCGAAGCTGATGTGGGTCTCCTCGCCGATCGTGACCGAGCCGATGGTGACCGGTCCGGTGGTGTCGAGGCGCTCGATCGTGCGGCTCACGACCTGCAGGAACCGGAGGCGGAGCCGCACCGACGCGGTGGTGGACGTCTCGACGACCAGATCGGCGGCCATCGCCGGCGCTTCGCCCACGCCATCGGCGTGCGCACCGGCCGGTCCGACGACTCCCCACTGCCACCGGATCCGGTTCTTGTCGGCCGACGCCCGGTACGGGTAGAGGACGTAGCCCTCGTAGAGGACGGCGTCGGCGATGGCCCGGGCCGGGGCGAACGGGTCGACAGCGGTCATGATGGCCCCTGCGAACCGGCGAGCAGACCGGTGAGGAGCTGGTCCCAGCTGGGAATGCCGTCGGCGCCCTTGCGCACGAGCAGGGCCTGGATGGTGTCGCGATGGAGACGGATCCAGCCCGCGTTGGGGTAGTAGGCGTCCATGAGCCGGCGCCAGACCGTCACCGGCAGGGCATACGGCGCCGATTTGTGCCACGGCACCTGGGTCACCGCGAAGCCGGTCTCGCCCTTCGTCACCAGGGTCCCGCTGAAGAGGAACTCGAGCGGGACGTTTCCGTGCTCGAGGGCCTCGAAGAACCGGGACCCCAGCACCTCGAGGTCGTAGGTGCAGGCGATGGGGAGGCTGAACTCGGTGGTCCCGCTGAAGCCGGGGACCATGGCGGTGGCGTGGGTCCACGTGAACGGCCGGAGCGTGTCCTGCCACCGCTCGGGCGTGCCGAACTGCTCGGCGAGGCGGGCCTGCTCCTCCTCTTCGTAGCGTCGCAGGTGGGCGTCGATCTTGATCTGGACCCGCAGCGCGACGAGGTGGACGGTGGCACCGGTGAGCTCGGCGATCCGCATCCGGGCCGAGAGCGTGGGGACCGCGGCGAAGCGATCGGGTTCGATGTCGAGGACGTCGAAGCTGAGCTCGGTCACCGGACCGGCTCCGCCGGGCGGCTCCGTGCCGCGAGATGATCGAAGGCCACATCGAGGGCCTGCTGCGCCCCGGCTCCCCCGCCGATGCCCTGCCAGGCCGCCCGCAAGCGTCCGGTGAGCTCGTAGCAGTGGTCGATGGGAACGAGGTAGGCCTGCGTCGACGTGCCGTCGCCGCGCACGAGCAGGGCCTCGACATCGGGCTCCATGGTGACCAGCGCCGGCAGCGCGGCGACGAGATCGTCCCACGCCTCGAGGGCGAGCTCCGACTCGGTGGCGCCGCCAGGACCGGGATAGAGCCCGACCACGTGGCCGAGCGCGCTGTTGTGGAAGAAGAACGCAACCGAGACGGGCACCTCGAGGCGATCCCACAGCTGCGGGCCGATGCCATCGCGACCGAGGTCGACGTAGCGATCAGGGACGGCCCGGTAGTTGCCCTGCCCCGCACCGTCCGGTGTGAAGAGCAGGTAGCAGGGCCGGCACACGCAGAGCAGGCCGCGGTGCTCGACGTCGACCACGTGCCCGTGCTCGTCGGCCACCGGGGTGGCGCACATCTCGCAGCGTTCGCCCACCCGGGCGGGAGGTCCGCGACGGGCGAGACGCTCGAGCACGCTGGTCGGCTCGTCGCCCGTGATGTCGCGGAGGTGGTTCATGTTCCGACGTCGGCGGCCGAGGGCGAGGCCGCGGAGGCGCCCGACCGCCGGACGGTCAACGATTCCACGGGGATGAGCACCGACGTCGGCTGCACCGGTTCGGCGCCACCGTCGATGTGGACCGCGGTCAGATCGGGCATCCGGTCGGCCAGGGCTCGCTCGACGGTGAGTCGGAGGCGGTAGGCGTCGTTCTCGCTGGCGCCGTCGACCCGCAGGTGGACGCCGTCGTGGTCGAGGGCCACCACGCGCACCGTGGCCACCGGTTCGCTCGAGCGTCGCAGCTCGTCGAGCAGGCGCTCGAGGCGGTCGCGCACCGGCTCGGGATGCAGGCCGTGGATGAGCAGCACGCTGGCGACGAGGTGGTCGTGGGCGATGTCGGCGGTCAGGGCTGCCGGAGGACGGAGGCCGGGGTCGAGCACGCCCATGACCTGGGCCAGGCCGGCCTCGTGCAGATCCAAGACGACGTTGAGCATCGCCATCGAGCGGTCGCGCACGTCGCCGGGCGCGTCCTCGAGCTCGTCGATGATGCCTTCCATGCTGGTGGTGGCCCGGCGCACCTCGTCGCTGTCGACCGGCGGCGGCGCCGGCGAGTCGGCCCGGTGGAGGGCGAGCAGGCGACCCAGCGGCTGATGCTCGGACCACGACGAGCTGAACCGACCCGGACTGTGCTGCTCGTGGAGCTGGCGCAGGCGGCGGAAGGCTCCGCCGTACATGGCCAGGGCGGCGGCGACGAGGTCCTCGGCCCGCTGCCGCTCGGTGATCTGCCCGGGCGGGAACTGCGCCAGGAGCTCGGCGAGGCGGCGGTCGGCGGCGTCGAACGTCGGCAGGTCCATCAGCAGATCCTCGGCAGGGGATCACCGACCAGCATGTCGATCATCCGATGACCCCCGAACGACGTGCGGCCCAGGACCCGGCCGGGCGGTTCGGCGACGACCTCACCGATGAGGGCGGCCCCGGCACCGGCCGGCGTGGCCCGCACCGCGGCGAGGGCGGCGTCGGCCACATCGGCGGACACGAACGCCACCAGCTTCCCCTCGTTGGCGACGTACAGGGGGTCGATGCCGAGGATCTCCCCGGCGCCGGCCACGGCTGGCGTCACCGGCAGGGCCGACTCGTCGATGACGATGCCCACCTCGGCAGCGAGGGCGATCTCGCAGGCGACGGTGGCGACCCCGCCCCGGGTGGCGTCGCGCATGCAGTGCACGCCCTGACCGCAGGCGATGGCCAGCGCCTCGACCACCGGCCACAGCGGGCGGGTGTCGCTCTCGATGTCGGCCTCGATCTCCAGATCGCCGCGAGCGAGCATGACGGCGGTGCCGTGATCGCCGATGGTGCCCGACACCAACATGCGGTCGCCCGGCTGTACCCGCGCTGGCGACACGTCGAGGCGCTCGTCGAGGACGCCGATGCCGCTGGTCGTGATGTACATCCCGTCGGCCTTTCCCCGCTCGACGACCTTGGTGTCGCCGGTGACGACAACGATGCCGGCGGCGCGGCCGGCCTCGGCCATGGCGGTGATCTCGGCCCGCAACTCGTCGGCCGGCAGGCCCTCCTCGAGGATCAGGGCGGCCGACAGGACCAGGGGGCGGGCGCCGGAGACGGCGAGGTCGTTGACGGTGCCGTTGACGGCCAGCTCACCGATGGATCCACCGGGGAAGCGCAGCGGGTGCACCACGAAGGAGTCGGTCGTGAACGCCAGCCGTTCGGCCCCCACCGCGATCTGGGCCGCATCGTTCAGCGGGGCGAGAGCGGGGTTGTGGAGCAGTGGTGCGATCAGGCCCTCGACCACGGCCCGGCTCGCCTTGCCGCCGGCGCCGTGGGCCATGGTGATCCGCTCGTCGGTGAACCTCGGTGCCCGGCGTCGGGCGCGCTCGATGCGGTCGAGGACGTGCTGCTCGCTGACGTCGGTCACCGGGGAGCGGCCTCCGGCTTGGTCCCCAGCCGGACCTGCGCGTGGCGACCGAAGTTGTAGTAGGCCGCGCAGGCGCCCTCCGACGACACCATGCACGTGCCGATGGGCGTCTCCGGCGTGCATGCCGTCCCGAACACCTTGCACTCCCACGGCTTGAGCACACCCTTGAGCACCTCACCGCACTGGCACGCCTTCGGATCGGCCACCCGGACGCCGGGGACCGAGTAGCGCAGCTCGGCGTCGAAGTCGGCGTAGCGATCGCTGAGCTGGAGCGCGGAGTGGGCGATGGAGCCGAGACCCCGCCACTCGAAGCTGGGTCGCAGCGAGAACACGTCGGCCATGGAGGCCAGGGCGCGCTCGTTGCCGTTCCACGGCACCACCCGGCCGTACTGGTTCTCGACCTCGCAACGACCTTCGGAGAGCTGCCGCATGATCATGTGCACCGACTGGAGCAGGTCGAGCGGTTCGAACCCGGCGCACACCAAGGGCTTGCCCTCGTCGCGACAGATCCACTCGTAGGGCCGGCAGCCGATGACGGTGGACACGTGGCCGGGACCGATGAAGGCGTCGAGACGGAGGTCGGGCGAGTCGAGGATGGCCTTGATGGCCGGGATGATCGTGACGTGGTTGCAGAAGACCGAGAAGTTCTCGACGCCGTCGGCCCTCGCCCGCTGGAGGGTGAGGGCCGTGGACGGTGCCGTGGTCTCGAAGCCGATGGCGAAGAAGACCACCTGCTTGTCGGGGTTGTCGCGGGCGATGCGCAGGGCATCGAGCGGGGAGTAGACGAAGCGGACGTCGGCACCGCGCGCCTTGGCGTCGAGGAAGCTGCCGTTGCCGCCGGGCACGCGGATCATGTCTCCGAAGCAGGTGAGGATCACGTCGTCGTGCTCGGCGATGGCGATCCCGTCGTCGACCCGCCCCATCGGGATCACGCAGACCGGGCAGCCCGGTCCGTGGACCAGTTCGACGTTGTCGGGGAGGTGGTCGTGCACCCCGTACCGGTAGATGGTGTGGGTGTGCCCGCCGCAGACCTCCATGATCTTGTAGTGCCGTCCCGGCTCGACCAGCTGGGCGATCTCCCGGGCCAGCACATCGGCGAGCCGGGGGTCGCGGAACTCGTCGACGAACCTCATCGGGTGACGGCCTCCTCGGTCGGCGCGGTCGGGGCCTCGAGCCGGGCGATGGCCACCGCGGCGTGGACCAGCAGCCGATCGCCGGTGTGCACGTCGCCGACGAGGTCGACGGCGACCTGCTCCTGGTCGCCGCGATCGTCGACGCAGAGGGCGTCACCGTCGGCCAGCACGGCGACGACGGTGAGCGGCACGGCGACGTCGCCGCAGGTGATGCAGCCGCCGTCGTCGAGCCGGCACGAGTCCGGTTCGCGGCCCCGGTTCACTCGATCCTCGACTCGCTGAGCGCGATCAGCTCGTCGTCGTAGGCCTGCCCCATGAGCTGCAACCCCTCGAGGGCCCGCGCCGCTTCGTCCTCGTCGATCCTCGACATGGCGAAGCCGACGTGGATGAGGACCCAGTCGCCGACGGCCAGCTCATCGCCCTCGAGCAGTCCGATGTTGATGCGGCGCCGGACGCCGGTGACCTCGACGGTGGCGAGGTGCGGGTTGTCGTCGGCGAAGGCAACGAGTTGGCCGGGGATGCCGAGGCACATCGGCGTCACATGTTCCGGATCTTGAGGTAGCGCTGGACGTCTTCCCAGGTCTGGGACACGACGAACGCGACTGCGGCGATGACGGCGAGACCGAGCAGCTTCTTCATGGTGCGGTACCTCCTGCGATGCGCGCTCAGTCGATCGTTGCGGTCTGGGTGGGCGAGTGCACCTTCTCGAGGTGCTTGCCCTTGCCCATGTACATGTGCACACCACACGGTAGGCACGGATCGAAGCTCCGCACCGTGCGCATGATGTCGATGCCCTTGAAGTCGTCGATGTCGTTCTCCTCGAAGATCGGTTGACCCATCACCGCGTCCTCGTAGGGACCGGGGGTACCGAGGCTGTCGGTCGGGCTGGCGTTCCACGGCGTCGGCGGATACGGGTGGTAGTTGGCGATCTTGCCGTCGCGGATGACGAGGTGGTGGGAGAGCACGCCGCGCACCGCCTCGGTGAAGCCGCAGCCGATGCCGTCGTTGGGCACCTCGAAGGTCTCCCACGTCTTGGTCCGACCGGCCCGCACCTCCTCGAGCCCCTTCTCGACGAAGTGGTACGCCGCCGCGCAGGCGTAGGCCTGGAAGTAGGTGCGGGCCCGGTTGCGCTCGAGCGTGTTCGACCACTGCGGGATCTTCCACTCCAGGGTCGTCTCCGGCTTCAGCGCGGTGCGCGGCAGGTTGATCTCCACGCTGTGACCGGTGGACCGCACGAACCCGCCGATGTCGACGAGGCCGGCGAGGGCGGTGGACCACAGTCGGGCCAGTGGGCCGCCGCCGGTGTCCATGGCCAGGTAGTCATTGCCGTCGAACCAGCGGGGCGACATGACCCAGCTGTACTTGTCGTCGAAGTCCCGCTTCTGCGGCGCCGGCACGGTGTGCTGGTTCCAGGGATGGCGGGGGCCCACGGGGTTGCCGAGCGGGTCGTGGGTGACGAACTGCTCCTTGCCTTCCCAGTCCTGGTAGAAGGACGAGCCGAGCAGGATGTTGATGCCGAGATTGATGTCGACCAGGTCGTGGGTGACCAGCTCGCCGTCGCGGACGATGCCGGGGGTGACGAACATGGCGTCACCCCACCGGCTCATGTCGCGGTAGCTGAAGTTGCAGACGTCGGGGTCCTGGAACGCGCCCCAGCAGTTGAGGAGGATGCGCCGGTTGCCGACCTGCTCGTAACCCGGCAACGCCTCGTAGAAGAAGTCGAACACGTCGTCGTGCATGGGCACGGCCTTCTTCATGAACTCGGCGTAGCGGGCCAACCGGGACAGGTAGTCGGTGAACAGCTGCACGGTCGCCGTGGTGCCGGTGCCACCCGGGTACAGCGTCGAGGGGTGGACGTGACGTCCCTCCATGAGGCAGAACATCTCGCGCGTGTAGCGGCTGACCTGGAGCGCCTCGCGGTAGAACTCACCCTCGAAGGGGTTGAAGGCCCGCATGATGTCGCCGATGGTGCGGTAGCCGTGCTCGCCGGCGCCCCGGGCCTCGGTGCGGTTGGCTTGTTCGAGGACGCCCGGGTTCGTCTCGCTGACCATCTTCTCGCAGAAGTCGACGCACACCAGGTTCTCCTGGAAGATGTTGTGGTCGAACATGTACTCGGCCGCCTCGCCGAGGTTGAAGATCCACTCGCCGAGGTTCGGTGGCTTCACCCCGTAGGCCATGTTCTGGGCGTAGCACGAGCAGGTGGCGTGGTTGTCGCCGCAGATCCCGCAGATGCGGCTGGTGATGAAGTGCGCGTCCCGGGGATCCTTGCCCTGCATGAACAGGCTGTAGCCGCGGAAGATCGACGAGGTCGACTTGCACTCCTCGACGGTGCGGTCCTTCCAGTTGATCTTGGTGTAGATGCCGAGGCTGCCGACGATGCGCGTGATCGGGTCCCACGCCATCTCGACCATGCCGTCCGACCCGACCTGTGGCTTGGCTGCCCGGTGCTGATCGCTCGCTACTGCCACTGCTCTTCTCCTCGTGCTGGTGTGCGGTCGTGCTGTTGGCTCCTGGGTCGGGTCGGGTTCACCATGGCGGCTGGTAGCCGGTGACCAGTTGCTTGCCCTTCTCGCGCCAGCTCGGCTCCTCGTTCAACGTGTGGTTGGTCACGCCACGGAGGCGGCGGATGATGCTTCCGTACAGACCGACCGCGTTCGTCGAGATCTTCCCGCCCGGCGGTTCGTCCATGAACGGCATGAACTTGTCCGGGAAACCGGGCATGGTGCAGCCGATGCAGATGCCGCCCACGTTGGGGCAGCCGCCGAGGCCGTTCATCCAGCCCCGCTTCGGGACGTTGCAGTTGACCACCGGGCCCCAGCACCCCAGCTTGACGATGCACTTGGGGGATCCGTACTCCTCGGCGAAGTCGCCCTGTTCGTAGTAGCCGGCCCGGTCGCAGCCCTCGTGCACCGTGGCCCCGAACAGCCACTGCGGGCGGAGCTGGTCGTCGAGGGGGATCATCGGCGCCTGATCGGTGGCCATGTACAGCAGGTAGGTGAGGGTCTCGGACAGGTTGTCGGGCTGGATCGGACATCCCGGCACGCAGACGATGGGGATGCCGGCGGACGACTTCCAGTTCCACCCGAGGTAGTCGGGCACCCCCATGGCGCCGGTGGGGTTTCCGGCCATGGCATGGATGCCGCCGTAGGTGGCACAGGTGCCGACAGCGACCACGGCGAGTGCCTTGGGGGTGAGCCGATCGAGCCACTCGCTGGTGGTGATGGGCTGGTTGGTCGTCGGGTCGTTGCCGAACCCGCTCCAGTACCCCTCGTCCTTGATCTTCTCGTTGGGGATCGAGCCCTCGACCACCAACACGAACGGTTCGAGCTCGCCCCGGTCGGCCTTGCGGAACCACTCGAGGAAGTCGTCGGCGCCACCCACCGGACCGCACTCGTAGTCGATGAGGGGCCAGTGGATGGCGATCTCGGGCAGTCCCGGCAGCGCCCGCAGCGCGATCTCCTCCACGGCGGGCTGGGTGGCGGCCGTCAGCGAGACGGAGTCGCCATCGCAACTGAGCCCGGCGTTGATCCACAGGACGTGGATGAGTGGGTCGTCGGCCATGTCGCGTACCCCTTCCTCGTCGGGGTGTGCGCTCGGCCAAGTGCCCGCAACATGGTCAGGCACGCATTGCCCGACACCGGTTGTTGACCATGCACAGTCATGGTCACTCGATGTAGTCCCTGCCAGCGAACGTAAGCTCTGCATCGCGATCTGTAAAGGGGTGTTCCGAGGAATCTCGATCGAGCAACGGGAGCGACGACGACGCGATGGGTGAGCGGACACGGCGTCGGATCGAGGTGCGGGGCATCGTGCAGGGCGTCGGTTTCCGGCCTGCCATGCACCGTCATGCGACGTCGTTGGGTCTCGTCGGGTTCGTGGGCAACGACGGCCACGGCGTGTTCGTCGAGGTCGAAGGAGCACCGGCCGCGGTCGATCGCTTCGTCGCCGACGTGGAGGCCGTGGCGCCGCCCCTCGCCCTCGTCGAGCAGGTCACCAGCGCCCCGGCGCCGCTCCGGGGCGAGCGGGAGTTCCTCATCGTCGAGAGCGACCGAACGGCATCGGCCAGCACGCTCGTGTCACCCGACGTCGCGCCGTGCGCGGCGTGCCTCGCCGAGCTGCACGACCCCGCCGACCGCCGGTACCGATACCCCTTCGTGAACTGCACCGACTGCGGGCCGCGCTACAGCATCATCCGGGCGCTGCCGTACGACCGACCCCTGACGACCATGGCGGGCTTCGCCATGTGCGAACCCTGCACGGCCGAGTACCACGACCCGACCGATCGCCGGTTCCACGCCCAACCCACCTGCTGTCCGGACTGCGGTCCACGGCTCGCCGTGTGCGACGCCGCGTTCGAACGCCGATCGAGGTCGCCGACGTCATCTCCGCGGTGGTCGACCACCTCCGCGCCGGGCGCATCGTGGCCGTGAAGGGACTCGGCGGTTACCACCTCGCCGTCGACGCCGGCGACGAGGCCGCCGTGGCCCGGTTGCGGGCTCGCAAGCACCGCGAGGAGAAGCCGTTCGCAGTGCTGGTCGCCGATCTGGACGCGGCGCGCGCCGTCGCCGACGTGGGCGAGATCGAGGCCGATCTGCTCGTCAGCCCCGAACGACCGATCGTCCTGGTCCCGCGACGGGACGATGTACCGGCTGCCGGCTCGGTCGCGACATCGGTCGCGCCGGGCAACCGCTCGCTCGGCCTGCTGCTCCCACCCACGCCGCTGCACGTACTGCTGGCCGAGGCGTTCGGCGCTCCGCTCGTGCTGACCAGCGGCAACCGTTCGCACGAGCCGATCGTCTCCGACGACGCGGTCGTGCACGAGCGGCTGGCCGGGATCGCCGACGTCTACTGCACCCACGACCGCCCCATCCACGTCCGGGTCGACGACTCGGTCACCCGCGTCGTGGGCGACCGCCAGCTCGTGCTGCGCCGGGCCCGCGGCCACGCCCCCCGACCGGTGCGGGTCCCCGGCGGCTTCCCTCGGCACACCCTCGCCGTCGGCGCCCAACTCAAGTCCACGGTCTGCGTGGGCCGCGACGACCGGGCGTTCGTGTCCCAGCACCTCGGCGACCTCGACGACCACGCCAGCTTCGTCGCCTTCGCCGAGACGATCGAGCATCTCTGCGAGCTCTTCGCCGTCCGTCCCGAGGTGGTGGCGCACGACCTGCACCCCGACATGGCGTCGACCAACCACGCTCGCTCCCTCGACGGGGTCGAGGTCGTACCCGTGCAGCACCACCACGCCCACATCGCGGCCTGCCTCGCCGACAACGAACGGTCAGAACCGGTGATCGGCGTCGCCTTCGACGGCCTCGGCTTCGGCACCGACGGCACCATCTGGGGTGGCGAGATCCTCCGGGCCGACCTGGTGAGCGCGGAACGGCTCGGCCACCTGGCCACCGTGCCCATGCCCGGTGGCGACCAGGCCGTGCACGAACCGTGGCGCATGGCCGCCGTGCACCTGGCGGCCGCACTCGATCCCGATGCCATCGGCGATCTCGACGTCGTGGATCGGAACCGGGATCGCTGGCCGGCCGTGCTCTCGATGGCGCGCGCCGGGGTGAACGCACCGCTCACCTCCAGCATGGGGCGGCTCTTCGACGCCGTCGCCGCCATCGCAGGTGTCCGCGACGCGGTCACCTACGAGGGACAGGCCGCCATCGAGCTCGAGCAGCACGCCGACCTCGACGAGCTGCTCGCGTATCCGACCGATCTGCGCGACGGCTCGCCGTTCGTGATCGACCCGACCCCGCTGGTCCGCGGCGTGGCCGCCGACGTGCGCGCCGGCACGGCCGTCGGATCGGTCGCGGCTCGCTTCCACAACGGCGTGGTCGACCTGGTCGTGTCCGCGTGTGACCGGGCGCGGTCGCTCACCGGTCTGCACGTCGTGGCCCTGTCCGGTGGGGTGTTCCAGAACGCACTCGTGGTCGAGCGCGTCGTCCCGCGTCTCATGGGTGCAGGGTTCGAGGTGCTGACGCATCGGCGGTTCCCGGCCAACGACGGCGGGATCAGCCTCGGTCAGGCCGCCATCGTCGCCGCCCGCGACCGGGCCGGCGTCGCACCCTGAAACCACCACGGAATCTGGACGCGACTCCGTACCACGTTGATCTCAATCGGCGTCGCGGGCGAGCTCGATCATGACGTGGGCGAGCGTGGTCTGCGCCTCCTGGATGCGGTGCACCGAAGAGGACGGAACGATGAAGAGGTGGTCGAGGGCATCGAGCTCGGCCATCGGTCCGCCGTCGTAGCCGGCGAAGCCGACGGTGGTGACACCGAGGTCCCGGGCGCGATCGAGCCCGGCCAGCACGTTCGCCGAACCGCCGCTGGTCGACATCCCGATCGCCATGTCGCCCGGACGGGCCAGCGACGCCAGCATGCGGGCGAAGACCACGTCGAATCCGACGTCGTTGGCCAGGGCGGTGACGGTGGCGACGTCGTCGGTGAGCGCGCGGGCCGCCACGGGTCGGCCGGGACGATCGGCGTCGCGCAGCAGGTGGGCCACGGCCTGCGCGTCGGTGCTGCTCCCCCCGTTGCCGAAGGTCCAGACCGTGCCGCCCGCCTCGGCGCACCGGCGCAGGGACTCCCCGACGACGGCCAGCTCGGCGCGGTGGATGTCGAGCACCTCGTCGCGCAGCCGGGCGATCTGGCGGCACTTGGTCTCGGTGGACCCCACCACGAGGTCCGCCCCTCGCCCCGGCCCGGCGCCCGGCGCGCGCTCGTAGAGGAAGGGGTAGAGCTCGCCGAGGCCGGTCGGCGCGGGACCACCCGCCACGCCGGCCGCTCCGCCGAGCAGCTCCTGCACCACCTCCCAGAGCAGGTGGTACGTGGTGACCTGCAGCTCCCGGGCGACCATGGGATCAGCGGCTCCGAGACCGAGCGGGTGCTCGGCCATCGACTCGTTCCCGCGGCCCGCCGTGACGTCGATCGTCAGGCAGCCACGGTCTCGGGCCCGTCCCAGCGCGGCGGTCACCGCCGGTGCGGCGGCGAGACGCAACCCGACCACGACCTCGTCGGGGGCGAGCAGGTCGATCTGCTCCGGCGTCGAGGCGAGCGAGGGCACGGCCCGCTTGCCGACGATGACGGGGTGGATGAACTCCACCGCCACGTGGGCGGCGTCGATGGCCGAGACGCCCAGGCCGCAGGCGTGGAGCACGGCGCCCCGGGAGAGTCGATCGGCCATGGCCCCACAGGTCGAGACGATGGCGGGTGCCAGTGCGACGAGTCCGTCACCCGCCCCGGCGCGCCGCTCGATCGACCGGGTCAGCGATTGCTCGAGCGAGGTCGATCCCATGGTGGCGTCGACCGTACCGGGGGGCGGGCCGCGGTCAACGGCGCTCGAAGTAGGAGCGCCAGTTCTCGGCCGTCTTGCGCAGTTCGGGGTCGGCCTGGAACTTGGGCTCGAACTTCTTCCACGCCTCCTCGCGCTTGGCCGGGATGTACTGCGAGGGCCAGTAGCCCTCGTGCGGTCGGTAGTCCCGCAGCACCCGGCGGGCGACGGTCGCGATGTGGACCTCGTCCACGCCGTCGGCGATGCCCATGGTGGGGGCGGCGGCGTACATGTCCTGGAGCGGGGTCAGATCGGTGGTGCCCAGCGCGCCGTGGATGTGCAGGGCGTTGAACGAGACCTCACGCAGCACCTTCGCCATGGTGAACTTCACCGCCGCGATGTCGGTCCGGGTCTCCTGCGTGCTGCTGTTGTCGATCTTCCACGCCGTCTCGAGCACGTAGAGGCGCAGCATGTTGATCGACGCGTAGGACTCGGCGATCTTCTCCTGCACCATCTGGTGATCAGCGACGATCTTGCCGTGCGACTCCCGCGACAACGCCCGCTCGCACATCATGTCGAAGGCCAGCTTGCACTGCGCGATGGTGCGCATGGCGTGGTGGATGCGGCCCCCGCCCAGGCGCTTCTGGGCCAGGACCTTGGCGCCGTCCTCCGGGCCGAGGAGATGATCCAGGGGCACCCGGACGTCGTGGTACTTGATGTGGTTGTGGTTCCGGGGCTGGGGCATGATCTCGACTCCGGGAGCGTCACGCGGCACCACGAACATGCCGTTGGTGCACATGACGAAGAGGATGTCGGCGACCCGTCCCGCGCTGGTGAACCACTTCTCGCCGTTGATCACCCACTCGTCGCCGTCGCGCATGGCGTGGGTCCGGAACAGGTTCGGATCCGATCCCCCCTGGGGTTCGGTCATCGAGTACGCCGAGAAGATCTCCTGGTTGAGAAGAGGTTCGAGCCAGCGCTTCTTCTGCTCGTCGGTGCCATAGGCGGCCAGCATCTCCATGTTGCCGGTGTCGGGGGCTGCGGCGCCGAACAGCTGTGGGGCCGCGGGATAGCGGCCGAGGATCTCGTTGACCAGCGCCAGCTTGAGCTGTCCGAGGCCCGGGCCGCCCAGCTCCTCGTCGAGGAAGAGCGCCCACAGGCCCTGGTCCTTGACCTGCTGCTGCAGGCTGCGCACCAACTCCTTCACCTTGGGATCGGGCAGCCGCACCGCGTGCGGGAAGATGTGTCCCAGCGGCTCCACCTCGTCCTCGCAGAAGCGCTGGATCCAGTCGAGCTTCTCCTGCCACTCCGGTTCTGTCTGAAAGTCCCATGCCATCCGGGGGATCCTATGCGGGGGCTCCGGTGTCGGTCATGAGGCTGGTGAGGAGCTCCTCCTCTTGGGCGAAGTGGAGACGGAGGACGGCATCGAGGGCGTAGAGGAGGCGTTGGGCTTCGCTGCGGTCGGCGGCATCGAGGACGTCGACGTTCGGGTCGGTGCCGAGCCGGTCCAACAGCTCGGTGAGGTGGAAGATCTCCTGGTGGGCCCGGCTCATCGACGCCAGCGGATCGTCGCCGGCGAGCGCCGCGGCCACGCTCGGATAGATCTCCGATTCGTCGAGCCGTTCGTGCGGGAGGAGCTCGGTGCGGATGCGTTCGCACAGGGCGCCGAGCACGGCCGCCGCGTCCTCGTCGGACAGCTCGTCCAGCGTGTTGGCGGTCGAGCGGACGTCGTCGAGCAGCAGCCGGAGCGGTCCATGGCCGTGGGCGAGTTGCTGCGCCCAGGCGTCGGGAATCGTCAGCCGTCGGGACTCGTCGCGGGGGCGGCGCAGGGCGCGGAGGGCGTTGGCGATGGCGAGGACGTCGATGACCTCCTGGGCGAGGGCGCCGGCCACGGGCGGGAGCAGGCCGGCGGCGGCGAAGCCCATGCCGGCGAAGGACAGCCCCATGCCGAGCAACACGCTCTGGCGGGCGATCATCCGTGACCGCTTGGCGGCCGTGATGCCGGCCGCGAAGCGATCGAGGCGGTCCACGATCAACACGACACCGGCAGCTTCCGATGAGGCAGTCGCACCGCGGGCACCCATTGCCACGCCGAGGTCGGCGGCCGCGAGCGCGGGGGCGTCGTTGACACCGTCGCCCACCATGACGGTGGTGCCCGGGCGCGCGTTCACCTCGATCCGAACGACGTCGACCTTCTCGGCCGGCGAGCGATCGGCGAACACCTCGTCGACTCCGATGGACCGGCCGATCGGTTCGGCGACTTCGAGGCGATCGCCGCTGACCATCACGATCCGATCCACGCCGGCCCGGCGCAGGGCTCGCAAGGCCCGGGGAGTGTCGGTACGGAGCTCGTCGGCGAGCAGCACCAGCCCCGAGGGGACACCGTCGACGGCCACGGCGACCGCGCTGCACCCCTCCCGGCGCGCCCGCCGCTGACCGGCTGCCAACCATTCCGCCTCCGCCTCGGCGACCACCATGGCGATCGAACCGACCTCGACCCGGCGACCGTCGACCAGGCCCGAGACGCCTGAACCGTGCTGTTCTCGCACCGATCGGGGTTCCGAGAGCGACAGGCCGCGTGCAAGGGCCTCGGTGACCAGCGCGCTGGCGAGGACGTGGGGTGAGGCCTGCTCGACCGAGGCCGCCAGCCGGAGGACCTCGGCCGGGTCGACCCCGGGAGCGGTGGCGATGGCGACGAGGCGGGCGCGGCCGCTGGTGAGCGTGCCGGTCTTGTCGAACAGCACTGTCCGGACGTCGGCCATGGCCTCGAGGGCCGCACCGTCCTTGATCACCACACCCTGCCGGGCCGCTCTGGAGATGCCGGAGACGATGGCGACGGGCGCGGCCAGCACCAGGGGGCACGGCGTGGCCACCACCAGCACCGCCAGGGCGCGTACGACGTCGCCCGTCCACAGCCAGGTGCCCGCGGCCATGGTCACCACCACCGGGATGAACACCATGGCGTAGCGATCGGCGAGGCGGACGAACGGCGCCCGATCCACGCCCGCGGAGCGGACCAGCTCGACGATCCCGGCGTATGCACTGCCAGCCGCAGTCGCGTCGGAGCGCATGGCGAACGCTCCACCGGCGTTCACCGATCCGCTTCGCACCCAGTCACCCGGACTGCGGTCGACCGGCCGCGCTTCCCCGGAGAGGACCGATTCGTCGAGCACCGCGGCGTCGATGGCGGCGCCGTCGACCGGGACGACCTCGCCCGGCTTGACCAGCAATGCGTCGCCGACCTCGACCGCGTCGGCGGGGATGTCCTCGTACCCTCCGTCGGCACGGCGGTGCGCGATCCTCGGGGCGAGCGAGAGCAGCGCCGACAGTTCCCGGCGAGCCTGGCGGTGGGCGTACTGCTCCAGCGCGTCGCCGGAGGCCACCATCAAGGCGATGATCGCCCCCGCCAGCAGCTCACCCAGCGCCAGCGCTCCGACCAGGGCCAGCAGCGCCACCACATCGACGGCGACCCGACCTTCCCGCAGCCGTGCGAGGGTCACGACGACGAGCTCGACCGCGACCACCCCGATCGCGATCCCCCAGAACACGTCGGCGACCGATCCGGCACCCAGGAGCGACGCGCCCGCACCGATCACGAGCGTCGCCACCACGAAGGGCAACATCGCTCGGTGCGCGCGTCCTGACCGGTCCATGTCCCGATCGTGCCGTCGGGTGTCGTCTGTCGCCAGAGGCCTTGGTCACGACAGCCCCTCCGCCACCAGCACGGCACCGAAGACGACGAAGGACAGCGCCGCACCGATGCGGATGGTGCGTTCCTGCAGATGCCGCCCCAGACGGGCACCGACACCGATGGCCAGCCCATCGGCCGCCACCATGCCCAGCGTGGAACCCACCCACGTGCCGAGCAGACCCTCGGTCGTGGCCAGCGTGATGGTGGCCAGCATCGTCTTGTCCCCCAGCTCGGCCAGGAAGAACGCGGCACCAGCGGCCAGCGCGGCCGAACCGGTGGTGCGCTGCACCCGGCTGGCCTCGTCCTCATCGAGATCATCGCCCCGCAGCGTCCAGGCCGCGAACCCGAAGAACGCCACGCCGGCGACGATGTTGATGGTGTGGGTCGGCAGGGACGCACCGAGCAGGCCGCCGACCAGCACCGACACCGCATGCACCAGCGCGGTGGCAACCGTGATGCCGACCAGGATCGGCAGCGGCCGGTAGCGAGTGGCGAACGCCAGAGCCATCAACTGGCTCTTGTCGCCCAACTCGGCGACGAAGATGACGGCGAAGCTGACGAGAAATGCGTGCAAGGTTCCTCCGGGGTGATCAGGGCCCGGAAGAAGCGGGGGAACGCCTCGACCGGGCATCGCGTGCGATGCCGGCCGAAGGTCTTGCTCACCCGCCGCAGCGGGCCCGGGGACCGGGGCTCATCACCCGGTGTGTCGATCACCCGGCGCAGAGCTACTC
The DNA here is from genome assembly GCA_963747745.1 of uncultured Acidimicrobiaceae bacterium. Lineage (GTDB taxonomy): Bacteria > Actinomycetota > Acidimicrobiia > Acidimicrobiales > Salinilacustritrichaceae > Salinilacustrithrix. The sequence goes on from CAVVGJ010000010.1 coordinate 274,066, forward strand.
CCCTTCGCCGGCCGCAACGTTACCGCCCGCGGCGTAGCCGGGCATGGACGTCATGTCCGGGCCAGGAGGGGGTCGTCCAGGAGCGGGGCTTGGCGCCACCACTCCTGGAGGTGGGCGGCAGCGGCGTAGAACAGCCGCGCCGCCTCGGGATCGGCTTCTGCCGCGTCGAGGCAGGCCAGCGTGTACTTGGCCAGGTGCGCATCGGGATGCACCGTGGCGTAGACCACGAGCTCGTCGATGATGCGGCCCAGTTCCTCGTCGCCGGCCGACCACACCCGGGCGGCCGCGGTTCGCGACGCTGGCGTCCAATCCGGATCGAGGCGCACGCGCCCGAGCGTGGACCGGAAGCCGAGCACGTACGTGGCCGCCACCGCGACGGCCAGATCCGGGTCGGCGCCATGGGCGGCGGCGACGAGGACGGCCTGCGGCATGGTCAGGCAGTGCGTCCACCCGTAGGGTGCGGCGTCGCGGTCGTCCTGGAGCATGGACTGGGCGGCGGCTCGGAGCAGGACCCGGCGTGCCTGCTGCGGGGTGACGCCCCGCAGCGGATCCTCCAGCACCTCACGGGCCAGGCCGCTGGAGTCGACGAGGTGCATGGTGGGGTAGATGAAGGTGCTGCCGGGATCGCCCGGAGACGGTGGGGCGGCCAGCCGGTCCTCGAGGTCACCCGAGGAGGGTCCGTCGATCCGTCGGGTCATCGGCCACGTGAGCGTCCAGTCGGGATGCCGCTCGATCTCCGTGGCCACCAGCCGGGCGCCGAAGCTCGACTGGCACGGCCGGGACTCTCGGTCGGAGGCTGTACAGGATGGGACCATGGCCCGCAGCAGCCAGGCTCAGAACGACGTCGTCGATGGGCAGGTTCGACGTGTCGGGGGCCGTCTCGGCGCTGGCGCCGGCCGCTCGGTACGTGTCGGTCAGCAGGCGGAGCCGCTCGCGGGCCAGCGACCGGGCGACGGCAGGTAACCGCTGGAACAGCACGGCGCGGGCCAGCAACTCGAGCGGGGCGTGGAGGACGAACGAGTCAGGGGGCAGCGCCTTGGGGATGTCGATGATCGCGGCGCACGCCGCGACCAGTTCGTCGTCAGGGATGGTGCGATTCCGGCGTGGTTGTCATGGACGTTGACCCTAAGAGTTCAAGTTGACTTCAGGTCAAGGAAGTTTGGGCTGTGACATCCGCCGCACGGTTCCGACGATGAACTTGGTGCCCGATGCGCTAGGTCAGTTGGACGCTGGTAGACAGGCGCGGAACTCTGAAGTGGACTCGAGATACTGGCCTGTCGGAGGTTCACCTCGTGCCCGACGAGACGCTCACGATCGGACAGGTTGCGGCCCGCAGCGGCGTCGCACCCTCCGCGCTCCGCTTCTACGAGGCGGAGGGCCTTCTCTTCTCGGGGCGGTCCGACGGTGGGCAGCGCCGTTACGAGCGCGAGGTGTTGCGGCGGGTGGCCTTCATCCGCGTCGCGCAGCGAGTGGGGTTGACGCTCGAGGAGATCCGGGAGTCCCTGGCTGCACTCCCCGAGGAGCGCACACCGACCGCTCGGGACTGGGCGAAGCTGTCACGCAGCTGGCGACCCCGGCTGGATCAGCAGATCGCTCTGCTCGTCGCGCTCCGCGACGAGCTGACGTCCTGCATCGGGTGTGGCTGCCTCTCACTCCAGAACTGCGCGCTCTACAACCCCGACGACGCCGCGGCCGCGCTCGGGACCGGCCCCCGCTATCTCCTCGGCGATTCAGCCGACGACCTGTCGGTCGCGGAGACGGGACCCGAGGGCGACGACCCTTGATCGCGGTGATCGACAGCACCGACCCCAGTCGGGAGTTCGCCCTGATCGATGGACGGAGTGACGAAGCAAGTCACCCTCGACGTCGCCTACCTGGGACAGACCACCGACCCCTGGGGCAACCAGCACCTCGTGTTCAGTGCCTCGGCCACGATCAACCGCCATCACTGGGGCGTCGACTGGAACATGGTCCTCGACGCGGGCGGACTCCTCGTTTCGAAGGAGATCGCCCTCGAGATCGACGTCGAACTCGTGAGGACCTGATGCACTGGCCGTACCGGTTCGTGCGCCGCCGATCTGACACGAACTCCCTCCGGCGCCTGGGCAGAATGAGCATCCTGAACTGCCGGTGCCTGTGCCACGAGGAGGGCGCGATGAGCGACGAACAGGCCACACCCGAGACGAGGGGCGTCACGGCGGAGCTGCTCGCATCGGTCGACCTCGGTCCCGAGATCGAGGGCATGGCAGGCCGCCAACTGCGGATGCGCATGTTCACCTTCGAGCCCGGAGCCGTCTTCGGCCCGGTTCACGACCATCGCGGCAGGCCGGGGGTCGTCTACGTACTTCAGGGCACGATCACCGACCACCGCGGCGGAGTCGCAACCGACTACGGCCCGGGAGTGGGCTGGCCCGAAGATCGGAACACCGAACACTGGCTCGAGAACAGAGGAACGATCACGGCGGTGGAGATCTCGGTCGACCTCGTCACGCAAGACTGATCGCGGCGCCCCGCGCGCCGAAACCGGGTCGCCGTCCGCGTGCTCCGGCACGCGTGAGGCCGCCCGGTTGTCGGCGGCCGTGCCGTAGCGTCTTCGGCGTGGGCCGCGTCGCGGTGTGTTCGATCATGTATCTCGGTGACGTTGCGCCATTCCTTGCCGTGGCGCGTGAGCTGGGCCGCCGTGGCCACGACGTCGTCGGCGTCTTCCCGGAGGGGTTCCGGCCGCTCGCCGACGGCGAGCCGTTCGAGTTCCATCCCTACGCGCTCGATGCGTCACCCTCGGCGCTCCACGCCGACCCCGAGCACCAGCGCATCGTCCAGCATCCGTTCCGGAACGTGATGGCGTTCGGGAGGCTGCTCATGGAGCGAGGCCTCCTCGACGACGTCGAAGGGGCGCTCGCGTCGCTGGAGGCCGGCTTCGCGGGCGCGGACGCGGTCGTCACCCATCCCGTCTTCGCGTCCGCGGCCGTGCCCGTCGCCCAGTCGATGGAGATCCCCGTGGTCTGCGGCCACCTGTTTCCGATGACGATCCCGACCGAATCGTGGGGGCCACCAGCGGGGCGCCGCAGCGCCCCGGTGCGAGGTCGAGTCGCACGGGCGGCGTGGGCCGCGACCGAGGTGGGCAGCGACCGGGTGTTCGCGGGCGCCCGAATCAACGAGGTGCGCCGCCGGTTGGGGGTGGCACCTCGCCGCGGCGCCGCCACCAGTGCGTGGAACGACGCCGACCGCACCGTGCTCCTCGCCTCCGAACACTGGTTCGGGCCTTCCCCCGCGGACTGGCCGACACATGGATGGGGTGGCTTCACTGCCTGGGCGCCGGCCGGTGCTGCGCTCGAGGCCGACGTCCTCCACTACCTCGACGACGGCAAGCCGCCGATCCTCGTCACGCTCGGGACCGCCGCGGCTTCGGACGCTGCAGATCGCTTCCGCCGCCTGCGGGACGACCTGTTGGCGATCGGCGAACGGCCGCTCCTGCTGACCGGCACGACGGTCGAGCTCGGAACGCTCGCCGACGAACCCGGGGTCTTCCGGTTCGCTCCGATCGAGCTGGTCGCACCGCGCTGCTCCGCTGCGGTGATCTCGGGCGCGCTCGGGAGCCTGGCGGCAGTGGCCCGCGCCGGGCTCCCGACCGTCGTGCACCCCCAGCTCTTCGACCAGGTGTGGAACGCCGGCCAGGCTGAACGCCTCGGCATCGGCCTCCACTCCCGCTCCGTCAAGCGAGTGGCCGCCGCGGTGCGGCGAGTCCTCGACGACCCCGACGTCGAACGTCGAGCCCGTGTGCTGGCGCAGGCGATGGACGGCGAGGACGGGACGTCCGCGTGCGCCGACATGGTCGAGAGCCTCATCGCCTGAATCACCATCTGGCCCGAGGGTGTGCTCTCATGTGCACGAGCAGTGTGTACTAGTCTCCTAGTACACATGAGAGAGTGAGGGAGCTACGGTGTTTCGTGTCGATGCGGGAAGCGGCGTGCCGATCTATCGCCAGTTGATCGAGCAGGTGCGGCGAGACGTGATGCTCGGGCGACTGTCGGCTGGTGATCAACTGCCGACACTCCGGGAGGTCGTCGACGCCGTCGCGGTCAACCCGAACACGGTCGCAAAGGCGTACGCGGAGCTGGAACACGAAGGCCTGGTCGTGCGCCGCCAGGGAATGGGAACCTTCGTCGCCTCGGCGCCGCCGACCGAGGTGCTCAACGCGCCGGCCGCGGTGCGGAGTTCCCTGGCGCGTTGGATTCGGCGAGCCCGCGAGGCCGGGCTCAGCTCCGAGCAGATCCGCGTGCTCGTCGCTGACGTCCTGGACGAGGACGGTGCCGATGCGGCGACCGGGGGCGCGGCATGACCGCGGCCTTGTCCCTGGTCGAACTCGGCCATCGATACCGGGGCGACCGGTGGGCGCTGCAGGATGTCAACCTCAGCGTGCCCGCCGGCCAGATCGTCGCCCTGGTCGGCCCCAATGGCTCCGGGAAGACCACCCTGTTGAACGTCGCAGCCGGTCTGCTCGATCCCAGCGCCGGGACCGTGGAAGTCGCGGGGGCGCCGCCGGCCCACCAGCTCGCCCACATCGGCTACGTCGCGCAGGACGCACCCCTGTGGCCCCGGCTGTCCGTCGCGGATGTCCTCGAGATCGGTGCCTGCACCAATCCGCGCTTCGATGCACCGTTCGCCGAAAGCCGGGTCCGAACGCTCTCGATCCCGCCGAGCGCGCGCATCAACACCCTCTCTGGTGGCCAGCGCGCGCAGGTGGCCCTGACCCTGGTCCTCGCCAAGCGCCCCGATCTCTTGCTGCTCGACGAGCCCCTCGCCAACCTCGACCCGCTCGCCAGGCGCGAGTTCCTCACGTCGATGTTCAACGCCTGCGTCGAGGACGGCATCGCCGTGCTGTTCTCGTCGCACGTGATCGCCGAACTCGAACGCATCTGCGATCACCTCATCCTGCTCCGAGCCGGGCGGGTGCAACTCGCCGGCGAGATCGACGAGTTGCGCGAACGCCACCGCATCGTGAGCGGCCCACTCCACTGGTCCGAACGGGCGGGTACCACCGTGGTGCACGCCACCGACGCCCTCGGGGGCACCGTCGCGCTCGTGCGCCTGGAGCCGGGTGTGGAGATCGGTCCCGGCCTCGACGGGAGCCCTCCGACGTTCGAGGAGCTCGCGCTCGGCTACCTCGCCGACCCCCGCACCGATCGGCGCGAGGCAGTTTCATGAGGTGCCTGCTCTGGCGCCAGCACCGTGGTCAGCTGCTGTGGACCGGCGCCCTTCTCGCCATCGTCTGTCTGGGCTCCGTGGTGGTGGCTCACCACGCCGACCGATCGATCGAACGGTACGAGCAGTGGGTCACACAGCTGCACGACTCCGACTGCCCCGTTCCCGACGACAACGCCGAGATCGTGCCACCCAACGGCTCGAACCTCGAGACGATGCCCGCGACATGTGCATCGCTGCGATCGCGCTACCCGCATGGCCAGCAGGAAGCGTTCGCCCGCTCGTACAACTACGCGATCCCGGTCTTCGAGGAAGGCATCCCCCTGCTGCTCGTGCTCATCGGCATCCTCGTCGGCGCCCCGCTCGTGGCACGGGAGATCGAGCAGGGCACGCATCTCGTCTCGTGGACCCAGTCGATCTCCCGCCGCCGCTGGTACGTCACGAAAGTCGGCGTGCTCGGCGCCGTCCTGCTCACCGTCGGCCTCGTCGCGGGGTTCGTCAACGACCGCGTCCAGATCCCACTCACCCGCGGCGGCCTCACGAGCTCGCGGTGGCCATGGTTCTTCTCCATCGACCTCGTCCCCGCCGCCGAGATCGTCCTCGCCTTCGCCCTCGCCGTGGCCGCTGGCGCCATCCTCCGGCGGACCCTCGCCGCCATCGGCGCCTCGCTCATCGGCTTCCTCGTCCTGTTCTTACTGACCGGCTGGGCCGTGCGATCGCTCACCCCCATATCGCGCGCGGTCGGTGAACGGGGAACGCCCGACGACGCCTGGCTCGTCGGTGGAGGCCAGTACCACCCGGCCAGCCAGTACTGGCTGCTCCAAGCCACCCACCTCGCCCTGCTACTCGGCCTCGCCTGCGGGCTCCTCCTGGTCGGGTGGCGGGCCACCCGACCCCGAAGCGTGATCTGAGGCGCGGCCCCGGAAGTCGCACCGCGACTGGACAGTTCGCGTGCCCGGGGCGGGGATTCGAACCCGCACGCCCTCGTGAGGGCCGAGGGGTTTAAGCCGAGACGGGCGGGTGCCCGTCGGTACCGTCCTGTGCCAGATCATGCCCTTGAGCAGGGCGTTCGCGGTGATCGCCGTCCAGGCCGTGTCGTGGGATGACAGCCAATCTCGCCGAGTTCGTTCGCGGCTCGTTAGCAATTGGCGGACATCGGGACACCGGCGAGGACCGAAGCCCTTGAGCGTCGATGGCGCCCAACCGGGGCATCCATAACGCTCGGCCCCGTTGTTCGCTCGCACCGACCCTCGCGTAGAATGGCACGTCGCGACGGTGTGCGAGATCCGTTCTGGGGACGGGACTCGTTCCTCAGCGCAAGATCCGTCCCCCGGAAGGCCGGCTGGCGATTCTGGGGGACGGGTTTCGATGCAGAACGCGAGATTCGTCCCCCAGAATGCCCCCGCACCGAGTGCCGGATCTCAGCGCTGGATGCACGCGGGATATCGCCTGCACGCGCAACGGCCGCCGCTGGGAACACCACGGGTGCATTGGTGTGGAGGTTGCTGATCTGTCCGGCAGCTCGTGTAGGTCCGATGTAGCGGGACGAAAGCTGCCCGTTTGCATCGGACGAGGTGGTGCGACAGTGGACGTCAGCCGAGGGCCCAGGGCCTGAGGAAGTGAGCCCAGTAGACGTCCGGACGGTCGGCTGCTGGGTTTGCGTCTTTTTGGAGGTCAGGCGGCGGTCGCGACCGCGACGAGCCGGCGCAGACCCTTGTCGCCCAACGCTCGTCCGGCACGCCGCAACGCGAGTGCACCGTTGACGGCTTGGAGCACAGCGCTGGTCTCGGCGTCGTAGTCGATGCCGGCCCACTCGGCGACCTCGGACCACGACCACACCCGGCCGTGGCCGCGGGTCCGGCCCAGTGGCTGCGGGAAGGTGCCGTCGCCACGATCGCCGGCGATGAGCTGGTTGACGGACTGGCGGCTGCGATCGAGGCGCTCGGCGATGTCGTTGACGGAGACGAGGTCGTCCTCGTCGACACGGCGGACGTTCAGCCCCTCGACCGACTCCACGGCCTCGACGGCTGACAGGACCGCGTCGAGGAGGTTGTCAGCGTCCCGGTCGAAGTCGCCGTAGGAAATCGTCGAGCCATGCGAGAACGTGGCGTCGTCGCAGCCGGCCTCGAAGAGGGCGTTGATGCGCTCGTCGGTCCCGGCGTCACCGTCGATGACCAGCGTGAAGGTGTAGGTGTTCATTCGTCTTCTCCCGCGTGTGGGCAGCGGTCGACGTTGCGGCGGATCTGGCGGGCGTGGTTGGCCGGCACCCGAGGCGTCGACCAGATCGAGGTCGGCGGCGTGCAGTCGCCCGGACAGATGGCGACGCCCCACCGGTGACCCGATGCGGTGTCGATCACCGTCCAGCCATGTGCCTCGGCGTACTGCAACGCGTCCTCGACCTCCTTCTTCGGATGGCGCTTTCGTGCCACCTCAGAGGCGCACTCTACGACAGGCGTTGACAATTGGAAACACCTTCATTCGTTCGCCTTCTTGAAGATCTGGTCTGCCACGGTCGTGGCGGCGTCGGCGTCCATGCCTTCGACGACGTGGCTGTACGTGTCGAGGGTGATGGCGATGGTCGAGTGCCCGAACACTTCAACGAACTCGGAAGTCGCACCGCGACTCGAGAGTTCGC
>CAVVGJ010000011.1:0-414761 GCA_963747745.1 uncultured Acidimicrobiaceae bacterium
AGGTAGCCGAAGTGGGCGCGGAGGGTCCGAAGCCCCGAACATCTTCCTTGTAAGGGCAACCGGACCGAACGGCGACGGACGTCGGCGACACGAAATCGCAGGTCACGGTTCCCTTCCGAACCAGAGCGAACGTCCCCGCACGACGACGGGATGTGGGGAAAGTGTGGGGTCGTGGCTCGCCGGCGGTGTCGCGTTGGCGTGGTTCGCCCGATCGAGATTCGCGGCCCGCGGTGGACGGCTACTCGAGCAGTTGACTGCACGCTATGCGGCGCTGATCGGTATCGCTCAGGTGGCCGCGCTGTGGCCGGGTGTCAGCCGCAGTCTGGTCACGATCACGGCTGCGCTCGCCCTCGGCTACACGATGGCCGCCGCCGTCGAGTTCAGCTTCCTGCTGGGGCTGATCACGCTCGGCGCGGCAACCGCCTACGAGGCACTGAAGGACGGAGACCTCATCGTGTCCAACTTCGGTTATGCCGCACCCATCCTCGGCCTGGTCGTCGCATTTGTGACTGCCGTGATCGCGATCCGCTGGATGGTCCAGTGGCTGCAGCGTCACGGCCTGGGGGCATTCGCCTGGTACCGCATCGGGATCGGCGTGATCGCTCTGACCGCCGTCGCCCTCCGCTGAATCCGTGCCACTCCCGATTCTCCGCTGGTGAAGGCCGCCACCGGGTTCATGCACCGTCGTCAGGCGGCTGAAGGGGCGTGCTCGAGCGACGGCGCCAGGAACAGTGTGGTCGCCACGGCCAAGGCCACCACGCCGGACACCAGGAGCGGGACCCGTCCGTCTCCGTTCCACGCCAGCCCCGCCCAGAGGCCCGCCACGAGTACCGCGGCGCCGCTGAGTCCCTGGAACAGACCCTGGGCCTGTCCCCGCTGGGCGGGTGGCACGAGACGACTGACCCAGGCCTTGCCGACTCCGTCGGTCGCCGCGGTGAAACCCCCGTAGACGATGAACAACGGCCACACCCAACCACCCGTGTCGATCAATCCCAGTCCCGAATAGCAGATCGCGAAGCAGAAGAGCCCGGCGGCGTACACGCGTTGCGGACTCAGCCGGTCTGCGACGACGCCGGCCGGGAAGCTGGCCAGCGCGTAGGCCGTGTTGTAGGTGACGTAGACGAGGATGACGCCCGCCACGGAGAACCCGAGGGAGCGGACCCGCAGCAAGAGCAGCGCGTCGGGGAAGTTCACCAGCCCGAACGCGACCAACACCGCCAGGACCCGGAAGAACGCCGGCGGCAAACGAGACCCGTCCGTCGGCGACGAGGACGCAGCCCGGGCCGGCGGTGCGTCCTCGCGTACTGCCGCCACGAGCAGCGCGCTGAACACCGCGGGGATCACGGCGATCACCAGTAGCGGCCGGATCTCGTGGTCGAGCGCCTCGTACGCCGCGAGGCCGATCAGCGGTCCGACGACTGCGCCAGCGGTGTCCGCGGCTCGGTGCAACCCGAACGCCCGTCCCAGCGCCCATGTCGGCACACCCTCGACGAGCAGTGCGTCGCGAGGCGCGCCCCGGATGCCCTTGCCCACTCGGTCGACGGCCCGGCCGATCAACACCACCGGCCACGCGAACGCGACGGCGATGATGGCCTTGCCCACCCCGGCGAGGCCGTACCCGGCGGCAACCAGCGGTCGTCGCCGCCACCGGTCGGCGATCCGTCCCGAGGCCACCTTCGTCAGCGATGCGACGGCCTCGGCCGCACCCTCGACCGCGCCGACCACCGCGACCGGTGCGCCCAGCACCGCGGTGAGGAAGATCGGCATGATCGGGTAGAGCAGTTCGCTCGCCGTGTCCTGCAGGAAGCTCACCCCACAGAGCACCCGCAGGTTGCTCGTCAGCCAGCCACGTGCCTCGTCGGCGTCAACCGTGCCGGTCACCGACGGCGATGCAGCGCCTGGTGTGGGTTCGGACACGCCCGTACCGTACGGCGCGCCGGTGTCAAGCGCCGGCGGCGACCAAGACGTAGTCCGTCGCGAATCCGAGGGCGAGCCCGACGAAGATCCCCCACATCACCACGTCGGGGTGGCCTTGCCGGGCCGCGACCCGGACGAGCTGGAAAGACGACATACAGAATCGATCCGGCGGCGAGAGCGAGGAACCCGACGAAGACGGCGTCGTTGACGAAGGAGTTCCCGATCAACGCGCCCACGAAGGTCGGTCCCCCGCCGATCAGTCCCAGGAGTCCGAGGAATGCCCACGACGGCCTCTGGGCATCCCCGGCCATCGGCGCCACGATCCCGAAGCCCTCGGTCGCGTTGTGGAGACCGAAGCCGATGATCAGCATCAGGGCCAGCCGAACCTCGTCGTTGGCTGCGGACTGGCCGATGGCGAGACCCTCGGACAGGTTGTGCAGACCGATCCCGGTCGCGATCATCAACCCGAGGCGGTGGCTCTCGAGGGGGAACAGGAGCGCCAGCCAGGCGAATCGTCCCCACCCGCCGGCCCCGTCCGTCGCCGCGGTCAGGGCGTCCTCGACCGGTTCGTTGGCGTGGCTGAGGATGTCGAAGACCAAGAAGACCAGGACGCCGATCGCCCCAGCGTTCAGCGCAGCGCGCAGTCGGGGAGCTGGGACCGACATCCTCCCGAGCGGGAGGCCGAGGAAGATGGTGAAGCCGGCGAGAGCGGCGAGGACGAGAAGCTGCGCTGTCGACATGGAGTCACTCCAATGAACGGGGTGGTGCATACATTAGGCGCACCTAACATCCAATCCGGGTGCCGTGACGCCGGGAAAGCGGGCAGCATCGAGCCGCACCGTCCAGGCGTTCTCGAGGACGCCGTGCGCCACCCAACGCGCAAGGTCCGCACCGACGCGTCCATCGCGAAGGTCCCCGAACGCCGGCTGCGCGCGCGAGCCCGTGGCCCTCGACGTTCCAGCGGTGGAGCTCGCCGTGGTTCCATCGCGTCCTTGTCACCGAGCCGCACCGAGTGAGCAGGTCGGCTGACCGGGTCCGTCGAGCGTCGAGGGGTCCCGTTCGGAGCGGCAGGTACTCCCGGTCGGTCCGAGAGGGGCGCCGCGTGGCAGATTGGCTTCGTGCTGCGTCGCCTGTTCACCTGGCGGATGAATCTCTACCGGCTCATCGTTGGCGCCATAGTCCTGGCCATCGTGATCTCGGCACGGGCATTCGGAGTTCAGGCAATGTGGCTTGTCGCAATTCTGTGCATCGGTGTCGTCATCGGCGCCGCTGGAGCCGGAACGCGTGTGTCGTCGATCCGAGAGTGGTTGGATCGCTGATCACACTCGGGTTCGCGAGGTGCGTTATCGCGACCATCGCCCCACGTGGCTTCGCCGCCGGCCATGGCGATCCTCTTGGTGGTGCTTGCCACCGACACGTGGGGCTACGTCGACGCTCAGCGGTAACGCGACGTCGGAGCCCCGTCGTTCTCACGATCGGCGGCCTTCGGATCGGGACGCCGGAGGCATGGCGGCTCGCATGCATCGTGCTCTGGGTGATCGCCGTCCCGCTGTACCTGACCGGTCGTCGCAGGTAACGGGCGATCCTTCCGTTGGCTGCCCCCAAACGCCGACTACGCGACGGTCTCGCAATGGCCGACGTGTCGCCGAATCTCGTCCCCGACCATCCCCGGTTACGCGCCGATAGGCCGCCAGGTCGAGCCGCCGCCGGCCCGTGTTATCGAGCGGCTGATCTGTGCGGCTGCTGACTGTCGGTCGCCCGCTTCGAGGCGGTCGTTGCGACCCAGGCGAGAACAACGGTCGGGACGAAGAAGATCCCGACCGACATCAGACCCAGGAGCGTGACGACGGTCAGTGAGGCTGCTGCGATGAATGTCGACCGAGCGGACCCGACAATCACAGACAGGAGGGCGATCAGGGCCGGTATCGCAAGGATGAACAGCACGGCTCGTCCCTCGGTCGAGACGAGCGAGGTATGACTCGACGTGCAAGAGGAAACACCCGTCGATGTGCTGGAGCACGATGAGGTCGACACCAGCGGTGCGAATGCCACGGCCGCGCCTGTCATCGCAGCGGCTCCCAGGGTGGCGAGACGCCAGTGCTGAACATCCACGTCAGCGACAACGCCTGCGTGCCCTACTTCCTTCCGATCGGCCTTCGGGGGAGAGCGATTCGCCCAGCGCGGACCGTTCGGGCGAGGTCATGACGTCGGCCGAGACCGCTCGCCCGAGCGGCCATCTGGCTTACTCCCACCCCGTGACCGATCGGCACCTCGCGCGGTGCAACGTCGGACGACTCGTGGCACCGACCGATGCTCCCGAGGTGGCCGAGTTCATGGCAGCGCTTGGGCCCATCAACGCGCTGGCCGAGGCGACGCCCGGGTTCGTGTGGCGGCTGGCCGATGAAGGGGGTGAGGGCGCGACGGGCGTGGACACCGGCGTCGACGACGAACGCTTCATCGTGAATCTGTCGGTCTGGAAGGACCTCGCGTCACTCCAGCACTTCGTGACCCGGTCGGGGCATAGCGCCTATCTGCGTCGGCGGAGGGAGTGGTTCGAGAAGCCTGGCGGCCCGGTAAGTGTTTGCTGGTGGATCTCTGTGGGCCACGTGCCCACGGTGGCGGAGGCGATGGCCCGCATCGAGCAACTCCGCGAGGAGGGACCGAGCGACGAGGTCTTCCCCTTCCGGGCTGCCGGCTGAATCCGTCTCAGCTCTCGGTCGGCCAATCCACGGGTACGGGTTCGGGTCGTTCCAGTCGAGCATTCCGGTCGACGGTCCGCTTGCTTCAGGTCGCCACCCCCGAACGCCGGGCACGCGACGCTCTCGCTGCAGCCAAGGTGACCCCGGATGTCGCGCGGATCGTCCCCCGATACGCGATGCCGTTCTCCAGTAGCACGCACAGCCCCGAGGACGGGGTTATGGGCTGTTGATATCTGGCGTCCGCCGCCGGTACCTGGCTGTCAGGGTGGACAGGCTGATCGCTTCCCTTTCAGCCGCCAGTGACTGCGGCGACGATGGGGCGAGTGTCCGCCAACGCTTGAGGACGGATGACGTATCGACTGATGCCCAGGACATCCTTGGCGTGGTTGAGCTTGCTCGCGATCTCATCGACTGTGCCGAGCCAGACGAACGGCGTATCGAGCAAGTCATCGACGGACGTGCCGGGGATATGTTCGGTCATCTGCTGAGCGGCGGCTGTTGCGTCGTCCGTCACGACGACCGCTTGGACGAGCGCCTCGATCTCAGGACAGGCCCGCTCGTCAGCGGCCACCGATCTGATGGTCTCGATGGTCCGTCGGATCGCTTCTCTGCTCCAATCGACCTCGTGATGGTGACCGTCGGCGAGAGTCCTGCCGAGGCCGGTGATCCCCACGATGTCGGCGTTTCGTGCGGCGAAGCGAAGCACCCGACTGCCGTTGCCCCCCACCAGCAGCGGGATGGGGCTCCGCACGGGCCTCGGATCGTCCAGAACTGCATCGACGAGCCTGAAATGCGCGCCGTCGTATGAGATCGGCCCGCCAGCGAGCAGGGCCGAGGTCGCCTCCACTAGCTCGACCATGCGCGCGACACGGTCACGCGCTGACGGGAACGACCTGCCCGACGACGTCCACTCCTGCGGTGTATGGCCGGCACCCACCCCGACAATGGCCCGTCCGTCGGACACGAGGTCCAGGGTGGACACGGCATTGGCGAGAGCGAGCGGCTCCCAAAGCCCAGCGTTGACGACGCACGTTCCCAGCTCGATCCGCTCGGTGACAGCGGCGGCCGCGGCGAGGGCTACAAACGGGGAAGGAGAGGTCCCCGGATGATCGGCGGCGTAGAGCGCGTGGTAGCCGCCATCTTCAACACTCCGGGCGAGTTCTAGCCAGGACGATCGGTTGCTGGGACCCGCCTGGACCGACACACGCACGCTCATGTGGCCCATTGCACCACGCCAACGGGCCACCCGTATCCGTACTTCACCGACGCCGCCACCCTTCGTCGGCTCCGAGCGAATCCTTCTCGGGTACGGCACGATGGGCCGCATGACGGATCGAGCTACCGAGGATGCGTGGGCTCCGCTCGCAAAACGCTTCGTCGATGACCACTACAGCTCGCTGCGTGGTCGCGTTCGCACCCATGTCATCAACGAGCATCTCCGACAGCACCTGGAAGCCGCACCGCAGCGTGTGGTCGACATCGGGGGCGGGGCTGGAAACCAGAGCGTGCCACTCGCCCGAGCCGGTCACGACGTGACAATCGTCGATCCGTCGGCCGCCATGCTCGAGCGCGCCGCAGCGCGTCTGGCCGACGAAGCCGATGAGGTCGCGGCGCGGGTGAGGCTGGTCCAAGCCAGCGGCGAGGCCGCAAACACAACGCTGGATGGAGCGACCTTCGACGTCGTCTTGTGCCACGGGGTGCTGATGTATCTCGAGGATCCAGAGCCACTCATCGACTCACTGTGCACGCTCGCGGCGCCATCGGGTCTGCTCTCGATCGTGGCCAAGAACGTCGAAGTGATGGCGCTACGTCACGCCCACGAAGGCGACTGGGCCGCAGCCCTCGCCGCCTTCGACAGCGACCGGCAGGTGAACGGACTCGGAGTCGACACCCGCGGCGACCGCATCGAACACCTCTCCTCGCTGATCGCCCAACGAGGCATCGCACCCATCGCGTGGTACGGCGTGCGTCTCTTCACCGACGGCTGGACATCCGACCGAGCCGCCAGCGACCCTGAAGACCTGGTCCTCCAAGCGGAGCTGATGGCAAGCCAAAGAGATCCGTACCGACAGCTCAGCAGACTGTTCCATTTGATCGGACGTCGGCCTGCCTGACTGCCCCACAACGCTGATTCGGCGGAGCATTGATCGCGTTTGGACCATCCCCCAAGATCGCCGTGATGCGTCCTCGAATATGCGCCGTTCTCCAGCGAGTACGCACCCGGGGACTTCGTCATTCGGGGCCGAGGATCGGTGCGGCCCCCTGATGTCAGTCGAGTCCCAGGACCGTCGTCAGGGCCCTGTCGACGCCCCACATTTCCTCGGGGCTCAGGTGGCCGCGGAGATCTCCGAGCCGTGAAGCGTCGACAGCGCCGAGCTGTTCGACCAGCACGCGAGTCGTCTGGCCGTCGAGGTCGATCTCAGGCCGGAATGATGCGGCGCGGGCGCTGGTGGATGTCGGCGCGACCAGTACGACGGAGCGTGGCAGGAGCTCGTTCGCTTGGACGACGACCCCGTACCGGTCGCCGTGTTGCTCGTGTCCGACGCCTTTGGGCAGCTTGAATCGGTAGACGTCACCCCTGAGCACGTAGCGACTCCATCAGTCCCGCGACTGCGAGCATCTCGTTGCGGTCGGCCTCGTCTACCTCCAGCGCTGCGACTTCGGCGGCCAGGGTCGAACGCTCGCGAAGTCGGCGCGCGGAAGCGACCAGTGACGACCGGATGGCCTCCGAGCGTGACATGCCAGCGGCCTCCAACGAGCGGAGTGCCTGTGCGGCTTCGTCGTCGAGTCGGACGGAGATCGCCTGCGCCATGGGACTATGGTATCACGAAACGTGATACGTACCACCGGTTGCGAGAGGCACGGAGGCCGCTCCTATCGACGGACAGGTCAGGACGAACCACCATGGTGCGTCTGCCTCCGAACCGGCGTTAGCGCGGCACCCTGACCGCTCCCCCGTCGTCTCGCCCGCCACGGCGATCGCCCTCTTCGACATCTTCCTTGTCGAGGAAGCAGTCGCCGACAAGGAAGATGTCCAGCCCCGCGCCACTCCGCAAAGTCCCTGGTCACAGCGCTGCGGCCTCGGTTAGTACGGCTGCTGGCGACCATGATCCCACGCGAATGTGTGGAAATTGCGGGGCCAGGCCCGACACGCAACGGCTTCCGAGCAGCGTTTCCGCAGGTCACGGGAGTGGGCGCGGAGGGACTCGAACCCCCGACATCTTCCTTGTAAGGGAAGCGCTCTAGCCAACTGAGCTACGCGCCCGGAGCCGGGAACGGTAGCGGGCCGGGCTGGGCATCCACGATGGCCGTGGACGCCCTGACTACCGTCGATTCCGTCAGCGAGCGAGACAGCAGTTGCACCCGACGACGTTGGAGGTACGGGTGGCCGGTCCGAAGCGCAGTGGCCATCGGGGGGCACGCGGGCCCGACGACCTCGTCGGCCGGTACCTCACCGAGATCGGTCAGTACCCACTGCTCACCGCAGCCGAGGAGATCGACCTGGCCCAGAAGATCGAGGCCGGCCTCGTGGCGGAGCACCAGCTCGAGCTCGACGATCTCACCCCGACCGCCCGCGCCATGCTGCGACGCGACGTCCGCGAGGCCGCCAAGGCCAAGCAGCGGTTCATCCAGTCGAACCTGCGACTCGTCGTGTCCATCGCCAAGCGCTACCAGTCCACCGGGCTGCCGTTGCTCGACCTGATCCAGGAAGGCAACCTCGGGTTGATCCGCGCCGTCGAGAAGTTCGACCACCGCAAGGGCTTCAAGTTCTCGACCTACGCCACGTGGTGGATCCGCCAGGCCATCGGTCGGGGTGTCGCCGACAAGGGCCGGACCATCCGCCTCCCCTCGCACGTGGTCGACACCCTCACCATGCTGTCGAAGGCGTCCGGCACCCTGCTCAAGGAGCTGGGCCGGGAGCCCACCGCCGCCGAGCTGTCCGAGCTCACCGGCATGACCGTCGACAAGGTCGAGACCGCACTCAGCGCCACCGCCGACGTGATCTCGCTCTCGGCCGGCGTGGGCGACGACGCCACCGAGTTCGGAGACCTCCTACCCGACGAGAAAGCCGAAGCCCCCTTCGACGTGGCGGCGGCGAGCCTGGAGAAGATCGCCATCCGCAATCTGCTCCACACGCTCTCCGACCGCGAGCGCGAGGTGCTCGAGCTCCGCTTCGGCCTCGTCGGCGAACGGCCCCTGACCCTCGACGAGGTCGGGCGTCACTTCAAGCTCACCCGCGAGCGCATCCGCCAGATCGAGGCCAAGGCGCTGACCAAGCTGCGCCATCCGTGCTCGCCAGGCACCCGGCGCCAGAAGCTGGCGGTCTAGCTGTACTCGGCCATCAGGTTGGTGACAGCCGGCTGATCGGGGGCTGACCTCCGAGTGCGCTGTGGCGGCGGGAAGTGTTGTAGGTGTCGAGCCAGGGTGCAAGTGCGTCGTGGCGGGCCTGGTTTGAGTCGAAGACGTGCCGGTAGGCCCACTCGGTTTGCAGGGTCCGGTTGAACCGTTCGACCTTGCCGTTCTGCCAGGGGCAGTGCGGCCGGATCCGACGATGCTTGATGTGGCGGTCGACGAGGAGCGCGGTGAACGAGACGGTCCGGGTGTAGGACCAGTGGTTGTCGGTCATCACCTCGCGGATCGTGACACCACGTTCCGCGAACCATGCGATCGCTCGAGTGAAGAACTCGGTGACGGTCGCTCCTTGTTCGTCGATGTGGATCTCGGAGTACGCCAGCCGGGAGTGGTCATCGACAACGGAGTGGATGTAGTCGAAGCCGATCTTGGCGCGCTTGCGTGCTCCGGTTGAGCCCATCTGGCGGCCGTGGGCTTTCCAGCCGCCACCGTCAGGGATCCGGCCCAGCTTCTTGACGTCCATGTGGACCAACTCGCCCGGGGCGTCGCGTTCGTAGCGAACCGCGGTGGTCTTCGACGCCCGAATGATTTCGCCGGTGAGCGGGTCGAGATCACGTAGGTATGCGACCTGGTGACGGCGGAGCACCCGGCTGACAGTTCGTGCCGGGACGCCGAGCTCGGGGCCGATCCAGTCCTGCCCGCGCCGCTCGTCGGCTCGGACCTCGAGGATCTTGCGTTCGACCTCGACCGGTATTCGCGTCGGGCACGAATGGGGTCGCGATGACCGATCAGCAAGGCCGGCCTCGCCGTGCTCGGCGTAGCGGTTCACCCACCGATGAGCGCACTGGCGTGAGATCCCCATCGCTTTCGCGACATGAGAGACCGGCGATCCGGCCTGCACTCGTTCGACGAGTAGTCGGCGGCCATGGACGGTGAGACGGGCATTACGGTGACCCATTGGAAGACCTCTTGGTTCAGGTGAAGGTGTCGCAATCTCCACTCTGCACCGGAGGTCTTCCTTCAGGTCACCGATCTGTCACCAACGTCCAGGCCGAGTACATCTAGCAGGCGCCGCTTCAGTCGAGCCGGGGCCACACGGGATCGGGCAGGCGACGGTCCACCGGTGAGGTCGCAGCCCGGGCCAGCGTGACCAGGGCGCTGGCCGTCTCGAACTGCAGCTCGGGCAGCGAGCCGGGGCGGAACCAGCGGGCCTCGACGATCTCGGGAGATCGAGGGCTGATCCCGGCGATGTCGGAGCCAGGAGCTGGGCGGCAGCGGAAGATGACGTCGACGCGCTGCGGCTCGGGATCGACCACCACGGCGGGTTCGCCCAGGATCTCGATCATCAGCCCCACCTCTTCGTGCACCTCCCGGCGGGCGCCGGCCCGGACGTCCTCGCCCCGCTCGAGCAGGCCACCGGGGACACCCCAGCGTTGCCGGTACGAGTGGCGCACCAGGAGCAGGGAGCCGTCGCCCCGCTCGATGATGCACATCGCCCCGACGGTGAACGACGGAGAGACGGCCCGCACCAGGCGACGGCGGACGCTGGCCGGCATACGGCCGTACACCTTGAGCGCGCTGCGATGGACGACGCCGGACACCGGGCGATCCTACCGACGGGGGCTGACACCTCGGACAGGTTTCGGAAGCATCATCTCGGTCTCGCTCGACCGGACAGGAGTTGATGCGGACCGATGGCCTCAGGGCGTTGCCGGGTCTTCGGGCCAGGCCAGTGTCCGCCGCGCCGCGACGAGCTCGTCCAGCAGGGCCTGCGTCGCGCCCGCCACCGGCGTGCGGCGATCGCGATGGCCGAGCATCACGAGCTCGCGATCGAAGGCGTCGACCACGGGCACCCCTGCCTCGGTGCACACCAACAGACCCCCGGCGTAGTCCCACGACCCGTGGGCGCTCGGCGAGCAGTCGATGTAGCCGTCGAAGACCCCCTCGGCGACGGCGCACAGGTCGAGCGCGGCCGCGCCGAGCGCACGGAACTGCTTCCACCCGAGGTAGCGAGGCGGGTAGCCCGACAGACCGATGACCGCTCGGGACAGTTCGGTGGCTCCGGAGGGACGGAGGGTCTCACCGTCGACCGTGGCTCCCCCACCCCGGATCGCCCGGTACCGGCGCCCGCTCGCCTGGTTGACGACGAGCGCCACCCGCGGACCGTCGGCGTCCACCGCGCACAGGCTGGTGGCGTACCACGGGATGCCCCGGCTGGCGTTGGTCGAGCCGTCGACGGGATCGACGATGACCACCACGTCACGGTCCCCGTGAGCGACCCCCGACTCCTCGCTCAGCCAGCCCAGCCCCGCGGCGTCGAGCACGGCCAGGCAGGCGTCATCGGCGGCCAGGTCGGACCGGTACTGGCCCGAACGGGTACCGGCCAGACCCCAGTCGTCGAGGCCGTCGAGCGCACGACGGACGGCGTCCGCAGCCTCGTCGAGCACGGCGAGCAGATCGTCGTCGGTCATCATCGAGCGACGGTAGCGGCCGAATCGGAGCGGGCCGCCGCCCGCGTGGCCGGTGTCCGGGCCCGAGGGAGCACGTGGCAGGCTGGTCGGCGATGGCATCGATCGACGTCGCCGGGTTCGTGGCCGACCTCAAGGATCACGCCGTGGACCACGGATTCCATGTGCACGACGAGCGACATTTCGTCGAGACCTACTCGCTGCGGCAGGCATGGGAGGTCGACCTGCACCCCGAGGAAGCGTGCGGTGGTCCGCTCGATCTGCATCTCGCGCTCGACGTCGACCCGCGGACGCTGCTGGCGTTCGAGGACGTCGTCATGGCGATCGACGAGGACGACGATCCGCCCGACGAGTTCCACTTCCCGCTCATCTTCACCTGGGCGCTCCCTCCCCTGCCGAAGGGCCCCGACCTGCTCGTCCTCGCCACCGAGCTCGCCGGCGAGGGCGGCCCCGAGCTCCCCCTCGAGGTCTCGGCGATCGACTCCTTCGGCGCCGTCACCGACGCACCCGAGCGTTCGCTGGCCATCGTCGCCAAGGTGGAGGTCTCCCTGGCCCGGGTGTTCCTCGGCCAGGAGCAGCTCTGCGACACGCTCGATCGTTGCCTCGCCGTCTCCCACTTCCTGCTCGACCGGGCCCCGGCCTGGCTCGACGAGTTCTGACACTCCAAGGAGCAGCCGATGCCCGACGTCTCCCAGTGCCCGTTCTGCGAGCTGCGCTACGCCGCCAAGTGGGAGCTCAAGCTCCACCTCGAATCCGAGCACCCCGGCCGCATCGTCGAGAAGGACCGTTCCGAGGGTGAGGTCATCGTCGAGACGGACGACCCCAACCACCCTCGGCCCCTCTGAACCACGCCGACGTGCAGACGCCCGCGACCCGAGCGCTGGATGCCGCCGCGGTCGCCTATCGCATCACCGAGTACGAGCTCGGCCCGGACAGCACCCTGGGGTACGGCGAGCTGTTGGTGGCAGAGCTCGGCCTCGACCCCGACACGGTGGGCAAGACGCTGGTCGCCAGTCTCGACGACGGACGACACGTGGTCGCGGTCGTGCCGGTGAGCGGCTCGCTCGACCTCAAGGCCCTGGCCCGGGAGGCGGGGGCCAAGAAGGCGGCCATGGCGCTCCCGGAGGATGCCGAGCGGCTCACCGGGTTCGTGGTCGGTGGGATCGCACCACTCGGACATCGCCGGCCGTTGCCCGTCTTCCTCGACGAGTTGCTGGCCGCCGCCCCCGAGATCCACGTCAGCGGCGGACGTCGAGGCGTCGAGGTCACCGTGGCGCCCGCGGATCTCGTCGCCGCGACCGGCGCCACGGTTGCGGCCATCGCCACCTCGGCCCCACACCGCTGACGCGGGAACGTCAGCTGCCGCGCACAGAAGGCGAGCATCGGACATCATGGGTCGGTACCGGCGCCAAGCGTCGAGGCGGCCCGAGCAAGGAGAGACGGTCATCACCACCAGCTCGCCATCTTCTTTCGACGTTCCTCCCCTCGATGACGCCAGCGTGGCGGACCGGGCCGTCGAGCAGGTCGAACGCTGGTTGCGCGAGGCCGAGGCGGCCACCACCCCCGACGACCGGGAGACGGCGAGCCGGTTGCACGATCTCATCGAGGATCCCGACGGCGTGGCCTTCACCATGCGGTTCGTCGACCGTGTCATCCGTCCCGACGACGAGCGCGTCGCCGCCCATCAGTTGCACCAACTCGTCACCGCGACCGGTCCGTTGCCCGGATTCCTCGGTCCCACCGACCGCCTGCTGCTCCGGGCCGGCGCGCGCCTCGCACCCCGGCTCCCTCGCATCGTGATGCCGCTGGCCCGGCGCCGCATGCGACAGATCGTCGGACACCTGGTGGTGGATGCGCACGACGCCGTGCTGCGGGCCCACCTCCGCGCCCGGCGTGACGCGGGGTACTCCCTGAACGTGAACCTGCTCGGCGAGGCCGTGCTCGGCGAACGCGAGGCAGCCAAGCGCCTGGCGTCCACCATGCAACTGCTCGGCGGCGACGGCATCGACTACGTGTCGGTGAAGATCTCCTCGATCGCCCCGCAGCTCAACCACTGGGCGTGGGACGACAGCGTCGACCGGATCAGCGAGCGGCTGCGCGACGTCCTGCGGGTCGCGGCGCGGCGCGGCACGTTCGTCAACCTCGACATGGAGGAGTACCACGACCTGGAGCTCACCATGGCGGCGTTCTGCCGGGTGCTCGACGAGGACGAGTTCTCCCAGGTGGAGGCGGGCATCGTGCTGCAGGCCTACCTGCCGGATTCCTTCGACGCCCTCCGCCACCTGGTGACCTGGGCCACCGAGCGCCGGGCGCGGGGAGGCGCCGAGATCAAGATCCGCCTCGTCAAGGGCGCCAACCTCGCCATGGAGAAGGTCGATGCCGCCATGCACGGCTGGGAACAGGCGCCGTACCCCACCAAGGTCGACACCGATGCCAACTACAAGCGGTGCGTCGACTGGGCCCTGACGCCCGAGCGCACGCGGGCGGTCCGGTACGGCATCGGGAGCCACAACCTGTTCGACATCGCCTTCGCGCGGATCGTCGCCGACACCCGCGGTGTCGCCGACCGCATCGAGATCGAGATGCTCGAGGGCATGGCCCCGGCCCAAGCCCGCACCATCCGGAACGACACCGGCGGCCTGCTCCTCTACACCCCCATCGTCGATCCCTCGGACTTCGACGTCGCCATCAGCTACCTGTTCCGGCGACTGGAGGAGAACGCCGCGCCCGGGAACTTCCTGCGCGCACTCGACCGGCTCACACCGGGCACGGCGGCCTTCGCCGATCAGGAACAGGCCTTCCGGCTCGCCGTCGATCTGCGGTGGGAGGTGGCGAGCGGCCCGAGACGGACCACCGGCCGCACCTCCCCCGCCCCACACGACGACGAGGAGTTCGGGAACGAACCCGAATCCGATCCCACCAGCGCCGAGGCCCGGGAACGCGCGGCCGCCGCGGTCGGCGCCGCGTCGGAGCCACCCACCGTCGACGTCGACACGTCGCTGCTGCGGATGGAGGAGCGCCTCGACCGGGGCCGTGTCGCTCAACTCGGCTGGGGAATGGTGGCGCCCGACGAGCGACGACGGATCCTGCGCGCGGTGGCCGACGAGCTGCGTGGTCGACGTCACGACCTGGCCGCGGCCATGACCCACGAAGGACGCAAGACCTTCGCCCAGGCCGACCCCGAGATCTGCGAGGCGATCGACTTCGCCCGCTACTACGCCGACCGTTGTCTCGATCTGGAGGCCGACGGGGCGCGCTTCGAGCCGCTCGGCGTCGTGGCGGTGATCCCACCGTGGAACTTCCCCGTCGCCATCCCGGCCGGCGGTGTGCTGGCCGCCCTCGCCGCCGGGAACGCGGTGATCTTCAAGCCGGCGCCCGAGACCCCACGCTGCGCCGAGATCGTGGCCGAGTGCTGCTGGGCGGCCGGCGTGCCCGAAGATGTCCTCCAGTTCGTCCGGGCGCCGGAGAACGAGGTGGGACGCCGCCTCGTCACCGGCGCCGACGCGGTGATCCTCACCGGAGGGATCCAGACGGCAGAGCTGTTCCGGTCGTGGGATCCGGCCATCCGCCTCTTCGCCGAGACCTCGGGTAAGAACGCCATCGTCATCACCCCCAACGCCGACATCGACCTCGCCGTGCGCGACCTGGTGGCGTCGGCCTTCGGTCATGCCGGCCAGAAATGCTCGGCGGCGAGCCTGGCCATCTGCGTCGGCGACGTCTACGAATCATCCCGGTTCCGCCGCCAACTGCTCGACGCGGTCGAGAGCCTCGCCGTGGGCGAGGCCACGCATGTCCCCACCGTGGTCAACGGTCTCATCACGCCGCCGGGCGACGACCTGCGCCGGGCCCTCACCACGCTCGAGCCCGGTGAGGAGTGGCTGGTCGAGCCGCACCGCATCGGCGACGACGATCGGCTCTGGTTCCCTGGCGTGCGTCTCGGGGTCCGACCCGGTTCCTGGTTCCACCGCACCGAGTGCTTCGGTCCGGTGCTCGGGCTCATGCGCGCCGGCACCCTCGACGACGCCATCGCCATCCAGAACTCCAGCGACTTCGGGCTCACCGGGGGCATCCAGTCCCTCGACCCCGACGAGATCGATCAGTGGACGGATCGCGTCGAGGTCGGCAACGCCTACGTCAACCGCTCGATCACCGGCGCCATCGTGCAACGCCAGCCCTTCGGAGGGTGGAAGCGCTCGTCGGTGGGCCCGGGCGCCAAGGCGGGCGGACCGAACTACGTCCGTCAGCTGGGCCGCTGGATGCCGGTCTCGGAGCCGTCGTCGAGCGACGCCGCGCCGTGGTTGGACTCGGCTCGGGCTGACGACGACCGGTGGTGGGCCGAGGAGTACGGCCGCGGGCACGATCCGTCGGGCCTGTTCTGCGAATCGAACGTCTTCCGGTACCGGCCGCTGCCGGCCGTCGGCCTCCGCATCGGACGCGGTGTCCCCACCGCGCACGTCGAGCGGGTCCGGTCGGCAGCCCGACGATGTGGCGTGCCCCTCGTCGAGTCGTGGGAGACCGACGAGGACGAGGCGTCGTTCGCGGGCCGCATCGGTCGCCTCGGCGCACCGCGGGTGCGGGTGCTCGGGCCGGTTTCGGCCGAGCTCCGTCGGGCCGCGGTCGCGGCTGGCGTCCACCTCGCCGACGATCCGGTGACCCGCAGCGGTCGCCTCGAACTGGCCCACTTCCTGCGAGAGCAGTCGGTGAGCGAGACCCGCCACCGCTTCGGGAACCTGGTCGTCCGGCGCTGACCGAGTCCCTGGAGGGGCTAGGCCACCAGCACGCCGCCGATCACCAGCAGGAACACCCCGCTGAGCCGGGTGATCGTGGTCCGCGTGCGGTCGCCCAACCGGTGACCGAACGAACCCGATGCGGCCGCCAATCCGGTGTGCCACAGCGCCGAGGCGGCCACGACGCCGACCCCGAAGGAACCGAGCGCCACGGGCGTGCGGATGCTCGACGGCAGGGCGAGGGCCAATCCGACCCAGGCCACCAGGCTGAGCGGGTTGAGGAGCGTCATGGCCGCCAGCGTGCGGGTCGGTCGCCGCACGGAGCCGAGCGCGGCCCGGGCCCGCTCGGCGTGGACCATGGTGACGAGGGCGACGGCGAGCAGCGCCAGGCCCATGACGATCTCGAGCCAGCGGACGATGCCGGCGTCGAGCCCGCCGAGGAACCCGGCGCCGCCGAGGGCCACCGGCATGGTGAGCGAATCGGCCAGCACGACGCCTCCGGCTCCCGCCAGCGCGGCGCGCCGACCCTGCTCGGCACCGAGGCCGACAAGGGTGAGGGCGACAGGTCCGACCGGCGCCACCAGCGCCAGTCCGGTCACGAATCCGAGCAACATGATCATGACGACAATGATGGCGGCGATCGGCCCGAAATGGCTGCGGACATGACGGCGGCGAGCCGGTCAGTGGCGTAGGATCTTCGGTCATGGACGAGATCGACCGCAGCATCCTCACCATCCTGGTCGAGGACGGCCGGGCGTCGGTCACCGACATCGCCGATGCGGTCCATCTGTCGCTCTCGGCCGCGTCGCAACGCCTCCGTCGCCTGCGCGAATCGGGCGCCATCGCCGGTTTCACGGTCCGGCTGGGGGGCCCGGCGACCGGCCGTCCGGTCGACGCCCTGGTCGATCTGCAGATGCCGCCCGGCGCGGCGTGGTCGGGGATCGACGACGCGCTCCGCGAGCACCACGATGTCGTCGACGCCGTCCACCTCACCGGCGGCTTCGACTACCAGATCCGCGTGCGCGCCCGGTCGATCCAGGACCTCGACCACCTGCTGCGTTGGCTCAAGGAGACCCTCGGCGTGCGGGAGACCGCCACCCGGGTCGTGCTGCACACCGTGGACGGCTTCCCCCGTGAGCCACTGCCGTGAGCCGCATCCTCGCCGTCGCTGCGGCACCCGGTCGGTAGGCTACGCACGTTGCCAGCTTCCTCACCCTCCCGCAGCCCGTCGCGCTGGAACGGCCTCTCGCCCGAGCAACGCCAGCGGGAGCGCCGTGAGCTGCTGGTCCGCGCCGCGTTCGACCTGTTGGCGTCGGGTGGGATCGCGGCCACCACGGTGCGGGGAGTCTGTGCCGAGGCCAGACTCAACCCCCGGTACTTCTACGAGAGCTTCGACGAACTCGACGCCCTGGTCGTGGCGGTGTACGACCAGGTCGTGGCCGAGCTGCGGGCTCGGGTCGGCGCCGCACTGGGCGCGGCCGGAGACGACCCCCACGACGCCATCCGGGCCCAGGTCGACGCCACGGTGCGCTTCGTCCACGAGGACCCGCGACGGGGCCGGATCCTCTACGTCGAGGCCCTCGGGAACGAGGCGCTCAACATCCGGCGGCTCCAGACCGGGTTCGACCTGGTCGAACTGATCCGTCGCGACACGATGCGGCGTCGGGGCGGCGGCGGCTCGGAGCAGATCGATCGTCTCAGCGCGGCGATGCTGGTCGGTGGGTTCAGCGAGATCCTCGCCGCCTGGCTCGACGGCCGCATCGACATGACCGTCGCCGATCTGATCGACACCGCCACCCGGTTGTTCGTCGCCGTCGGCGAGGTCACCGCGGCCCAGACGCTGCGCTGACGCGTCCAGGCGGGACAGCCGCGGATCGGTGGGCCCGGCGGGACTTGAACCCGCGACCGAGCGATTATGAGTCGCCTGCTCTGACCAGCTGAGCTACGGGCCCGAATCCCCGATCGTAGGTCGCGGGGTCCGAAGGGGCACGGTGACCGCCGCCCGCGCCCGAGATGCTTGCGAGAACGCGCATCGCATAGCAGGATCGGCCGTGGTACGACGCCGCCGAAACCCGTTCAGCAGTGAAGGAGCCGCGACCGATGGTCACCATCTCCTCCGATCGACACCGAACTCACCGCAGGCCGGCCCCGAGTCCTCCCGATGCGAGGAACGAAGGCGGCGTGGCCGCGATCGCCCGCCCCATGATCGAGGCGATGATCGGCAGCGTCCCGGTCCGGATCACGTTCTGGGACGGCAGCGAGATCGGTCCGGTCGACAGTCCCGGCGCCATCCACGTGCGGTCCGCGGATGCGTTGCGTCGCATCGCCTGGGCGCCGGGCGAACTCGGGCCGGGCCGGGCGTTCGTGGCCGGTGACATCGACTTCGAGGGCGACATCTTCGGGCTCATCGAGGTGCTCCGTCCCGCCGGCGTGCAACTCCACGATTCGTTCCGCGGGGCGTTCACCGCGTTGCGCAGCGCCGTCCGTCTGGGCGCGTTCGGTCGCCCGCTGCCTCCCCCGCGCGAGGAGGCCCGCCAGCGGGGCCGGCTGCACTCGAAGCGCCGCGACGCCGACGCCATCGGGCACCACTACGACGTCGGCAACGACTTCTACCGCCTGATCCTCGGCGATTCGATGACCTACTCCTGTGCGCGCTTCGTCGAGGCCGATGCGTCCCTCGACCAGGCCCAGCAGGCCAAGCACGAACTGGTGGCCCGCAAGCTGGGCCTCCACCGGAAGCGGGGCATGCGACTGCTCGACGTCGGCTGCGGGTGGGGCTCGATGGCCATCCACGCCGCCCAGCGCCACGGTGCCAAGGTCGTCGGCATCACCATCAGCCGCGAGCAGGCCGCACTGGCCAGAGAGCGAGTCGCCGCCGCCGGACTCGCCGACTCGGTCGAGATCCGCCTCCAGGACTACCGGGACCTCGGCGACGAGCGGTTCGACGTCATCTCCTCGATCGGCATGTTCGAACACGTCGGCGAGGAACGCATGGCCGACTACTTCACGACACTGCGCGGTCTGCTCGGCCCCGAGGGTCGGCTCCTGAACCACGCCATCTCGTCGATCGGCGGTTCCAAGGTCGGTCCCCGCACCTTCGTGGGCCGCTACGTGTTCCCCGACGGCGACCTCATCGACGTGGGCCAGGTCGCGCTGGCCATGGAGGCAGCCGGGTTCGAGGTGCGCGACGTGGAGTCACTCCGTGAGCACTACGCGCAGACGTTGCGGCACTGGGTCACCAACCTCCAGGAGCACTGGGACGAAGCCGTCGCCCTCGTCGGGGAAGGTCGCGCCAGGGTCTGGTTGCTGTACATGACCGGTTCGTCGATCGGCTTCGCGGACGCCGGCCTCGGGATCCACCAGGTGCTGGGGGTCGTCACCGGCGAGGGTGGGTCCAGCGGCATGGACCGCACCCGCCGCGACTGGGACTGACGACACCTGGCCAGCATCCCCTCCGGCCGCGATACCGGTACCGACGCCGGCATCGACCTCGGCTCCCCGGCATCGATCGCCGACCCAGCCCGCTACTTCGGGCGATGGCTCCAGCAGGGTGACGTGCGCTGGTCGGATGCGCAGCGGGGGTGGGCGGTGATCGGCCACGCCGCGGTGTCCGACGCGTTCCGCGACGACCACCGCATCTCCGCCGACCGCGTGACGGTGCTCGAGCGGGTCGCCGCATCCCGGCCGGAGGAGTTCCAGGCCGTGGTGGAGCTCCTCTCGTCGTGGATGATATTCCGGGACCCGCCGGCCCACACCCGCCTGCGCACACCGGTCCGGTCTGCGTTCACCCCGCGCCGAGTCGAGCGCCTCGGCCCCACGATCGAGGCCATCGTCGACGCCGCCATCGACGTGATGCTCGCCCAGCGTCGCGACACGGTCGCCGACTGGACCGAGCACGTCGCCCGCCCGGTCCCCGCGCTGGTGATCGGGGCGCTGCTCGGAGTGGACCCGGCCGATCGCGGGCGGCTGCAGTCGTGGTCCGATCAACTCGCCGCCATCGTCTTCTCGCTCGCGCCGGCCTCGACGCCGCCCGCCGGGGTGGTGCAGGCCGCCCACGCGTTCCGTGGCTTCTTCGGCGAGTTGGT
This sequence comes from uncultured Acidimicrobiaceae bacterium, assembly GCA_963747745.1. GTDB lineage: Bacteria > Actinomycetota > Acidimicrobiia > Acidimicrobiales > Salinilacustritrichaceae > Salinilacustrithrix. The sequence goes on from CAVVGJ010000011.1 coordinate 20,250, forward strand.
GACACGAGCCCGACAGCGCGACGACGACTCGCTCGTCGCCCGCATCGCCTCGCTCGACCACGACTTCGACGTGGCCGAACTGGTCGGCATGTGCACGATGCTGCTCTTCGCGGGTCATGAGACCACGACCTCGCTGCTCCAGAACTCCGTGGCCATCCTCCTCGAACGCCCCGAGCTCGCCGACCGCCTCCGCATCGCGCCCGACCTGGTGCCGACGGCCGTCGAGGAGTTCATCCGGGTGCAGGGTCCGGCCCGGACCATGGTGCGCAAGGTCGCCGTGACCCACGAACGCTGCGGCGAGCTGCTGGAGCCCGGTCAGACCGTCTACCTGTCGATCGCCGGCGCCAATCACGATCCCCGGGTCTTCGCTCACCCCGACCGACTCGACCCCACGCGGGACCCCAATCCGCATCTCGGGTTCGGCTGGGGACTCCACCACTGCCTCGGCGCCCAGCTCGCACGCGTCGAGACCACGACCGTGGTGACGCGGCTGCTCGAACGGCTCCCGGAGCTCGTGCCCGCCGGCGTGGTCCCGCCATTGACCGGAGCGACCATGGGCTTCCATCGCGGCACGGTCCTGCTCGAGGTGACATAGGATGAAAATCATCGGGTATGTCCGGTGTCGGACGGGTGACCGTCGAATCGAACGGGGGTCTACGTCATGTCGAGTTCTTCCGCCACCGCCACGGCAACCAGAGAGGGCACCGAGGTCATCATCGATCTCACCTCCGAGGAGTGGGACGCCGTCTACACCGCGGACCACATCGTCACCTGGTTGCGGACATCCGACGGCACACTCGGCGAGCGGGCGATGAAACGCGCTGCCGCCGACCTCATCGAACGCCGGACCCGGTCTCGCCGCAAGCAGATCGGCTCGTGGCTGCGGACATGGGGTTCGAGCCCGGTCACCAGTTGACCCGCTGACGCACGTTCGACCCCAGAACCCGCAGCGAGGGCGCAGCCAGTCGCCGCGCCCTCGCCGGTGGGTTGGATGCACCGGAGGCCTCATGCGGGCGGGGGAGCCTCCGGCGCGGGCATCACTACCCACCTCGCCCGGGTCCCATGCCTCATCAGCGGGAAAAGTTGATCAGCGGGAAAAGTTGCCGCCGGGCGGCGTCTGGGACCATGGTCCCTGGTCGGCAGTCGGTTCCCGCAGGACACTGTGATGCATGACGAAGCTCTACATCGACAACGGCACGGTGCGGTGCCCGAGGCGCGGTGATCTCGACATCGACTACTGCGTCGGATGCCCCGACCTCCGGGACATCCGCTCCGTGGGAGACCACGAGGTCATGATCTGCACCGGGCGTTCCCGGAACAGCCTCCTCGACCGCCCCGTGATGTCGGGCTTCTGACCGCTCACGAAGGCGGGTCGAGCGGTGGCACGGTCAGGTTGCCGTTGTCGTCGAGCGGGAAGCCGGGGTTGAACGCCACTTCCCAGACGTGACCGTCCGGGTCGCGGAAGCAGCCCGCGTAGCCCCCGTAGAACGTGTCGGCCGGGCTCCGCGTCACGTCCGCCCCCGCCGACGCAGCCAGGCGCACCACCTGGTCGACCTCCGCGGCTGACCGCACGTTGTGGGCGAGGACGATTCCGTCGAACGAGCCGCCGTCATCGGTGACCCCGGCGTCCGCAGCCAGCTTCTCCCGCCCCCACAGGACGACCGCGAGTCCGCCGGCCTGGAAGAAGACCGTCTCCTCGACCTCCTGGCCGCCTGTCCATCCCAGCGCCTCGTAGAAGCGACGCGACCGGGCGAGGTCCTCCACGCCCAGGGTGACGATGCTGACCCGCTGCTCCATCGTGGCTGACAGTACGCGTGAAGAGGCCAGCCGGTTGAGCCCCGGTTGGCCGGCCGCCAAACACCTTGTTATCTTCATATCTATGCAGATGTTCTCTGGCCCGCCGATGTCGACGTGATCCTGGCCCGCTCCGATCTCGACCGCGACGGCCTGGTCAGGCGCGGTCGGCGCCTGGCCTGGTTCACCATCGGCTGGAACACGATCGAAGGCGCCGTCGGCGTGCTCTCGGGCCTGACTGCGGGTTCCATCGCGCTCGTCGGGTTCGGTGCCGACTCCTACGTCGAGGTTGCTGCCGGTGTGATCATCGCCTGGCGACTGGCCCAGGAACGCCGGGGGGCCGAACACTCCGAACGCGCCGAGCAGCGGGCCGTCCGGCTCATCGCCGTGACCTTCGCCCTGCTCGCCGTCGGTGTCGCGGGCGAATCGATCCGCAAACTGGCCGGCGGCCAACATCCCGACGCCAGCCCGGCGGGCATCGTCATCACCGCGGTCTCGTTGCTGGTGATGCCGCTGCTGGCCCGCGCCAAGCGCGACGTCGGTCACCGCCTCGACAGTCGCTCGGTCGTGGCCGACGCCGGCCAGACCGACCTGTGCGTCTGGCTCTCCGGAATCGTGCTGGTCGGCATCGCGCTCAACGCCGCCGTCGGCTGGTGGTGGGCAGACCCCGTCGCCGCCCTCGGCGTCGCTGCCCTCGCCGGACGTGAGGCCATCGAGCACTGGCGTTCCGACGACCTCGACGACTGCTGCTGACGCCACGGATGTGACGTTCGGCCCTGCCGACCCCCGCGTCCGGAACGCACCATGATCAGATGATGTACGAAGGCTGGCACGAGGGTGGTTGGGGCCCCGGCGCCTGGCTCGCCATGGGTCTGATGATGCTGGTGTTCTGGGGGTTCGTCGCGGCGCTGGTCGTCTACGTGGTCCGCAACGTCGGCCACCGACCCTCCGGCCCCGCCGAGCGTGACGAACCGCTGCGCATCCTCGACGAGCGGTTCGCCCGGGGCGAGATCGACGCCGACGAGTACAACCAACGGCGCGACCTGCTCCGCAACCGATAGTCCGCGGCGACGATCGGGACCGGGTTGCCCGAGCGCGTGGCTCAGCACCGCCATCTCAGACGAACATTGTCCCTGCGGGACCGCATGTGACCGTGCAGGGACGAGGTTGGGCAGCGCGCGTCGGATTCCGTACCCGCTGAACACGGATGCGTGTGCGCGAGCTTCCCGTCAGATCACCGGCTGCGGATTTCACGCGCCGGTTCTCGTCCGGTCGGTTCGCCGTCCAGAAGCACTGCACGGTCCTGACCTGCGGATTTGTGGCTCCGGGGGTGGGGCTCGAACCCACGACCCACTGATTAACAGTCAGTTGCTCTGCCAGCTGAGCTACCCCGGAAGGAATTGCCGACGATAGCAACCCGGCCGGCGAGTTCCGGAAACCACCGAGCGCGGAACCAGTCAGCCGTCGAGGTAGTCGCGGAGCTTCTGCGAGCGGTGGGGATGACGGAGCTTGGCCAGGGTCTTCGACTCGATCTGGCGGATGCGCTCGCGGGTCACGCCGAACTCCTGGCCTACCTGCTCGAGGGTGCGGGGTTGACCGTCCTCCAGGCCGAATCGGAGCCGCATCACCTCTCGTTCGCGCTCGTTGAGCTCGTCCAGGGCCTCGAGCACGGCCTGGTTGAGGAGCTTGCGGGTGGCCACGTCGGCGGGGGCGTCGGCGTTGGTGTCCTTGATGAAGTCGGCGAGGTTGGAGTCGTCCTCCTCCCCCACCGGCGAGTCGAGCGAGAGCGGGTCCATCGAGATGCGCTGGATCTCGCGCACTCGTTCGGTGCTGAGATCGGCCCGCTCGGCGAGCTCCTCGACCGTGGGCTCCCGCTCGAGCTCCATGAGCATCGTCCGCTGGATGCGGTGCACCTTGTTGATCGATTCCACCATGTGCACCGGGATGCGGATGGTCCGGGCCTGGTCGGCGATGGCCCGGGTGATCGCCTGGCGGATCCACCAGGTGGCGTAGGTGGAGAACTTGAAGCCCTTGGTGTAGTCGAACTTCTGTACCGCCCGCATCAGGCCGAGGTTGCCCTCCTGGATCAGGTCGAGCAGCTGCATTCCCCGGCCCACGTACCGCTTGGCGATGGAGACCACGAGTCGGAGGTTGGCCTGGATCAGTTCGTCGGTGGCGCGGTCGCCGTCCTTGGCCTCGCGCTGGAGGCGGCGGCGTTCGTCGAAGGGCAGCGAGCCGAAGTCGTCGGCCGCCGCGATGTCGGCCAGGCGCTCTTTGGCCATCTCGCCCGCCTCGATGCGCTTGGCGATCGACACCTCCTCGGACGCGGTCAGCAGTGGAACCCGGCCGATCTCGCGCAGGTACATGCGGACCGAGTCGCTGCTGCCCCCGGCCGCCGGCTTCACCGCCTTCAGGGCCCGGATGGCGGCCCGGCGCTTGCGGGCCCGGGCCAGTTCGTCGGCCGCGCTGAGCTCCTCGTCCTCACCGTGGCCGTCGTCGACGCCCTCGTCGAGGCGGACCCCGGCCCGGCCGCACGCCGCCTTCAGCGCGGCGAGGACATCCGGGGTCAGCTCGATGCTGAGCTTCATCATGGCCGCGTCGAGGTGGAGCTCACCTCGCTCTCGCGCGTCCTCGACGAGCCGTTCGATCAGCTCGGCGGGAACTGTTGGTTCCTCGGCTACCTGGGTCATGAACTCGCCCCCTGTCGGGTGACGAAGGCTAGCAACTCCCTGGCCGCAACCGCCCCGCGATCCCCACCTCGACCGATCTGGTCGACCAGGCGGGCCAGGGTGGCGAGCACGTCGAGGTCGGCGGCGCCCGAGGACCGTTCGATGGACAGTTCACGCAGACCGAGACCACGGACGAGCAGCAGCACCGGATCGAGCGGGTCGTCGACCGGTTCCTCGACCGCGAGCCGGGACAGCAGGGCGGCCACGTCAGGCGGGGACGACTCGATGGCCTCGTGGATGGTGGCCGCCTCGACCAGCGCCCGATAGGTCTCCTGGTGGAGGGGATCGTCGAACAGCCGATCGTCGAGCCAGTCGATCACCGTCTCGGGCCGGTTCACGGCCAGCCGGAGCACCTCGATCGCGGGCGAGGCCCGGTGGTCGACGGTTCGGTCGGATCGCGGCGCCCCGGGGTCATCCGGTCCGGGGTCGCCGTCCGTCCCGGGATCGTCGGGGGCGGGGTCGTGGTCGTGGTCGCGACGACGCTTCTGTTCGGCGGGCGGCGGACGCCGCCGCACCTTGCCCGAGCGGAGCCGCTCGCGCAGCCGGGCCACGTCGACCCGGCAGCGGTCGGCCACCTGCATCAGGTACTGGTCGCGCACGAGGTCGTTGGGGTGCTCGATGATCACGCCGAGGGCGTCCTCGGCGGCGCGCGCCCGGTGCTCGGCCGAGGTGAGGTCGGCGCCGTCGAGGATCCGGTTGAGCCGGAACTCCAGGAAGGGGCGGGCGTCGGCCACCGCGGCAACCAGCGCGTCGGGGTCGGTCATGGCGAGCTCGCCGGGGTCGACCCCCGCCGGCAACGAGGCGACGACCACGTCGAGGTCGAAGGTGTCCTCCCACTGGTAGAAGCGGTCGGCCGCGGCCTGGCCGGCGGCGTCGGCGTCGAAGGCGAGCACGATGCGCCGGGCGAAGCGGCGCAGCAGGCGGACGTGGTCGTCGGTGAGCGCGGTGCCACACGTGGCGACGGCCCGCGGCACGCCGACCCGGAAGAAGGCGGTCACGTCCGTGTACCCCTCGCACACCACCACCTCGTCGGCCTGGACGATGCCCGCCTTGGCCCGATCGAGGGCGAACAGCACGTGCGACTTGTCGTAGAGCTTGGTCTGCGACGTGTTCATGTACTTCGGCCCCTCGGCACCGGGCATGATCCGGCCGCCGAATCCGACGGGAGTGCCATCGGGATCGTGGATCGGGAACAGCACTCGCCCTCGAAAGAAGTCCTGGGCCCGGCCCCGCTTGTTCACGAACCCGAGGCCCGTGTCGGCGAGATCCTTCTTGGACAGGCGCAGCGCCCGAGCGAGCTGGTCCCAGTCGTCCGGGGCCCAGCCGAGGCGCCAGTCGCGGACCTCGTCGCCGTCGAAACCGCGATCACGCAGATAGCGACGGGCGGCCGCGGCATCAGGGGCGTTGAGGAGGCGCTCGTGGTAGAAGTCCTCGGCCCGGGCCATGATGCCGACCAGCGCCTTGCGCTCCGCCCGTGACTTGTTCTCTCCTGGCTGGTCGTAGGTGACCGTGATCCCCACTCGGGAGGCGAGACGCTCGACAGCCTCGACGAAACCGAGGTGCTCCTGCTCCCGGACGAACGTGATCGCGTCGCCCGAGGCCTGGCACCCGAAGCAGTGGTAGAGCCCGTCGACGGCGTTGACGTAGAACGAGCCCGTCTTCTCGGTGTGGAACGGGCACAGCCCCCGGTAGCGCTGGCCGACCTGCTTGAGCTGGACGTACTCGCCGATGAGCTCGACGATGTCGACCGTGGCCCTGATGCGGGCGATGTCCTCGTCGCGGATGCCCATTGGTCCGGTCTAGTCCCTGCCGTCCGCCGGTGCGGGCGTATCGAGGAACGGGTGCACCGACGTCAATCTACCGGCGGCCGGGAGACGGCCACCGCCGCCCGGTCAGGCGGGACGGCGGGCGCGCAGCGAGTAGATCAGCGGGATCCGGGGTGAGCCGGCGGGCAGTTCGAAGCGTCCGTGCGCCGGTTGGACGAGATCCGGCCACCGCGGGAACAGGGTGAAGGGGTGCTCGCCCAGTGACTCGACGACGAATCCGGCTCCGATGACCGCGTTCACCACCTCGCTCAGCGTGTGCTGCCACTCGATGCTCCGGGAGTGCTCGATGCGAGCGTCGCCACCGACGTAGGTCTCGGCGTCGTCCCACTCGTAGGGGCCGGGGTCGAAGTAGTCGTAGGCGATCCGGCGATCGTCGTCACCGAAGACGTGGGTGATGGGATGGAACTCGGCCAGGTAGAGCACACCACCGGGCCGGAGCAGGTCGTGCACCACGCCGGCCCAGCGCACCATGTCGGGCAACCAGATCAGCGCGCCGAAGCCGGTGTAGACGATGTCGAAGGTCCGGCCCTCGAAGGCGGCGACGGCGTCGTGGACGTCGGCCTCGACGAAGGTCGCCTCCAGGCCCGCCCGGTCCGCGACGTCGCGGGCCGCCTCGATCGCAGATCCGGAGAAGTCCAGCCCCCACACGTGGGCGCCCCGTCTCGCCCACGCCAGGGTGTCGAGTCCGAAGTGGCACTGGAGGTGGACCAGGTCCTTGCCGGCCACGTCGCCGAGCTCGGCCAGCTCGAAGTCGCGCAACGGATCGTTGGTGCCGGCGATGAAGCCCGCGGTGTCGTAGAACTCGCTGGTGACGTGGTGCGCGACGCGCTCGTCCCAGTTGGCGCGGTTCGTCTCCAGGTGGTCGCGGTCCATGGCGAAAGCCTCGCACGAACGTCGACCGGCATCGGCACCGGTTCCGCCCACACGTCACACGGCCTGGACGACGACGGCGGGCGACCGGTCTCAGAAGCCGAGGCGCTCCCCGAGCCGATCCCGGAGCGCGTCGATCGGCACCCGCTCCTGTTCCATCGAGTCGCGCTCACGGATGGTGACGGCCCGGTCCTCGAGGGTGTCGAAGTCGATGGTCACGCAGTACGGCGTGCCGATCTCGTCCTGGCGGCGGTACCGCCGTCCGATGGCCTGCGTGACGTCGAAGTCGCACATGTAGTGAGGTTGGAGCAGACCCAGCACCTCGTCGGACACGTCGACCAGCTCGTCCTTCTTCGACAGGGGCAGGACGGCCACCTTGTAGGGCGCGATGCGAGGATGGAACCGCAGCACGGTGCGCTGTTCGTCGTTGACGGTCTCCTCGTCATAGGCCGCCATCAGGAACGCCATGGCCGTGCGGGTGGCGCCGGCGGCCGGCTCGATCACGTGGGGCACGTAGCGCTCGTTGGCCTGCTGGTCGAAGTACTCGAGCTTGGTGTTGGAGTGTTCGGCGTGCTGGGTGAGGTCGTAGTCACCCCGATTGGCGATGCCCTCCAGCTCGTCCCAGCCCCACGGGAAGAGGAACTCCACGTCGGAGGTGCCCGAGCTGTAGTGGGACAGCTCGTCGGCGTCGTGGGCCCGGAGGCGCAGCTTGTCGGCCGGCATCCCGTGTTCGAGGTACCAGTCGTACCGCGTCTGGCACCAGTACTCGTACCACTGCGGCGCCTCGGCAGGCGGGACGAAGAACTCCATCTCCATCTGCTCGAACTCGCGGGTGCGGAACACGAAGTTGCCGGGGGTGATCTCGTTGCGGAACGACTTTCCGATCTGCGCGATGCCGAACGGCGGCTTCCGGCGCGATGTCTCGAGCACGTTCTTGAAGTTGAGGAACATGCCCTGGGCCGTCTCGGGACGGAGGTAGACCTCGTGGCCCGCCCCCTCGACCGGGCCGGCGAAGGTCCGGAACATGAGGTTGAACTGCCGGGCTTCGGTGAAGGACTCCTTGGCTCCGCAGTTGGGGCAGGTGCGAGGATCGTCGAGCTTGTCGAGGCGGAAGCGCTCCTTGCACTCACGACAGTCGACGAGCGGGTCGGTGAAGTTCTGGAGATGACCCGACGCCTCCCAGACCGGGGGCGGCGACAGGATCGAGGCGTCGAGGCCGACGATGTCGTGCCGGAGCTGCACCATCGACCGCCACCAGGCGTCCTTCACGTTGCGCAGCAACAGCACGCCCACCGGGCCGTAGTCGTAGGTGGACCGGAAGCCGCCGTAGATCTCGGCCGACGGGAAGACGAAGCCGCGCCGCTTGCACAGGTTGACGACCTTGTCGAAGAGCTCGGGAGCTGGCGAGGCGGCGTCGGTCATAGGGGCGGCAGCCTACCGACGCCTCTCCCCCGCCCCTGAAGCCGGTTGCGCCGGACCGGCACCGCGTGCACGCCGGGCGACAGGTGGTAAACCGGCGACGTGACCGACTACGCCCCGCAGTACCAGACGTACGGGTCCCCCGCCGCGGGCCGAGACATGACCGCCGTGATGGGCCGACGGACGCTGGCCTGGGTGATCGACCTCGCCATCTTCTTCGGCATCCTCATCGCGGTGTTCTCGAGCTTCGCCGAGTACGTCGACGTCCCGAGCGGCGTGGGTTCCGACGCCTGCAACATCCTCCAGCACCAGGACGCTGACGCCGCCAGCAGCTGCTTCGTGGTCCAAGACCGCGCCTACATCATGACGTCGACCGAATCGGGCACGCAGACGCTCATCAGCCTCGGGTACCTCGCCTTCTTCATCGTCCTGCAGGGCCTGGCCGGCGGTTCGCCCGGCAAGTTGCTCACCGGTCTGCGAGTGGTCGATGAACGGGGCCAGCGAGCCGGGATCGGCCGCAGCCTGGTCCGCACCCTGTTGTGGGTCGTCGACGGCGCGCCGTGGTTCCTTCCCCTGGTCGGCTTCATCGTCGGCTTGACCTCCACCGGCCACCGCCGGGTCGGGGACATGGCGGCCAAGACCTACGTCGTCTCTCGGAAGGACGTGGGCACACCGGTCCAGACGTCGGCGACCATCCTCCCGCTGGGCCAGCAGCCCTGGGGCGCGCCGCCGACATCGGCACCGACGCCTCCTCCGCCGACGGCGAACCCGTGGTCCGTGCCCACCCCGCCGACCGCCGCAGGCGCCCCAGAGCCGCCAGGACCGTCCGAGCCGATCGAGCCACCGGTGCAGGCCCGCGGCCCGGTCCGCGACGTGTCCACTCCGCTGGACGAGGTGTCGGGTCCGGTCGACGAGGTGTCGGGCCCGGTCGACGAGGTGTCAGGCCCGGTCGACGAGGCGTCGGCTCCACGGGACGAGGTGTCGAGCCCCGTCGACCAGCCCGCACCCGACGTCGAGCCCGATCCGGCATGGTGGAACGGACCCGAAGCCAACCCCGGCGCAGCGACGTCGGCCGGCCCGGCCCCGTTCGTGGCCCCGGGCGCAGAACCACCATCAACGACACCACCCTCCGCGACACCGCCCACGCGGTCGCCGGCCCCCGAACCGGAGCGGGCACCACTCCCCCCGCCGCAGTGGGACCAGGCCCGCAACACCTACATCCAGTGGGAGCCGAACCAGCAGACGTGGCTCCAGTGGGACACCGCGGCCAACCGCTGGAAGCCGATCGACACCTAGGTCCTAGGACGGCGTACGGGACCCGCCCGTCACCGCAAGGCGGTGCGATCGAGCATGCCTGGTGTCCGGAGCCGGCGCTCGAGGTGGAACTCGACCGCCTCGGTGGCGATGGCGGCGACCTCGGCGACGGCCGGGGAGACCGGCTCGGCCAACAGCGTCGCCAGCCGGCCCCCGAGCACCGACTGCAACAGCCGCAGAGCTTCCGCCGAGACGGCTCGACCCTGCCGGCAGTCCTGGCACATCATCCCGCCGACGAGCAGGTCGATGGCGACGAGTGGTCCGTCGGCGCCACACGACACGCACCGGTCGACCTCGGGTTGGAACCCCTCGTGGGCCAGGATCTTGAGGAAGAACGCCGGCACCACGACGGGGTTGTCGGCGGAGGCGAGCGTCCGCAGCACCCCGACCAGCATCGAGAAGCGCCGAGCGTCGACCTCGCCCTCCATCGACACCTGGTCGATGACCTCGAGCACGGACATCGCGGCCGAGTAGCGGTCGAGGTCGTCTCGTATGGCGCGGAAGGAGTCGATCGACTCGGCCTGGGTGACGATGTCGAGGTTGCGTCCGGGATACAGCTGCAATGCCACGTGCGAGAGCGGTTCGAGGCGGGCCCCGAACTTGCTCGACGTCTTGCGGACCCCCTTGGCCACGGCCCGGACCTTGCCGTGGCCCGCGGTGGCGAGAACCACGATGCGATCGGCCTCGCCCAGCTTGTAGGTCCGCAGCACCACGCCCTCGTCGCGGTACAGGCCGGCCACGCTCAGCTCCCGTCCTGGAGTCCGCCGAAGCGCCGGGCCCTCTCCTGGTACTCGCGGACGGCGTCGAAGAGGTGCTCCCGTCGGAAGTCGGGCCAGAGGACGTCGGGGAACACCAACTCGCTGTAGGCCAGCTGCCACAGCAGGTAGTTCGAGATCCGTTGCTCGCCCGATGTGCGGATCATCAGATCGGGATCGGGCATCTCGGGGTCGTAGAGGTACTTGGCGACCGTCTTCTCGTTCACCTTCTCGGCCGACACCCCGGACTCGATGATCTGGCGGACGGCGTCGACGATCTCGGCCCGGCCCCCGTAGTTGAACGCGATCGTCAACGTCATCCGGCGGTTGTGCTGGGTGAGCTCGCGGGCCTCGTCCATGCGACGCAGCACCCGCTTGGGGACCCGCCAGTCGCGCCGGCCGACGAAGCGCATCCGCACCCCGTCGGCGTGCAGCTCGTCGCGCCGGCGCAGCAACAGCGACTCGTTGAAGTTCATCAGGTACCGGACCTCGTCGCGGGGCCGGCGCCAGTTCTCGGTCGAGAAGGCGTAGACGGTGAACCACTCGACACCGATGTCGAGGCAGCCGTACGTCGAGTCGATGAGCGCTTCCTCTCCGGCGGCGTGGCCCTCGGTGCGCTTGAGACCGCGCCGCTGCGCCCAGCGGCCGTTGCCGTCCATGACCGCGGCGATGTGGCGGGGTACGCGCCGCAGGTCGATGCCATCCGGTCCCATCGGGACCGACGCTACCGCTGCCACCTCGGCCGGACGCGCTGCCCCTGACGGCAACGACCGCCGGCGCTCGGGCGTGGAACGGAGCGGCATCGGGTAGAAGGGTCGCCGTGAAGGAGCGGTTGGCATCGGTACCGGTCATCGGGTGGCTGTTGCGCGTCCAGGATCGCTTCAGCGAGGTGAACGGGACCGCACTGGCCAACGGCATCGCCCTCCAGGCGTTCCTGTCCATCTTCCCGCTGCTGATCGTGGCCATCTCCGTGGTGGGGTTCATCGCCCAGGGCGACGTGACCTTCGCCGGCGACGTCATCGATTCGTTCGGGCTCACCGGCAGCGCCGCCGCCAACATGCGGGAGGCGATCGCCAACGCCCAGGACACCAAGGGCGCGGCCGGCGTCATCGGTCTGCTGGGCCTGTTCTGGACCGGCCTCGCCGTCATCGCCGCCGTGCAGCGCTCGGTCGATCTCACCTGGCAGACGGTGCCCCAGGGCCTCAAGGACAAGCTCCGCGCCGTCGCCTGGCTGCTCGGCGCGGTCCTCATCTTCGTCGGCTCGTTCGCCCTCAGCGTGTTGATCAACTTCCTGCCCGGATTCTTCGCGCCGCTGTCGGTCATCGCCGGCATCGCGGTCAACGTCGTGCTGTTCCTCTGGACCTTCAGCGCGCTCGGTCGTCTGCCCGTCGGATGGCGAGCCCAGCTCCCGGGTGCGTTGGTGTGCGCGGTCGGCTTCGAGATCCTCAAGCTCATCGGGGCCGTGTACATCCCGAGGCTGGTGGCGAACTCGTCCCAGCTCTACGGATCGCTCGGCATCGTCGTCGCCATCATCGCCTGGCTGGCCTTCTTCGGTCGGCTTCTCGTCTACGGCTCGGTCGTGAACGTCATCCGCTACGAGGACGAGCACGGCACGCTCACCGTCCCCGTCCACGTCCCGCGTGTCGCGGGTGCCATCGCCCTCGAGGCGAACCGAACCGGCGGCGTCACCGACCGACTGGAGGAGTGACCCTCCCCGGCCACCCGAGTACCGTCGCCCGGGTGTCCGATCTGTCCGCCGAGCTCGCCGCCGTCGTGGCCGAGCTGCCGGGCGGGGGCGAGGTGCGCGACGGCCAGCGGCAGATGGCCGAGGCGGTCGAGGCGAGCATCGAATCAGGCCGGCACCTCGTCGTCCAGGCCGGCACCGGCACCGGCAAGACGTTGGCCTACCTCCTCCCCGCGGTGCGCAGCCATGCCCGCACGGTCGTGGCCACCGCGACCAAGGCACTCCAGGACCAACTGGCGGCGAAGGACCTCCCGTTCCTCGCCGACCATGCCGGTGACGAGTTCTCGTGGGCCATCCTCAAGGGCCGCTCCAACTACGTGTGCCGGCAGCGGGTCCACGAACTGCTCGAGGACCGCGACGGCAAGCTCGACATCGGCACCGACGATCCCGGCCTGGTCGCCGTGCTCGAGTGGGCGGCCGAGACCGCCCACGGCGACCGCGCCGAGCTGTCCGTCGAACCTCGCCCGGCCGTGTGGGACGCCGTCAGCGTGGGTTCCGACGAGTGCCCGGGCGCAGCCAAGTGTCCCCGGGGCGAGACGTGCTTCGCCGAGTGGGCCCGCCAACGGGCGGCCGAGGCCGACATCATCGTGGTCAACACCTACCTCTACGGCACCCACCTGGCCGCGGGAGGCGTCATCCTGCCACCGCACGACCTCGTGGTGCTGGACGAGGCCCACCGCTTCGAGGAGGTGATCTCCTCCACCGCCGGCACCGAGCTCACACCCGGACGGATCAGTGCCGCCGCCTACGCCGTGGGCCGGGTCATCGCCGACGACGCCCTGATCACCGACATCCTCGCCATCGCCACCCGCATCGGCGACGTCCTCGACGGTCTCGTCGGCCAACGGCTCGACCCGGCTCCGAAGGACCTGGTCGCACCGCTGACCCAGCTCCGTCCCAAACTCGACACCGCGGCCGCCGCGCTGCGCAACGTGCCCGACGCCGATCTCGACGTCGTGGCCCGCCGCAACCGGGCCTCTCGCCAGCTCACCGGGCTCCTCGACGATCTCACCGCGGCCACCGTCGTCCCCACGGGCAGCGTCGCCTGGGTGGAGGGCCGACCCGGGGCGGCCCGGCTGCGGGTGGCACCCGTCGACGTCGCATCGCTGCTCGACGAGGCGCTCTGGGAACAGACCACCGCCGTGCTCTGCTCGGCCACCATTCCACCGAAGCTGCCCACGCGGCTCGGCATGCCCGCCGCCAACACCGAGGTCCTCGATGTCGGCAGCCCCTTCGACTACGAGACGAACGCCCTCCTCTACTGCGCCGCCCACCTCCCCGATCCGCGGCAGGACCGAGCCGACGCCGTCCACGACGAGATCGCGGCATTGGTCGAAGCCGCCGGCGGGCGAACGCTCGCCCTGTTCACGTCGTGGCGGGCCATGCAGGCCGCGGTCGAGGCCCTCCGTCCCCGCCTCGACACCCCGATCATCGCCCAGGGCGAGTACCCCAAGCCGGCGCTGCTCGAGCGGTTCAGCACCGACCCCGAGACCAGCCTGTTCGCCACGATGTCGTTCTGGGAGGGGGTCGACGTTCCCGGCGCCACCCTGTCGTGCGTGATCATCGACAAGCTCCCCTTCGCCCGGCCCGACGATCCACTGCTGGAGGCGCGCCGCGAGCTGGTGGGCCGGCAGGCCTTCGACCTCATCGACCTCCCGAGGGCCGTCACCCTGCTGGCCCAGGGGGCAGGCCGGCTGATCCGGTCGGCCACCGATCGGGGCGTCGTCGCCGTGCTCGATCCCCGGCTCGCCACCGCCCGGTACCGCTGGGACCTGGTCCGGGGCCTGCCACCGATGCGGCGGACCAAGGACCGGGACGAGGTCACCGGCTTCCTCGCCACGCTGCGCTGAACCTCCGCTTCGGGACGGCCGGTACCGTGCCGGCGTGCACAGCGCTTCCGCCGTCGCGATCCTGTCCGGTCCGGTGGTGCTGTCCGGCTACGTGGTGGGGGCGCTGCTCGCCACCTGGATGCACGACGACGAGCGGCCGGCCGGGCCCTCGGAGTGGTTGTTCGAGGCGTTCGTGACGCTGGCGGTGTCCACCGCGGCCTGGCTGGTCATCAAGGAGGTGGCGCCAGGCAGCATGTTCTCGCGCATCGGCTACTTCTCCAACCAGGTCCTCGCCGCCTGGCAGTCGGTGGCGCTGTGGACCGGACTCGCCGTCATCGTGGGCATCTGCGCCCCGGTCTTCCGCGGCTTCCGGGGCGCGCCCGGCCTGGCACCGGCCGCCGCCCTGCTCACGGTGCACTTCCCCTGGTTCCTCTTCGCCACCCTGGGGGCCGGCGTCGCCGCCTTCGCCGTGGCCCGCTCGGTCCGCGTCGCGCAGGCCGCCGCCATCGGCTCGCTGCTGCCGACCGCCTGGCTGGGATGGGTGCTCGAGTGGCTGCCGGCGTGGGGCATGCCGGCGGGTCCGGAGGCGACGGTGTGGGCCATGGCGCTCACCATGGTGCTGGCCACGCGCTGGTGGAACGACCGGCCCGGCGATGCCGTGTGGTGACCTCGGCGGCGTAGGGTCACGCCGCAACCGAGACGGTTCCGAGGGGGTTCGGCATGTTCGATCTGGTCATCCGCAACGGCCGGGTGGTCGACGGCACGGGGCGCGAGCCCTTCGTGGCCGACGTCGCCGTGCGCGACGGGCGCATCGCCGCCATCGGCACCGCGCTCGACGCGGGCGAACGCGAGATCGACGCCACCGGACGACTGGTGACACCCGGCTTCGTCGACATCCACACCCACTACGACGGCCAGGCCACCTGGGACGAGTTGCTGGCACCGTCCACACCTCACGGCGTCACCACCATCGTCATGGGCAACTGCGGCGTGGGCTTCGCGCCGGTGCACGCCGACCGGCACCAGTTCCTCATCGAGCTCATGGAGGGCGTCGAGGACATCCCCGGCACCGCACTGGCCGAGGGCATCACCTGGGGCTGGGAGCACTTCGAGGAGTACCTCGACGTCCTCGACGCCGGTCGCTACACGGCCGACATCGCGGCGATGATCGCCCATGGTCCCGTCCGCGCCTACGTGATGGGCGACCGCGGGGCCCGCAACGAGCCGGCGACCGCGGCCGACATCGAGGCCATGGCCGAGATCGTCGAGCGCGCCGTCCGGGCCGGGGCCAAGGGGTTCTCCACCAGCCGCACGCTGGCCCACCGCGCCCTCGACGGGGAACCCGTCCCCGGCACGTTCGCGGCCGAGGACGAGCTCTTCGCGCTGGGACAAGCAGTGGCCCGCGCCGGCAAGGGGTTGTTCGAAGTCGCACCGGCCGGCGTGGCCGGCGCCAACCTGGAAGAGACGTCGCCCGACACCGAGATCGAGTGGATCTGCCGTCTGGCCGAGAAGACCGGGGTGCCGGTCACCTTCCTGATGCTCCAGACCGACGACGTGCCCGACGACTGGCGCAAGCACCTCGAGCTGATCACCCGGGCGCGTGAGGAGGGTCACCGGGTCACCGCCCAGGTGGCCGGTCGCCCGTTCGGGATCCTCATGGGCCTGAGCGCCCGCCACCGCTTCGCCGACTGCCCCTCGTTCCAGCCGCTCGTCGGACTCGGCAACGCCGAGAAGGCGGAGCGGATGCGCGACGCCGACCTGCGAGCCCGCCTCCTCGCCGAGACCAGGGCCCAGCTCGACGAGATCCGCGAGGTGATGCCGGTGGTGGCCCAGGCCATGGAGACCTACGACCGGACCTACCCCCTCGGCGACCCGGTGGATTACGAGCCCGGTTACGAGCAATCGATCGCCGGCCGGGCCGAGGCCAGCGGCCGCGACCCCCTCGACGTCTACTACGACGCCCTGCTCGAGCGCGACGGCGACGCCATCATCATGATGATGCTGCTCAACTACAGCTACGGGAACGGTGACACCCTGCGCGAGATGCTCACCAGCCCCGCCGCGGTGCTCGGCCTCGCCGACGGCGGCGCCCACTGCAACCTGATCTGCGACGCCTCGACCCCGACCTGGATGCTCACCCACTGGGCGCGCGATCGCGATCACGACCAGATCCCCCTGGCCACCGTGGTCAAGAAGATGACGGCCGACACGGCCGAGCTGTTCGACTTCACCGACCGGGGCACGCTCGAGGTCGGCCGGCGCGCCGACATCAACGTCATCGACCACGAGCGGCTCACGCTCCACGAGCCGCACCTGGTGGCCGACCTGCCCGCGGGCGGCACCCGCTTCGTGCAGGACGCGTCCGGCTACGACTACACGATCGTGGCCGGCGAGATCACCCGCGACCACGACCGGTTCACCGACGCCCGCCCCGGCCGGCTCGTCCGCTCGTCCTGACCACCCCCACGGCCGGGGGTCTGCGTCATGCCCTGGCCCGCACCCATTCGAGTCCGAGGGTCCCGGCCGCGGCCAGCGCCTGGGCCCGATGTCCGGCGGCCCGGGCGTCGTCACCAGGACCGGCGCGCTGATGGAAGGCGGAGGCGAGCTCGATCTGGGTCAGCGCCACGAACGGACGGGCGCCGATCGCGCGATGGGACTGCAGGGCCGTGGTCAGGTGATCGATGGCGCCGTCCAGATCGCCCAGCGCCCGCTCGACCACTCCCAGGTGGTGGTGGCCACTGCCCAGGTAGGTCACCAGTCCCGCCGTCGCGTGCTGCTGCGCCCAGGGCGCGATGGCGTCGCGCACGCCGCCCAGACGTGTCGTGTCGCCGCACAGCACGGCGGCGCTCGCGGTGCCCACCATTCCCTGCCACCAGCTCCAGTTCCGATCGGCCTCGATCCTGGCCACGGATTCGGCCCGATCGAGATGGTCGCGGGCCCGCTCGAGACGACCCGACTCGGCGGCGAACCAGGCCAGCAACGCCTCGCGGTACGGCACCTGCAGCGTCTGCATGACGGCATAGAGGTCGTCGTGGCGGCCCCGGAAGAGCAGGGCCGGCATGAGGAGCGCGCCGATCATCGACGATGCCTGGCTGTGGCGGCCGTCGGAGAGGACCGTGGCGAGCTCGTCCACCAGCTGCTGGCCGTCGTCGAAGCGACCTTCGTACATGGCCCCGAAGGCATCCCACATCAGGGGCAACCGGTCGAACTCCGGCTGACGCAGCCGCTGGGCGAGCAGGGCGGTGATGCGAGCAGCCTGCTGTGCCTCGCGGAGATCGCCGAGCGCGAAGCTCGAGCTCATGCGAACCTGGGCCGCGCGCACGGCGAGCGCATCATCCGCCAGCGCGTTGGCGATGCGATCGACATCGAAGCTGATGGCCAGCATCTCGGCCATGGCGTCGGGGCCGTGGAGCGACCGGACCCGCGACAACATCACCCGGGCGAGCAGCTCGTCGTCACCGCCAGCCCGAGCGATCCGGACGGCCTCCTCGGTGCGGGCGGAACGCGTCGCGGCGTCGTCGATCCGGTGCCGCAGCTCGGCCAGGCGCGCCAGGAGCAGCGCTCTGGCCCGGCTCGGCTGCGGTTGTGTGGCGAGAGCCTGTTCGACGAGGACGATGGCCCGATCGTTGACCGGCGGCGTCGACGGCAGGTCGCCACCGATGCCGAGCGCGGCCCGGACGAGCAGATCGGGGCGGCCCGCGGCATGCGCGTGCTCGGCGGCGTGGACGAGCTCTTCCTCGGCCTCGTCGAGGCGCCCGCTCATGTTCATCGCTTCCGCCAGGGCGATCCCGACCTCGATCAGCTCGACGTCGTCGCCGCCGGCTCGTTCTGCGAGGAGCGAACGCGCCGCGCGGTAGAGGTCGATGGCCGCGTCGTGGGCGGTGGAGGCCAGCGCCTGTTCGGCAGCCCGCATCGACGCTTCGATGGCTTCCTCCCGATGACCGGTCACCACGGCCTCGCCCCAGTGGTGGGCGAGCTCGGGCCAATGCCGGCTGGGCCCACCAACGGCCTCGATGGCGCGAGCGGCAGCGACATGAAGATCGAGGCGCCGTGTGGTCGGTAGATCGTCGTAGAGGGTGACCTGCACCAGGAGGTGCCGGAACGAGAACCGGACATGGGAGTCGTCGACCACGAGGCCGCTCGCCACCGCCGGTTCGAGACGTTGCAGGACATGGGCGACGTCATCGCCTCGGGCGGCTGCGACGTAACGCACGTCGAAGTCCTGTCCGAACACGGCGGCGGTCTGCAGGACCTCCACCGTGGCGTCCGGCAGCAAGGTGAGGCGATCGCGGACAAGGTCCCGGATCCCGTTCGGGACGCCGAGGTCGGAGAGGGATCCGACGCGCCAGCGCGCCCCGTCGAAGGTCGCCGCGTCGGTCTCCACGAGGTGGCGGATCAGCTCACGGATGAAGAACGGGTTGCCGTCGGTCCGGTCGTGCAGTTCGCGTACTGCGTCGCCCAGGTCCCCGACATCGTGTCCCGCGCTGGCCGAGACGTAGGCCTCGGCCTCCTCTCGCGTGAACCCGCTGAGCCTGACCTCGCGGGCCCCGCCGCGGTTGCGGAGGGCGGTCAGCGCGCTGGCGGCGGAGCCGTTGCGATCGAGGTCGGTGTTCCGGCAGATCACGACGGTCATCACCGATGGCGGGGCCACCGAGAGGGTGAGGTGCTCGAGCAGAGCCACCGTGGAAGCGTCGGCCCACTGGAGGTCGTCGATCACGAGGAGCACGCCCGCGGTCCGATCGGCCAGGGTGGCGAGTGTGTCGCTCACGGCGTTGAAGACCAGGTGGTGGTTGGCATTGACGTCGGGGTCACGGTTGAACGCGAGGCCGAGACCGGGGCCGGGGCCGGGGAGACGGTGGGCCACTCTGGCGTCGAGCAGCGAGAGTCCGGCGGCGGACGGGCCGAGGACCTGCTGTACCGTCGGCTCGTCGGCTGCCTCGGCGAAGGTGGCGAGCGCCTCGGCGAAGGGCTGGTGCGCGACGCCACCATGGGGATCGCAGCGGCCGTAGAGCACCGCGCCGCCGAGGCGGTGGGCGCGAGCGGCCACCTCGGCGAGCAGTCGCGTCTTGCCCGCTCCCGGCTCGCCCCACACGATCGCCACGGGCGCTCGACCGTGGCATGCCCCGTCCCACAGTTCCTCGAGGTGCCGCAACGGATCGACGCGGCCGACGAACCCGACGTCGCCGTCGAAGCGGAGCCGTGTGGGCAGCGGGAGCCGAACGACCTGTCGCGAGGCGGTCGTACGCAACGGCGGGAAGCTGGCCGATCCCAGCTCGGCCAGGGGCAGCCACCAGATGTGTTCGGGTTCCCGCAGCCCTCGGAGCACGAACGAGCCGAGGTCGACCACCTCGGTGCCGGGATCGACCAGTCCCGCGACGCGGTCGGACAGCAGGATCTGGCCGCCGTGGCCGGCGTCCATGATGCGAGCGGTGCGGTTGACCGTGGTGCCGAAGTAGTTCTGGTCCCGTTCCTCGACCGTTCCGCTGTGGATGCCCATGCGGACCCGCAGCTCGGTCCCGTCGGGCCACTGGATCCGATGGAGAGCGACCTGCCCGTCACGGGCCGCGGCAACTGCTGCCGCGACCGAGTCGAACGATGCCCCGAACCCATCGCCGCCGGTGTGGAAGACGACGCCCTCGTGGCGTCCGATCGCGTCACGCAGGACGCGATCGTGGCGCTCGAGGGCCAGCCGCATGGCGGCCGGATCGTGCTCCCACCGCGCGGTTGAGCCCTCGATGTCGGTGAACAGGAAGGTCACGGCACCCGGCATCGTCTCGCCCTCGCCCGTACCTTCCATGTGCCCCCGATCGGCCCGCCCCCAACGGTACCGGAGCGCCGCGGCCAGCTCACGGGGAGCGAAGCCTCAGAAACCGAGGGCGTCGAGGTCGCTGGGACGGCGCTGCCAGTCCTTGCGCACCACGACCTGCAGGTCGAGGAACGCGCCCTCCTTGAGCTGCTCGCGCACCTTGGTGCCGACCTGCTTGAGGACCGCGCCCTTCTTGCCGATCACGATCCCCTTCTGGGAGTCGCGCTCGACCATGATCTCCACCCGGATGTAGGGCCAGTCGAGCTCGGTGACGCGGGTGGCGATCGAGTGGGGCAGCTCGTCGCGGGCCACGGCCAGGAGCTGCTCGCGCACCAGCTCGGCGACCCAGAAGGCGTCGGGTTGATCGGTGATCATGTCATCGGGGTAGAACTGCGGGCCCTCGTCGAGCCGGTCGACGAGGTGGTCGACCAGTGCATCGACCCCGTCCCCGGTCCGGGCCGACACCGGGAAGTAGGACTCCACGCCGAATGCGCCTGCCGTCTCGAGCTGCCTGAGCACTTGCTGGGGGGAGGCGAGGTCGCACTTGTTGACCACGACGATGCCGTCGGCGGGCACGCGCTCGGCGACGAACCGGTCGCCCTTGCCGATGGGCATGGTGGCATCGACGACGAGGCAGACGAGATCGACACCGCCGATGGCGCCCGTGGCGGCGGCGTTGAGCCGGTCGCCGAGCGGCGTCTGCGGCTTGTGGATCCCGGGGGTGTCGACGAACACCACCTGGGCGGCCTCCCTGCCCCGGGTGGCGTCGGCGGGCTGGTTCAGCACGCCGCGGATCTGGTTGCGGGTGGTCTGCACCTTGTCGGAGACGATCGACACCTTTTCGCCGAGGATGCGGTTGAGCAGCGTCGATTTCCCGACATTGGGCCGGCCAACGAACGTGACGAAACCGGACTTCATGACACGGCCGGACGACGTTGTGAGGCGCAGCCGAACAACTCGAAGCTCGACGAAGTCGAGCCTCGGCCGACGATGGTGACGAAACCGGACTTCATGCGACCGTCTCGATGCGAACGAGGCCGATGCGCCGGCCCTGGACGCGCGCCGCGGTGAGGCGGTGGGCCCCGATGTCGATGGCCTCGCCCTCGGCTGGCACGTGACCGAGCGTGCCGAACAACAGGCCCCCGACGGTGTCCCAGTCTCCCTCGGGCAGGTCGGCGTCGAGGAGGTCGTTGACCTCGTCGAGGGGCATCCGGGCGTTGACCCGGTAGGCGCCGCCGGGCAGCGGTTCGGCCATGGGGTCCTCGACGTCGAACTCGTCGACGATCTCGCCGACCAGTTCCTCGATGAGGTCCTCGAGGGTCACCAGGCCGGCGACACCGCCGTACTCGTCGATGGCGATGGCCATGTGGAATTGCTCGGACTGCATCTCGGGCAGCAACGACGACACCCGCTGCTGCTCGGGAACGAAGCGGGCCTGCCGGACGTGGTCGCCGACGGGATGGCCGCCGTTGCCGTCGCGCTCGGCGCGCATCAGATCCTTGGCGTAGGCGATGCCGATCACGTCGTCGATGCCCTCCCCCACGACCGGGATGCGGCTGAAGCCGTTGAGGATGACCACTTCCATCACGTCGCTCACCTTCCAGGCGGCGTCGACGGTGACCATGTCGGGTCGGGGCACCATCACCTCGCGGACGATGGTGTCGCCGAAGGCGATGATCGACTCGATCAGGGCCCGTTCCGAGGTCTCGATCACGTCCGCCTCCACCGCGACCTCGGCCAGGGCGAGCAGCTCCTCCTCCGACACGTTCGGCCGCTCGATGTCGTCGGTGCCAGGGGTGTAGTGCCGGATGAACGACGACAGCATCGATCCGACCAGACCAAGGAACGGGATGCGGCCGATCATCACGAGGAGGGGGGTGACCTGTATGGCGACGCGTCCGTTGCGGACGAGGCCGAACGTCTTGGCGAATGCCTCGATGGTGCCGAGCAGCACCACGATGGCGGCCGTGATGGCCAGCCACATCCCGGTGCCGAGACCGTGACCCCGGCCCAGCTCGACGATGGCGGCGATGGCCCCGACCTGGGCGACGAGCCGGGTGAACAGGACCGCGCCCAGGGTCGCCTCGCGTCGGTGCAGCAGGCGCACCAGCTCGGCGGCTCGGCGGCTGGTCCGCTCGTCGTCGTCGTCGGCCATGGCCGTGGCCCGGGGGATCGAGACGTGGACGAGCACGACCTCGCACAGGGCCAGCACCAAGGCCAGCGCCAGCAAGCCGATCACGGCCGCGGCGGTGAGGGCGGTTGTCACTGTCCGGAGTGGAACCGGTCGAGCAGCTCGCGCTCCCGGGCGCGCATGACCGCGGTCTCGTCCGGGTCGGCGTGGTCCATGCCGAGCACGTGCAGGATGCCGTGCACCACCAACAGGGCGATCTCGTCCTCGACCCGGCCCTGGTGGTGCGGACTGCCGGCGTGCTCCGGAGCCTGGCGGGCGGCCACTGTCGGGCAGATCACCACGTCGCCGAGCAGCAACGGCATGTCGTCGGTGTCGGGCCCGGGCCGGTCGGGGCCGCTGGTGCCGTTGTCGGGCCAGCGACCCAGCTCGAGACCTTCGTCCTCGAGCGGGAACGCGAGCACGTCGGTGGGCCCGGTGGACCCCATGTGACGCTGGTTGAGGTCGGCCATCTCGGACTCGTCGACGAACAGGAGGCTCAGCTCGGCGCGGCGGGGCACGCCTTGGGCGGCCAGCACCGACTCGGCCAGATCGACCCAGCGCGCGACGTCGACGTCCTCGACGTCCTGCTCGTCGACGCCGAACACCGAGGCCCGACGCGACCCCTGCTCGTTCACGACTTCGGACCAGCCGATGGGGCCGACTTCTCGTAGGCGTTGACGATGTCCTGCACGATCTTGTGGCGGACCACGTCGCGGGCCCCGAGGTGGACCCAGGCCAGCTTGTCGATGCCGACCAGGATCCGTTCGAGGTCGGCCAGGCCGGTGCGGTTGCCGGCCACGTCGACCTGCGACGTGTCGCCGGTGACGACCACCTTGGACCCGAACCCGATCCGGGTGAGGAACATCTTCATCTGTTCCGGCGTGGCGTTCTGCGCCTCGTCCAGGATGATGAAGCTCGCGTTCAGGGTGTTGTGCGTGACGATGAAGTCGTCGGTGACGTAGAGGGAGTCCGCCGCCGCCACCTGGATGCACACGCACTCCGCCTCGCCGACGGGCTCGATGCTCTCGATCATCCGCATCGGCCGCCCGGCGCCGTACTGCTCGTACTTGGCCCGCTTGCGCAGGTCGCGGAACGGTGGGAGCCAACGCGGCAGCTGGAGCTGGACGCACGGCGAGCGGCGGATGACGGTGCCCCCGAGGGACCGAACGAGGAACGTCAGGTCGTCAGCGAGCTCGGTGCTCGACGGCTCGAATTCGATCGCTTCACCATCAACTGTCTGGGTGAATGCGCCAAGGTCGCTGTCGAGAAGGCCCTGCAGCAGTGCGATCCGAACGGACGACGTGTTCAGCAAGTAGGACGGCGGGATCTTGGCGCACACTCGGGCCGAGACGGGACCGGAAGCGTCCCAATCGGCGCATCCGACCGTCGCGTACATCTTCGTGAGACGCTCGACACTCTCGCCCGAGGCAATCGCCAGTCCCGCCGCGTAGGGGTCCATGGGTACGTGCTGGGGCTCGAACTGCGCCGGCGCGCTCAGCATCGGCAGCTCGTAGAACCGCTGGTGGTGGCGGCGCAGCTTCCCGATCATGTCGGTGGTCTGCAACACGCGTGGGCCGCTGCCGTGCTTCTTGTCGTCGAGCGTCTCGACCGACCACAGGTGTTCGCCGCAGCAGAGCGTGGAAGCGCCGTCCTGGGTCGTCACTCGGTAGACGTCCTTGCGGCCCTGCGGGAAGACCCCGAGCACGGGTGTCGGGAGCCCGTCGGAACCGACGACGAGGTCGCCGACGCGCAGGTCGCCGATGGCCTGCCAGCCCGTGGGCGTGAGCACGCGACGGTCGATCGGCTGCGCCCGGCCACGCATGAAGGCCAGGGGGGCCACCTCGACCAGGTTGCGTTCGAGGAGACGCTGGGCGCCCTCGGGATCGACCATGTCGTAGAGGGCGTCGTAGAGCGGCCGCAGGTAGGGGTCGATCTTGGCCATGAGGTCGCCGGGCAGGAACCCGAGCCGCTCGCCTGCCTCGACCGCCGGTCGGGTGAGGATGATGCGCTCGACCTCGTTGCGATGCAGGGCCTGGACCGCCATGGCCACCGCCAGCCAGGACTTGCCGGTGCCGGCCGGCCCGATGCCGAAGGTGATCACGTTGTCGCGGATGGCCTCGATGTAACGGCGCTGGCCCTGGGTCTTGGGCCGGACCGAGTTGCCCTTGGCCGACCGCAGGATCTCGGTGGCGAGCAACTCCGACGGCCGCTCGTCGTGGACGACCATGTCGATGGCGCGCTTGACGCTCTCGGGGTCGAGGCTCTGGCCGGTGGCCAGGATCAGGACCAGCTCCTCGAACACCTTGCTGGCCGCCTCGGCGCCGGGCCCGCTGAGGGCGATCTCGGTGCCGCGGGCGTGCATGGTCGTCTGCGGAAAGGCGTCTTCGACCAAGCGGAACAGCTGGTCGCGCTGCCCGAGCAGCCCGGCCATGAGGTGGTTGCCGGGGACGTTGACGACGACGTTGGTGTCGGTGGTCGGGTGTGCTGGCACGGTCGTCGGCAGCCTACCGTCGTCGCCGATGGACCGGTCGAGCGAGCGCCCCGACCCGGCGCCGGACCTCCCCCGCGCCGACGGCATCCTCGGCGGGCCGGATCTGGGCCAGGAGCTGGCCCGCTGGGCGGCTGACGCCGCGGTCGACGAGGCCGCGCGGGCTCGAGCGCGGGCGCGCTGGTTGCGCGTCCAGGCCGACGAGAGCGCCAGCCTCGCCGGCACGCTGATGACGCTGGCCGAACGGGCCCAAGCGGTGGTGCTCGACGTCGCCGATCAGCGCCTGGGAGGGCTGGTGGTCGGCATCGGTGACGACTTCGTGGCCATGCGGACCGACATCGGCCAGCACGTACTGGTGCGCACGGAGGTGATCGCCGCGGTGCGGACCGGGCCCGGTGCCGCCGTGGTGGTCGGCGACCGGTCGCCGCTGCTCGAGGTGGACCTCGCAGCCGTGTTGGTGCCCATGGCGGCCGACCGACCCACGGTCCTGGTGCGGACCACGGCGGCCACCTCGATCCGTGGTGAGCTGCGCGCCGCTGGTACCGACGTGATCCGGATCCGGGTCGACGCCGATCCGCCCGCGACGGCCTGGGTGCCCGTCGCCGCCATCGCCGTGGTGATCCTGCACCCCTGACCTCGTGATCGATCCGACCGGGATCAGACCTCGGCGTCGGCGTCGGCACCGCCCGACGAGGAGTCGGGCGAGAGGTGGTCGAGCGTGCCGGGCTCGATGCGGGACGCCTCGATGAAGGCGTCGACGTCGACGCGTTTGACCCGGATCACCCGGCCGAACCGGTAGGCGGCGAGGTCGCCCTGGTTGATGAACCGGTACAGGGTCCGGGGCGTGATGCCCAGGGCCTTGGCGGCATCTGCGGTGGAGAGCCAATCGACAGATCCGGTCATGGGGGAACTCCTTGTACCCGTACTCGCGCCCGGGTTGGCACCCGTGGTGTCCACCCCAGCGTACTGGACTGACCACGCCTCTGCCATACTCTCGATCCGTTCGATGCATTTCCATATCGGAGCGAGCCGGGGCGCAGGGCACGGCCGGTCCCCGCCTGCGGACCGGTCATCCATCGATGTCGGTGGCACGCACATCTTCCGAACCAGAGGCAGGAACCGTCGTCCCGGTCATCGAAACCCGCACCATGGGGGCGACGCTGCGGGCGCGGCCGGGACGGTTCGATGGCGCGGACGCCGCGCCATCGCGGCGGGTCGAGCGGCGGATCGGCCTGCCATCGGGTCGGGCGGTCGTAGGCGGCCTGCTCATGGCCGTGGCTGCGGTGGGCACCTTCCTCGCCTACACGAACGCCACCGCCGACGACCGCGTCGAGGTCCTCATCGCCACCCACGATCTCCGGGCCGGGGCGATCGTCACCGCGGCAGATGTCGAGCCCGTCCCCGTCCAGCTGCCAGGCGATGTGCGCGGCCTGTTCGGTTCGGTCCAGGCCGCGGTAGGGCGACGGATCATCGCTCCTGTCGACGCCGGCGAGTTCCTCCAGGCCTCGGCCACGGTCGTACCCACGACCGGCGACGAGACGCTCGAGCTGGCCGTGGCGCTCCCCGCCTCACGAGCGGTCGGCCGCCTCGCGGCTGGCGAGCGAGTCGACGTCTTCTCGACCTGGGACGGCTCGGTCACCGAGCTCATCGCGGTCGACGCTCGGGTGCTCGAGGTCAGCGGGGGCCGCGGATCGCTGGGTGGAGGCGACGTCGTCACCGTCCGTCTCGCGCTCTCGGATTTCGATCAGGTCGAGGCGCTGGTGCACGCCCAAGCTGCCGGCGACATCACCATGATCCGGGCGGCGATCGGGACCGAGACCCAGGACGTCGGGCGTCAGTACCGTCCCCTGGACCAGCTGAGCTCCGCACCATCGAGCCAGGACGGCACCAGCTGATGGCGAGCGAGCGCCACGTCGTGCTCGGTCTCGCCCGCGTCCGCAGCCGCTGGTTCTCCGACGTCGCCCGCTGGTCGACCTCGGGACTCGTCGCGATGGACTTCGTGAAGACCGTCTCCATCGACGACGTCCGGGCCCGCCTCGACACGGGTCGTCCGTTCTCCGCCCTCCTCGTCGACGGCGGGCTTCCGGGAATCGACCGCGATCTCCTCGAGGCTGCGGCCGAGCGTGGATGCGTGGCCGTGGTGGTGACCGACGGCGGGCCTCGGGATTGGCACGCGGTCGGTGCTGTGGCCACGCTTCCCACCGACTTCGAGCGCGGCGAGCTCGAGGCCGTGCTCGGCCAGCACGCAACGCCGATCGGCCGTGCGGACGACGTGCCCGGGCACGACGAACCCCTCCTGGTCCGCCCCGGTTTCCGGGCCAGGACCATCGCCGTCACGGGGTCGGGTGGCACGGGACGATCCGTCGTCGCCGCCGCCCTCGCCCAGGGGTTCGGGGCCGACGTGGCCCACTCCGACACGGTCGTGCTCGCCGATCTCGCACTCCACGCCGACCAGGCGATGCTCCACGACGCCCGTGACGTGATCCCGGGTCTGCTCGAGCTCGTCGAGAGCCACCGAGCCGGCGTCCCGACCGCCGAGGAGATCCGGTCCCTCACGTTCGACATCGCGGCTCGTCGCTACCGGTTGCTCCTCGGCCTCCGTCGGCATCGGGACTGGACCGCACTGCGCCCTCGAGCGCTCCGAGCTGCCCTGGACGGACTGCGCCAGGCCTTCACGCTGGTTGTCGCCGACATCGACGACGACCTGGAGGGCGAGGACTCCACCGGGTCGGCTGACGTCGAGGACCGGAACCTCCTGGCGCGCACCACGCTGTCGGTCGCCGATGTCGTCGTGGTGGTGGGCGTCCCCGGCATGAAGGGCGCGCACTCGCTGCTCCGGGTGGTGCGGGAGTGCATCGCGGCGGGCGTCGAGCCGGCTCGACTCGTGCCAGTGGTCAACCGTGCGCCACGACGCGGATCCGCTCGCCGAGAGCTCGTCCGCGCGGTCGCTCAGCTCCTGGCGGCATCCAACCCCGGTGACGAGGTCCTCAGCCCGGTGTTCCTGCCGGAGCGGCGCCAACTCGACCCCGTGCTGCGGGACGGCGCGGTTCTGCCACCGGCGCTGGTGTCACCCGTGACCGCGGCGGTGCGCCGCCGCCTGGACGCGCTCGACGACCGACCGCCGGCTCGTGGGCCACACGACGAGCCGGTGCCGGTCGAGGTCGGCTCGCTCGGCGACTGGGGCGACGAGGTTGCCGGATGACACCCCGCGACGACGACGCCACCCCGCTCCAGCTCATCGAACGCACCGTGCTCGAACGGGCCAAGGAGATCCGCCTCGACCTCGACGACGGCACGGCGCGGACACGGCTCCGCGAGCTGATCAACGACGAGGTCGCCCGGTGGTCCACCGACTTCCGTCGCGGTCTCCGGCCGCACGAACTGGCCGATCCCGACCTGGTCGTCGAGCGCGGCTACCGCAACCTGGCGGGCTACGGGCCGCTCGAACCACTCCTGGCGGACGACGACGTCTGGGAGATCATGATCAACAGCCCGGACACCATCTTCGTGAAACGCCACGTCGGGCCGTCCGGGTACCACGACGAGCTGTTCCACGACGACGAGCACGTGGTGCGGACGCTGACCAAGATCCTCGACGACGCGGCCGGCGCCCATCGCAAGCTTGATCCGACCGAAGGTCTCCAGGACGCCCAACTCGACGACGGCGCCCGCCTCCACATCGTGCACGGCGACGTCGCCCGCGGCGGTCACATGATGGTGAACATCCGCAAGTTCACCGGTGTGGCGTTCCGTGAGCTCGAACAACTCGTCGAGCGGGACATGCTGACGGTGCAGGCGGCGGAGTTCCTCCGCGCCTGCGCCAGGGCCCGCCTCACGGTGGTGTTCGCCGGCGCGCCGGGCTCCGGGAAGACCACGATCATGTCCTGCACCGCTGCCGAGCTCGACCCGTCGCTGCGGGTGGTCGTCGCCGAAGAGGTCTTCGAGGCCGACGTTCCGTTGCCGAACGTCGCGTCGATGCAGACGCGGTCCGCCCGAGCCGACCGCCCGACCGTCGACCTGCGGCGGCTCGTCGCCGGCTTCCTCCGGATGGCCCCCGACGTCGCGATCGTGGGAGAGGTCCGCGACCAGGAGGCATTGCCGCTCCTCCTCACGCTGTCATCGGGCGTGAAGGGCTTCACCACGATCCACGCCGGATCCGCTCGCCAGGCGCTGTCTCGCCTTCGGTTCGTGTGCCAGCTCGCGTCGGCCGAGGTTCCGATGGCGGCGCTCAACAGCCTCGTCTCCGAGTCCATCGACATCGTCGTCCATTGCACGCGCCGACCCGAGGGGCCTCGGGTCACCGAGATCATCGCGGTGGAGGACCAGGCCGCGGGCTACGACTCGACCCAGTTCACGGTCACCGACCTCTTCCATCGCCAGCGCGGCCTGGGTCCACTCCGGTGGACAGGTGACCTGCCTGTGCGAGCGGCGGCCGCGTTCGAGGAGGCTGGTTACGACCTGCGGGATCTGCTGGGCGTTGCGGATCAGGCGCTGCCGCGCGATCCCGCGGGGGGCACTCCCGCGGGAATCGGGGCGCCAGAGTGACCGCGGCCGTCCTCGCCGCTGTCGCCGCCGCTGGCGTCTTCTACGTGTACACGGCGGCGGCCTTCGGCTGGCAGGGCGTGGGCCTCGGGCCCAGGATGGGTCGGGCTGCACGTGTGCATGCCGCACGGCGCGAGTGGCTCGTCCAAGCCGGACTCGGCGACATACGTCTGCGCGACTTCACGGCCGTCACGATCGTCTTGTTCGTCGTCGGGACCGCCGTGGTCTTCGCCATCTTCGCCGCCATCGTCCCGGCGGTCGTGGTCGGGTTGTTCGCGGCGACGACGCCGTTGGCCTCCTACCGCGTACGCCGCAGGAACCGCCGAGCGCGTGCCCAGGACGCCTGGCCGCGCCTGATCGAGGAGATCCGGATCCTCACCTCGTCGCTGGGACGATCGATACCCCAGGCCCTGTTCGAGGTGGGCCGGCGGGCTCCTACGGAGATGGCGGCGGCCTTCGACGACGCGCACCGGGAGTGGCTCATCTCGACCGACTTCGCCCGGACCCTGACGGTCCTCAAGGCCGGCCTCGCCGATCCGACCGCGGACGCCACCTGTGAGACGCTTCTCGTGGCGCACACCGTGGGCGGCAGCGACCTCGACCGACGACTCGAAGCTCTGGTCGAGGACCGGATCCAGGACACGCAGGGACGCAAGGACGCCAGGGCCAAGCAAGCGGGCGCGCGCTTCGCCCGGCGCTTCGTCCTGTTCGTGCCGTTCGGCATGGCCCTCGCCGGGATGTCGGTCGGCAACGGTCGCGAGGCCTTCCGGACTGCTTCGGGTCAGGCGTTGACCTCGGTCGCCGTGCTCTTCGTCGTTGCCTGCTGGGCGTGGGCGGGACGCATCTTGCGACTCCCGGAGGAGGAGCGGGTGTTCGTCGAATGATCCGGATCGCCGTCTTCGCCGGGCTCGCGTTCTGGAGCGGTGCGACCCTCCTGCTGAGCCAGCGCCGCTGGTTCGCCCGACGCGCCCTGGCGGATCGACTCCGGCCCTACGAGCCCGGCGGACTGGCGCGACGAGGAGGCGCGGCTGGCTTGTTGTCGGTGGAGTCCTTCGCCGACATCATCGGTCCCCTCGCCCGTTCCGCGGGCGAACGGCTGGCCCGGCTGGTGGGGATCAACGAGGAGCTGACCAGGAAGCTCGAGCGCCTGCACTCGCCCATCGACCAGACGGAGTTCCGGCTCCGACAAGCGGGTTGGGCCGCCGTCGGTCTCGTGGCCGCCGTGCTCGTGGCGGGGACGCTCCGGCCCCCCGCCGCCGCGGTCCTGCTCTTCGTCCTCGGCGGTCCCGTGCTCGCATCTCTCGTGGTCGAACAACGCCTGGCCAGCGAGTCCGACCGTCGCAAGCGGCGGTTGTTCCTCGAGCTGCCGGTGGTGTCCGAGCAGCTCGGCATGCTGCTGTCGGCTGGCTTCTCGCTCGGATCGGCCCTGCACCGGCTCGCCGATCGTGGCCACGGTGCGAGCGGCCAGGACCTGCGCCGGGTGATGGCGCGGATCCGCCAAGGCGTCGCGGAGGTCGACGCGCTCCGGGAGTGGGCCTCCATCGCCGACGTCGACGCGCTGTCCCGGCTGGTTGCCGTGTTGTCGCTCAACCGCGAGGCCGGTGATCTCGGCCGGTTGATCGCCGAAGAGGCACGATCGATCCGGCGAGAGGTACAGCGGGAGCTGATCGAGCAGATCGAGCGACGGGGACAACAGGTGTGGATCCCGGTCACCGTCGCCGCCCTCGTACCCGGAGCGATCTTCATCGCCATCCCCTTCATCGAAGCCCTACGCGCCTTCGGCGCCACCTGAGAAGTCATCCGAAATGACCCGCGAGGAGACCAAGCCATGTCCCACCACGACCAGCCCGACGCCGCCACTCGCCGACGGACCATCCACCGCTCCGATCGAGGTGAGGGTGTCATCTCCACTGCCATCGCCGTGTTGGTCATGGCGTTCCTCGGCGCCGCGATGTGGGTGACGTTCAACTCGGTGTGGAAGGACACCTCGGCCAACACCGAGAACCAGGTGAAGATCATCGGCACCGACGCCGACACGCCACCCGCCACGCCGTGATCCGCCCGGTCGCTCGACGCAGCGACCGGGCGACGGGCGTGTTCGGCACCACCTGGGGCTTCACGGTGGTGCTGGTGTTCCTCCTCTTCGCCGCCCAGGTGCTCTTCGGCCTCTACGCCCGGACCACGGTCACCGCCGTGGTGTCCGATCTCGCACAGCGGGTCGCCGCCGAAGGCCCGCCGGCGTTCGAGGCCGACCGGATCGAGTTCTACCGGGAGGAGGCCCATCGGCGCCTCGGCCGGTACGCGGACGACGCCGAGTTCGAGTTCGCCCTCGACGACGTCGATGCCGACGGGACCGCCGACACCGTCACCGTGCGGGTGGTGGCCGATCTCCCCACGCTCCTCCCGGCCCGGCTGGTGCCGATCAGCCCGACATCGTTCACCCGGACCATGCGAGCGCGGCTCGAGGTGTTCCAGGAGGACCGTTGAAGCCGGCTTCCACCATCAGCCGACGGGGAGAGCGGGGTCAGGTGGCCGGGATCGAGGCGCTCCCGTTCGGCCTGCTCGTCTTCGTCGTGGGCACGTTGCTCATCGTCAACATCTGGGGTGTCGTCGACGCCAAGTTCGCCGTCGATGCCGCGGCGCGAGAAGCCACTCGCTACGTGGTCGAATCCGTCCGCCTCGACCGCGATCCGGTAGCGGTTCGAGCCGGAGCCGTGGCTGTCGCCGAGCGGACGCTCACCGACCACGGACGACGCCGGCGACCCATCGTCGTCGTCCGCCCGTCAACCGGCGACTTCGCTCGCTGCGATCGCATCGTGGTCACGGTCTCGACGTTCGTGCCTGCCGTACGCCTGCCGTTCATCGGCGGCTTCGGCGACGCGTTCGACGTCGTCGCCTCGCACTCGGAGCTGGTCGATCCCACCCGATCCGGCGCCGGCGGAGAGGCGGCCTGCATCCGATGAGACGCAGCCGTGGTTCGGTCCTCATGCTCATGCCGGCCGCCGTGGTGGTCATGTTGCTGCTCGGCGCCATCGCTGTCGACTCGGCCATCGTGTACCTGGAGCAGCGCCAGGCGTACAACATCGCGGCCGACGCGGCCAACGACGCGGTCGGCGCCGGCATCGACCGGGACCTGCTCCGCACGACGGGCGCCATCGTCTACGACGCCGGCCGGGTTCGAGACATCGCCGCGGCCACGGTCGCCGCCGCGGCGGATCACGACCTGACCCTGGTCGACGCGGCACCGGACGGCGGCGGTGGCGTGGGCGTGACCGTCGAGGTACGGGTCCGCCACCTGTTCGTGCCGGCCTTCGGTCGGGGCTCGTCGGAGACACTGCGCATCACCGCCCGGGCCCGCGGCGAGGTCAGGGCGCCGTGAACTCGGCAGCAAGTTGACCTGCGTGCAGATGGAAACCAGCGCCTATCGCCCAGTTCGGCTGGAGCCGAGACCCTCCGACCCGGAGAAGCACGGCACGTCGGGGCGCCGTTCCCTGGGCGGCGAGGGGCATCGGCGTCGATCGAACCCGAGGATCCTCGTCGAACCGACGTCAGCGACACCGAACGAGAGGGTCCTCGACGACGGTGCACCGGTGCGGCCTGTGACCGACCCCGAGGATCCTCGCCGAACATCTGCTGGTGACACCGAACGAGAGGATCCTCGCCGAGAATACGTTGGTGGGGCGTCCCCGAGGTCCCGATCGGGCGCACCGACTGCTGGATCTTCCGGCACCCGTCCAGCGGCTCCGCTTCGTCCCATCGCCCATTCGCTGCCGGGTCTCTGTCTCCGGGCTGTATTCCCTTGCTGCCGAGCTCAGGTCGCGGTGAGTCGGATGGCGAGCATGGCGACGTCGTCCCTGCTCTCGGTGCCGACCTGCCGCTCGTAGATGTGGTCGAGGAGCGCGTCCAGCGGCCCCTCGAACTCGGAGGCGACCCGGCGCAACCGCTCGAGGCCGACATCGACCGACTCGCCCCTGCGCTCGTAGAGCCCGTCGGTGAAGAGCAGCAGCGTCGACCCCGGCGGGAGCTCGGCGGCATCGGAGCGGTACTCGGCCGTCGGCCCCCACTGCCCAGCCATCGATGGAAACGTAGTCGGGACGCCGCATGATGGCGATGTGACCACCGCCCGACTCCGTGTCCGATATGGTCCGAGACGCGACGTTGATGCTTTTCATGTCTATTCGATAGCGTGGTCCCGATGGTGATCGCCGTACGCACCGAACGTGGGCCCGCCGGGCTCGAGGTGGTCAAGCAGGCGGACACCGACGCCGACCGGAGCCGGCTCCACCACGAGGCCGAGATGTTGCGCCAGGCGGCCCACCCCGGCGTCGTCGACGTGATCGCGTCCAGCCCCGGGGTCCTGCGCCTGCACCACCGGGGCACCGCCCTCGCCCGGCTCGGACCACTCGCCCCCGACCAGGCGGCGGCCATCGTGCGGGCCGTCGCCGAGGTCGTCGACGCGCTGCACCGACAAGGCATCGCCCACAATCGGATCAACAGCGACCACGTGCTCGTCGGCGAGCGGGGCCGGCCCCGCCTGTGCGGGTTCGGTGACGCCACCCGTGTCACGGACGACGCGGTCGCCGACGGCCCGGCCGCCGACGATCGACGGGCCGACGACGTCGCCGACCTCGGCCGGCTGCTCGACGATCTGCTCGACCGCGCCCGCGATGCCCTCTGGAGCCCGGCCCACCGCGGTGTACGCAACGCCGCCCGCCGCAAGCGCGCCGTGGCCGCGTTCCGGACCGCGGCCGCCTCCGCTCGGCGTGACGATCCCAGCCAACGCCCCTCGGCGCGGCAGTTCGCCACCGCCCTGCACGACGCCTTCCCCGAGCTCGCCCTCCCGGACGTCGGCGACGAAGCCGGTACGACCCGGGCCTTCGCCGAGATCCCCAACGACTTCGATCCCACGTCAGAACTGGGCTGGACCGACGACGACCTGTGGTACCTGTCCGTCGCCGACGGCGACCGAGAGCCGGACCACGTGCGCGGCTCCGACCCCTATGCCAGCCTCGCCGCGCTCTCCACGCCCGACGACGAGACCGACGAGACCCGCGAGGAGGTCCACGACGAGAAGGCCCCCGAGGAGGCCCCCGAGGACGCCACCCACCACGACGCCTGGCTTCCCGGCCCGAAGGCGACGACCGACCCGCTGGCACCGGTCGAGATCCGCGCCGCCGCACCGCGAGAGACGTCGGGACCCGCGCCCGACCGACGGCTCGTGCTCGCCGTCGCGCTGGTCGTGCTCGTCATCGGCGCCGTGCTCGGCGTGGTGGTCGCCCGGGCGGTCCGGCCCTTCGGCGGCGACCCCAGCTCGGTGGTGGACGGCCAATCGCCGGGCACCACCGCGAGCTCGGACTCGAGCACCGACACCACCGTCGCCGTGCCCGTTCCGCCAACCTTCCCGGCCCGGTGCGACGTCCCGGCACTGCCGGGACCCGACCTCGACGGCGACGGCTGCCCCGAGCCGATCACGCTCACCGACCGGACCGCCACCGTCGGCGCCATCGCGGTCGAATTGGGCCGAGACGGCGACCTGGTCACCCTCGCCGACCCTGATTGCGACGGCGTCATGACCCCGGTGGTGTACCGGCCGTCGTCCGGCGAGGTCTTCGTCTTCCCCCGATGGAGCCTCGACCAGCCCTCAGAAGTGCAGTCCACGGCCGTCGTTCCCGACGGTCGGTCCATCTCCGCGCGCGGCGGACGTTGCGGCCCGGTCGTCGTCACCACGGCCGACGGCACCGAGACCGTCGTGGCCGGACCCGGGGCATGAGCCGACGGGCGGCACGTGCGCTGGCGTGGTCGGCCCTGCTGATCGGGTCGCTGGCCGTGCTGCGTTTGGGCAGTGCGGGCGATCTCGCCCCACCCCCGCTGTCGTCGTTCGGTGGGCTCCAACGTTGGGCCGACGCTCGTGACCCCGCCACCGTCGCCATCGCATTGCTCCGACTCGGGACCGAGATCGTGGTCTGGTACCTGCTCGCCCTCACGGTCCTGCACGGCGTCGCCGCCCTCGTCCGCAGCCGATCCATCCACGCCATCGCCACGGCCCTCACCGCGCCGGGCATCGATCGCGTGCTGCGCAGCGCGCTCGGCGCCGGCGTCATGGCCGTGATGCCGCTCACCAGCACCGGCGGCCTGCCCGTACCCGCCGCCGGCACGCCCGCGGCCGACGCCACACCGGTCGCCGCCCGCGGCTCGGCCCCGAGGGGCACGGCCACGATGCGCCCGGTCGACGACCAGGTCTCCCGAGGCACGGCGCGGATGGTCCCCCACCGCGAGGTGCCCCACCACGACGCGGTCGAGCACGGCGCGCCCCAGCCCACGACCTGGCGGGTCTCGCCCGGGGAGTCGTTCTGGTCGATCGCCGAGGAGCAGTTGACGGCAGTTCGGCATCGCCCACCGGCCGACCACGAGGTCGCGCCGTACTGGCGCGCGATGATCGACGCCAACCGCCACCGCCTGGTCGATGTCGACGATCCCGACCTGATCCTTCCGGGCCAGGTGCTCGAGCTTCCTCCCGTCCCGCCCCGCTGAACCGGTAGGCGCGACCTCGGCGGACGGACGCAACTCACCGCAGGCGGATGGCCACCTCGTTGGCCAGCAACCGGCCGGTGGGGGTGAGCACGACCCGGTCGCCGCGGGGGGCGAGCAGACCCTCGAGGGCGGGATCATCGAGGTCGAGGGCCGCGACCGGCACGCCGTGGCGGGTGCGCAACGACAGCTGCAACGCCTCGATCCGCCGGGTCTCCTCGTCGAGCGACTCCCCCGCCGCCTCCGTCGTCGAGCCCGACTCGACCGCGGCGATGTAGCGCTCCGGAGTCCGCAGGTTCCACCAGCGCCGCCCCTGGACGTGGCTGTGGGCGGCGCAGCCGAAGCCGAGGTAGTCGCCGCCCTCCCAGTAGAGGAGGTTGTGACGGCACTCGTGCCCGGGCCGAGCCCAGTTCGACACCTCGTACCACTCGTAGCCAGCCGCGCCGAGGTGGTCGACGGTGCGGAGGTACTTCGTGGCCTGGTCGTCGTCGTCGGGGTGGCGGGACGGATCGGCGGCCAACGGCGTCCCGGGCTCGACGGTGAGGGCATAGGCCGACACGTGGGGCGGCCCGAGCTCGACCACCGCGTCCAGGGTGGCGTCCCAGTCGGCCACCGACTCGCCGGCGGCCCCGATGATGAGATCGAGGTTGAAGGTGTCGAAGCCGGCATCGCGGGACCAGGCCACGGCGCGGTGCACGTTGTCGGGGTCGTGGGTCCGGCCCAGCCCGGCCAGCACGTGAGGCCGCATGGACTGGACGCCGAAGGACATGCGCGTCACCCCACCGTCCCGGTAGGTCTGCAACGACGCCGCGGAGACGGCGTCGGGGTTGGCCTCGACGGTGACCTCCGCGCCCGGCGCGGTGGGGATCCTCGCCAGCACGGCGACCAGTTCGTCGGCCGGGACGAGGCTCGGCGTGCCACCACCGACGAAGATCGACGAGACGGGCCCGAGGCCGGCGGCCACGGCACGGT
This sequence comes from uncultured Acidimicrobiaceae bacterium, assembly GCA_963747745.1. Taxonomy (GTDB): domain Bacteria; phylum Actinomycetota; class Acidimicrobiia; order Acidimicrobiales; family Salinilacustritrichaceae; genus Salinilacustrithrix. Next base: position 57,036 of record CAVVGJ010000011.1, read on the forward strand.
CGACGTCGGCGGAGACCGCGGCCAGGTAGCGGGTGGTCAGGTGGTGGCGATCGGTCCAGGTGGCGAAGGCGCAGTAGTCGCAGCGCGACGCGCAGAACGGGATGTGGACGTAGACGCCGGCGACGGTGGCAGGGGGCGCGGACACGACCGTCCGACGCTACCGCCGGGCGGGTCGAGCAGCGCTACGCGGGGACCCGGCAGAGACCGAGCTGATCGAGACGGTCGAGCGTCCGGTCGGTGGCGACGCCGAGGATGCAGGCGATGGCGCGGATGTCGTCCTTGCGGATGGTGAGCATCCGGCCGTTGAAGTCCTGGCGCTGGATCTGGATGGTCCGGATGTACCGGTTGAGCATGTCGCCCTCGGGGCCGGCGAGCTCGGTCACCATCTGCAGATCGAGCACGAGGTGCGACTCGGCCTGGCGGGCGATGGCGCGATCGGTGAGATCGATGACCTCGCCGGAGTCGTCCTCGTCGACGGGGAGCAATTGATCGACCGGGACGTCGTAGAAGTCGGCCAACCGTTGCAGGCGGGGCACCGAGATGGACCGCTCCCCCCGTTCGTAGGCGCCGAGCACGGACGCCTTGAACTCGGCCTCGGAACTGGATTCCACGTCGTGGAGGCTGAGGCGCTTCTGGCGGCGGATGGCGCGCAAACGCTCTCCGACCTTGCGGCTGTACGCCAGCCCGGCCTCATCGAGTTCTGCGTCGATCGCCATACGTTCCTTCCGATGGACCCGGCCCCTGGCCACAACCAAAGCACCACGGAACGTGGCTCACAACGACCATGCCGGCGGTTCAGCGGCCTTTTTCGTGGCCGGAGGGCTCGCGAGGCGATTCCGCCAGCAAACCACTACGCAGCGAGCAGAGAACTACACCTGCGGTAACTGCGGCCGTCTCCGCTCTGAGCACGTGAGGACCCAGGCCGACACTGGTGGGCAGCATGTCCCGTTCGACCGGTTCCCACCCCCCTTCCGGCCCCACGGCGACCACGCTGCGCGCGAGCGAGGGCGGTTCCCCGCCCCGATCGACGCGAACCGCGCCGAGCCCGGCGACGGCCGCGATGTCGGCCACCGGCGTCACCACCGGCGCCCAGCACCGGCGCGACTGCTCGACGGCGCCGCGGGCGACCGCCTCCCAGCGGCGGTGGGCGGCGGCCGCCTTCGACGCGTCCCAGTGCACGATGCTGCGCGCGGCCCGGAACGGGACGATGCGGTCGACACCCAGTTCGGTCAGCTTCTGGACGACGAGCTCCGGCTTGTCGGCCTTGGTCAGCGCGAAGGCGACGACGATCTCCGGTGCGGGGCGAGGCAGCGATACGACGTCACCGACGGCGACCAACTCGGATTCCGACGCCAGCCGGCACGGCACCCAGCGGCCCTGGCCGTCGGTGGCAGTGACGGCGGCGCCGATGCGCAGCCGACGGACCCGCAGGAGGTGATGCCACGTCTGCGGATCCGGATCGAGCTCGGTGAGGTCGGAGACGACGACGTGTGGTGCGCTGCCGTCGGGTGGCTCGGCCGCGGGGCCGGCGGCGGACGCACTCACGTCACTTGAAGGCGGTGCGCAGCTTGGAGAAGAACCCCCGGCTCTCGGTGCCGACCTCCTCGCCCCGGAGGGCGGCGAGCTGGCGGACCAGTGCCTCCTGGTCCTCGTCGAGGTCGTGGGGCAGGTCGATGACGACGTGGACGTGCAGGTCGCCCCGGCCGCCCCGGTTCACGACCGGCACCCCCTTCCCGCGGAAGCGGAACGTGTGACCGGTGGGCGTGGCGGGCGGGACGCGGATCTCCTCGACGCCGTCGAGCGTCTCGAACTGCATGTCGGCACCGAGCATCGCCTGGGTCACCGCGAGGTGCAGATCGGCGTGGAGGTCGACACCGTCGCGACGGAACGTGTCGTGCGGGCGCACCCGGAACTGGACGTACAGGTCGCCGGGCGCACCACCGCGGGGGCCGACGGCACCGCGGCCCTGGAGCCGCAGCGTGGAGCTGGCGTCCACGCCCGGGGGGATGTCGACCGTGTAGGTCTTGTCCTCGAGGGTCCGACCCTCACCGGAGCACACCGGGCAAGGATCGGCGATCACCTCACCAGCGCCGTTGCAGCGCGGGCAGACACCCGTGGTGACCATCTGGCCCAACAGGGACTGGCGCACGCGACGGACCTGCCCCACGCCGGCGCACTCGACGCAGGTGATCGGTTCGGTGCCCTGCGCGGCGCCGGTGGCCTCGCAGGCCTCGCACGCCACCGCGGTGCGGACCTCGACCTTGTGCTGCGTGCCGAACACAGCTTCGGTGAAGTCGAGCTCGGTGACGACCTCGAGGTCGGGCCCGCGGGGTGGGCCGCTGGGCGCGCGCGTGCCGCCGCCGAAGGGGCTCTGGCCCCCGAAGAAGGCGTCGAAGATGTCGCCCATGCCGCCTCCGAAACCGAACGGATCGCCGCCTGCTCCGGGACCGGACTCGCCGAAGCGGTCGTAGTGCTGGCGCTTCTGGGGATCGCGGAGCGTCTCGTAGGCGCGGGCCACGTCCTTGAACTGCTGCTCGGCCTCGGCGTCGTCCGGGTTGGCGTCGGGATGCAGCTCACGCGCCCGCCTGCGGTACGCCTTCTTGATCTCCTCCGGGGAGGCATCGCGCGACACGCCGAGCAGGTCGTAGAAATCAGCCACGGTTCAGCCCTCGGTCAGGTGGGTTTCGAGTCGGTTGCTCACCGCGGCCACCGCCGCCAACGCCTCGCGGTAGTTCATGCGGGCCGGGCCCAGCACGCCGATCGAGCCCGCCCGCTCGCCGTCGATGGTGTACGGCGCCACGACCAACGCGGCATCGGCCAGCGTCTCCATCCCCGTCTCGGATCCGATGGCGACCTGCAGGCCGCGGTCGACGACGTCGCGCAGGAGCGTGACCACCACGAGGTGCTGCTCGAGGACGTGCAGCACCCGCTGCACGGTCTCGACCGCGTCGAACGCGGAGGCGATACGGGAGGCTCCGCCCACGAAGACCTCGCGGTTGGGATCGGTGGCGGGAGCATCCTGGAGCGCCTCGAGCACGGCGCGGGCCACCAGGTCGGTGTCGGCGTCGCCGGTGGGAGGCGTCGTCGTCGGCAGGTTGCCCCGCAGCACGTTGACCAGGTGCGCCGCCAGGTGGGCGGCGGCCGCGTTGACCCTGGCCTCGCCCACCTCGGTCTCGAGCTCGACGGTGTGCTTCTCGACGGTGGCGTCGCCCAGCACCACGACCGCGAGCACCTGTTGGGGAGCCAGGCTGACGAGGTGGATCGAGCGGACCGGCGTGTCGGTCGAGGGCGGGGGCACCACGACGCTGGTCCACGCCGTGATGCCCGACAGCAGCCGGCTGGTGGCCTCGAGCATCTCTTCGAGCTCGCCGTGTGCTGCCCGGAAGAACGAGCTCACCTGGCGGGCGTGGTCGCCTCGCAACGCCCCCGGTGAACCGATGGTGTCGACGAAGTAGCGGTACCCCTTCTCGGTGGGGATGCGACCCGCGCTGGTGTGGGGCTGGACCAGGTAGCCGTCGGTCTCCAGGGTGGCCATCTCGTTGCGCACCGTGGCCGAGCTCACGTCGACCCCCGGCGCGGCGGCGACACGGCCCGATCCCACCGGTTGCGCCGTCTCGATGTACTCCTGGACCACGGCGCGCAGGATCGACGCCTTGCGTTCGTCGAGCATCCGGCAGCACACCTCCCCGGGCACGAGGGACAACGGTTGGCACTCGATGTTACCGAGTGCCAATCCGAGAGCCGAGCCCGCTCCCGGAGATCATCGCGCCGCCTCGTAGCGTCGCAGCGACTCCGCCCGTTCCTCGGCGTGGTCCACGATCGGCGCGGGGTAACCGGCTGGCGGCCCGTCCGGCGCCTTCCACGGCTCGTGCACGAACCGGGTCGGGACGTCGGCCAGCTCCGGCACGAACCGACGGACGTACCTGCCCTCGGGGTCGAAGCGTTTGGCCTGGGTGACCGGGTTGAAGATCCGGAAGTACGGCGCCGCATCGGTTCCGGTGCCCGCCGTCCACTGCCAGCCGTGCTGGTTCGAGGCCAGGTCGCCGTCGACCAGGTGCTGCATGAACCATCGCGCGCCCCGCTGCCAGTCGAGGTGGAGGTCCTTGACCAGGAAGCTGGCCACGATCATGCGGACCCGGTTGTGCATCCACGCCTCGGCGCGGAGCTGGCGCATCCCGGCGTCGACGATGGGGTAGCCGGTGCACCCTTCGCACCAGGCCGCGAAGAGCTCATCGGCCTCTGGTCCTCGGTCCCAGGGCATCGAGCCGACCCGTTCGTCGAGCGATCGGCGCGCCGATGCTGGCTCGTTGAACAGCACGTCGGCGTAGAAGTCGCGCCAGCACAGCTCGTCGGCGAAGACCCGCTCGCCGGCCGATCCGCCGAGCCGGCTCAGGATCTGGCGCGGGTGGAGCACGCCCCACTTGAGGTCGGCCGACAACCGCGACGTGGCGTCCTCGCCCGGGAGATCGCGCCGACCGTCGTAGTCGGAGACCTTCGCTCGCAGGAAGTGATCCAGCCGATTCGAGGCCGCATCCTCGCCCGCCCGCGGGAGCTCGACATCACCGATGTCGGGATCGTCGGGGATTCGGTCGGTGTCGGCTGGCCGCCACCGGATGGCCCCGGGCTTGCGCACCGGCTGTGGCCACCCGTGATCCCGCCAGGCCCGAGCGAACGGGGTGAACACCCGGTAGTGGCCGCCCGCCTGGGTGAACACCGAGCCGGGAGCGACGGCGTACGGGCTCCCGCTGGGGGCGAACTCGACCCCGGCCTCGGTCAGTGCCGCGGCCACGGCGTCGTCGCGGGCCCGGCCGTAGGGGCCGAAGTCGGCGGCGAGGTGGACGGACGCGGCCTCGACCTCCACCGCCAGGGCGGGGATCACCGTGGCCGGGTCGCCCCCGCGGACCACGAGGTTCCCCTCCATGGTGTCGTCCAGGGCCCGCAGGCACCGGTACAGGAACGCGACGCGGGCCGGACCGGCGGGGCCGAGGAGCTGCTCGTCGAGGCAGAACGCACCGACGACGTCGTCGGCGGCGTGGACGGCATCCACCAGGGCCGGGTTGTCGGAGAGGCGGAGGTCGCGTCGGAACCAGACCAGCGCGGTCGTCACGACCTCCTCCCTACCCGTCTGGTCAGGCCGGTCGGCGCTGGTTGAGCTCGAGGACGTTGTCGTGGAGGATCTTGCGCTGGTCGGCCGCCGGCAGGTGCTCGACCTCCGTCGCGTACTGGAGCGGTTCGGGGAGCGCCTCGATGTGGGGCCAGTCGCTCCCGAAGAGGACCCGGTCGACGCCCATGTTGGCCACGACCTCGTCGATCTGATCCTCCCAGAACGGGTTGATCCAGATGTGGCGGCGGAACGTCTCGACGGGATCCTCGGGGAACCACCCGCCCATCTTGCGGGCCACGACCCGCAGGCGGCCGAAGAGCCCACGCAGGTACGTGCTGCCGTTCTCGACACTCGCGACGCGCAGGTTGGGGAATCGGTGGAACAGGTTGTCGCCGATGAGCGAGGCGAGGAAGTCCTCGATGGGGCGCTCGAGCTGCAGCATGCGAATGGGCTGCGGGACGCCGCTGAAGTCGGTGGTGAAGCCGTCGCGGGCATAGCCGTGGCTCGTGTACCCGGCATCGCCGGCGTGGACGACGACGGTCACCCCGGCCTCGTTGACGCGGGCCCAGAACGGATCGAACATCGGATCGGTAGGCGGCTTCTGGCCGAGGACCGTGGTGGGCGCGGCCGGGCGCATGACGATGGTGCGGGCACCGTGGTCGAGCGCCCACTCGAGCTCGCGGCAGGCCCAGTCGACGTCGACCAGCGGAAGGTACGGCCCGGCGAAGATCCGGTCGCGGTGGGCGAAGCCCCAGTCCTCCTCCAGCCACCGGTTGAACGCGGTGAACAGCAGGGTGACCGCCTCGGGGTCGTGGTGCAGCGGCTCCTCGTAGATCATGCCCAGGGTCGGGAACAGCCAGACGGCTTCGACGCCCTGCGAATCCATGGTGGCCAACCGGGCGTCGCGATCGCGGTACTCGGGCCGGATGGGCTCGTGACGGCTGAGGAGCTCGAGCGGGTCGTCGCCGTTGGGGTTGCCGCGGAAGTAGTCGGCCAGCACACCGGGGAACGCGACCGGGTCGAAGGTGGCGTTCTTGACCCCGCGGAAGACCTTGCCGCCGAGGACGGGGTACGTGCGCCCGTCGATCTGCGCCCACTGGAACACGCGCGTGGCGTGGCGGGGGTCGAGATGGCGGCTGAAGGCGTCGAGGGCCTCGTAGTAGTGGTTGTCGGCGTCGAAGGGCCGGTACCCGAGTGTCTCGACGACCTGCGCCGCGTCGGATGGGCTGGCCTCGGTCATCACCATGTCTGACATGGTGTCAGATCCCGGGCCGTCGCCCCAGGTCAGCGGCGCGATCCGGGTAGCAGGGCACGCACCGCATCGAGCGTGTCGGCGTCGCCCGGCCCCTTGTCGCCCCGGTACCGCTTCACGCGGGCGAATCGCAGGGCCACGCCACCGGGATAGCGGGTCGAGGCCTGGGCGCCGTCGAGGGCCACCTCGACGACCTGCTCGGGACGGACCCACACGGTGTGTCCTGATTCCCGGGTCTTCAGGTTCGAGAAGCGCTCGGTCTGCCACGCCAGCATCTCGTCGGTCATGCCCTTGAACGTCTTGCCCACCATCACCAGCTCCCCGGATCCGGGGTCACGAGCGCCGAGGTGGATGTTCGAGAGCCAGCCTCGCCGGCGGCCACTCCCCCACTCCACGGCCAGCACCACAAGGTCGAGCGTGTGCACCGGCTTCACCTTCCGCCACGACTTCCCGCGGCGGCCTGCTTCGTAGGGGCTGTCGGCGGCCTTCACCATGACCCCTTCGTGACCCCGGGCGAGGGCGTCGTCGAGGACGGCCCGGGCGGCCGCCGGGTCCTCGGTGATGGTCCCGGGGACGAGGTAGGAGCCGACGAGTTCCTCGAGGCGCCGGCGGCGAACACGCAACGGCTCGTCGATCTGATCCGCCCCGTCGAGGTGGAGGAGATCGAAGAAGTGGGGCACCAGCCGAGTCGTGTGCTCGCCGGCGTTGTCCCGTCCGAAGCGGCTCATCGTGTCCTGGAACGCCTGCGGCACGTCGCCGGCGGCCTCGGGCCCCATGAAACCGAGGACTTCGCCGTCGAGGACGAACGTGGTGGCCGAGAACCCCGAAACGACCTCGACGACCTCGGGGAGCCGTACGGTCACGTCGTTGAGGTTCCGGGTGAAGATCCGGACCTCGGCACCGGCCCGGTGGACCTGGACGCGGGCGCCGTCGAGCTTCCACTCCACGCTGGCCTCGCCGACGTCTTCGATGCCGGCCTCGACCGACTCGCTGGTCGAGGCCAGCATCGGCAGGACCGGTCGCAGCGGCTCGAGTCCCACGGCGGAGAGTGCGGCCTCGCCGTCGACGAGGGCGAGGCGGGCCACGGCGCCGAGGTCTCCGGCGAGCATCGCCGCCCGGCGCACCGTGGCCGACTTCACGCCCGACGCCGCCGAGATGGCGTCGGTCACCACTCCGGCCAGGGCACCGGTGCGCATCTCGCCCACGAACAAGCGGGCGAGGAAATCGGCTTCGGCTGCGGTGGCGCGGCCGAACAGGTCGTGGAGGAGGTCTCGCCGCGTGGCCTGTGACCCGGGTCCCGTGGTCGTGGCCAACTCGTCGATGACCTGGTCCACGTCGGCCACCGAGAGCTGCGGATCGGCTGCCGCTGAGACGTCGAGGTCGCGGATCGTGGCCCAACCCACGCCGATGCGTCCCTGGCGGACCTCACCGAGCAGGAAGCCGACGACCGTGTCGATCTCTGCCGGCGCCAGCGAGCCGAGGAGCTCGGCGAGCGCGGCCTTCTTCTCGTTGCGCTTCGACGTCGAGGTGACCGCGGCCGCGGCATCGACCACGGCCGCGAAGGCGGTCACGGGATGCACCAGTCGACGGGATCCCGCCCGGCGGCGACCAGGGCGGCGTTGGCGCGGCTGAACGGCTTGGTGCCGAAGAACCCCTTGTGGGCGGAGAGAGGCGAGGGGTGGGGCGACTCGATGATCGTGTGCCGCCCGGTGTCGATGAGGGCCTTCTTCCGGCGGGCCGACGCGCCCCAGAGGATGAACACGACCCGCTCCGGCTTGGCGTTCACCACCTCGATGACGCGGTCGGTGAACCGCTCCCATCCCTTGCGCTGGTGCGATGCGGCATGGCGGGCGCGCACGGTGAGGGTGGCGTTCAGGAGCAGCACACCCTGGCGGGCCCAGTGCTCGAGGTTGCCGTGCGGTGGTCGCGGGCAGCCCAGATCCGACTCCAGCTCGGTGAGGATGTTGACCAGCGACGGAGGGGTCTCGACGTGACGACGGACCGAGAAGCACAGGCCGTGGGCCTGGCCGGGCCCGTGGTAGGGATCCTGGCCGAGGATCATCACCTTCACGGCCTGGTGCGGGGTCAGGTGGAGGGCGGCGAACACCTCGTCGTGGGGTGGGTAGACGGTGTGATGCTCCCGCTCGGCGCGGACGAACGCCTGCAGCTCCGCCCAGTACGGCTCGTCGAACTGGTCACGCAGCAGCGGGTTCCAGTCGGTCTTCATCGGGGCGAACCTACCCACGATGCGACAACCCGCCATCCCGTCTACCGTCCGGGCGATGAACGGGCTGCAGGAACGGATCGCACTGGTCACCGGAGCGGGTTCGGGGCTCGGCGCCGCCATCGCCCGACGCCTCGCCGCCGACGGCGCCACCGTGGTCGTCAACGACATCGACGAGGTCGCGGCGAAGGCGGTGGCCGCCGACATCGACGGCGAGGCCGCGGCATTCGACGTCGGGGACTCGGCTGCGTTCGATGCCGCGGTCGACGCCCTGGTCGACCGGCACGGGCGGATCGACATCCTCGTCAACAACGCCGGCGTGATCCTCGATCGACCCGATGTCCTCGAGCGACTCGGGGCCGCGATGGCCGCCGAGATGGAGGGACAGACGCCGGCGCCGATCCGAGTGCTGTCGACGATGACCGACGAGCAGTTCGAGCGGATCATGCGGATCCACGTGCACGGCACCTTCCACGGCATGCGCGCCGCGTTGCGCCACATGGAACCGGCCCGCTCGGGCGCCATCGTCAACCTCGCCTCGATCTTCGGTCTCCGCGGCGCGCCCACCACGCCGGCGTACGCGGCAGCGAAGCACGCCATCATCGGCCTGACCCGGTCCACCGGCAGCGAAGTGGCCTCGCTCGGCATTCGCGTCAACGCGGTGGCCCCCGGGTTCATCGACACACCGCTGCTGGCGGGCGTCGACGCGCTGAAACCGATGATCGTGGCCCAGACCCCGGCCCGCCGGCTCGGTCGACCCGAGGAGGTGGCCGAGGCAGTCCGTTTCCTGGCCGGCCCCGAGGCCAGTTACTCCTTCGGCGACGTGGTGCAGCTGACAGGCGGGTCCGGGGATTGAGCCGCTGCGCCGGCGGACTTCGTCCGCCGGCTCCGCTTCTGGAGTTGCTCGCCCGCCGTCCTCCGTTCGGCCGGCTCATCAACTCCGCCGCATGTCTCGAACCAGACTCGGCGGGCTCAGGCGGCCCAGGCGGCCACCGCCGGCGACCGCTCGAGGTAGGCGAGGGCGAGGGCGGAGTCGGCCTCGTCGCGCGGATGGTGGTCACGCCGGAGATAGCGCGGAACGGAGCGGAGCAGCGTGCCGATGCTCGGCACCCGACCCTGCCGTGACGCACGCAGGTAGGCCCGCAGGCCCGGCTTGCGGCGCCCTTCGAGGCTCGGGTCATGACGAAGGAAGTACCCGACGCCCAGGGCCCACTCGAGGAGCAGGCCCACGGTGGTACCGAGCATGGTCGCAGCCCGCAGGGCATATCCGCCTCCCACGTGGTGGTACACGTCGTAGACCAGCGCGCGGTGCTCCACCTCCTCGGACGCGTGCCACCGGAACAGGTCGAGCATGGTGCTGTCGGCCCCGGCCTCGTCGAGACCCTCGGCGGTCAGCGCCCAGTGGCCGAGCACGGCGGTGAAGTGCTCCAGGGCCGCGGTGATGGCGAGCCGGCGGCGGAGTTGCCATCCCTGCGTCCAGGCCGGCCACGACGGGCGATCGCGGAGGGCGAAGTCGAAGAAGCGCTCGAGCCGCTCGATGTACCCGCTCGGGTCGATGCCGCTCTCGTCGAGGTGACGCAGCACCTGGTCGTGGGCCTGGGCATGCCAGGCCTCCTGCTTGATGAACTCGCTGATGGCGGCCTGGAGCTCCGGGTCGGTGACCTGATCGGCCGCATCTCGCACCGCCTCCATGAAGAAGCGCTCGCCGGTCGGGAAGAGCAGGTGCAGGGCGTTGCCGACGTGCGAGGCCATCGGATCCCCCGGGATCCACTGCGGTGCATGGCCGTCCCAGTCGAAGCGCGGGCGGCGGACCTCGATCGGATGGCCCTCGACGTGGCCCGGGTCCACCTGGTCCCGGTTCGCACGGTCTGGCGGTGGTGTGGTGCTCATGGCTCGACCTCCCACGGGTCGCGAGATGTTACGTGAGGTAACTTTCCCGATGCGGGTGCCGGTTCAGAACCGCGACGCGAGATCGATCGGGGTGGGGCGGAACAGGGGGTGGCGGCCTGTGGTTGGGTGGGGAGATGCGCATCGATGTGTGGTCCGACGTCGTCTGCCCGTGGTGCTACCTCGGCAAGAAGCGACTCGAGGCCGCGCTCGTCGAGCTGGACTTCGCCGACGAGGTCGACGTGCGGTGGCGCGCCTTCCAGCTCGATCCCACCGCCTCCACCGAGCCCAAGGACCTCCGGGTCGCCATCGACCGCAAGTACGGCCCCGGCTCGTTCGAGGGGATGTCCCGGCGGCTCGGAGCCCTCGGCGCCGAGGTGGGGATCGACTACCGCTTCGACCTCGCCCAGCGGGTCACCAGCGTGCCGGCCCTCATGCTCGTCGCCTGGGTGGAGCAGGCCAGGGGGCCCGAGACGGCAGCCCGCCTGCACGACCGGCTCTTTCGCGCCTACTTCACCGAAGGGGCCAACGTCGCCGACCCGGACAACCTGGTCGACTGGGCGGTGGAGGTCGGTGCCGACCGCCAGCTCGCGGCCGAGGCCGTGGCCGCCGGGGCGGGGCGCGACGCCGTCGTGCACGACCTGGAAGCGGCGACCCAACGCCAGATCACCGGGGTGCCAGCGTTCGTGATCGAGGACAAGGCGCTCATCCCCGGCGCCCAGGACGTGGAGACGTTCAAGATCATGCTCACCCGCCTCCACGACAAGTACGCGGCCGCGGGCTGAGCGCCCATCGCCTACGGTCCGGCCCGAACCGACCCACGGACAGGAAAGGCGGGTCCTCGATGAGCGACGCCCCCCAGTACGGCTTCGACACCAAGCTCCTCCATGCGGGCACTCCACCGGACCCCGCCACCGGGGCCGTCCAGACGCCCATCTACCAGTCGACGTCGTTCGTGTTCCAGGACGCCGACCACGCCGCCCGGCTCTTCAACCTCGAAGAGGTGGGCTTCATCTACTCGCGCCTCACCAACCCCACGGTGTGGAACCTGCAGAACCGCGTCGCCGCCCTCGAGGGCGGCGCCGGAGCGGTGGCGTGCTCCTCGGGCCACGCCGCCCAGCTCATCGCCCTGTTCCCGCTCATGGGCCCCGGCCGCAACGTCGTGGTGTCCACCCGGCTCTACGGCGGTTCGATCACCCAGTTCTCCCACACCATCAAGCGGTTCGGGTGGTCGGCCACGTTCGTGGACTTCGACGACACCGACGCCGTGGCCGCCGCCATCGACGACGACACCCGGGCCATCTTCTGCGAGACCATCGCCAACCCCGGCGGATACGTCACCGACCTGCCGGTCATCGCCGGCATCGCCGACGCCCACGGCATCCCGCTCATCGTCGACAACACCTCGGCCACGCCGTATCTGTGCCGGCCCATCGAGCACGGCGCCACCCTCGTGGTGAACTCCACCACCAAGTACCTCACCGGCAACGGCACGGTCACCGGTGGCGTCGTGGTCGACTCCGGGCAGTTCGACTGGATGGCATCGGACAAGTTCCCGTCGCTGTCGCAGCCCGAGCCCGCCTACCACGGCCTGGTCTTCGCCGAGGCGCTCGGCCCCATGGCGTTCACCTTCCACGGCATCGCCATCGGTCTGCGCGATCTGGGCATGACGATGAACCCGCAGGGCGCGCACTACACACTGCTCGGCATCGAGACCTTGAGCCTGCGCATGCGCAAGCACGTCGACAACGCGGTCGAGGTGGCCACCTGGTTGGAGAACGACGACCGGGTCGAGGCCGTCACCTACGCCGGCCTGCCGTCCTCGCCGTACCGCGAGCGCGCCGAGCGTCTGCTCCCCAACGGGGCCGGCGCGCTGTTCACGTTCGCCGTGAAGGGCGGCTACGACGCCTGCGTGAAGCTGGTCGACTCCCTCGAGCTGTTCCTCCACGTGGCCAACCTCGGCGACACCCGATCGCTGGTGATCCACCCCGCGTCCACCACGCACCGCCAGCTCGAGGCCGACCAGCTCGAGGCCGCCGGCGCCGGTCCCAACGTGGTGCGGTTGTCGATCGGCATCGAGGACCCGGCCGACCTGATCGCCGACCTCGACCAGGCCCTCGCCGCGGCCACGGGCTGAACCTCTCCCCCTCGAAACCGTTCTTGTCGCCGAATCGGGGCTCCCCCGCGCCGATCTCCCGACAAGAACGGTCTGTCGCGGCCGTGGCGTCAGGTGGCGGTGGCGGCGAGGGCGGCGCGGCGGGCGCGGCGTTCGTTTCCGATGGCGTCGGACGCCAGCACGGTGAGGGCGGTCCACACCAGCACGAAGCCGATGAGCCGCTCGGGCGGCAGGTCCTCGCCGAGGACGACCACGCCGCAGAGCAGCTGCATGGTGGGCGTCAGGTACTGGAGCAGCCCCAGCATCGACAGCGGAATGCGCGTCGCGGCGGTGGCGAAGAGGAGGAGCGGCACGGCGGTGACCAACCCGAGGCCGGCAAGCAGGAGATCGCGCCCAACCGTCCCGTTGGTGAACGCCAGCGTGCCCCGGGATGCGATCACGGCGAAGCCGACGGCCGCGATCGGGAACAGCACGGCGGTCTCCACGGCCAACGACGGCAGGGCGGCGACGTCGGCCGACTTCTTGCAGTAGCCGTAGCTGGCGAAGGAGCAGGCGAGGACGAGCGAGATCCACGGCACGGTGCTGTTGGCCACGGTGAGCACGACGACGGCCGCGGCGCCGAAACCGAGGGCGACGCGTCTGAGCTCGGCGCAGGTGCTCACCGAGCACGAACACGCCGAGGGCCACGGTGATGAGCGGGTTGATGTAGTAGCCGAGGGCGGCGTCGACCACGTGCCCGTTGTTGACCGCCCAGATGTAGGTCAGCCAGTTGGCTGCGATGAAGATCGCGGCCACCGTGAGGATGCGGCGCGAGCGCCGGTTGCGAGCCACCCTGCACAACTCGCGGTGCCGCCGCTGGACCGACGAGGACCGCCACCACGACCACCAGCGACCACACGATCCGGTGGAACAGGATCTCGACGGGCGACACGTCGTCGAGGAGGTGGAAGACGAGGGGGAACACCCCCCAGAGCCCATAGGCGGAGAATCCGGTGAGCAGCCCGATCCGGTTCCGCCGCGCCGCGTCGAACTCGGCGGCACCGGCCGACGGTCCTCCCGCCCCCGGGGTTGCGGCCACCGTCGCCCTCCTAGTCGTCGAGGCGCAACGCGGAGACGAACGCCTCCTGCGGCACCTCGACCCGACCGATGTTCTTGGCCTTCTTCTTGCCTTCCTTCTGCTTCTCGAGCAGCTTGCGCTTCCGGGTGATGTCGCCGCCGTAGCACTTGGCGAGGACGTCCTTGCGCTTGGCCTTGACCGTCTCGCGGGCGATGATCTTGCCGCCGATGGCAGCCTGGATCGGCACATCGAACATCTGGCGCGGGATCAGCTCCTTGAGCTTTTCGACCATGCGACGTCCGTAGTCCTGGGCGCCGTCGCGGTGCACGATGGTGGAGAACGCATCGGCGGCCACGCCGTTGAGCAGCACGTCGACCTTGACCAGGTTGGCCCGCTCGTAGCCGACCAGCTCGTAGTCGAGGCTGGCATAGCCCTGGGTTCGGGACTTGAGCTGGTCGAAGAAGTCTCGCACCACCTCGGCGAGCGGGATCTTGTAGGTGATCTCCAACCGCTCCGGCGACAGGTACTCGAGGCGGGTCTGCTCGCCCCGCCGGCGCTCGCACAGCTCGATGATCGGTCCGACGTACTCCGCCGGGGTCACGATCGAGATCTGGAACATCGGCTCCTCGATCCAGTCGATCTCCGTCGGCTCCGGCAGGGCCGAGGGATTGTCGACCTCGATCCGCTCCCCCGCCGTCGTCACCACCTCGTAGGCCACCGAGGGGGCGGTGATGATCAGGTTGAGGTCGAACTCACGGGCCAGGCGCTCGCGGATGATCTCCATGTGCAGCATGCCGAGGAACCCGCATCGGAAGCCGAAGCCCAGCGCCTGCGAGGTCTCGGGTTCGTAGGTGAACGAACCGTCGTTGAGGCGCAGCTTCTCGAGGCTGTCGCGCAGGTCGGAGTACTCGTCGCCGTCGACCGGATACAAGCCGGCGAAGACCATCGGCTTGGGGTCCTGGTAGCCCTCGAGCGGTTCGGTGGCGCCGTGGGCCACGGTGGTGACCGTCTCGCCGGAGCGGGCCTCGGCCACGTCCTTGATGCCGGCGATGAGGTACCCGGTCTCCCCCGGGCCGAGGGCGTCGACCGCGGTGGGGACGGGGGCCCGGATGCCGATCTCGTCGGCGTCGTAGGTGGCCCGGGCCTGCATGAACCGCAGCTTGTCGCCCGAGCGCATCGTGCCGTCCATGATCCGCACCGACGACACCACGCCGCGGTAGGTGTCGTAGTGCGAGTCGAAGATCAGGGCCCGGAGGGGCGCGTCCCGGTCGCCGGTGGGGGGTGGGATCCGCTCGATGATGGCGTCGAGCAGCTCGGTGACGCCGGCGCCGGTCTTGCCCGACACGTGGAGGATCTCGGTGGCATCGAGGCCGAGCACCTGTTCGATCTCCTCGGCCACCCGCTCGGGCTCCGCCGCCGGCAGGTCGATCTTGTTCAGCACCCCGATGATCTCGAGGTCGTGCTCGAGCGCCTGGTAGCAGTTGGCCAGGGTCTGGGCTTCGATGCCCTGGGAGGCGTCGACGAGCAGGACCACGCCCTCGCACGCGGCCAGCGATCGGGACACCTCGTAGCCGAAGTCGACGTGACCAGGGGTGTCGATGAGGTTGATGACGTGATCGCGCCAGCGCAGGCGAACCGACTGGAGCTTGATGGTGATGCCCCGCTCCCGCTCGATGTCCATCGAGTCGAGGAACTGCTCCTTCATGTCCCGCGCCTCGACTGCGCCCGTCATCTCGAGCAGCCGGTCCGACAACGTGGTCTTGCCGTGGTCGATGTGAGCGATGACCGCGATGTTGCGGATGCGGTCGAGGGGGATCGGGGACGTCATGGGCAGACCACGACGCTATCGACCGATGCCCTCCACGAACGCACCGATCAGCGGACCGACGACCTCGGGTATCTGTTCGTGCGCGGCGTGCCCGACGCCGTCGAGGATCTGGAGCTCGGCGCCGAGTCTGGTGGCGACCTCGGTCGTCGGCCCCACCGGGCTGATCCGGTCGTCGGCACCCCCGATCACGAGGGCGGGCAGGGCCAGCGATCCGAGGTCGTCGAAGGCCCGGGCCGGTTTCCAGGTGGTCGTGAGGTGCCACAACGCCTCGGCGGTTCCGGGACGCCGCAGGGACCGTGCCGTCGCGGCGGCTGTCGCCTCGATGAGGGGCGTGGGATGCCGGGACAGCATCCGCAGAGCGGTCCGGGCGCCCAGGGTGGCGACACCGAGGGTCCGGGGCCCGATCTGGCCCGCGCCCGGAATCGTGGCCAGCCGCCGGATCAGCGCCGGAGGCCCCGCCGCCAGCGCCGGCGCCAGCAGGACGAGGCCGCGAACCGGGAGTCGGTCGGCAAGGGCGAGCTGCACGGCCACGAGGGCGCCAGCGGAGTGCCCGACGAGCACCACACCGCCGGACCCTGGCCGACCCGGCTGGCGCGGGGACAGGTACGGCTCCACGACGGCGGCCGAGCGGGCCAGTTCGGCATCGACGCAGTAGGGGTCGTCGGATCCATGGCCAGGGGTCGGGCGGCCGCTGCGCCCGAACGGCGGGCGGTCCCAAGCGACGACCGGCCACCGCTGCGCCCATCCGGGAGCCACGCCGGCCCAGGTGAAGGTGCCCGAGGCGAAGCCGTGGAGGGCAGCGATGACCGGGCGGCCGGGCGCCGACGACACCGGGCCTGCGTGTTCGACGTGGACGTCGACCCCGTCGATCCGATCGATGTGGCTGCTCCCCCAGGCGAGTTCGACGGCGGTGTCCATGCCGAGAGTGTGCCCGGCGTGGGGGCGGGCGATTGACGCGAACCGGCCCCGAGGCGCTACCGTTTCCGGTTCTGTGCCCGCCGTCCGCGGGCGCGCACTCCGAACTCCTACCGCAGCCGCAGAGGTCGACGTGGCCAACATCAAGAGCCAGATCAAGCGCAATCGTCAGAACGAACGGGCCCGCGTCCGCAACCGGTCGGTCCGCTCCGAGATCCACACCCGCACCCGCGCCGCGGTCGCCGCGGCCGAGAACGGCCAGGACTCCGCTGACGCGTTGGCGGCTGCCATCCGCCGCATCGACACCGCAGCCAGCAAGGGCGTACTCCACAAGAACACCGCCGCCCGGCAGAAGTCGCGACTGATCAAGCGCATCCGCCGCATCGAGTCCGAGGCCGCGGCCGACTGATCGAGCGGTCCGCCCCGGACGACGGCAACTCGGCCCCGCCTCGGCGGGGTCGTTTCGCGCCCGCTCAGCGAGCCGTCTTGGCGATCCGGGCCAGCCGGGCCACGAGGACCTCGAGCACCAGCTCGTCGGGCCAGTCGACGGTTCCCCGTAGATCGATGTCGGCCCGGTGCAGGAGCGAGATCGATTCGCGCGCGTGACCCGATCCCAACCGGCGGGCCTGGGTGAGGGCCTTCTTGGCCGGGAAGGTGGACCCCTTCAACCCGAGGATCGCGGCCGCTTCCTTCTCGCTGCGGATGGCGGGTCCGTCGAGACGCAGGATCCGCTGGAAGTGGGTGTGGAGGGTGGCCATCACCTGGAGGGGATGGCGACCGGCCCCGAGCATCCTGGTGAGCGCCGTGATCGAGGCCGCGATGTCACCGCGATCGATGGCGTCGGTGAGGTCCCACGGTGGCACGCCCCCGGCGTCGCCGAGGAACGGTTCGATGTCGGCAGCCGTGATCCGAGCGCCCTCGCCGTAGGTCGAGGTGAGGACCGCGATCAGCCCGGGGAGCTTGCCCCCGTCGTCGCCGAGCCAGTCGATGATCAACCGGGTCCCCTCCCGGTCGGGACGGACGCCGGCGTCGGCGAGCTGCTGGGTGGCCCAGTCGCCGATCTTGCGGCCCGGGCCGGTGCTGCGGATCTCTCCACCGGCGCCTTCGACGGCCTCCTTGACCACCTTCGGCACGCGGGCCCCGCCCCACTCGAGGACCAGGATGGTGGTGTCGAGGGGATCGGCGAGGTAGGCGGCGAGGAGGGCGTGGTCGTCCTTGCCGAAGCGTCCCATGCCCCGGCCCACCACGATCCGCTTGTCGGTGAGGAACGGCGGCGTCTGTGCGGCGTCGACCAGCTCGCGCATCTCGTAGTCGTCGCCGGCGAGCTCGGCGATGCACAGGCTGGGATCCTCCGCACCGACGAGGTCGGCCACGAGCGAGGTGCGGGCCGAGGACAGCAGGATCTCGTCCCCGCCGCTGAGCAGGTAGGCGGGCGTCACGACACGCCCACCGTGCCGATGGGTGCGGCCAGCTCGTCCCGGGCCTCGAGGAGGCGGGCCATCACGTCGGCCACACGGCGGGCCGCCCTGACGTCGTGGGCGCGCAGGACGCGTGCCCCCTGCGCGATGCCGAGGGCGTGGGCCGCGTTGGTCCCCAGGAGGCGGTCGTCGACCTCGGTTGCGAGCAGGTGGCCGAGGAACCGCTTGTTGGATGCCGACAGGAACAGCGGCCACCCGAGTCCACCGAAGCGATCATGGTGGCGGAGCAGTTCGAGCGATTGCGCCTCGGTCTTGCCCAGATCGAGGCCGGCGTCGATCATGATCCGCTCCCGGGGGATCCCCGCCGCCTCGGCCGCATGCGCCCGGTCGACCAGGAAGGCGGCGACCTCCGCCACCACGTCGTCGTAGGTGGGATCGGGATCGGCCACCCGGGGCCGGAGGCGTATGTGGGTGGCGACCACCGAGGCACCCGCGCCCGCCGCGGCCGGCAGGTAGTCGGGATCGGCGAAGCCGGAGATGTCGTTGCCCACCACGGCTCCCTCCACGAAGCACGCCCGTGCCACCGACGCCCGCCAGGTGTCGATCGAGATCGGCAGGTCGAAGCGGGCCCGCAACGCGGCCACCGCGGGCACCACACGGTCGAGCTCCTCCGCCTCGCCGACCTCGGGTCCGGGCCCGGCCTTGACCCCGCCGACGTCGAGGAAGTCGGCCCCGGCATCGACCAGGGCCTCCGCCTTGCGCAGGAACTCGTCGAAGTCCCAGTACTGGCCGCCGTCGAAGAACGAGTCCGGGGTGCGGTTGAGGATGCCCATCACGACGGCCCGGTAGGTGACGTCGAAGTGGTGGGGACCGAGCGCCAAGAGCACCCGCTGAACCTATCGCCGGCACCGTGTCCGGCGGACCTGGCACACGGCTCGCGGCCTCGTCCGGTGCGGCCCAACCGATCCGGACCCGCATCGGCGGGCCGGGCCGATCGACCACGACGACGAAGCGGCCGACCCGGGCCCGGAAGCCGGCCGCCGGCACCACGAGGTCGTCGACATCGAGGCCGGGCGGACCGATGACCGCGCCCACCGCGAAGCGGGACTCGATCGCCTCCAGCACGGCCCGAGCCGACGACCGACTGGAGCGCAGCACCACCAGCCCGACCGCGGCGGCGTGCGACGAGCGCAGCGCGCCGACGACATCGACCGGCGAGGCCCGGGGTCCGACGTCGACCACGGCCACCGGGCCATCGATCCAGACGGTGGCGTCGTACCCGGCGGTGTGGGCCCCCAGTGGCGTCGGCGTGATGATCGGTGCCACCACCACCGCGACGGCCAGCACCGCCGCGCCCAGCCGGCACCATCTCGTCCCCAGGTGCAGGAGACCCACCGCCGCACCGACGATCGCGATGTGGCGCAGATCGACGTATCCGAGGGGCAGCGACGCACCGGATGCGGCCACCGCTTCCAGCGCGGCAAGGCCGATCCCGCTCGGGATGTGGAGCAGCCGGGCCGCGCCGCCTCCCAGCACCCCGGCGATGGTTCCGGCCGCCAGGCCCCAGACCATGAGGGCACCGGCGATGGGACCGGCGACCACGTTGGCCGGCAGGGCGGCCAGCGGCATCGGACCCAGCACCGGTACCAGCACGGGGGCCACGGCGAGCTGGGCCCCGGCCGTGACCCCGAGTCCCTCGCAGAACCAACGTGGACCGGGCACGCGGGCCGCCACACGGGGCGAGAGGACCAGCACACCGGCGGAGGCGGCCACCGACAGCCGGAACCCGAGCGAGTGGACCAGCAATGGATCGACGATGAGCAGCAGGCACACCGCGATGCACAGGTGGCGCACCCCACCGCTGGGTCGCCCCGTTGTGCGGGCGAACAACGCCACACCGGCGACGAATGCGGCGCGGAGCACGGAGGGCTCGAACCGGGTGACCAGGGCGAAGGCGGTGACCACGCCCACCGCCACGACGAACCGGGGCCAGAGGCGCAATCGCTGCAGCAACGGCCCCACCACCACCAGCACGAACGCCACGTTCTGACCTGACACGGCCAGCAGGTGCGTCAGTCCCGCGGCGCGGAAGTCGGCGGTGAGCTGCGGAGGCTGGGCGCGGTCGTCTCCGAGGACGAGGCCGGCGAGCAGGGCCCGGTGGCCGGCGGGCAACGACGCCGCACCCTGGTCGAGCAGGCGCCGATACCGGTTGGCCACGGCTGCCGGCGCGGAGCCGGCGCCGACCGCCTCGACGGACTCGACGACGAGCCGGCCCGCGAGGTGGCGCGACATGGTCCACTCCGTGGGGTGGGTGAAGGCACCGGTCGTGCCGGTGATCAGGGCCCGGTCGCCGGCCAAGCGAGCCGACAGCGTGTCGGCGGCGCGGGGGGAACGGACCTCGGCCAGGAGCCGGCCCCGTTCGGTGTCGGCTTCGAATCGCACCCGGCCGTCGGCGGTGGCCTCGGGGTCGGTGAGGACGGTGACCACGCCCCGGAACGGACCATCGGGAGGTGGGTGCAACCCGTCCTGCGCCCGGTGGGCGAGCAGTCCGGTGAGGAGCACCAGCCCGACACACAACGAGATCGGGCGCCGGACGGCGAGGGCGACGATCACGAGCGGTACGACGCTCCAGACCGGAAGCCCCCAGCCCAGCACGGCACCGATCCACGCCGCGCCGGCCGCCGCCACCGACGCCCGGTCAGACACGGACCAGGTCCCGGATCTGCGCCAGCTTGGCCTCGCCGATGCCGCGCACGTCGAGCAGGCCGTCGACCGACGTGAACGGTCCGTTCCGCTCGCGGTGGTCGATGATGGCGGCGGCCGTCGCTGGACCGACGCCCGGCAGGGTCTCGAGCGCGGTGGCATCGGCGGTGTTCAGGTCGATGGGGCCGCTGGCTTCGCCCGACGAGCCCGACGCCCCGGGGGGCACCGGCTCGCCGACGGCGGGCACGTAGACCTGGGTGCCGTCGACCAGCTCGGCGGCCAGGTTCACCCGGTCGGTGTCGGCATCGGCCCGCAGCCCTCCGGCCGCCTCGACGGCGTCGATCACCCGTGACCCCGGCGGAAGGCGTCGCACCCCCGGGGACGCCACCGCACCGGCCACGTGCACCACCAACGGCGCGGCCGGCGCGGTCGTGGTGGTGACCGAGGATGGTTCGACCAACGGCAACGCGGCATCGACCGGCACCGGCTCCTGCCGGGTCATCCACCACAACGACCCTCCGGCCAGCCCGACCACCAGGCAACCGATGACGAAGGCCCGCCAACCGGTGCCGGTGGCATCGAGCACCTCCTCGATGGAGGCTCGGAGCCGGGCAACGATCGTCACCCGGAACGGTTCCCGTCGGTCCGACGCCCGGAACGGCTCCGACGACGTCTGTGGCACGTGATCGACCACGTGACCTCCTCCCAAGCTGACTTGCTCGAGACTCGGGGGAAGTCGCCGATGATCGTATCGGCCGCAGGGTCGTACCGTGGTGGCGCGTGGCCTGCGAACATCTGCTCATGCCACTGGGCGGTGCAGAGCGGTCGCCGGGTGCGGTCTACACCGCGCTGGCGCCGGCAGTGTTGGGGTACTTCCGGTCGCACCGCATGCGCGACCCCGAAGCCCTCACCGGTGATGTGTTCGTGGCCGTGACCGAGAAGCTGGGCCGCTTCCGGGGTGACGACGACGGGCTGCGGCGCTGGGTGTTCACCATCGCCCACCACCGCCGGGTCGACGAGATCCGACGTACCGTCCGCCGCCCCGAGGTGCTCACCGATCGTCCGGCGTCCCCGTCGGTGTGCGATCCGGACTCGTTCGACCCTGCGCTGGTCGACGCCCTGGACGCACTCACTCCGGACCAGCGCGAGGTGGTGGTGCTGCGCTTCGTTGCCGATCTGTCGATCGAGGCCGTGGCTCGCGTGGTGGGCAAGCGGAGCGGCGCGGTGAAGATGCTGCAGGCGAGAGGGCTGGAGGCGCTGGCCGCCGCACTCGACTCCGGGGAGCATGGCGGAGGGTCGGCGTGACCTTTTCACCGCCGACGACGATCACTGGGTGATGGACGAACCAGATGTCATCCAACGGCTCCGCGACCTCGGTCGCCGACCGGTGCCGGCGGAGACGCGGGCCCACCACCTGCAGCACCTGGCCGGGCCGCAGGCCCGGCGGCCGAAGCGGTTCGGCCGCGTGGCGGTCGCCGCGGCCGCGGTGATCGGGTTCCTGGCCGGGTCCACCGGACTGGCGGTGGCGGGCGCCCTCCCCGACCCCGCCCAGGACGTGGCCCACGACGTGCTCTCCGTGGTGCGGGTCGACGTGCCCGAAGGCACCCGGGGCGCGTGCGTGAGCGCCGCGGCCCGCGACAAGACCCTCAGCAAGGACGCCAAGCAGGACGCCAAGGACGCCTGCCCGAAGGGCGGTCCGCCCGAAGGCGTCGGCCCCACCGACGGCGCGCCGGGTCAGTCCGACAGCTCCCCGGGGCATTCGGGAGCCGGCCCCCACAGCGATGATCCCTGCCGCGGCAAGCCGGCGTGGGCGGGCAAGTCGACGCTGACGCCCGAGGCGAAGGATGCCGCCAAGGCGGAGCGGGCCGCCACGTGCGGCCCCGATGACGATCCCGCCGAGGTCGACGATCCCGCCGAGACGGACGATCCGGCCGAGACGGACACCCCCGCCGCCCCCGCCGACCCCTCCGATCCCGCCGGGGCGGACGAACCCGCGGGCTGAGGGTCAGGTGGGTGGCGGGCGGACGCCGATGCCCAGGGTCCGGCGGGCCCGCCACTCGGCCTGGATCTCGAACGGGATCCGCCGGTAGGCGCCGCGGTGGCGGTGCCGTCGGACGCGCCCGAGCGGCGTACGCCCACAGGTACCGCCGGAAGAACCCGATCCACCCGAACCGGGCGAACTGCAGCACGTGCTCGTACTCGTGACGCCGCAACCGGCCGGCGAAGGTCACGTCGCGGCGGACGAAGACCGTCGAGCCCAGCGTGGTGGCGGCCGCACCGGGGGCGGCGATGCCCCGGATGACCCGCATCGATTCGATGTCGGGTGGCGGCTTCCGACGTCGACCGAACACCGCCGCCTGGCTCCCGGCCGCCGCGCTCAGTAGAGCGCGGTACTCAGCTTCTTGCGGTACTCGGCCGTGCGTGGATCGGTGGGACCCATGAGCTCGAGCATGTCGACGTAGCTCTGCCGGGCCTCGTCGTCGGACTTGACCTGGACCAGCAGCGTCTCGAGCTGGGACTCGACATCGTCGGGTACGTCGGGATTGGCGGCGCGGGCCTGGGCGGCGATGAGCCGGGTGTCTGCCGTCTCCGGGATCTTGGCCAGCAGCTCGAGCGCTTCGGCCTTGGCCTGGGGGTCACCCGTATCGACCAGCAGGCCAGCGAGTCTGGTGATGGCCTCGGCGTTGTCGGGTTCGATCTCGAGCACCTGACGCAAGGCGGCCTCGTCGCCCGCGTCGAGGAGCTGGCGGACCTGTGATTCCTCGGCGGACGGGATGAGGTTGGCGACCCAGGCTGCCACCGTCTGCTCGGGCTGGGCGCCGACGAAGCCGTCGACGACCTTGCCGTCGCGTAGTGCGTACACCGCAGGGATGGACTGGACCTGGAAGGCTTGGGACACGGCGGGGTTGGCGTCGACGTCGACCTTGGCCAGCACGACCTTGCCCTCGGTGGCGGCCACGACCTTCTCGATGATCGGACCGAGCGTCTTGCACGGCCCGCACCACTCGGCCCAGAGATCGACCACCACCGGCACCTGGGTGGAGCGGTCGATGACCTCGGTCTGGAAGGTGGCATCGGTGACATCGATGTACGCCATGGTCCCAACGCTACCGGTACCGATCCGAGGAGCGGTCGGCTGGCTCGTGCCGTGGGGGCGGGTGCAGACTCCACGTCGACCGGACCGGTTCGACCCGGCCCGGGTCCGGCCATTCGACGAGAGGCAACGACGTGGGTGACGTCCAGGGAATCGACCGCGAGGCAGTGACGGCGTGGTACGTCGAGCACGTACCGGGAACCACTCCCCCGCTGGAGTTCCAGCTCATCGCCGGCGGTCACTCCAACCTGACCTTCCGGGTCACCGACGCCGCGGGCCGGGCCACCGTCTTGCGCCGGCCACCGCTCGGGCAGGTGCTGGCCAGTGCCCACGACATGGGCCGCGAGCACACGATCATCGCCGCGCTCGCCGATACCGACATCCCCGTCGCCCCGGCACTCGGCTACGAGCCCGGCGTGGACGTGAACGGCGCCCCGTTCTACGTGATGGACTTCGTGGAGGGCCACATCCTCCGTGACGTGGCATCGGCCGAGAAGCTCACGGTGGAGGCGAGGACCCACACGGGTGATTCGCTGATCGAGGTCCTCGCGGCCATCCACGCCATCGACCCGGACGCGGTCGGCCTCGGCGATCTCGGGCGGCGCGACGGCTACATCGAACGCCAGCTCAAGCGCTGGTACGGCCAGTGGAACAAGTCCAAGACCCGTGAGCTGGCCACCATCGACGAGGTCCACGACACGCTCGCTGCCACCGTGCCGGAACAGGGTCCGGCCGCCATCGTCCACGGTGACTACCGTCTGGACAACTGCATGGTGGCCGACGACGGGTCGGTCGTCGCCGTGTTGGACTGGGAGCTGTGCACCCTCGGCGATCCCCTCGCCGACGTCGGGTTGCTGATGGTCTACTGGAACGAGCACGGCGACTCAGCACAGACCCTGACCGGACCCACGCTGGCCGAGGGGATGCGCAGCCGCGCGGAACTGCTCGAGCGCTACGCCGACGCGTCGGGCCGCGACCTGTCCCACATCGACTTCTACGTCGCCTTTGGCTACTGGAAGTTGGCCTGCATCGTGGAGGGCGTCTACGCCCGCTACGTGGGCGGCTCGATGGGCCAACGCGACACTGGCGACTTCGACGTGTTCGCCCGCCAGGTGGAGGCCCTGGCCTCACAGGCTGCAGCCGCCCTCGACCGGATGGCATCCTCGTCCCCATGATCGGACCCGCATGAGCCTCTACGAGCTGCACGAGCGGCCGACCCTGTCCCGACCGGTGCTGCTGGTCGCGCTCGACGGGTGGATCGACGCCGGGTTCGCGGCCGGCCGGGCGCTGGGAACGCTCCTCGACCAGGCCGACCCGCTGCACGTCGCCACTTTCGATGCCGATCAGTTGCTCGACTACCGCGCCCGCCGGCCAACGATGCACCTCGTCGACGGCGTCAACACCGGGCTGAGCTGGGCTCGCACCGAGCTCCACACCGTCCGGTCGGCCAACGGCACCGATGTCCTGGTCCTCGGCGGCGCCGAGCCCGACCACCTGTGGAACGCCTTCGCGGCCGAGGTACGTGACCTCGCCATCGACCTCGGCTGCCGCATGCAGCTCGGGTTCGGCGCCTATCCCGCCGGCGTGCCCCACACCCGCCCGGTCAGCCTGTCGGCCACGGCGTCCGACGACGACCTGGCCACCTCGGTCGGCTTCATCCGGGGCACGATCGACGTACCGGCCGGCGTCGAAGCCGTCCTCGAACATGCCTTCACCGAGGCCGGGCTCCCGGCCATCGGGATCTGGGCCCAGGTGCCGCACTACGCCGCCACCATGCCGTACCCCGCAGCCGCGGCCCGGCTGATCGAGGGGCTCAACCAGCTGGCGGGTTCCGACTTCGGACTGGGCGACCTTCCCGACGAGATCAGCCAGACCCGCAACCGGATCGACGAACTGCTGGCCGGCAACCCCGACCACCTGGCGATGATCCGCCAGCTGGAGGAACAGGTCGACGCCCAGACCGAGCACCAGATCGCCGACCTCCCCAGCGGGGACGATCTGGCCGAGGAGCTGCAACGCTTCCTGCGGGAACAAGGTGAGTGATCGAGACGCAGTTGACTGTTCGGTCAAGTGTTAGCGTCGGCGCATGAAGATCGACGGGGGAATCGGGCTCGACCTCACCAAGGCAGCTGCCGCGGCCCAGGAGGCCGAGGACTTCGGCTACGACGGCATCTGGGTGCCCGAGACGTCTCGTGATCCCTTCCTGCCGCTCACCATCGCGGCGGAGCACACCGACCGCATCGAGCTCGGGACGTCGATCGCGGTGGCGTTCGCCCGTTCACCGATGACGACGGCCAACACCGCCTACGACCTCACCGAGTTCTCGCAGGGTCGCTTCATCCTCGGCCTCGGCAGCCAGATCAAGCCCCACATCACCAAGCGGTTCTCCATGGAGTGGTCGAAGCCCGCGGCTCGGATGCGCGAGTTCATCCTGGCGATGCAGGCGATCTGGAACTCCTGGATGAACGACGAGAAGCTCGACTTCCGCGGTGACTTCTACACCCACACCCTGATGACGCCGTTCTTCAACCCCGGGCCGCACGCCTTCGGCATCCCGCGCGTGTTCCTCGCCGGCGTCGGCCCGTTGATGACCGAGGTCGCCGGTGAGGTCTGCGACGGATTCTTCTGCCACGGCTTCACCACCGAGAAGTACCTGCGCGAGGTCACCCTCCCGGCCTTGGAGAGCGGGCGCAAGAAGGCCGGCAAGACCCTCGAGGGCTTCGAGATCTGCGGACCGAGCTTCGTGGTCACCGGCAACACGGCCGAGGAGCTCGAGCAGGCCAAGGTCGGCACGCGCCAGCAGATCGCGTTCTACGGCTCGACCCCGGCCTATCGGCCGGTGCTCGAGTGCCACGGCTGGGGCGACCTGCAGGGCGATCTCAACCGGCTCTCCAAGGAAGGCAAGTGGACCGAGATGGGGACGCTCATCGACGACGAGGTCCTCGAGACGTTCGCGGTGGTCGGCGAGCCCGAAGAGATCGGTCCCGAGCTGAACCGGCGCTACGGCGACGTCATCTCGCGGATCAGCTTCTACGCGCCGTACGAGGCCGACCGCGACCGCTGGCAGAAGGTCCTCACCGATCTCAAGAGTTGACGAGCCGGCTGGCCGAAGGACGGCGGGGCGAACCCTTCGGGTTCGACAGCAACTCCAGAGCGGAGCCCGCGGACGAAGTCCGCTGGCGCAGCGACTCAAGCGTTGAGCAGGAGCAGCAGTCCGCCCACGGTGTAGGCGATCATGACGCCGAGGAGTGGGTACTGGCTGCGCACCGCGACCTTGGGGGGGTAGGTCTCCACTGCCCGGTCGTGCGCCGCGATCACGCCGGCGACGTGACCGGCCACGATGGCACCGACCTGCACGTAGGCGATCTGCCTCGGGGTCACCCACGAGTAGTGGATCACGTTGGACGCCGTTCCGAACAGGTCCCAACCCTGCCCGAACGGATCGGACAGCAGGGCCACGAACGCCTGGCCCTCGAAGACCAGCAGCGAGAAGTAGTGGGCGATGGCGTAGGCGAGCACGATGGGGATCAGCGACGGGACCCAGCGCCACGCCTGTTGGATCGTGTCTTCGTCGTCGGCGGCGAGGATCGCCACCAGTCGGGTCGCCACGAGGAACAGAACGGCAACGGTGCCGATCACGAGCGCCAGACCGATGCTGTTGACGACGGTGTGGTCCCACCCACGCCGGGACCCGACCTGGTCGGACCAGAACTGGGTCCGGGAGAAGCCGTCGAACGACGTCCCGCCCAAAAGGACCAGGACCACGCCGAGCGTGCCGCGGCGAGGTTCGACGGTGGCGAGCCCCGCACCGGGCCATCGCAGGCGCAACTGGCCGGTGTCGTCGTGGTGGAACGGTGACAGCGCGGCGATGAGCGAGAACATCACCGCGAAGCCGTCGCCGATCCTGGTCCAGCCCGCGCCGAACCGGAGGGCCCCGGCCAGCACGAAGGCGGTGTAGAGACCGAGGAACACGCCGACCGCGCCGGTCGACCCCGGTTCGTGGTACGCCAGTTCGAGCCACTCGTAGACGAGCAGGACGACGGCCGCCGGCCAGTGGGTGGCCCAGAACCCGGTGGCCGTGCTGGCCTCCGGATCTCGTCCCGCCAGCCGGTCGAAGGCGGCCGCGATGGTGCGGAGCGGGTTGATCGTGCGCCAGACGTCGCCGAACACGGCGCTGACGATCGGCATCCCGACCCAGAACACGACGTAGAGCGCGGTCGGGGCGATGTTGACGGCCACGGAGTCGACGCCGAACCAGGCCGCGGCGAGGGTGAGCAGGAACAGCGCCAGCATCACGACCTGCGAGACGATGGTGCCGACTCGCCAGGAGCCGGCGAGCCAGCCCGGGGCCCGCCGGCCTTCGGCGGCAGCCGCCAGCCGCGGACGTGGCCACAGGATCCGCAGGGCGACGAAGGAGATGAGGAGGGCGAAGGCAGCGGCATACGCGAACAGCCAGACGGGGACCGGCAGATCGGATCGGCCACTGACGCCGTGGGCGTAGATCACGAGATCTCGAGCTCGACCAGCTTGATCCCCTCGTGCTCGAGCTCGGCCTCGAACACCCCGGGAATGGTGGCGTCGAAGGTGAGCTCGGCCGTCTCCCCTGCACCGACGTCCTGACCATGATGTCGTAGCCGTGGAGGTGGATCTCGTCGGCGACGTCGCTGGTCACCCGCAGGGTGACGGTGTCGCCCAGGGAGATCTTCTTGCGACCACCACCGGTGACGTCGCCGCTTGGCGACGGTGATGTCGACCACCGTCCCGCGTCGGCTGCTGGCCGCCGTGGTCGTGGACCCGTCGGCGGCGGTGGTGCTGGTCGCCGTCGATGCGGTCGTCGAGGTCGTCGTCTGGGTGGTGGACGCGGTGTCGTCGTCGCCGCACGCGGCGAGGACGAGGGCGGATGCGAACAGCAGCGCGATGGCGCGGCGGATGGCTGGGTGATGCACGGTCTTTCTCCTCCGGTTCGATGGATGCCACGCCCGGGTCGGGCGCGGCCGGGTTCAGCAGGGTGAACCCACCATCGGAGGGGCGCGGAGCCCCACGGCCACCGGCGCCACGGTGGAACGGCACACGGACCGCGGGAACCAGGGCAGCGCGGCACGGGCCGGCCCGACGGTCCGCGGGCGGCCGCGGGAGACGAAGCGGACGGCCCGCCGCACCAGGTCGATGGAGCGGACGACCACCACGGCGACGAGGATCTGGGCGACGACACCGACCCAGACGCCTCGCTCGGACAGCGCGCCGCCGGCGCCCGGCCCCGCTCACGAGCCGCTCGGCGACCTCCTGGCATCCGAAGACGGCGAGCTGGGCCACCACGAGGTGACGGACGTCGATCCGGCCGGCCAGGTGCAGCGTCCGAGCGGTGCGCACGGCCCACACGAGCGCGGTGAGCACGCCGAGGGGGACGATGACCGACGCCGCCACCGGCAGGTAGGCGTGTCCGCCCAACGCGGCCTCGCGGCCGGCGGCGTCGGGATGGGCGATGGCATAGCCGGCGATGTGCCCCACGGCGACACCGGCCACGGCCAGCATCCAGAACGCGATCCGTCGGGGGGACATCGGGATCAGGCTAGACCGGCTGCAATTGGCGACCCAGATACTGGTCGCGGCACAGGCTCCGCTGGAGCTTGCCGCTGCTCGTCTTGGGCAGGGTGCCAGGAGCGACCAGGACCACCTCCTTGGCCGGTACCCCCACCACGTCGCGGACCCGGGCTTGCACGGACCGCCGGACGGGTTCGAGATCGTCGGCCTTGGACTCGGCCACCACCACCAGACGTTCGCGGCCGGTGCTGGACTCGACCCCGAAGGCGATGACGTTGCCGGCCCGGATGCCCTCGATGCCGTTGCAGGCCCGCTCGACGTCCTCGGGGAACACGTTCCGGCCGGCGACGATGATCACGTCCTTGATCCGGCCGCAGAGAACCAGCTCCCCCTCGACCACGTAGCCCAGGTCGCCGGTGCGCAACCACTCGTCGTGGAACAGCTCGGCGTCGAGTTCGGGCCGGTTGTGGTAGCCCGAGCACACCGACGTGCCGCGGATCTCCAGCTCCCCGACCTCCCGCTCCAGGCGGGGGCGGCCGTCGCCGGGGTCGACGATCCGGATCTCCAGGCCGGGCACCGGACGCCCGAGCCGGGCGAAGCCGCGGGACCCCGCGGCACCCGCCGCAGCCGGGGCGGCGTACCGCTCCGTCTCGAGGACGCGCCGGTCCACCGTGTCGACCACCATGCCCCGGCCCGGCGGCGGGAAGGTGCCCGCGATCGCCACCTCGGCCATCCCGAACGCCGGGAAGACGGCGCCGGGATCCATGCCGAAGGGGGTCGCGGCCGCCACGAAGTCCTCCACGGTGGCCGGGTCGACGGGTTCGGCGCCGTTGAGCACCACCCGAAGGGACGACAGATCCAGCTCCCGTCCCTCCGCGGCCGCCCGACGGAGGGCCCGGCTGGCCAGGACGTAGGAGAAGTTGGGGCCGGCGGTGGCCGTGCCGCCGTAGCGCGACATCCACTCCATCCATCGCCCGGGAGCGGCCAGGAAATCCTGGGGGGCGCCGAGCACGAGCCGGGTCCCGGTGGTCATGGCCAGGCTCAGCAGCCCGACGAGACCCATGTCGTGGTAGAGCGGCAGCCACGAGACGAGGACATCGCCGCTGACGTCGAGCTCGGCGGCAATCTCGATGGCGTCGAGGTTGGCGCACACGGCCCGGTGTGGGAGCACGACGCCCTTGGGCTCCGACGTGGAACCGCTGGTGAACTGCAGGACGGCAGCCGACCCGGGATCGGGTGCCGGGGGCTCGTACGAGGCGCTCCGATCCAGGTCCTCGAACACCACCATCCGAGGATCCCCGGGCTCCGGGATCACGAAGGCGGCCAGGTCGGGGTCGGCGACCAGGAGTGACACGTCGGCCCCGCGGATGCGTCGGCGAGTCTGGGTCACGAACTCGTCGAGCGACCCCATCCGCATCGGGAGCGGGAGGACCACGAGCGTGGCGCCGGTGAGCCACACGGCCTGGATGGCGGTGACGAAGGCACGGCTGGTGGGCCCGAGGAGCGCCACGTGGTCGCCGGGGCGCACCCCGACCCGCTGCAACCCACCGGCCATGGCGACGGCATCGTCGAGGACCTCGGCCCAGGGCACGGTCACGTGCACGTCGCC
The DNA here is from genome assembly GCA_963747745.1 of uncultured Acidimicrobiaceae bacterium. Lineage (GTDB taxonomy): Bacteria > Actinomycetota > Acidimicrobiia > Acidimicrobiales > Salinilacustritrichaceae > Salinilacustrithrix. Next base: position 87,784 of record CAVVGJ010000011.1, read on the forward strand.
GGAGACGAAGGTGACGTCGTGGCCGCGGGCGGCTCCGGCGGCGATGCGTTGTGGGAGCGTCTGCACGTTGATCGGACCGAGGCGGCGCCGGTCTCGTTACCGACCACCTGGCTCCGCAGGCCTGTGGTCTGGAAAGCTGCGGCGATGAAGCCGATCACGCCGAAGACACTCGACTGGATCAGTGCCGCGCCGGTGTCGGTGACCCGCAGCCGGCGCATCGCAGCACCGAAGGACCGGGTGTGGGCCGCCATCGCCGACCACGAGGGATGGGCCAACTGGTTCGAGCCGATCACCGAGGTCGAACGCATCGATGCCGCCGATGGCGTCGGTGGGCACCGACGGGTGCACATCCGCTCGGTGGCGGTCGAGGAGGAGTTCCTGGCGTGGGACCCGGGCGAACGGTTCGCGTTCACCGTGACCCATGCCAACAGGCCTGGCATCAAGTCGATGGTGGAGGAGGTCCGCCTCGTCGCCGACGGAGACAGCGCCACCACGGTGAGCTACACGCAGGCGATCCAGCCGGTGGCCGCGACGGTGACCGCTCCCCTGCTCCGCCGGTTCGTCCCGAAGGCGATCGACAAGGGACTCGCCGGCCTGGCCCGTCTCCTCGAGAGCTGACGGGCCAGGCCGGATCACCCGGACTAGACGCTCGGGCTCTTCACCGGCAGCGGATCGAAGTCCGGCGGCTTGGTGCCGTCGGGATCCTGGTCGTAGATGCCGCTCGCGCCGGCGGGGTCGAAGGCCTTGAACTCCTCCTCCGGCCACTCGTTGGCGTAGTAGCGCTTGCCACCGTCGACGTACATCCAGAGGCCGTCGCCCTCCTGGAAGATCTCGTCCTTGCCGTGGGCCGTGGGGTCCCACCAGATCTTGGCGACGTCGTCGATGCCGGCGTAGTCGGGCCCGGGGAGGTCGGGCCAGTAGCCGTGGTCGCCCCACGACAGGTCGTACTGCTGCACGCCACGGGCCGGCGGCTCGTAGGCGAAGAGCGCCTTGGTGAACGAGTCGTGGGTGAGGTCGGGGCCGACGCCCTGCAACACGTTGAAGAACAGGTTCGGCGTCGGGGTCAGCACCTCCAGGGTGCCGTCGGCCTTCGTCTTCTCGCCGTAGAACCACTCGTAGAGGTGGTACGAGCTGTAGACGTCGGGATCGACCCGGGCCGCCAGGGCCGTGAGGCCGAAGGCGTGGGCCCACTGGTCCTGGTCGTACGTACGGGCGAACACGTTGGTGTCGATCAGCGTCGACAGGTTGAGGAACCACTCGGGGTGGTAGTCCTGCGCCGTGGCCTCCTTGGTGAAGTCCCGGGGCGCGATCGGGTCGCCGGCGAAGATCACCGTCGTGACCCCGGCCTGCTTGAGCTTGGCGATGGCGTTGGCCGCCGTCTCCTGCAACGTGGCCGGGTCGAGCGTGTAGGGCACCATGGCCGCCAGTTCCACCCCCCGGTCGGCCAGGGCCTGCTTGTAGTCCTCGGCGCTCTTGGCCGAGTCGGCTGAGCTCTCGATGTAGAGGTACCCGAAGACCCGGTCCTGGCTCTGCATCGCCGGATCACCGGCGTAGGCGGCCTTGCGTCCGGCCACCTGCTTCACGAGGGCCTCGACGTTGTGCTCCCGGGCCTGCTCGTTGGTCAGCGCCGTCCCGGCGATGCCGAGCCCGTTCTGCTTGGCGAGGTTCTCATGGGTCGGAGTGAGCCCGCAGCTGATGCACTGGATGCCACGGGCGACGAGCTCGTCACCGAAGGCGGTGGTCAGCGCCGGGCCGCCCCAGACCTGGAACGGCTTCATGTCCTCGGCGATCTGCACCGCGTCGGCCCTCGCCGTCACCGCGTCGCTGGCGATTCCCTTGGACTCGTAGTACTCGATGTCGATCTGGCGGCCGTACGTCTCGTAGTAGGTCTCGAGCATGTCGACCCAGTGCGAGATGGCATCCTTCGCGTCGGCGTTGGTGTCGTCGACCTGGATGGCGTCGGTGATGTAGTTGATGATCGGGTCGTCGTCCGGGCCGAGGTAGACGACGATCTTGATGCTGTCGGCGGTGACCCCCTGGTCGGTCGCGCCACCGTTGTCGCCCTCGAAGGGCAGGTAGCACTCGGCCGCGAAGTAGTTCGGCATGGCCAACTGACCACGGTCGGTGTCGCAACGATCGCCCCAGTCGAGGTCGCCGGCCGTGCCCGCGGCCTTGGCGGCGCTGTAGCTGAGGGGATAGGTGACCTCGCCGGCTGCGGCGGTCGTTCCCGAGGAGTCGGCGCTGGTGGAGGTGGTGCTCTGCTCGGTCGCCGTGTTCGAGTCGTTGTCGTCGTTCCCTCCGATCAGCACGACGGCGGCGATGACGGCGATCACCACGACGATGGCGCCGATCGGCCCCCACCGCCGGAGTGCATTGCTGCCTTCGTTCGGTTGGTCAGTAGCTGGTTGCATCTGGCGTGGTCCCCCTGGAAGTGTTCGCGTTTGACTCGGAGGCCCTGGCGCCGGAGCGGGCCAGGACGTGTTGGTTGGAGCCGAGGTAGGACGCCACCACCTCGGGATGGTTCAGCACCGCGTCGGGGGCGTCGTCGGCGATCACACGGCCCTGGTCCATGGCGACGATCCGGTCGGCGACCGCGGTGACCAGCGGCATGTCGTGCTCGATGACCAGCAACGAGGCCCCCAGGCCGTCACGGATTCGCAGCAGCAGCGGGCCCAGCGCCTCGGTCTCGCGTTGCGCGATGCCGCTCGACGGCTCGTCGAAGAGGATCACGGTGGGGCGGTGAGCCACGACGCAGGCGAGATCCACGATCCGGCGCGAGCCGGTGGACAGCTCGCGCAGGAACTTCGTGCGGAACGCCTCCAGACCCATGAGCTCGATGAGCTCGTTCATCCGGGCCGTGACCTTGGCCTCGCTGTCGAAGGTGGTGGGCAGGTGCAGGGCCGCGCTCACGGGGTCCCTGGACTCGGTGAAGCGCTCGAGCGAGACCTTGACCGCCTCCTCCACCGTCATCGCGGGGAAGAGCCGGGCATCCTGGAACGATCGCCCGAGGCCCCGCAGGGCGCGGCGGTGGGGCGAGAGGTGCCCGATGTCCTGTCCGGCCAGCATCACCCGGCCCCGGTCGGCGGGGGTGAACCCGGAGACGAGGTCGAACAAGGTGGTCTTGCCTGCGCCGTTGGGGCCGATGACGCCGACGATCTCGCCGGACCCCACCTGCAGCGAGACGCCGTCCACCGCCCGGATGCCACCGAAGGAACAACTCAGATCGGCGGTCTCGAGCGCCACCGTCCGCGCGCTGGGGCCGGCGGTCTCCGTCCCCCCGTTGAGCCGCTTCGTCATGCCGTTCGACCCTCCGACACCGGTCTGGGAGACGGCGTGGCCGGCGCCCTCGAGGAAGACGGATCGCAACAGGTCGGGACGCTCGAGCAGCTCGGCCGTGGCACCGGAGAACCGGATCTCGCCCTTCTCCATGAAGTACGCCGTCTCGGCGACCGTGAGGGCCACGTTGACCGACTGCTCGACCAGGATGATGGTCGTGCCCTGGTCCCTGATCTCCTGGAGCACGGGCAGGAGCTGGTCGACGATCACCGGCGCCAGACCGAGCGAGAGCTCGTCGATCATCAACAGCCGAGGCCGCGAGATGAACGCCATGCCGAGGGCGAGCATCTGGGCCTGACCGCCCGACAGGTTGGCCGCCGGTTCCCGGCGCCGCTGGTCCAGGGCCGGGAACAGCTGGTAGGCCCGGGCGAGCCCGGCGTCGACCTCGGCCTTCGACCGGCGGTGCAACCAGCCGGCCACCTCGAGGTTCTCGTGCACGCTCAGCGACGGGAAGGTCCCGACACCTCCCGGGACCTGGGCCACCCCTCGTCCCGCGATCTCCGCCGGCGGTGTGTGGGTCATGTCGACGCCGTCGAAGATGATGGCGCCGCGTTCGGCTTCGACGGTCCCGGAGATGGCCTTCAGCAGTGTCGACTTCCCGGCCCCGTTGGTGCCGAGCAGGGCGACGATCTCTCCCTGGTCGATCTCGAGATCGACCCCGAACAACACCTGCACGTTGCCGTAGGACACGTCCACGCCGCGGATGAGCAACAGCTTCGATCGTCCTTGGCTCCGCTGATACGCCACCTCGGACTGAGCGGCCGCGGTCTGCCAGACCTGGGTGATGTCGGCGCCGATCACGTTCCCTGCACTGGCGATGATGTACCCGCCCACCACGAACACGGGCAGCATCAGCAACATGCCCTGGCGGATGCCCCAGGCGTCGCCGAAGGCGCCGATGATCGGCAGGATGAGCAGACCGGGCAACACCCACACCGATCCGATGGAGAAGCCAGTGGCCCGGGCCCGGGGTGGGATGGCCAGCGCCAGCGCGGCGTAGATGCCGGGGCCGACCGCGGCGAGGCCGGCGCTGATCACCGCGTTGATGCCGATCGACAGCCACAACCAGGGGCTGAGAGCGAAGGCGGCGAAGGCGATGGCCACAAGGAACGAGACCCGGCCGAGGAACCGCAGCAGTAGTCCTGGATCCCGCTCGACCAGCTTGGTGCCGATGCGCGCCCCGATGAACAGCCCGACCAACTGGAGCGGCTCGGTGGAGGCCGCGACGAGGCCCCGGGCCCGCTCGTCGAGCCCGAACACCTGCTCGTAGAACAGCCCGGCCATCGAGGTGAACCCGATGAGCGATGCGGCGAGGAACGGCAGCGACCACCAGATGCGACGCAGGCTCTCGATGCGAGAGCACAGCCGCCACGCCTCGCCGAACGACGGCGGCTTCTCCTCGGTGGCGATCGCCTCCTCGGACGCCTTCATCGCCCGGCGCTCGTGGTTGCCGCGGATGGGTTCCCGGAGCCGGAGCCCGAGGAACACCACCACCAGGGTGGGAACGGCGAAGACGAAGAACGGCGCGCGCCACCCGAACGAGTAGGCGAGGAGACCGGCGAGCAGCGGTCCAACGAAGGCACCGACCGCGTTGGCGGCCCGGTGGAACGAATACACCTTGGACCGGTGCTCGGGGGCGTAGTAGTCGGCGATGAGCGAGTTGTGGGTGGGATCGACCACCGCCTTGCCGATGCCGGATCCCGAGCGCATGACCACGAGGAACCACACCGAGAAGCTGAGACCGGTGCCGAAGGAGAACAGGGCCCACGCGGTGGCGCCGATCATGGCCAGGCGCACGCGGGGCGCCCGATCGGCGTAGTGGGCGATGGGCACCTGCAGGCACAGGGCGACGGCAGCCACGAGCGCGATGACCGACAGCGCGCCCTGGAGGTCGAGCCCGAATGCGTCGCGGATCTCCGGCAACAAGATGCCGAACGCGGTGCGGTCGAGCTCGTCGACCGCGTTCAGCCCGAACAGGATGAGCAGCGGGTAGACGGGGCCCCCGCCCGTGATGTTCTCCAGCCAACCCCTGATCCGGGGCGCGCTCCTCTTCGTCACGGTTCGCTCCCGATGAGGACGGGCTCGACACCGGTCGGCCCCGGCTCGTCAGCGGGTTCGATCCGGCGATCGGCGACCATCGACGGCACCTCGATCCCGTGGTGTTGGGCGACGGCTCGGAGCCACAGATCCCGCAGCTTGTACACGACAGAACCGAGGCCACCGGGCACCACGAGCAGGACGAACAGGACTCCGAAGGCCGAGCTGAAGAACCGCCAGTCAGCGGGGAGCAGGAAGAACCCACCCTCGATGTACACGGCGCCCAGGACACCGCCGGTGAGCGTTCCGAGGCCACCGATCACCGCCGCCATGAACATCGTGATGCTCAGCCCCGGATCGTACGGACCCGCGTCGAAGGCCTGCTGGTGATGGACGAACACCGCCCCGGCGACCGCGGCCACGAACCCCGAGATGGCGAAGGCGGTCAGCTTGGCTCTGGCCGCGCTCACGCCGAATGCCTCGGCGCCGCGTTCGTTCTCCCGTATGGCGAGCAGCACCCGACCGGTCCGGCTGGTGCGCACGCCCCGCAGTCCCGCCAGCACCAGCACCAGCACGGCGAGCGCGAAGTAGTAGATCCGCGTCGGCGAGTCGAGGCTGATCCGCCCGAACAGGTCTGGTCGCTCGACCCGCCCGGTGGGCACCCAGGTGAAGAACTGGCTGTTGAGGAAATACGCCGAGGTGGCGAGACCGAACCCGAGGGTGGTCACGGCGAGGAACAGCCCGTTGAGGCGCAATGCGGGCAAGCCGACGATGACGGCGACGGCGAGACCCACCAACCCGGCGACGAGGAGCGCCAGACTCAGGTCCAGGTGCCATTCGGTGGTGGCGTGGGCGCCCACCGCGGCGCCCACGGCCATGAACGCGACCTGGGCGAGTGACACTTGACCCGACCATCCGGTGACCACCACCACCGACGCCACGACGAGCGCGTAGATGAACACGGCGGAGACCTTGAGCGACGTCGAGGTGCTCACCAGGTTGGGGAGCACCAGCACGGCGGCGGTCAGCGCGATCCCGCCGACCCATCGCAGCACCCGCACCTCGAGGACCTGGCGGAGCTCGCGAGGCACCGGACGCACCTCGTCGGACGCCGACCAACTCGAGGCGCCGTCGGTGGCCACCCGCGAGATGTCCTTCCGGCGCAGCAGGAGGGCGCCGATCGCCACCACTGCGACCACGGGTTCGATCAGCAGGGGGCTGCGCTGGCCGAGGAATCCGTTCCAGTCGACGCCCATCTCGAGCACGCCGATGGCCAGGGAGCTGGCCACGATCGTGGGCAGATGGGTCATGCGACCGAGCATCAGCGCGGCCAGGGCCCGCAGGAGGATTCCGAACGAGAGCGCGGCACCGATGGGAAGACCGACGACACCGGCCCGCAGGAACAGGGCGAGGTAGGCGAGCGTCCCGGCAATGGCCCAGACGATGGTGTGCAGCCGCTTGACGGGGACACCGAGGAGGCTGGCCCGGTCGGCACGATCCGCTGACGCCCGGATGGCGACACCGACCGGCGTGCGCTGCAGGAACAGCCCTACCGCCAGCATCGCCAGCGGTGCGCCCACCAGCACGAGGATGTCGTTGGCGGTGAACACCAGCGGCTCCACCGTGAAGCTCATGTGGAACGGCGGCGGGATCCTCTGCGAGCGCACCTTCGCGTCGAACAGCCGAGGCAGCAGCAGTCCTCCGAAGGCGAGGAGCTGGCTGAGACCGAGCGTCGCCACGGTCAGGATCAGCCGGGGGGCCCGGAAGAACCGGCGGATCACGGCCAGCTCGCAGACCGCGCCCAGCGCCGCGGCCACCGCGAAGCCGGCGCCGAACGCGAGTAGCCACGGCACGCCGGTGGACACCACGAGCATCACGGCGAGCGAAGCCGGCACGTAGCCGAGATCGCCCTGCGCGAAGTTCAACACCCGGTTGGCCCGGTAGATGAGCGCCATGCCGACGCTGACCATGCCGGTCAGCAGACCGATGATGATGCCCCGCAGGAACACGCCGGCCGGGACCGGGAACACCACCTGCTGGACCACGAAGACAGCCAGCACCGGGCCGGCCATCGACAACGGTCGACGGGCCGCGTCGGCGAGATCGACCAGTCGCTCACGCCCACCCGGTCGTCGGTGCACCGGTTGGAGCACCGCACCGCTGCTGACGCTCGCACGCGAGCGCTGCACGTCCACCACGCTGTCCCCCTTGCAGTCGACGGCACCGTAGTCAGCCGGACCGGCGCGCGCCGCGCATCGTGGCGGACTCCGCGCCCTATGCCCGTTTCACCCCATTCGGCGGCTGATCACGCTCATCTGGGGCGGCGAGGCGGTGGGTTCACCCCGTCACACCACGATGTTGACGAGCTTCGGTGGTCGGGCGATCACCTTCCGCGGTTCGCCGTCGAGGTGCTCCCGCACCTTCTCGCTGGCCAGCGCGGCGGCGATGGCCTCGTCCTCGGTCAGGTCGGGCGAGACGTCGACTCGGTCGCGGACCTTGCCGTTCGACCTGCAGGACCATCGTCACGGTCTCGCGGGTCAACATCGACGGGTCGTGCTCGGGCCAGACCTGGGCGTGCACGTGGGCCGCGGGATCTGCGGGGTCGATCCCCTCTGCCACGCGCCGCCGCTGCCACAACTCGGCCGTCACGTGGGGAGCCATGGGCGCCAACAACAGCAGCAACGTGTCCACGGCGAAGTCGGTCTTGCCCTGCTTGTAGAGCAGGTTGGTGAACTCCATGAACGCGGCCACCGCCGTGTTGTAGCTCCACCGCTCCATCTCGTCGGTGACCCGGGCGATGAGCCGATGCGTTGCCTTGTCGATCTCGACGGCATCGTCCCCGGACGCATCGGCGACGACATCGGAGCCGGGCAGCGCGAGCCGCCACAGACGCCCGACGAAGCGGAACGTGCCCTCGATGCCGACCCCCTCCCAGTCGACGTCGTCGGCCGGCGGCCCCACGAAGAGCTGGGCGAGACGGAGCGCGTCGGCACCCTCCCGGTCGAGGATCTCCTCGGGACTGACCAGGTTGCCCTTCGACTTCGACATCTTGGCTCCGCCGAGGCGGATCATGCCCTGGGTGAACAGCCGCTGGAAGGGCTCGCGCAGCGTGGTGGGAGCGACCTCCAGGTCGGCCAGCGCCTTGGTGAAGAAGCGGGCGTACATCAGGTGGAGGATGGCGTGCTCGACACCGCCGATGTACTGGTCGACCGGGAGCCAGTGCTCGACGGCCGCCGCATCGAAGGGACGGTCCTCGTTGGTCGGATCCGCGAAGCGGAGGAAGTACCACGACGAATCCACGAACGTGTCCATGGTGTCGGTCTCACGAACGGCGGGCCCGCCGCACCGGGGACACGTCGTGTGCAGGAAGCCTTCGTGGTACTTGAGTGGCGACTCGCCCGTGGGACGGAACTCGACGTCGTCGGGGGCGACGACGGGGAGCTCGTCATCGGGTACCGGCACCGTCCCGTGGTCGGGGCAGTAGACGATCGGGATGGGGCAGCCCCAGAAGCGTTGGCGGGACACGAGCCAGTCGCGCAAACGGAAGTTGACCTTCGCCTCGCCGATGCCCCGCTCGGCCAGCCAGGCGATGGCAGCAGCCTTGGCCTCGGCGACGCCCATCCCGTTCAGGTCGAGGGTGTCGTTGGCGCTGTTGATGGCGACGCCGTCACCGGTGTACGCCTCGCCGTCGAACTCCGGCGGCGGTTGCACCGTGCGGATGATGGGCAGGTCGTAGGCCACGGCGAAGTCCCAGTCGCGTTGATCCTGGCCGGGGACGGCCATGATCGCTCCCGTGCCGTAGGAGCTCAGGACGTAGTCGGCGAGGTAGAGCGGCACCGGCTTCTCGGTGAAGGGATTCAGCAGGTACGACCCCGTGAACACGCCCCGCTTGTCGAGCGCTCCCTCCGAGCTCAGCCGGTCCATCTCGGAGGTGTTGCGGGCCTGCTCGACGAACGCCTCCACGGCGTCGCGATGCTCGGCGGTGGTCACCGTGCGGGCGAGCTCGTGCTCCGGCGCCAGGACGGCGTAGGTCATGCCGAAGGCCGTGTCCGGGCGGGTCGTGTACACCTCGACCGAGGCCCCGCTGGCGTGCGGCGCACCGGACTCGTCGACCACCGCCATCGAGAACTGCGCCCCCTCGGAGCGGCCGATCCAGTTCTTCTGCATGGTGACGACCCGCTCGGGCCAGTCGACCAGCTCGAGGTCGTCGAGCAGCTGCTGGGCGTAGTCGGTGATCTTGAAGAACCACTGCTCGAGGTCCTTGGCCTCGACCACGTCGCCCGAGCGCTCGCAGGTGCCGTCGGCCAGGACCTGCTCGTTGGCGAGCACGGTCTGGCAACCCGGGCACCAGTTCACGGCCGCCTTGCGCTTGTAGGCCAGCCCGGCCTCGAGGAAGCGGAGGAAGATCCACTGGGTGAAGCGGGTGTACTGGGGCGAGTGGCTCGTGATCAGCCGCCGCCAGTCGTAGCCGGCGCCGATTCGCAGCAACGACGACGTCAGCTCGGCCATCTTCTCCTCGGTGAACTCCCGAGGATGACGGCCGGTCTGGATGGCGGCGTTCTCGGCCGGGAGCCCGAAGCTGTCGAAGCCGATCGGCGACAGCACCCCGTAGCCCTGCATCGTGCGGTAGCGGACGATCAGGTCCCCGAAGGTGTAGTTGCGAACGTGGCCCATGTGGGCGGGACCCGATGGATACGGGTACATGCACAGGACGTAGTACGGGGGGCGGGGATCGTCGTTGTCGATCTCGTAGGTCCCCTCCTCCCGCCAGCGCTGCTGCCACGCCGCCTCGACCGTCTGCGGGTCGTATGCCGGAACGCGTCCGTCTGCGCTGGTGTCGTCGGTCGCGTCCATGTCCTGCACGGTCCGGCATCGTACCGAGGCCACCCGATCGCTCCGATTCGAGAATCAGGCCGATCCCTCGTGTGATTGCCGCAGTGGGCCTTCGCGTGATCTATCGTGATCGACCCTGCGAGTTGTGAGGCCCAGCCGAACAACTCGGTTAGCGAAGGCTCGCCCTGCGAGCCCAGAGCGCCCGGGGCTATAGCTCAGTTGGTAGAGCGCTTCAATGGCATTGAAGAGGTCAGGGGTTCGATTCCCCTTAGCTCCACGCTTTCTCGCCCTGGCGGGCGAGAAAGGCACCAATGCTTCGCATTGGCGCACGCAACCCAAACCCCTGCGTTTCAGTGCCGTGCGCAACGCCCCCTCACCCGATGGACCTTCCCGACCCTGATCTGCTCGTCACGGTGGCCGGCGGGCGGCGGATCGCCGTCGACGATCGCGGCGATCCCGACGGCGTGCCGGTCCTGTTCCTGCACGGGACCCCGGACACCCGACTCGCCCGCCACCCCGACGACACCATCGCCCGGTCGCTGGGCATCCGCCTCATCGCCGTCGACCGCCCTGGCCTCGGCGGATCCGATCCCGACCCGGCCGCCACCCCGATGTCGGTCGCCGACGACCACGCTCGGGTTCTCGACCACCTCGAGCTCGACCAGCGCGGCGCTCCTGGCCTGGTCGGCCGGCACGATCCCGGCGCTCGCCATCGCCGGACGGCACCCGGAGCGGGTCGAGCGCGTCGTGCTCGTCGCTCCCCTGGTGCCCGCAGACGCGTACGACGACCCCACCGTCCTCGACGGCTCCGATGACAGCCGCCGGCTGTTCGCCGAGGTGATCGCATCCGCCACGCCCGACGAGGCAGGACGCGAGTTGGCCATGTGGCTCGTCCCGCCCGAGGTCGATCCCGAGACCGCCCGCCTCCTGCTGGCCGACAGCCTCGCCGCCGTCGACGAGATCGCCGGTGCGGGAGATGCGCTCGTTGCCGCCATGATCGGCAGCGTGTCGTCAGGACCGAGCGGCCTCGAGCGGGAGATCGTGGCGCAGGCCACCCCGCTCGGCCCGCTCCTCGACGCAGTCGAGCGCGCCCATCTCGATCCACGTCGGAGCCCTCGACGGTCTCACCCCGGTTGCGATGAGCCGCTGGTTGGTGCGCCGGCTCGGCGGGACGCTCTCCGTGCACGAAGGTGCCGGCCACGCCTTGGCGATCACCGGATGGCCGACTGGCTGGAAGAGCTCGCCCGACGGCGCCTCGCCCGCGGCCGAAGCAGGCCTGAGCCCCTCGTACCGCAGCCGATCGGCCCCGCCGGCGTCCGCCGGTGGGACGCGAGCTTCCGGATCGACCCAGTCGATGGCCGGTACGTCGGACCAGAGCCGCTCGAGCTCGTAGTACTGGCGGGTCTCGGTGTGGAACACGTGCACGACGAAGGCGCCGTAGTCGGCGAGCACCCACTCGGCCTCGTTCAACCCCTCGACCCGCAGGGGGCGGGGGCCTCCGGCCTCGGCCACCTTCTGCTCGATGTCCTGCACCACCGTCCGCACCAGGCGCGGGTTCGAAGCCGACACGATCACGAAGTAATCCGTGATGGCCAACACGTCACCCACCCGCAGCACCAGAATGTCGATGCCGCCCTTGGCATGGGCGGCGCGCGCCGCCACGATCGGATACTCCGGGTCCAAGAGATCGACTGCCGCGTGGGGAGGTGACGACCCGAGCGTGGGGTCGAGATCGGGCTCAGACATGCAAGTTGTCATCCATAGTCCGCGCCGAGCGTAACGGTGATGTCGGCCGTCTCACTCGGTCGGTTGTCCTCGGTCACCTCGCCCACCCCCAAGATGTCGGCCACGGCGAGCGCCGCGTCCCGGAACTCGGCGCCGATGTAGCGCACCGTCGTGGTGGCGTGATCGAGCGATGCCGCGTTTCCGATGAGCACGACCTGGACCCCGGCCGGCGGCAGATCGGCGGCCACGGTCGCCGCCACCGAGGTGTCGGGGGTGCCGTTGAGCAGACGGAGCCGGGCGCGCGCACCGGGGGCGGGTGACACCGGGAACGGCACCAGCTGATCGACGAGCTCGGCGTCCTTCGCCGGTTGGGGCACGAACGCCTCCTCGTCACCGAACTCGCCCGGCGGCGCCGCCTTCACCGGCAGCGTGGAGATCGACCGTTGCCCGGCGGCCAGCGATCGGACGAACCGGCCGATCCCGGTGTCGAGCTCGCCGGGAACCGCCGCCGCGGTCCCGTTGGCGGCCACGGCGTCGAGCCACGCCGACCAGAACACCTGCTGGCGGAACAGCCGGGCGAGGTCGGTCTCCCCGTCGACCTTCGCCTCGAGGTACGGACCGACGTCAGCGGGCTGGAGCTGGATCTGGCCGACGGGGAAGCGGACCTCGCCATCGACGCTGAGGGCATTCGGGTTGTCGATGGTGATCGGCGCCACCGGTGCGACGAGATCGGCCCACCGGGCGGCATCGACGACCGCAGAATCGCCGAGTCCGGTCCCGATGAGCTTGCCGATCACCTCGGTCGCGATCTGGCTGTCACCGAAGTTGTAGGCGATGGCCACCGGACTCTCGCCGAAGATCGGCACCTCGGTCACCGTCCTCGTGGGGATCATCAGGACGCCACCCCCACCGCCGCCAGGGTCGGGCAGGGTCAGAACCGTGATGGAGTCGAGGGCGCCGTTCACATCCTGCAACAGGACGAGCGTCGGCGTGGGGTCGACCAGCGCCTCGTACCCGGGCGCCGATGGATCGTCGATCGGGGTGAGGACCTCGCCCTCGGTGCTCGATCGGATGAGTCGTGACCCGGCGTACGCCAGTCCGACCCCGCCGATCAGCAGCACGATCAGGATGGCGAACCATCCCCGCGAGTGCGCGGATCGGGCGCCGCCCGCCGCGACCACCGGCGTCGACTCGGCGTCGTGGTCGACCTCGGCGGCCTCATCATCGGGTGTACGACCGGCGTCGGCCGGGTCGACCTGCAGTGCGTCGGCCGTGGGACCGCGCCGTGCCCGCTCCTCGTCCTGGCCGGGAATCGACCGGATGTCGACCGACAACAGGGCGGCGAGACGGGCGGCGCGAGCCGCCTCCGGGTCGGCCCCGGAGTCTGCTTCACGCTCGTCTCCCGCCGCTTCGCCACGGCCGCCCGGTGTGGCGGCATCGTCTGTCACGTCGGGACACGATAGAGGCGACGCTCCCTGACGCAGGAGATCACGTCGGGAGGCAGCAGGTAATCCAAGGGCCGCCCGTCAGCGATGCGCTCCCGCAACTCGGTCGACGACACCTCCAGCCTCGGTACCTCGACGTGCACCCAGCGCCAGCCGTCGGGGATCTCGGCGGGCTCGGACCCGGGGCGATCGACCACGACCAACGTCGCCAGGGCCTGGACCTCCTCGACCCGCTCCCAGGTCGACAGGCCACCCGCGGCATCGGCCCCCAGTACGACGAAGAGCTCGGTGTCGGGCAGCTGGGCGCGCAGCTCCGCGAGCGTGTCGGCGGTGTAGCTGTCACCGCCGCGATCGATCTCGCACGACGACGCCTCCAGCCCGGCCACGCCTCGTACCGCAGCCTCGACCATGGCGAGGCGGTCCCGAGCGGGCGTGATCGGGCGCGTGCCGACCTTCTGCCAGGGCCGGTTGGCGACGACCAGGAGCAAACGGTCCAATCGGAGCGCATGGCGCACATTGACGGCGGTCACGAGGTGGCCGACGTGGGGCGGGTCGAAGGTCCCGCCGAAGATTCCGATCCGTCCGGCCATCCACGCAGGGTAGGGGAACCGTATTCATCGCGATCGGACCGGTCTGACGTGGGAGAATGATCCATCCCCTCCCCGGGTAGGAACGCTGGTCCGGGTGCCCAACCCACTCCGCGACGGTGACCTCAGTCACAACGCCCGATGGAATCACACGCCTGCAACCTTCGTTGGAAGACATGTCATGAGCGATTCAGTTGGTCAGTACCTCAACGAGATCGGCATGGTGCCCCTCCTCACGGCCGAGGAAGAGCGCACCCTGTCGCAAACCATCGAGAAGGGCCGCGAGGCCCAGGAGCGCCTCGATGCCGGTGAACCGGTGTCGCGCGAGCTCCGCCGGGCCATCGGTGATGCCGCCGCGGCGAAGGATCGGTTCATCCGGGCCAACCTCCGCCTCGTCGTCTCCATCGCCCGCCGGTATCCCCTTCCCCCGTCCATGGAGCTGCTGGACCTGATCCAGGAGGGCAACCTCGGCCTCGAGCACGCGGTCGACAAGTTCGACTGGCGCAAGGGGTTCAAGTTCTCCACCTACGCCACCTTCTGGATCCGTCAGGCCATCGGCCGGGCCCTCGATCAGAAGGCCTCCCTGGTCCGTCTTCCCGGAGACCGTTCCGCCAGCCTGCGAGCGGCACTGCGGCACGCCTCGGGCGAGGGCACCGACCTCGACGACGAGCATGCCCGCCTCCATCGGCTCACCACCCCAACGTCGCTGGACCGCACGGTGGGCGACGATCCCGACGGCTCCGAGCTGGTCGATCTGCTGGCCGACTCCAAGCCCGGCCCGGAACACATCACCATGTCCCGAGCCGAGGACGAGTTCGTGACCGGTCTGCTCGACGTCCTCGAACCCCGGGCCCGCTACGCGGTGGAGCAGCGCTTCGGCCTCAACGACGGCCGCACCCGCAGCTATCGCGAGGTGGGCGAGGAGCTCGGCGTGACCGCCGAAGCCGCCCGCCGCCTGGTCAAGCGGGCCGTCGGCACCGTACGCGAAGAAGCCGGCACCCGCGGCGCGGCCTGAGCCGCCGGGCACCACTGCACAACTTGTCGGTTCGGGCCGCCCTCCGGGGCGGCTCGAACTGCTTTTCGCCCACCTCCCCCCACGTGCGAGGCTGTAGAAGATGAACACGACCGCGGGCACCTGGTCCCCGAGCTCCTGGCGGAACCGACCGGCGCAGCAGCAGCCCGACTGGCCCGACGACGGTGAGCTCGACGCCACCTTGAAGCAGCTGGCCACCTACCCGCCGCTCGTGTTCGCGGGCGAAGCCCGAGCCCTGACCGCGCAACTCGCTCAGGTGGCCCGGGGCGAGGCGTTCCTGCTCCAGGCGGGCGACTGCGCCGAATCGTTCGACGGGTTCTCGGCCGACGCCATCCGGGACAAGCTCAAGGTCATCCTCCAGATGGCCGTCATCCTCACCTACTCCTCCGGCGTGCCCACGGTGAAGGTGGGGCGGATCGCGGGTCAGTTCGCCAAGCCCCGATCGAACGCGACCGAGACCATCGATGGTGTCGAGCTCCCGTCGTTCCGAGGCCACATCGTCAACGACATCGGCTTCACCGACGCCGAGCGGCGGGCCGACCCGGCCCGACTCCTCCAGGCGTACCACCAGTCGTCCTCCACGCTGAACCTGCTGCGGGCGTTCACCAAGGGCGGCTTCGCCGACCTCACCCGCGTCCACGCCTGGAACCAGGAGTTCGTGGCATCGTCCAACGAGGGCAAGCGCTACGAGCGACTCGCTGACGACATCGACCGCACGCTGCGGTTCATGCGGGCGTGCGGCATCAACTCCAGCGAGGCGCCCAACCTCCACGAGGTCGACTTCTACACCTCACACGAGGCACTGCTGCTCGGGTACGAGGAGGCGCTCACCCGCCAGGACTCACTCACCGGTGACTGGTACGACTGCTCGGCCCACATGCTCTGGATCGGTGAGCGGACCCGACAGCTCGACGGCGCCCACGTGGAGTTCCTCTCCGGGGTGCAGAACCCGATCGGCTGCAAGGTCGGACCCACGGCCACACCGGACGATGTCCTGGCCCTGTGCGAGGCGTTGAACCCCGATCGGCACCCGGGCCGGCTCACGCTGGTGAGTCGAATGGGCGCCGACCAGATCGACGATCTCCTGCCCCCGCTCCTCGCCGCGGTGCGTGACGCCGGCCACCCCGTGGTGTGGGCGTGCGACCCCATGCACGGCAACACGTTCACCTCGGAGTCGGGCAAGAAGACGCGCCACTTCGAGGACGTGGTACGGGAGGTGGCCGGCTTCTTCCGCGCCCATCACGCCACGGGGACCTGGCCGGGCGGCATCCACATCGAGCTCACCGGCGACGACGTCACCGAGTGCCTCGGAGGGGCGGAGGAGATCTCCGATGCCGAGCTGCCCGATCGGTACGAGACCATGTGCGATCCCCGGCTCAACGGTCGCCAGTCGGTCGACCTCGCCTTCCGCGTCGCCGAGCTCCTCCGCTCCTGATCCGACGCACCGCGGCGGACATTCTTCGAGAATCGTCCGGACGAACGGGAATGTTGATCAGTTCGGTCAGGTTTGACACACTGACCGCCTGAAAGCTGACCGCTTAGGTCAGGTATTGCCGTACCGGCACTGATCGCACCCGTGAGGAACCCATGCAGAGCCACGAGATCGTCCTCGATCCCGAGCAGGCCGCCGACATCGCCAAGTTCGAGTCCGTGCTGGCCGAGTACCTGACCGGAGAGCTCGACGACGACGCCTTCCGCGTCTTCCGCCTGACCAACGGCGTGTACGGGCAGCGCCAGGGCGGTCACGACCAGATGGTGCGAGTCCGGATCCCCTACGGCCGTCTCGGGCCCGAGCAGCTCGAGATGATGGGCCACATCGCCGAGGAGTACAGCCGCGGCTGGGGCCACATCACCACCCGGCAGAACATCCAGTTCCACTTCGTCCCGCTGGCCCGGGTGCCCGACCTGATGCGCGACCTCGCCTCGGTCGGCATGACCTCTCGCGAGGCGTGTGGCGACACGAACCGCAACGTGCAGGGCTGCCACCTCGGTGGAGCGTGCCCCTACGAGGTGCTCGACATCACGCCCTGGGCCGAGGCCACCACCCGTCACTTCCTTCGCAACCCGCTGGTGCAGCGCCTCCCCCGCAAGTTCAAGATCAACTTCTCCGGCTGCGACACCGACTGCGGTCAGGCCATGTTCAACGACTGCGGTGTCATCGCCGTCCACCGGCCCCGCGAGGACGGCTCGCTGGAGCCGGGATTCCGGGTCTTCGTCGCCGGCGGCCTCGGCGCCAACCCCCACCCCGCACTGGCGCTCGAGGAATTCACGCCCCGCGAGGAGCTCCTGGCCACGCTGGAGTCGATCCTGCGGGTGTTCTCCAACTTCGGCAACCGCGACAACAAGCTGCGGGCCCGCATGAAGTGGCTGGTCGACACCATGGGCTGGGACGAGCTCCAGCAACGGGTCCTCAAGGAGCGGGCGTTCCTCATCGCCTCGTCGAGCTGGCCCGGCGGCGTGCCCGAGCTGGTCGACAAGTGGGGCGACTCCCCCGCCGGCACCCTCGCCGGCGCCGCCCCGACCCCCGTGGGCCAGGGCATCCCCGTCACCCTCCGCCGGCGCTCCACCAGCAAACACAGCGCCTACGAGCAGTGGGAGGACGCCAACGTCGTCCGCGGCAACGCCAAGGGCACCGTGTCGGCCTACGCCTGGGCCCGCCTCGGCGACATCACCGCCGAGCAGTTCCGGGCCCTGGCCAGCATCCAGCGGGAGCTGGGCGCCGAGGTGCGGGTCACCAACCGCCAGAACCTGGTGTTCCGCGATCTCACCGAGGATCAACTGCCCACGCTGTTCGACCGGCTCTCGGTCATCGACATGGCCAAGCCGGGCGCCGAGCTGTCACGAGATGTCGTGGCCTGCCCCGGCGCCGACACCTGCAACCTGGCCGTGACGCAATCCCGCGGGCTGGCCGACGCCATCGGCGAGGCGCTGGACCGTGAGGGCCTGGCGGAAGTCGGAGGCATCCGCACGAACATCTCGGGCTGCACCAACTCCTGCGGTCAACATCACATCGCCGACATCGGCTTCTTCGGGGCCGAGCGACGCGCCAACGGGCGGTCCGCCCCCGGCTACCAGATGCTGCTCGGCGGCTACGTCGGCCAGGAGAAGATCCACTTCGGCGAGAAGGCCCTGCGCCTCCCGGCCAAGAACGCCCCCGAGGCCGCGGTGCGGGTCGTGCGGCGCTTCGCCGGCGAACGCCGAGCCGGCGAGGATTTCCGGACATGGCTGGAGCGCGCCGGGGGCGCCAAGGGGATCGGTGCGGAATTGGCCGACCTCGACGTGTTCCCCACCTTCGACGACGACCCCGACTTCTATGTCGACTACGGCGAGACCGGCCCATACGTCAAGGAGATCGGTGAGTCCGAATGCGCCACGTGACTTGGCTCACTCAGCCTTGATCCCCTTCGGGATCTGCGGCTTCGTTTCGCTGCCGGCTACTCGCTGGCGCTCCTGACGCCGGCCTTGCTGAACGCCGGATCATCCACCTGATCGTCCGCCTCGCAACCATCGACGAACGAGAGATCGCTTCCCTCCATGCCTGTGACCGTGCCGCTGCCCAGCTTGCGCCACACCTACTCCGACGACGAACTGTTCGAGCTGAACGCCGAGTTCGAACATGCCCCCGCCTCCAAGATCATCGGGTGGGCCGTCGACGCCTTCGGTCCGCACCTGTGCCTCACCGCATCGATGACCGACGCCGTGCTGATCGATCTGGCCGTCACGGCCGATCCGGCCATCGAGGTGGTGTTCATCGACACCGGCTACCACTTCCCCGAGACGCTCGAGACGGTCGAGCTGGTGCGGCGGCGGTACGGGCTCAACATGAAGATCATGACCGCACCCGACAACACCGACTTGTTGTGGCAGACCGACCCGGACAACTGCTGCTCGGCGCTGAAGGTCCAGCAGCTCGAGCGGGCGCTGGCGGGCAAGGCGGCCTGGATGAGCGGCCTGCGCCGCAACGAGGCCGACACGCGCTCGAACGCCCTCGTGGTGGGACGGGACCTGCGCGGTCTGGTCAAGATCAACCCGATCGCCACCTGGACCGACCTCGACGTGCAGACCTACATCGCCGACCACGACGTCCCGGTGAACCCGCTGGTGCGGCAGGGCTATCCGTCGATCGGGTGCATGCCGTGCACCCAGCCGGTGGCCCCGGGCGACGATCCCCGCGCCGGTCGCTGGGCCGGTCGTGACAAGACAGAGTGCGGCCTCCACGTCTCCTGAGTGATCGTCACGGCGCGCCCGGCCGCCCCAGCTGCACGGGGAGGGCGGGCACGTCTCCCGTACGGGCCGCCACGAGGCCGAGCGTTGCCCGTAGCGCACCGCTGAGGACGTCGAGCCGGTCGGCCGCCAGCGCGTACAGCACGAAGTAGCCGTCGCGACGGCTGGTGACGAGGCCGGCGGACTCGAGGATCTTGAGGTGGCGGGAGATGGCGGAGTCGGACAGGCTGAGCAGCTCGGCGAGCTCCTTGGTCGAGCGAGGATCCTCGGCCACCAGACGGGCGATCTGCAGCCGCGTCTCGTCGCCCAGGGCTCGGAACCCGCCGACGACCTCGTGGTCGCTGGCGTGGGGCACTTCGGGCTGGCGGAGATCGCGCAGCGGGAAGATGATCGACACCGGCCACGGCGGGGCGAGCTCGATCAGGACGCACGGCCACCCGAAGACGGTGGGCACCATCAGGAGGCGGCCGCGCTCGGCGATGTCGCACCCGCCGTCCCAGTCCTTGGCGACCACGATCGACGAAGTCCCCTGGTCCCACCGGGCTTCGGGGAGCAGGGCATCGACGAGCCCGGGGAGCCCACCGGTGACCAGGGCCCGGGCACCGTCGGTGACCTCGGCCTCGATCCGGGGAACGATGCGTTCCCACTCCTCCCCGAACGCCCCGTCCCAGTAGCGGCGCAACATCTCCACGTACCGGAGCCGCAGCGCGCCCGGGTCGTCGAACACCTGCCGGGCGAGGGCGGCGACCGCGGGGTCGGCCGAGGCGTGGGCGATCACCTCGTCGCGGTAGGCCGGGTCGTGCACGAGCTCGGCGGAGCGAACCAGGCCTTCACCCGTTGCCTGTCGACCGTGATCCGGCGCCGCACACTCCAGACCGCCGACCGCGAGCGACAACTCGTAGGCCACCAGGTCCTCATCGAGGGCGGCAAGCGCCGACAGCTCGTCGTCGAAGTCCGCGCTGTCGCCGCCGAGGCCGACCTCGAAGATGCCCGGGACGAAGCGGTCGAAGGTGCCGGCGAGGGTGTGCATCTCGTCGAGCAGGCTCCGGTCGAGGTCGCGGCACCGGCGGGACCAGGGCAGGTGCAGGGGTACGCGCTTGGGGTGCGTCACCGCCCGGAGGGACAGCACCGATTCGAACAGCGGTGACCAGGCGAACTGGACCAGGTCAACGGCCCGGTCGCCGGGTACCACGAAGGAGACAGCCATCTGATCCGCATTTCCTTTAATCAGTTGATTCGTTGATCATACCGGAGGAGGATGGAGTTGGAAAGCGATGAAGCCAGAGAAGGAACCGGAGGAGTCGAGATGTACCCGCTCCACAGTGATCTGTACGCCCGAACGGTGGTCGACGACCGGCGCCGCGACGCCACCCGCCGCCTGGCGATGCGCCGGCCCGCGACACACCCGTCGGTGCGGGCCCCGTGGCGGGCCTGGGTCGGCGCTCAGCTGGTGCGGGGTGCCGATGGCGTCGAACGCCTCGGCCGACGCCTGCAGCGCGATGCCGCCGAGTGCCCGTCGATGTGCCTCGAGCACGGCGCGCGCTGAGGCGATCGCTCAGACGGTGCGGGGCACCTTTCGAGTGCCGCGGAGCAGCACGCGCATCACCTTGTGACCGACGTCGGCCGTGGGCTCGAACATGAGCGGGCAGCCACCGTCGATCACCGTGATGCCGTGCTCGCGTCCGTAGATCGTGGCCTGATCGCTCACGCTCCCCTCGCCGAACGCACGGTGCATCCACACGTGCTCGATGCCGAGGTCGGCGCAGTCGCGCATGGTCGCCTCGGCCGACGCGGGCCGGGTCGCGATGACGACGGCCTCCGCCCCACCCGGGATGTCGCGCAGGGAGTGGTAGCTGCGGTCGCCCTCGACCTCGTCGGCGTTGGGGTTCACCGCGAAGACCTGGTAGCCGCGGTCGCGGAGTCGCTTGTACACGGCGTTGCTTCCGTGGCCCTCCGCCTTCCGGGACACGCCGGTCACGGCGATGCGTTGGTGGGCGAGGAACTCGGCCGCTGCCTGCTTGACGGTGACCATGGCACCTCCTCTGGTCCGCACACTCGCCTCCAGGATAGGAAGCCGCGGCGAACCGGCCCAGGGCCGAAGGTCAGTTGCCGTTCACCGACCAGTGCCAGGGTTCGCTGGGCAGGTTGTAGAAGCCGTAGCTGGACGCGTGGGAGGCCAGCCAGCGGTAGGCCGGTGAGGAACGGGATCCGATGACCCGGCCGCCGTAGGTGAAGTCGATGGCCAGGCCGCGCTCGTGCATCGAGGTGCCGGGCCGCGCCGTCGGGGGCGAGCATCGGCTGGCCGACATCTGGTACACGGCGTAGTAGCTCGTCCCGCAGTGGGCCCGACGCAGGGCGATCTGTGAACTGGGGTCCCGGTAGCCACCGCCCGAGAGGGAGATGCCGTCGGCCTCGGCGGCGGAGAGCATGCTGGCCAGCCGGCCGGCGATGCTCTTGTGGACCCGGATGCCACGCACCGAGACGATGCTGCCCGAGCCGGTGATCGAGATCGTGACGCTGCCACCGCGACGCGAGGACCGCTGCTTGGCCAACTCGGCCGCGATGCGATCCTGCTCGGCCTTGAGCTGGGCGGAGAGCTTCTTGTCCAGCTGCGCCAGACCCTCGGCCTCCGAGAGACGTTGGTCGAGCCGGGTCTGCACGTCGGCCTCGACCTTGGCCTGCTGGTTGCGAGCCTCCGTCACCTGGGAGAGCTTGTCGGCGACGGCGGCCTTCTGGTCCTTGGCGGCGACGGCCGCGTCCTCGGCGGCGGCGCGAGCGGTCTCGAGGTCCTCTCGCGCTCGCTGCAGCTGGTCGAGGACATCGAGCTGGTTGCTGGACTTGGCCTCGAGCAGCGAACGCTTCAGCTCGGCTTCACCGATGTTCTTGGCCGCCAGCGAATCGATCAGACCGGTCGAGGAGGGGGGCTGGATGTAGGCCTCGACCGCCAATTCCTTCACCGCGGTGTCGAGCGTGGCGATCTCGGCCTGCTTGGCCTGCACCTTGGCCGTGGCGTCGTCGAGCGCGGCTTGCGCCTCGGCGGCCTTGCGTTGGGCATCGCGCAGGGCCGCGGTCTGGTTGGCGACATTGCTGTTGAGGGTCCGGAGGGCGGCTTCGACCTGGGCGTCGGTGGCCCGCAGCGTGTCGATCTGGGCGGCCACGGCGGCCTTCTTGCGCTGCACCTCGTCCCGTTGGGACTTCGTGTCGGCGTGCGCCGCGGCGGGGGCGATGACCGTACCCAGGATCAGGGCGACCGCGACCACGGCACGAAGCGGATGTCTCATGACTGTCGACATGGGTGATGGAGATCTTCGAGACGAGGGCTGGCGAGGACGGGGTCTCTGGTTCGAGGAATGGGATTGACCGGCGCGACGACGCCAGCAGTGTTGCGGAACGGTAACAAAACTCCAAGGGTTTGTCATACTTTGCCGGTTGTCACGGCGCGATGGGTCGGCGCGGGCTGATCCATGACCGATGATGGGGACATGGCTGACGACCAGACTCGCGCCCGCATCGACGACCTCGCCCTCATCTCCGATCTGGAGACGGCGGCGATGATCGACCGGTCCGGAGCAGTGGTGTGGGCCTGCCTGCCTCGATTCGACTCGGGAGCCTGCTTCGCCTCGCTGCTCGGCGACGAGGAGGCTGGCTTCTGGCGCATCGCCCCGCGCCAGTCCGGCGCCACGCTCTCGCGCCGGTACCGGTGCGGCCTCGTCCTCGAATCGACCTGGTCGACGGAGACCGGCACGGCCCGGGTCATCGACTTCATGCCGGTGCGAAACGAGCGCCCCGACATGGTGCGGATCGTGGAGGGCGTCGAGGGCGAGGTCGACATGGGTGTCGAGTTGGTGCTGCGCTTCGACTACGGCTCGATCATCCCATGGGTGCGACGCATCGACGGAGACCTCGTCGCGATCGCCGGCCCCGACCGGGTGCGGATGCACACGACCGTCGAGACCAGAGGCGAAGACATGCGGACCAAGGGTCAGTTCACGGTTCGTCGCGGCGACCGGGTGCCGTTCGTGTTCGACTGGCATCCGAGTCACGCCGAGGTCACGCCGGTGATCGATGCCGAAAATGCGCTGCAACGGACGGAGTCGTTCTGGCGGAAGTGGTTGGGGAGCAGCACCTACACGGGACGGTACGCCGACGACGTCCACGCCTCGCTCGCTGTGCTCAAGGGCTTGGTGTACGACCCGACCGGCGGCATCGTGGCCGCGCCCACCACGTCGTTGCCGGAGGCACTGGGCGGTGACCGCAACTGGGACTACCGGTACTGCTGGCTGCGCGACGCCACCTACACGCTGCTCGCCTTCCTCGAGTCGGGCCACGTCGACGAGGCCACCGCCTGGCGGGACTGGCTCCTGCGCGCCGTCGCCGGTCAGCCGGAGAAGATCCAGATCATGTACGGCGTCGCCGGTGAACGACGCCTGCCCGAATCGGAGCTGGGCTGGCTCGGCGGCCACCGGGGCTCGGCGCCAGTGCGCATCGGCAACCGCGCCGCCGATCAGCACCAGCTCGACGTCTTCGGTGAGGTGATGGACGCCCTCCACCAGGCCCGAGCGGCGGGAATGGACGCGGGCGGCGACGCCTGGGAGCTCCAACTGCTCCTCGTCGACGTCGTCGCCGAACGCTGGAAGGCGCCCGACCACGGCATGTGGGAGATCCGGGGACCGGCCCAGCACTTCACCCACTCGAAGGTCATGGCGTGGGTGGCGGTGGACCGGGCGATCAGGGCCGTCGAGGAGTACGGGCTCGACGGCCCGCTCGACGACTGGCGAGCCCTACGCGACGAGATCCGCAACGCCGTCCTCGACCGAGCCGTCGACGACCGTGGTGTGTTCACGCAGGCGTTCGACTCGCCCCACCTCGACGCCAACCTGTTGCTCATCCCGCTCGTCGGGTTCCTCCCCTTCGACGACGAGCGGGTGGTCGCCACGGTCGAGGCCATCGCCGATGAGCTGATGGTCGACGGGTTCCTGCTCCGGTACCGCACCGAGTCGGGAGTCGATGGCCTGTCCGGCCACGAGGGCGTCTTCCTGCTCTGCTCGTTCTGGCTGGCCCAGGTGTGGGCGATGCAGGGTCGCACCGACGAGGCCACCGAGCTGTTCGAACGGCTCCTCTCCCTCCGCAACGACGTCGGTCTGCTCTCCGAGGAGGCCGACCCCGGCGACCACACGTTGCTGGGCAACATGCCACAGGCGTTCAGTCACCTCGCCATCGTCAACACGGCCATGGCGCTGCACGACACCGGCGACGGTGTCCGCCACCGCGCCGAGCGCTGAGCGCGATCTCGCTCACTCGAGGACGTCGACGAAGCGCTCGAGCTGGCGCAGGTTGCGGCACTCGAACACGCCGTCGGTGTGGTTGGCGTACTCGCCGATGATCGAGTCTCCGGTGTCCCAGTAGGACCGCGGCTCGGGGTTGAGCCAATAGACGTGACGAGCCCGGTGCTGCATCTCCTTGACCACCCACGACTGCGCGGCGTGGTAGTTGTTCCGGGCGTCGCCCAGCAGCAGGACCGTCGTCTTGGGGCCGATGTCCTTGCCGTAGGTGCTCCAGAACACCTCGAAGGCGTGGCCGTAGTCGGAGTGCCCGTCGACCCAGACCACGTCGGCCTCGGTGTTGACCCGATGGACGGCCTCGGCGATGTCCTCCACGCCCTCGAAGAGCCGGGTGACCTCGTCGACGCCGTCGATGAACACGAACGCCCGCACCTTGGAGAACTGGTTCTGGATGGCGTACACGAGGTGCAAGGTGAACCGGGCGAAGCTGGCCACCGACCCCGAGATGTCGGCCACCACGAAGATCTCCGGCTTGGCCGGCCGCGGGTAGCGGAACTTCGGCTCGGCGGGAACACCGCCGTAGCTGAGGCTGTGACGGATCGTGCTGCGGAAGTCGAGCGGGCCCTTGCGGCCATGGCGACGCTTCCGGGCGAGACGTACGGCGAGCTTGCGGGTCAACGGGTAGATCGCCTTGCGGAGCTGGGCCATCTCCTCCCGCGACGCGTGCATGAAATCGATGTCCTCGGGCAGGGGCTTGCGCAGAGTGCGGGCCATGGCCTCCACCCCCCGATCGGCCACGAGGCGGCGCCGGATCTCGGACTCGATCTCCTGCTTCAGCTTCTCGATCCGGTGCTGGTACTCGTCCTGCTCCAACCGTTCCTCGAGCGCGCTGAGCGGCTCCGGAGACTGCTGCCGGGACTGCTCCATGAGCGACTCGAGCACGGCGTCGAGGTCGAGGTGGCGCAGGGTCCGGTACAGGTAGTAGGTGCCACCGACCGGCCGGCCCGGCTCCATACCGGCGAAGCGCTTCACCGACTGGCGGGCGACAGCCCGCATCATGCCCTGGTCGCCTTGCTGCAACGCCTTCATCAGCATCTGGGCGATCTCCTCGGGCGTCATGGCGTCCATGGCGCCTCCGCCCCCGGCCTGCTGGCCATCCTCGCCCTGGTCGCCCTGCAGCTGCTCCATGAGCTCGTCGAGGGCCTCGGCCAGATCGGAGTCGGGATCGATCTCGTACTCCGGCCCCCGGTACGAGAAGTAGACCTCGAACACCGTCTCGAAGGCCCGCCAGTGCGAGTTGTTCTTCACCAGGGTGGCGGCCAGGGCGTACTTGAACGCCTCCCGATCCTCGAGCGGGATGTACTTGATCGCCTCCATGGCGTCGAGGTTCTCGGTGAGCGACACCGGCAGGCCCGCGGTGCGCAGCTCCTGGATGAAGCCGGCCATGAGCTCGTTGAGCGCCGTACCGGCGCCGAGTTCCGCCTCGGACAGCTCCTCGTACGCCATCAGACGGTGGCGTCGGCGTGGATCTCGGACTTGGTGTCTTCGAGCTCGCGCAGTGCCTTGGTGATGTCGGACTGGTACTTGAGCAAGATGTTGATCGTGGTGCGCGCCGTCTCGGCGTCGACCTGGGTCACGCCCAGCAGCAACAGGGTGCGGGCCCAGTCGAGGGTCTCCGACACCGAGGGGCTCTTCTTCAGCTCGAGGTTGCGGATCGACCGCACGATGCGCGCCACCTGATCGGCCAGCGAGGCGGTGATGTCCGGGACCTTGGTGAGGACGATCTCCTTCTCGCGTTCGAGATCGGGATAGTCGACGTGGAGGTAGAGGCAGCGGCGCTTGAGGGCCTCGGACAGCTCACGGGTGTTGTTGGAGGTGAGGAACACCATCGGAATCTGCTTGGCCTCGATGGTGCCGAGCTCGGGGATCGACACGGTGTAGTCGGAGAGGATCTCGAGCAGCAGGGCCTCGGTCTCGACCTCGACCCGGTCGACCTCGTCGATCAGCAGCACGACGGGATCGTCGGCGCTGATGGCCTCGAGCAGCGGCCGGGTCAGGAGGAAGTCGTCGGAGAAGATGTCGCCGGACATCTCGTCCCACTCGTCGCTGCCGGTGCCCTCGGTCTTGCCTGCGGCCTGGATGCGCAGCAGCTGCTTCTTGTAGTTCCACTCGTAGAGCGCCTTCGACTCGTCGAGGCCCTCGTAGCACTGGAGCCGGATGAGTCGAGCCCCCGACATCTCGGCCACCGACTTGGCCAGCTGGGTCTTGCCCGTGCCGGCCGGACCCTCGACGAGGATCGGCTTGCCCAAGCGATCGGCGAGGTACACGATCCCGGCGATCCCCTCGTCCGAGAGGTACTCGACGGACTTCAGCGACTCACGGACGGCCGGAACGGACTCGAAACGGAACTCGGTCATCCCTCGACCCTATCCCTCGACTTGACCGCGCGGTCAACGCAAAACGGCGCTCACTTGCGCCGGGCCTTCTTGGCCGCGGCCCGCAGCTTCGACTTGAGCGATTGGGCCACGGAGCGCAGGGTCTTGCGGTCGGACTCGGTGTTGTTCTCGATCAGGATGGTGAGGGTCTCGATCTCGGCCGGCTGCAGACCGACGGCGATGCCGTCGCCCCGCGCCACGGCCTGTTGCGCCTCGGCCGGGAGCCCGCCGTTGGCGGATTGGATGGCCGCAGCCGCCTCATCCAGCAGGTCCTCGTCGGCTTCGCCCGGCTCGTCGGCGACCAGCTCCAGCAGCTCCTCGGCCACCTCGCGGTCGAAGAACGCGACCCTGTGGTCGTTCGATGACATGGATTCCTTTCCGTTCGTCGGCGGTGACGCCCGTCGCCCCGTCGACTCCCCCGTTCTACCCGCGGGTCGATCGGGTCAGAACCCGGCGGCGGAGTTGACGAGCCGGCCGGCCGGAGGACGGCGGTCTGCCGGCGTAGCGGCTCAGCCCCGGACCTGGCCCGTTCCGCGTACGACGAACTTCTCGGTCGTGAGCTGGCGCAGGCCCATCGGACCACGAGCGTGCAGCTTCTGGGTCGAGATGCCGATCTCGGCCCCGAAGCCGAACTCCTCGCCGTCGACGAAGCGGGTCGAGGCGTTCACCACCACCGCGGCGGCGTCGACCTCGGTGGTGAACCGATCGGCGGCGAGCAGGTCGGTGGTGACGATGGCCTCGGAGTGCCCCGACCCGTGGGCGGCGATGTGGTCGATCGCACCGTCGAGCGAGTCGACGACGCCGACCGCCAGCTTCAGGTCGAGGAACTCGGTGTCCCAGTCCTGCTCCGACGCCGCAGCCATCGTCGGAACCAGCTGCCGGGCCCGCTCGTCCCCGATCAGCTCGACCCCCGCGAGCACGGCGGCGATGCGGGGGACGAAGGTGTCGGCCACCGCCGCATGCACCAGCAGCTTCTCTGCCGCATTGCAGACGCTGGGCCGCTGCGTCTTGGCGTTGACGACGATGGCCTCGGCCATGTCGAGGTCGGCGGCG
Source organism: uncultured Acidimicrobiaceae bacterium (assembly GCA_963747745.1). Lineage (GTDB taxonomy): Bacteria > Actinomycetota > Acidimicrobiia > Acidimicrobiales > Salinilacustritrichaceae > Salinilacustrithrix. The sequence continues at coordinate 115,774 of CAVVGJ010000011.1, forward strand.
GCGTCGACGTACACGTGGCAGTTGCCGTCTCCGTCGATGACGAAGGGCACCGTGGCATGGTCGAGGATCGACCGGATCAACGAGGCGCCGCCCCGGGGGATGAGGCAGTCGATGTGGTCCCGCAGCTGCATGAACTCGACCGCGGCCTCGCGGCTGACGTCGTCGACCAGCACCAGACAGTCCTCCGGAAGACCGGCCTTCACGAGGCCCTCCCGGAGCACGGCTGCGATGGCGGTGTTCGACTCGATGGCGGCGGAGGATCCCCGCAGGAACGCGACGTTGCCGGCCTTGAGGCACAGGCCGAAGGCGTCGCTGGTCACGTTGGGACGTGATTCGTAGATGATCGCCACCACGCCGAGCGGCACGCGGACCTTGTTGATCCGCAGTCCGTTGGGGCGGGTCCAGCCCTCGGTGATCTCGCCCACCGGATCAGCGAGCGCAGCCACCTTCCGCAGTCCGCCCGCCATCGCCTCGATGCGGGCGTCGGTGAGCCGAAGCCGATCGAGCAGCCCGGCGGCCATGCCACCGGCCTCCTCGCGTTCGAGGTCGACCGCGTTCGCCTCCAGCACCTCGGCCGCGCGTTGGTCGAGCAGATCGGCGGCGGCACACAGGGCGGCGTCCTTCAGGTCGGTGGACGCGGTGGCGAGCGGCCGCGCGGCCGCCTTCGCGCGTGCACCGAGAGCAGCGAGCGGGGTGACGGTCATGAGCGAAGCGAATGGCCCGGACGCGCGAGCGCCAGCGAGCCGGACGGTGATGGGGTCCGGGGGCGCAGCCCCCGCAACAGAGCAGCCATGCCCGAAGTCTACGGCCGGGCCGGGCATGGCCCGTGGGGCAGACTCACCACGTGGACACCGATCGAGCGCTCGAGGACGCGGTCACCGCGTTCTGTGACGCCCTCGGACCCCGGGTCCGTGAGCTGGCGGGACGCGTCTCCGGCGTCGACGACGAGCGAGTGGTGCACGACGTGCAGGTCGAGGCCTACAACCTGGCCGCCGCCTTCATCGACTGCGACGGACTCCACACCGACACCGAGCTGTGGGCGTTCATCACCGCCTTCGGGCCCCGGTTCGGCGGCTCCCTGGCCAAGGCGACACCGGCCGACATCCGGTCGGCCCGACTGGTGGCCGGACGCAAGAGCTTCCTCGACACCCCGTCGGAGCTCCTGGAGGTGCTGCTCAGCGCCGACGCGCGTGATGGCACCGGCCTCGCCAGCCTCTACTACGACCGCGCCGTGGCCATCGGTTTCGCGGTGGCCAGCCTCGATCAGCTCGCCTCCCCCATCGAGCTGGCTGCCATCGAGGCCTTCCGCGGTCGCATCCTCGATCGCATCTCGTCCGCCACCGGCGTGGGCCGGCGAGAGGCGGCCCATCACGCCGGCGCCCCACCAGCTCCGACCGGAGCCAGCGCCTCCTCGGTACCGGACGAGGAACCGCAGCCTCCCGCCCGTCCCGTCGACGAGGTGCTCGCCGAGCTCGACGAGCTGATCGGACTCGACGCGGTCAAGACCGAGGTGCGGCTCGTGGCCGCGCTCACCCGGGTCCAGTTGCTGCGGGCCGAGCGCGGTCTCCCGGTGATCGAGCAGTCCCGCCACCTGGTGTTCTCCGGGAACCCAGGGACGGGCAAGACCACGGTCGCCCGGTTGCTGGCCGAGATCTACCGCTCGCTCGGGGTGGTGGCGAAGGGCCATCTGGTCGAGGTCGACCGCTCGGGTCTGGTGGCCGGCTTCGTCGGGCAGACCGCACCCAAGGTTGTCGCCGCGTTCGACGAGGCCAACGAGGGCGTGCTCCTCATCGACGAGGCCTACTCCCTGGTGCGCGGCAGCGAGTCCGACTTCGGGCGTGAGGCCATCGACACCATCGTGAAGCTGGTCGAAGACCGACGGGACCGCATCGTCGTGATCATGGCCGGGTACCCGGACGAGATGGCGGTGCTGGTCTCGGCCAACCCGGGACTGCGATCACGGTTCCCCAAGACCATCTTCTTTCCCGACTACACGACCGACGAGCTCGTCGAGATCTTCCGCATGCAGTGCGAGCGGGGTGGATACATCCCCTCGGACGGCGCCATCGCGGCCGTGCGAGCCGAGCTCGATGTCGTGACGCGCGACAAGGGGTTCGGCAACGGCCGCGTGGCCCGCAACCTGTTCGAGGCGGCCGTGGCTCGGCAGGCCACCCGTGTGGTCGAGATCTCCTCCCCATCCGACCACGAGCTCACCGAACTGGCGGCCGAGGACATCCCGTGACCGACACCATCCCCGGCCGCCTGGGCGGAGAGAACGAGGCTGGTGCGGCCCACGTCGGCGCCGGCATCCTGCTGTCACGTCTCGCCGGACTCGTCCGCGAGGTCGTCACCGCCGGATTCCTTGGTCTCGGCGTGTCCGCGGACGCGTTCCGGGCCGCGCTGCGGATCCCCAACCTGATGCAGAACCTGCTGGGGACCGGGGTGCTCTCGGCGTCGTTCATCCCGGTGTACTCCCGCCTGCTCGACATCGACGACGAGGAGGCGGGCAAGACGGCAGGTGCGGTCGCCGGCCTGTTGGCGGCCGCGACATCGGTGCTCGTCGTCGTCGGCATGGTCCTGGCCCGACCGATCACGATCATCCTCACTCCCGGCTTCCGCAACGACCCCGAGAAGCTCGACCTCACCGTCTCGCTGGTGCGGTTGATGTTCCCCGGCATCGGCGTGCTGGTGCTGGCGGCCTGGTGCCTGGCCATCCTCAACTCGCACCGCCGGTTCTTCCTCTCCTACGTCGCTCCCGTCCTCTGGAACGTGGCCCAGATCGTGACCGTGTCGGTGGTGGCCATCGGCGGGAGCACCGAGAGCTCGCTGGCCTACGCCCTGTCGTGGGGCGTGGTGATCGGCGGGATCCTCCAGTTCGTCGTCCAGGTGCCATCGGTCCTCAAGCTCGTCCCCAACCTGCGCCTCAGCCTCGACCGGCACCGTCCTGCGGTCCGCGACAGCCTCGGCCGGCTCGGTCCGGTGATCTTCGGACGGGGCATCGTGCAGATCTCCGGCTACGTCGACCTGTTCCTGGCCAGCCTGCTGGTCACCGGCGCGCTCGCCGCCGACACCTCGGCCCAGTTCCTCTACATCCTCCCGGTCTCGCTGTTCGGCATGAGCATCGCCGCCGCCGAGCTCCCCGAGCTGTCGCGCATCGGGTCCGAGTCGTTCGCCGCCATGCGGGCCCGCATCGACCGCGGCCTCGGGCGCGTCGCCTACTTCGTCGCACCCACCGCCGTGCTCTACCTCGCCCTCGGTGAGCTCCTGGTCGCCGCCTTGTTCGAGCGGGGTCGATTCGGCCCCAGCGACACCCGGCTGGTGTGGATCTCGCTGAGCGCCTACGCGTTCGGCCTCACCGCGACGACGTCGTCACGGCTCCTCCAGAACGCGCTGTACGCCCTCGACGATCCGAGGACCCCGGCCCGGATCGCCCTGGTACGAGTCCTGATCGGGACCGCCATCGCCCTCTCCCTGATGTTCTGGCTCGACAACTTCGTCCTCATCGGCACGACGGTCCGTCACCAGACGGCGGCGACGTCCGGGGCCAGCGTGTTGCATCTCGGGGTCATCGGCATCGCCATCGGATCGGCGACGGCGGCGTGGTTCGAGTTCTTCATGCTCCGGATGGCACTGGCATGGCGCATCGGGCGGGTGTCGCTCGGCGGAGGACGCTTCCGGACCGTGTTCACCATCGCGCTGGTGGCGGCGGCCGCGGGACGGATCGTGGATCTGGTGATCGGCGATCCACCCGCGTTGGTGGCGGTGGTCCCGGTGTACGGGGTGGCGGGGGCGGTGTACCTCGGGCTGACGTCGATGATCGGGCTCCGCCTTCGCGCCCAACTGGCCGGTCGCGAGCACCGCTGAACACTCGCGGGACGACCACGCCGCGAGGACGTCTACGATCGCAGCATGTTCAAGGCCCTGAAGCGTTGGTGGAAGTACACGATCGCCCGGTTGAACGGTTCGTTCAACGAACACGCCGATCCCAAGGTCCAGCTCGAGCAGGCGATCGCCGAGGCCCACGACCAGCACAAGCGACTCACGCAGCAGGCCGCCAACGTCATCGCCAACCAGAAGCAGACCGAGATGCGGCTCAACCGGGTGATGGAGGAGCTGGAGAGGGTCTCGGCCAACGCCCGGCAGGCGGTGCTGATGGCCGACCAGGCCACCAAGTCCGGGGATGCCGCCAAGGCGGCCGAGTACACGTCGGCAGCCGAATCGTTCGCCAATCGCATGATCCAGCTCGAAGGCGAGGTCGACGACCTCAAGTCCCTCCACTTCCAGGCCGCTGAAGCCGCCGGCCAGGCCAAGACCGCGGTGCAGCAGAACTCGGCCGCGCTGCAGAAGAAGCTGTCGGAACGCCAGGCCCTGCTGGGCAAGATCGACCAGGCCAACATGCAGGAGGAGATGAACAAGGCGATGACGCAGTTGTCGGCCGCGGTCGGCGAGGACGTCCCCACCCTCGAGGAGGTCCGATCCAAGGTCGAAGCCCGCTACGCCAAGGCCAAGGGCATGTCCGAGCTCCAGGGTTCATCGGTCGAGGGCCGCATGCTCGAGGTCGAGCAGGCGGCCATGAACGTGGAGGCCCAGGGTCGTCTGGCCGAGATCCGGGCCCAGCTCGGCATCGACGCCGCCGACACGTCCGCCGCCGGTGACGAAGCCAAGGCGATCGAGGGCGAGTCGGCCGGCGCCGAAACCCCCAAGATGCCCGAGGGTGAGACCCAAACCGCCGACGGCGAAGCCACGACCTGATCCCCGAACCCCGTTCTGGTAGTCCCTCGCGACACCTGAGCGTCGCATCGGCCCACCAGAACGAGAGGGGGCCGAACGAGACGCTTGCGCACGCTCCGTGCAACGGGAGGTTCCCGACGGAGGAGCTGCACCGAACAGGTCCGAGCGGAGCGCCAGCGGAGCGGCCGAACGAGACGCTTGCGCACGCTCCGTGCAACGGGAGGTTCCCGACGGAGGAGGGAACCTCAAGGATTACGGCAGGACGACGAGGTCGTCGCGGTGCACGACCTCGTGGGGGCTCCCGTCGGGGAGTTGATCGGTGCGGCGACCGGCGATCGCCCGGAGGCCGGCCGCGTCGAAGCGGCACAGGCCCTTGGCGAACACCTTGCCGTCGGGTCCGGCGATCTCCACCGCGGCATCGATGTCGAACCCGCCCTTGACGTCGGTGACCCCTGGGGGCAGGAGGGAGACGCCGCGATCGATCAGCGCCCGCTTGGCCCCGTGGTCGACGATGACCGTGCCGGAGGAGCCGACGGCGAACGCGATCCACAGCTTGCGGGCCGGAAGGCGGTCGTGGCGGGGACGGATGACGGTACCCACACCCGGGACGCCGGCGACGGCATCGGCCAGGACGTGTTCACGATGGGCGGCACCGATGACGGCCCGGACCCCGGACCACGCCGCGATCTTGGCCGCGGCGAGCTTCGATGCCATGCCGCCGCTCCCCCGGTCGCTCCCCGCGCCACCGGCGAGCGACTCCAGGCTGTGGTCGATCTCGATGATCTCCTCGATCAACGACGCCGACTGGTCCAGCCGGGGATCGGCGGTGAGCAACCCGGGCATGTCGGTGAGCAGCACGAGCAGGTCGGCCCGGATCAGGTGGGCGACGAGCGCGGCGAGACGGTCGTTGTCGCCGAAGCGGATCTCGTCGTCGGCGATGGCGTCGTTCTCGTTGACCACCGGGACCACGCCGAGGTCGAGCAGCCGGGTCAGCGTGCCCCGAGCGTGCAGGTACTGCTCGCGGACCATGAAGTCGAGCGGGGCGAGGAGCACCTGGCCCCCGATGAGGCCGTGGCGGGACAGCTCGCGGTCGTAGACGGCCATCAAACGGCTCTGGCCGACGGCCGAGACGGCTTGAAGCGTCACCGCGTCGCGCGGCCGCACGTCGAAGTGGAGGGCGGGGAGACCGGCGGCGATGGCACCCGACGTCACCATCACGACCATGTGGCCCGTGGCGCGCAGGCCTGCGACCTCGGCGCAGAACTTGGCGATGGCGGCGCGATCGATGCCGCCGTCGCCGTCGGTGATCGACGACGTCCCGATCTTGGCCACGACGATCACGACACCATGCCTCCGGACACCGTCACACCTTGTCGTCGCGACGGGCGCACCGTCGAATCGGTTCCCTAGTCCGCTTCGTAGTCGAAGGCGAGCTTCCCGATCTGGACCGAATCACCCGGTTGCGCGCCGGCGCGAGCCAGCGCCTTGTCGATGCCCAGTGCCTTGAGGCGGCGGTGGGCCTCGTCGAGGGCGTCGGCGTTGGTGAGGTCGGAGAAGGCGACCGCTCGCACGGCCTGGCGGCCCTCGACGAGCCAACCGCCCGTCTCGTCGCGGGAGACGTGGAACCCCTCCCCCTCGAGACGGTGGACGACGTAGGCCTCGGGAGCGGGGAGCGCGCGGCGGGCATCGGTGACCGCCTGCGCCATGCGTCCGACCAGGGGGCGCACGCCGGCGCCGGTGACCGCGGCGATCCGCTCACCGTTGAAGTCCCACGTGCCGTCGTCGAGGTCGGCCCTGGAGCCGACCACGATCCGGGGGCGGGTGAGCAGCCCGGGGTCGTAGTCGGCCAGTTCGCCCAGCAGGATCCGTTCCTGGTCCTGCGGGGAATGCATCGCCAACGGCGACAGGTCGAGGAGGATGACGAGCACCCGGGCCCGCTCCACGTGCCGCAGGAATCGGTCGCCGATGCCCTTCCCGTCGCTGGCTCCCTCGATGAGTCCGGGAAGGTCGGCGACGACGAACTCGACACCGTCGTCCATCTTCACGACCCCGAGGTTCGGTGCCAGCGTGGTGAACGGGTAGTCGGCGATCTTCGGCTTGGCCGCGGAGATGACCGAGATCAGGGTCGACTTGCCGACGCTCGGGAACCCGACGAGGGCGACGTCGGCCAGCAGCTTGAGCTCCATGCGCAGCCAGCGCTCCTCACCCTCCTCGCCCTGCTCGGCGAAGCCGGGAGCCCGGCGCCGGTTCGAGAGGAACTTGGCGTTGCCCCGGCCGGCCCGCCCGCCCTCGGCGGCGAGGAAGCGGTCGCCGTGGGTGATGAGGTCGGCGAGGACGGCACCGTCCTGGTCGCGGATCGTGGTGCCCTCCGGGACCGGGACCGCGATGTCGGATCCGTTCTGACCGTGTCGCTTCTGGCCCGACCCGTGGGTGCCGTCCTCGGCGCGCCGGAACGGGTGATCCCGGAAGGCGAGCAACGAGGCCACGTTGTGATCGGCCACCAGCCAGACGTCGCCGCCCTTGCCTCCATCACCGCCGTCGGGGCCGCCGAAGGGGACGTGAGCCTCCCGCCGGAACGAGACGCTGCCCGCGCCACCGTCACCGCCTTTGACGTGGAGACCGCACTCGTCGACGAACTGGGACACGGGACGAGGCTACGGGCGCACGGCCGCGAACCGGCAGGTGCGTCGTGGAGCACGGGGCATCGTGCGAGACTCGGACCGTGCCCTCGTCCCCCCGCCCGCCCCGCGCCGAGCCCGAACTGACGCCCCGTGCCCGTCAGTGGGCCGCGACGATGACCGGGCACGCCGCTGACGGGATCCGCACCGCCCACGCCGACTCCGATGCCCCCATCGGTCCGGTCGCGGTCGCCGACCGAACCGAGCGGGAGGCGCGGGAGGACGAGTTCCTGGCGCCGGCGGCCACCCGGGCCGAGGGGGCGGGCCGGCGAGCAACGGCGGAGGAACCCGACGAGTGGCGGACGTGCTTCGAGCGGGACCGTGACCGCATCGTCCACGGCACCGCGTTCCGCCGCCTGGCCGGCAAGACCCAGGTCTTCGTGCGGCCCGCCGACCACCAGCGCACCCGACTCACCCACGCCCTGGAGGTGGCCCAGGTGGCGACGTCGGTGGCCAGGGCCTGTCGCCTCAACGTCGCCCTCACCGAGGCCATCGCCCTCGGCCACGACTGTGGCCACGGCCCCTTCGGTCACGCATCCGAGGACGCGTTGGCCCCGTTCGTGACCGGCGGATACGACCACGCCACCTGGGGGGCCGATGTCGTCCTCGAGCCGCTGAACCTGTGCCGGGAGACGCTCGACGGGATCCGGAACCACTCGTGGTCGCGGCCGGCACCAGCCACGCCGGAGGGTGAGGTGGTGTCCTGGGCCGACCGCATCGCCTACCTGTGCCACGACTTCGAGGACGCGGTGGATGCCGAGGTCGTCCGCGCCGACGAGCTCCCGGAGGTCGTCGCCGGGCTGTGCGGGTCGACCCGCCGCCTCCAGCTCCACTCGTTCATCCAGGCCCTGGTGACGACCACGGTCAGCAACGGCGCCGTGGGGATGGATGCCGCGCACACCGAGGCGTTGGGTGCCTTCCGGCGCTTCAACTACGAACGGATCTACCTACGGGACGAGTCCGTCGCCCAGGGGGTCATCGTCGACGAGCTCCTGGGCGGGCTGGTCGAGTGGTACCGCGCCGTGCCCTCGCGCCTCGAGGCCGCGGGACGAGATCTCGCCGAGGGGGTCGATGTCACCCGTGAGGCTGTCGCCTTCGTCGGCGGCATGACCGACCGCTTCGCCCTCGACCGGGCGATCGAACACCTGGGTTGGAAGCCGGACGAGCTTCCGGCCAGCCTGACGTTCTGACGTCCGTCAGGACAGAGGCAACACGTCGACCAACTTGCGGCCGTTGCGGGAACCGAACTTGACCGCGCCGTCGATGGTGGCGAAGAGCGTGTCGTCGCCGCCCTTGCCCACGTTCAGGCCCGGGTGGAACTTCGTGCCCCGCTGGCGGACCAGGATCGACCCGGCCGACACCACGGTGCCGTCGAACTCCTTGACGCCGAGGCGCTTGGACTCTGAGTCACGGCCGTTCCGAGTGGAACCGCCACCCTTGGTCTTGGACATGGGAGACCTCTCTCGCTTCGCAGGCGGGCCCGGATCAGCGGCTGATGCCGGTGATCTCGATGACCGAGTACTTCTGGCGGTGACCCCAACGCTTGCGGTTGTTGGTCTTGTTCTTGTACGTGAACCCGTTGATCTTCGGGCCCTTGGCATCGCCCACGACCCGAGCGGACACCGAGGCGCTCCCCAGATCGTCGGGCGTGGCGAGGACGGTGTCACCGTCGACGAGGAGCACGGGTCGGAGATCGACCGACGACCCTTCGTCGACGCCGAGGCGCTCGACCTCGATGACGTCGCCCTCGGCGACTCGATGCTGCTTCCCACCGGTGGCGATCACTGCGTACATAGAGTTGGACAGCTTACGGCCGCCCGGTCACAGGTACCAACCCGACGGCATTCACACTCACTCGCTGAGGAGTTGCTGGTCGAAGAGCACGCCGCGGCCCTTGCAGGTCTCGCACTCCTCGGTGAAGGCCTGCAGCAGGCCCTCGCCGATGCGCTTGCGTGTCATCTCGACCAACCCGAGCTCGGAGATGTCGAAGACCTGGGTCCGGGTCTTGTCCCTGGCCAGCGCCTCACGCAGCACGCGACCGACGTCGTCCCGGTTCTTCTTGATCTCCATGTCGATGAAGTCGATCACGATGATCCCGCCGATGTCGCGCAGGCGGAGCTGACGGGCGATCTCCTCGGCGGCCTCGAGGTTGTTGGAATAGACGGTGTCCTCGAGGTTGCTGGTGCCCACGTTCTTGCCCGTGTTCACGTCGATCACCGTGAGTGCCTCGGTGTGCTCGATGATGAGCGATCCGCCCGAGGGCAGCCAGACCTTGCGATCGAGCGCCCGGTGGAGCTGCTCGTGGATGTGGTGGCGCTCGAAGAGCGGGAGCTCCTCGGCGACGGGGTCGTAGTGCACGACCCGGTCGGCCAGGGCCGGCGTGATCCCCGACACGTAGTCGTTGACCTCGTCGTAGAGCTGTCGGTCGTCGATGACGACGGCCCGGTAGTCCTTGGAGAACTCCTCGCGGATCACCCGGACCGCGACGTCGGGCTCGCGGTAGAGGAGGGTCGGGGCCTTCGACTTCTTGGCCAGGGCATCGATCTGATCCCACAGGGCGAGGAGTCGTTGGACGTCGTTCTCGATCTCCTCGGCAGTGACGTTCTCGGCCGCGGTCCGCACGATCACGCCGTGCTGGTCGGGCTTGACGCCGTCGAGGATCTTGCGGAGCCGCTTGCGTTCGTTGTCGGGGAGCCGCTTGGAGATGCCGTAGGTCCCGGAGTTCGGGACGAGGACGACGAAGCGCCCGGGCAAGCTCACCTCCTGGGTGAGCCGGGCACCCTTGACGCCGATCGGGTTCTTGGTGACCTGGCAGATGATGGTTTGCTTCGCCTTGAGGACGTCCTCGATACGCGGCTTGCCCCCACCGTCGACGTCTTCGGGGTCGAAGGTGACGTCGCTGCGGTACAGGACCGCGTTCTTCGGGGTGCCGATGTCGACGAAGGCCGCCTCCATGCCGGGCAACACGTTGGCGACCCGGGCGAGGTAGATGTTGCCGTGGATCTGGCTCACGTCATCCGAGGGCCGGGACACGTAGTGCTCGATCAACTGGCGACCCTCGAGGACGGCGATCTGGGTCGCCTTCGGCGCCTTGTGGACGGCCATCAGGTAACGGCCGACCGGATTGCCGTTCCTGTGCTTGCCCCGCCGGGCCTCGAGCTGGTCGGCGTCGAGCTCGACCGCGGCGATGTCGGTTCCGAGCTCGATCGGATCGGTTGCCTGGCCGCCGCCCGATCGGCGACGGTTGCCCCGGCGCCTGCGTCGGGCCCGGCTCTTGCCCGGTGAGCCGTCGTCGCCGTTCGGGTTCGAAGCCGTGGTGTCGTCGGATCCTCGGGCGCGGTTGCGCTGCCGGCCGCCGCCACCGGCCTTGGTGTCGGTGGTCGGGGGTGCGGCGCGCGTGTCGCCGATCTTCGGTCGGGCGGATCGGTTCTGCTCAGCCTCCTGGGCGCCGGCGGCGCGTTCCTCGGGAAGCTGTGCCGACCCTCGTCGGGTGTCGGACATGGTGGGAGTCCCTTCTCATGACGCACGCTCGGTGGCGTGCGCGGCCAACGGCCGGGCGATGGTCCCGTCCCCGGCGGATTCCGCCAGGGGGAGGGGCTCGCGCCGGTCGCCGTCGACCATCGTCCATTGGTGGAGCCGGATGACCCGACCCTCCTCGAGGCTGTCGTCGACCGCAGCCAGCAACTCAGACGGCCGGCAGGCACGCGGGTGCGTGGCCAGTTCGGCTCTGAGCAGGGTGCCAGCCGGCTGCAACTGCGCAGCGGGCGGGCACTCGGCGGGGTCGGCGACTCGGAGGGAGCACACGGACGGGCGGATGTCGTCGGTGACTTCCTTGCCCTTCCGTGTTCGGGTGACCGGCAGTTCTCGGGCGGTCAGGACGTGCTCGACGAACAGCTCTGCGCTGTCAGGCGCGAGGTCGGGGACCTCGACGAGCCAGGAGCACGACTCGACCGCTTCCTGCAAACTGGGTGTCCCGGGTGCGACGTGGGCCGCACCCTGGACGTGCATTCCCGGGGGCAGCGTCGGATCGACGAGGTCCCCGAGGGTGGTGACGTCGACGATGGTGCCGGGCACCAGGTCGACGTCGAGGTACTCACCGCACGACTCGTGCGCCGTGGCAAGGGCCAGACCGAAGCGGAGCCTCGGCCGAGGTGAGAAGCCCTCGCTGTAGGAGACCGGGATGCGGGTCCGGCGCAGGCTGCGTTCCCAGACCCGGGCCAGATCCCGGTGTGATGTGAAGCGGATGCGGCCGAACTTGCTGAACCGGATCCTGATTCGTTCCTTCTGCGGCGGGGTCACGACGGTGCTCCCGCCGGCTGGCGTCGGGGAGACAGCTCGACCGGCACCGTGTGACCGGTGGACAGGTCGACGCCTGTGCCTTGGCTGCCACCGGCCGGCGGCGTGGCTGACGCCACGATGTGCTCGATGGAGTAGCCCGTGCAGGCCCCGCAGTCGTAGCAGGGCGTCCACCGGCAGTCGGGCAGGCCGACCTCGGCGAGGGCGTCCATCCAGTCCATCCACAGGAAATCCTTGTGCAGGCCCGCCGAGAGGTGGTCCCAGGGCAGGACCTCGTCCTCGGTGCGGTGGCGATGGATGTACCAGTCGGGGTCGAGCCCGCACTCGGCCATGGCATCCATCCACAGGTCGATGTCGAAGTGCTCGGACCACTCCTGGAAGGTGCCGCCCCGCTGCCAGACGAGCTCGATGACCCGTCCGAGGCGGCGGTCGCCACGCGACAGCAGCCCTTCGACGACCGTGGCTCGGGAATCGTGCCACTTGAGGTTGACACCACCCATCTTGCGGGTGGCATCGCGCAGCAGGTTGATCTTGCGGCGCAGCTCGGCTTCGGTGTTCTGCCCGAACCACTGGAACGGGGTGAACGGCTTGGGTACGAACCCGCCGACGCTCACGGTGACGCTGGGGTTCTTGTGGAACTCCCGGCCCAGTTCCACCGACTGGTGGGCCAGTTCGGCGATGCCCAGGGTGTCCTCGTCGGTCTCGGTGGGCAGTCCGGTGAGGAAGTACAGCTTCATCCGGCGCCAGCCCTGCGAGTAGGCGGAATGGACCGCGCCGTACAGGTCCTCTTCCCGGATCAGCTTGTTGATGACCTGGCGCATGCGCCAGGTGCCGGCTTCGGGCGCGAACGTGAGCCCGGTGCGGCGGGCGTTCTGGATCTGGTTGGCGAGACCCACCGTGAAGGCGTCGACGCGCAGCGACGGCAGGCCGAGCGTGATCGGTGGCCGGGTGCCCTCCCCGGTCCCGGACCCGCCGGCTTGGCCGCAACCGGTGTCGAGGTGCATGACGTCGGAGACGGTCTGCTCGATGCCGGAGAAGTCGGCGGTGGACAGCGAGGTCAGCGTGACCTCGTCGTACCCGGTGCGGCGCAGGCCCTCGTCGATCATGGTCCGGACCTGCTCGGCGGGGCGCTCGCGAACCGGGCGGGTGATCATGCCGGCCTGGCAGAACCGACACCCGCGGGTGCAGCCCCGGAAGACCTCGACGTTGAGGCGGTCGTGGACCACCTCGGTGAGCGGGACGAGCTGCTGTTTGGGGTAGGGCCACTCGGCGAGGTCGGCGATCGTGCGCTTCTCGACCCGTTCCGGGACGTCGGCGAAGCGAGGTGTCACCGCAACGAGGGCACTGCCGTCGTAGCTGACGTCGTACAGCGACGGGACGTAGATGCCCTCCAGCCGGGCCAGGGCCCGCAGGACGTTGGCCCGTGACCCGGGAGACTTGCCCTCGGCCTTCCAGGACGCCAGCACCTCGGTGATCTCGCTCACCACCTCCTCGCCGTCGCCGAGGACGACGACGTCGACGAAGTCGGCCAGTGGCTCGGGGTTGTACGTGCAGTGCCCACCGACCATCACGATCGGGTCGGCGTCGTCGCGGTCGGCGCTGCGCACGGGCACGCCGGCGAGATCGATGCAGTTGAGCACGTTGGTGTAGACGAGCTCGGCCGACAGGTTGAAGGCGATGACGTCGAAGCTGGCGGCCGCGGCATGGGTCTCGATGGAGAAGAACGGGATCCGCTCCCGCCGCATCACGGCCTCGAGGTCGGTCCAGACCGCGTAGCCCCGCTCGGCGAAGGAGTCGTCGCGCTCGTTGAGGATCTCCCGCAGGATCTGCAGGCCCTGGTTCGGGAGCCCGATCTCGTAGGTGTCGGGGTAGCAGAGGAGCCAGCCGACCTTGCCGGGAGCCCGCGATGAGGAGGGCGCGCCGGCCTCGAGGCCGATGTAGCGCGCGGGCTTGGCCACCTTGGCGAGATGTCGCTCGAGTGCCGGCCACACGTCGGTGGGTGCACCCGGCGACGACAGCGGGTTGGTGTTCCCGGGCGGGTGTGTGGTCCCGCCTCGGGAGGTGTCGTTCATGGGCACGGTGGGCTCAGGCTACCGGACGACCTCCACACAACCCCGAACACACCTCGACCGGGCTCGCCGTGGAACAGTGCACCCGTGCCGTTGCTCCGAATCCACGATGCCCACGTCGCCGTGGTGCTCGACACCTCGACCGGGATCCCCGCCGTCGTCCACTGGGGCCCGGATCCTGGTGACCTGGCCGAAGACGTGTCGTCGCTCCTGGACCGCCCGCTCCCGCCGGCCACGCTCGACGTCGAGCCCCCACTGACCCTGGTACCGACCGCCGCTCGCGGCTACCCGGGCCGGCCGGGGATCGAGTGCCACCGGGCGCAGGGCCCGGTGTTCCCTCGATTCGATGCTGCGGTCGTCACGGCGTCGGAGTCCGCGGTCAGCTTCGAAGCCGACGACGCGGAGGCCGGGGTGCGCATCGAGGGGTCGGTCCGTATCGGCGACGTGATCGAGGTCGACCTCGCGGTCGTGAACCTCGGTACCGACATCCTCCACGTCGATCACCTCGCCCCTACGCTCAGCCTGCCCGACGCCGCCGACGAGGTCCTCCGCTTCACGGGCCAGTGGTGCCAGGAGTTCCACCCCCGGCGGATGGCGTGGTCGGCCGGCACCCAGCTCATCGAGAGCCGGCGGGGGCGAACCTCCCACGATGCCGTCCCGGTCGCGTTCTTCGGGCCATCCGGCTTCGACGAGGAGCACGGCGACGTGCGAGGCGTCCACTTGTCGTGGAGCGGCAACCACCAGCTGCGCATCGAACGCCTGGCCGATGGTCGTCGTTCCGTCCAGGCGGCCGAGCTGCTGGTCTCCGGCGAGGTCGCGCTCGAGCCCGGTGAACGGCACGCCGCACCCACCGTCCTGGCCGTGGCCGGGACCGGCCTCAACCAGTGCAGCCAGGCCTTCCACCGCCACATCCGCCGTTCTCTGCCGGTGCGGCCCCGGCCGGTTCTCCTCAACACGTGGGAGGCCGTGTACTTCGACCACGATCACCAGACCCTCCTGGCGCTGGCCGACCGGGCGGCGGCGGTGGGGGTCGAACGGTTCGTCCTGGACGACGGCTGGTTCGGTGGGCGGCGTGACGACACCGCCGGCCTCGGCGACTGGTGGGTGTCGCCCGACGTGTATCCCGAGGGCCTGGCACCGCTGATCGAGCACGTCACCGGCCTGGGCATGGAGTTCGGGATCTGGGTCGAACCCGAGATGGTGAACCCCGACTCCGACCTCCACCGAGCGCACCCCGACTGGGTCCTGGGCGACGCGGCCGCGACCGGCCGCAACCAGCTCGTCCTCGACCTGGCTCGGCCCGACTGCTGGAACCACCTCCACGACGTCCTCGACCGTCTCCTCACCGACCACGACATCGCCTTCGTGAAGTGGGACATGAACCGCGATCTCGCCGGCGCCGGATCCCATCACCAGACGCACGCGCTGTACCGGCTGCTCGACGCGCTGCGGGCCGCCCACCCCGCGGTCGAGATCGAATCGTGCGCATCCGGCGGCGGCCGCGCCGACGCCGAGATCCTGCGGCGAGCGGCGCGGGTCTGGTCCTCGGACTGCAACGACGCCCTGGAGCGCCAGGCCATCCAGCGCGGGTTCTCCCACCTCCTGCCCCCGCAGGTCATGGGCGCCCACATCGGCCCGCCCCGCGCCCACACCACCGGACGTGTGCAGCGCCTCGCCTTCCGGGCAGCCACCGCGTTGTTCGGCCACCTCGGCATCGAGTGGAACCTGCTCGACGCCGACCAGCAGGACCTGGACAAGCTGAAGGCCTGGATCGACCTGCACAAACAACTCCGGCCACTGCTCCACGGTGGCGACGTGGTGCGGCTGGACCAGGCCGACGCCGATGCGCTGGCCCACGGTGTGGTGGCCGTCGACCGGTCAGAGGCGATCTTCTGCCACGCCCAGCTCCGCCGACCCGACACGTCGGCACCACCGCGGCTCGTCCTCACCGGTCTCGACCCCGACCGCGACTACGTCCTCGAGCGCATCACCATGCCCGGCGACGTGGGCGGCCTGACCATGCATCAACCTCGCTGGATGGACGGGCCGGTGACCGTGTCCGGACGCGTGCTCATGACGATGGGGCTGCAGCTCCCGATCCTGCTCCCCGAGAGCGCCCTGCTCCTCCACCTGACCACTCGCTGAGGTCGGGCCCGACCCCGTTTCGGGACGCGAGATCACCGACGTGGGGCGTGGCACGCGTCCCAGAACCGTGGGGTAGGGACCGGGCCGAGCGCCAGCGAGGCGGACAGACGGCCGGCGTGCGAACGCTCCGTGCAACGGGAGGCCGAGGACAGCGACGAAGGAGCCGACTGGATCACACGCTGCGAGCCGAGCGCCAGCGAGGCGGACAGACGGCCGGCGTGCGAACGCTCCGTGCAACGGGAGGCCGAGGACAGCGACGAAGGAGCCGACGAGGCCTCAGGAAAAACGTCTCATGTGCACGTTCTGGACCAGGCCGAGGCCGGCGAAGAGGGCGATGGTCGACGAACCGCCGTGGCTCACCAACGGCAACGGGATGCCAGTGATCGGCATGATGCCCATGGTCATGCCGGTGTTCTGGAACAGCTGGAACACGATCATCGAGAGCACGCCGGCGCACAGCAGCATGCCGAGCTGGTCTCGTGACAGCTGGGCAATGCGCCAGATCCGCCAGCACAGGATGCCGAACAGGATGAGCAGGGTCGCGGCGCCGATGAAGCCCAGTTCCTCGCCGACAGCGGTGAAGATGAAGTCGGTGTGCTGTTCGGGGACGATGTTGAGCTGGGTCTGGGTGCCCTTGAACAGTCCCTTGCCGAGCACGCCGCCGGAGCCGATGGCGATCTTGGACTGGTTGAGGTTGTAGGCCTCGGCCTGCAGGCCGGCGCTCGGGTTGAGGAAGACGGTGAGCCGGTCCTTCTGGTAGTCCTGCAGGAAGCCGGAGTTGAGCACCCCCACGAGGGCGGTGAGGCCGAGCAGGGTCAACGCGGCGATGTGCTTGGCGCGCACACCGGCCACGAGCAGCACGCCCATGATGATGGCGACCAGGACCATGGCGGTGCCGGGATCGGGCTGGAGCATGATGAGGGCGAGCGGGACCCCGGCCACGCCCATCAGCACGCCGAGGCGGCGGAGGTCGACGTCGCCCGCGAAGTGCGCGCCGAGCGACGCCAGCACCAGGATCATGGCGATCTTGGTGAACTCGGACGGCTGGAGCTGGAACGACCCGAGCTGGAACCAGGCCTGGGCGCCGTTCACCTCGGTCCCGAGAGGCGAGATGACCGCGACGAGCAGGGCGCAGACGGTCCCGTACGCGATCAGGGCGAAGTCCCGGAAGCGCCGGTAGTCGATCATGGTGACCAGCGCCATCACCGTGTACCCGGTGGCGAGGAAGACGAGGTGGCGCACGAGCACCGTGGTGTCGGGCGAGTCGGGGTCGGAACCGCGCGTCGCGGAGAAGACCATCAGCGTCCCGATGATGGAGATGGCGGTGATCGTCCCCAGCATCAGGAGGTCGACGTGGCGCCAAGCGGCCGACGGGTTGCGGCGCATCGACCCGGCCCGGCTCGTGCCCGGCCAGCGACCGGCGAAGGCATCCATCAGTCGTGACCTCCAGCCGAGGCGAGCTGGTCCTGCGTGGGCTGGTCGGCGGCCGCGTCGGGGTAGATCAGTTGGCCTCCGGGTTGGAGCGTCGGGGGCGGTGTCACGCCGGCGAACACGTCGAACAGCTTGCGGGCGACGGGGGCCGCGGCCGTCCCGCCGAAGCCGGATTCCTCCATGATGACCGCGACCTCGTAGCGGGGGTCGGGGACGGGGCCGAACGCGGTGAAGACCGCGGTGTCGGCCTTCCCCTTCACCTGCGCCGTACCGGTCTTGCCGGCGACGGGGAAGGACTGGAGCGGGAAGCCCTTGAACACCCCGTACGCCGTGCCCCGCTCCTGGGAGGTCACGCCCATCAGGCCCTGCAACAGCGGATCGCGGATCTCGGGCGGCAGGTCGACGGTGCTGTTGATGCGGGGCTCGATCGTCCGCTTCACCGAGTCCTCCCGCCCCGACCGGGTGACCTTCAACGCGATGTTGGGCGCGTAGCGGGTGCCGCCGTTGGCGAAGGTGGCATAGGCGTTGGCGAGCTGGATCGGCGTGACAGCCACGTCGCCCTGCCCGATGGCCATGTTGACGTTGTCGCCCGTGAACCAGTTGCGCTCGGCGAACTTGCCCGGGTTGGCGTCGAACTGGCGCCGGCGCTGCTCGGGCGAGGGGATGCGACCATCGGCCTCGGCCGGCAGCGGGACACCGGTCTGTTGGCTGAAGCCGAAGAGCCGGGCCGACTCCTGGAGCGCCTCCTCGCCGAGCCGGCCCCGGTTGTTCCAGAAGTCGGCGCCGATCGAATAGAAGTACGAGTCGGACGACACCGTGATCGCCCGCGGCATGTCGACGGTGCCGTACCGGGTGCCTCCGGCGTTGCCGAACGTGCACTTCTCGCCGCTGCAGTTGGGAATCGTGTAGGACCCCGTGTCGACGAAGGGGGCGGTCGGGGTGCGGAGCCCGTTGACCAGGGCGGCGTACGCGGTGATGAGCTTGAAGGTCGAACCGGGCGCGTACTGGCCCTGGATGGCGCGGTTGGTGAGCGGCTGGTGGTTCGCCGGATCCTTCAGGAAGGCGTAGCGGGACGACGAGATCCCGTTGATGAAGTCGGCCGGGTCGTAGGTGGGGTTGCTGGCCATGGCCCGCACCGAGCCGTCGCTGGGGTCGAGGACGACGACCGAACCGCCGGTGGCAGCGTTCTGCACGTTGCTGCCCCGCGGGGTGCGGCTGCGGGCCGCGTCGAGCGCCTGGGACAGCAGGTCCTCGGCCAGGGCCTGGGTGTTGATGTCGATGGTCAACCAGACGTCGTCACCGGGGATCGGCGGGCGGGACCGGTCCTCGAGCACCCGGACCGGCCGGCCCTGGGCATCGACCTCGTACACGATCTGGCCGGGCGTGCCGCGCAGGTCGTCTTCGTAGATGCGCTCGACACCCGACTTCCCGATCTGGTTGCCCTGGATGTACGTCTTGGGCTTGTCCTTGCGGTCCTCGAGCTCGGTGTCGTTGATCTCGCCCACGTAACCGAGCAGGTGGGCGGCCCGCGTGCCGTAGGTGTAGCGACGCAGCGCCACCCGTTGGACGGTGACCGACGGGAACAGGTCGGCGTGTTCCTCGATGTAGATCTTGAGCTCCTCGGTGACGTCCTGGGCCACGGGCACCGGCGCGTAGCGCGAGTACCGCTGGTTGTTGACCCGCTCGACGAGTTGTTCGACCGTGGCCGGTGAGCCGTACCGCGACATCTCGGCGGCGAGGCGGTTGAGCATGGCGGCCTGCTCGTCCTCGGCCAACTCCGCGAACAACACCCGGTCCACGGTGACCACCGTCGAGACCCGGTTGTCGACGAGGACGGTGCCGTTCCGATCGAGGATCCGACCGCGCGGCGCCTCGACCTGCACCACCCGGACCCGGTTCGCCTCCGCGGCCTGGACGTAGTCCTGCGACGAGAGGACCTGGAGGTACCAGAGGCGGGCGAACAGGGCCGCGAAGAGGGCGACGATCACGATGGCGAGCACGCCGAGCCGCATCCGGGGGGACTCTGCCGCGGTCATCGCAGGCCTCGGGTCGCGGCGCCCATCATGCGATCGGGCGCCGCCTTCTCGATCCACCGGGTGACGTACAGGGCGGGGAAGATCAACACCGCGTTCATGATCGATGTCACCGCGATGACCTCGGTCAGGTTCGGGATCCGGAACTGCTGGCCGACGAGCTGGCCGAGGATCACGTAGAAGCCGATGCCGAGGACGGACGCCACCAGCGTCACGGCGACCGGGATCCAGGGCGCCGAGCGCAACACGCCGTCGTGGATGGTCCCCACCGCGTAGCCGACGGCGAGGTAGGCGAGCGACGAGAGGCCGAACGGGGTCAGCAGCACCAGGTCCATCGCCAGGCCAGCGACGAATCCGACGGTGGCACCCCGGATGGGGCCGCTGGCCATCGCCGAGGCGATGGTGAGCAGGAGCAGGAGATCGCCGGGCGTCCCGAACGGGTGGAGGTCGGCCATCCAGGTGGTCTGCAGCGTGACCAGGACCACGAGCACCAGGCCGAGTCGAGCAGCACGCATCGCTAGGGCACCGGGGTGGTGAGCAGGACGTTCACGAAGCTGAGCTCGTCGAGGTTGGCCAGCGGCTCGGCGAAGACCTCGACGGTGAGGCCGCCGTTCGCTTCACCGGTGCGGACCACCTTGCCGACGGGGATGGAGGCGGGGAACGCCGAACGATCGTCGATGCCCGAGGTGGTGAGCACCTCGTGGGCGGGGATGTCGGCATCGGCTTCGCCGGTCTCGATGCCGGTGTCGATGCGCAACGCCCGCGACGGCCCCTGGCCCTTGGCGGTGCCGAGCCGCTGGCTGGTGACGAGTCGCACCCCGACCCGGAACTCGGGGTCGGTGACGAGCTGGACGGACGACCGATCGGAAGTGACATCGACCACCTTGCCGACGAGGCCGGCGCCGGTGACGACGGGCATGTCGACCTTGATGCCCGAGGACGATCCCTTGTCGATGACCACCACGTGGGAGAACGAGCTGACGGGCTGCTGGATGACACGGGCGGTGGCGGTGCTGATCGATCCGACCCACGGGATGTCCACCTGGTCGAGCAACTCGGAGAGCTGGACGGCCGCGTCCTCGTTCTGGGCCATGTCGCCCTCGAGCTCGTCGACCCTGGCGCGGAGCGCCTCGTTCTCGGCCGCCACGTCGCTGTAGTCGAACACCCCGTGCCACATGTTCTGGAACGGTGTCGCGGCGAAGTCGGCGACGCCCTGGACCGGCCGGAGTGCGGTCCCTGCCGCGTGGCGCGCGTCTTGGATGAAGCCCACGTCGCGGAAGTCGAGCGTGAGCACGGTGATCGAGAAGAGCACCAGCACGACGATGGTGAAGCGCGATCGCCCGTGTCGGGACGAGTTCATTGCCATGTGCGAACGGAAGAGCGCAAAGGATGCACGGACGCCACGTGGCGTCAGTGCTCGGGCGGATTGTTGAAGAGGACGTCCTTGAGGGCGTCGAACTCCTCGAGTGCGAGCCCCGATCCCAGTGCCACGGCGTGGAGCGGGTCGTTGGCGATGACGATCGGCATGCCGGTCTCGTGCTCGAGTCGGGCATCGAGGCCGTGGAGGTAGGCGCCACCTCCGGCGAGGACGATGCCCTTCTCCATGATGTCGGCGGCCAGCTCGGGTGGGGTCTTGTCGAGGGTCACCTTGACCGCGTCGACGATGGCAGACACCGGCTCCTCGATGGCCTCCCGGATCTCCTCGGTGGAGGTCACGATCGTCTTGGGCAGCCCGGTGATCAGGTCGCGGCCGCGGACCTCGGCGTAGACCTCTTCCTCGAGCGGCCACGCCGAACCCAGGGCCATCTTGATCTCCTCGGCGGTGCGTTCGCCGAGGGCGAGGGAGTACTCCTTCTTGATGTACTGGATGATGGCGTCGTCGAGCTCGTCTCCGGCCACGCGCACGGACTGGCTGGCCACGATGCCGCCGAGGGAGATGACGGCCACCTCGGTGGTGCCACCGCCGATGTCGACGATCATGTTGCCGGTGGGCTCCTGCACGGGCAGGCCGGCGCCGATGGCCGCGGCCATGGGCTCCTCGATGATGTGGGCTGGCTTGCGGGCGCCGGCGAACTCGGCCGCTTCGAGGACGGCCCGTTGCTCGACCCCTGTGATGCCCGACGGCACGCAGATCACCATCCGCGGCTTGGCCCAGCGGCGCTGGTGCACCTTCTGGATGAAGTAGCGCAGCATCTTCTCGCAGATCTCGAAGTCCGAGATCACGCCGTCCTTGAGCGGCCGGATGGCCTGGATGTGGCTGGGCGTGCGGCCGATCATCCGCTTGGCCTCCAGCCCGACGGCGAGGGGCCGACCGTCGCGCACGTTGACCGCCACGACCGATGGCTCGTTCAGCACGATGCCGCGCCCGCGGACGTAGACGACCGTGTTGGCGGTGCCGAGGTCGACCGCCATGTCACGACCCATCAGGGAGCTGAAGACGTTCTCGGACATGGGGAGATCACCGATCGGGTGCGAGCAGGGCCTGCGCCGGTTCGGTCGGCATGGTACCGGGTGGGCGGGAATGCTGCCCTCTCACCACCGACGACGACCATCCCACCGCGGGAGGTTTCACCATGGTAACGAACCGTCACCGAATCGCAATCTCGCGACGAGAGACCGTCCGGAAGTGTCGTGGCAGTCCGGAGGGAGGAAGCCTCAGAGGGACGGGAACCAGAGCGCGATCTCTCGGGCCGCCGACTCGTGGGAGTCGCTGCCGTGGACGAGGTTCTCGTTGGTGGTGGTGGCGAAGTCCCCGCGGATCGACCCGGGCTGGGCGTCGTCGACGCTGGTCTTGCCGATGAGGGTGCGGCAGATGGAGAAGGTGTTGGCGGCCGGACCCTCGACCACCATCGCCATCACCGGTCCCCGGGTCAGGAACTCGACGAGCTCGCCGAAGAAGGGCCGCTCCTTGTGCTCGTCGTAATGGGCCTGGGCCAGTTCCCGGTCGGCCGTGCGCAGCTCGGCGGCGACGAGGGTGAGGCCTTTGCGCTCGAGGCGGCTGATGATCTCGCCGACGAGGCCGCGTTCGACGGCGTCGGGCTTGCACATGACGAAGGTCCGGTTCACGGTCGGCGAGCGTAGGGGTCCGGCCCGCCCCCTCCCAAGGTCAGCGGACGGCCAGACCGAGGCGCCGGCAGGCGGTGCGTGCCGCGCCGACGGTGTAGAGCGAGCCGGCGATCAACACGGCGTCGTCGTCGAATGCGGCTCGCACCGCGGCATCGACGGCCTCGCCGACGTCGTCGACCACGACGACCTCGAGCCCGGGACGCAGGCCGCGGAGCACCCGGCGCAGCTCGTCGGGCTCGGCAGCCCGGGGCGAGTCGGGGCGGGTGCAGACGACCCGGCGGGGACCGACCTCGACGAGGGCGGCGAGCACGTCGGACAGATCGGAGCGACGCAGCATCCCGACGACCAGCGTGGTGTCGCCGGCCACGGTGAACTCCTCGGAGACGGTCCGGGCGAACGCCTGCGCGCCGCCGACGTTGTGGGCACCGTCCAGCACCACCAGGGGGCGGCGGCCCGCCACCTCGAACCGGCCCGGCAGCTCCAACCCGAGCATCGCGGCGCCGGCAACGTCGGGGGCGATGCGCCGCCCGAAGAACGACTCCACGGTGGCGACGGCCGCGGCGGCGTTGTCGGCCTGGTGCGCGCCGTGCACCGGGATGAAGAGGCCGTCGACCAGCCCGTTGGGCGTGTACAGGTCGACCTGGCGCCCGCCCACGGCCACACGGGACGATCGCACACCGAAGTGCTCGCCCCGCACCCAGTGGAGGGCGCCGCCCTCGGCTCGGAAGATGTCGACCAGCTCAGGATCGGTCTCGCCGACGATCACCGCGGAGCCGGGTTCGATGATGCCGGCCTTCTCCGACGCGATCGCCTGCCGCCACTCCCCCTGGCCGTCGGTGTGGTCACGGGAAACGTTGGTGATGACGGCGACGTCGGCGTGGCCGACGTTGGTGGAGTCGTACCGGCCGAGCAGGCCCACCTCCACGACCATGACGTCGACGGCTTCCCGGGCGAACCAGGTGAACGCGGCCGCGGTCAGGAGGTCGAAGTAGCTGGGACGGTCCGGGAACAGCGATTCGACCGCGGCGATCTCGGCGATGACCTCGCCGAAGTCGTCCTCGCTGATCGGCTCGGCGTTGCGCCGGATCCGCTCGGTGATCGATTCCAGGTGTGGGCTGGCGTAGGTCCCCACCGTCAGGCCGTGCTCGGCGAGCAGCGCTGCGATCATCCGGGCGGTGGAGCCCTTGCCGTTGGTGCCGGTGACGTGGATCATCGGCGCCGCGTCCTGCGGATCTCCGAGCACGTCGACGATGCCGCGCATGCGCTCCAGGGACAAGCCGTGGACCACGCCGGCGGTGGGACTCGTCGCCGCCGCCTCGAGGTTGATGTGCTCGTCGAGGTAGGCGAGCAGCGCGTCCGCGAAGTTCAGGACGCAGCCCGCTTCGGGCGTGATGCCTTGGCGTCGCGAGGCACGATGGTGGGGTTGACCTTCTCGAGCACGACGTCTCGGTCGATGACGACCTTGCCCACGTCGGTGCGCCCCGGGATGTCGTACATGATGTCGAGGAGGACCTCTTCGAGGATGGCGCGCAGGCCGCGGGCCCCAGTGCCCCGCAGCAGTGCTTGATCGGCCACCGCCACCAGCGCCTCGTCGGTGAACTCGAGCTCGACGTCCTCGTAGCTGAAGATCTTCTGGTACTGCTTGAGCAGGGCGTTCTTGGGCTCGGTGAGGATCTCGATGAGCGCCTCGTGGTCGAGGTGGCCGACCGCACCGATGATGGGGAGCCGTCCGATGAACTCCGGGATGAGCCCGAACTTCACCAGATCCTCGGGCAGCACGTCGTGGAGCAGCTCGGCCGCGTCGGCATCGCGGCTGGCCCGGATCTCGGCCGCGAACCCGACGCCGGTGTGACCCTTGCGGGACTCGATGATGCGCTCGATGCCGGCGAAGGCCCCGCCGCAGATGAACAGGATGTTGCCCGTGTCGATCTGGATGAACTCCTGGTGGGGGTGCTTGCGTCCGCCCTGCGGTGGCACCGAGGCCGTAGTGCCCTCGAGGATCTTCAGCAGGGCCTGCTGCACGCCCTCGCCGGAGACGTCACGGGTGATGGACGGGTTCTCCGACTTCCGGGCGACCTTGTCGATCTCGTCGATGTAGATGATCCCGGTCTCGGCCTTCTTGACGTCGTAGTCGGCGGCCTGGATCAGCTTGAGCAGGATGTTCTCGACGTCCTCGCCCACGTAGCCGGCTTCGGTGAGCGCGGTGGCATCGGCGATGGCGAAGGGCACCTTCAGCAGCCGGGCCAGCGTCTGGGCCAGGAACGTCTTGCCCGAGCCGGTGGGGCCGAGCAACAAGATGTTGGACTTGGCCACCTCGACGTCGTCGTGGACGGTGTTGTGGCCGAACTCGATGCGCTTGTAGTGGTTGTAGACCGCGACGGAGAGGATCTTCTTCGCCGACGTCTGCCCGACGATGTACTCCTCGAGGAACTCGAAGATCTCCTTGGGCCGGGGCAGCTCGTCGAACTGGAAGTCCGACGTCTCGGCCAACTCCTCCTCGATGATCTCGTTGCAGAGATCGATGCACTCGTCGCAGATGTAGACCCCGGGCCCGGCGATCAGCTTCTTGACCTGCTTCTGCGACTTGCCGCAGAAGCTGCACTTGAGGAGCTCTCCCCCGTCTCCGAACTTGGCCACCGCGTTCCCCCTGGTTCAGTTGGCCCTGATGGGTCCCGCCGTGTCCGCCACGGCGCGTCGGTTGATCACCTCATCGATGATGCCGTACTCGAGCGCCTCCTGCGCGGTCATGACGAAATCTCGGTCGGTGTCGGCTTCGATCTTCTCGACCGTCTGGCCGGTGTGCTCGGCGAGGATGTGGTTCAGCAGATCTCGCATCCGCATGATCTCGCGGGCCTGGATCTCGATGTCGGTGGCCTGCCCGCCGCCCTGGCCCCACGGCTGGTGGAGCAGGATGCGCGAGTGCGTCAAGGCGAGGCGCTTGCCCGGCGTTCCGGCGGCCAACAGCACGGCCGCAGCGGAGGCGGCCTGGCCGAAGCAGATCGTGCTGATCTCGTTCCGGATGAACGAGAGGGTGTCGTAGATGGCGAACAGGGCGGTGATGTCGCCGCCGGGTGAGTTGATGTAGATGCTGATGTCCTTGTCGGCGTTCTCCGACTCGAGGTGCAGCAGCTGGGCGCAGATCAGGTTGGCGATCCCGTCGTCGATCGGTGTGCCCAGGAAGATGATGTTCTCCTTGAGCAACCGGGAGTACAGGTCGTAGGCCCGTTCGCCGCGATTGGTGGACTCGACGACCGTCGGCACCAGGTAGTTGCGGACCACGCCGCGGTGCTGTGCGAGCTGCTCGGGGGTCATTCGGTGTCCGTTTCCGTCTCGTCCGTCTCCGGCTCGGGTTGCTCGTCGTGGTCGTGGTCGTGCTGGTGTTCGTAGAGGCTCCGATCGACCGGACCGCCGTGTTCGTCGACGATCTCGACGTTGTCGAGCAACCACTCCAGCGCCTTGCGCTTGTTGATGTCGGAGCGTACCGCAGGCAGTTGGTCATTCCGTTCCAGCTGCTTGCGAACCTTGGCCGGCTTCTCGCCGACCCGCTCGGCCACGGCGTCGATCTCGGCGTCGAGGTCTTCGTCGGTGCACTCGATCCCCTCGGCGACGACCACCGCCCGTAGGGCGAGGTCGACCCGGGCGCTGGTCTCCGCCGATTCGCGGAGCTCGTCGATGAGCTGCTCCTGGGTACGGCCGGTGAGCATCAGGTACTGCTCCAGCCCCATGCCCTGGGCCTGGAGGCGCATGCCGAGGTCTTGCAGGCGGCCGTTGAGCTCGCCGCTCACGAGGGCCTCGGGGATGTCGTCGGTGACCAGCTCGGCCAGCGCGTGGGCCACCTTGTCCTGGAGCTGATCGGCCCCCTGCGCCTTGCGGACGGTGGTGATGCGCTCGACGAGATCGGCCCGGAGCTCCTCGACCGTCTCGAAGTCGGAGTTCTCGGCCGCCCACTCGTCGGTGAGCTCGGGGAGGACCTTGGCCTTGACCTCCTTCACCGCGATGGTGAAGTGGAGCTGGCGCTCCTCGTCCTCGTCGGGGTGGGTGGCGTCGAAGTCGAGGTCGTCGCCCGCCGATGCACCGGTGAGGTGCTCGTCCACCTCGGGCGTGATGACACCGGAGCCGATCTCGTAGTGGTAGTCGTCGGTGGTGAGGCCGTCCTGCTCCTCGCCGTCGAGGGTGCCGACGATGTCGATGACGACTGTGTCGCCCTCCGCGGCCGGTCGCTCCACGGTCTCGACGGTGGCGTCGAGGTTGCGCATCCGGTCGATCTGGGCGTCGATCTCGTCGTCGCTCGGGACCGGGGACGGCATGGTGACCCGCAGGCCGTCGTAGCCGGCGGCGGAGACCACGGGGCGGATCTCGACGACCGCGTCGAAGGTGATCGTCCCCTCCTCCTGGCCCCCGGTGATGTCCAGTTCGGGCGCGGCGATCACGTCGACGTCGTGTTCGACGACCGCCTCGGCGTAGTACTTGGGCAGCGCCTCGCGCAGCGCTTCCTCCCGAGCGACACCCACGCCCAGGCGGGCCTCGAGCAGCTTGCGAGGAGCCTTGCCCCGTCGGAACCCGGGGAGGTTGACCTCCTGGGCGATCCGCTTGAACGCGGCATCGATGTCGGTCTCGAACTCGGCCTCGTCGACGGAGACGGTGACCTTTACCTTGTTGCCCTCGAGGGCTTCGACGGTGGAATTCACCGGGTTGTCTCCTTGGCGAACGGCCGCTCCGGGACGAGGGAGCGGGCGGACCCGGGCTGCGGGTCGAAGTAGGGATCGATGTACATACGGATCGGCCAGTGTACCGACGCCCCTGCTCGCCCCCGTATCTGGTCCGGCGACCATCCGCACCGAAACCGGCCTCGCCGGATGCCATGCTGTGCCCGGTGGATGCGGCCGGTGCGGCCATGGCGATTCGAGAAACACGATGAAGCGACAACTCGCCTCCGCGGCACTGGTCCTGGCCATGGTGCTCGGACTCGGCACCCTGCCGGCCGGCGCCGGCGGGCGGCCAGAGGCCACACCGTCCGCACCGCAGCACACCGGGCACGGCCCGGGTTACGCCTACACCTATGCCCGACCGTCCGCCCGTCCCACGGGGGACCAGCACGCCCGCGCGAGCGCGACGACCTCGACCGCGCCGTCCACGACCTCCACCTCGGCGGCGACGACGTTCACGGCACCGCCGAACGACGACTTCGTGTTCGATTTCGACCCGAGCGTCGATGCCGCCAAGCGGGCGGTCTTCGCCGCCGCCGCCGGCATCTGGTCGTCGGTGCTCGAGGTCGAGGTGCCGATCCACGTCGACGTGACGGCCACGCATTTCGGTGACCCCGGCATCCTCGGTGGCGCCACCCCCACCGACATCTACGCCAACGACCTCAGCTTCCCCCGGCAGAACGTGTGGTACGTCCCGGCGGAGGCGAACCAGTTCGCCAGCCGCGACCTGGACCCGTCCACGGCCGAGATCGACGTGCAGATCTCGTCGGACTACGACTTCTACGAAGGCGCCGACGGCGCCGTGCCGCCCAACCAGATCTCGCTGCTCACCCTGGCGCTCCACGAGCTCGCCCACGGGCTCGGCCACACCACCCTGGCCAGCGTGGCCGGTTCCACCGCGACCATGGCCACCCAGGGCTTCCCGCTCGCCTACGACAGCCTGTTGCTGAACTCGTCCCAGACCCCGCTCGTGAGCCTCACGCCGACCCAGCTGGCCACCGCTCTCACCACCCGGGTCCTCTGGGGCGGCCGCGAAGGCATCGCCGCCGATGGCGGCTTCTATCCCGAGATCTACGCGCCCGGCACGTACGTGGCCGGGACCTCGACCAGCCATCTCGACGAGCGGACCTACCAGGACGCCCTCATGACGCCGTTCATCGACAACGGCGAATCCCAGCTGTCGGTGCCGGCACTGACCCAGGCCATGTTCGCCGACTTCGGCTGGGGGCTCGAGGTCACCGATCAGATCGAATCCTTCATCACCGCGGTGCACCGCGACTTCCTCCGCTTCTTCCCCACCCCCACGGAGACGACCACGGACCTCGGCCAGCTCCAGTCGGGCCAGCTGTCCCGCCGCAGCTACGTGGCCCGCTACGGCGACTCCGACATCTACGTGGGCCAGGTGATCGACAGCTACTACCTCGCCACGCTGGGCCGGGCCGCGGATCCGACCGGCAAGCAGACCTGGCTCGACGCCATCGACGCAGGGATGACCCCGGCCGAGGTCGCCGCCCGCATCTACGCATCGTCGGAGTACTTCAAGAACGCGGGCAGCACGAACCGGGCTTGGATCGCCGACCTGTACCGCCAGATCCTCGAACGTGAACCGGACAGCGGCGGCCTCGACGCCTGGACGGGGCTGGCCGACGGCGGGACGCCCCGGGCGACGATCGCGCTCCGCTTCTACCAGTCCTACGAATCACGACGGACCAGGGTGACGAACCTGTACCTGCACCTGCTCAAACGGCCACCGGACAGCGGCGGCCTCGTCACCTGGACGAACGAGCTCACCAACGGCCGCGACGTCGCACTGGCGATCGATCTGGCCTCGAGCGCGGAGTACTACCAGAAGGCCTACGCCCGCTACGGCGGTTGACTCGTGGCCCGCATCGGGTGCGGGCCAGGCCGGATCCGCTGTGTAACGTCGGACGGCGTTCCACGGGGAGTGGCGCAGTCCGGTAGCGCACCTGCTTTGGGAGCAGGGGGTCGCAGGTTCGAATCCTGTCTCCCCGACGGGAATCCTCCGGATTCCTTGGAGTTGTTCGGCATGGCCTCACAACTCCCGGCCCGGCAACTCCCGGCCAGCGCGGGAATCCTTCGGATTCCTTCGAGTTGTTCGGCGGGTCATCGGGTCGCGACGGATTGTGTAGGTTCGCCGGCGATGCAGCGCCGCATCCTCCTGCTCAGTGTTGCGTCCGTCGGGCTCGGGTCTTGTGCGCTGCCATCGATGGGAGCGCCGTCCCCGGCATCCGAGCAGGGTCGACACATCTACGACCTCTATCGGTGGTACGCCGCCGCAGCCGCCGGCGTCGGCGTGTTCGTCACCGTCCTGCTCGTCTACGTCGTCATCCGGTACCGCCGGCGCGACGACGAGATCCCCAGCCAGAAGCAGTACAACATCCCGGTCGAAGTGCTCTACACCGTGGTCCCGCTGCTCATCGTGGCGGTGCTGTTCGTCTTCAGCATCCGCACGGAGGAGAAGGTGAATGCCACGACCACGACGCCGGATCTCGTCGTCGACGTGGTGGGGTTCCAGTGGCAGTGGCAGTTCACCTACCCGGACTCCGGGATCGTGGTCACCGGCACACCCGGTGGCGGGTTCCCCGAGCTCGTCCTTCCCGTCGGCAGGACCACGCGCCTCGAGTTGCGGTCCGCGGACGTGAATCACAGCTTCTGGGTACCCCACTTCCTGAACAAACGCGACCTCATTCCCGGCATCGACAACGCAATCGACGTGACCCCCACCGAGACGGGGACCTACGACGGTGTGTGCGCCGAGTTCTGCGGGCTCGACCACGGACGGATGCGCTTCACCGTCACGGTGATGGGCGCCACCGACTTCGACGCCTGGATCCAGGAGCACAGGCCGTGACCCTGCTCGACGAACGCCCCGTGGCCCAGACACCACCGCCGGCTCCTCACGGCGAAGCCACCGGCCTGCTCGCGTTCTTGACCACCACCGATCACAAACGCATCGGTCTCGCCTACATGCTCACGGCCTTCGCGTTCTACCTGGTGGGTGGCGCGATGGCCATGCTGATCCGGGCCGAGCTGGCCGAGCCGGGCCAGCAACTGGTCAGCAACAGCACGTACAACGAGCTGTTCACGATGCACGGCAGCATCATGCTGTTCCTCTTCCTCGGCCCGTTCGCGTTCGGCCTGGCCAACTACCTCGTCCCGCTCCACATCGGCGCGCGCGACATGGCCTTCCCCCGGCTCAACGCCCTGAGCTACTGGTTCTACCTCTTCGGCGGGATCACGATGCTCTCCGGCTTCCTCACCGCCGACGGCGCCGCCGACTTCGGCTGGACCGGATACGCCCCGTTGTCGTCGGTGATCCGCTCCCCCGGCGTCGGCGCTGACCTGTGGATCATCGCCCTCGTCCTCACCGGCCTGTCCGGTGTCCTCACCGCGGTGAACATCGTCGCCACGGTGCTGACCATGCGGGCCGAGGGCATGACGATGTTCCGGATGCCGATCTTCACCTGGAACATGCTGGTGACGAGCATCCTCGTGCTCATCGCGTTCCCGATGCTGACCGCGGCAGCCGCGATGCTCTTCGCCGACCGGCACTTCGGTGCCCACATCTTCGACATCACCGCCGGGGGTCAGCCCATCCTGTGGCAGCACCTGTTCTGGTTCTTCGGCCACCCCGAGGTGTACATCCTCGTGCTCCCCTACTTCGGGGTGATCACCGAGATCCTGCCCGTGTACTCCAGGCGACCCGTCTTCGGTTACGCCGGCCTGGTGTTCGCCACCATCTCCATCGCCGCGCTCTCGGTCGGCGTGTGGGCCCACCACATGTTCGTCACCGGCGCGGTGAGCCTGCCCTTCTTCACCGGCTTCTCGATGCTCATCGCCGTACCCACGGGCGTGAAGATCTTCAACTGGCTGGGGACCATGTGGGGCGGGTCCATCACCTTCACCGTCCCGATGCTGTTCGGGATCGGCTTCATCTTCACGTTCCTGCTGGGGGGACTGACCGGCGTCCTCCTCGCCACCGCGCCCATCGACTTCGCGGTCACCGACACCTACTTCGTGGTCGCCCACATGCACTACGTGCTCTTCGGCGGCTCGGTGTTCGCCCTCTTCGCCGGGATCTACCACTGGTTCCCGAAGATCACCGGCCGGTTCCTCTCGGTGGGGCTCGGCAAGGTCCACTTCTGGATGACCCTGATCGGCTTCCACCTCACGTTCGCCGTCCAGCACGTGCTCGGCCTGCGCGGCATGCCACGACGGGTACCCGACTACGTCGACGCCTACGGCTTCGACTGGATGAACCTGCTCTCCTCGGTCGGCGCTGCCGTCCTGGGCGCGTCGACGTTGCCGTTCCTGTGGAACGCCTGGCGGTCGTGGAAGCACGGGGAGATCGCGGGCGACGACCCGTGGGGCGGGCACACCCTGGAGTGGGCAACCACGTCGCCGCCGCCGACGGAGAACTTCACCGCGCCGCTGCCCCCGATCCGCTCGGGCCGGCCGGTCTGGGACCAGCACCATCCCGAGCTGCTTCCCGATCCGCATCGGAGCACGCACTGATGGCCGGTCGGCGCGACGTCGGCGACCGCGCCAGCGAGGTCGAGGCCGAGCTCGACCTGCGCAGCCGCGACTCGCGCGTGGCCACCCGCATCTTCCTGTCCGTGGGCTCGGCCGTGGGCACGATGTCGCTGATCTACCTGTTCACCCAGGACAACGCCGGTCAGATGATGCTCGGCGTCGCCTCACTGCTCGGCCTCGTGTGCGGCATCTTCCTGTTCCGTCACCGACTCGTCGGCGCTCCGGCTCTCGAAGGCGAGCGGCCCGAGCGCGGCGATGCCCAGTACCTGCCACACGCCAGCATCTGGCCGTTCTGGATCGGTGCCGCGGCCTTTCTGGTGACCAACGGATTGATCCTCGGCACCTGGTTCCTCGTGCCCGGCGGGGTGCTCCTCGTGGTCGGTGTCGCCGGGTTCATCCGGCAATCCCGCGCCCGCGCCTGATCGACCAGCCCTGGGCGACCGGCCCAGCGACGAGGGCCTACTCCACCAGTGTCGAGTCCGCCGCCGAGCCCCGCCGGAGGCGCCCGACGATCTGGGAGAACGACACGCGGGACCGGGTCGGTAGGCCGTCACGCCGGCTGAGCTCGGCGCAGAGCGAGTAGGTGATCCATCCGACCAGCGGCGGCACCACGAACGCCGCGATCCGGAACGACCACAGCACGGAGTTGACCGACACGCCGAAGGTGGTGGCGATGATGTCCGATGCGCCGCCGAGGAACATCACGACGTAGAAGCCGAACGCGGCGACTCCGAGCGCGGTCCGGACCGGTCGCTGGCGGGGCCGGTCGGCGAGGTGGTGCACCCCGTGGTCGCCGGTGACCCTCGCTTCCAGGAACGGCCAGGCGTAGAGCAGCCCGAACGTGATCCCGGCGAGCAGGACGGCCGGGAAGAACGGATTGGGGATCTCGAAGCCGAAGGCTCGGATCTCGTAGCCCGGCATGATGCGCAGCGCCCCGTCGAGCCAGCCCATGTACCAGTCGGGTTGGCTGGCCGAGCTGACGTTGGCCGGCTTGAACGGACCGTAGATCCAGATCGGGTTGATCTCGACCAGACCGCCGAGGAACGACAGCAACGAGGTCGTGAGGAAGAAGATCCCGATCGCCTTGGCCCCGTAGGTGGGGAAGGCCCGCTCGCCGACCACGTTGTCGTTGGTACGACCCGGGCCGGGGAACTGGGTGTGCTTGTGGCGGACCACCAGGGCGAGGTGGGCGATCAGCAACCCGGTGATCAGCGCCGGGATGAGCAGGATGTGGATGACGAAGAGACGGCTGATGATGTCGGGGCCGGGGAACTCGCCCCCGAAGAGCAGCGAC
This sequence comes from uncultured Acidimicrobiaceae bacterium, assembly GCA_963747745.1. Taxonomy (GTDB): domain Bacteria; phylum Actinomycetota; class Acidimicrobiia; order Acidimicrobiales; family Salinilacustritrichaceae; genus Salinilacustrithrix. The sequence goes on from CAVVGJ010000011.1 coordinate 148,777, forward strand.
GCCAACCAGGTACCGGCCACCGGGATGCTCAAGGTGATGGAGTAGGCGATGCGCAACCCGGTCCCCGACAGCTGGTCGTCGAGCAGCGAGTAGCCGGCGAAGCCCTCGAAGATCCCGAGCGTCAACATGGTGACGCCGATGATCCAGTTCAGCTCCCGGGGGCGACGGAACGCCCCGGTGAAGAACACCCGGGCGAGGTGGACCACCATGGCGGCCACGAACAACAGCGCGGCCCAGTGGTGGATCTGGCGCATCACGAGGCCGGCCCGCACGTCGAAGCTGAGATCGATGGCCGAGCGGTATGCCTCGGTCATCTGCACGCCCCGCAGCGGGCCGTAGCTGCCCTGGTAGATGACCTCGTTCTGGCTGGCGTCGAAGAAGAACGTGAGGTAGGTGCCGGTGAGCAGCAGGGTGATGAAGCTGTACAGGGCCAGTTCGCCGATGAGGAACGACCAGTGGTCGGGGAACACCTTGTTCAGGGCGGTGCGGGCGAAGCGGGCCGCGCCGAGCCGCTGGTCGACCCACCGGGCGATGCGATGGGTGAGCAGCCGGTGGTGTGGCCTGGTGGCGCCGGACGAGGTCTTCGGGGTGGCCATGTCAGCGACCGCGGCTCCAGAACCCGGGGCCGACAGGTGACTCGAAGTCGCCGGTGGCCACGATGTAGCCCTCGGCATCGACGTCGAGCGGCAGCTGGGGCAGGGGCCGGGCCGCGGGGCCGAAGATCGGCTTCGCCCCGTTCAACACGTCGAAGGTCGACTGGTGGCACGGGCACAGCAGCAATCCCTGCTGCGCCTGGTACAAGCCCACCGGGCAGCCCACATGCGTGCACAGCTTCGAGTACGCCACGATCGTGTCGTCCACGACCCAACCCACCTTCTCTCCCTGGAGGCGCAGCTGCTGGGTCGGGCGGGTGTGGATCAGCAGCGTGGGCGCGTCGGGCGCCCCTGCGAAGCCCTCCGGCCACACGGTCACGACCCCGTCGACGGGCAGGTCCTCGGGCTTGACCGGCAGACCGGCCTCGGTGACCACCCGCTTCACGCCTCCGGCGTAGGGGGTGACCTTCAGGTCGAGTCCGGGTCGGGGACCCAGCGATCGGATGGGGAAGAGCAGCGCGCCGCCGAGGGCGGCGAAGGCGGCCCCGGCCAACCCGGTGAGCAGCCCTCGGCGCTTGAGGCCGGTGGTGCCGGCTTCGAAGTCGGCCGTGAACGCGGCCACGTCCTCCTCGTGGGATTCGATCGGCTCGCGTTCCTCGACCACCTCGTCATCGGGCATGAACGACTTGGCCCACACGATGATCCCCACACCGATGCCACCGAGCGTCGCCGACAGCAGGACACCCTCCAGCTGGGTCTGGCCGCCCCGCCAGTAGGTGACGCCGAGGCCGACGGCAGCCACGACCGCGATGCCGAAGGACATCGCGATGCCGAGCTCGGCCCGGTCGGCATCGATGCCTTCGTTGGCGTCGCCCGGCTGGGGGCGGCCTCCCGTGCCCTCGACGGGTGTGGGGTCGGATGCGCTCATGTCTCCTCGCGGTCCACGGGGTCGGTGTCGTCGGGGCGGGCGGTGGTGATGGGCGAGCGGCCCCCGATCCAGGTGACGACCAGCAGCAGGGACCCGATGCCGAAGAGCCAGATCACGAACCCCTCGGGGACGGGACCGTTGCGGCCGATCTGTAGGCCACCCTCGTTGGGTGGGGACCGCAGGAACTCGATGTAGGCGGCGAGGTCGTCGAGCTCGTCGCCGCTGATGGTGTCAGGACCGAACACGGGCATCTGGCCGGGGCCGACCCGCGCCGCGGCGCCGATCTCCTCGGGCGTGGCCGAGTGCAGGTTCGGCGCGGCTCGCCCGTAGCTGAGCGCGCCGCCGCTCCCGAAGGCCGAGTGGCAGGCCTGGCAGTTGGCCCGGAACACCTCACCACCCTTGGCGACATCGGCACCGGCGATCTCGGTGTCGGGCAGGTCGGGCCCCGAGCCCAGCGTGGCGACGTACGCCACGAGGGCATCGATCTCCTCCGGTGTGTAGGCGGGTTCCTTGCGCCGCGGCTGGTCGCCGGGGTTCGCCAGCGGCATCCGCCCCGTGGAGAGGTAGTAGTAGGCCGCGGCGGCGCCGGCGTTCTGCAACGTGGGCCCACGGAGTTCTCCGGGCCCGGACGCGGGCCCGGTCTTCTCGTCGCCGATGCCGTCGGCCGGCGTCAGGATCCGGACCCCGTGGCCGCCGACGCCGTGACAGCTCGAGCATCCGGTCAGGTACAGCTTCTCGCCCGTCGCCACGAGCGCATCGCTCCCTCCCCCGGTCTGGGCGTCGGCCGACATGGGATGCAAGCCGACGAACGCGAGGGCGAAGCAGGTCAGGGCGAAGGCGAGTGGCACCGGACGAGGCGGTCGACGGCGGGCGCGACCGTCCATCATCCGAGCAGGTAGATCGTGGCGAACATGGCGACCCAGACGGCGTCGACGAAGTGCCAGTAGTAGGCGCACACCTCGATGGTCGGTCCCGCCGGCGCCCGCGAGGACGGACCAGCGATGGTGGCCGACACCCCGAGCATGAAGAGGATGCCACCCACCACGTGGAGGCCGTGGAAACCGGTCATCAGGTAGAAGATCGAGCCGTAGGCGTGGGTCGAGATGCTGAAGCTGAGCTCGTGGTACTCGAATCCGAGGTTGGCGAGGAAGACGAGGGCGAGCGCAGCGGTGAGGCCCAGCCACCGGATGGCGACCCGTCGCTCGTCGCGCTCGGCGGCCTTCACCGCGCCGTGCATGGTGAGGCTCGAGACGAGGAGCACGACCGTGGCGCCGGCGGTGCGGGCGGTGGCCAACTCGACGCCGGCCGGCGGCCACCTGGGGTTGGCGCTCCGCAAGGAGAACCAGGCCGCGAACAGACCGGCGAAGAACATCATCTCCGACGCCAGCCACACGATCACCCCCACCGACAGCGCGCTGGGGCCAGCGGTCGCGGCGTGGGCTCGGTTGTCGGCCGCGACGACTTCACTCACGGCACCGGTTCTAGTCGACCCGGGCGGACAGCGGGGACAGCGACGCGCGAACCTGGGCCGATCGCCGACCCGTCCGCCACCGACCTGTTCCTCGACTGGTCCCTCGACCCCGCGTCCGCCGTCGTGATCGTGGTGGTCGGCGTGGCCTGGATCCGCCTCGTCCGGCATCGGCCGGGCTGGCCTCCCGGACGGGTGGCTGCCGGTGTGTCGGCGCTCGTCCTGGCGGTGATCGCCACCGAGTCGGGTGTGGGCTCCCACGACACCACGTCGCTCACGGCCCACACGGTGCAGCACATCCTGCTCGGGATGGCGCTGCCGCTGGCGGCCGCGCTGGCGGCACCGATCACCCTGGTCCTCCAGGCCGCCGACCCCCGGACCCGGGCCCTGGTCCGCCGAGCGCTACGCCATCGGGTCGTCGAGGTGCTGAGCCGCCCGCTGGTGGGCTTCGTCGTCTTCGGCACGTCGATCGTGGTGCTCACGTTCTCGCCGCTCCTCGACCTCGCAGCCCGCAACGACGCCGTCCACGTGGCCGTCCACGCCCACCTGGTCCTCGCCGGTTGTCTCTTCGTGTGGCCGCTGGTCAGCGTCGACCCGGTTCCGAGTCGGCCCGGCCACGGGGCCCGGCTCCTCCTGGTGCTGGCAGCCGTACCTTTCCACGCCTTCGTCGGCATGGCCCTGCTGGGAGCGCGAGCGCCCGTCTTCGACGCCTATCCGTCGCTCGCAGACCAGCGGCGCGCCGCCGGTCTGCTGTGGGGTGTCGGCGAGCTGCTCTCCGTGGCCGTGGCCGCGGTGGTGTTCCGCAGTTGGTACGACGCCGAACGGCGCGCCGGCATCCGGGCGGACCGGATCGCCGACGCGCGCGCCGCGGCAGCAACCGGCGGCAGCGCCGCCGGCGGCGTCAGCTGAACAGCTCCACCATGGCGGTGCAGAACGCCGGGAGGTCGTCCGGCTTGCGGCTGCTCACCAGGTTCCCGTCCCGGCACAGTTCCTGGTCCACCCAGGTCCCGCCGGCATTGCGGACATCGGTCTCCAGGCTCGGCCACGAGGTGATGGTCCGGCCCTCGAGCACCCCCGCCTCGACGAGCGTCCACGGCCCGTGGCAGATCGCGGCCACGGGTCGGCCGGAGCCGACCCAGTCCCCCAGGAACTTCACCGCCGGATCATCCATGCGGAGCTGATCGGGGTTGGCCACGCCACCCGGCAGCACCACGCCGTCGATCTCGTCGACCGAGATGTCGTCGGTGGTGCGGTCGACGTCGAACGTGTCGCCCTTGTCGAGGTGGTTGAACGCCTGGGCCTGACCCGGCTTCGGGGCCACGAGCACGGGCGTACCGCCGTTGTCCTCGACGGCCTTCCACGGCTCGGTGAGCTCGACCTGCTCGATGCCCTCGTTCGCGACGAGGAAGGCGATCGTCTTTCCGTCGAGTGCTGCCATGATCAATCCTCCGGTGGGGGTCGTCGGTGGTTGGTTCGGGAGCGCCCGCTCCCTCCACCTACCCGACGACGGGTGGATCGACCACTGCGGCTCAATCGGCCAGCTGGGCGAAGACCGCGGGAATGGCACTCGGACCGGACAGCGGGGCGAAGCGGGCTCCGACCCGGCGAGCGAAGGCCTCGGCATCGGCGGCATCGTCGGCCGGGGCGATGACGTGGATCTCGTCGAAGGCACCGGTCTCGCGCTCCGGTTCCGAACCCTGGGTCGGCCGGCAGTCCGAGAGGAGGATCACCCGGCGCCGCTGGGCAGTGGAGCTGGCGAGCTGGGTCGCGGCCACGCGCAGGGCGAGGGCGAGATCGGTGGGGCCGTGTCCCCGCAGGCGGAAGACGTCGTCGACGACATCGTCGATCGGCCGGCGCTGGTCCTGCCCCTTGAGCACCATGACCTTGTCGGAGAAGGCGAGCACGGAGAAGTCCTCGGGCGCCCGCTCGGCCGTGGCCGCCGCCGCGATCGCCGCCGCCGCGAGGCGATCGCCGCCCATCGAGCCCGACCGGTCGATCACCAGGCAGATGGCGATCGCCGGGCGGGCCCACGTGCGCACCGTGAGCTCGTCGGTGCGGGGCGCGGTCCCGGTGGCCGAGGCCAACTGCAGTGTCTCGAGGCTGGCGTCGAGATCGAGGTCGCCCCCCGTGTCGTCCATGGGGAGCGAGCGCATGCGGCCGATGCCCCGGCGACGGGCGGCATCGGCGCGGGCCAGACCGATGACGAGTCGACCGGCGAGGCGGCGGGCCAGGGCTCGGAGTCGTTCGTCGGTGGCACCGGTGAGGTCGCCCAGGAGGGCGAGGGTCTCGTCGGGTCGTTCGGCCAGCGACTCCTCCACCGCCTGCTCGTCGAGCACGCCGAGCTCCGGGGAGACCTCGTCGAAGTCGTCGTGCTGGGCCAGCTCTCGCCGAGAGGTGGTTCGCCGCGACGACTCGGCCAGCTGCTCCTGGGTGGCGTCCTCGTCGAGGGTGCGCTCCCGGTCGTCGCTCCTCCCGGCCTGGTCCGGGAGGCTCAGCCTTTTCCCGGGTCGCCCTCCGATCCGGTGTCGCCGAGGTCGACCGTGGTGGCGTAGAGGTCCCAGAGCTCCTCGATGATCTCCTCCGGGGTACGTGAGGCCGATTCGTGGACCCGGATGCGGCCCGACAAGGCCATGCGGGCCGCATCCAGGGCGGTCTCGTCGTCGGTGGACGAGCCACCGCGGAGACGGGCCAGCTCCTCGGCGATCAGGACCAGATCGATGGCTCCCCGCACCGAGGACCCGATGCGGACGTCGGGGTGCTGGCGCGTGCCCCGGACGACGCTGACCGCGCGGCGCACGAAGTCGGCGTCGCCGCTGACACCGGCGACCGCGGCCTCGTGCACCACGATGGCCAGCTCGTCGTCGAGGGACTGGTAGCCCATCGAGACCCGGCAGACGCGGTCGTAGACCGCGCCCGAGATGCGGGCGGTGCCGACGGCGTCGTAGGGGTTCATCGCCGCCACCATCCGGAACGCCGGCGCGGCGCCGATCCGGCCCAGCCGTGGGACGGTGAGCTCGCCCTCGGACATCACGGTGATGAGGAGGTTGAGCGTCTCCTCGGGGACGCGGTTGATCTCCTCGACGTAGAGCAGACCACCGTCGCGCAGCGCTCGGACCAGCGGGCCGTCGACGAAGACGTCCTCGGCGTAGCCGTCGGTGAGGACCCGCGCCGGGTCGAAGTGGCCGGCCAGGCGCGCCGGCGTCAACTCGGCGTTGCCCTCGACGAAGACCAGCTCGATCCCCGCCCGCTGGGCGATGGCGCGCAGGAGGGTGGACTTCCCGGTGCCGGGCGGCCCCTCGAGGAGCACGTGGCGCGAGGCGGCCAGGGCCGCGGTGACCAGCTCGAGCTCGCGCCGCCGGCCCACCACCTCGGCCGCCGCGCTCTCCACGAGGCGGCGGTCGAAGTGGTGCGCGGGGTGCTCCGTCAATACCTCACGAAGCCACGGATGTTGTGGCCGTCGTTCATGTCGTCGTAGCCCTGGTTGATGTCGGCGAGGTCGTACTCGCGGGTGATGAGCTCGTCGAGCTTGAGCTTGCCCTCCTGGTAGAGGCGCAGGAGGCGGGGGATGTCGTAGCGGGGATTGGCCGAGCCGAAGATCGAGCCGACCAACTGCTTCTGCTGCAGGGTCAGGTCGAACAGGTTGAGCTGCACGTCGTTGCGCTCCATGGGCGCCACGGAGGTGTGCACGACCCGGCCGCCCTTGGCCGTGAGCGCCATGACCGGCGCGATGAGGTCGCCGTCGCCGACACCGACGGTGATGATGGCCTTGTCGGCGTTGGCACCCCACGTGATCTGGCCGACCAGCTCGGTGGCCTCCTCGATCGACGAGGCGGTGTGGGTGGCACCGAAGACCATGGCCTGCTCGCGCTTGAACTCGATCGGATCGACGGCGACGACGTGGCGGGCGCCGGCCATCGCCGCGCCCTGGATGGCGTTGCAGCCGATGCCGCCGGCCCCGACGACCACGACGGTCTCGCCGGGCTGGACGTCGGCGGCGTAGGTGGCCGAACCCCAGCCGGTGGTGACGCCGCAACCCACGAGGGCGGCCTTGTCGAGGGGGATGTCGTTCTCGATCTTGATGCACGACGCCTCGTTGACCACGGTGTACTCGCCGAAGGTGCCGAGGAGGCACATCAGGCCCAGGTCCTCGCCCTTGGCGGAGTGGTGGCGGGCGGTGAAGTCGGCGATCTGACGGCCGGCGAGGAGGAAGGCGCCGTAGTCGCACAGGTTCGACTTGCCCTTGGCGCACGAGGGGCACTTGCCGCAGGCCGGGATGAAACCCAACACCACGTGGTCGCCGGGCGCGAGGCCGACGACGCCGGGTCCGACCTCGACCACCTCACCGGCGCCCTCGTGGCCACCGATGATCGGGAACTGCTTGAGGCCGAGCATGTCGGCGGTCTCCTGGGGGACGACCATGTCGCCGGTGCGCAGATGCTCGTCGGAGTGGCACAGACCCGAACCGACCAGCTTGACGAGGACCTCGCCGGTCTGCGGTGGGTCGAGCTCGATCTCCTCGACGCTCCAGTCGGTGTTCACTTCCCACAGGATGGCGGCGCGGGTCTTCATCTGGGTTCCCCCGGTCTCTCGTGCTCGGACGGTGACTAGTGCTGCGCCAACCTAGGCCCATCGCGATCGCTTGTCATACCGGACCTGACTGTTCGGTCAAGAACGGCCCAGCCGGTCGAGGAGGACACGGACGCGACCATCGCAATCGGCGATCAGCGCCGCCAGCACGGCGTGGCCCTCGGCCGCGGTGGCACCGGTGGCATCGCCCAGCACCCCGTTGGCGGACACCGCGCCGACGCCACCCGACCGCAGGGCATCGGCCAACTCGACGATGGGTTCGGACGCACCGGCCGGGCGGTCGGCCCGCACCACCTCCGGAGCGATGGCCAGCAACAAGGAGGTCTCGGTCCGGCCGGCGTGGGCGTCGCCACCCGGGATGGCCGGAGCCCACGAGGCCACCGGCCGCCCCTCGCCCGTGAGCACGTCGGTGGCGCGACGCACGGCGGCTCGGTTCCCCCCGTGTCCGTTCACGAACACCATCGCCGCGTGGTGCGGTGTCGCGGGATCCGGGAACGCGGAGCGTCCCAGCTCGACGAGCACGGCGACGAGCGCCTCGCTGCCGATCGACAGCGTGCCCGCGAACGACTGGTGCTCGCCCGACGCGCCGTACGTCACGGCGGGCGCGACGGTGGCGTCGTCGCGACCGGCGGCAACGCCGTGCGCCACGGCCAGCGCGATCCGGGTGTCGGTGTCCAGCGGAAGGTGAGGGCCGTGTTGCTCGCAGCTGCCCACGGGGACAAACAGGATGCGCCCGGGCCGTGCCGCGACGTCGGTCCACGTCGCCCGACCGAGTTCCCGATCACCGTCTCGCGTCGGCATCGACTTCCTTCCTGAGGGGCTGGCCATGCCTACCATGACCCTTCCCGATCCGGCACGAGGTGCACCGATGGCTCACAAGTGGTTCGAAACCGTCGAAATCGCCCGGCAACGCGCCGAGAAGACCCTCCCCCGATCGGTGTTCGCGGCCCTGAAGGCCGGTTCGGAGGCGGGCGAAACGCTCGCCGACAACGTCCGGGCGTTCCGGGAGCTGGGTTTCGTCCCCACGGTGGCCGACAAGCCCGCCGAACGCGACCAATCCACCGTCGTCATGGGCCAGCCGATCTCGATGCCGGTGCTCATCTCCCCCACCGGCGTGCAGATGGTCCATCCCCTCGCCGAGATCGGCATCGCCCGAGCCGCAGCGGCGCGCGGCACGGCGCTGGGCCTGTCCAACTTCGGCTCCACGCCGGTCGAGGCCGTCGTGGCCGAGAACGCCCAGACCTTCTTCCAGATCTACTGGTGCGGAACGCGCGAGCAGATGACCGCCCGCATCGACCGGGCCAAGCGGGCCGGCGTCGCCGGGCTCATCGTGACCCTCGACTGGTCGTTCTCCCACGGTCGGGACTGGGGCAGCCCCGACATCCCCGAGCAGATCGACCTCCCCACGTCCGTGAAGCACGCGCCCGAACTGCTCACCCGGCCCGTCTACGCCTGGCGCTACGGCAAGGACGTCGTCGGGCACCGCCGGCTTCCCGACCTCCACGTCCCCAACATGGTGCTCGAGGGCGAACAACCCCCCGGGTTCTTCGAGGCCTACGGACAGTGGATGGGCACCCCGCCACCGTCGTGGGACGACCTGCGCTGGCTGCGCGAGCAGTGGGACGGACCTTTCATGCTCAAGGGCATCATGCGGGTCGACGACGCCGAGCGCGCCGTCGACGCCGGCTACAGCGCCATCAGCGTCTCCAACCACGGCGGCAACAACCTCGACACGACCCCGGCCACCATCCGGGCCCTGCCGGTCATCGCCGACGCGGTCGGTGACCGCATCGAGGTCGTGATGGACGGCGGCATCCGCCGCGGCAGCGACGTGGTCAAGGCCGTGGCTCTCGGCGCCCGAGCGGTGATGATCGGCCGGGCGTCGCTGTGGGCGCTCGCCGTCGGCGGTCAGGCCGGGGTCGAGAACGTGCTCGACGTGCTCCGCAACGGCATCGACTCGGCCCTGCTCGGCCTCGGCAAGGCCTCCGTGTCCGAGCTGTCGCGTCGCGACGTCGTGGTCCCTGACGGCTTCTCCGACGCGATTTCTCGGCTCACTCGGCCTTGAACCCGAGTCAGCCGGGCTTGCGGGTGAGGGACACCGGGACGGTGGCGCCGGGGCGGCTGTGGTCCTGGCTCGGCCGTGGTACCGAGCCGTTCACGGCGGCGAGGGCCTCGTCGGCATGGCCGTGGATGCAGTCCGGGTCGGGGCCGTCGAGGGCGAGACCGGTGAAGAACTTCGTCGCCATGCAGCCGCCTTGGCAGGCGTCGAAGCTGCCGCACGAGGCGCACGCACCGGCACTCTGCGGCTGGCGTAGCTCGGTGAACAGGGCGGACTCCCGCCACACGGCGGCGAACCCGCCCTCGTCGCGCACATTGCCGGCCAGGAACTCGTCGTGGATCACGAAGGGGCAGGCGTAGACGTCGCCGACGGGGTCGATGAGGCAGACGATGCGACCGGCACCGCACATGTTGAGCCCGGGCAGGCTCTCGCCCGTGCCGGTGCCGAGGGCGTTGAGGTGGAAGAACGAGTCGCCGGTCAGGACGTCGGGGTGGTCGAGGATCCAGCGGAAGACCCGCCGCTGCTGGTCGTTGGTCATCCGCAGCTCGCGGTAGCTGTCGACGCCCCGGCCCGACGGGCGCAGGCGCGTGATGCGCAGCTGGGCCCCGTAGTCGTCGGCCATCGCCTTGTACTGATCGAGCTGGTCGACGTTGTGGCGGGTGCAGACGATGGAGATCTTGAACTCACCGAAGTCGGCGGCGGCGAGGTTGTCCATCGCCCGCCGGGCGGCGGCCCACGAGCCCTCGCCGCGCACGGCGTCGTTGGTGGCCGGGTCCATGCCGTCGAGGCTGATCTGGACATCGAGGTACGACATGGCGGCCAGGCGCCGAGCGGCGCGGGCGTCGAGATAGGAGCCGTTGGTGGAGAACTTCACACCCACGTGACGGTCGACCGAATATTCGATGATGTCGAAGAAGTCCGGCCGGAGCATGGGCTCGCCCCCGCCGACGTTGACGTAGAAGACCTGGAGCGCGGCCAACTGGTCGACCACGGAGCGCGCCTCCGCGGTGGTGAGCTCGTGGGGGTCGCGTCGGCCGGAGCTGGACAGGCAGTGCACGCAGGCCAGGTTGCAGGCGTAGGTGAGCTCCCAGGTCAGGCAGATGGGCGCGTCGAGGCCGCCCTTGAGCTGCTCGACGAGCGGCGGCGTACCGGGGACGGGACTGGCGACGGTCACCGGGCGGGCTCCATGGCGGCTTCGACCACGCCGGACTCGAACAGCGAGGCCAGGGCCTTCAGGTAGGCGGGGCGTCGGGCCGGGGCGGGAGCGATCACCGCGTCCAGGGCGGCGCCGGCGCTGGCGTGGGCGTCGAGGGCGTGGACGAGCTCCACGAGATCGGGCGACTTGAGGAAGACGAGGCGCCGGGTGTCGAAGTGGTAGGCCAGCGCGCCGAAGGGTTCGGGTCGCAGCCCGACCCGGGGACTCAGGCGATAGTGGGCGTCGGGATCGAACACGCCTAGTAGACGCCGCACATCCCGTCGATGGAGATCTCCTCGACCAGCACCTCGTCGTCGACGAGTTGGTCGCGGACCTCCGACGCATCGGCTCCTGCGTCGGCCTGGGGCCGCTCATCGAGTCCCGGGACGGTGTCGTGGGTGTGCTCGGTGACGGTCATGTCGTTCCTCCGGCATTGACGGCTGGGGTGCGATCGGGGTGGGGTTAGCCTCTCGGACTCCGCTCCGGGGCACGTCCACCGGTGCTCACGAGGAGGAACGTGACCGAGAGGTTCTGGGAATCTATCGCACTGCGTGTCGACGCCAGCACTCGACGCAGCGACGGCGGGCGGACGCTGCTCGGCGGCTCACCGCTCCGGCTCCTGCGCCTCTCGGATGCCGGCGCCCGGGTCGTCGACGATCTCGCCGGCGGTGCGCCGGTCGGGACGGATCCGGCCCGGCAGCGGCTCGCCCGCCGGCTCCTCGACGCGGGCTTGGCCCACCCGGTTCCTCGGGCCCGGCCCGATCTCTCGGTGGCGGTCGTGGTCCCCGTCCGGGACCACGCCGACGATCTGGGAACGCTCCTCGACCAACTCGACGCCGATGGGATGCCGGAGGTCCTGGTGGTCGACGACGGCTCCACCGACGCCGGGGCAGTCATGGAGGCCGTGGCCGGCCGCGCCGCCGTGGTACGTCACGAGCAGCCGGCCGGACCCGCCGCGGCGCGGAACACCGGCTGGCGGGCCACCGACGCCGACATCGTGGTGTTCGTCGACGCCGACGTGGCACCCACGTCCGGTTGGCTGGAGACGGTGATCGGCCACTTCCTGGATCCCCGGGTCGGAGCCGTCGCACCCCGCATCCGGGGCCGGCGGGTGTCCGACTCGGTGCTCGATCGCTTCGAGGAGCACCGGTCGCCGCTCGACCTCGGGGCCCAGGAGGCCAGCGTCGGACCCCGCCGGCGGGTGAGCTACGTGCCCACCGCGGCCATCGCCTATCGGCGGGCGGTGCTGCAGGAGACCGGAGGCTTCGACGAGTCCCTCCGCGTCGGCGAGGACGTCGACCTCGTGTGGCGGACGGTCGAAGCGGCCCACACGGTGCGGTACGTCCCTGACGCCGTGGTCACGCACCGCAACCGGCCGACGTGGCGGGCACTCGCCCGGCAGCGGGCGACGTACGGGACGTCGGCCGCCGCGCTCGATCGTCGCCATCCCGGGGGCGTGCCACCGGTGGAGCTGAACGTCTGGAGCATCGTCGCCTGGACGCTGCCGGTGGTCGCGGGGTGGCCCGGAGTCGCGGCCGGCGTGGCCACGGCAGCGGTCTCCACCGGCGCGCTCGTGCCCAAGCTGCGGGGCCGGGTCGATCGGCCGGTGGCCGAGGCCTTGCGTCTCGGCGGGTTGGGCAATCTGTGGGCCGGACGGTGGCTGGCACACGCCACCGTGCGGGCGTGGTTGCCACTCGCTCTCGTCGGCAGCGCGCGGTCCCGGCGGATCCGGCGGGCCACCGTGGCGGCCATGGTGGTGCCCGCACTGCTCTCGTGGCGAGAGACCGAGCCCGATCTCGATCCGGCTGCGGTGGACGGCCGCGTGCCTCCTGGACGACGTCGCCTACTGCGCCGGCGTGTGGCGGGGATGCTGGCGCGAGCGATCGTGGCGGTGCCTGGCACCGCGGCTGTCGGGGATCCCGGGCCTGACCGGAGGTCGTTCGTGACCGGCGGGGCTCCACGTGCCGTCCGTCACCCCGGTGCCGCCGATGTCGGAGGTGACCATCGTGCGTTGCTACGGTCTGCTCCGTCGTCCCGCGGGTGTAGCTCAATGGTAGAGCCCCAGCCTTCCAAGCTGGTCATGCGGGTTCGATTCCCGTCACCCGCTCCAAGCCCGCGCCAACTCCCCAGGAACCGACCGACTCCTTGTTCCGTCTCCCCAAGCTCCTCATGGCCGCCGCACTCCTCGTGATGGTGGCCGGCATCGGCTTGGCGGTGGCGCAGCCCGGTTCGCTCGGCGGCAACGACGACCAGTCGGCCGCGCCGACAACCGGGACATCGACAACCGGGACATCGACCAGCGGGACGAGTTCGACCACGACCCCCACGTCGGCGAGCACCTCGACGAGCACGACGGTCACCTCGGGCGTCACCACGTCGACGGTGCCGGCCGGGGCGTCGACCACGACCACCGGGCCGGGCTCGGGACTGGGGGCGAACGGTGCTGCCCAGGGGTCCGACACGTCAGACGGGTTGGCCAGCACCGGCGGTGAGTCGATGCTGCTCGCGGGCCTCGCGCTGGCCGGCATCGGACTGGCGACCCACCGACGCCCGAGCCGCGGCTGATCCGAATGGGAGGCGGGCCCAGCGCCGCCGACGCCACGGCCGCCGACTCTGCCGATCCCCTCGCCGCGCTCCGATCGCGGTTCGAGATCCCCGATCCGGGCCTGTGCTACCTCGACGGCAACAGCCTGGGCCGTCCGCCGCGGCGAGCTCGCAACGCCGTCGACCGCGTCCTCGACGAATGGGCCGGCCAGCTCGTGGCGGGCTGGGATGACTGGATCGATCGACCCCTCGCCCTCGGCGACGTGCTCGGCCCCGTGCTGGGTGCGGGACCGGGGCAGGTCCTGGTCGGCGAGTCGACCACGGTCGCCCTCTACCAGGCCCTCGACGCCGCCCTCGTCGCTCGGCCCGACCGAACCCTGATCGTGGCCCCTGAGGACGACTTCCCCACCGACCGCTACGTGGTCGACGGCCTGGCCCGGCGCCACGGTCTGACCGTGCGCTGGGTGCCGTCGATGGACACCGACGGCGTGGTGGACGCGCTCGACGACGACGTCGGCGTGGTGGTCGGCTCGGCCGTGAACTTCGTGTCCGCCGCCGTCGCCGACATCAGCCGTCTCACTGCGGCGGCCCACGACGTGGGGGCCCTGGTGGTCTGGGACTGCTCGCACGCCGCGGGGGCGATCCCGCTGGACCTCGATGACAACGGCGTCGACCTCGCCGTCGGGTGCACCTACAAGTACCTCCACGGCGGTCCCGGCTCGCCGGCCTTCACCTACGTCGCCGCCGACCGCCAGGACGAGCTCGACCAGCCGATACACGGCTGGTTCGGCCAGCGCGACCAGTTCGCCATGGGCCCCCGGTACGACCCGGCGCCGGGTCTCGGGTCGTGGCGCGTCGGCACCCCGGGCATGGTGGCCCTGGCGGTGGCGGGCGAGGGCATCGGCATCGTGGCGGAGGTGGGCATCGAGGCCGTGCGCGCCAAGTCGCTGGCGCTCGGCCGGGTGCTGCTCGAGGCCCACGACGCCTGGTTCGCCCCGCTCGGTTTCGAGCTGGCCTCACCCCGCGACGACGCCCGCCGGGGTGGTCACGTGGCGCTGCGCCACGCCGACGCCAGCCGCATCGTGCGGGCCGGCCGATCGGTGGGCGTGGTCGCCGACTTCCGCGCCCCCGATGTCGTGCGGCTCGGCCCCGGTCCCCTGGCCACCTCGTTCACCGAGCTGGTGAGCGGGCTCGGGCGCCTGCACGACGTCGTCGCCGCCGGCGCCCACGAGCAGCTCCCCACCGCCCCCGGCCGCGTCACCTGACCGCCCTTCGAACCACACGCGACCCAGCGCCGAGCAGTGAGGCGCAGCCGAACTGCTCAACGAACCCGAAGGCCCCGAAGGGCCTGAGGGTTCGCGCCTCCGGTAGGACTCGAACCCACAACCTGGCGGGTAGAAACCGCCTGCTCTATCCAGTTGAGCTACGGAGGCAGGCCGGGCACGTTACCGGCTCAGTCCTCGGCCCAGATGTTGCGCCGGATCCACAGCCTGCGACCCACTCGACCGGTGATGCCCAGCTCACGGGCGAGCGAGCGCACCTTGCGCAGCGCGGTCGCGGCCCCGGCACTGAACTCGGGGTTGTCGAGGTAGGCCTCGCGGATGACGCCCTCGGGGATGTCGAACTCGCGGATCATCTGTCGCGACGGCATGAGCATCATGCGCCCCATCTCCCCGAGGATCAGCGGGGTACCGACGGTGAGGGCCGCCTTCTTCGCCCGGCCCATGGTGGCGACCCGGTCCTTGAGGAAGTGACGGGCGAAGCTGAGGTGGCGGGCCTCCTCGGTCACGTGGATCCGCATGATCGCCTCCAGCAGGGGATGGCTGTCGCCCGCCTTGAGCGCCTCGCGTTGGACGTGGTCGATGGGGTCCTCGCCGCCGAGCACGAACATGAAGAACAGCTCGGGGAAGAGGCGGCCGAGGAAGACGACGAAGCGAGAGCCGATGCGGGCATCGAGGGGCATGCCATCGACATCGATGCCAGAGCGGTTGACGAACTCCTGGAACATCAGCTGGTGCTGGCCCTCCTCGATGAGCTCGTGCATGGCGTAGCGATACTCGGGGGCGCCGTTGGGCAGGCTGTCGACGAACTCGAGGATGCCGCGGGCCAGCACGTTCTCGAACTGGAGGCCGGTCTTCATCTTGGCGACGACGGAGAACAGGCCCAGCCGGGCCCGGGTCGGCTGCGGCAGGGCCCGGTACCACTCGGTGCGGGCCAGCGGATCGGTGTCGGCGAGCTCCCAGCGAGGGTCGGCCGGATCGATGGGATGGTCATCCCACGGCACGTCGACGTAGGCGTCGAAGTGCTTGCGCACGGACTGCTCGGACAGCCGGCGGACGAGGGCGTGGAACTTGGCGTCGGTCTCGGCGGACGGGGTGGTGGCGGCGGGGGGCGCGGTGTCGATGGCCACGGGCGTTTGCTCCTCGAGGGCAGTCGGTGGGGTCGGTAGTTACCGGTGGTAACGATCTGACATTACCAGTAGTAACCCACTGGGGTGTCGACGTCAACCCCCAGTCCGGCCCCGTCAACGAGTTTCGTCCCGTCCCGCTCCGACTGCGTAGGATCGACGAGCCTTGGTGGCCGTAGCTCAGTTCGGTTAGAGCGCCAGGTTGTGGCCCTGGAGGTCGGGGGTTCAAGTCCCCTCGGTCACCCCATTCGACTTCACCCAGGCGGGCGATATATTCGACCGCCCAAACACGCCGCTCCTCCGGGCGTCATCACCTGCCCCTCTAGCTCAACTGGTTAGAGCGTCGGACTCTTAATCCGCAGGTTCTGGGTTCGAGTCCCAGGGGGGGTACAGGCAAAAGCGCAGGTCACAGGCCTGCGAAGCGGATGGGCCGGAGCTTCGGCTCCGGCCCATCCCCCCAAAATCCCCCCAAAATTTCCGGGTTCTTGCCACTGTCCCCCGCATGCGAGGCAGTCTCCGGGAGAAGGCTCCGGGCCGTTGGGAGCTGCGGGTCCCGCTGCCGCCCGACCCGGTGACCGGCAAGCGGCGGCGCCGGAGCGCCTCCTTCGAGGGCACCAAGCGACAAGCGGAGCGAGAACTCGCGCGACTGGTTGCACAGGCCGACGACGACCGCGGCGCGGCGCAGAGCCACACGCTGGAGCACCTGCTCGAGAAATGGTGGGAGCAGAAAGAAGCCCGCCTCTCCCCCACCACCGCCCGCGAGTACCACCGCATCATCGAGAAGCGGCTGGTGCCCAGGATGGGGTCGCGGAAGGTGAGCTCGATCGCTCCCGCCGACCTCGACACCTACTATCTGCGGCTGGCCAAGGACGGTCTGGCCCCGGCCAGCATCCGCCAGGTGCACGCCGTGCTGAGCGGCGCACTGGGCCAGGCGGTGAAGTGGCGGTGGATCACGATGAACCCGGCACGGGACGCCACCCTGCCGAAGGCCTCACGTACACCGATCGACCCACCGACGCCAGAACAAGCGCGCCGGCTGCTCGCGCTGGCCGACGAACACTCGGCCGAGATCGGGATGTTCGTTCGACTCTCCGCCGCCATGGGGTGCCGGCGGGCCGAGGTCTGCGGGCTGCGATGGATCGACATCGATCACGCCCGGCGGACGGTGAAGATCCGTCGGTCCGTCGTCGACGTCGCCGGACGGGTGATCGTGAAGGACACCAAGACACACGCTCAACGAGTGATCGCCCTCGATCCGGGGACGATGGACCGGCTCGCAGCCCATCGCGAGTTCGCGGCTGACCGAGCGGCAGCGTGCGGGACCGGGCTCGCCCAGGATGCCTTCGTGCTCTCCCACGCCGTCGACGGCTCGAAGCCGCTCCGCCCGGAGCACGCCACGAACGTGTTCCGGACCCTGCGCGTCAAGGTCGGCGTTCCCAACGCACGCCTGCATGACCTCCGCCACTTCGTCGCCACCCAACTCATCAGCAGCGGCCACGACATCCGCACCGTCTCCGGTCGTCTCGGACACGCAAAGACCTCGACGACGCTGGACATCTACGCCGCCTTCCTGGAGCCGAATGACCGCCACGCCGCCGATGCGCTCGGTGAGCTTCTCAGCGACGACAACGACGTGTAGCGAACCAGCCCGATCGCCGTTCATCCGTCGGGAGTCCATGACGATCAGCGCCGAGCGGTTCAGGGACGCCATCCCTCGGGATTTCGGGCCGCTTCAGCTTGAAGAACTGCGAACTCGTGGCCGGCCGGCCGGGGACGGCCCGGACCGACAAGTCCCCTGTCGTTATGTGGCACTTCGATGCGCGAATACGCGACGTTCTCCTTCGCTGGGCCGAGCGCGGGACTCGAGATTCGGGGCGAGCAGTATCCGGCGCCGAGAGACACGGCCTCGAACCCGCCCCCGAATCCCATCTCGGTGCGCCGGCCGGTCGCCGCACCGCTCGACAAGACGCCACAAGAACCGGCAATCCTCGGCGCCCGGTGCGACCGCATTCTTCGGAACATTGTCCCTGGAGGACCGCATGTGAGACGTGTAGGGACGAGGTTGCGAATAGCGCGCCGATGTGCCGCTCGCTTGTGCTCTCGCCGAGCCGGCCAGAGCAACGGCTGGACGCTCGCGATTTCCAGTTCGGCGTGACGCCGGCGCTCGACGCCCGGCAATCGGGACGGCTCGCCGAGCCGTCGGGACGTAGCGTCGGAGGATGTCCATGAGCGGCCGACGTCGTCGACGGTGTTCGTTCCGCCTTGACCCGGCTCGACGAGGCCGACGCTCCCTCTGAACTGTGTCGCAGTCCCCGCCCACATCTGACCCGGGGTTATACTCACTGGTATGACTCACCACGTCGGGCCCAAGGGACAAGTCGTGATTCCCAAGGAACTGCGCGACGAACTCGGCATCGAACCCGGTGATGAAGTGAGCTTCTGGCGCCATGAAGACCACGTCGCCCTTCGTCCGTCTGGTCGACAGCGCCCGCTCCGCGGCCGATTCCGGGGCTCGGACCTAGCCGACGAGCTCGAGCGTGAACGCGCCGTGGACCAGACCCGTGAACTCACGCGGTGACCGTCGTCCTCGACTCGTGGGCAGTTCTCCGGTACCTGGAAGATGCTGAGCCAGCAGCATCCGCCGTCGCTGACCTACTGGCCGGCGAGACGCCACTGATGTCGTGGATCAATCTCGGCGAGGTCCACTACGTCCTCCGCCGACTCCACGGCGAGGACGACGCCGCAGAGACCGTGCGCGACCTACGGGACGTGATCGATGCCCGCCTCCCCGACGAGCGACTCGTGCTGGACGCCGCTCGGATCAAGGCTGACCATCCGATGGCATTCGCCGACGCTTTCGCCGCCGCGTTGTCCGTTGCTCAGGACGCGACGCTGTGGACCGGGGACCCGGAACTGCTCCTCCACGATGTCGCGTGGCGTTGGCTGGACCTACGAGCAGGATCCACCTGAGAACCACTGAGGAGAGCTCCGTCCTTCGCGACAGCCGGACCCAGCGGATAGTCCCTACGTGCCGATACATGACGTGAGGCGGATCGCCATATCAACCGTTCGCGAGCGGTGCGGTCAGGTCGCTCGATGGCGAGCGAGAACGTCGTCGACCTGCACCTGGGCGGAGCGCTTCACCTCGCGATACAGGAAGTCGTCATCCCAGACCTCTCGGTCGACCAGATCGTCCTCGTAGTTCGTGAGCTCGTGCCGGATGTAGGCACGGGCTGCGAGTTCAGCACGCTGCTCGAGGCTGATCGTCTTGGTACGCCCGACCCTTCCACTCCCGACGGCTGCAGCTCTCCGGCTCGCCTCGCCGGCGATCTCGGCTGCCAGCTCACTGTGTTCGTCAGCGAAGCCGAGGTAGGCAACGATCGCTGCCTCCAACTCGGACCGGTACCGCTCCTCGGCCCGGGCCCGCGATGCTTCGCCGTGCTTGCGCGCCAGGGTTCGCTTCGCAGCGGTCTGCTCCGCGGCGGCTTGGGCTACTTTGATCGCGTCGGTCGGTGCGAAGATGCCGATCCTTCGTCGATGACGGCGGCTTCGTGATCGTGGAAGCCACGCATTCCAGTAGCGGCCTGCAGCTTTGACCTGTCGGGTGACGAAGGCGTCGCCCGACGGGAGCAGCTCCCAACCCTCCGGCAGGTCGACTTCGCCGTGATCAGGAGTCCACAGGCCGGTCTGGGTGTCGTAGACGTCGAGGTGCTCGTCGAGAAGCTCCTCGGCACTCATGCCCGCCAAGACTCCCACATCTCGGCGCCGTCCCGTACTGGTTGATAGGGGCACGGCCAACACCTCATGTATCGGCACGTCGGTCGCGGTCACCACGCGACGCTTCTGGGCCGCGGTACACGGTCATGGTGCGTGTGATGCGGTCCGGAACCGGTGGAGTCCGAACTGGGCCACGGCAGACGCATCCACGGCGTGCCACGTGTCCCAGAAGCGGGACGCAGCTCCGACTGCCGGATGAGCTGCGCGGTTGTCACGACCTATCTGGGCGCTCGGTGCGGGTCGGCGTCGTCGGCAGCTTGAGGACGGGGTAGTCCCGAGCGGCACATAGGACCGCCCCGTCGTGCCGTTACTGGTCGAGCGGAAGCACGACCTCGTCGCCAGAACGCGCTGTGCCACGGACGGTGTAGGTGCTGACCGGCTGATGGCTGTCGATCGCCGGCTCAACCCTGATGCCGTCGGGAAGTTGCCCGCCGCCGACGGTGCCGTCGTCTGAGACGACGCCTTCCATGTAGCCGTCGCGCGTACCGATGCGTACCTGTGTGCCCGGCTTCAGGCCCGAGACGAAGACCCACGCCTTTGTGCCCTCCACCTTCCATGCGCACGCCGACGGCTCCGGTGCGTCTGGGATCGCACGACAGCGCCCGGACGTCGCCTGGGCGCCGCCCTCACCGCCACAGGCCGCCAACGCTGTGACGAGTCCCGCACCGACAAGCAGTCCCCGCCTCATGAGACCGATCCTACCTGCGTCTCCCGCTACGCCCCCGCTGTGCTTCGAGGGCCGAGACACGCAGTCGTGGCGGCGAACGACTGCCGGTTGATGCGCCAACGCCAGCGCGAACTGGTTGATCGGGACGGTCGCTGTCGCTTCGACGTGGCGCGCGGGCACCGCCAACACACGAAACGTCGGAGCGGCTACTCGTCCTCCAGGCGAGGACCCGAGGGCGCCAGCAGCCACAGCGAGAGGCCGGTCCAGATCCCGATGAGGACCAACGGGATCGCCAGCTCCTCAGATGGGCGCCGGTGAACGACGAAGTAGGTCTCTGTTGTCCTGGGCGCGTAGGCGAACCAGCCTCCACCGCTCGGAACCCTCCCCGAGTACCACCACACCCACGTAGCAAGCATCGCCAGGCCGACGGCTATCACGATGACGACTCGCTGTGGAAGCGACATCCTCCGGAGGACGGACATGCCATCAGGTTGCCGAATGGCGAAGGCAACTGGCCAGACGAAGTGGTTGATCGGAGCGCCGGAGGGAGAACCCGCCGGGTGCTGACCCCACAGGAACTACCGGCACATCTCCTTCGGTATCAGCCTGATACCATGACGATATGGCCATGACGCTCCGGCTGACCGATGACGAGCAGGCTCTCCTGCGCAAGCGGGCCGCTGATGAAGGCGTGTCGATGCAAGAGCTCGCACGACGCGCCATCCGCGATTACGTGGGCCTCGAGGACCACCGTGACCGCGTGTTCGCTTCTGCCAAGCGGGTCATGACGGCCCACGCCGACGCACTCGACCGTCTCGGACGTTGACGGCACACTTCGAGTACCTCGATCTCGACGACCTCGTGGCGCTGGCCGCCGGGCTCCTCGGCGACCCGCCGCCCATTCGCGATCTGGGCCTCCTCGGCGCTGCGGCGGCGCGCCCGCGATCCTCGGCCTTCGGTGACGATGCCTACCCCGATGTCTGGACCAAGGCAGCCTCGCTCCTTCACTCCGTCGTCAAGAACCATCCGCTCGTCGACGGCAACAAGCGCCTGGGCTGGCTTGCGTGCGCCGTGTTCCTCGACCTGAACGGCATCGATCCGACGAGTGCCTCGAACGACGCGGTCTACGTACTCGTGATCCGCGTCGCGTCTGAGCCGATCGACGTGACCGACCTCGCCACCGGGCTTCGATCGCTGATCACAGAGAACGGTTGATCGGGGCCGGCTGTACACGGGCTGCTCCATGACAAGACGACGACCGATGATCGGCACATCGGGACGTTGGAGAGCAGGGCTATGCGACGTCGAGGAAACGCCGGATCGCCTCACGAATGAGTGCGCTCACGGTCGTGTCGTCGTCCCGGGCTCGGTCCTCGACGGCCTGCCTCAGTTCGGGATCAAGGCGGACCGGCACGACCTCGGCCGGGGCGCTTCCGAGCATCGGACGTCCACGACGTCGGCGCTTCAGGTCGTCGACGTCGTACCCCTGCTCAGCCTCGTCGGCGAGCTTCTCGATGTCCGCGTCGGTCAGCTCGCGACCGGTCTTCGTCGTGTACGTACGAGAGGTTTCAGACATCTCGATCCTCCGGCTTCGGCAACAGGTCGTGGAACGACCGCCGCAGTGGCATCGCATGAATGGTGAGAAGCCGATCATCGGCCAGCTCGAGAACGAAGAGCTCGAGGAGGTTGCTGGAGAGGTCGGGGCCGATCACGAGCACCTTCGGCGGGTCGGCCTCCGGGTTGACGTCCACAACGGCGAGCGGATGTTCAACGGCGTGGAGGATGTCCGTATCAGAGACGCCATGACGTCGAGCCGAACGGTGGATCTCCACACCATCGCAGCGTATTACGTAAATCGCGTTTGAGGAAGGGGGACGTGGACTCCTCGGCTTCCCGCCGGGGTGAAGTCAGACGTCGGGTCGACGCCGAGTTCGAGCAGGAAACCGCGAACTCGCGTTTGTAGACTTCTCGATTCGAGCGTATTATCCTCTTGGTATGGAACGTGAACACCTCGAGGAAGCGCTCGGAACGCTGGGGGACCTCCTCGCCGAGCGCGCCCAGGCGGCCGAGATCCTGGTGATCGGAGGGAGCAGCCTCCTGCTGCTCGGGTTCATCGATCGGCCTACGGCCGACGTCGACGTCGTCGGGTTCCCGGGAGCAGATGGCTACTCCAAGGCCGGCGCGCTCCCCGCGTTCCTTGCCGAGGCCGTCACCGACGTCGGCGACGCGCTCGGGCTCGGACCTCGCTGGCTGAACGTCGGTCCGGCTGGACTCATCGACTTCGGGCTTCCTGCCGGTCTCGAGGAGCGGGTCACGATCCGTCGCTATGGCTCGCTCGAGGTCCACCTCCCCGCCCGCGAGGATCTCATCTGCTTCAAGCTCTACGCGACCGTCGACCAGGGCCCACGCAGTAAGCACCTCACCGATCTCCGGCGGCTCGACCCCTCGGAACAGGAGCTGCTCGCCGCCGCCCGGTGGACCCGCGCGCATGACCCCTCGGACGCGTTCCTCGGAGAGCTCCGGGGCGCGCTCCGGCTCCTCGGCGTGGAGGTCGACCATGACGACCTCTAGTACCGAGCCGACTCAGCGGCGCCCGGCGCCGTCGTTCTTGGATCAGGGCCTCGCGCTCGCGTGGGGCAGTTGGGCCGAGCTCGGCGTCTCCGGATGGACCGCCACCCACCAGGACTGGGCCATCGATCCCGAACCGCTGATCGTGTTCACTGCCTTCCTCGCCGACGCCGACCCGAGGCTGAGGGACGAGGCCACCGACTGGTGCATCCGCAACTGGCGGCACGTCTCCAAGACGCGGCTGAAGAACCTCGTCGCCGGCCAGACCGCCGCGGGGCAGGAGGCCTTCGGCGCCCTCTCGGCCACGGTCAGCACCCACGCCGGCGTCTCCTGGCCTCATCAGACCGAAACACGCCCGTTCACGGTGACCGGGCGCTCCACCGCTCCGCCGCTCGCCCAGCCCTCGATGGTCTGGCTGCGGTTGCGAGCCATGTTCGGACTCGGCGCCCGCGCCGAGATCATGCGCTACTTCCTGACGACCGATGCCTCGCCGCAGGCCAGCGTCGCCGCCATCGCCAGTGCCATCCAGTACACGAAGCGAAACGTCGCCGACGAGTGTGAAGCGCTCGCCGACGCCGGGATGCTGGCTGTCCGAACCGTTCGCAACCGCTACCTCTACTCGCTCGCCAAACGCGCCGAGCTGGAGGCCCTCGTCGCTCCCCTGCCCACCATCCGGCCGAACTTCTCCACCATCCTCGACGTCGCCCGAGAGCTGATCGAGCTGGAGGAGCAGGCAACCAGCTCGGCTGTTCGGACCCTTCCGGTCAAGGCGCGCAAGGTCCTGGACCGGATCGGGGACGACCTCGACGAACTCGGGATCGAACCGCCGACCGCGACCGGCTCCGACCTCTGGGCGGCGATGCAAGAGCTCGGGACCGGTACGCTCGGCGCCTGGTCGCTGGGCCGCTGGAACCTGCCCATCTGACCGGAGACCTGTCCCCCGTTTGTCCCCCCGATTGTCCCCCCAAATCGGCGACACGAGCCGATACGGGGGATCACGAGGCAACAGCGCCACCGCGAAAAACCCGTATCTACCAGGACTTTCGCGCACCAGACGACACCAGGCGGACGGCCATCAAGGGACTCTTAATCCGCAGGTTCTGGGTTCGAGTCCCAGGGGGGTACCGAAGACCAGGTCAGGGCTCGATGGCCCTGACCTGGTGCGCGTCTCGGGGCCAACGGCGATTTCGCGATCCGTCTATTGCGGGTCGCGGGACGGCCCGGTGGCGCGGAGGAACGAGATCTTCCCGTCGGCTTCGAGGATCGCATACTCGATGTCGCCGACCCGGTGGATGCCGTTGTTGCGGGCCTCGTCGAGCAGATCGTCGACGGACAGCCGGTTGATCGTGAGCATCTCGATGTCGAGGGTGCCGTGGGAGGCGAGGATGGCCGGGCCGGAATCGAGGATCTCGGACAGTGTGCGACTGCGGAAGTTGAGGTAACTGAGGATGAGCGTCCACACCATGATCGTGGTCACGCCGAGCGCGGCGCCGGTGAGCGACATGTCCTCCTGCGTCACGCCTTGCTGGATGAGGTCGCCCATGACCATGAGGACGATCAGCTCGAACGGCGTCATCTCCGCCAGCTCACGCTTTCCGGCCACCCGGAGCAGGAACCACAGGAGCCAGTAGATGACACTCGCTCGCACGATCAGTTCCATCTACGGCACCGCCCATGTCCGGTAGCTGGCGCTGACCTGGACCTCGTCGTCGACGACCAAGGCGGTGGTGCTGTCGAACCAGCCACGGGTGTTCGGTTGGAGTCGCGCATCGAAGCTGACCACCAGCACGGCCTGGCCATCTTCTGGTTGGAACGTCCAGGTCAGGAACGAATCATCGGACCACACCGACGCCGGTTGGGGATCGAGCCCGTTCTCGTCGAAGATCCCGAAGTAGCCCGCGTCCGACCGGATGTCGAACGTCGACGGGAGCGGCCGACCGTCGGTCCGCTCGACCCGAAGTTCCCAGTTGGCAGCCAGTCCGCCCCGGCTCACCTTCGGGTAGGACACCTCCAGCCGATAGCCGCCCTGCGTCGCCGACGCCGTGCCCTGCTGGTGACCCAACCAGCCCAACGCACCGGCGACGAGGAAGACCACCATGGCCGCGATGCCCAGCCGGCGGAACATCCGACCTCGCCGCGCCTCCGCCAGCGTCTGGGTGTTCGCCTCGTCCACCGTCCCCAAATCGGACACCACCGGCGCATCATGCCTCCGCCACCACCACCGGTGGGGGACCCGCCGGCGCGATCGCGAACCGACTCTTGGAGACGCCCCCGGTACGTTGCAGGCCGTGACGGATGGGGTGCTCGTCAAGATCGGATTCGGGGTGCTGGCGATGGCGCTGCTCCTGACGGTCAGTACGGCAGGGAGCGTGCCGCTCGCCCAGCGGGCGCCGTCGCTGGACTGGTCGCTCCAGTCACCCGATCGGACGGTGCTGGACTCGTTCCGGCCGCCCGGTGCCTCCGACCAGCAGGACCCCGACCGGGCACCGAGCCGGTTCGACCTCGCGGTCGGGGTCGTGATCGAGGTCCTGGCCTGCATTGGATTGTTCGTTGCCGTGGCATTCGGACTCCGGGAAGGCTGGCGCCGCAGGCCGCGCTTGAGATGGCGACCACCGGACCGTCCCGACTTTGACGCCGTCGACCAGTTCGTGGCATCGGTCACGGCCGAGGCCGCGGCGCAGCGATCGGCCCTGGAACGCGGCACGGCGCGCAATGCCATCGTCGGCTGCTGGGGACGACTGGAGACGCTGCTCGCCGCGGGCGGGACGCAGCTCGATCCGGCGGAGACGTCCACCGAGCTCACCGTGCGCGCCCTCGAGCGGTACGACATCGATGCTCGGGCGATTCGCAACCTGTCGTCGCTGTACCGAGAAGCACGATTCTCCCGACACGAGTTGGGCGAACCGACGCGCCGCGCTGCGCTCGACGCGCTCGACGAGATCCACGACGGCCTGCGCCGGAGCAGCCGCGCCGAGACGACGCGATGACGAAACGGTGGTCCTCGCGACTCGTCGCCCTGGGGGTCGGCGGAGTCCTCGTGGAAGCGTTCATGGTGCTCACCGACATGGGCCCTGACATCCCGCTGGTGGCAGGGCTCATCGCGACGGTGGCCCTGGCGACGTGGACGGCTGCCGACCTCGACGGCGCGGTCGTCCCGATCCAGTTCGCCACCCGCCGATCCGAGCCTGGTGCATCGATGGCCGCGGAGCGCGCAACGGCACCGATGCGATTCCTGCTCTACGGCCGCCGAACCGCAGACGCGGCCGAACGGCTCCACGACGCGCTCATCGACCTCGTTGATCGGCAACTCCTCACGATCCACGGCATCGACCGGCACACCCAACCGGACGACGCCAGGGACGTGCTGCCCGACGCGTTGCGGTGGTTCGTCGAATCATCCCCGTCTCGGGTCGACCTCACGCAGGTCTCGGAGCTGGACCGGATCGTGTCCGCGATCGAATCGATGGCAGAGGAGGGCTCCGCATGACCGAAACCGGACCGCCGATCGACGGGCCCACGACATCGCAGCTGGCGGCCGATGTCCTCGACGAGGTCGAACGAGCGGTGATCGGCAACCGTCCCGCCCTCGTCATCGTGCTCGCCGCCATCCTCGCCAAGGGACACGTGCTCCTCGAGGACTTCCCCGGTCTCGGCAAGACGCTGGCGGCACGATCGTTCGCGCAGACGCTCGGTCTGCGCTTCGCCCGGGCACAGTTCACGCCCGACCTGCTGCCCGCCGACCTCACGGGGTCCTTCGTGTACGACCAGCGTGACCGCGAGTTCGTGTTCCGCCGTGGCCCGGTGTTTGCCGGCCTCCTCCTGGCCGACGAGATCAACCGGACGCCACCGCGCACGCAGGCGGCGCTGCTGGAGGCAATGCAGGAGCACCAGGTGACGGTCGAGGGCGAGACCTTCGTGCTCGAGCAGCCGTTTCACGTGCTCGCGACCGCGAACCCGGTGGAGTACGAGGGCACCTACCCCTTGCCCGAGGCGCAGCTCGACCGCTTCCTGGTGCGAACCAGCTTCGGCTATCCGAGTGCGGACGACGAGTGGGAGGTGTTGCGCCGCCGCACGGAGCGCCAGCACGAGGAGGTGGACCTCCGCCCGGTCACCGATGCCGGCACCCTCGCCGCCATGCAGGCCGCCGTCGAACGCGTCGACGTCGACGAGACGGTCGGCCGGTACTGCGTCGCAATCGCTGCGGCGACGCGCGCGCATCCCCACGTGCTGCTGGGTGCGTCTCCACGGGGCGCGCTCGGACTGCTCCTCGTGTCGCGAGCGTTTGCGATGATCGGCGGCCGGGACTACGTGACGCCCGAGGACGTCAAGGCCACCGCGCCCGCCGCCCTCGCTCATCGCATCACGGTGCGACCGGAGATGTGGATGAGCGACGCCTCCGGCGAGACGGTCGTCCAGGACGTGCTCGGGTCGGTCCCCACGCCCCCGGCGCTCGAAGCGACACCGCCCGTGTGAGCGGTCACCTTGCGCCCGGCGATTCCGGGAACTGGGGACCGACCGCCGCGCACGTCCGTGCCGTCGGGCTCGGCCTCACGCTGCTGATCGTCGCGGTGCTCGGGCCGCGCCCCGACGCGCTGGTCATCGCCACGCCGCTGGTCGTCGTCGCCGCCTGGTCCGCGCTCCGGCGCCCCACCGGGCACCCGATCGTGAACGATCGGTTGACCCACCACATCACACGTGAAGGCGACGGCCTCACCTGGGGCATCCACGTCGGTGACCTCGAGCCGGGCCACCTCGTCTCCCTCCTGGTCGGTGACGCCCCATGGGTCGACCGCAAGCCGGCGTCGGGAGTCATCGTCACGGCACCGGTGGACGGATGCGCCGAGTTGCGTCTCGGTTTGCGCACCACTCGTTGGGGCGTCCACGAGCTCACGACCGGCCGGGTCGTCGTCAGCAGCGTCTGGCAGGCGTTCGTGTGGACCAGCGTCATCCCGACTCGCGTTCTCGTCGTGTTGCCGGACCACGCCTGGTTCCGCAGTGTCGAGCAGCCGACTGCGAGTCAGGGACTCGTCGGCCAGCACCGATCGATCCGGCGCGGCGAAGGCTACGACTTCGCCGGGATCAGACCCTTCGCGGTCGGTGACCGCATGCGCCGTATCAACTGGCCACGGTCCGTGCGCGGCGATGGTCTCGTCGTCAATGGAACCTGGGCCGACCAGGACGCCCACGTGCAGCTGCTCCTCGACGCCACCGACGAGTTCGGGGCCAGCGGTGGGATCGACGGACCGACGTCGAGCCTGGACCAGACCGTTCGGGCCGCGGCGGCCGTCGCGGAGTACTACACGCGTCGCGGCGACCGCGTCTCGGTCCAGGGCTTCGGCGCGGTGCAACCCCTGTCCGTGCCACCCGGGACGGGGAGCCGCCACCTGAACCGGGTGCTCCGATCGCTCGCGCTGCTCCGCGCATCCCACCGACCGGCGGCCGACCGACGCGGGCCCGACACGCCGGCCGCCGACCGGCGCATCACCGTGATGCTGTCACCGCTCATCGCACCGTCCGCCCTCGATCGCGCCGTCGGGCTGGGCAGGTCCGGCAACCCCGTCGTCGTGGTCGACACTCTCCCCCTCGACCTCACCCCTGACGATCACCCGCTCGCCGCCCTCGCGTGGCGCATCCGCATCCTCCAACGGGACCACGAGATCAGCCGCGTGCAGGCGCTGGGCATCCCCGTCGTCCGCTGGAGCGACCCGACCAGCCTGGATGGATTCCTGCGCGACCTGGCCCGTCGGGCTCGTCGACCGAGACTGGCCCGTCGATGACCGAGTACCTGCAAGAACTCCTCGATCAGTTGGCCGCGACCAGCCGCCAACGCTGGATGCTCGGATCGGGCGTGGTCATCACGGCGGTGACGGGCAGCCTGGTCACGACGGTTCCTGCCGAACGCGGCGCGACGTTCCTCACCGTCGTCATCGCGTTCTGGGCGGTCGTCGCCGCCTTCCTTCCGGACTCCCTGGCAGGTCTCGTGGTGATCGCCGGCGTCGGGCTCCAGTGGATCGTGACGGTCGACGACCCCACCACGCCGTGGTCGCTCGTCATCGCGCTCGACATCCTCATCGTCCACTGCCTGCTCGCGGTCATGGCAGTCACGCCGGCCAGCGCCACCATCCACCCCCGGGCGTTGCTCGCCACGATGCGGGGCGCGCCCGTCGCGGTGCTCACCGCCGTGGTCGTGTGGGCCCTGGCGGCTCTGCTCGAGGGACGCGATGCACCCGGCGACCCGCGCCTGATGCTGGCCGCCCTCGTGGGGATCACCGTCGGGGCCATCCTCGTGCGAACGCGAAGCCTCCACGAGCGGTGACGAGCAGGCAGAATCGGGACCGATGGCGGAATCCACCCCCCCACCCATCCCCGTGGACGAAGACGCCCGGGTCGCCTCCGTGCACGCCACCGGCCTGCTCGACTCGGGGTCCGAGGTGCTCTTCGACACCATCACCGATCTCGTCACCGCCGCGTTCGACGTCCCCATCTCGCTGATCACGGTGGTGGACGAGAGCCGGCAGTGGTTCAAGGCCAAGACGGGCATCGAACAGTCCGAGACCCCGCGGGACGACGCCTTCTGCGCCTACGCCATCGCCCGACCCGACGACCTCCTCGTCGTCGAGGACGCCACTGCCGACGCGCGGTTCTCGGACAACCCACTCGTCGTCGGTCCGCCGCACATCCGCTTCTACGCCGGCGCCCCGGTTCGCGCCCCCGACGGTCAACCCGTCGGCACCCTGTGCGTCATCGACACCCACCCCCGCTCCTTCGACCAGCGCGCCCGGGACCTCCTGCGACGGGCTGCCCAGCAGGTCGAAGTGCTGATCGCGGCCCGTATCGAGCGCGACCAGGCCCTCGGCGAGCGGGGGCGGATCGCATCCGAGCACCACGAGCTCGAGCAGGCCGTCGAGGCCAGGACGCAGTTCCTCGCCGTCGCCCAGCACAAGCTCAAGACCCCGCTGGCGGTCATCGCCGGCTGGGGCGGCACGCTGCGGCAGTGGGACGACCTCTCGACCGAGGAGCGCGACGCGGGACTCGACGCCATCGAACGCTCCACCGTCGAGCTGCAATCGCAGATCGACGACCTGCTCGACGAGGCGAGGGCCAACCTCCTCCAGCTGTCGATCGACATCGAGGCCATCGACCTGTCGCAGTTCGTCACCGAGCAGATCGAGGCGACGCGGTACGACCAGGACCGCCATCCGATCCGCATCTCCGTCCCGGCCGGGCTGTCGGTTCTCGCCGACCGCGCCGCGCTGCGGCAGGTGCTGGCCCATCTGCTGGACAACGCGGTGAAGTACTCGCCCGACGGTGGCGCGATCGAGATCTCCGGGCGCGCCGACGACGGCGACGCCGTCTTGGCCGTGGCCGACCACGGGATCGGCCTCCCGGACGACATCGACGTCTTCCGTCCGTTCCAGCGAGGGCGATCGGTCCACAGCGTGGCTCGCGGCACCGGGCTCGGGCTCTACATCGTGCGCTCGCTCACCGCGAAGATGGGCGGGCGGGTCTCGGCCGCACCGAATGACACCGGGGCCAGGTTCGAGGTGTCGCTCCCCCGGGCGTGACCCCGGGTGGCGACGTGGAGCCGGCTCAGGTCACGTTGCCGACGAGCAGCGCCGGATTCGATGACTGCGCCACTCCGCCCTGGACCTCGGCGGTGATCACCAGCGTCTGGATGTTGTCGTCGAGGTGGAACGCCACCACCCCCGGCGCATTGCCGAGGATCCCGAGCGAGATCACCGCGTCGGGCCGCACGCCCCACAGCTGATAGGTCTGCGATGCATCGAGGGCGGGCAGCGACGTGCCCAGCAGGTAGCCCGAGCCGTCCGGTTCGACTGCGGCGGTGGCCTTCAGGCTGTCGTCGGAGGTCGATGCCAGCGACACCTTGGCCGCCGCGGGATCGTTGAGCACACGACGGGCGATGTCGTCGATGGAAATGGGCGCGGCCACGTCACGCCCCGGGGAGTCGGACCGGACCGCGTTGCCGATGAGTACCCCGCCGATCAAGCCGATGACCACCAACACCGCCGCGGCCGCGGTCAACGGCAGGTAGGCACGCCACGACCGTCTGCCGGCGCGCCGGGCGCCGAGATCGGCCACCGCCGACGGTGTCAGCGGCAGGTGCAGGTCGGGGGGCGACTCCTCCAGCGACTCGACGATGCGCGTCCACACGCCCTCGGGGGCGGGGGCCCCGGTGTGGGCCAGGGTGGCGGCCACCTCCCGGTGCTCGGCGACCTCGGCCGCGCAGCGCGGGCAGGTGGCGAGGTGCCGCTCGACCGCCTGTCGCTCCTCGTCGTCGACCGCGTCGAGGGCATAGACCCCGAGCAGTTCAGCGATCTCGTCGTGTGTACGTTCCACTAGGCACCACCGATTCCCACGCCGGCGAGGTCGCCCCGCATGCGCTTGAGACCTGCTCTGATCCGACTCTTGACCGTGCCCTCCGGAGTGTCCAGCAGGTCCGCCACCTCCCGGTAGCTGTGGCCGCCGAAGTACGCCAGCAGGATGGCCTGCCGCTCCCCGTCCGGGAGCCCGCGAAGTGCGGCTTTCACCTTGTCGGCGACAGCCATGTCCCAGACCTCGTGCTCGAGGTCGTAGCCGGCCTCGGCCGCCAGCATGTTCTCCTTCTCCTCCCGGCGCCGCCGGGACGATTCGGCCCGGATGAGGTCGACCGCCCGCCCGTGGCACTGGGCCAGAAGGTACGACCGCAACGAGCCGCGATCCGGGTCGTAACGGTCGGGGTCGTTCCAGAGGCGGAGGAAGACCTCCTGGACGATCTCCTCGGCCAGGGTGCGGTCCGACAGGAGGCGCCGCGCCAGGGCGAAGACCGCGCCCGCGTGGCGGCGATAGACCTCGGCCAGCGCTTCCTCGTGGTAGCGCCCGACGGACACGACCAACGATGCGTCGCTGGCTTCCTGCAGCTGCTCGATCGCCATCGCCACCTTCTTCGGCGCCACCGCGCCGCGCGGATGTGGGTCGATCTCATCGGCCATGGTTCACCGCGGCGCCGGGCTGACCCGGTCGAATCGGGAGACGAGCTCGACGTGCGGCGTGTGTGGGAACAGGTCGACGAGTGTGGTCGAGCGGAGCTCGTAGCCGGCGTCGCGCAGCAGACCGGCGTCACGACCGAAGCTGGCCGCGTCGCAGCTGACCAGCACCACTCGATCGGCGTGCGTCGACCGGATGCGCCCGACGACGTCGGCTCCCAGACCAGCTCGCGGCGGATCGGCGACCACCACGTCGGCCGGATCGGGGCGCCAACGGCCGGCGGGAACGCGGATGACCTTGGCGTCGAGCGCGGCCAGGTTGTGACGGGCATCCGCGGCCGAGGACCGGCTGGCCTCGACCAGGCTCACGTGCATGCCGGCGCCGAGGCAGGTGCCGAAGAGTCCCACCCCGCCGTAGAGATCGACCATCCGGCCCCGCCCCCAGCTGCCTTCGCCAGCCGCCCGGACCGCGTCGACCAGGGCCTCGGCGCCGTCCGGGCGGGTCTGGAAGAACGAGTCAGCCGAGATCCGGAAGCTGTGCCCGGCAACACGATCGGTGAACCAGGCCCGGTGCCCGGCCGCCAGTTCGTCGGTCCCGACCACGTGCACGTCGTCGGGTAGGTCGATGGCGCCCCGACGGCCGGGGTCGACGAGCACGAGACGCTCGCCGGTGCCCGCACCGATCCGCAACGTGGCCTCGGCGGCGTCGCCGAAGCGGCCGGAGGTGATCAGCTCGTCGATGCCGGGATGCGCGACCAGGCAGTGGTCGACGGCGACGGGGTCGTGGCTGCGCCCGGCCCGGAACGCAGCCCGACCGTCGACGACGAGGCAGCGCACGGTCGTGCGATGGGCGACCGCGGCGAGCTCGGGGCCGACATCGACGGTCGCGTCGATGCGACCGATGCGGCGGAGCGCCTCCTCGGCGATGCGGGTCTTGAGGCGACGTTGGGCCGCCAGCTCGACGTGTTGCCACCCGCAGCCCCCACAGCCCTCCGCGACGTGGGGGCAGGGCGGTGTGACCCGGTGATCGCTGGGCGTGAGGATCGACTCGATCGTGCCCCGCAGCAGCCGCGGCCGGTCTTCGGTGACGGCGACCTCCACCTCGTCGCCGGGCAGGGCACCGGCGATGAAGACGACCCGGCCGTCTGGCGCGTGCCCGATGCCGTCGCCACCGGCGGCCACGTCGTCGACCGCGACCTCGAGGAGCTGCACCAGGACCACCGTATTGGGTTGAATCGCCATCGGCGGCACGAGGCGGCATGCCCATTCGCCTCGGCCCTCCGTGCGAGGATGGACGGATGACCGACCGAGCACCGGCCCTGCCCGGCACCGACCGGACGTTCGAGATCGCCCCGTCGGTGCTTCCGGCCGATTTCTCCCGGCTCGGCGACGCCGTGGTCGCCCTGGCCGAAGCCGGCGTGGACCGCATCCAGTGGGACGTGATGGACGGACGGTTCGTCCCGAACCTCACCTTCGGCCCCGACGTGATCGCCGCCTGCCGCGACCGCACCGACCTGCTCTTCGAGGCCCACCTCATGGTCGAGGAGCCCGACGATCTCCTGCCCCGGTGGGTCGATGCCGGATGTGGTCTCGTGATCGTGCATGCCGAGGCCTGCCGGCACCTCCATCGCACCCTGGGCCGCATCCACGACCTGGGCGCGGCGGCCGCCGTCTCGCTCAATCCGGCGACGCCGCCCCAGGCCGTCGAACACGTCCTGGATCTGTGCGACATGGTCCTGGTGATGACCGTCAACCCCGGCTTCGGCGGCCAGAGCTACATCGCCACCATGGAACCCAAGATCGCCACCATCCGCCGCTGGATCGTCGAACGTGAGCTCGACTGCGACCTCGAGGTCGACGGCGGCATCGGCCCGGACACCATCCAGGGCGCGGCGTCGGCCGGCGCCAACGTGTTGGTCTCGGGATCGTCGCTGTTCAAGGACCAGGCCGGCCTGGGCCACGCCGTCAGCGAACTGCGCCGGTTGGCCGAGGCCACGCGAGCAGCCTGACCGCCAGTGCCTGCACCCCGATCTGCATGGTTCGTCGGAGCCCTGGCGATCACGATGGCGCTGGGCTCGTGCAGCGGGAGCGCCAGCGGTGACCCGGGCTCGTTCTGCCGGGCGGCCACCGACACGACCCGGTTCTCGACGATCTTCGACAACCTCGACCCGACCAACGTCGACGCCGCGCTGGCCAGCTTCGAGTCCGCCCGGGACACCGAGCGCGACCTGCGCGCCGATGCCCCGGCGGCGGTCAGACCCGACGTCGACGTGCTCATCGACTTCTTCGACGATCTGATCCAGGGTCTCGACGCCGCCGATCGGACCAACGTGGAACGCCCGACCATCTACGACGAGCTGCGACCCCGGTTCGACCAGGTCGAGGCGGCCAGCAACCGCATCGAGCTCTACGTCAAGACCAACTGCTGAACCGGCTCAGGCGTCGCCGCGCTGGGTGATGACCTTGTCCACGATGCCGTACTCCTTGGCCTGATCGGCGGTGAACCAGCGGTCACGCTCGGAGTCGGCCTGGATCTGCTCGACGGTCTGGCCGGTGTGCTCGGCGATGCGCTCGGCCATGAGCCGCTTGATGTAGGCGAGCTGCTCGGCCTGGATGGCGATGTCGGACGCCTGCCCCTGGAAGCCACCCGAGGGCTGGTGCATCATGATCCGGGCGTGGGGCAGCGAGTAGCGCTTGCCTCTGGCGCCGGCCCCGAGGAGGAACTGCCCCATCGAGGCGGCGAGGCCCATGCAGATCGTGGCCACGTCGGGACCGATGAAGTTCATGGTGTCGTAGATGGCCATGCCCGCCGTGACCGATCCACCAGGACTGTTGATGTAGAGCCAGATGTCCTTGTCCGAATCCTGGCCCTCGAGGTAGAGCAGCTGGGCGCAGATCTGGTTGGCGATGCTGTCGTTCACGTCCTGCCCGAGGAACACGATGCGGTTCTGGAGCAGCTGGTTGAAGACCTGGAATCCGGGATCGCCGAACCCGGGAAGGTCGGAAGCGAGTGGGTGCGGGTGCTGAGCGGTCACGGCCCGGAATCTAGCGGTGCCCTGACCCGCATCCGACACAGGCGCGCCGTGGCGAGACCCAGCGACCTACTCGGGGGCGGCGAAGCCGACACGTGCATCAGGTGGGACTCGAACCCACACACGCTTTCGCGCACAGGGACCTAAACCCTGCGTGTCTGCCAGTTCCACCACTGATGCCTGCAACGAACGGTACCTGGGCGGGCATGATCGCCGGCAACGCTCGGAGGTCGTTCTGGTAGGCCATCGCGCCACCTGGAGCGACCGATGACCGACCAGAACGGGTGGTGTGATCCGGCCGCCACTACGGTCGGGCCGTGCGCGTCGACGAGCTCCCCACCCCGGCGCTGATCGTCGACCGCGGGGTGTTCGAATCGAACGTGGCCCGGATGGCGACCATCAGACCGGGCTCCCAGCTGCGCCCGCACGTGAAGGCGTTCAAGTCCACCGCGCTCGCCCGACGGCTGGCCGCCGCGGGCCACGAACACTTCTGCTGCGCGACCACCGCCGAGGTCCTCGGCATGGCGGCCGCCGGACTCGGAACCGACCTGCTGCTCGCCAACGAGACCGTCGATCGCGAGCGCTTGCGGGCGATGGCCGACGCGGACGCCCGCGTCACCGTGGCGGTCGATTCCGATGCGACCATCGACGCCGCGGCGGCCGCTGGCATCGCCGCCGTACTCGTCGACGTGAACGTCGGCCTGCCCCGCTGCGGGTGCCACCCCGATGATGCTGGTCGCCTCGCCGACCGGGCCCGCCGCGCCGGCCTCGAGGTGCGTGGGGTCATGGGCTACGAGGGCCACGTCAACATCGTCGAGGACCGGGACGAGCGGCGTGGCGCGGTGGAGCAGGCCATGACCCGCCTGCTCCGCGCCCACACGCTGACCGGCGGCGACGTCATCTCGGGCGGCGGGACGATGACGGCCGAGCTCAACCAGTGGGTCACCGAGGTGCAGGCCGGCACCTACACCCTGATGGACGCGACGTTCGACCCCCATGTCCCCTTCGAGATCGCCATCGGGGTCGAGGCCACCGTGATCTCGGTGAACCCGGAGCGATACGCGGTGGCCGACGCCGGGCTCAAGGCGTTCGCCATGGACCACGGCAACCCGGTGCTGCCCGGCGGCGAGGTCCTGCTCTGCTCCGACGAGCACGTGACGTTCCGCGGCCCCGACGTCGCCGTCGGTGATCACCTCCGGTTCCTCCCCGCCCACCTCGATCCCACGGTGGCGAAGCACGACCGGCTGTGGGTGGCCGACGGCGACGAGGTCGTCGACGAGTGGCCCGTCGACCTGCGCGGCTGGTGACGGAAGGTCGATCCTCGGCTTCAGCGACCGAGGTGCGCGACGAGGGCCCGGAAGGCACGGCCGCGGTGTGACATGGCGTGCTTCTCGTCGGCCGACATCTCGGCGAAGGTCCGCCCGTCGCCCTCGTCGGGCACGAAGATCGGGTCGTAGCCGAAGCCACCCGTTCCTCGTGGCGCGTCGCTGATGCGACCCTCGACGGTCCCCCGGACCACCACCTCGGATCCGTCGGGCCAGACCGCGGCCGCGGCCGCCACGTAGCGGCCCCTGCGCCGATCGGGCGTGACGCCGGCGAGCTCGCGCAGCACCCGGGGGATCCAGTCGTGCTCCTCGGTCCAGCGCGCCGAGTGGATGCCCGGTCGCCCGTCGAGAGCGTCGATCTCGATGCCCGAATCGTCGGCGATGGCCAAGGATCCGCTCGAGCGGGCCACCGCTCTCGCCTTCAGCACCGCGTTGGCCTCGAACGTGGCACCGGTCTCCTCGACCTCGGGATCGAGCGCGTCGACCGCCCAGCCGTCGCCGAGGATCTCTGCCACCTCCGTGACCTTGTGGGCGTTCCCGGTGGCGAGGACGATCCGGCGGGCCTCAGTCACCGCGCGGCGGTGGTGGCTCGGCCACATAGCTCCGCTGGGCTTCGATCAGCTCTGCAATGCCGCCTTCGGCCAGGTCGAGCAGGCGGTCGAGCGCCGCCCGCCCGAAGGCGGCGCCCTCGGCGGTGCCCTGGACCTCGACGTAGTCGCCGTGGGAGGTCATCACCACGTTCATGTCGACCTCGGCGGTCGAGTCCTCGACGTAGGGCAGGTCGCAGACCGGGGTGCCGTCGACGATGCCGACGCTGACAGCGGCGCAGAACGAGGTGAGCGGGTGGTTGGTCAGGACGCCGGCCCGGACGAGCCGGGTGAGGGCATCGTGGAGGGCGAGGTAGCCCCCGGTGATCGATGCGGTGCGGGTGCCGCCATCGGCCTGGAGGACGTCGCAGTCGACGATGATCTGGCGTTCGCCGAGCAGCCGCATGTCGCACACCGAACGGAGCGAACGCCCGATCAGCCGCTGGATCTCCTGGGTGCGGCCGCTCTGCTTGCCCTTGGCCGCCTCACGGCCGATCCGCTCCGGGCTCGAGCCGGGGAGCATGGAGTACTCCGCCGTGACCCAACCCTGCCCTCGGCCGCGCATCCACCGGGGCACGTCCTCGTCGACCGAGGCCGTGCACAGCACCCGGGTCCGACCGAAGCTGATCATGCACGAGCCGGCCGACATCTCGGTGGGATCGCGCTCGATGGTCACGGGGCGGAGCGCTTCGGGGGTGCGTCCATCAGGTCTCACGGTCAGTACCTCTCGTCGATGCTCGCGACGGCGATGGGGCCGTCGTAGGCGGTGGCCGCCTCGACCACCCGTGCCGCCGGATCGGCGCCGGGCGCGAGGTGGGTGAGCACCAACGCTGCCACACCGGCCCGGGCGGCCTGCGAACCGGCCTGCCGGGCGGTGAGGTGCTGGACGGCATCGGCATCGGTCTCGTCGAGCGTCGCCTCGACCAGGGCGACGTCGATCCCGCGGCCGAGCGACGACAGCTCCCAGCCGTTGCCGGTGTCGGACGAGTAGGCGATCGATCGTCCCCCGGCGTCGGCGCGCACCGCCAATGTCTCCACCGGGTGGTCGGTGCGGGAGAACCGGAAGGTGATCCCACCCACGGCGACCGACGATGCGGCGTCGATCACCTGGGAGCTGAACGTCGGCTCCGGCGGTCGGCCGCTCACCGAGGT
Source organism: uncultured Acidimicrobiaceae bacterium (assembly GCA_963747745.1). Lineage (GTDB taxonomy): Bacteria > Actinomycetota > Acidimicrobiia > Acidimicrobiales > Salinilacustritrichaceae > Salinilacustrithrix. The sequence goes on from CAVVGJ010000011.1 coordinate 186,650, forward strand.
GAACAGCTCGGCCGTCTCGGCGGTCCAATACAGCGGGATGCCCGCTTCCGGCCGGCCGATGCCATAGCGGAGGGCGTTGACCGCCAGCGGGAGTTCGAGCCAGTGATCGGGATGCGAGTGGGTGCAGACGATGGCGTCGAGGTCGGCCAGGTCCACATGACGCTGGAGGTTGGCAAGGGAGCCGGAACCGCAGTCGAGCCACACGGTGGTGGTGCCGGCGCGGAGCAGGTACCCGCTGCACGCGGTGCCCGGCGCCGGGTAGGTGCCCGACGAGCCCAGCACCGTGAGGGACAGGGGCGCAGACGGGGCGGTCACGGCTCCCACCGTACGGGCCGGGCATCGTCGAGCTCGGGGCCGAGCAGCTGGCGGCCGAGATCGCGGAACACGTCGACGTCGCCCGAGCTGTACCAGCGGTGGGTGCCGGTGCCGCCGGCCTCGTCGCGGGCGAGGGCGGAGCCGTGCAACATGGCACGCACCACGAACGCGGTCTCGTCGGCCGACGAGACGAGGACGACATCGCGGCCCATCACGTCGGAGATCGTCCGGGCCAGGAAGGGGTAGTGGGTGCAGCCGAGGAGGAGGGCGTCGACGCCGGCGTTCACCACCGGGGCCAGCAGCCGTTCGGCCAGGATGTGCACCTGCTCGGACCGGGTCTCCCCCCGCTCGACGAACTCGACGAAGCCGGGGCAGGCGGCGCTGGTGAGCACCAGCTCCGGCGCCAGGTCGGCAACCACGTGCTGGTACGCGCCGGACGAGATCGTGCCGACGGTCCCGATGACGCCCACTCGGCCCGTGCGGGTGGCCAGGATCAGTGAACGGATCCCGGGATCGATGACGCCGATCACCGGGACGGGGAGCTGCTCCTCGAGCTCGTCGAGCGCAGCGGCGGCCGCCGTGTTGCACGCCACGATCAGCAGCTTGACGTCGTGGTGCTCGAGCAGCCACCGGCTGATCTGGTGGGCGAAGCCCCGGACCTCGCCGAGGTCCCGGGGTCCGTAGGGATACCGCCCGGTGTCGCCCACGTAGACGAGGTGTTCGGCCGGGAGCAGGTCGATGACGGCGCGCGCCACGGTGAGGCCGCCGAAACCCGAATCGAACATCCCGATGGGACGATCGTCCATGGAGGGCGTCAGCGGTCCCGGTCGCCGACCGCGTCGTCGGATACGTCGGCGGTGTCGGGCCCGTCGTGCACGTCAGGCCCGTCGGGCACCACGGTGACGACCCGCTGCGGGAACGGGATCTCGATCCCCTCGGCATCGAACGCGGCCTTGACCGCCATGGCCACCTCGGACCGGAGGCGGAACACGGTGGCGATCTCGGGTTCGTGCCAGTAACGGATGTCGAAGTCGATGCTGGAGTCCCCGAACGCCGTGACCCACGCCTGGGGTGCCGGCGACGCGTGGACACCGTCGACGCCGGAGATGGCGTCGAGGATGACCTCCTGCGCCCGCGGCAGATCGGTGTCGTAGCCCACGCCGACGGGGAGGACCGTGCGCCGGACACCGTGCTCGGTGTGGTTCACGATGGCGTCGTCGGTCACCGTCGATGACGGCAGGACCACCGTCTCGCCGTCGAAGTTGCGCAGCACGACGGCCCGGAAGTTGATCTCCTCGACCGTGCCGCTGTGCCCGTTGGTGGACACCTGGTCGCCCACCCGGATGGGTCGGCGGGTCTTGAGGAGCACCGACGCGAAGACGTTCTCGAGGATGGCGGTGAGGGCGAAGGCGATGGCGATGCCGGTGATGCCCAGCGCCCCGATGAGGGGGCCGATCTGCACGCCGAGGACGTTGAGGGCGTACACCAACCCGACCAGGACCAGGACGTTCTGCACCACCCGGCCGACGAAGCGGGCGATCTGCCCCTCGCTGTCGCTGCGCCGCACGATCCGTTCGACGATGCTGCGCACGACCCGGCCGGCGACGATGAAGGCGACGAAAGTGGCGCCGGCGACGATCCAGTCCCGCGCGGTCAGGCCCTTGGGGACCACCTGCTGGAGGTCGGTGCTGTCCCCACTGATCTGGGCCAGCACCCCCGTCCATGGTGCGGCCGTCCAGACGGCGAGATGAGCGAACAGGGCGTTGGTCATGGCGATGGAGCTCCGGGCGAATGGGCCGATCCGGACGAGAGGTCGAGGATGCCATACCCTCCCGGCGGCGGATCAGGTGGCCAGCAGGTGGCGCAGTTCCCGCTTGAGGATCTTGTTGGAGCCTGTCTTGGGGATCTCGTCGAGGAACTCCACCCGCCTCGGGACCTTGTAGCCCGCCAGGTGGGCTCGCACGTGGTCCTGCACGTCCTCGGCGGTCAGCGCGTCGTCGCGGCGCACCACGCACGCGACCACCGTCTCCCCCCAACGCTCGTCGGGGATCCCCACCACTGCGGCCTCGAAGATCCCCGGATGCTGCTCGAGCGACGCCTCGATCTCGGCCGGGTAGATGTTCATCCCGCCCGAGATGATCATGTCCTTCTTGCGGTCGCAGATGAAGTAGTAGCCCTCCTCGTCGAAGTACGCGATGTCGCCCACCGTGTGCCAACCACCTTCACGGTGGTCGGAGGCGTACTTGTCCTCCGCCTTGTAGTACGTGTCGAGCACGGACGACGCCCGCACGTACAGCTCGCCCGGCTCGTGGGGCTCGGTGACGAGGGAACCGTCGACGGCGAACAGGGCGATCTCGACGTCGGGGGCCGGCTTCCCGCACGAGCCCGGTTTGCGGCGCTGATCCGCAGGTGCGAGCACGGTGTTCACACCCATCTCGGTCGACCCGTACACCTCCCACAGCGAGTCCTCGGGGAAGTCGGCGAGGTACGCCTCCTTGAGCGCCATGTTCCACGGGGCCGCGTTGGCCACCATCACCCGCATCGAGGACGTGTCGTACCGGGCCTTCACCTCCTCCGGCAGGTCGCAGATCATCCGGATCGGTGTCGGTGCCGAGAACGACGAGGTGCAGCGGTACGCGGTGACCAGGCGGAGCCAGTCCTCGGCATCGAAGCGGTGCTGGACGACGACGGTCTGGCCCAGGGTGTGGGCGATGCGAGCGAACCCGCCGGGGCCGGAGTGGTACAGCGGTCCGCAGGTGACGTGGACGTCGTCGGTCCGGTACCCGAGGAGCTCGAGCAGGCCACGCGACTGCTCGAGGCTCGAACCGCCCGTCTTCACGGCACCCTTGGGGTGTCCCGTGGTGCCGGAGGTGTAGATCATCGTGCCCGGTGCGGCCCCGGGGTCCGGCGGCTCGACGTCGGGGCCGAGGAACTCTTCCACCGCCACCTGGCCGGCGCGGGGCTCGCCCCCGAAGACCACCACGTCGCGAACGGCGGGGATGGCCGGGCGGATCCGTTCGAACAGCGGGGCGTACTCGGCGTCGACCCACACCAGCACGGTGTCGGAGTTGGTCACGACGTAGACGGTCTCCTCGTCGGAGAGCCGGTAGTTCAGGGGCACGGCGATGGCCCCGACCTTGCGGGCCGCATGGGTGAACGCCACCAACTCGAGGCTGTTCTTGCCGTCCCACATCACCTTGTCGCCGGGACCGATCCCCCGCGCCGTCAATCCCGACGCGATCTGGTTCGCGAAGGTGTTGAGTTCGGTGAAGCTCATCGAGCGCACCGGTTCCCCGGGTCGATCGTCGATCACCGCCACCTTGTCGGGCATTGCCTCCGCGTGGGTGGCCAGCTGATCCATGGCGAGAATCTAGAAGTAGATGATCTTCTCCGCGCGCTCCACCACGTCGTCGAGGTCGTCGGTCCAGGCGCCGGTGGAGATGTACTTCCAGCCGTAGTCGCAGACCACGAACACGATGGTGCCCTCGTCGATCTCGTCAGCGACCTTCGCCGCGCCGGCCAGCGCCGCGCCGGCAGAGATGCCGGAGAAGATCCCGATCTGGCTCAGCTTGCGGGTCCACTCGATGGACTCGCGGGGTCGGACGATGCGCTTGCGGTCGAGCAGCTCGTAGCCACCCCACTTCTCGAACACCGGCGGGATGTAGCCCTCGTCGATGTTGCGCAGGCCCTCGACCCGCTCTCCCAGCGGCGGCTCGATGGCGATGACCTTGATGTCGGGGTTCTGCTCCTTGAGGAACCGGCCGACGCCCATCAGCGTGCCGCTGGTCCCGAGGCCGGCCACGAAGTGGGTGATCTCGGGCACGTCGGCCCAGATCTCGGGACCGGTGGTGCGGTAGTGGGCGGTGGGGTTCGCCTCGTTGGCGTACTGGTAGAGGAACGCCCACTCGGGGTGCTCGTCGGCCAGCTTGCGGGCCCGGGCCACCGCGCCGTTCGAACCCTCGGCACCAGGGCTGAAGATGATCTCGGCCCCGTAGATCTCGAGCAGCTGGCGCCGCTCGATCGAGACGTTCTCGGGCAGGACGATCTTGATCGGGTAGCCCTTCATCCGGGCGATCATCGCCAGGGCGATACCGGTGTTGCCCGATGACGGCTCGATGATGGTCTTGCCCGGGGTGAGGGTGCCGTCGGCCTCGGCGTCCTCGATCATCGCCAGCGCAATGCGGTCCTTCACCGAGCCGGCGGGGTTCTGGCCCTCCATCTTGCCCAGGATGCGCACGTTCGGGTTGGGGCTGAGCGCGCTGCAGTCGACGATCGGGGTGTTGCCGATCATGTCCAGGACGGAGGCGTGGACTGCCATGGGGGCTCCTGAGCTCCTCGGTCGGGTCGCGATGGACGCCACACAAAGGTGACTACCCAGGTCAACAATGTACCCGGGCCAGCGCATTCCCTGAGATGCTCACTCCGGCTTGCGCCCTTGCGGGCGCTTCGACCGTCGTCAGGGAACGAGCGCGACGGGCTCCTCGGTGATCTCGCCGTCGACAATCCGGTAGCTGCGCAGGACGGGGGCCTCGTCTCGCAGCGAGACGATGAGCCAGCGCCAGTGGGCCAGCAGCGGGTTCCCGGCCTTGTCGACGTCGGTGGGCGACGGATAGGCATCGGTGTGGGTGTGGCTGTGCATCACGCCGACCACGTCGAGGCCGCGGGGGCCAAGCACCTCGTCGGCCGCATCCCAACCGTCCTTTCCGATGGTGAACGTCCGGCTCGACGCGTCCTCGTTGCGGCACGGCACGAACACGTCGATGTGGTCGCCGGCGCCACCGAGCAGACCACAGGCCTCGTCGGGGAGGCCGTCGTAGGCGTGGCCGATCATGGATGCGTAGGCCGATTGGCGGAGACGGAGCACGCCGGGAAACTATCCGCCGGGGGTGGCCGTGGTGTCGGTCGCCAGCGTGGTGGATGTCGACGGCGCCGCCGACGACATCCCCGGTTCGGTGCCGGTCACCTCCCAGTGCCACAGGTACTCGCGCAGCGTCAGTCCCGACACATGGACCCGCTTGGCGAGGTCGACCCCGATGTAGCGGAAGTGCCAGGGCTCGTACTTGTAGCAGGTGACGTCCTCCTTGCCGTGGGGGTAGCTGAGGATGAACCCGTAGCGCCACGAGTTCGCCGCCAGCCACTTGCCCGTCTGCGTGTCGCCGAAGCTCTGGTCGACCTCGGTGGCGCCGATGGGGCGGACGTCGATCGTGGTGCCGAGGTGGTGCTCGCTGTGCCCGGGCCGGGCCGTGCCGTTGGCCGCGGCGTCGAAGCCCATCTCGGCCTCCCTGGCGTCGAACAGCGCTTTCTGATCGGCAATCGATCGGTAGGCGGCCAGGAGCGCGACCTCGGGGATGCCAGCCTCGATGATGGCGTTGCGCATCCGGTTGAGATCGTCGGCGACGATCGCCCGGATCTGGAACTGCGAGCTGTAGTTGGCCTCGGAGGCGGACACCAGGTCGGGCGGCTGGTACTGCTCCGGTATGGCGTAGATCGTGTCGACGATGGTGCGGTACCAGTCGTCGACACGGCTGTAGATCGTCGGTTCGTCCTGGTACGCGCACGGCGGCGGAGCGACCAGCGGGGTCGTGGTGCTCGACGACGTCGTCGTTCCCGCCGCCAAGCCGGGTTCGTCGTCGCCGCCCGTGATCGCCTTGGCCACCGTGAACACCCCGAGGAGGACCAGGACCACGACGGTCAGGGCCACCAGTCGACGAATCGTGTAGTTCGGCGTCGGCCCCAGCGGCCGCGGGGAGGGGTACATCCGCCCCCCACGGTAGGCAACCGACGAGCGTCGGATCCGGGAGGGCTGGCGGACCGTGTCCGGCGGTAGCGTGACCGTCCCATGCCCTCCGGCACGACCAAGCTCATCGCGGCCAACCGGCGCGCCCGGCGCAACTACGACATCACCGAGACCCTCGAGGCGGGCATCGTCCTGCACGGGTCCGAGGTCAAGTCGCTGCGGGAGGCGCAGGTCCAGATCGCCGAGGGTTTCGTGCGCTTCGAGGGCAACGAGGCGTGGCTCCAGGGCGTCCACATCGCGCCGTACCTCCACGCCCAGGAGCACAGCGGCCACGACCCCGACCGTCACCGAAAGCTGCTCCTGCACCGCCGGGAGCTCGACCGGCTCCGCTCCCTGGTGGACCTCGAGCGAGTGTCCATCGTCCCGCTGTCGCTCTATTTCAAGGACGGCAACGCCAAGGTCGAGCTCGGCGTCGGGAAGGGACGCAAGCTGCACGACAAGCGTGAGGCGGTGGCCAAGCGCGACGCCGAGCGCGAGGTGCAGCGGGCGCTCGCCCATCGCAGCCGGAGCTGAGCTTTTCGTCGCCCGGACGACCGCTCCGTCAGCAGGGCGGTGGACCCGCCGGCGGATGACCTTCGGCCCTGTGCCGCCCGACGGTGAGTCGTGACAATCGAAGGGTGACCAAACAGGTAGTCATCCTCGGCGGCGGCACCGCCGGCACCCTGACCGCCAACCGCCTCCGGAAGCGTTTCGACCCCGATGAGGTCGAGATCACCGTCGTCGACCAGGACGACGACCACATCTACCAACCGGGCCTCCTCTTCGTCCCGTTCGGGCTCGCCGACGGTGAAGATCTCGTGCGCCCGCGGGACCGGCAGTTCCGGAAGGGCATCACGTTCGTCGAGCGGGCCGTCGACCACGTGGAGATCGAGGCCCGCAAGGTCGCGCTCGCCGACGGCACCATGCTCGCCTACGACGTCCTCGTCATCGCCAGCGGCTCGCGCCTCGTGCCCGAGGAGACCGAGGGGCTGACCGGGCCGGGCTGGATGGAGCGCGTCTTCACCTTCTACGACCTGCCCGGTGCCACCGCGCTCGAGCGGGCGCTGCGCGACTTCGAGGGCGGCCGCATCGTGGTCAACGTCGTCGACATGCCGATCAAGTGCCCGGTGGCGCCGCTCGAGTTCTGCTTCCTGGCCGACTGGTACTTCCACGAGCGGGGGATCCGCGATCAGGTCGAGCTCACGCTGGTCACCCCACTCGACGGCGCCTTCACCAAGCCCCGGTCGTCGCAGCTGCTGGGAGGGATGCTGGACGAGCGGAGCATCGAGTTGGTCACCGAGTTCAACACCGGCGAGGTCGATGGGGAGGCGGGAACGCTCATCTCCTTCGATGAGCGGGCGGTCCCCTTCGACCTCGCTGTGGTGGTCCCCGTGCACTCGGGTGCGGCGTTCGTCGGCCGGTCCGAGGGCCTCGGCGATGCGCTCGACTTCGTGGAGACCGATCCCCACACGCTGCAGTCGCTCGCGGCTCCGGAGATCTTCGCCATCGGCGACGCGGCCAACCTGCCGGCGTCGAAGGCCGGATCGGTCAGCCACTTCGAAGGCGAGGTGCTGGTCGAGAACATCACCCGGTTCCTGGCGGGCAAGGAGCTCGATGCCAGCTTCGACGGCCACGCCAACTGCTTCATCGAGACCGGTTTCGACAAGGCGCTGCTGATCGACTTCAACTACGACCAGGAGCCGGTGGAAGGCCACTACCCCACCGTCGTGGGGTTGCCGCTGATGAAGGAGTCGCGGCTGAACCATCTCGGGAAGCTGATGTTCCAGTGGTTCTACTGGCACAGCCTCCTGCCGGGCCGGAACATCCCCGGCATCCACGCCGACATGCCCGTCTCGGGCAAGCACATCGATTGAGCACAGGAGGAGTCATGTCCACCACCACCGTCGCCGGCACCACGGTCGACCGCAACGAGGATGGGTTCTTCGTCGATCCCACGCAGTGGACCGAGGCCATGGTCCCAGCCCTGGCCGCCGAGGACGGGATCGACGAGCTGACCGACCGGCACTGGCAGATCATCCGGTTCATGCGCCAGGAGTATCTGGAGAAGGGCACCGGACCCTCGGTGCGGATGCTGGGCAAGACGTCAGGTGTCCCGGTCAAGGAGCTCTACCAGCTCTTCCCCAAGGGCCCCGCCAAGGTCGCGGCCCGCATCGCCGGAATCCCCAAGCCACGCGGCTGCGTCTGATTCCCATCGACTGAACGACGGCAGAACGGACACGTCATGGACCTCAGCAACGAGAAGGTCTCGATCGTCATCTCGCAGGGATCGCTCGAGGGCATCTACCCCGGGCTCATCATGGCCAACGGCGCCCGGGCCGAGGGGATGGAGGCGAACCTGTTCTTCACCTTCTTCGGTCTCGACGCCATCCACCGCAAGCGCCATGAGCACATCAAGATGTCGACCGTGGGCAACCCCGGGCTCCACTTCGCCACCTGGGCGGGCGGGCTGCCGGGCGTGTCGTCGGTGATGACGCACTACATGGAGCACAAGATGGAGGCCCTCGACATCCCATCGATCCCCGAGTTCGTGGAGATGATCTCCGACACCGGCGCGGGCCTGTATGCCTGCAAGGCGTCGGTGGACCTGTTCGGCCTCGAGAAGAACGACTTCATCGAACAGGTGAACGACATCATCACCGTCGGCGAGTTCTTCGAGCTCGCGTCCGGCGGACAGATCGTCTTCACCTGACCTCGATCGGTCGCAGGCCGGCCGGCGAGCCGATCGGCCCGGGTCAGCGGGGCACCATCCGCCGTAACGAACCCGGAAGCTGATCGCGGGAGAGCTGGCCGGCCTCGGCTCGACGCAAGACCTCGATGTCGACCCCGGCGCGACGGGCGAACGGGACCGGCTCGAGCCCGGAGCGGCCCCGCACCTCGAGCACAGCGGCAGCGACAGCAGGATGCACGACGCCGGCCAGCTCGAGGGCATCGGCGACCCGGTCGCGCAAGCGGTCGACCGGCACCGGCGAGCGCACGCTGGGATGACGACCCCGCGCGTCCCGGCGGGCCTCGTCGGCGGCGATCATGCGACGAGCTGGAACTGGGCGAGAGCGGCGAAGCGTGGGTCGGTCTCGACCACGTGGCGCAGGCGGCGACGCCCACGACAGATCCGTTGCCGGAGCGCGTCAGGGCTGATGCCGTAGCGCTCGGACAGGGTGTGCGCCGGCGATGGATCGCCCTGGTCCTGTTGGATGCAGTAGTCGAGCAGGCAGACGAGCGACTCGTCGTCGACACGGGCCGCCCGGGCCGCCTCGGCCACCAGCCCGACGAGCGGAACCTCGTCGACCAGCCGGGCGAAGGTGGCGGCCACCGAGTCCTCCTCCGAGGGGGCGGCAGCCGGCGTCTCGACCTCGACCGAGTACCAGTGGTCGTCGATCGAATCGGCATGGACCCCGACCCAGCCGTTGACCAGCGAACGGATGCGCCCCTCGGCCCACCACCAGGGCAGCGCGCCGCCCGGTTTCCACGCCGCCGCCACGTGACGCAGCTCCATGCAGGCATCGAGGACCAGCGAACGCAGGTCGTCGGCCGCGATGGTGTCGACCCCGCAGCGGGCGAGCTGGCGGCGGACCACACCGGCCACCCGGTGGCCGTGGTGCTCGGCCAGGGTGAACACCGCGGCCTGATCGCCGGCCACGAGACGGGCCATGATGGCCTCGACGGTGACCGAGGGGTCGGCAGGATCGGCGGGATCGTCAGCCGGACGGCCGGCGGTGGGAGACGGGGAAACTCGGTTCGGACGCATGTCAGCAATCATGCGAACGGGGTCTGACAATTACATGGGTGTCATTCGCGGCGCGGGACCGGTGGCGGGTGACGGAACGCACGGAGCAGCCGTCACGGGAGCCCGATACCCTGGGTGCTCCCCCTCGGCAGAGGTTGCCGGACGGGGCATGCTCATTGACAAGGGGCTGATCGGTTTCGACGTCGGGACCGGAAGCGACATCGTGCGACCCGAGTTGCTCAGACTCGTTAATCGGGGCACTCAAACAACTGGCGAAAACCAGTCGTTCGCTCTCGCCGCCTGATCACCAGGTAGCGAACAGCGAAACATCGCGAGCCGCAAGGCCACGCGGGGCCTGACCACTACAGCCTGGCAACAGAAGTAGTGGTGGACGGTGGGAGAGACCACTGACCGGAGGGAAAGACCCCTGACAGCCGAGGAAAGACCCGGCGGTGCGCCCACCCGGGGGCGTGGCAACCGTGAGCCACAGACGCGGGAATGGTCGTAGCGCGGTACGTGACCGCCAGACGGACGGGGGTTCGATTCCCCCCAGCTCCACGGAAGCGTGTGTGGACGTCTCCCGACGTGCGCAGACGTCCACCGCTTCACGAAATCCGGCCGCTGCGTTACTCCCACCGGGAATCGGCGCGGCGATTCTGGGACGCTCGGTCACGAGATTCGGTGACGCTCCGCTCCTCTATCGAGTGGTGCTTAAGCCGGCGTTCCGGGGCATGGGGGCCCGATGCAGGGCGAGGATCCTCGGCGAGCGTGCATGAAGCGTGTGCAACACGAGGATCCTCGCCGAACTGCGGCGGCGTCACGTGCGTGGAACCCGAGGATCCTCGCCGAAGGCGCACTGGGCGTATCCAATGCGAGGATCCTCGCCGAAGGTGCTCCGACGCGTCCCCGAGGTGCCGGAGTGCAGCGCGGGAGCTGACCGCCCCAGAACGTCGTCCCCGACGGGCGACCTGTCGCACTCGACCATCACCCGTGTAGCCGGCGATCTGAGGCGGGGCTCGTTCGCTCGGCCGTGGGTCGCGTCATGATGTCGTTGATCTACTGCAGGTCGCCTGGATCGACGTCTTCGAGCACGCGTGCAGTCGGGACGCTGTCCAGTCCCGGTGAGAGGTCTTTGGACTGCCAGACGACGCTTTCCAGGAAGTCCTTGAACTCGTGTGCTGCCTCGGAATCGTCGAACTCCAGGTCGATCAGGATGTAGTAGGGATCGCCGATCGGTTGACGAACCCGCTGCATTCGCACGCCGGCATTCTTCCGGGCGTCCGCGAAGGTGTTGAAGGCGCCGAGCCAGGTGTCGAGATCAGTGATCGAGTGCTCGATGTGAAGCGTCGCCATGCCATCTCGCCCGTCGGGGTCAAGCACGACGCTAGGCGGCAAAGCTCGACGGGGTGGAGCGGCGCGATCTCTCGTGGATGGGTTCGATCAGGCCGAGGCGGTCTGGTCGAATGGTGGCGGACCGAGGATCTCGATGCCGCCGTTCTTGACGGCTGATGCCTGAACTCGGCCCATGTCCACCGGCCCGCTGTCGATGCCTCGGCTGTCGTTGCTTTCGACGGGTTCGCTGGCGTCCCAGTAGAACGCTTGGCAGCACCCGGGTGTGTGGAGGCACAGGAGCCGAGCACCGTCCGCTCCGGAGACCTTGAAGGCGTGCGGGACGCCTCGGGGCGCGCTGGCGATGCCACCAGCAACGACGTGGTGCTCTACACCGTCGAGGTGCATGAGGATCTCGCCCTCGAGCACGATCATCGTCTCGTCGGAGTCGGGGTGGACGTGAAGCGGGGTGACTTTGCCGTGATCCATGCGGTCCTCGAAGAGGAGCAACGCCCCGCCGGTGTCATCAGCGGTCGCTTTCCAGATGTGGAGGCCTCCGCCGTAGAACCAGCGACGTTCGCCGTCGTCGGTGGCTCGGACCAAGGGCTTGCGGGCTGTGCTGACGCTCATGGCATCGGCCTTCGATTCATGGGATAAGTGTCCCATGACGAGATTCGCATACCATGGAGCCGATGTCAACGCACTACGAGGCCGGCGGGCGCACAGCCCAGAAGGCTCGGACCCGAGCCGCACTTATCGCTGCGGCCCGCGAGCTCATCGCCGACGGCGTCACTCCGACGGTCGCGGAAGCTGCTGGCGCCGCATCGATCTCTCGCAGCACTGCGTACCGGTACTTCCCGAACGAACGAGCGCTACTGGTCGCCGCGCACCCCGAGATCGCCGCCACGACGATGCTCACTGCCGACCCCCCGAAGGATCCGGCGGCCCGGCTCGATGCAGTCGTTCGGAACTTCACGGCCATGATCCTCGACACCGAGGCTCAGCAGCGAACGATGCTGCGACTCTCACTCGAGGCCGACCCTGCCGAGCGCGCGGTGCTGCCGTTGCGCCAAGGCCGGGCCATCGCATGGATCGCCGAGGCGCTCGACGGCCTCCGCGGTGACCTGTCCGATCAACAATTCCACCAGCTCGTGCTCAGCATCCGCGCCACCGTCGGTATCGAAGCGATCGTCTGGCTCGTCGACGTCGCCGGTCTGTCCCGAAACGACGCCGCCGAACTGACACGCTGGTCCGCGCGCGCCCTCCTCCAAGCTGCACTGACAGTCCCGCCGCCACCACCCGAGCAATTCACCGAGGAGTCCTCGAGCTGAGCTTGGGGCCCGACGAGGGTAGAGCGTGCCTCTTCAGGTGCTCACCGGCACGCTCGCATCCCCGGACCACCCAGTCACACGAACCTCGGGCATCGCCCCCATGTGCCGCACGGGGCGAGCCCCGGGCACTGTCCCCAAAGGGCGCAGCGCATGTCGAAGTCGGGGTTACTCCAGCGCGCCGATGACCGCCGCCTCAAGCGGAGTCGCGTCCGATGCGGTGCCATCGAGTCTGAGGTCGTTGAAGCCGTGGACGGCGACATTCGAGATGTATCGCGGCTCACGAGATCCGGAGGGGTTGATCGAGTGCGCGAGATGCGGATGGCATAAGTACACGTCGCCCGCGGCGCCGACGGCCCCGACGATCTCGTCGGCCGAGATGCGCTCGTGCACCGCCGATGCGATCTCGTCGCCCCGGATCCCCTTGGGCTCATGCTCTGCGAGCAGGCGTGAAACCTCTCTGTGCGATCCGGCGGCGAGGAGGGTAGGGCCATCGTCGGATCCGACGTCGCTCCAGAGGAAGATCGGGGTCAAGACCTGGTCCCCTGACCAGACGTGATGGGTGAACCAGTCTCCGTCGATGTGCCACTTCGTTTCCACGGGTCCCGCCAGACGCGTGGGGAAGCCCCAGTTGCCTGCCACGTGCCACCTTTGAGCGCCGACGAGTTCGTCGAATGCGGTGCGCACGCGATCCGTGATGACTTCGGCGAGTGCCGGCAGGTCGTAGTAGGTGCGTTGGTGGAGGATCCACCCCGACGCTCCCGCGGGTACCTCGCAGGTCGACGCTTCGTCGCGGATGCGCTCGGCGAGCCGGCGAGGGACGGCCTCCCGGAGCAGCCAGAACCCCGTCTCGATGAAGGCCTGCGTGTCCACGGTCCCGACGGTTCTCATTTGGAGGAACGTAGAGCGGTCTCGAACTCGCCCCTCGCGACGTTGAACACCGAGCCATCCATTCGAAGTCGATCATCGGACTCGTAGCGCTGACGAAGCTCGGCAAGCTTGGCGTCGGGCGCCGTCGTCAGCACCGCAACTTCATCGAAGAGCTGAAGCATGTCGTCGCTCGGCTCCGCCCCCGGCTCCCAACCCGCGCCCCACACGTCCCATGGGAGCATTTCGACCTTGTTCAGAGAGGCGAGGTCGAGGCGAAGGTTGCCGGCGATCCAGTGCGCCCCCTGCTCGTCGATCGCAGTGAGCCCACACGTTCCCGCATCGAGCTCACCGCGGCGCCATGCCTGCCATGCGTGTCCGGCGGTCACGAACTCTGCGCTGGTGATGTCGAGACGATCACCTTCGAAGCCGATCCGGCTCCTCCACGTTGCATCGAGCTGGGCGTCGACCATCTTCCATCGGCCCAGATCGGCATTCCAGTATTCCGCCACCCAGTGATCCTCGAGCATCCCGGGCACGAAGTAGCTGCCGAACCCGCAGCGGGCCCGAGCTGGCACACCAACAGCGCGGAGGAACGCCACGGTCAGCCGACTGAACGCATGGCATCGAGCGCCCACCCTCGCGTCCGGTGGCCGCGCTTGGACGATCGGGCGTCCATCGACCGCTCTGACGAGATCGAGCAGCGCCGCAGAGTCTCGCTCATGAATCGCATCCGCCTGGGTGGACGAGAGTTCCACGCCGTAGAAGGACTGCGCGACAACGTCGTAGACGAGAAGCCCCTGCACCACGTCGACGATCTCCTCGATACCGCCGGACGTGGCATCGCCGTCCATCAACGTCGTGAATCGACCAGGACTGGCGTAGAACGCGAGCGACTCCCCCACGAAGAGATGATTGCACGAGCACCGTTCGGATGCCCCCAACCGCCCCAAGACCGACCATGCACTGCCCTCCAAGTGCCTTTGAAGGATGCTCCCCCGGCCCGCCCCCGATAGACGCCCGTCCTGCGCGCTTGTCGGGGGCGTCAGGACAGCGTCCGGCGGATGTCCTTCATCAGCAGGAAGAGGTGAAGCGGGTCGGTCGGCGAGGACTCGAACTCGGGAACGAGGTACTCATAGAACGCCCTCGCCTCGTTGCTCTCGGCATGGACGACGAGACCTCGGCACCCGATCTCAGATCCGAGCGCATGTGTCCGAGCGATCACGTCCTGCAGCAGGCCTGCCCCGAGCCCATGACCCTCGTGCTCGAGGTCGACACCCAAGCGGGCCAACAACGCGACAGGCTGCGGGTAGCGCCCAGCACCCTTGCGCAACCGTTCCGGAGCGTCGGCGAGCGCGACACTCGCCATGCACCAGGCGTAGTAGGCGACAACCAGCTCCGAATCGGCCGGCGTGACCACAAGCACGCGGGTCGTCCCCGACCCACTCGACTGGCGGGCATGACGACGGAGCCACCCGGTCTGCTCCTCGGAACGACACTCGAACCGGTCCAGCACATGGTCGGCCTCGAGCAGAGCCGGCGACCGGTAGCTGACGCTCAATCCTCGGTGAACGGCGACGGACGCTCCATCAGTCTCCGCAGCCCAGGAAGGTCACGACCGCGACGCCGATTCACCGCATCCCACGCCTCAGCAGCCTCTTCATCGAGACGGAACTCGGTCCGGTCTGCAAGGACTCGCCGAGCAGCGACCGTCAGGTTCGAGATCACGAACTCAGTCAGGTCCGTTCCCTGCTCGGCAACGGCTCGATCGATCAACGACCGCTCGTTCTCGGTGGTGCGAACCTCGAGCCGCTCGCTGCGCAAACGCGTTGTCGACATGACGACCTCCTGTCCGGCCAGTGTACGGCCACTACGCATCGGCCGCAACGGGATTCGCCCGCCCAGACACCGGTGGACGTGCACGAACGTCGACGGACGTCGGCCCGCTCGCCGCCGTGACGAAGGGCGAGTCCACGACCGTGCATCCACGTCCACAAACGTACGTCGACGACACCTACCCGCCCACCTCGGTACACCGCCGGTGCCGTTACTCCCGCGGTTACTCCCACCAGACGAGAATCGAGCGGCTGCAACGGTGTGACCAGGACTTTCGCGACCCCATCGAGGTCGGGGTTCGATTCCCCCCAGCTCCACAAAGCGAGGCGGATGGACCCCCGAGAATGGGACGCTCGCAGCCGGGATTCGTCTCTAACCCGGATCGAGCTTGGCTTCTTGGATCGTCGGCTGGAACAGCTCGACCGGATTGCCAGAAGGGTCCTCGACGATGACCTGACGTCCGCCTACCCCATCGATCACCTCACTGCGGGCATGAACGCCAGCATCGAGCAATTGGGCATAGAGCGCATCGACGTCATCGACCTCGATCGCGAACCGGTTCCATCCGCCCGGCGTGGGCAGGGTGCCATCGGGAAGCTGGGCACCGCCCCCGGGCCCGCCGCCCGGTTTGCTGAGCGCGAGGCGCAAGTCCCCCCGAGCAAGCATCGCGAAGGTGGGGGCGGGGTGCATCACTTCGGTGAAGGCGAGGCGATCGACGTAGAAGCGAATGGCGTCGTCGACGTCGTCGACGATGTAGCGAACACTGACCGTTGGCATCGATGAGACTCCTCGCGACCGTGATCGCCATCGAAGGTAGCTGTTCGACCATTGGAGTGAACACGCGTGAAGCCGGCGCGTCTCAAACGCCGAAGGGCGATCACAGGCGCCGACCGCCAACGAGTCGATCCCATGTGCCATACAGACGCTTCGTAGCTGAGGTCAGGCTGCGCTCCTGAGCTGCTGCGATGACCCGATCGAGACGACGTCGACCGGTCGGTCACACGGGGGCATCTCCGAGCCGTGGACGATCAGCGTCACATGGAGAACGATGTGAGCGACCGCGGGAGTGAGCCAGCTGGCGGTCACGAGGAACCCGGCGGCGAGCACGGTCAGGGCGAGCCCGACCGGGATCAGGATCCGGTTCGGATAGTTCCAGTATCCGAGG
Source organism: uncultured Acidimicrobiaceae bacterium (assembly GCA_963747745.1). Taxonomy (GTDB): domain Bacteria; phylum Actinomycetota; class Acidimicrobiia; order Acidimicrobiales; family Salinilacustritrichaceae; genus Salinilacustrithrix. The sequence continues at coordinate 203,011 of CAVVGJ010000011.1, forward strand.
TGGTGGATCACGACTACTGCTGTGGCGGCGAGCAACGGCAGCGTCCACCGGGCGATCCCGCCCGCGGTACCCACCCACCCGACGGCGTGGACCATCTGCCAGGCGATGAAGGGAGGAAGCGCTGAGAGCAGGACACCTTCGCCGATCCCGTAGACGACGCCCTCCCAGCCGAACGCGATCTTGCGTTCTCTTCCTTCGATCGGCCGGTCGATCGGCTGACGTCGGGCAGGAACCGACAACGCTGCTCCGATGAGGAGGCCGGCGCCGATGCCCCACGCCCAGTTGTTGGTCACCATCTCCTGGAGGCCCACTCCGGCCCATTCCAGGTATCCGATCGACAACCCGGCGGTCACCGCAATGAGCGTGGGGATGTACAGCCCTTTCCGGATGTGCAGGCGGGTGCCCGAGAGCCACGCGATCAAGAAGGCGGCGGCGGCAACGCCGACCAGCCAGAGCAACGAGCCCCACCACGGGGCATCGGTAGTCGGAACAGGCATGCCTCAACCTCCCTGTTGTCCATCCTCACTTCGTCAGTTGTGTGGACGTCAGGCGGCCTTCTGGCTCGCCTTCTGTTCCACGTCTTCCTGGTGGTGGCGCATGAATTCCTCGCCGTGACGCACGCCGAAGTACCAGTGGAACCACAGACCGATCGACATACCCAGGGCAACATGGCGGATCGAGGTCGTCCGAGAGACACCGGATCCGCGGCGCGTGTCCCAAGCGGGGTTGGTATCGGCATCACCGCTGTACACCACATCGCCTGTGGATGCGGCGACACCGCAGAACTGTTGGTCCGCTCGCGCCGATGACGACCGACGGACCGGGGCCGCTGGCTAGGCCTCACCCGCGAGTTCGGTGACGGTGGCCACATGGGCCCGTTGGGCATCGAGTTCGTCGGCGAGCCGCTCGTCCTCGGCCATCGCGCCGTCGATGTCGGCGTTCGCGAAGTCGAGGACGCCCATGTCGGCGAAGGTCTTCTGGACCCTGTCGCCCCACAGACCGATGTCCCGGAGGATGGGCACGATGCGCATGAACAGGAAGCCTCGGAACGTGCGCAGGAGCTCGGAGTTGTCGACGTACTCGGCGACCTCGTCCGGCAGGCCGAGCGTCTCCCACACCTCGTTGCCGAGGAATCGGTCCCGCATCAGGTAACAGGCCTCCACGCAGAACTCCTCACGTTCGTCCCGCTCGGCCTGTGTGAGCTGCGGGTAGTAGTCGCGCAGGGCCAATCGGCCGAACATGACATGCCGGGCCTCGTCCTGCATCACGTAGGTGTTGACGGCCGCGGCGAGAGGGTTCTGGGCTTGTTGACGCAGGAGTCCGAACGCGGCGAGCGCCAACCCTTCGATCAGGACCTGCATTCCGAGGTAGGTGAGATCCCACCGGCTGTCGGACAGCACGTCGTCGAGCAGCGACCGGAGATGTTCGTTGAGCGGGTAGACCAACCCGAGCTTCTCGTGCAGGAACCGGCTGTACACCTCGACGTGACGAGCCTCGTCGATGGTCTGGGTGGCCGCATAGAACTTCGAGTCGATGTCGGGCACGGTCTGGACGATCTTGGACGCGCAGATCAGAGCACCCTGCTCGCCGTGCATGAACTGGCTGAACCGCCACGCCTCGAAATGACGTCGCACCTCACCCTTGTCGGCATCGTTCATCTTGTCCCACCACTTCGTGCCGAAGATGGGGAGGATGTCGTCGGGCATGCCGCACGGGTTCTCGGGGTCGAGGTCGATGGACCAGTCGATCCGGTCGGAACCGATCCACTGCCGGCGCGTGCCCTTGTCGTAGAGCCGGAGGAGTTGATCCCGGCCTTCGGTGTAATCGAAGTCGAAGAGGGTGGTGACGGTGCTGCCGACCCCCCACTCGTGCTCACCGGTCTCGATGGCGTGAACAGACATCTCGTCACTCCCCCTGTCGTGAACGCCGGCAGCCGGCCGCACGGTCGGCGCGAGGTGTGTGAGCGTACCCACGCGTGCGAGCGGTCGCCGGTGGCGCAGATCGTCGCCACCGAATCGCGCTGACATCGCCCTCAGCGGTGATGGTCCTGCTCATCGAGTTCCGATGCCGCTGGTTGGTCGCGTGCCGATCCGGCCCCCCGGTCGGGGCCGAGAACCACGGGGAGGGCAGCGAGGCCACGGAGTACGAGGCCGTCGCCGTGTGACCAGGCGAGTTCGTGACGCGGGGTGGCCAGACGCAGGTCGGGGAAACGGCCGAGCAGGTGGCGGAAGGCGATCTCGGCCTCGAGTCGGGCCAAGGGCGCGCCGAGGCAGTGGTGGGGCCCGTGCCCGAAGGCAAGATGTCGGACGGTATGGCGGGTGACGTCGAGCCGATCCGGGTCGTCGACGAGCAACCCGTCGCGGTTGGCGGCACCCAGGCTGATCAACACCTGCTGGCCGGCCGGGACGCGGACACCGCCGAGTTCGACCGGCTCGGTCGTGACCCGGAAGGTGGCATGGGGAACGGCGGCGGTGAAGCGGAGCAGTTCCTCGACAGCACCCGGCACCATCTCCGGGTGGCGTTGCAGCATCGCCATCTGGTCGGGGTGGTCGAGCAGGGCGACCACGCCGTTGCCGATCAGGCTGCTGGTGGTGTCGTGGCCGGCGACGACGAGCTGGAACAGCGACGACAGCACCTCGGGCTCCGTCGCCTGACCACGCTGCATGGCGTCGACCAGGACGGCGACGAGATCGCCGTCCCGGTCCGGCGCGCTGTCGGCCACGAGCGTTCGAAGGGTGCCGGTGACGACATCGGAGGCAGCCACCGCTTCCGGGGGCGGCGGCCACGGCCAGGCCCGCAGCAACGTCTCGAAGGCGTGCTGCAGCACATCCCGATGATCGGCGGTGACGCCGAGGATCTCGCCGATGACCGCGAACGGGAGTGCGTGGGCGAATCCAGTCCTGAGGTCGACGACACGGTCAGGACCCTGGGCTGCGAGCTCGTCGAGGAGATCGTCGGCAAGACGCTCGATCGCCGGCCGCATCGCCGCCATGCGCGACGGGCGGAACGCCGATGCCACCAGGCCACGCAGGCGTCGGTGGTCGGCACCGTCCACGGCCAGCATGTGATGGGCGAACTCGGGGCCGGGCAGCCCTTCGGCGACCACGTCGGGATCGTGGTCGAGGGCAGCCACCATGTCCTTGGACAGCCGCTCGTCGCCCAGGGCCTGACGGGCGGCGTCGTGGCTCAGCACGACCCAGGCCGCGTGGCCGTCGGCCAGACGAACGGGCTGCACCGGGCAGCGGCGACGGGCCTCGGCAAACGTCGGGAACGGATCGTCCCGGACCGCGTCGTCCCAGCCGCCCCAGGGGATGGTCGTCACGGCCGGTCGGGCCGATAGCCGGTGCAGAGCAGGGCGACGTCGCGGAGGCGACCGTCGGCTCCGGTGTCGGCGTAGACCTGCTGCTCGACGAGCAGGTTGCCCGGACCGACCCGCGGGTTCGTCAGGCTCAGTCGCCACCGCAGGTGGATGCGGCCACCGACCTCACCGACCACGGCCTCGACCAGGTCCCAGCGTTCGGCTCCGCCAAACCAGGTGTCGAGGGTCGAGCGGACGGCCCCGCTGCCCTCGAGATCCAGCACCCGGCCCGGGAGCAGGGCTCGGAACCGCACGTCGTCGGTCAGTGTGGCGACGACGCTGTCGAAGTCGCGGGCGGCGAGCCCGTCGATGAACTCGCCGGCGACGGCGAGGATCGGCGCCTCGTCGCGGGTCGATCGGTCGGGCGGGGAGTTGGTGGTGGAGGTCATAGGTTCGTTGTACCGACCTCGGCGTCTCGGCGAATCGGACAGCTGACCGATGTTCCTGCCGAACATTCCTTCCCCCGGTCAGTCGCGGGTCGGCTCATCGACGAGACCATGGCGCATCGCGAACAACGCCGCCTCGGTGCGAGTCGACACCCCGAGCTTGGTGTAGATGTGCTCGAGGTGCGAAGACACCGTGCGCCGAGAAACGCCGAGCGCCGTGGCGATTTCCGGGTTGCTGCGTCCTCGGGCGAGCTGCACGACGACCTCGACCTCGCGGGGCGTGAGCTTTCCGGGCCTACCCGCCCGTCGTCGTACCCGGTGACCGGCCGCCGCCAGCACGGCGTTGGCGGCGTCGCCGTCGATGCGACCGCCGGACACCTCGTCGCGCAGGACCTGCTCCGCCGTGGAGGCATCGACGGCCGGTCGGTGCGGGCGGGGTTGGCGGAGCGCCTCGAACACGTCGGCTGCAGCCAGGATCCTGGCGCTGATCGGGAGGGCGTCGGCCGTCAAGCCCTTCGGGTAGCCGGAGCCGTCCAGGCGCTCGTGGTGCAGGGCCGCGCACTGCCCGATCCGCTGCAACGACGGCGACCGGGCGAGCATCCGCTCGGTCAGGTAGGGGTGGGTCCGGGCCCGCTCCCGCTGGCCGAGTGACCACGGTCCAGGTTCGGTCCAGACCGTGCTCGACACGCCGATGACGCCGACATCGTGCAGCCAACCCGCCCGGCGGATGGTGGTCACCTCGGTGCTCGGTAGCCCCAGGAACGATGCCGCGGCACCGGCGAGCGAGGCGACACCGCGGCTGTGCCCGGTGCGAGTCGGCTCCTTGAGGTCGGCGAAGTCGCCGAAGGTGGCCAGCGCGTCGTCGAAGAGCGCCTCGTCCATCGGGGCGCCGAGAGACGGATCGAGGGCGATGACCTCGTCCCACGCCGACAATTCGTCGACTCCGGCCAGGATCTCCGCGGCATGATCGCAGAAGGCGTCGACGAGCTCGGGGTCGAACTGCGTGCCCCGCCGCTCTCGCGCCACCGCGACCGCGGCGTCCACGCCCCCGACATGGTTGAACGCTTCGACGTTGTCGGCGAGGTGCACCAATCGGATGGCCGGCGCGACCTCCTCGTTCCCCACGTTGCCCGGCATCCCTTTGCCGTCCCAGCGCTCGAACGCCTGCAGCAGCGGCATGCGTACCGCGTCCCCCAGCCCGAGGCGGTCGGCGAAGTCACCGGCAGCCTGGCAGTGCGCCTCCATCACCTTCTGCACCGAGCGACCGGCGGTGACCAGGAATCGGCCGACGAGCCCGACCCGTCGCAGCGCCGGCGCACCGTGCCCGAGGTGCCGAGCCACGAACATCCCCATGGCCATCGGAGCGAGGTCACCGTCGTGGGTGTCAGCGTAGAGATCCTCCTCCTCACCGAAGAGGGCGGTGAGGTCACTGGTGTCGGTGGCGCACCCGACCCAGGTGAGCAGTGACGTGTAGTAGGTGCTGGCTCGGACCTCGGGTGCCACGCCCGCCGCGTCGGCCAGACGCATCGCGATCACTGTCTGGCGCAGCACCCTCTCGACGGGCCGGCCCATCCCCAGATCCGACGCGATGGACAGCGTCGACACCAGCTCGGCCAAGCTCGGGATCGTCGCCTCGCCGCGCACGACCACCATCCTGACCGATATCGGCGCCTCAGTACTGGCCGGCGTGGTCGCGCATGCCCTGCTCCGACGAGAGGGCGGCATGGGCGAGGATGTTCCGCGCCATCGACGACTCCTGCTGGTCCGACCGGGCCCGGTACACGGTGGCCCGCACCTCGTGCGCCTCGGTCGACGTCGGTTCGGCCAGGACGGCGTACTCGAGCAGGTGACAGGCCAGGCGCAAGTCGCCGGCGTCGGTGAGCTGACGGACCCGGTCGAGCACCGCGCCCACTCCCCCGGCGAGGTCGACCCACTCCCGCGCCTGCTGGGAGCGCGGTGCGGGCAGGAGGTTGTCGGGCTCACCGTCGTACCAGCCGCCGTAGCGGCGCCACACGTTGCGGACCAGGAACTGGGGATGGTCGTAGACGGGCCGGAGGTAGGGCTTCTCCAGCAGGTGGGCGGGGACCTCGACGCGGTGAAGCACCTCGTCGAGGGATTTGCCCTGGTTCATCAACTCGAGCGTCTGCGACTCGATGGCGTCGAGCAGATCGGCGGTGTCGACGAGCGCGGGCACGATGCGCTCGCGCCCGAAGATCGGCAGGCCGTGACCGGAGAGCATGATCTCGGGCTCGAGCGCCGCCATCTCCCGCAGCGCGGTCGCCCAGTCGGACAGGTACCGCTGCACCTTCTGCGGGTTGCCCGCGTTGGGCACGGCCCAGATGAACAGGTCGCCCGGGTGGAGGATCTTCTTCTCCGGTACCCACGTCCACGTGGCGTCGTCGGTCTCGCCGCGCGCGTGATGGAGCTCGAAGGTGAGCTCTCCTCGCTCGAAGGTGAGCGAGTCCGAGTACGTCACGTCGGGGTCTGCGGAACTCGCCGGGGAATTCGAGTCGGGTGAGGCCGAACCCGAACTGGCGGGTGTTGATGGCCGAGTTCCAGCCGGTGGTCCTCGCGTACCGATCGAAGTGGGCGGGCACGTCCTCGTGGGCGTACACCACCGGCTGCTCCCAGCCCTGGCTGTTCGCCTCCTCCTCGAACCGTTTGGTGCCGAAGATGTGGTCGACGTGGTGGTGCGAATAGACCGCCGCCGCCAGCGGTGACGTCGCCCGCCAGCCACGGACCGCGTCGTAGACATGGTCGACGTCGAACCAGCCCCCGGTGTCGAGCATCACGAGCCCATCGCCGGTATCGAGGGCCGAGACCGAGGCGATGGACTTGACGTAGAGCACACCGTCGAGCAGCTCCTCGGCCTGGCGATGGTTGACCGGCGCGACGGGATGGTGCTCGTGTACGAGATCTCCCTCACCCTCCCAATGGCGGTCGGCCAGCTCGCGGATCGTGCTCATGATCCGGATCCTCGCACGTCCGCTCAGGCCAGCGCGTCCTCGAGCAATCCGAGCGCGGTGGTGGCGAAGGCGACCATGTTCCGGGCCCGGTCGTCGTCGCCCGTGAGCACGTGGCGGGTGGCCCGCCGGGGACCGTGCACCGCGACCCAGACGTGACCGGCGGGATCACCGTACGGGTTGCCGGACGGACCGGAGGCGCCGCCTTCGCCGATGCCCCACGTCGCGCCCAGTCGGCGGGCTACCGACTCGGCGAGGTAGGTGACAAAGGGTTCACTGGCGCCGCGAAGGTTGGCGGGGGCGTCGACCTCTCCCGGCGATCAGCCCCTCCGTCGGCCCGGCGCGTGTAGATGACGCTGCCGCCCAGGTAGTACGCCGAAGCACCGGGCCGGGAGAGCAGGGCCGCGGACACCAGACCCCCGCACGAGCCCTCGGCCACGGCCACCGTCTCGCCACGCTCCGCGAGGAGATCTCCGACGTGGGCACCGAGGGCGAACAGGTCCGTGCAATCCATGGAGGCGAGCGTAGGCAGCAGCGCCGGGGGCCGGCGAACATCGTCACGGCGCGGGCGCCGGGCGGCCCAGCAGGTATCCCTGGGCCCACGGCACGCCGAGGTCGCGGAGGGTCTCGAGCTCCTCGGGTTGCTCGACACCCTCGGCAACGACGGCGGCGCCGACGTTGTCGGCGAAGGCGAGCATCGAGCTGACGAGGGCGCGGGCGGCGTGGCTGTTGTGGATCCCGGCGATGAGCGACATGTCGAGCTTGATGATGTCGGGGTGGAGGTCGAGGAGGTGGCGGAGCCCGGCGAGGCGAGCGCCGATGTCGTCGGCGGCGAGGCGGGCACCGCCGGCACGCATGGGAGCGAACGCTCGCTCGATGGCCTGGTAGTCCTCGACCAGCACGTGTTCGGTCAACTCGATCACCACGCGGGGGAACAGCTCGGGTGGGCACAGGTTCCGATCGCCGAGTTGGAGGACCGTGGCAGGTGATGCGTTGAGAGCCAGGAAGGTGATCCCCTCGGCGTGCTCGAGGAACGGGAGCGCTCGGGTCATTGCCGCCCATTCCAAGTCGGTACCCCGCCCGGCGGCGAACGCGTCGGCGAACCACCCCGAGGGACCGTGAGGATGCGGCTCCTCGAAGCGCGAGAGGGCCTCGTGACCGACGATGGTGCCGTCTGCAATGGCGACGACCGGCTGGTACACGGGCGTCCAACGGAGATGCTCGAGGACCTCGTCGATCCGTTGACGGTCTTCGACCGGCGCGGCGAGCGGTGCGCCCATCTCGTCCGCTCGTCGCAGCCGCAGCGTGCGGAAGAGATCGCGTGTCTGGAGCAGGTTGGTCGTCCGGAGAACGACCTCGGTGCCGTCGAGCGGTTTGGTCAGGAAGTCGTTGGCTCCGGCCGACAGCGCGCGATCGCGCGACGCCGTTGTGGTGTCGGCGGTCAACACGAGGACCGGGAGGTAGGCGCCGCCTGCGAACTGCACCACTTGTTCCAACACGGCGAAGCCGTCGAGGTGCGGCATGTGCAGATCGAGCAACACGAGATCCGGATCGACCTCGGGGAGCAGGCCGCTGACCCGGCGGGGGTCGGACTCGGTGACGATCCTGGTCAGGCCTGCCTCCTGGAGGAGGGCCCGGATCAGGGCGAGGTTCCTGGGCTCGTCGTCCACGACGAGCACGGTGCTCGTGGCATACGTATCGAGCTTGTTCGCCACGTCAGGGCTCGCTGTCGCCACTGGCCAGCCCGGCCGCGATCTCGTCGAGCACGCCGAGGGTCTGATCGAGGTCCAGGGGCTTCGTCAGGTAGTGCGCCGCCCCGGCAGCCAGCAACGCTTCGATGTGACGCTGGTTGGCGTCGGCACTGAGCACCACCACCGGAATCGGCGCGGTCGAAGGATTCGCCTTGAGCGTGCGGAGGACGTCGAGTCCGGAGATGTCCGGAAGATGGACGTCGAGCAGCACCAGGTGCGGCGGGTTCGACGTCGCGAGGTCGAGACCCAGCCGACCGAGCGCGACATGGACGAGACGCCACCCGGGACGAAGCTGGACGACGGCCTCCATGACGCGGACGTTGGGTTCGTTGTCCTCGATGTAGAGCACGGTCGCGGCGTCACTGGTCGATGTCCCAAGGGAGCCTGGGACCGACGCACGGGTGCTCGGCGTCACCGTCGGGGCGTCACCGGCGTCGAACGTCAGCGTGAACGTCGTGCCCTGGCCGACCGCGGACTCGAATCCGAGCTCACCGTGCATCAATTCGACCAGGGCGCGAGTGATGGTGAGGCCGACCCCTGTCCCCTCGACGCCGGAGTTCTCCGCGCCCAAGCGGTCGAACGCGACGAAGAGTCGATCGTGGAGGTTCGGGGCGATCCCCGGACCATCGTCGCTCACCACGATCGACACCGACGTGGGCGTGACGCTCCAGCCGAGACCGACTTCGCCACCACGGTCGTTGTACTTGATGCCGTTGGACAACAGGTTGAGCAGCACCTGACGCAGCCGTTGGCTATCGGCCAGCGCGAAGGCGCCACGTGGCCCACCGATGACGCGCAACGTCACTCCTGCGGCGTCGGCCTGCGGTGTCATCAACGACACCACGTCGGCCACGACCGGACCGACCTCGATCGGCTCCGCGCTCACCGACATCTCACCGGACTCGATGCGGGCGATGTCGAGAACGTCGTCGATCAACGCCAGCAGGTGGCGGCCGGCGCTCACGACGTGATGCGCGTACGCGACGTGATCGTCGACATCGAGCTGGCGTTCGAGGATCTGTCCGAAGCCGAGGATCGCGTTCAACGGTGTACGCAGCTCATGGCTCATCCGCGAGAGGAAGCGATTCTTGGCCTCGTTCGCCTCTCGTGCGTCCGCCTCGGCCTTCCGCACCTGCTCCTCGGCGAGCACGCGGTCGGTGATGTCGGTCGCGGTCGAGACCACCCGCTCCGGCGGCCCGTTCGGGTTCGGCACGGGGCTCCCATAGCCGCGCACCCAACGAACGGACCCATCGGCGTGGACGATGCGGAACTCGAGGTGGACGGTCCCACCCCGCAGCGACGACTCGAAGGCCTCGCTCACCCGGTCGCGGTCCTCCTCGTGCACGAAGTCGACGAAGCCGTAGGGGTCGCGAAGCAGGCGGTCGGGATCGACGCCGGTGAGCTTGCGGAAGCCGGGACTGACGTAGAGGAATGCCGGAGGATCGACCTGCTGCAACAGAATCGCCGTGTCGACATGCTCGGCCAGCTGCCGCAACATGGCCTCGTTCTCGCGCACTGCGGCCTCGACCGCGCGCTGAGCAGTCACGTCTCGAATCGCGGCGATCGCCAGCGGCTCGGCGGCCGTGATGTCCGCCGACAAGCTCACTTCCACGGGAAACGTCGAACCGTCTCGGCGCCGACCCGTGAGCGCGAGGCCGATCGCCATGGTTCGGCCGCGAGGCGCGGCGACGAACTCGTTCAACTGTCGTCGATGGGCTCCAGTCCGGTCCGCGGGGAGCAGCGCCTCGATCGGTTCCCCGATGAGCTGGTTTCGAGCGTGGCCGAACGTGCTCTCGACGCGGTCGTTGACCAACGTGATGGTCCCGCTCGGGTCGACGCAGACGATGGCGTCGGGTGCGGCTTCGATCAGTGACGCCAGTCTCGCGTCGGAGTCCTCCTGGCTCGAGAGCGGTCGCGAGATCGAGGCCACCCCCAGTACCGATCCCGACTCGTCCCGTACCGGCGACAACGACATCACGACATCGATGGTCCCCCCATCGGCGCACAGCCGAGTGCACCGGTAGCCGATCTCGGGACTGCCGGCTGCGACGCGGGCGTGGCGCGCCCGCTCCTCGGCCCGGAACTCCTCCGGAATCAGCTCCGCGATGTTGTGGCCGACGACGTCCGTTTCGGCGTAGCCGTAGAGCGAGCGTGGCACCGTCGTTCCAAGCGGTGATCGTGCCGTCAACCGTCTTGGAGATCACCGCCATCTGCGACGACCGCACGATGGCCGCCAGCGCGGCATCCTCTGCCTGCGACGGCGATCCGGCACCGACCACCGGGGCAGTCGCCCGTCCGGCAATGGCCTGGAGCTGGAGCTGGGGTCTGCCATCGCTGAACACCCCTTCGCCCGAGCCGCTGAACTCGAAACCCCGCCGGGACGTGAACCGGTAGTCAACGGTACACCTCGGACAAACTCGGACGTCATCGGTCGGCACGTGGATCAAAGGCGCTCGGATCTTTACCTGCCCTTGTCGATCTCCGCGACAGATCCTTTCCCGGGCGCTCGATGCTTCGTCTCGTCACCCTCAGAGAGGTCCACACCGATGCCAGTCAGCACCCTCGAATCCGACCGCACCACCGATTGCCCCGCTCTCTCCTGCGGTCGCCTCGCGACCGTCCCGGAGGCGGAATCCAGCGGTGTGGTGCTTCCGGGCCCTGCTCGTCCTGCCGTTCGTGGCCATGGCTCCGCTGGTCGTGTCGGCCGTCGCCGGCCGAACCGGAGCGGTCGAGAAGGTGTCGGCCGCCACTGCCGACGTGCTCGGCACCTCGAGCCTGCTCGCCTTCTTCCTCATGCTGGCGGTGACCCCGGTCCGCACCGTGACGGGATGGCGATGGCACACGGTGCTGCGCCGCGACTTCGGCATCGGGATGTTCGTCATCGCCCTCGCCGACCTCGTCCTCGCCGCCGTCACGACCGGCGACACGTTCCCCGGAGGCCTGCTGAGTCGAGTCGGGGGGCGGGCGCTGCTGGCGGCCGGTACCGCGGCCGTGCTCCTGTCGGTCCCCCTGGTGGTCACGGCCAATCGGCGGGCCCAGCGCTGGCTCGGCCCACACTGGAAGCGACTCCACCGGCTCACCTACCTGGTGTGGGCGCTGATCCTGCTCCACCTGCTGCTCCTCTTCGGTCTCCGGACGTTCTTCCTCGACGCCCTCCTCCTGAGCTTCCCGTTGGTCGTGCTGCGGCTCCCGACCGTCCGGGGATGGTGGGTCGCCGCCCGCCACGCCGGACGGCGACGCCTCATCCGGACCGCAGCCTCGGTACTTCTCGGAAGCGTCTACCTCGCCGGCCTGATCCCGTTCCTCCGCGAGCTCGCCACCGTGGGCGCGGCCGCCTTCTCGGGACATCCGATCGTTGACTGACCCGACCCCCCGCTCCGATGCACTCGTCCGGCGGCGGGGCCGCGGCACGGCGGTACATGACCGCGCTGACCGCGCTCTGCCTCGTCGTGGTCCTCGCCGTCACCGGGCAGCAGCTCGGCCAGACCGGGTGGGCCGCCTTCATCTCCCGCCCCGATGGCGTCGGCGCCAGCGAGTCGGACGTCGAGACCGCCGCCGACGTCACCGATCCCGCGGACGTCGTGGTCGACGCGACCCCGACGCCGACGTGTGAGGGAACTCCCAGGAGACCCTTACCTGATCTTGTCCCCCGGCGCCGCCGGCCCTTACCCGGCACCCGCATCGTATCACCTCACCGCCGAACCGAGCGGAACCCCCACCACAAGGAGTACCGACATGAACAGGATCACCCGAGGCATCGCCATCGCCAGCGTCGCTGGCGCCACCATCCTCGGCGGGGTCGGGCTGAGCACCAGCCTGGCGTCCGCGCAGGAGGACTCGCCCACCAGACCACCGAGCAGCAGTCGCCCGATCCCGGCGTCGACCAGCAGGCACCGGCCCCGTCGGACACCACGCCCGACGGGTGCGAGCACGGTCCCCGCCACCGCCGGGGGCCGAACCTCGAGGTCGCCGCCGACGCCATCGGCATCGACGTGAGCGACCTGCACGACGCCCTCCTCGGCGGCGCCACCATCGCCCAGGTCGCCAACGACAACGGCGTCGACCCCCAGGCCGTCATCGACGCGCTGGTCAGCGACGTGCAGTCCCATCTCGCCACCGAGGTGGACGAGGGCAACCTGACCCAGGACCAGGCCGACCAGCGTCTCGCCGACGCGACGGCACGCATCACGGACACGGTCGAGAACGGCCGCCCGGAGCGCCCGGCGGGCGAGCGGCCCGGCCATCCGGCCGATGCCGACACCACCCAGTCCTGAGCGACAACCAACCACCAACCACCTGAGCGACCGGGCCTCCGTGCCCGGTCGCTCGGCTGACGTCAGACTGTGAGGCGTGCCGGTGAAGCCCTCGAAGCTGCTCCTCGCCGAGGACGACCGGGCCGTGCGTGAATCGCTGGTGCGCCTCCTCGAGTTCGAGGGTTACGACGTCATCGCCGTCGGGGACGGCGCCGCCGCCTTGGAGGCCTTCGACGAGCAGAAGCCCGACGCGCTGCTCGTCGACATCGGCATGCCCTACGTCGACGGGCTCACCGTCTGTCGGCGCATCCGGGCTCGGGGGGACCGGACACCGGTGCTGGTGCTCACGGCACGGGAGGCGGTGGCGGATCGCGTCGAGGGCCTCGACGCCGGCGCCGACGACTACCTTCCCAAGCCGTACGCCCCCGAGGAGCTCCTGGCCCGGGTGCGGGCCATGTTGCGCCGCCTCGAACCACCGGACAACGAGGTGCTCACGGTCAGCGACCTCGTCGTCGATCCCACCCGGCGCACCGTTCGGCGCGGCGAGGTGCCGATCGAACTGACCAAGACCGAGTTCGACCTGCTCGAGCTGCTGACCCGGAACGTCGACGTCGTACTCACGCGATCGACCATCTACGAACGGGTCTGGGGATACGACTTCGGGGCCGAGTCGAAGTCCCTCGACGTCCACATCGGCTACCTGCGGCGCAAGACCGAGCCGGGCGACGCCGAACGCCTCATCCACACGGTGCGCGGCGTGGGCTACGTCCTCCGGTCGCCGGTCGGCTGATGTCGGTCCGCGCCCGCCTCACCCTCGCCTTCGTGTTCGTCGCCGTCGCCGGTGTCCTCGCGGCCAGCGTCATGGGCTACGTGTCGGCGCGCCACGAGCTCGATCGCGAGGTCGACCGCTTCCTCGAGCGGCGCACCCAAGAGCTCGTGCAGGGCACCCGGCAGACCCCGCGGGGCGGGCTGAACCCCTCCCCGATCCAGATCGCCGTCGAAGCGGACGCCATCGTCCAGATCCTCGACCGACACGGCGATCCGGCCAGCTCGACCGGGTCGACCCTGCCCGTCGACGCCACGGAGGTGCAGATCGCGGTGCGGGGCACGGCACCGGTGACCCGGGAGGTCGTGGTCGACGGCATCCGGTACCGCATGCGGACCATGGCCCTGCGGAGGGAGGGCCTCGGCGCGGTCCAGGTCGCCCGCTCGCTGACCGAGATCGACGACGTGCTCGCCGCCCTGCGTGCCCGTCTCGCCCTCATCGGGGTGATCGTGGCGCTGCTGGCGGCCGGTGCCGGCTGGCTCGTGGCCCGGCGGACCACCGCACCGCTGCGGGAGCTGACCGCCACCGCCGGCCACGTGGCCGAGACCGGCGACCTCGGGACCCGTGTGGCCATGCAGCAGCACGACGAGGTGGGCCAGCTCTCCCGCAGCTTCGACGCCATGCTCGGCGCCCTGGCCACCAGCCGTGAGCAGCAGCACCGGTTGGTCCAGGACGCCGGCCACGAGCTGCGGACCCCGCTCACCGCGCTGCGCACCGACGTCGACCTCCTGCGGCGCGCCCCTGACCTGGACCCGACACGGCGAGCCGAGATCGTCGACAACGTGGAGGCCGAGGTCGTCGAGCTGTCCGACCTCGTCAACGAGCTGATCGGGTTGGCCACCGACTCCTTCGACGCGGAACCGGTGGAGGACGTGGACCTCGCCCTGGTGGTGGACCGAGCGGTGCAGCGGTTCCGGCGACGTTCCGGGCGCGAGGTGGACCTTCGAGCCGAGTCGTCGCCGGTCAAGGGCCAGGCCGCGCTGCTCGACCGGGCCGTCACGAACGTGTTGGGCAACGCCCACAAGTTCTCGCCCCCCGGGGAGCCGATCGCTGTCACCGTCGCCGCCGGCACCGTGCTGGTCCGGGATCGAGGCCCGGGCATCCCGGTCGACGAACGGGGTCGGGTGTTCGACCGCTTCTTCCGGGGGGCCACGGCCCGATCGGCGCCGGGCTCGGGCCTCGGGCTGGCCATCGTGGACCAGGTCGTGCGCCGCCACGGCGGCTCGGTGCACGTGGCCGACGCTCCCGGCGGTGGAGCCGAGGTGGGCTTCACCGTGCCCACCGACCAACCGTGACGCGACGCATCCGGCGACACTCGTCCCCCGTTGTGCGCTAGCAACGGTGGGATGTACGACGAGATCATCTACGAGGTCGACGACCCGGTCGCCACCATCACCCTGAACCGGCCCGAGGCGCTCAACGCCTGGACCAACCACATGGCCGCCGAGGTCCGTGACGCGATGGGCCGAGCCGAGCGAGACCGCGACGTGGTCGGCATCGTGCTCACCGGCGCCGGCCGGGGCTTCTGCGCCGGGGCCGACATGAAGATGCTGAGCGGCATCAGCAGCGGCGAAGGAGGCGGGGAGGATCCCACCGCGAACGACAGCCTCGGTGCCGCGGGCGACCCGAGCTGGGGCGACGACCTCCGGGGCGAGTACACGTACCTGATGTCGGTGCCGAAGCCCATCATCGCCGCCATCAACGGCCCCATCGCCGGCATGGCCGTCCCCATCGCCCTCGCCTGCGACCTGCGTTACATGGCGACCGACGCCGTGCTCACCGTCGCCTTCTCGCAGCGGGGGTTGATCGCCGAATGGGGGGTCGGCTGGCTCCTGCCCCGCCTCGTCGGCACCGCGGCGGCGCTCGATCTGCTCATGTCCTCCCGCAAGATCAACGGCAGCGACGCCGAGCGGATGGGACTGGTGAACCGAGCGCTGCCTGCTGAGGACCTGCTCCCGACGGCGCGCGCCTACATCACCGAGTTGGCCGAACGATGCTCGCCCGCCTCGATGGCCGTCATGAAGCGGCAGGTGTACCAGGGCATGCACGCCGGTCTCGGTTCGGCCGAGCGCGAAGCCCGCCAGCTGATGGTCGAGAGCTTCGGGCGCCCCGATTTCGGCGAGGGCGTGCAGTCGTTCCTCCAGAAGCGACCCCCCGCGTTCGACCGCATCGGCGACGACTGACCCCATCCCCCAAGATTCGTTCCGGTACCACGATTTTCGATCAGCGACCACGACTTCAGGTGCCAGAACGGAGTCGTGGACGGCCGGTCAGTTCGGGCGGGGTTCTCGCCACATGCCCCACACCGACGGACCACCGGGGAGCGGGATCTCCTCGGTGACCTCGAAGCCGTGGCGGGCGTAGAACGCGATGTTCGATTCCTTCGACGATTCGAGATAGGCACCGACACCCTCACGGTCGCACTCGTCCAGGACCGGCGCGAGCAGGGCGGAACCGATGCCGCGCCCCTGCCGGGCCGGATCGGTGCCCAGCACCGCGAGGTACCAGTGATCCCGGTCGGTCGGATGCCGGGCCTCGATCCTCGACAGCACCTGTAGCCCGCGGGGGAAGCGCGACGAGAACACCCGGAGCATGGTCGGGGCACTGGCCAGGACCTCGGTGATCCGCAACTGCCACTGCCCGGGTTCGGCCCACAGGGCGGCACCGTCGCACCCGGGCGTGGTGTAGATCCGCCCCCGGGGCCGGATGGAGCCGAGCTCGAAGCCGAAGAAGCGCTCCATGCGAGCTTCCCGACGCCGTTCGGGCACCAGGTGCTCCATGAGCGGGTCGTCCGAGAAGGCCCGGGCCAGGGCGACGCTCACCGCCGGGACCTCGTCCACCGTGGCGAGCCGGACATCGGTGGGGTCACCCATGGGCGATGCCATCGCCCGGTCAGCCGAGGCGGGCGAGCACGTCGCCGGCGAGGGCGACGGTCGCGTCGGCGACATCGCCAGGCCCGTTCGGGATGTAGCTGACCTGCACGAACAGGGGGCCGACCTTCATGGCGACCAGGCTTCCCTCTGTCGTCCGGTAGGCGCCGTCAGCAAGATCCACGTCGACCGTCGGTTCGCCGAACGCATCCTCGACCGACGCACGTTGGTCCTCGAACGACGCGCCGTTCGCGTTGACCAGCACCTGCGCCGTGGAGAGCGGATCCTCGTTGACCCAGTCGCAGATGACCTGCGAGTCGTTCGACAACGCCTCGTTCAACGATCCCTCCGGGAAGTCGACCCCGGTGGCCTGGTGCAGTTCGTCGACGGTCAACAGCCCACACGGGTCCGGCAACGAGGTCGACGCATCGCCCTCCGAGGTGGTCACGGTGGGATCGGTCTCCGAGGTGTCGCCCCCGGTCACCGTGGTTTCAGCCGTGCCGGTGGCGTCGTCATCGCCGCACGCGACCAACCCGCAGGCCAGGACGACAAGGACCACTATGGGCAGAATCCGACGATGTGAGCTCATTCGCGACGCCTCCTGTCTGCCGACGAACCGTAGTCGGCCATCCGCGTGCTCGGCCGAGCCAAAAGACACACTCTGGACACACGTCTCGGGTTGTCGTTCGCAGGGAATGGCGGCATCGTGACTGAGCACAACTTCGAGGAGGACCAGATGCACGTGCTGACCACCGCCAAGACGCTCGGACTCCGTGCCGACGAGCGCGGTGAGCTCTCCGGCACCATCGAAGAAGGCGTGGTCCTCGCCGCGCTCGAGGAGATGTCCGCCGCGCTCCCCGACCACGCCGACTTGTTCATCGTCGCCGCCGATCGGGTGCGGTCCTCACGTTCTGCCGGCCTCGAGGTCCTCGACGCCAACAGCGTCTTCGGTCGCTACCGCGAGTCCAACGAGATCCAACTCCGGTACCGGGGTGAGATGGCCGAGATCCTCACCGATCTGACCATCGATCTTGCGTTGCGCGGCGTGGCCGTGACCGAAGCCGAAGACGACGACGTCACCACGACCACCACGGTCTGACCCACCGGTCCGACTCTTGGCTCACGGCGTCATCTTCCGGCGCCGCTTCACCTCGCTCATGTGCCGGGCGGCGGTGGCGAGGACCTCGTCCACGTCGTTGCCCGGCGCGACGATCGCTCGGCCCACACTCACCCCGATCTTCACGGTGAGATCCCCCAGCCCGATGGGTGGGAGCAACGCCGCCTCCAACCGCCTGGACAACTCGTCGACCGTCTCCGGATCGGTCGTACCCGGGCAGTAGATCACGAACTCGTCCCCGCCGTAGCGCGCCACCAGGTCGCTGGGCCGCACCGCTTGACGCAGCCGCTCCCCCACCACCTGGAGCACCGCATCGCCCATGGCGTGGCCGTGGTCGTCGTTGACCGGCTTGAAGTCGTCGACGTCGCAGAACAAGACGGTCCCTGTCGGGTCGGTGGTCGAGGGTCCGCGCAGCTGCTCGAGCAGCGTTCGGCGGTTCGCCAACCCGGTGAGCGGATCGTGACTGGCGGCAAAGCGCAGCGACTGGCGCCCCAGGTGCCACTGGTGGGCCAGGGAGACCATCCCCACCACCCGATCGATCTCGTAGCTCGGGAAGAACATCCAGTCCGCGGGTCCAGCTCGCCAGATCAGCACGACGCCGGTCGGCGACTCGTCGTGGACGGACCGCACCGGCTGCGCCCAGCAACTGGTGAGGCCGAGTTGCGTCGCCCATCGCCCGACGGTGGGCGGAAGCTCGTCCATGGTGTCGAAGCGCACGCTGCGGTTCTCCCCGACCGCGACGACCCAGGGCCGGACCCCCGCTTCGTCGGGCTCGTCGTCGGCCAGGACGCTGTAGCCGTCGCTGGAGGCCGACGTGTCGAACCGGCTGCCGTTCCAGCCGAGGTGGATCTCGGCCCGGGCCTCGGCCACGTCGGTGGCGAGACCGGCCGCGATCTGACCGAGGACCCGATCGAGCGGGAGATCCTCGGCCATGTTGACCAACGCGGCCTCGAGGTGCACCACCCCACCCAGTCGGCGCAGCTGGAGGGCGAAGTCGGTGAATCCGGTCCGACGGGGGGTGGCGACGGCGACGTTGCAGGGCACGACGCTCCCGTCGGCGTGCCACAGGTCGAGCAGGATCCCCGAACCGACCCAGGCCGAACCCGTGCCGGGCCCACCGGCCTGGAAGCGTTCGAGCATCTCCACCGCACGGGTGAGCGACTCCGGATGGAGCATGTCGGCCATGTTGCGGCCGATCACCTCCTCCGACGTCCAGCCGAGCAACTCCACGATGCTGGCGCTGGCCCAGGTGATCTCGCCATCGGCCGTCATGGTGCAGAACGGACTGATCGCCGTGTCCACGAGCGTCGTCGCCCGATCAGCCTCCGGCACACCAGCCCCCATGCGGGGCGACGGTAGCGCGCCCGCGGAACACCGCTCCGGCCCGGCGAGAACGACTCACAACAGCTCTGGCTGGCGGAACGTGGACGCCCAGTCGTCGCAGACGGTCACGACCGTGGGCGCGGCACCGGCCAGCCCGAGCCCCCGGAGCTCGTCCGCCCACGGGTGATCGCCCAGCTCGAGCGTGTAGCCGGCTGCGGCGAATGCCATTCGCAGCGACCCCGTGGGTTCCGACACCGACACGGCGCGGGCACCGTCGATGCGACTCAGGCACACGGTGGGCGTCGGCATCGGCACCGCCTCGACATCGGCGAGGGTGGGGAACGTCTGCCGGAGCACCAGCTGCCCGCCGCTGCGCAGGGTGCACGTGGTGGAGGACTCGGTCCTCGTGACCTCGATGTCCTCGACCGTCTTGGGCAGGCCGAGCATCCGCACCCCCGCCTCGCAGGTGAAGGCCTGGTTGACCGGCAGCCGCCAGATGAACGTGCCCTCGTGCTCGGGCTCGGGGCCTCGGGTCTTGGCCATGGTCGCCAGCATCACCTCGTCGTAGTCGCCGAGGTCGTTGTCGATGTAGTCCACGAAGCCCACGACCACGGTCGCCGCGCCGTGGACGTCGGCGGCCACCTCGAAGGCGGGATCGACCAACGGCTCCACCGCCTCGGCCGGGACCGTGTAGACGGCGTTGGCCATCCGCGCCTGGCGGACCTCGACCGGGAACGACACCTCCCGACCCTGGATCTCGAACCTGGTCGGAACCGACTGCGGGGCGTTGGTCATGCCCGCAGTCTTCCAGGACCCCGGTACCGTCGCAGCATGCGCCGTGCCCTGTGGACAGCCGATGGCCTCTCGGTGACCGAGGTCGAACCTGGCCCGCTCGCCGACGGGTGGGTACGCCTCCGGGTCGCGGCCTGCGGCATCTGCGGCTCGGACCTGCACACGTGGCACGGCACCGCGCCTCGTGCCCTGGGCACCGCACCGGGCCACGAGGTGGCCGGCACGATCATCGACGGTCCCGCTGGTCTCGCCGACGTCCTGTATGCCGTCTCGCCGAACGTGGCCTGTGGCGAGTGCCCGTTCTGCCGCACCGGCCAGACCCACCTGTGCGACCGCTCGGCCGGCCGCGGGCTGGGCCTGGGGGCCGACGGCGGTCTGGCCGAGCAAGTCGACGCGCCACGGGAGAACCTGGCGCCGGTGTCCACCGACGATCCGGTCGTCGCGTCGCTCACCGAACCGTTGGCCGTGGCGCTGCGAGGCGTCTCACTCGCCGAGCCCCGCCCCGACAGCCGGGTGCTCGTGCTCGGCGCCGGCAGCATCGGCCTGAACGCGGCGCTGCTCGCCCGGGACCGGACCACCGAGGTCGCCATCACCGCCCGACACCCGCACCAGGCCGAGGTGGCCCGGTCGATGGGCGTCACCGTGCTGGGCGAACACGACGGGATCGCGTGGGCCAAGCAACGAGGCGCCGACGTGGTGATCGAGTCGGTGGGAGGAACGGCGAGCACCCTCGACGACGCGGTCAAGGCGTGCCGGAAGGGCGGCACGATCGTCATGCTGGGCGTGTTCACCGAGCCCCGGCCGGTCGATCTCACCAAGCTCATGCTCAAGGAGCTCCGCCTCCAGGGCTCGTTCTGCTACGGCTCGACCCCACGTGGCGCCGAGTACGACGCCGCGGCCGCGCTCACCGGGCGCTACGCCGACGAGCTGCGGGCCATGGCCACGCACCAGTTCGACCTCTCCCGCGTGTCGGACGCCTTCGCCACCGCCGACGACAAGACGAGCGGGGCCATCAAGGTCAGCGTGGTACCGAACTGAACCCGATCACGCGTCGAGTCGGGCCTTCACGGCGTTGATCACACCGCCGTCGAGCACGGCGGTCACCTGACGGTCGGACAGTCGGTGCCGGACCGCGACAGGTCCGCCATCGGTCTCGACGGTGATGGGCGCTCCGGCGCGCAGTTCGGACCGGACACGAGGAAGCCGCAGCACCGTCCCCACCGCCAGACGGTCCCGGTCGGCCGGATCCACGAACTCGAGCGGCAGGACCCCGTAGTTGGCCAGGTTCTGCCAGTGGATGCGAGCGAACCCGGCCGCCAGGACGACCCGGAGCCCGAGTGAGCGGGGCGCGAGGGCAGCGTGTTCGCGAGACGACCCCTGACCGTAGTTGTCGCCGGCGACGATGGCGTGCGGCCCTCCCACCTCGGCGGCCCGGGTGGGATACGTGGGATCGACCGGGTCGAAGCTGAACTCGGCCAACTTGGGGAGGTTGGAGCGGAAGGGCAGGACCCGCGCCCCGGCCGGGCTGATCTCGTCGGTGGAGATGTCGTCGCCCATCTGGAGCAGCACCGGGCATTCCAGCGTGTCGGGCAGACCGTCGAAGTCGGGAAAGCTGGCGATGTTCGGCCCCTTGAGCAGCACCACCCGGGCATCGGGATCGGGCGGGACCAGCATGTCGGTGTTGACGAAGGTCTCGGCCGGCGGCGTGTAGGCGGGGTAGGCCATGTCGAGCGTACGGGGGTCGGTGATGACGCCGGTGAGCGCCGACGCGGCGGCCGTCTCCGGGCTGCACAGGTAGACCCGATCCTCCTTGGTTCCGGACCGCCCAGGGAAGTTGCGGGGCATGGTCCGCAGGCTGATGGTGTCGGTGGCCGGGGCCTGCCCCATGCCGATGCAGCCCATGCATCCCGACTGGTGCACGCGGGCACCGGCCGCGATCAGATCGAACAGGTAGCCCTCCCGCGTCAGGGCCTCGAGCGTCTGCCGGCTGGTGGGGTTGATGTCGAAGCTGACCCGGTCGTCGGTCTGGCGGTCCTTGACGATGAGCCCGGCGATGGCGAAGTCGCGGATCCCCGGGTTGGCCGAGGAACCGATCACCACCTGGGCGATCTCCGCGCCGGCCACCTCTTCGACCGGGACCACGTTGCCCGGGCTCACGGGCTTGGCGATCAGGGGTACCAGGGCCGACAGGTCGATCTCGTCGGTGAGGTCGAAACGGGCGCCGTCGTCGGCCGAGATCGCCACGAAGTCCTCGCCGCGGCCCTCGGAGGTGAGGAACCGATGGACCTCGTCGTCAGCCGGGAACACGGTGGTGGTGGCACCCAGCTCCGCACCCATGTTGGCGATGACGTGGCGGTCCATGGCCGACAGCGTCGCCACACCCGGACCGTGGTACTCGATGATCCGGTTGATGCCGCCCTCGACGCCGTGGCGCCGGAGCATCTCGAGGATGACGTCTTTGGCGCTGACCCAATCGGGGAGCGCGCCGCTCAGCCGGACGCCCCAGATCTCGGGCATGGTGACGTAGAACGGCTGTCCGGCCATGGCGAGCGCGACATCGAGGCCACCGGTGCCGATGGCGAGCATGCCGAGCGACCCGCCGGCGCAGGTGTGGCTGTCGGAACCCAACAGGGTCTTGCCCGGCACCCCGAAGCGCTGCATGTGGACCGGGTGGCTGACGCCGTTGCCCGGCTTGGAGTACCACAGGCCGAACTTGCGGGCCGCGGAGCGCAGGAACTGGTGGTCGTCGGCGTTGCGGCTGTCGGCCTGGAGCAGGTTGTGGTCGACGTACTGGGCCGAGAGCTCGGTGCGGACGTGATCGAGCCCCATGGCCTCGAGCTCGAGCATCACCATGGTCCCGGTGGCGTCCTGGGTGAGGGTCTGGTCGATACGCAGACCGATCTCGGTCCCCGGCTCCATGGTCCCCTCGACCAGATGGGCGTCGATCAACTTCTGGGCAACGGTGTACGGCATCGCTTCTCTGTGTACCCGTTCTGGACGCGAATGCGTCGACGAGCGGACGAGCCGAATCTGTGGTTGGGTTGGAACCGTCCACACCGGCAGCACAGGGGGGATCCATGGCATCTGTCACCGTGACCGTCGACGGGACGGAATACACCGACGAGGTCGAACCGAGGATGCTGCTCGTGCAGTACCTCCGCGAGCGCCTCGGCCTGACCGGGACGAACATCGGCTGCGACACGTCGAACTGCGGGGCCTGCACCGTCCACCTCGACGGCCAGAGCGTCAAGTCGTGCACGGTGCTCGCCGTGCAGGCCAACGGGCACGACGTCCTGACCATCCAAGGCCTCGCCGCCACGACGGGCGACCACGCCGACCTCCATCCGCTGCAGGAGGCCTTCCACGAGGCCCACGGGCTCCAGTGCGGGTACTGCACGCCGGGGATGATCATGGCGTCGCTCGACCTGCTCAACGAGAACCCCGACCCCACGGACGACGAGATCCGTCACGGGCTCGAGGGCAACCTGTGTCGCTGCACCGGCTACCAGAACATCGTGAAGGCCGTGCGCATCGCCGCCGGCAACATGAACGGAAGGGGCGCGGCATGACCGTCATCGAGGAACCCACCGCCGGCACCATCGGGACCGCTCCTCTCCGCAAGGAGGACGCCCACCTCATCACGGGCCAGACGAACTGGACCGACAACATCACGGCTGCAGGCATGCTCACGATGGCCTTCGTCCGCAGCCCGCTCGCCCACGCCCGCATCAAGTCGATCGACGTCTCGGGCGCGGTCGCCACACCGGGTGTGATCGCCGTGTTCACCGGCGCCGAACTGGTCGACGAGTGCCCGAGCCTGCCCTGCGCGTGGCCGGTCACCCCGGACATGAAGCTGCCGGCCCATCCACCGATGGCGGTCGACAAGGTCCGCCATGCCGGTGACCCTGTCGCCGTGGTCGTAGCGCGCGACCGGTCGGTGGCCGTCGATGCCGCCGAGAAGGTGATCGTCGATTACGACGCCCTGCCCGCGGTGGTCGATCTCGAAGATGCCCTCGGCGACGAGGTCCTCGTCCACGACGACCTCGGCACCAACAAGTCGTACTTCTTCTCGATGCCCACGGGCGCCGACATCGACGAGACCTTCGCCGGCGCCGACGTCGTGGTCAAGCGCCGCTTCCTCCAGCAGCGTCTGCTCCCCACCCCGTTGGAGCCCCGGGCCACCGCGTGCATGCCGTCGGCGGCGTCGGGCGAGTTCGTGCTGTACTCGTCGACCCAGGTTCCCCACATCCTGCGCCTGATGATCGCCGCCACCACCGGCATCCCCGAGCAGAAGATCCGGGTCGTCGCGCCGGACGTCGGGGGCGGGTTCGGGTCCAAGCTGCAGGTCTACGGCGAGGAGCTCATCTCGGTCTTGGTCGCCCGGCGCCTGGGCCGGCCCGTGAAGTGGACCGAGACCCGCAGCGAGTCGTTCCTGACCATGCACCACGGCCGCGGTCAGATCCAGGACATCGAGATCGCCGCCACCAACGAGGGCAAGCTGCTGGGCCTCAAGGTCGACCTCATCGCCGACATGGGCGCCTACCTGATGCTGGTCACCCCGGGCATCCCCATCCTCGGGGCGTTCATGTACCCGGCGATCTACAAGATGGACGCCTACCGCTTCAACTGCACCGGCGTGTTCACCACCAAGACCCCCACCGACGCCTACCGCGGTGCCGGGAGACCGGAGGCGACCTTCGCCATCGAGCGGATCATGGACGAGCTGGCGGTCGAGCTCGGGATGGAGCCGATGGAGCTGCGCCGCAAGAACTGGATCGGCCACGACGAGTTCCCCTACGAGACCGTCGCCGGGCTCACCTACGACTCCGGCAACTACGAGGCGGCCACCGATCGCGCCATGGAGCTGTTCGACTACGCCGGCCTGCGGGCCGAGCAGGCCGAGCGACGCCAGCGCGGCGACTCCGTGCAGCTCGGCATCGGCATCTCGACCTTCACCGAGATGTGCGGCCTGGCCCCGTCCCGGGTGCTCGGCAACCTCAGCTTCGGCTCCGGTGGCTGGGAGGCCGCCACGGTCCGGGTGCTGGCCACGGGAAAGGTGCAGGTGGTCACCGGCACGTCGCCCCACGGCCAGGGCCACGAGACGACCTGGTCGCAGATCACCGCCTCGGCGTTGGGCATCCCGTACGAGGACGTCGAGGTGCTCCACGGCGACACCTCTGTCTCGCCGATGGGTCTCGACACCTACGGGTCGCGGTCGCTGGCCGTCGGCGGCATCGCCCTCCACAAGGCGACGCAGAAGGTCATCGCCAAGGCCACCAAGCTCGCCGCCCACCTCATGGAGGCCGCAGAGGAGGACGTCGAGTTCTCGGCCGGCACGTTCAGCGTCAAGGGCTCGCCGAGCGCGTCGAAGACGTTCCAGGAGCTGGCCATGGCGGCCTTCGTGGCCCACGACTATCCCGAGGACATGGAGCCCGACCTCACGGGCCACGCCGTCTTCGACCCCGAGAACTTCTCGTTCCCCCACGGCACCCACCTCTGCGCGGTCGAGGTCGACACCGAGACCGGTCGGCCCACGATCCGCAAGTACGTGTGCGTCGACGACGTCGGCAAGGTCATCAACCCGCAGATCGTCGAGGGCCAGGTCCACGGCGGGCTGGCCCAGGGCATCGCCCAGGCGCTCTACGAGGGTGCGGTGTACGACGAGGACGGCAACCTCGTCACCGGCACCCTGGTGGATTACCTCATCCCCGCCGCGCCTGATCTGCCCGACTTCGTCACCGACCGCACCGAGTCGCCGGCGGCCAACGACCTCGGCGTGAAGGGAGTCGGCGAAGCCGGCACCATCGCCTCCACCCCCGCGGTGGTCAACGCCATCATCGACGCCATCCGGCACTTCGGCGTGAACGATGTCGAGATGCCGTGCACGCCCGAGCGGATCTGGCGGGCGATCAACGAAGGGAGCGCATCATGATCCCCGCCCGGTTCGAATACGTCGCGCCCACCTCGGTCGACGAGGCGGTGCAGGCCCTGGCCGAGTACGGCGAGGAAGCCAAGGTCCTGGCCGGAGGCCACAGCCTCCTGCCCCTGATGAAGCTGCGTTTCGCGGTCCCCACCGCGGTCATCGACATCGGCGGCATCGCCGAGCTGCGGGGGGTGACCGATGCCGGCGACCACCTCGCCATCGGCGCCGGCACCACCCACTACGCCGTGATGCACGATCCTCTGGTGCGGGAGCACGCCGGGTTGCTGGCCGAAGCGACGGCGATGGTGGGCGACGCCCAGGTGCGCCATCGCGGCACGGTCGGCGGCGCCAACGCCCACGGCGACTCCGCGGGTGATCTGCCGGCGGTCATGAGCGCGCTCCACGCCACGTTCGTCGCCCAGGGCCCCGGCGGCTCTCGGAGCATCCCTGCCGCCGAGTTCTTCTCGGGCTACCTCGAGACGGCGCTCGAGCCCAACGAGGTGCTGGTGCGCATCGAGGTCCCGAAGTACGACTCGTCGTGGGGCCACGCCTACGAGAAGTTCAACCGGGTCGCGCAGGCGTGGGCGGTGGTCGGGGTGGCGGCCATGGTCAAGCGCGACAACGGCACCATCACCGAAGCCCGGGTCGGGCTCACCAACATGGGCGCGGTACCGGTGCGGGCCGGGGCGACCGAGGAGGCGCTCGCCGGCGCCGGCCTCGACGCCATCGCCGATGCCGCCGGTCATGCCGCCGACGGCACCTCGCCCCCCGCCGATCTCAACGCACAGCCGGACTACCGCCAGCACCTCGCCCGGGTGCTCACCGGCCGGGCGCTCACCCGCGCCGCCGGCTGACGGGCCCGTCCGGCCCTGCCCTCCGTCCGTTCTGGCACCACGATCGTCGGTCAGCGACCGCACGACGTGGTGCCAGAAGCAGGAGGTGGGTGCGACGACGGGGAAGTCGGACCGATGAGCGCCGTGCTGCACACACCGTTGACCATTGGGAGCGCGACCATCCGCAACCGGCTCTACCGGGCTCCGGTGCTGGAGGGTGCCGGCGACGGTGACGATGCCGCCGAGACCTACGCCCGCCACTTCGTCGAGAACGCCCGCTCGCGGCGTCGGGCTGATCATCCAGGGATCGTCGTGCCTGCACGCCGAGGGCCGCACCTCCCCGGGCATGACCTGCGTCGACACCCGAGAGAAGGTGCTGCGGCTGCGCGCCGATGGTCGATGCCGTCCATGCCGAAGGCGCCTCCATCTTCCTCCAGGTCGGCCATGGGGGCCTGTACGCGATGGAGGCCTGGCACGAGCCCTATGCCAGCCGGCGACAGGGCCCGCTCCTGGCCGCCAGTCCCCTCCCCTGGTACCTCCGACCGGTGTTCCGGGGCACCCCGGTGCACGCGATGACCACCGACGAGGTGCGGGCCATGGCCATCCGGTACGGCGAGGTGGCAGCCTGGGCGCGCGAGGCCGGCTACGACGGCGTGCAACTCGGCTCGGCCAACGCCAAGCTCCTCGACCAGTTCCTGTCCCCCTTCTACAACCGCCGCACCGACGAGTTCGGCGGTTCGTTCGAGAACCGGGGCCGGGTCCTCCGTCTGATTCGTGACGCGGTGACCGAACGGGCCGGCGCCGACTTCCCGTGCACCGTGAAGGCACCGGCCGAGACGGCCCCGCCCGGGTTCCCGCGCTCGACCGCCGACGAGGCCATCGCCCTGTGCCGGCTGGTGCAGGAATGGGGCTTCGACGCGGTCACCCCGGTGGAGGTGTCGGTGTTCCCCGACACGACGCTGTCCCGCGGAGGCGTGCCGGACCTCGCCCGCCCGCTCAGGGACGGCGAGCAGTGCGCTCGAGCGCCTGGTCGACCAGCTTCTCCGCCGCCTCACGGTCGAGATCGCCGAGACGGAACCGCTTCTGCCGGCTGGTCTGGCCCGAGGTGAGCACGAGCGCGGCGGCATCCACCCCGAACAGATCGGCGAGCAACGTGGCGACGGCGTCGTTGGCCCGCCCACCCGTGGGCGGCGCCGCGACCCGGATCTTGAGCGCGTCGCCGTGGCGTCCGACGAGCTCGGTCGAGCCGGCACCCGGCTGGACGTGCACCGCCACGAGGACACCGTCTTTGGAATCGATCAGTTCCGGGTGCGAGGCCACGACGGCAGCCTAGGCACCGGGCCCTAGGTTGCCGGTGTGACCGCACCCCGGATCGTCACCGTCGACGACCCCGACGACCCTCGTCTCGTCGAACTGACCGGGCTCAAGGACGCTGCCGCACGCGCCCGGCTCGAGGCCGAGCACGGGTGCTTCGTCGTGGAAGGCATCCTCGCGCTCGAGGCCGCGGTGACGTCTCCGTACCCGTTGCGGTCGGTGCTGGTGTCCGAGGGCAAGCTCCCCCGCGTGCTGCCGTGGTTGGAGGGCCTCGCGGTCCCCATCTTCGTCGGCTCGGCCCAGCTGCTCGAGACGGTCACCGGTTTCGCCATCCACCGGGGCGTGGTGGCCTCGGCCGCCCGCCTGCCCCTGCCCGATCCGTCCGAGGTCCTGGCTGGGGCCCACCGCGTTGTCGTGCTCGAGGGTCTCAACGACCACGAGAACATGGGTGCGCTGTTCCGCAACGCCGCCGCCTTCGGCGTCGATGCCGTGCTGCTCGATCCCACCTGCGCCGATCCCCTCTACCGCCGGTCGGTGCGGGTGTCGCTCGGTCACGTGCTCCGGGTGCCGTGGACCCGGCTCGACCCGTTGCCCGACGGTTTGGGCGCCTGCGCCGCGGCCGGGTTCGAAACGGTGGCCCTCACACCGGGTGGCGACATCGAGGGTGCACGACCTCGGTCCGGCCGACCGGCGGGCCTGGCTCCTCGGCGCCGAGGGCGCGGGCCTCACGCCGGCGACGCTCGCGGCGGCCGACGTCCGCGCTCGCATCCCGATGGCGACCGGCGTCGACTCCCTCAACGTCGCCACCGCGGCGGCCGTGGCCTTCGCCCTCAGCCCGACGTACGGCTGACGGGAGCCGGCCGCATCGACGCCCGCAGCTTGGTGTTGGCCACCACCAGGCCGATGCAAGCCATGGCCGATCCACCGAAGAACGCGGCCCGCTCGGTGCCGAACAGCGACACCAGGATCCCGAGTACGGGTGCGCCGAGACCCTGGGACAGGTCGAAGAAGAGGGAGAACGTGCCGACGGCGTGGCTGCGCTCGTCGGATGGGGCGTTGTTCACGGCCAGGATGAACAGGGCGGGGAACAGCAGCGACATGCCGAGCGAGAGCAGGACGGTGCCGATCCACAGCCCGGTCACCGACTGGACGACCGCCACGGTGCCGATGCCGGAGGCGATGGCCAGCAGGGCGAAGGTCGACGTGCGCACGGCGCCGAAGCGGTCCGGCACCTTGGCCCCCACGACGCGCACCGCGAGCACGATGAGCCCGTAGGCGAGGAAGAACGGTCCGGCGTCGGCCACGCCGATGGAGTCGACGTACAGCGGCACGAAGGAGGCGAAGCCGGCGAAGCCGATGAGGCCGAGGAGGAGCACGGACCCCGGCAGGATGGCGGCCGGGTGGAGGATCCCGCGCCGCGGCGGCGGGTTGGTGGCGCGGCCGAGGTCGCGCGGGATGAACAGGGCGAGCACCAACGAGAGCGTGCACGACGCGGTGGCGAAGGCCCACTCGGTGCTCGCGCCGTGGGTGCGGTAGATCCATTCGCCGGCCGCCGGACCGAAGGCGAGCCCGCCGTAGATGGCGATGGAGAAGAACGAGGCCGCTTCCCCGCGGCGGTGGTCCGGCGAGAGGTCCTGCGCCGCGGTCGCCGCGCCGATGAAGAAGGCCGCCTCACCCACGCCGGTGACGAGGCGGACCACCACCAGGAACCACACGGCGTGGACCAGGCCGAGTGGCGCGATCGACGCGGCCGCGATGGCCGATCCGATCACGGCCATCTGGCGTCGGCCCACCAGGTCGCCGATGCGGCCGGCGTTGGGCCGGATGAGCGCAGCCGACACCGCGAAGGCGCCGACGACCAGGCCGACCTCGAAGCCGTTGCCGCCGAGCTCGTTCTCGACGTAGCGCGGCAGCGTCGGGAGCAGCGACCCCATGGCCAGGAAGTAGAAGAGCCCGGACGCGGTGATGAGGGCGAACAGCGGCGTGACCAGTCGGTCGTCCTGGGGCTCGCTCACGGAGGTGGTCATGGGCGGTGGACCATCAGTGCTCGGCGATCCACTCGTCGATGAGCCGGCGAGCGATGGACAGGCGCGGCGGGATGGCCGGCAGGTCCTCGGTGTCGAACCATGCCGCCTCGGCGATCTCCACCCCGTCGACCTCGATCTCGCCCCCGGCCCACTCGGCTCGGAACCCGACCATGAGCGAGTGCGGGAACGGCCACGGCTGCGACGACCGGTAGCTGATGCGGCCCACATCCACGCCGACCTCCTCTCGCACCTCGCGCGCCACCGCCTGCTCGAGCGTCTCGCCCGGCTCGACGAAGCCGGCCAGGCAGGAGAACATCGGCACCGGGAAGCTGGCGTTGCGCCCGAGCAGGGCCCGCCCGTCTTCGCGCGTCACCAGCGTGATCACGGCCGGGGCCAGACGGGGGAAGGCCAGCAGTCCGCAGTCGGGGCACCGCATGGCCCGCTCGCCGGGTACCTCCTCGGTGGCCACGCCGCAGCGCCCGCAGAACCGGTGGGTGCGGCGCCATTCGAGCAGCTGCACCGCCCGGCCGGCGACGATCCACTCCTGCTCGGAGACCGTGGCGTGGAGCGCGAGGAGCGGGGTCACCATCACGTCGGGCTCGTCGTCGCCATCGAGGTCCACGGCCCAGCAGTCGATGTCGCCGAGCCGACCGAGGTAGACGTCGGCCTGGTCCGGGTCCGAATCGCCCACGTGGACCGCGCTCCCCTTCACGGAGAACACCAACGGCGTACCAGCCGCGGGTGTTCCCTCGGGTGGTTCGAGCATCGGGGTGAAGGTCATCGAGCCAAGGGTCTCGGGATCAGCCAAGGGGAGCTCCTTCCACGGTGCGTCGAGCGATGGTTTGGCGGCGACCGGCACGGATGACGACGACGACACCGACGATGATCAGCACCGCCGCCGGGGCCGCCGCCGGCGGCGGGGTCTCATCGAACCAGATCGCGGCGATGATCGACGCACCGACGACCTCGAACAGGATCGCCACCGACACCGCGGTGGCCGAGATCGATCGGAGAACCCGGTTCACGAGGGTGTGGCCGAGGAGCTGGGGCCCGAGCACCAGGGCCCCGATCGCCAGCCACGTGCCGGCGTCGAACCCGACCACGGCTCGCCCACTGACCAGGCAGGCCACCAGGAGGACCGTGGCCGCCACGCCGTAGCAGCCGGTCGCGTAGACCGCCGTGTCCACCGTGCGCCGGACCTGCGAGCCCACGGTCACGTACGCGGCGGCGAAGACGCCGCCGACGATGGCGAGCAGATCACCGAAGGCCGCACGCGTCGACAGCTGCAGGTCGACACCGGAGAGGAGCAGGACACCGCCGAAGGCCACCGCGATCCCGACCCAGACCTGCCGGTCGATCGGTTCGCCCCGCCAGCGGGCGAAGAGGGCAGCCCACGCCGGCTGCGTGGCGACCAGGGCCACCGACGATGCCACCGTGGTGTAGGAGATCGACGGGATCCACGTGGCGAAGTGGGCGGCGAGCAACACGCCTGAGAGCGCGATGAGCTGCCGCTCCCGGCGGTCGGGACGCGGCGCCTTCCGGGCGAAGGAGAACAGCACCGGTACCGCGAGCAGGTTCCGCCACATCGCCACCGCCAGCGCGGGCGCCGCGGCGTAGCGGATCAGCGGCGCCGACGTCGACACGGCCAGGATGGCGATGCCCAGGAGCACGAGATCGACCTGGTGCCGCGTGTCGTCGACGGGGGTGACGGGCATGGGGCTGTCAGGCTCGCACACCGGCTGGGGCGGCCCCAACGACGATGTCGGGGAAGTACCGTCGGTCCTCACGACGCCGTGCAGGAGGGGGCTCCAGTGACCGACACCGCCGATCCGATGCTCTTCAACCCGTTCGAACCGGGCTACGCCGAGTGGCCCTACGACCAGTTCGCCCGGCTGCGCGAGGCCGGCCCGGTCCTGCCCAGCCCGCTCGGCGGCTGGCAGCTGTTCAGCTACGAGGACTGCTTCCGCCTGCTCCGTGAGCCGGGCATGAGCGTCGAGGACCGCAACATCACCAACCCCACCTTCCGGTCCGATGCCTTCGAGAAACTGGCCGAGGAGCACGGTGTCGACGAGTTCGAGAACCGGTCGATCCTCAACCTCGATCCCCCCGACCACACT
Organism: uncultured Acidimicrobiaceae bacterium; assembly: GCA_963747745.1. Lineage (GTDB taxonomy): Bacteria > Actinomycetota > Acidimicrobiia > Acidimicrobiales > Salinilacustritrichaceae > Salinilacustrithrix. The sequence goes on from CAVVGJ010000011.1 coordinate 234,864, forward strand.
CGGCTGCGCAAGCTCGTGGCCCGGGTGTTCACCCCCCGAGCCATCGACCGGTTGCGGCCGCAGGTGCAGCGCCTGGTCGACGAGGCCCTGGCCGACATCCGGCCCGGCGACACCTTCGAGCTCATCTCGACCCTGGCGTTCCCCCTCCCGTTCCAGGTGATCTCGTTGATGCTCGGCCTGCCGGAGGGCGACGACACCGACGAGTTGCGGGACTGGTCGCACACCCTGGCCGGCACCCTCGACCCCACGCTCGACGAGGAGCAGTACGTCCGCGCCTTCCACGCATCCCAGTCGCTCCGTGCCCATCTCAGCACCGTCATCGAGTGGAAGCGCCAGAACCCGGGCGACGACCTCCTCAGCGGCATGATCGCCCAGCACGAGGACGGCGACGCCCTCACCGACGAGGAGCTGCTCGACCAGCTGGTACTGCTGTTCATCGCCGGCCACGAGACCACCGTCAACCTCATCGGCAACGGCACCCTGGCCCTGCTCGAGCACCCCGACCAGCACGAGCGTCTCCGCCAGGATCCGTCCCTCGTCGCCAACGCGGTCGAGGAATGCCTGCGCTTCGATCCGCCGGTGCAGATGACCCGCCGGATCACCATGGTCCCCTACGAGGTCCGCGAGCAGGTCATCCCACCGGGCGAGTTCGTCATGGCGATGACGGCGGCCGCCAACCGCGATCCCGAGCGCTGGGGCGACGACGCCGACGACTTCGACATCGGGCGCGAGGGCGCCAACCACCACCTCAGCTTCGGCTCCGGCGTGCACCACTGCCTGGGCGCGGCACTGGCCCGGATGGAGGCCCAGGTCGCCATCGGCACCCTGATCACGCGCTTCCCGGGCCTCGCCATCGCCGGCGAGCTCGTCCGCAACAACCGCATCGTGCTCCGCGGCCTCGACGCCCTCCCCCTCCGCGCCCCTGAGCCCGTCCCCAAGGAACAAATCCCGTTCTGGTCGGTCATCGCGCCACGGGGAGCGACCGCTGACCATCCAGAACGGATCGGGTCAGCGGTCGCCGCGGAACTCGGGCTCGGTCCACCACGGGTAGTACGGGGGCATGTCTTCGCTGACGGTGTCGGTGAAGGCGGCGGGCCGCTTCTCGAGGAACGACACCACGCCCTCGCGGGCGTCGGCGCTCTGGCCCAGGTAGGCGATGCCCGGCGAGTCGACCTCGTGCGCGGCCATCGGATGGCTCTCACCGAGCATGCGCCACAGCATCGCCCGGGTGAGGGCCACCGAGACCGCAGACGTGTTGTCGGCGATGGTGCGGGCGATGTCGTGGGCGGCGGGCAGCAGATCGTCGGGCTCGTGCACGGACCGGACCAGCCCGCCGGCCAGGGCCTCCTCGGCGCCGAAGACCTGGCCGGTGTAGCACCACTCGGCGGCGCGGCTGATCCCGACCAGGCGGGGCAGGAACCACGACGAGCAGGCTTCGGGCACGATGCCGCGGCGGGCGAAGACGAAGCCGAACTTGGCCTGGGTCGAGGCGAGGCGGATGTCCATCGGCAGGGTCATGGTCACACCCACCCCGACGGCGGCGCCGTTGATGGCCGCGATCACCGGCTTCGTGCTCCGGAAGATCCGCAGGGTGAGCAGGCCGCCCTCGTCGCGGTGGCGCATCTCGGAGTCGCCGCCACTCACCGCGCCGGAGCCATCGGCCGGCTGCGACGACATGTCGAAGGTCTCGCCGCCGCCCCCGAGATCGGCACCGGCGCAGAAGCCCCGCCCGCGGCCGGTGACGATCACGACCCGGACGTCGTCATCGGCGTCGGTCCGGTCGAAGGTGGCGCACAGCTCCTGTTGCATCGACACCGTGAACGCGTTGAGCCGGTCGGGACGGTCGAGCGTGATGGTGGCGATCCGGTGGTCGATCTCGAGGTCGATGTCGGTCATGCCTGCATCGTGACACGCCACAGAACGGCCCCCGACCCCTCCCTCGGGTGCCTGTCCGCTTCGTCGGCTTCCGACTCGTCCGCTCTCGCTGCAATTTCTCTTGATTTGTGCTCAAGTTCGCCGGCCGGGGGGGCGATCACACCACACAGAGACGGTGGCGTCCCGAGGTGCACCCTCCCAACTCCCAGCTCCTCGATCGCCACCGTCTCCAACAACAGTTCGTCGGTGGGGCGGCTGGACAGCCCTCCCTCTCCCGCTCACCCGGTCGTCCCACCGGCGGAACTGCTCACACGAGGGTCTTGGCCAGCACGGAGACGGCGGACAGGGCGGCAACGGCCAGCACGGCGGGTCGGGTGTGGCCGGCGTCGAGCCGACGGGCTCCGGCCGACGACGCCAGGAACCCGCTCACGACACCGGGCACGACGAGCAGGCTCAGGCCCAGTTCCGTCCGGCCGAACGTCCCCGTGGCGGTGAGGGCCGCCAGGCTGAACAGGGACCCGACCAGGAAGTAGCCCGCCAGCGTGCCGCGCATCCGGCGGCCCTCCTCGTTGGCGTACACCATCGCCATCGGCGGCCCACCGATCGAGGTCGAGGTGGCCATGTAACCCGAGAGCGAGCCGGCGATGAGCAGGGTGCGGCGGGTGGGCCGGACGTGCACCCCGGAGGCCGTGATCGCCACCGCGATGAGGACCAGCGCGGCGAACAGGATGGCGAGCGGCCGCTTGGGCAGCAGTGCCACCGTGAGCGCGGCGAGGATGGTGGCCGGAACACGACCGACGAGCGCGATCCGGATCTCGCCCAGGTGGAGGCCACGGCGGTCGCGGATCGCCATCAGGAGGGTGAGCACCAGGGCACCGGCGATCGCTGGGCCGGGGACGAACCGGTCGTCGACGAGAGCGAGCATCGGGGCCGCGATCAGGTTGTGACCGAAACCGACCGACCCCTGGACGAACGCACCGACGGCCGTGCACGCGAAGATCGCGGCCAGCTGCCAGCCGCTCACTGGATCGGGATCACGGAAGGGCGGCGGCCGGTTCGCCCGCGGGACCTGCTCCACCGGACTGGGACATCCAGGTGTCGTGCAGCGCGGCATAGCGGCCGCCCCGCGCGACGAGCTCGTCGTGGCTGCCGAGCTCGACGATCTCGCCGTCGTGCACCACGGCGATGCGGTCGGCCCGCATGGCGGTGGCGAGGCGGTGGGCGATGATGATCGCGGTGCGACCTTCGAGCACGGCGTCGAGGGCGAACTCGATCCGGGTCTCGCTGGCCAGGTCGAGGTTGGACGTCGCCTCGTCGAGAACGAGGACCCGGGGCTGGGACAGGAACGCCCGGGCCAGGGCGAGGAGCTGACGCTCGCCGGAGCTGAGCGAGGATCCTCGCTCGTGGATGATCTGGTCGAGTCCGGCCGGTTGGCGCTCGACGAGGTCGCGCAGACCGACGGCATCGACCGCCTCCCACAGCTCCTCGTCGCCGGCGTCCGGCGCCGCGAAGGTGAGGTTGTCGCGGATCGACCCCGCGAAGAGGAACGGCTCCTGGGGCACCACGCCGATCTGGCGTCGGACCGAGGCCAGCGTGACGTCGCGCAGGTCGTGCCCGTCGATGCGCACGGTGCCCTCGGTGGGGTCGTAGTAACGATTCACCAGCTTGGCCACCGTGGATTTCCCGGCTCCGGTCTCGCCGACGAAGGCCACGGTCTCGCCGGAGGAGATCCGTAGCGTGACGTCCTTCAGCACCGGGACCGCGGGGTCGTAGCCGAAGGTGACGTGGTCGAGCTCGATGGCGCCCTCCATCGTCGGGAGATCGGCTACGCCGGCGCGCTCGCGCACGTCGGGTTCGGTGGCGAACAGGGCGTCGAGCTTGCGGACCGCGGCCCGGCCCTGTTGGTAGGTGTTGTAGAGCTGCACCAGCTGCTGGATCGGGGCGAAGAACATCGTGAGGTAGAGGAAGAACGACGCCAGCTCGCCCACGGTCAGGCTGCCCCGGCTCACCAGCCATCCGCCGAGGCCGAGCAGCAGGGCCTGGGCCAGGTACCCGAGCAGCTCGGCCGACGGTCCGTAGACGGCGCCGATCACCGCGGTCTTGTCGTTGGCGTCGCGGTAGGAACCGAGGACGTTGTCGTGGCTGACCACGTTGCGCTTGGCCCGGTTGGTGGCGGTGACCACCCTGATGCCGCCGAGGTTCTCCTGCAGATCCGACATCACGTCGGCGATGCGGTCCCGCACGGCCAGGAAGGCGATGTCGGAGGCCTTCCGGAACCACAGGGTCAGCGCCAGCATCACCGGCACCACACCCAGGAACAGCACGAGGGCCAGCGTGGGGCTGACCGCGAAGAGCACGACGGCCACGATGGCGAGGGTGAGGAACTGGACGAACATGTTGACCAGGCCGTCCTGGAACAGGGCGGTGAGCGACTCGATGTCGCTCGTCATGCGGGTCATCAGCACGCCGCCCTTCTCGGCCGTGAAGAAGCTGAGCGAGAGCCGCTGGAAGTGGGAGAAGATCCGGATGCGCAACGTCTCCATGAGGGCCTCGCCGACCCGGCCGGTCCACGCCACCCGGGCCGCCGACAGGACGGTACCGATGATGACCGAACCGACGTAGATGCCAGCGATGGCCAGCAGCTCGCCGCGGTCGCCGGCGATGATGCCCTTGTCGATCGCCTTGCCGGTCAGGAACGGTCCCACCGTGACCATCACCGTCTCGAGGACGACGAGCGCGAACGCGAACGCCACGGCCACCCACTTCTCACCGATGAAGCGCCACAGGGTGAACGGCCGCCGGTCCCACTCGGCCTGGGAGAAGTCGACCTCGGGCATCTCGTGCTCGGGTTCGCCGGCGAGCAGGTCGTCGACCCGCGCTTGCAGCTCGGCCGGCACCCCGGCGAAGGGCAAGCCGGTGGCGCCGGGCTGGGCGAACGGTGAGCCGGCGGGGGGTCCGAAGCCACCCATCAGTCGATCACCTCCTCGGCCGAAGTTGTCTCGGTCACGGCGTCCTCGGCGGCCGCGACGCTGGCCAGCACCTCGCGATAGTGAGGTTGATCGGCGAGCAGGCGCTCGTGGGTGTCGCAGGCGAGGACCCGGCCTCCCTCGATCAGCGCGACCCGATCGGCCAGCGCGATGGTGGACAGGCGGTGGGCCACCACGATCGTGGTCCGGTCCTCGGCCAATCGCTCGATCGCCTCGTGGATCTCGGCCTCGACCCGCACGTCGACCGCGCTGGTGGCGTCGTCGAGGATCAGCACCGCCGGATCGGCCAGCAGCGTCCGCGCGATGGCCAGGCGCTGGCGCTGCCCGCCCGACAGCGTGAAACCCCGCTCGCCCACGACGGTGTCGTATCCCTCCGCCAGGGCGACGATGAACTCGTGGGCGTTGGCTGCTCGTGCCGCGGCGACGATCTCGTCGTCGGTGGCGTCGGGTCGGGCGTAGGCGATGTTGTCGCGGATGCTGGACGAGAACAGGAACGGCTCGTCGGTGACCATCCCGACGTGATGGCGGATCGAGGCCATGGTGAGGTCGCGCACGTCGTGGCCGTCGATGCGCACCGCCCCCTCGTTCACGTCGTAGAAGCGCAGCAGGAGCCGGGCGACCGTGCTCTTGCCGGCACCGGTCCCCCCGACGATGGCGACGGTCTCGCCGGCCTCGATGTGGAGGTCGAAGTGGTCGAGGACGTCGGCCCGGCCCGTGTCGGTGTCGTCGCCGTAGCGGAAGCGCACGTCGTCGAACCGGACGTCGCCGGCGGGATGGTCGAGATCGACGGCGTCGGGACGATCGACGATGTCGGCCGGGGTGTCGAGGATCTCGAAGATGCGCCCCGCCGACGCCGCGGCCCGCTGGCTCATGATCATGAAGAAGCCCAGCATCCGGAACGGCGCCTGGAGCAGCAGGACGTAGGCCGAGAAGGTGATGATCGTGCCCACCGTCACCCGGCCGTCGATGGCCAGGTAGCCGCCGTAGAGCAGGGTCAGGGCCATGCCGAGCCGGGGCAGGTTCTCCATGATCGGGGCGTACTTGGCTCTGCTGTCGTTGACCTTCACCGACGCCCACCGCAGCCGTCGGGCCTGGTTGGCGAGCACCTCGATCTGGCGGCGCTCTCCGGCGAAGGCCTTGACCACCCGCACCCCGGTGACGTTCTCCTCGACCGTCGTGGCCACCTCGGCCAGGCGTCCCTGCACCACCCACGACAGCGGGAACATGACGTTGCGGAGCTTGACCCCCATCACGAACACGAGCGGCAGGGTGGACACCGCCACCAGGGTCAACAGCACGTCCTTGGTGAGCATGAAGGCGAACGCGAGGACGAACGTCATCATCATCATCGACATGAACGGGGCAAAGGCCAGCAGCATCTGCACGGAGCGGATGTCGCTGTTCGCCCGGCTGACCAGCTGGCCGGTCTGCACCTTGTCGTAGAAGCCGTGTGACATGGACGCGAAGTGGCGGAACATCAGCGAGCGCAGGTCGTACTCGATGGCGTAGGCGAACTTGTACAGGCGGCTGCGGTAGCCGTAGGTGAACACGGCTCGGAGCAACGCGAGCACGAGCAGGGTGATGACCCAGGTGGCGGTGTGGGCGCCGCCGGCGCGGATCTCGTCGATCCCGGAGCCGACCACGGCGGGGATGGCCACGTTGGCGAGCAACGCGACCAGCGCCATGGCCATGGCGGTCAGAAAGGAGCGCTTGTGACCGCCCACGACGGGTCGCAGTCTCCGCAGCCAGCCCAACGACTGGTCGGGATCGATCCGTCCCGACGGGGCCTCGTAGTGGGCGGCCGGTGGCATCGGCTCGTACGGGGTCGGGGGCGCGTCGACGTCGACCGCGACCGCGGGCGGGGCAGCGGTCGGCGCGGCGGCTCGATCCTCGGTGAGGCTCACGAGGTGACCGCCTCCCGGAACCGGCGCATCGCCACCCCGAGCTGGTCGAGTCCGTCGAGCGCGCGCGCCCGCTCGTCGGCATCGAGGTGGTCGAGCAAGGAGTCGAGCGTCTCGTCGAGGCATCCGCTGGCCGAGGCGAGTGCCGCCTGCCCGGCCGGCGTGATCTGGTGCAGGACGCGGCGCCGATCGTCGGGGCTCTCCCTGCGCTCGACCCAGTCCCGTTCCACCAGGCCGTCGACCAGGGCGGTGATCGAGGGACGCGTCACCGCCAGCCAATCGGCCAGGGCCGAGGCCGCCCACTCCCCCTCCGACAGGAAGGCGAGGAGCCGGAACTGGGGCAGGCTCATCGACTCGGCCCCGAGCCGGGTCTCGAAGACCCGGGAGAGGCGGGCGATGACCCCCACGGCAACATCGTTCGAGGACATGAATGATTAGTCAATCGAATCATTCGCCCACCCGCACTCCTTCCCCCCGTGACGTCCGTCACACCGCCCAACCGTTCTTGTCGGAGAATTGGGGATTGCCCGTCCCGATTTCACGACAAGAACGGGACGTGGCGGGTGGGTTCAGACGTCGAGGAAGCGGGACACGGCGAACGCCGATCCCAGCGCACCGATCAGCACGCCGGCCACGACCACGAGCACGGCGGTGAAGGTGACCTGCTGGTTGTCGACGAGCAGGCCGGCGAACAGCGAGAAGCGCTGGTCGGATGCGATGTTGTCGAAGACGCGCTGGACCGCGAACACCACACCGATGGCGAACCCGGAACCGATGAGGCCCTGGACCACCCCCTCGAGCATGAACGGGACCCGGATGAACCAGTTGCTGGCCCCGACCAGCTTCATCACCTCGATCTCGCGGCGGCGGGCGAACATGGCCATCCGGATGGAGTTGAGGATCAGCAGGGCGGCGGCCACGAGCAGGAAGGTGGCCACGACGAACAAGCCCACGCCGATGAGGTTGGACAGGTTGCGGATGGTGCGGATCGAGTCGAAGGCCGCCACGACCTCGCGCACGCCGGGCTGCTGCTCGAACACCGTCCGCAGACCCTCGATGGTCTCCGCGGACTTGTCGACCGGCACGACACGGAAGCTGGGCGGGAGGATGTCCGGGGTCACCGAGTCGACGATCTGCGGCGTGTTCTTGAACAGGTCCTTGAACTCCTTGAAGGTCCGGTCCTGGTCGAAGTACTTGTAGCTGTCGATCTGGGTCGACTGGTCGAGCTGGCGTTGCACGGCGTCGGTCTGGGCCTGGGTCGCGTCCGGCTGCATGAACACGATGAACTCGATGCCGCCCTCCCACTGCTGGGTGGCGTTGTCCACCGCCGAGCGCAGGAGGAACGCGCCACCGACCAGCGAGAGCGACACCGCGACGGTGAGCACGGAGGCGATGGTGAGGGAGAAGTTCCGGAACAGGTTGGTGCCGGTCTCCCGCACCATGTAGTCGACCTTGAGCGCCATGGCTGCCTACTCGTAGACGCCGCGGTGCTGGTCGCGGACGATCGTGCCCCGGTCGAGCTCGATGACGCGGCGGCGCATCGTGTCGACGATGGAGCGATCGTGGGTGGCCATCACCACGGTGGTGCCGGTCCGGTTGATCCGGTCGAGCAGGCGCATGATGCCGACCGACGTGGCCGGATCGAGGTTGCCGGTGGGCTCGTCGGCCAGCAGGATCAGCGGCCGGTTGACGAACGCCCGGGCCACCGACACCCGCTGCTGCTCGCCGCCGGAGAGCTCGTGCGGGAAGCTCTCCAGCTTCTTGGACAGACCGACCAGCTCGAGGATGGCGGGCACCTGGGACTTGACGACGTGCTTGGGACGGCCGATGACCTCGAGGGCGAAGGCCACGTTCTCGTACACCGTCTTGTTGGACAGCAGCTTGAAGTCCTGGAACACCGAACCGATGTTGCGGCGCAGGTACGGGACCTTCCACGAGCTGAGCCCCAGGATGTCCTTGCCCGCCACGAAGATGCGGCCCTGCTCCGGGCTCTCCTCACGGTTGACGAGCCGGAGGAAGGTCGACTTGCCCGAACCGGAGGCGCCGACCAGGAAGACGAACTCACCCTTGGTGATGTCGACGTCGGCGTTCCGGAGGGCCGGGACGTCGCCTTTGTAGGTCTTGGTGACGTTCTCGAGCTTGATCATGGATCGGTGGGCAGCCTGAGGGGGTGCGGAAATGGGGCTGGACGACTGGGGAACGCTACCAACGGCCTCGACCGGGCTGGTGACACCCCGGCCGACGACCGGGCCCGGAACGAGCACCGGACCGCGTATTGCGAACAGGTTACGAACGCTACACCGGGGCCGGTCCGGCCGACGAAGCAGCCCGGTGGAATGTGCCACGCTGCCGGGGTGCGCCGCCGATCCCCCCTGTTCGTCCCACTCGTCGCGGCGGCCGCGGTCGTTGCCGCCTGCGCCGCCTGCACCGGCGGTGACGGCCAGGAAGACGGTGCCACGACCTCGACGTCCGCCCCCGTTTCCGAGGAGACCACGACCGTGACCGAACCTGCTGCTCCCCCGGTGGTCGCCCCCGATCTCACGGTGACCGGGCCGATCGACGGGACGCCCCAGACCTCGGCCACCGGGGGCATGGACGCCACCGGCTACGTCGAGGAGGAGTACTTCGTCCACGGCACGGCCCGGTCCTTCGACAGCACCGGCCCGCTCACCGACAACGGTCACTGGCGCCTGACCGAACGGGACACGGCCCCGTTCACGACCCGGATCCTGGTCCGGCGACCGTCCGACCCCGATGGGGCCAGCGGGACGGTCGTGGTCGAGTGGGACAACGTGTCCGCCGGCTTCGACAGCACGCCCGACTGGGCGTTCACGTCGGCCGAGCTGATGCGCGAAGGGGCCGTCTACGTCGGCGTCTCGGCCCAGAAGCAAGGCGTCGACGGCGAGGGACCCGGCCTGGTCGGCGCGCTCGGCAGCTCGCTGGCGGCGGCGGACCCCGCCCGGTACGGCTCCCTCTCGCACCCGGGCGACGACTACAGCTACGACCTGTTCCGCCAGATCGGCGCCCTGGCCAAGGCCGGACCCGCCCACGGCCTCGACCCCCTCGACGGTCTCCCCCGGGACCACGTCATCGCCATCGGCGAGTCGCAGTCGGCATTCCGCCTCACCGCCTACGTGAACGGCCTCCAGGTGCTCGATCCGGTGTTCGACGGGTTCCTGATCCACAGCCGGGGTGGCGGCAGCGCCACCTACGACGAGTCCGGCGACGTGGCCGCCGCGACGAACGGGGCGATCCGGATCCGGGACGATCTCGACGTGCCGGTGTTCGTGTTCTCCACCGAGACCGACTTGACGCTGCTCGGCTACGCCGCCGCCCGCCAGCCGGACACCGACCGCTTCCGCAGCTGGGAGGTGGCCGGCACCGCGCACGCCGACGCCCACATCCTCGGCGGCGCCGATCCTGCCCGTGTCGCCCAGGCACTGGGCTGCGGCCAACCCGTGAACGACGGTCCCCAGCACCTGGCTCTGAAGGCAGCCCTCGCCCACCTGGTCGACTGGGTGGTCGACGGCACGCCGCCGCCGAGCGGGGACCCGATCCAGCTCGACGCCTCCGGCGCGATCGTGCGCGACAGCGACGGCAACGCCGTCGGCGGCGTACGCCTACCGGCCGTCGAGGTCCCGGTCGCCACGTTGTCGGGCGAACCGGTCGGCGACAGCGTCCTGTGCCGCTTGTTCGGGTCGACCACACCGTTCCCCCCCGAGGAGCTCGTTCGCCGCTACGGCACCGAGGACGCCTACCTCGCCGCCTACGCCGATTCCTACGACCGCAGCGTCGGCGACGGCTTCGCCCTCGCCGCCGACCGCGCCACCGCACTGGCCGAGGCCGCCAAGGTCGACTTCGGCTGAGCACGCGAGCTGCCGGCCGCCCCGAGGTGACCCGTGTGGGTGGCGCCGGTGCGCCACGTCGGAGCGACAACGGAGCTCCGATCGCCCGGATGGGTCTGGACACACTTGCGAGATCACCGGCACTACGTGCGGTGGGTGCAGCTACTCGACCGACTCGATGAAGGCGTCGACGTCTGCCGGCGACCGCAGGAACACGAAGTCGAGGTCAGCGTTCCCACTCTCGCTTGCGGCTCGGCGGTAGCGGTCGCGGTAGACGGCATGACGAACCCACGCCCAGCGGATGATGTTCCGCTCGGGGTCCCAGGCGAAGAGGTTGCTCAAGGTCTCACGGTTACCGTTCCAGAGCTTCTCGCGGCGAACCACGCGTCGAAGGGTCCGAGTCAGGATGCGCCACATCACGACCCTCTTCGGTAGATCGAGGACGACAACGGTGTCGGCTCGGGGCCAGATCACAGGCTCACGAACGGCGGAGTAGTTGCCACAGACCACCCAGCCGTCGGACGCAGCGTCGAGAGCTTCCGCCACGCTGAGACTGAAGACATCGGGCTCGGGTTCCGTCCACCCGGGGCCGTGGTAGATCGCGTCGAGCTCGACATGGACAAGGCCGAGCCGTGCGGCAAGCGTCCGCGCCAGCGTGGTCTTGCCCGAACCGGAGTTGCCCACCACCGAGACGCGACGCACCGAGCCATGATGGACCATCGATAACGCGGACGCTCGACGTTCGCAGGTCCACTTTCGGCTGACCGCGCCGTACAGACGTGCCTGATGGAGGATCTGGCAGTCAGGTACTTGCGCCGGAGGATGGGGTCCGCGGCCACCTCCTCATCGCCGAATTGACCGTCGCCAGCGGCTTCTTCCTCCGTAAGATCGATGTCGTGGAGCCGATGTTGACGCCGGCTCCCGGGAGGTAGTCCCGAGCGGCACGTCAACAGCTACTGCTCGGCGAGGCGGTTGAGCTCGTGCCGGGCTTCGTCTCTTGCGACTCGTCAAAGAACACCACTTCAGTGGCGACGCCGCCCTCGAACGGATGAAGCATGATCATCCCCATCTCGTCCCCATCGTCGCTGACGAATGTCACGTGGTGGAACACAACGCGCCCCGAGACTTCCCGCTGATCAAGGATCATCATCGAGGTCTGCGCGCTCGTACGCCGAGACGGAGGCGACGAAGTACGTCTCCACCCAAGCCTCGAACTGCGCCTCGTCCATGGACCCTCGCCATGAGTCCTTCGGCCGCGCTACGCGCTGAAGACTGCCGGGTAGATCGCGCCGCGTCCACTGGAGAACTGGTTGATCGGTGCGGCCGGTCGTGCTCTGACTCGATGCCGACGTCCCGCTGGTCATCGGCACGTCGGCGCGCCCCGCACCGACGTACGGGGCCGCCCATCTCCTCATCGAAGGCGCGTCCCGCGTCCCAGAACCCAGGTCTTCTTGTAGCGGGCCGCGTCACACGCCGTACATCCACGTTCTCGCGTCCCGGAACGATCAACCCGCTCCGACTGCCGGATGACCAGCGGGTATGTCACGACCTACCTGGGAGATCGGAGCGCCGTTGTCGCTCCGACGTGGCGCTCGGGCAACCGCGGAGTACCGGCACTTCGGCCCGCGCTTGCCAACCTCGTCCCTGCACGTTCACATGCGGTCCCTCAGGGACAATGTTCGTCTGAGACGGTACAAGTCGCTGTCGAACTCATCCGTCGCCGAGCTCCTGGGTGCGCTGCCAGCCCAGGTACGACTCCATGAACGGGTCGAGGTCGCCGTCGAGGACGGCGTCGACCTGGCCGACCTCGAAGTCGGAGCGCAGGTCCTTGACCATCTGGTACGGCTGGAGCACGTAGGAGCGGATCTGGCTGCCGAAGCCGACGCTGCGCTGCTCGCCGCGGATCGAGTCCAGCTCGTCCTGGCGCTTCTGGCGCTCGACGTCGGCCAGCTTGGCTCGCAGCATGGTCATGCAGCGGTCCTTGTTCTGGTGCTGCGACCGCTCGTTCTGACACGACACCACGATGCCGGTGGGCAGGTGGGTGATCCGTACCGCCGAGTCGGTCACGTTGACGTGCTGGCCACCGGCGCCGGAGGAGCGGTACACGTCGACGCGGAGGTCCTTCTCGTCGATCTCGACATCGGTCTCGGCCTCGTCGAGCAGCGGGACGACCTCGAGGGCCGAGAACGCCGTCTGGCGCTTGCCCTGGGCGTTGAACGGACTGATCCGCACCAGCCGGTGCACACCGTGCTCGGAGCGGAGCCAGCCATAGGCATAGCGACCGCGGACGATGAACGTCGCCGAGGAGATGCCGGCCTCGGTGCCCTCGGTGACGGCCTCGATCTCGGTGTCGAAGCCGTGCCGCTCGGCCCAGCGCAGGTACATGCGCAGCAACATGTTGGCCCAGTCCGAGGCGTCCGCCCCGCCCTCGCCCGAATGCAGCTCGCAGATGGCGTCGTGCTCGTCGTACTCGCCGGCGAACAACGACCGCAGTTCGATCCGGTCGAGGTCAGCCGCGATGCTGGCCAGCACGTCGTCGATCTCGGGTTCGAGGCTGTCGTCGCCCTCCTCCCGACCCATCTCGACCAGGGTCTCGGCGTCCTCGATGCGACCGAGCAGGCCGTCGTAGGCCTCGAGGTCGTCGGTCACCCCGGCCAGCTCGGCGTTCACCTGCTTGGCGCGCTCCTGGTCGTCCCAGAGGTCGGGGCGGCCGGCCTCGGTCTCGAGCTGCGGGAGCCGGGCCCGCAGTTCCTCGATGCGGAGGTAGGTGCGCGCCTCGTCCAGCCGACGGCGGAGATCGCTGATGGCATCGGAGAAGTCGCGCATGGGACGGGCAAGCCTACGGGCCCGCCAGGCGACGAGCTCAGTTGGTGCCGTGACAGAGCTTGAACTTCTTGCCGCTGCCGCAGGGGCACGGCGCGTTGCGAGGGGTCTTGTCCCACTCGGACTTGACCACCGGCGCACGGGTGGCCGGCGCTGACTCCTCGACCCGCTCGGGCACGCCGGAGTCGGCGGTGACCTTGGTGGCCGTGGTGGCCAGGGCGTTGAGGCTCGAACTCTGTGCCGAGGGATCGGACGGTCCGGAGGTCTGCATGTTCGACACGCCGGGCTCGGCGTCCTCGCCGCCGGAGAGCTTGAAGGCCGTCCCCACGGCAGGGGCGGCGGGGGCCTGCTGCTCGTCGGGCTGGCGGACCTGGACGTGCATCACGTACCGGACGAGGTCGCGCTCGATGCGGGCGATCATCGCCTCGAACATCTCGTAGCCCTCGCGCTGCCACTCGACGAGCGGGTCGCGCTGGCCCATGGCCCGCAGGTTGATGCCCTCGCGCAGGTAGTCCATCTCGGCCAGGTGCTCGCGCCACGCCGTGTCGATGATGCGGAGCATCACCTGCCGCTCGACCTGGCGCATCACGTCCTCGCCCAGCTCGGCCTCGCGTGCCTCGTAGCGGCTGAGCGCCTCGTCGACGAGCACCTCGTACACCTCGTCGGAGGTGTCGAGCGCCCGGAGCTGGTCCTCGGTGATCTCGCTGGGCCAGTACTCGCCTGCGGCCGCGACGAGACCCTCGAGATCCCACTCCTCGGAGAAATCGGCCACGCAGTAGGTGGCCACGAGGGACTCGACCGCCTCGGGCAGGTACTTGTCGACGATCTTGGCCCGCAGGTCGGTCTGGTCGAGGATCTGGTCGCGGAGCTCGTAGATGACCATCCGCTGCTCGTTGAACACCTCGTCGTACTTGAGGACGTTCTTGCGGATCTCGGCGTTGCGTTGCTCGACGGTCTGCTGGGCCCGTTCGATGGCCTTGGTGACCATCTTGGCCTCGAGTGGCTGGTCGTCGGGCAGGGCCCGACCCATGACCCACTGGACGGCGCCGGTGGCGAAGAGGCGCATCAGGTCGTCCTCGAGGGACAGGTAGAAGCGGCTCTCGCCGGGGTCGCCCTGCCGGCCGGAGCGGCCGCGGAGCTGGTTGTCGATGCGGCGCGAGTCGTGACGCTCGGTGCCGAGCACGTAGAGCCCGCCGAGCTCACGGACCTTGTCGCCTTCGGCGCCGCACTCGCTCTCGTACTTGGCCAGCGCCTTCCGGTACTTCTCGTCGACGTCGGGCATCTCGGCGACCGTGGGATCGTCGATGTCGATGCCCGCGTTGCGCATCTCCTGCTTGGCCAGCAGCTCGGGGTTGCCGCCGAGGAGGATGTCGACGCCGCGACCGGCCATGTTGGTGGCCACGGTGACGGTGTGGAGCCGGCCGGCCTGGGCCACGATGTCGGCCTCCCGGAACTGCCGTTCCGGCTTGGCGTTGAGGACCTGGTGCGGGATGCCGATCTTGTCGAGCACCCGCGACGCCCGCTCGGAGGTGGCCACCGAGGCGGTACCGACGAGGACGGGCTGGCCGGCCTCGTACCGCGCTGCCACGTCTTCGGCGACCGACTCGAACTTGCCGTCGAGGGTCTTGTAGATGAGGTCGCCCTCGTCCTTGCGGATCAGCGGCATGTTGGTGGGGATGGGCACGACCTGCAGGTCGTAGGTGCTGGCCAGCTCGGCCGCCTCGGTGGTGGCGGTACCGGTCATGCCGGCCAGCTTGTCGTACATGCGGAAGTAGTTCTGGAGGGTCACGGTGGCGAGGGTCTGGTTCTCCTCCTTGATCTTCACGCCCTCCTTGGCCTCGACGGCCTGGTGGAGCCCTTCGGACCAGCGCCGGCCCTCGAGCACGCGACCGGTGAACTCGTCGACGATCTTCACCTCGCCGTCGACGATGATGTAGTCCTTGTCGCGGAGGAACAGCTCCTTGGCCCGCAGGGCGACGGAGAACTGGTGCACGAGGTCCTGGGCCACGCCGTCGTAGAGGTTCTCGACCTCGAGGGCGGCCTCGACCCGCTCGATCCCCTCCTCGGTGGGGACGACGGTGCGCTTCTCCTCGTCGACCTCGTAGTGCTCGTCGCGGCGCAGACCACGGACGATGGAGGCGAACTTGTAGTACAGCTGGGCGGCGTCGGCCGACCGACCGGAGATGATCAGCGGCGTGCGCGCCTCGTCGATGAGGATGGAGTCGACCTCGTCGACGATGGCGAAGTTGAAGCCCCGCTGGACCTGGCGTTCACGGCTCATGGCCATGTTGTCGCGCAGGTAGTCGAAGCCGAACTCGTTGTTGATGCCGTAGGTGACGTCGGCGGCGTACTGCGCCCGTTTGTAGTCCGCCTCTCGCTCGCCGGGGATGATGAGCCCCACGCTGAGGCCGAGCCACTTGAACAGCCGGCCCATCCACTCGGACTGGAACGTGGCCAGGTACTCGTTGACGGTGATGATGTGCGAGCCCTTGCCCGAGAGGCCGTTGAGGTACAGGGGCAGGGTCGAGGTGAGGGTCTTGCCCTCGCCGGTCTTCATCTCGGCGACCCAACCGAAGTGGAGGGCGGCGCCACCCATCATCTGGACGTCGAAGTGGCGCTGACCCAGCACCCGCGTCGAGGCCTCGCGGGTGACGGCGAAGGCATCGAGGAGGATGTCGTCGAGGTCCTCGCCCTGGTCGAGACGCTGACGGAGTGCCGGTGTCTGGGCCTTGAGCTCGGCGTCGCTCATGGCGTGGTATTCCGGCTCCAGCGCGTTGATGTCGGGCACCAGTCCCTGGAGCGCCCGCAGGCGCTTGCCTTCACCGGTTTTGAGAACGCGATCGAATAGACCCATGCGGGGTGGGAGTGTATCGGCGGCTCCGGCTGGCGCCGTCGTCGCCAGGGGCCTGCCCCGACGTGCGGGATCGCCGTCGGTAGCCTTGGCCGGTGCTTTCGACGCGAGCGCGGTGGCGGCCGGGCGGGGTCCGGAACGCGGTGATCCTGGCGATGTGTGCCGGGGTCTTCGCGGCGTGCGCGAACGATGCCCGCACGGGCGCCAGCCCGCCGTCGGCTGGCGCCACGGGAGAGCCCTCGTCTCCGATGAGCCCACCAGCGGTCGAGGTGACCGAGCCCTCGGTGGTGGCCCCCACGTCGTCGGTGCCGGCCGCGGGACGCCGCGGTGATCCCTCGCAGCACATCCTCCTGGTCGGCGATTCGGTGGGCGCGCTGGTCTCCGACGACCTCGCCCAGCTCCTGCGGTCCGAGCTGCACACGGATGCCGTCGACTGCCGCCGCCTCGACCGCCGCATCGTCGGTCCGTGCGGAGAGGTCGCGGCCGGCGTCTCCGTGGACGACGGCGTGTCGGCCGTGACCGACGCGGTCCATGCGTTGGCCGCCGAGGGGATCGTCCCGGACGCCGCGGTCTTCATCCTGGCCGACAACTCCTCGATCACCCGGGCCGAGCTCGACGCCGCGATGCGCGCCGCCGGGAGCATCGACCACGTGTGGTGGGTGAACACGCGCATCGACGGCTTCGGCCGGCAGGATCCCAACAACCGTCTCCTCGACCAGCTCGCCGCCGACGACCCTCGGGCGGGCGTCGTCGACTGGTTCACGGCCAGCGCCGGCCAGGACTGGCTCAGCGACCACGTCCACCCGAACGACGCGGGCCAGGCCGCGCTGGCCGACCTCATCGTCGATCGCGTCCTGTGCGGGTGCACGGCATGACCGCACCCACACGCTTCAAGCCCATCCTCGACACCCGCAGCGGGATCGGGTACCTGCCCGGACTCGACGGTCTGCGCGCCGTCTCCATCATCGCCGTCATCGCGTACCACCTCGACCAGACCTGGGCGACCGGCGGCTACCTGGGGGTCGAGGTCTTCTTCGTCGTCTCCGGCTACCTCATCACGCTGCTGGCCCTCGACGAGCACCGCCGCCTCGGGTTCATGGATCGCCTCGCCTTCTGGGGTCGGCGCGCCCGCCGGCTCCTCCCCGCGGTCGTGGTCCTCGTCGTCGCCGTGCTGGCCTACACCGCCCTGGTGCTCGGCCGCGACGAGCTCCACCGGTTCCGGGGCGACGGCATCGCCAGCCTGCTCTACGTCCAGAACTGGCACTCGATCATCGCCCACCAGCCGTACTTCGCCTTCTTCGGGCGCCCGTCGCCGCTGCGCCACCTCTGGTCACTGGCGATCGAGGAGCAGTTCTACCTCCTCTGGCCGCTGGTGCTGCCGTTCTCGCTGCGCCGGTTCGGTCGCCCGGCGACGGCGGTGCTCACGCTGCTCGGCGCACTGGGGTCGGTGGCGGCGATGACGTCGCTGGCCGACATCGCCGCGCCCGAGCGCGCCTACTACGGCACCGACACCCGGGCCTTCGGCATCCTGTTCGGCTGCGCGCTCGCCTTCGCCTGGCAACCGCAGCGCTTCCGGCCCGACATCGCCCGGGCGCCCCGACGGGCGCTCGCGGTGGCCGGGACGGCCGCCATCGTCGTGCTGGGCTGGCAGTTCGCCCACCGGTACGAGTACGACCCCTGGACCTACCCGTGGGGCTTCGTGGTCGTCGACCTGTGCACCGTGGTCCTGATCGTGGCCAGCACGCACCCGGGATCCCCCCTCCGGCACCGCATCGGATCCCGGCCGCTCGCCGCCATCGGCCGCCGCTCGTACTCGCTCTACCTCTGGCACTGGCCCGTGATCGTCTTCACCCGACCGGGCCTGGACTGGCCGTGGCGAGGGTCAGTGGCCATCGCCGGACAGCTGCTGCTCACGGTCGCCCTCGCCGAGGTCTCGTACCGATGGATCGAGCAACCGTTCCGCGACGGTCGTGCCCGCGCCCAGATCGCACGCGTCATCGGCGGCATCCGGACCGAGCGCCGATCGGCGATCCTGGTCGGCGCCCTCACGGTGCTGGTGCTCGGGATCGTCGGGGCCCTCGCCGTGGTGCCGGCCCCCGACCAGACGCTCACGGCCGGTCCCGCGGCCGTCACCATCCCGCTGGATCCCCCGACCACGACCACGACCACCACCACACCAGCACGACGACCACCACGACGACGATCCCGACGACCACGACCCACGCACCCGAGACGACGGCTTCACCGACGACCACCGCGGCCCCCGCGCCGCCTCCCACCCCGGCGCCGACGACGTCCACGACGGTGCCGGCGACGAATCCGGACGTGACGATCGTGGGCGAGTCCGTCACGCTCGGCGCCGTCCCCGTCCTCAACCAGGTCTACGGACCGCGCGCGCAGATCGATGCCGTGGAGGGGCGCTCGTTCTCCGACGGCGTGACCGCGGTCGAGAACCTCGCCGCCGCCGGCCGGCTCACCCCCACCGTGGTGATCCACATGGGCAACAACGGCGCGGCGCCGGCCGACGCCCTCGACCGGATCGGCGCCGCGGTGGGCCCCGACCGACTGCTCGTCCTGGTCACGGTCCGGGTGCCGAGGGACTGGATGGGCCAGGTCAACGAGTCGCTGGTGAGCTACGCCAGCAGCCATGCCAACGCCGTGCTGGCCGACTGGTACGACCTGACGGGCAAGGAGGACGGTCTACTGGCCGACGACGGCGTCCACCTGACCAAGCAGGGCGAGATCCGCTACACCGATCTGCTGGTCTCCGTCACCCACTAGGTGCCGGGGACGTCGAGCAGCTTCTCGCGCACCGCGTACATCACGGCTTCCATCCGGGTGTGGAGGTGGAGCTTCTCGAGGATGTTGCGCACGTGGTTCTTGACCGTGTTCTCGGAGATGAACAGGTCTTCGGCGATCTCACGGTTCGACTTGCCCTGGGCCACGAGGCGGAGCACCTCCAACTCGCGGTCGGTGAGCCGCGGGGTGGGGACCGTGGTGCGCTCGTCGGCCCGCTTCGAGAGGTTGGTGAACTCGGTGAGCAGCTTCGACGCCATCGACGGGCTGATCAGGCTCTGTCCGGCGACCACGGCCCGTACCGCGGTGGACACCTCCTCGATGGAGATCTCCTTGAGCAGGTAGCCGCTGGCACCGGCCTTGATCGCCTCGTAGAGGTCGGACTCCTCGTCGCTGACGGTGAGCATCACGATCTTGGTGCTGGGCACGGCCTCGGCGATGCGGCGGGTGGCCTCGATCCCGTCGGTGCCCGGCATCCGCACGTCCATGAGCACGACGTCGGGGACGAACTCGGCCACCTTCCGCACCGCATCGTTGCCGTCCTCGGCCTCGGCGACGACCTCGATGTCGGCCTCGGACTCGAGGACCATGACCAGGCCGCGCCGGAACAGGGCGTGGTCGTCACAGATCATCACCCGAACCTGATCGGCGTTGTCGTGCCCGGCGTCGTCGTCGTGGTCCACAGCTCACCCTTCGCAAGTCCCTCGGCAGCACAGCGTACCGACGATGACCAGGACAAGTGGTAGTCGAGCCCATGACCAACGCGGGTGGTGGTACTGGGCCGAACGGGCCATGCCACGTGGATCACTCCCGCTTCGGTCCGTGTAGCCCAACCGGTCCAGCCGGGTGGCGACGGGGATCAAGGGGTGCGGGCAACCGTGATGAACGACGTGTCGAGGCGGCCCGCGCCGGCGGCCGAGGTCCGCAGGGATCCGGCCGCGGCCCGAATGGTGGCGCCGGTGGTGCACACGTCGTCGACCAGGACCAGCCGGCCCGCGGGAACCTCGACCGGCCGGAACGCCACGTTGTCCGCCCGTTCGGCCCGGTTGCGCCCGGTCTGGGACGGACCGGACACGCGTCGCAGCACCGGACGACAGGCCAGGCCGAGCCGACGGGCCAGCGCCCGGGCCAGCAGCTCGGACTGGTCGAAGCCCCGGCTGTGTCGACGGGAGGCCGAGGTGGGGATCCAGCTCACCAGCGGTGCGGGTCCGGACGGCACCAGCGAGCACAGGCCGTCGGCCAGGGGGCCGACCAGCCGACGACCGTCGCGGAACTTCAGGGCCTGCACGATGCGGGCCCCGGCGCCCTCGTAGGCGAACAGGGCCGGTACCGGGCCGACGCCCCGGACGCGCGTGGTCGGCGGGGGCCGGAGGTCGTTGCCGCACGATCCGCACAAGGGCTCGCGCCCTTGACGGCACAACACGCACCCGGTCCGGAACAGATCCACGGATCCGACGGTACGGATCCCCTCTGACATCGGACGCGAGGGACCGGACGTCAACCGATCCGCCGGCCGAGGCGTCCGTACGGGTGATGATGGCTGTCATGGCTCCGCCCCGACCGAAACCGGCGCCCGACCGCATGGACCCGTGGTTGGTGGAGCTCTACCGCTCCGACTACCGGCGCCTGGTCCGCCTCGCTGCCCTGCTGGTGGACGACATCGGCACCGCCGAGGAACTGGTCCAGGACGCGTTCGTCGCTGTCGCCCGCCAGGGCACGGCCGCGCTCCGGGACCCCGAGGCGGCGCCGGCCTACCTCAGGAGCGCGGTCCTCAACCGGGCCCGGTCGCAACTGCGCAAGCGCGAGGTCCGCCGCCGACACCTCCGCGGCGTGGAACCTCCAACGGATGCACCGCCCGCCGATCGCGAGGTCCTGGCGTCCGACGAGCACGCCCGCATGCTCCGGGCCCTGGACTCCCTGCCGGACCGCCAGCGACAGGTGCTCGTCCTGCGCTACTACGGCGAGCTCACCGAAGCCGAGATCGCCGACGCCCTCGGCATCTCCCGCGGGAGCGTCAAGACCCACGCCAGCCGGGGCCTCGCCGCCCTGGAAGCCCGACTGGAGGGATCGTGAACCCCGATCGAGACCACCCCATCGAAGCGCGGCTCCGTGCCGCGCTGACCGATCGCGCCGCCCACATCGAGCCCGCCTCGGACGGGCTCGACCGAATCGAGGAGAAGCTCATGTCCAACCGGTCGCTCACCACCAACCAGAAGTGGATCCTCACCACGCTCTCGGCGGCGGCGGTGATCATCCTCGTCGTCGTCGGCGTGATCGTGCTGCGCGACAGCGACGACGGCGACACCGGGCTCGCCGCCGGGTCGACGACCACCTCGACCACAGCCAGCACGACCACGACCTCCACCACGACCGAGCCCACGTCGACCACCTTCACGCTCGACGTGGACCCCTACGGGGTCGCCTTCCCCGCGCCGACCACCAGTCAGCGCTTCGACTCCCCCGAGACGGCGGCCCGGGCCTACGCCACCGACGTCCTCGGCTTCTCCGAGCTGGAGATGGGCGACTACCAGGCCGGTGACAGCCGCTCCGGCGAGATCCCGATCACCGACCGACCCGGCCACCCGGAGACCACGGTCATGGTCCGCCAGATGGGCGACGACCACTGGTACGTGCTGGGCAGCGTGGCGCCGGACATCACCGTCGACTCGCCCGCGGCGGGCGACACGGTCGGCTCGCCCTTCGACACCGAGGGCACGGCGTTGGCGTTCGAGGGCACGGTGAACGTGACGGTCTTCGTCCAAGGCGACCTCCGATCGATCGGTGAGGGATTCGTGACGGGCAGCGGCACCCCACCGGCCGGCCCCTTCCAGGGCAGCATCGACTTCGAGGCCCCCGCCGAGGAGACGCCCGGCATCGTCGTCTACCGGACGGAGTCGGCCGAGGACGGGCACATCCTCCAGGCGACGTCGTTCCCGGTCCGCCTCCATGCCAACCTGCAGGGGTGACGATCAACCTGTTCTCCGACACCCAGACCCGCCCCACCGAGGCGATGCGGGCCGCGATGGCCGCGGCCGAGGTGGGCGACGAGCAACGGAAAGCCGACCCGACGGTCAACCTGCTCCAGGAACGCATGGCCGACCTGCTGGGCAAGGAGCGGGCGATCTTCATGCCCACCGGCACGATGTGCAACCTGGTGGCCGTCGGCGCCCACACCCGGCCCGGTGACTCGATCATCGTCGAGCACTCCGGCCACGTCCTGCGCTCGGAGACGTCGGGCGCCGCCGCGGTCAACGGATGCGTCATCGAGACCATCCGGGGCGATCGGGGCACGTTCACCCCCGAACAGCTGGCCGCGGTGCTCACGCCGGGCAACCAGTACGTGCCCCCGAGCCGACTCGTCTGCCTGGAGCAGACCCACAACTTCGCCGGCGGGACCGTGTGGCCCCTCGACCGCTACACCGCGGTAGCCGATGCCGCGCACGAGGCCGGCGTGGCGGTCCACACCGACGGAGCCCGGTTGATGAACGCCGTCGTGGCCTCGGGCGTGTCGGCGGCCGAGTGGGCCGCGCCGGTCGACACCATCTGGGTCGATTTCACGAAGGGCCTCGGTGCTCCCACCGGTGCGGTGCTGGCGGGACCCCCCGACGTCATGGAGCAGGCCTGGCTGCTCAAGCACCGCTTCGGTGGGGCAATGCGCCAGGCGGGCATCGTCGCCGCCGGCTGCCTGCACGCCCTCGACCACCACGTGGAACGGCTCGCAGATGACCACGCCAACGCCCGCCGGCTGGCCGACGCGCTTGGGGAGATGGGCCTCGACGTCACGCCGCCGGACACCAACCTCGTCTTCGTCGACCCCCGTCCCGTCGGCGTCGACGCGGCGTCGTTCGCGGCCGCCCTCGCCGATCGCGGGGTCGAGATCAGCACCCTGGGCGACCGGAACCGCCTCTGCACCCACCTCGACGTCTCCTCCGACGACATCGGCACCGCGATCGACGCCGTCCGCGCCGTGCTCGACGCTCGCTGACCCGAGAATCTGGCGGAGTTGACGAGCCGGCCGGCCGGAGGACGGCGGGGCGAACCCTTCGGGTTCGACAGCAACTCCAGAAGCGGAGCTGGTGGACGAAGTCCGCCAGCGCAGCGGCTCAGCCGATGCGGGCGGCCTGTCCCCCGTCGACGGGCAGGACGACCCCGGTGATGAAGCCGGCCTCGTCGGAGGCCAGGAACAGCACCGCGTGGGCGACGTCCCAGGCGCTTCCCTGGCGCTGGCGGAGCGGGACCTGCTCGGCCCGGCGCTCGGCCACCACCGCCCGGTCCACGCCGAGGGCGTCGGCCAACGCGTCGACCGCCATGGGGGTGTCCATCAGGCCGGGCATGATGGCGTTGGCCCGGATGCCGTGCTTGGCGTTGCCGTTGGCGACGGCCTGGGTCAGGGCGTTCACCCCGGCCTTCGAGGTCTTGTAGGCGAGCATGTTGGTGGACGCGATCGCGGCCAACGACGAGATGTTGACGATGGCCCCGCTCCCCTGCTCGCGCATGACCGGCAGGGCGTGCTTGCAGGTCAGGTACATCCCCTTGAGGTTGACGTCCTGGATGCGGTCCCAGACGGCCTCGTCGAGGCTGACCGGGCCCCCGTCGTTGCCCCCGATGCCGACGTTGTTCACCAGGATGTCGAGCGAGCCGTAGGCCGCGGTGGTGGCGTGCACGAGCGCAGCGCAGTCGTCGCTCACGGTGACGTCACCCTCGATCGCGAGCGCGATGCCGCCCTCGGCGGTGATCTGCGCCACCGTCTCCTCGGCCCGGGCGAGGACCCGGTCGGCCACGGCCACCGAGGCGCCCTCCACGCGCGAGCAACACGGAGATGGCCCGGCCGTTGCCGATGGTGGCACCCGGGGTCTGACCCCCACCGACCACCAGTGCAGTCCGGCCGGCGACACGACCAGTGGTCATGTCGGGAACCCGGGGACGCCCTCGTCGAGCTGCACACCGCACGAGTTCAGGGCCATCGACACCAACGTGTACTGGCCGACCGTGAACACCAGGTCGAGCACCTGTTGCTCGTTCCAGGCCCTGGTCAACGCCGTCCAGGTGTCGTCGGTGATGCACTGATCGTCGTGGAGCTCGTCAGCCGCGGTGAGCAGGGTGCGATCGGCCTCCGACCAGGCGTGGTCGTCGAGCGGCCGCGTCAGCGCGGTGATCTCGGCGTCGGTCAGCCCGGCGTCGCGACCGATCACGGTGTGCTGACCGAACTCGTACTCGGCCCCGCAGCGCCAACCGGTGCGCAGGATCAGCAGCTCTCGCTCCCGCGGCGACAGCGTCGACTTGGCGAGGACGTGGCTGCCGAACACGAGCCACCGCTTGAGCAGCTTGGGGTGCCGGGCGAGGGTCCGGAAGATGTTGAGCGCGTCGCCGGGCACGTACTTCCTCGTCTCCTCGTCGAGCGACGAGGGGTCGAGCGGCTCGAGCCGGGGCGACGCTGGACGGGGACGGTGCGGTGCGGTCATGACGGCACGGTAGGACGTCCCCACCCACCCCATCGGAAAAATCGCTGCGGATCGCGTGTGGAAACCGATCGCGATCCGCAGCGATTTTCGGAACGTTGGCTAGTACCGATAGTGGTCCGGCTTGTAGGGGCCCTGCTGGGGCACGCCGAGGTAGTCGGCCTGCTCCTTGGTCAGCTGGGTCAGCTTCACGCCGAGCGCATCGAGGTGAGCGCGGGCGACCTTCTCGTCGAGCACCTTGGGGAGCACGTGCACGCCGAGCGGGTAGTTGGCCGTCTTGTTGAACAGCTCGATCTGGGCCACCACCTGGTTCGAGAACGAACAGCTCATCACGAAGCTGGGATGGCCCGTGGCGCAGCCCAGGTTCAGCAGGCGCCCTTCGGCCAACATGATGATCGAGTGGCCGTCGGGGAACACGAACTCGTGGACCTGGGGCTTGATCTCGACCTTCTGCACGTCGCTCATGCGGTTGAGGCCGGCGATGTCGATCTCGTTGTCGAAGTGACCGATGTTGCCGACGATGGCGTTGTGCTTCATCCGGGCCATGTGCCCGGCGAGGATGATGTCCTTGTTGCCCGTGGCGGTCACGAAGATGTCGGCCCGCTCGACGACGTCCTCGAGCGTGGTGACCTCGTAGCCGTCCATCGCCGCCTGCAGCGCGCAGATGGGGTCGGCCTCGGTGATCACCACCCGGGCGCCCTGGCCTCGCAGGGATTCGGCGCAGCCCTTGCCGACGTCGCCGTAGCCGCACACCACCGCGACCTTGCCGCCCATCATCACGTCGGTGGCCCGGTTGATGCCGTCGATGAGTGAGTGCCGGCAGCCGTAGAGGTTGTCGAACTTCGACTTGGTCACCGAGTCGTTGACGTTGATGGCGGGGAACAGCAACTGGCCGGCCTCGTGCATCTGGTACAGCCGGTGCACGCCGGTGGTCGTCTCCTCGGTGACGCCTTTGATGTCCGGCGCGATCGTGTGCCACAGCTTGGGGTCCTCGGCCTGCAGCTTGCGGAGCAACTCGAGGATGACCTTGTACTCGTCGGGATCGTCGTCGGTGGGCTCGGGAACGGCCTCAGCGCGCTCGAACTCGAGGCCCTTGTGGACCAACAAGGTGGCGTCCCCGCCATCGTCGAGGATCATGTTCGGGCCGCCGTGACCGGGCCAGCGCAGGGCCTGCTCGGTGCACCACCAGTACTCCTCGAGCGTCTCGCCCTTCCAGGCGTAGACGGGGACGCCGCGAGGATTGTCGGGGGTGCCGTCGGGGCCGACGGCGACGGCGGCGGCGGCGTGGTCCTGGGTCGAGAAGATGTTGCAGCTGACCCAACGCACCTCGGCACCGAGGGCGACCAGGGTCTCGATGAGCACCGCGGTCTGGATGGTCATGTGCAGGCTGCCCATGATCCGGGCGCCGGCGAGCGGCTGCTCGTCGGCGTACTCGGCCCGGAGCGCGATCAGGCCGGGCATCTCCACCTCGGCGAGCTCGATCTCCTTGCGGCCCCAGGGGGCGAGTGACAGGTCGGCGACCTTGAAGTCGTTCCTACTCATGGTTGCTTGCACCTTTCGTGTGCGCGTCGAAGCGACGGATACGGGAAGGTGGCTGGGCGCAACCAGCGCCGATCATCACAGCCGACCGCTCGCCCACCCTAACCCCCGCCCGTTCTTGCCGCCGATTCGGGCATCGAGGACACCGAAACCCTGACAAGAACGGATTGGGGTCAGTCGCGTTCGATTTCGGGGCCCATCTTCGCTCGGGCCAGGGCGACGACCTCGCCGGGCTCGGCATGGCGGCCGAGAGCGGCCTTGGAGAAGATCAGCTCACCGTCGAGGGTGACCTCGAAGCGACCCTTGCTCGACGGGACGAGCTCGATCGACTCGATGATCGGCGCCCATCCGCTCAACAGCTCGTCCGTCAGACCGACGGCACGGGGCACGTAGTTTCACGGGACGCAGAACTCGATCGACAGGCGATGGCGAGGGTCGAGGAGGGTCATGGATCCGACCATAGCGCCGACGTCGCGCGGGCCATCGCGGTGATCGCCTCGGTGGGGCCAGGGTCGATCTCGAGCTCCTGGGCCAGGTGCCAGCTGAGGAGATCGCCCTGGAGCACGAGATCGAGGACCTGCGCCAGGGGTCCGTTGCCCTCGGCGGTCACTGCGAAGCGCTCCTGCACCACCTCGTCGAGCAGCTCGTCGAGCGCGTCCATCGCCGCGGCCGTCCCGGTGGGCTCGTGGTCGTGGCGGAGGGTGACCAGGGTGAACACCTGGCGGGTCATGTCGCCATGCTGCCCCCAGCCCGAGACCTCGTCCCACGCGACGTCCGGGAGCGCTCCGGCGAACGACGCCGCCTTGGCATCGAGGTTCACCTGCTGCTTCCAGTGGGCGGCGACGACGCCGCCCAGCTCGTCGCTGCCGTAGACGATGGGCAGTGTCCGGCCGATCCGACGGGCGAGGCGAGCCATGGGATCGTCGTCGGCGCTCAGCTCGTCACGACGCCGTTGGAGCTGGGCCACGGCGGCCGAGACGGCCGACTCGCGGTTGCCGTACTGGCCGAGCTGGTCGAGCACGGCCAGGGCGTGCACCGCCACTGCCCCCACGGCGGCCCGGCCGAACGGGAGGGCGACCGGGGTGGTGAGCAGCGCCGCATCGACCGCGGCGGCACGGCCGTGGAGCTCCGACCCGTCCGGCGCGATCACGGCCGTGTGTGCCCCCCGCTCCGATGCGGTGCGCAGCGCGGCGAGCGCGGCCGGGTGGTCGTCGACGGACGCCACCAGGACCAGGGACCGCGCCGCGACGTAGAGGGGGAGGTCGGCGCCGGGGTGGGCGATGACGGGGACCCTCGCCACCGGGGCGGCCAGGACGCGCACGATCGCGGCGCCGGCCCGGGCGCCACCGGGGGCCACCACCACGACGTGGTCGATGTCGCCGGGCGCCGGGAGGCCGGCGAGCGGACCGACGGCATTGGCTTCGCTCAGCTGCTCGGGCAACCCGAGGAAGGCCTCGCGCAGACCCATGGTGTCGATCGGCCCATCGGGCAGCAGCTTCGCCACGGGCGCGGGCTCAGTCCGCCTCGAAGGTGGGGGTGATGCCCTCGCTCTCGGCCTTGGCGAGCAGCCGTTCGACCTCGGCGTCGTCGATGGCGGTGGCCTCGTCGATGAGCATGATGGGGATGTCGTCGCGGATCTCGTAGGTCCGCTTCAGACGGGGATTCAGGAGGATGTTCTCGTCCTCGAAGTAGTACAGCGGGCCCTTGTCCTCCGGGCAGGCGAGGATGTCGAGCAGGAGCTGGTCGAGCGCCATGGCGGTCTCCGTGGGTCGGGGAGTTCGGATCAGGTGAAGTGGGAGCGGACCTCGGCGACCTTGGCATCGCACTGGTCGCGCGTGGCGGCCTCGAGGTTGAGCCGCAGCAGCGGTTCGGTGTTGGACGGACGCAGATTGAACCACCAATCGCCGGCATCCACCGTGAGCCCGTCGAGGCGATCCTGGTCGAGATCGGCGTACACGGCGGCAACCCGCTCGATCACCGCACCCGGGTCGTCGACCTCGGTGTTGATCTCACCCGAGGCGGCGTAGCGCTCGAAGGGTCTGCGGAGCTCGGAGAGCTTCTGGCCGGTGAGGGTGAGTTGTTCGATGACCATGAGCGCCGCGATGCAGCCCGAGTCGGCCCGCCAGTTCTTCCGGAAGTAGTAGTGCGCCGAGTGCTCGCCGCCGAAGGCGGCTCCGGTCTCGGCCATCACCGCCTTGATGTAGCTGTGACCGACCTTGGTCCGCACCGGCGTCCCCCCCTGCTCGCGCACCACCTCGGGCACCGTCTTGGAGCAGATGAGGTTGTGGAGGATGGTGGCGCCTGGCTCCTTCGCCAGGACTCCCGTGGCCACGATGGCGGTGGTGACCGATCCGGACACGGGTTCGCCCTGGTCGTCGACGAGGAACACCCGGTCGGCGTCGCCGTCGAAGGCGAGGCCCAGATCGGCGCCGGTCTCGAGCACCCTGGCCTGCAGGTCGCGGAGGTTCTCGGTGTTGAGCGGATCGGCCGGGTGGTTCGGAAAGTTGCCGTCGAGCTCGCCGTACATCACCTCGAGGTCGATGGGGAGCGGTTCGAACACGGCCGGCACGACCAGGCCACCCATGCCGTTGGCCGTGTCGGCCACCACCTTCAGCGGGCCCACCGTGGTGATGTCGATGAACGAACGGACGTGGTCGGCGAAGGCGGCCAGGATCTCCTCGGCGTGGATCGTCCCCGGCTGCGGCACCGGCTCGGGTCCGCCGGCACGGGCGATCTCCTTGATCTCCTCGAGGCCGGTGTCGGCCCCGATGGGCCGGGCGCCGGCGAGGGTCATCTTGATGCCGTTGTACTGGGCCGGGTTGTGGCTGGCGGTGAACATCGCACCGGGGGCGTCGAGGCTGCCGGATGCGAAGTAGAGCATGTCGGTCGACGCCAGGCCGAGGGTGGTGACATCGAGGCCCTGACCGGCGACACCCTCGCAGAACGCTTCGACCAGTTCGACGCCGCTCTCGCGCATGTCGCGGGCCACGAGCACGCGGTCGTGCGGGTAGGGCTGCGAACGGACGAACACCGCGAAGGCGGTGCCGATGCGGTGCACCAGGTCGGGGTCGAGCTGGTCGGGGGTCGTGCCCCGGATGTCGTACGCCTTGAACACGGCATCGATGTCAGCCACGCCCGGAAGGGTGCTCCCCGGACAACGGGAACCGCAAGGTGGCGGCCAGGGACGCGATCCGGAATGAGGGCGCCGGACTCGGTGCTGAACGACCAGACTCGCCCCACCGACGACCCGAGCAGACCAGGTCACCCATGTCCCCTGAACCACCGGTGCCCGCCACCACCGCCACCGTCCGGACGCGCACCAGTCCCGTGCGCCGCCTGTGGCGTTACGCCGACCCCTACCGGAGACGGGTCGGCTGGGCCACGCTGCACTCGGTCCTCAACAAGATCTTCGACCTCGCCCCACCCCTGCTCATCGGTTTCGCCGTGGACGTGGTGGCCAACAAGGGCGACGGCTTCATCGGCCGCCTCGGGTTCAGCACGCAACGATCCCAGATCGTGGGCATCGCCCTCATCACCTTCGCGGTGTGGGCGTTCGAGTCGCTGTTCGAGTTCCTCCACCGCGTGTCGTGGCGGAACCTGGCCCAGGATCTGCAGCACGACCTCCGCCTCGACGCCTACGCCCACGTGCAGGAGCTGGAGCACGCCTGGTTCCAGCGGCGATCGACGGGCGATCTCATGGCGGTGCTCAACGACGACGTCAACCAACTGGAGCGCTTCCTCGACATCGGGGCCAACGAGATCATCCAGGTGCTCACCACGGTGGTCGTGGTCGGCGCCATCTTCGTGGCGCTCGATCCCACCGTGGCCGTGCTGGCCATCGCGCCGATGCCCGTGATCCTCTACGGATCGTTCTGGTTCCAGCGCAAGCTCGAACCGCGCTACGAGGCCGTGCGCAACCAGGCCGGGTTCCTCAACGGACAGCTCGCCAACAACCTGCTCGGCATGTCGACCGTCAAGAGCTTCACGGCCGAGACCCGGGAGACCGCACGCATCGGCGGTGAGTCGGACCGCTACCGAAGCACCAACCGGAAGGCGATCACCCTCAGCTCGGCCTTCACGCCGCTGATCCGCATGGCGATCCTGGTCGGCTTCACCGGCACGATGATCTGGGGTGGCTTCGAGGCGATCCGGGGCGCGTCGCTCACGGTCGGCCAGTACAGCGTCCTGCTGTTCCTCAGCCAGCGGCTCCTGTGGCCGCTGACCCGGCTCGGCGAGACCTTCGACCAGTACCAGCGGGCGATGGCGTCGACCAACCGCATCCTCGACGTCATCGACACCGAGCCCACCATCGTCGACGGGCCCGTGCGCCTCGAACTCCGGACGGGTGAGGGCGCGGTGACCTTCCGCGACGTGACCTTCGCCTACGACGACGGCGGCAACGCGCTGGACGGCGTGACCATCGAGCTCCCGGCCGGTGCGACCACCGCCATCGTCGGTCCGACCGGATCGGGCAAGTCGACCATGGTCCGGCTCCTGCTTCGGTTCTACGACCCCGATCAGGGCGAGGTGACGATCGACGGTCACGACGTGCGCGACCTGCACCTCGGCGACCTCCGACGGCTCACCGGCCTCGTCAGCCAGGACGTCTACCTCTTCCACGGCACCGTCCGGGAGAACATCGCCTACGCCCGTCCCGATGCCCCGCTCGAGGACGTGGTCGCCGCGGCGACGGTGGCCGAGGTGCACGAGTTCGTGATGTCGCTGCCCGACGGCTACGACACCATCGTCGGTGAGCGGGGCCAGAAGCTGTCCGGCGGGCAACGCCAGCGCATCTCACTGGCCCGGGCCGTGCTCAAGGATCCGGTGATCCTGCTCCTCGACGAGGCGACGTCGGCCGTCGACAACGAGACCGAGGCCGCGATCCAGCGCAGCCTCGACCGGATCTCGGCCGACCGGACCACGCTGATCATCGCCCACCGTCTGTCGACCGTCCGCAATGCCGACATGATCCACGTCCTCGACCACGGGCGCGTCGTCGAGCGGGGCACCCACGATCAACTCATCGCGAGCGAAGGTCCGTATGCCGCCCTGTGGGCCGTGCAGACCGGTGAGGCCGTTCGGCACCACTGATCGCACCAAACTGCGATCCAGAACATGGCTCCGGTCCCTTTGTTAGGTTCCGAGCCGGGCCGTCCGTTCCTGGGCGGCAACAACAGGGGGACTGATGAAGAACCGACGAATGGCGGGATGGGTTGGCGCGTGCGTCGCGCTCACGCTCCTGGCCGGCGCGTGCAGCAGCGATGACGACAGCGACGGCGCATCCGACACGACCCAACCCGATGACACCGAGATCACGCTCGTACAGGAGGGCAGTGGGCTGGCGTCCGTGAAGTCGGCCGGCACCCTCAAGTGCGGTACCCGCGACGCCCTACCCGGGTTCGCGGTCCTCGAAGGGTCCGACCACGTCGGGTTCGATGCCGACTTCTGCCGCGTCATCGCCGCCGCCATCCTCGGTGACGCCAACGCGGTCGAGTTCGTCGACCTCGAGACCGAGGCCCGCTTCACGGCCCTGCAGTCCGGTGAGATCGACGTGCTGGTCCGGAACACGACCTGGACGGCGGGACGAGACGGCGCCGAAGGCGCCACCTTCCTCCAGCCGAACTACTACGACGGCCAGGGCATGATGGTGAACGCCGATTCGGACTTCCAGAAGGTCGCCGACATGGGCGGCACCTCGATCTGCGTCGCCGCCGGCACCACCACGGAGGGGAACGTGGCCACCGAGTTCCAGAAGCTCGGCATCGACCTCGTCGAGGTGCTCTCGTTCAGCGACACCGCCCAGCTGCAGGACGCCTTCATCCAGGGCCGCTGCGACGGCTGGTCGTCCGACACGAGCCAACTCACCGGTTTCCGCTCCGAGTTCCCCGACGGCCCGGATGCCCTGCGCATCCTGCCCGACGTCTTCTCCAAGGAACCGCTGGCGCCGGCCGTGCGCGACGGCGACACCGAACTGGCGCAAGCCGTCGACTGGGCGATCTTCGCCACCATCCAGGCCGAGGAGTTCGGCATCGACTCGACCAACATCGACGATTTCGCCGACAGCGACGACCCGAACATCCGCAAGTTCCTCGGGACCGGCGAGGAGGGCGGCACCTTCGATCCCGGCCTCGGGCTCCCGGCGGACTACGCCAAGCAGGTGATCACGCAGGTCGGCAACTACGCCGAGATCTTCGAGAAGAACCTGGCACCGCTCGGACTCGACCGCGGCCTGAACCGACTGTGGTCCGACGGCGGCCTGCTCTACGCGCCGCCCTACCGCTGAGGCCGAGGCGCCGCGCCGCGAGGCGTTGACGTGAGCGCGACGACGACCAACCAACGACCACCGCTGTGGCGGGACGTCCGGATCCTCCGGATCGTCTTCCAGGCGGCGGTCGTGGTGGTCGTCGTCGCGTTCGGTCTGTGGCTGTGGGGAAACCTGCAGACCAACGCGGAGCGGACGAACATCCCACTCAGCTTCGACTACCTCGACCAACCCGCCGATCTGACCGTGCCGGGCAACGCGTTCCGCCAGAGCCAGAGCGTGCGGGACGCGGTCCTCGTCGGGCTCGGCAACACGGTGCGGGTCGCCGCGGCCGGCATCGTGCTGGCCACGATCCTGGGCACGCTCATCGGGATCGCGCGGCTGTCCACCAACTGGCTGCTGTCCCGCCTCGCCCGGGCCTACGTCGAGACGCTGCGCAACATCCCGTTGCTCATCATCGTCGTGTTCTCGTACTCGGCCGTCTTCCTCCGCCTCCCGCGGCTCGAGGATTCGCGGACCTACGGTGGGATCTTCCTGCCCTCGATCCGCGGCGTCGGCACGGTGTGGTTCACCACCGACGGCCAGGGCTGGTCGATCCTGGCCGTCGTCCTGGCCGCCGTCGTGGCCACGGTGGCGGTCGTCCGGTGGCGATCACGCGTCCAGGACCGCACCGGCGACCTCGCCCGGGGCGGGCTGTTCGGCATCGTCACCTTCGCGGCCGTGGCCGTCGCCGGGCTCGCCGTCCTGGGGATGCCGTTGGGGATCACCACACCGGCGCTGGAGGGCCGGCGGATCGTGGGCGGCATCACCATGCTCCCCGAGTTCGCCGCTCTGCTCTTCGCCCTCGTCATCTACACCGCCAGCCACATCGCCGAGATCGTCCGGGGCTCGATCCAGGCCGTCCCTCGCGGTCAGAACGAGGCGGCGACCGCGCTGGCCCTGTCCGGCTACCAGCGCATGCGTCTCATCGTCCTCCCCCAGGCCATGCGGATCGCCGTTCCCGCCCTCGGGAACCAGTACCTGAACCTGACCAAGAACTCGTCGCTCGCCGTCGCCATCAGCTACTTCGAGCTCACCAAGATCACCCAGGTGAGCATCGGGAACCGGGCCCCGGCGGTGCCCTCGTTCACCCTGCTGCTCGGCATCTACCTCTTGCTGTCGCTGGGCATCTCGCTGCTCGTCAACGCGGCCAACCACCGACTGGCGCTGGTGGAACGATGACCGAGCGCTCGCCCGCGGGCTCGCCGCCACCGGAACGGACCGTGTCGCCGCGGGTGTGGATCCGCCACAACCTGTTCCGCAACGGGCGTGACTCCGTCGTCACGGTGGTGACGGGCATCGTGTTGGTGTTCGCGGCGTTCCGGGCCGTCCGCTTCCTGTTCGTCTCCGGACGATGGGAGATCGTCCGGGTCAACCTCGACCTGTACCTCTACGGTCGCTATCCGGCCGACCAGCTGTGGCGGGTGGTCCTCGCCGTGTTGGCCCTCGTGGCGACGGCAGGGCTGCTCGCCGGCGCGCTGGCGGTCCGAACCGCCGAGGCGGACGCCAAGGCGGGGCGCCCCGCCTCGGCTCGCTCCATCACGGCCCGCGTGGGGGCGGTGATCACCCGACTGTGGCCGGCCATCCTGCTCGTCCTCGTGGCGCTCTCGCTGTCGCGGACCATCACCCCGAGCCTCGTCGCGGTCGCGGCCGTGGCCATCGGCATCGTGGGCCGGATCCTCGGTGGCCTGCTCCCGCGACGCACGCACGCCGTGGCCTTCGCGCTCCCTGTTGTCCTCCCGCTCGTGCTCCTCCCTCTGCTCACCGGACCGATCGGCTGGGACGCCTGGGGCGGGCTGATGCTCACGCTGTTCCTGGCCGCGGTGAGCATGA
Organism: uncultured Acidimicrobiaceae bacterium; assembly: GCA_963747745.1. Lineage (GTDB taxonomy): Bacteria > Actinomycetota > Acidimicrobiia > Acidimicrobiales > Salinilacustritrichaceae > Salinilacustrithrix. Next base: position 269,074 of record CAVVGJ010000011.1, read on the forward strand.
TCCTGTGCTTCCCGCTCGGCTTGCTGCTGGCGCTCGGTCGACGCTCGACGCTCCCGGCCATCCGGGCGCTCTCGGTGGCGGTGATCGAGTTCTTCCGGGGCGTACCGCTCGTGGTGCTGGTGCTCATGAGCAGCGTCGGTCTGGGCTTCTTCTTCCCCCAGTCGATCCTGCCCGGGAAGGTCGTCCGGGTCATCATCGCCTTCACGATCTTCACCGCCGCCTACGTGGCCGAGATCGTCCGCGGCGGACTCCAGTCGGTGCCCCGGGGCCAGGGCGAGGCCGCGCAGGCGCTGGGGATGTCCCCGTTCCGGGTGACGGGCTGGATCGTCCTCCCGCAGGCCCTGCGCAACGTCATCCCCGCGCTGGTCGGCCAGTTCATCAGCCTGTTCAAGGACACCACGCTCGTGTTCGTCATCGGCTTCCTCGATGTGCTCAGCGTCGCCGACGCCGTCACCAAGCAAGCCCAGTTCGACCTGTCGAACTACGCCGAGGCGATCTCGTTCGCCGCCGCCCTGTTCTGGGTCGGCGCCTACACGCTCTCGCGCGAGAGCCGACGGCTCGAAGATCGGTTGGGGGTCGGCCAGAGATGAGGTTCCGTCATGCCTGAGGTCTTCGCAGATGCCACCCAGGTGGCCGGCAGCGGCGAGGTGATGATCCAGCTCGAGGGCGTCGACAAGTACTTCGGTGACTTCCAGGCGCTCAAGGGCATCAACCTCAAGGTCGGTAAGCAGGAGGTGGTGGTCGTGATCGGCCCGTCCGGGTCGGGGAAGTCGACCATGATCCGCTGCATCAACCGGTTGGAAACCCACGACCGGGGCCGGATCGTGGTGGACGGCACCGAGCTCTCCGACGACATCCGCAACATCCAGGCCATCCGTCGGGAGACCGGGATGGTGTTCCAGTCGTTCAACCTCTTCCCCCACCTCACCGTGCTCGACAACATCACCATCGCACCCCGCCAGGTACGCAAGATCCCCCGCCGCGAGGCCGAGGCCCAGGCCCGGGATCTGCTCGAGCGGGTGAAGATCCCCGAGCAGGCCGACAAGTACCCCGGCCAGCTCTCGGGTGGACAGCAACAGCGGGTGGCCATCGCCCGGGCCCTGGCCATGACGCCCAAGGTGATGCTGTTCGACGAACCCACCTCGGCCCTCGACCCGGAGATGATCGGCGAGGTCCTCGACACCATGCAGACCCTCGCCGAGGAGGGCATGACCATGATCTGCGTCACCCACGAGATGGGCTTCGCCCGCAACGTGGCCGACCGTGTGCTGTTCATGGCCGATGGTGAGGTGGTCGAGGTGGGCACCGCCGAGCACTTCTTCACCGACCCCCAGGAAGCGCGAACGAAGCTCTTCCTCAGCCAGATCCTCTGACCGCCGGCTCCCGCTCCGGATCGTCGTACGCGCCGGTGCTCGACCAGTAACGGACCCGGAACAGGTCTCGGACGAGCCGGGACACGTCGACGAGGACCCGGACCGTGGAACCCCCGCCGGGCTCCACGAGCTGCACCGGGATCTCGTGCAGGGACCACTCCGACCGTTCGACGAGGTGGAGGACCTCGATGTCGAACGCGAACCCGTCGATGCGGGTCTGTGCGAACAGCGTCCGGGCGACGTCACCCCGGAACCCCTTCAGGCCGCACTGCGTGTCGAGCGGCGCCGCCAGCAGCACACCGGTGGCCAGCAGGTTGACGATGCGGCTACCGACCGTCCGCAGGCCGGACGCGGCGTCGACCTGCGAACGCGGGTGCCGGCGATTGCCGATGACCACGTCCCATCCCGCCTCGATCTCCTCGAGCAAGCGCCGGAGGTGGGTGGGGTCGTAGGCGAGGTCGGCATCGGTGAAGGCGACGGCCCGGCCCCGGGTGGCCAACATGCCGGCGCGCACGGCTGCGCCCTTGCCCCGGTTGGCGGGCAGCGACACCACCTGGTCGGCACCGGCAGCGAGCGCGGCATCGGCGGTCCCGTCGCCCGATCCGTCGTCGACCACCACGATCTCGATCCCGCCGTGCGCCGCCACGTCGGCCAACTCGGCCCGGATGGCCTCGACCGTGCGGCCGATCCGGTCGGGCTCGTGGTAGGCGGGGATCACGACGCTGAAGCGGACCGCGCCGGTCGAGACCCGCTGGTCACGGCGCTGCTGGGTCCCCGCCACCACGTCGGAGAGGACGAACCGGTAGCCGATGGCCCGCAGGACCACCGCCACGCCGAGCGAGATCGCCTTGGCGATGAGCAGGCCCCCCACGGTGGTGTAGCCGGCTGCGGTGAACGTCAGCCGGAGCACCACGGCATCGGCCAGGGCGGCGGTCCCCGCGATGACGGCGAACGCCCACGGGTAGCGGACCCACCGGAAGTACGGGTTGGCCCGGTAGGTGGCCACGCGATGGAGGCTGTAGGAGACGACCGATGCGACCCCGATGGCCGCCAGGTCGGCGACGAGCAGTGGCCATCCGGCACCCTGGCGCAGCGCGACCAGCAGGCCGACGTCGATGACGGTGGGCACGATCGCGACGATCGCGAAGCTGCGCAGGCGCCGTCCCACGATCGGCTCAGTCGCGGCTGGGTTCGAACGGCGTCTCGGGCTCGCGCAGGCTCGGCACGGACACGGCGCCGGCCCGGACGAGCGCCACGACCAATCCGATGCCGATCAGGGTGAGCAGGATGGCCAGGTAGTCGACGCCGGTGCGCCCGTAGGTCAGCGTGACGTGGTTGTCGGTTGGCACCACGACCATCAGGTTCGGCGCGACGCGGTACGGACCGTCGGCGCCGCTCACCCGCCAGTTGGGGAAGTACGACTCCTTGACCAGCACCGGAGTACCGGGGTGGTCGACGGTGAAGGAGATGCTCTCCCGGCCGAAGGAGATGTCGCTGACGGTGGCGGGGGCCACCGGCCGACGCTCGGGTGTCTCCCCGGGATCGACCCGCTGCCAGTCCTTCGGCCCGTTGGCGGCCAGGGCGACATCCCACTGCGACGGGTCCTGGAACCAGTCGAGGGCGACGCCCGAGCAGTGCCCGGCGGCGTCCTTGCTGGCACACAGCCACTCGCCCTGGTGGCCGCTGGCGGTGGTGACGGCGGGCTGATCGGTCAGCGCCTCGACCCGGGGCGCGTCGGCCACCTCGTAGACCACCCACGGTCCCGACGCCGCGATGCGGGTCAGGTCGGGGTGGGCGTCGGCGGCCGCGATGGCCTCGGCGCTGCGAGCCAGGTAGTACTTCACGCCCAGTAGCTGGAGGTGCTGCACGCCGGCATCGAGATCGAGGTCGCGGTAGGGCAGGTCGCGCTGCGCCCGAGACGGCGACTCGGACAGCTCCGACTGCATGAGGAAGTGGAACGGCGTGGTGGCGGAGGCCTCGAAGTAGAGCCCCTCCATGGAGCCGATGCACCCGTCGGTCCAGTGCGGCAGCAACATGAGCGCCATCGGGGTGCCGTAGTCGTTCAGCTTGGAGCTGTACTCCCAGAGCGACATCCCACAGCCGTGCTCCTCCCCGACCTGCTCCATGGTCGACACGATGGCCCGGTACTCGGGGTAGGCGTCCTTGCGCTCGTAGCCGCTGTAGTTCCAGCGCGACCAGTCGGTGACGAAGTTCCGGCCCGCGACGTCGACGCCCAACGCGTCGGGCAGGTCGACGGAGAACAGACCGGGGATGCCGATCGACGAGAACAGGCGGTAGGAACCGGTGACGGGGTCTTGACGGCCGCCGGGCAGGTTGTGGAGCTGCCCGCCGAGGAAGACGCCGAGGACCAGCAGGCAGACGGGGGCCGCGAACCAGCCGATGCCACGGACCGGGCGCTCGGGACGGGCCGCGAACACCTGGGCCAACGCCCGGACGACCTCGCCCACGCCGATGGCGGCGACGAAGTACACCACGAGGTACCAGAACGGCAGGAGCCGTGCGTTCCAGAGCCGGCCCTGGGGGGCGAACACGAAGGCGACGGCGAGGCCGAGCCCGATGAAGGTCAACGCCGATCCGATCCGGTTGCGGAACAGCAGCGACAGGACCGCGCCGACGAGGGCCAGCGCGGCCGGGATGCGCAGATCGGACGGCACCAGCAGCGACCACACATCGGAGGTGAACCAGTGCCACAGCGCGGTGCCCTCGTGGTGGACGGCGATCTTCTCCCAGCCCATGTCGTTCAGATAGGTGGTGCGGGCGTAGAAGGGAAGGACCCACCAGGCGGCGAGCAGGGCGCCCACCACGCCGGCCGAGGCGAGCCACCACAGCCGACCCACGCCGAGTGGTCGCACCCGGGGACGACCGATCTCGCCCAGGACGTGCACGGCGAGCAACACGGCGGTGGCGCCGAGGGCGAAGAAGGCGGGGATCAGGTGGCAGCAGCCGACCAGGGCGAGCAGCACCGCCGCCCCCGCCCGGTTGCGGCCGGTGCGCAGCCCCCGGACCACCAGGCCCAGGTAGAAGATCGCCAGCGTGAGGCTGATCGAGAAGGCGAACTCGCCCGCCATCGTCGACGCGATGTTCCCGCCGTAGATGGTGAAGTCCTTGTCGAAGAGGAACCACACGGCCCCCACGGCCAGCAGCGCCGGCGTGGGGTATGCGAGTTGGCTGAGCCGGCCGAACACGTAGGCGGCGACCGGGAGTCCGATGACACCGGACACCGTGACGATCTTGAACGACGGTCCGAACGGGAGGGCGATGCCGGCCACCGCGACGACGATGGCCCCGGTGACCAGCCACCAGCGATGGGGGGAGGCGCCTGACCAGTGCGCGCCACGCCGACCCACGACCACCGCCGCGGTGACGACCACCACGCCGAGGAGGAAGCGGAAGCCGGTGGCGTAGCCGCTCCACACGCCGCTGACCAGGGCCACGACGGCGAAGGCGCCGAGGCCGATGGCGACGGGACGCACCCGGCGGACACCGGCCGCCCGGGCCGTGATGCCCAGCGAGACGAGGCCGGCGAGGATCGACGCCACGCCGGAGAGCCCCGTGTTGACGACCACCATGGCCAGGAAGGGGACGACCATGTAGAACTGGAAGACGGGGAAGCCGGCGTACCAGTCAGGGGTCCATCCCACGAGCCGGCCCGAGGGCAACAGCACGTCGCGGAGGTAGCCGAAGGCCCACACGTGCGCGCCCATGTCGCCGCCCGCCGGCGTGGTGTCCGCCAGGAGCAGCTGGGGATGCAGCTGCCAGAACACGAACAGGGCACAGGCCGCGACCACGCTGATGTCGATGACCGTGCGCAGCGCGCGGTCGTCCGGGCGCGGCGGGAGCGGCTCCTCGGGTGGGACCTCGCCGGTCTCGACCTCGGGGAGGTCGATCGCGTCCGGTCCGCCGCCCACCGGTCCCGGCTGGTCGAGCACACTCATCGAGGCGTCATCCTCGCATCCCGGGCCCATCGGCAGTGGTCAGGTCGGCGTTCAGCGTTGGACGAACAGGATCAGCACGGTGGTGGCGTTGAACCCGACGTGCGCCCAGGTGTCGAGGCCGAGCCGTCCCGTGCGGTGGGCGCAGTAGGACAGCACCAGGCCGAACGCCGCCAGCGCCGGGAACTGCAGCAGCTCGAAGTGACTGGCGGCGAAGAACAGCGACGTGGCGATCATGGCGGGCCAGATCGGCCACGATCGGGCCAGCGTGCGCTGCAGCATCCCCCGGAAGAACACCTCTTCGGCCACGGGCGCGGCCACCACGACGACGAGCACGAGGATGACCCAGCCGACACCGGACGACGCCTTGTCGGTGAGCTCGCGAGCGGGGGCCTCGAGAGCCGAGCCGTCCGCGTTCGTGAGCCAGAACACCGGCAGGGTCACCAGCGGTACGAGTACGAACTGGCACACCACCCCGATGGCGATGCCCAGTGGCACGTCGCGCCACTTCATCCACCACCCGAGATCGATCACCGGTCCGTTGCCGCGGAACCTGGTGGACACGAGCGGCACCCCGAGCAAGCCCATCCACAGGGGGATCTGCAGGAGGGCCAGCTCGCCGATGGTGAGCGTGTTCGAGCTCAGATCGGCGGCGGACACGCCCTTCACCGCGGCGTACACGGTGAAACCGATCAGCGACGCCACCTGGGCGAAGAGGAACGCCACGATGACGTCGGCGACGCCCCAACGGGGCGCAGGTGCCTCGTCGGGGGGATCGGTCTCACGCGGCGCGGCGTCTGGGGAAGCGGCCGTCACCGGGCCGAATCTACCGGGTCGGGTCTGCGGGATCGGATCAGGATGCGCGGCGGTCGCCGAGCTCGAGGACGGGTGCCACCACCCGCTGATCGACCAGGACCCAGCCCTGGGGAACCGACAGGCGATCGGTGTGCAACTCGCAGAGGTCGTACTGCATGGGATGGGACGGTGCGAGGCGATCGACCGTGGCGATGCGCCCCTCGTAGTCGTAGGTCAACGTGGCGGACGGTGCCCGCTGGCACCCGGGACGGCTGCAGCTCGCGCTCACCCTGGCGAGGCTAGTCGGGGTCGTGGGCCGTATCGTGGACACATGCAACCGCAGTCTCCCCCACCGCCGCCGCCCCCACCGGGCCGCCAGCCCAGCGGCGGACGATCAGGCCCCTCCGGCCTGCTCGGTGGTCTGCCCCGGTGGTCGATCTGGGTGCTCGTCGGGATCCTCGCACTCGGCTTCGGCGTGGCCGGCCTGTTCCCGGGGACGAGCAGCAAGGACATCACCTACAGCGAGTTCCGCCAGGACGTCGTCGACGGCAAGGTCGACGAGGTCACCATCGACAACAACAACGGCGACATCTCCGGGACGTTCGGCGACGGCTCCGACTTCCACACCACCGGCCCGCTCAACGGCGGGATCCCGGATGCCGACATCCAGCTGCTGCGCGACAAGGGCGTCAAGGTCAGCTACGAGACACCCCAACCCAGCTTCCTGTCGGCGATCCTGCCCTACATCATCATGATCGGCCTGTTCGTCCTGTTCTTCCTGTGGATGCAGCGCCGGGCCCAGGGCCAGATGAGCGGCGTGATGAACATCGGCCGGTCCAAGGCCAAGACCTACGACACCGAGCGGCCGGGCACCACCTTCGAGGACGTGGCCGGTTACGAGGGGGTCAAGCAGGAGATCACCGAGGTGGTCGACTTCCTGCGCCACCCCGAGAAGTTCGCCGAGATCGGCGCCCGCATCCCCAAGGGCGTCCTCCTCGTGGGTCCGCCAGGGACAGGCAAGACCCTCATCGCCCGCGCTGTCGCCGGCGAGGCCGGCGTGCCGTTCCTCTCCGTGACCGGCTCCGACTTCATGGAGATGTTCGTGGGCGTGGGCGCCAGCCGCGTGCGTGACCTGTTCCAGACGGCCAAGAAGCTCGGCAAGGCCATCATCTTCGTCGACGAGATCGACTCCATCGGCCGCAAGCGCGGTGCTGGCCTCGGCGGCGGCCACGACGAGCGCGAGCAGACGCTCAACCAGATGCTGTCGGAGATGGACGGCTTCGAGGCCACCGAGGGCATCGTGATGATGGCGGCCACCAACCGGCCCGACATCCTCGATCCCGCCCTCCTGCGGCCCGGCCGCTTCGACCGCCAGGTGGTGGTTCCGCTGCCCGAGCTCGAGGAGCGCCTCGCCATCCTCGGCGTGCACGGCAAGAACAAGAACCTCGCCGCCGACGTCGACCTCGTCACCGTGGCCCGGGGGACCCCGGGCATGAGCGGCGCCGACCTCGCCAACCTGGTGAACGAGGCCGCGCTGTACGCGGTGCGGGCCGGCGACGAGCAGATCCACATGCGCCACTTCGAGCAGGCCCGCGACCGCGTCCTGATGGGCCAGCGTCGCGAGTCGATGGCCCTCTCCGACCCGGAGAAGGAGGTCATCGCCTACCACGAGGCGGGCCACGCGGTGTGCGCCGCCGTGCTCCCCAACGCCGATCCGGTGCACAAGGTGACGATCCTGCCCACGGGCATGGCGCTCGGCGTCACGCAGCAGCTCCCCATGGAGGAGCGTCACATCCACCGCCAGGACTACATCGAGGACACCCTCGTCGTCCGCATGGGCGGCCGCATCGCCGAGGAGACCATCTACGGCGTCTACTCCACGGGCGCCAACAACGACCTCGTCGGTTCCACCGAGCTCGCCACCAAGATGGTCCGCGAGTGGGGCATGTCGCCCAAGATCGGACCGCAGGCCTGGAGCGGCCACGACCAGGTGTTCCTGGGCGAGAGCCTGATGAGCAACCGCGAGTACTCCGACGACACGGCACGGGTCATCGACGAGGAGGTCGAACGCATCCTCCGCGACCAGGAGCAGCGCTGCCGCGACCTGCTCCACGAGCACCGCAACGGCCTCGATCTCGTCGCCCGGGCCCTGCTCGAGCGCGAGACCATCGACGGCAGCGAGGTGAACCGGCTCATCGAGCTCGGCGACCGCGGCGGCCAGGATCTCGACACCGGGACCGGCACCGAAGCCGGCACCGGGGCCCCGGCCCCGACCTCGGCCGACTAGCCCGTCAACCGGTGCACGAGGGCGGCACCGAACCGGGATCGCGCAGCTCGGCCACCGCGGCCCACAGGTCGGTGGCGGTCGCCGGACCGAGGAACGACGCCATGACGACGCCGTTGAGGTCGGCCACCACCGTGGTGGGGACGCTGTCGATGCGGTACCGCTCGTGCAGGTCCTTGCGGGCGGTGACCTCGACCTCCTGCACCGCGACCTCGTCGGACTCGAGCTGGCGTGCCTTTTCCCACATGCCGGCGCACGTGGTGCAGGTGGCGGAGGTGAACACGGCCACGAGCCAGGGGGCGTCGGGGCGATCGAAGTCGGGCCGGTGGAGCTGCACCGGCACGTGATAGCCGGTCTCGGCCGGCATGGTGGTCGGTTGGCGGCGCTGCACCACCAGGGCCACGACGGCGGCGACGGCGGCGATCACGACGATGATCAGGACCCGTTCCACGGCGCCAGGCTAACCAGCGGCCGTCGTGGCGGGAGCGCTGCTCGGCGGCGCCGTCGTCGTCGATGACGCACTCGGATCCTCGGTCTCGGCATCGGGGTTCTCGATGACGATCGTCTGATCCGGCGCCGGCAACTGGACGTCGCCGGGCGCGGTGGGGCTGTCGGAACCAACGCCCGGGGCCGTGGTGTCGGGGACGTCCTCGGACGCCGGCGCGGCGAACGGATCGGCCGGCGGGCGCAGCCCGTCGGCCGACGGCACCCCCACCGCGTTCGACATGCCCCGCTGGTCGCGGCCGACCCGGTACAGGCCTCGTTCGGCGACGATCGGCTCCGACGAGGTCACCACGAGGGTGAGGTCGGGTCGGTTGTTGATGTGCTCGCCGATCCGGATCGCCCGCCGCTCGCCCGCGCCCAGCTCGATGCCCTGGAGCTCGGACACCGGGACCGATTGGCCGCCGACGATGGCCGACACGTCGACCTCGGCCAGGATCTCGGCATCGAGGTTGACCAGCACGAGGTACTCGTCGTCGTTGCCGGTGACGGCTCCGGCCGCGAAGGTCCATCGCTGGGACTCGACCGGCGACCCGGTGGTCACCGTGACTCCCCGCCGGCTGTCGTGCTCGGCGTAGAGGGCGCGCTCGGCCACGATGGGCACGCCGTTGGCGCTGCGCACGATGCCGGTGTGGCCCACCCCCTTGGGCACCCGGCCGTCGGCGCCGATGTCGACGAGCTGGTGGGTGCCGGGCGGGAGGCTGAGATCGATCGACTCGGGGACGCCATTGGCCTCGGGGTCGTCGAGCACGAAGTCGATCGAGACCTCGGCGAGGCGGTCGCCCGGGTTGTAGACGGCGTACTCCTCCCGGGTGCCGTCCGAGATGTACCCGTCAGGAAAGACCCAGGCGTCCTGCGGCTCGGGGATCCCGGTCTGGACGGTGAGGCCTCGCTCGGCATCGCTGCCGAAGCGCAGGATGCGGTCGACGACGATCCGCCCGTTGCGGGCGGTGATCGTCGCCGCCACCTCCTGGCGCCGGGTGACGTCGTCACCGACATCGACGGCGATCGTGCCGCGGGCGGGGACCACCAGGCCGTCGAAGCGCTCGGGCTCCCGGATGCCGTTCTCGGTGGAGAACCGGCCGTCGACGATGGCGTCCTCGGGGAAGGGGTTGAACAGCACCAGCAGCTCGCGGGCGTCGACGGTGGTCTCACCGAACGCGAAGTGCCACGTCGAGGCAGCCGACGTCGCGCACGGCTTGGCGTCGAAGCCGTTGATGCTCGACACCTGGTGCTCGACCACGACGCCACCGGGCGAGGCCTCCACGAGGGCCGAGGCCACGGGGGCATCGACGAGGTCATGGAGGGCGATCTGCTTGCGGCCACGAGCGGGAACGGGCACGGCCAGCTCGACCGGCTCGGGCGCCGCGGTCGGCGCCGTCGTGGTGGTGGTCGCCGTGGTGGTCGTGGTGGTGGTGTCGCCGGTGTCGGCCGAGGTGGCGGGCGGAACGATCACGCCGGCGAAGGCGGTGAGGGTCACGACGACGTCGGCGTCGGTGGGGTTGGCGATGACCACGACATGGTCGGCGAAGGCTTCCTTGTCAGCCGTGCCACCGGCGCAGAACCACGTCGACGACAGCGCCTCGGGGCCGGAGGCGATCGGGAAGACCGACGAGTCGACGGCGGGCGCCCCGGCCGGGACGACGGTGCGATCGGTGGTGGTCCCGTCCACCACGAAGCCGGCCACGATGAGCCCGAGCAGGATGACCACCACCGGCAGGCGACGGCTCATGCCTCGACCTCCTCGACGGGCGACGACACCGCGATTTCCCGGCGCCGGCTCCGGATCACACCGAGCACGGCCAGGACCCAGAAGATGGCTTGGAGCGTGATGACGCCGTAGCGGGCCAGCGAGGTGTCGTAGCGCAGGACGGCATCGCCGCCCGTGTCGGGTCGGTAGCCGTCGGCCCAGCCGAACAGCTTCGTCTTCGGGGCCGGCCGACCCTCGACGAGCAGCTCCCAGCCGTCGGCGGCGGCGGTGGCGTGCAGGATGGTGGCGTCGGCGTTCACGGGGCCCTCGAACGTCGTGGGGCCGGTCTGGTGCTCGAGCACGGGCGTGTCGCCGCCGAGGTCGGACGCGTCCACCGAGAACGCCGACCCCGCGCCGGCGCCGGGTGCCAGCGACGTTCGGGCCCCAAGCGCGGCCTCGTTGCGGTACACGACGTAGGCGGGGTTCACCGGGACCTCGGCGAGGTCGAGCTGACCGGCGAGCGTGTCGAGGACCCGCTGCGGGATCGGTCGCTGCAACCCGCCGAGGGGCTTGGGGGCCGCGGCCCGGGGCAGGACGATGTAGCGCACCGACATGGGGGCCAGGAGGCGGCCCAGCCGGCTCGTCTCGCCGGCGTCGGCCAGCGCGAGGGCGTCCTCGATGAGGCGGGTCGACCCTTCGGCGGAACCGGGCCACCGGTCGGTGATCGACGGGAGCCCGTCGTCGCTGGTGGCGTACACGAGATCGTCGTCGAGCCGGTAGCCCTGCAGCGGCACGACATCGGGATCACCGATCCAGAGCACGCGGTAGCCCGGGTCCTCGCGGCCGAGGAACCCGAACGTGGTCTCGAGCCCGCCCGACGGGAGGTACCAACGGCCGTTGCCGGCGTCGAGGAGCGTGGGGACGGCACCGACGAGCAGGGCCAAGCCGGCCAGGGCCGCCGCCCCCTGCCGCCAGCCGAAGCCATAGGCGCGCAGATCGGTCTCGAACGCGATCATGCCCATCGCCGCCGCCAGGCCCAGCGCCATGGCGGCCGGGGCCAACAGGAGCTCGGCGGGCGGGAGCGCGAACGGCAGCCAGCCCTCCCCGCCGGCCCACGCCAGACCAACGAGCGCGATTGCCACGCACCACGCCCGCACCGCCCACTCGAAGCGCCACTCGCGACCGATCGCCAACGGGAGCAGCGCGGCCAGGGGCAGGCCGATGGCGATGACCGACGCGCCGACCGGCCCGACATCGAAGCGGAACAGCTCGGCCAGTGACGCGGGACCGCTCACGCCGGCGTGGCCCACGACCATCTCCCACGTGGCGCCTGGTAGGAGGAAATCCAGCGTCCAGGGCAGGTGCAACACGATGGCCACCGCCACCGCCCCGACCCCGACCACCGCCAGCCGTCCGGTCCCGACCCTGACGCCGACGAGGAGCGAGCCCACGACCAGCGCCGCGATCACCACCAAGGTGACAGGGAGCACCGCAGGATCGATGGCGGCGACGAGGGCGAGGACGAGGCCGAGCGCGAGCATGCGAGACCGGGGACGGTGGCGCGCCGGGGACGTGGGAGCGGCGAAGGGTTCCCATCCGGCGGCGCGGGCCAGGTGGCCCAGCACCCACGGCGTGACGCCGTACACGGCCAGCGCCCCCCAGCGGGCGTCGGCGATGGCGTCGTAGCCGAGGGGGATGGCCCCGTACACGACGAGCGCGACGGCCTGGGCTCGGACCGAGCGCGTGGGACGCAGCAGCCGGTACGAGCCAACGAGGCCGAGGACGAGCGACCCGAGGAGCAGGACGCGGCGCAAGGTACCCATGGCGCCGAGGAACACGAAGCCGAGCAGGCTGAGCAGAGCCAACGCCGTGGGCGCGGGCGACTCGGTCCCCAGACCGACGTCGCGCCAGCCCGACAGGTAGTGGTGGAACAACGCCACCGGGCCGAGGTCGAACGAGGTGAAGCCCCCGACGGCGGCGATCGGACGCAGGATGAGGTGGCGACTGCCGAAGGCGACGATGACCGTCGTGACCACCCACGCCGCGACCGGCCACCGCAGCGAGCCCTCGCGCATCCCGTCGACGAAGCGCCGGAACGACGCCTGGGCCTGGTCGCTGCGCGATCCGCCGCCACTGGTCTGGCCCCGCAGGTACAGCGCCAGGCGGGAGGACCCGCGGAGCTGGAACCGCCGGATCTCGGCATCGGGCACGACCCGGAACGCGGCGACCTTGGCCCGCCACTCCGAGATCTCGCCGCGACGGGCGAGGTTCCAACGCCAGGCCCGGATGACATCGCCGGCTTGGCCCCGCCGGCCGACGACGACCGAGTACACCACCTCGAGCAGGGAGACGAGCGCGGCCTGGGGCAGGACCCGCACCAGGTGCCACCGGCTGTAACACGTCAACATGGTGCGGAGCCGGTGCCGCATGAGCCGCTCGCGCCGCTCGGTGACCGGCACCCGCTCGCCCAGGGATTCGAGGTGACGGACCACCGCGTCCGGGGCCATGACGACACGGGCGCCGGCGACGTGGGCACGCCAGCACAGGTTCAGATCGTCGTTGAGGACGTCGATGCCGGGATCGAAGCCGTCGATGGCGGCGAAGAGGTCGCTGCGGACCAGCGTGCACGCGCCCGGGCACGACGAAGACGTCGCGCACCGAATCGTGCTGTTCCTGGTCGAGCTCGCCGGGTTCGACCAGCGTGACGCGCTCGCCCGTCTTGTCGGTGGATTCGCCGACCTGGAGGATGCGTCGCTCGTCGTCGAACTGCACCAGCTTGGGTCCGACGATGCCGGCGTTGGAGCGGAGAGCCTCGCTGACCATGGTCGTGATGGCCTGGTCGGTGGGAGCGGCGTCGTCGTGGAGGAAGCAGTAGAAGGCGGCCCCGTCGACCACGTCGCGCACCTGGTTGGCCGCGGCGCCGAACCCCGGATTGTGGTCGAGTCGCCGGACGTAGGCATCGGGCAGCACGGACGCGACGCGAGGCGTGGGGTCGATGTCGCTCGCCGCGTCGATGATCAGGACGGCGAGGTTCGAGTAGTCCTGCGCATCGAGGGCGCTGAGTGCTTCGTCGAACCATGGCCCAGGGTTCCTGGTCACCATCACGGCGACGACCGCGGGGGCCGCTGGACGGCTCGGGGCGGGCGTCTCCACGATTGCGGCAGGGTACTGGTCGAGACGTTGCCTGCCGGAACACCCGGGCTGATCGGGCCGAACGAGACAAATTTCACATTTGCTTGCAACTCCACGCAGCGGTGCTTAGTCTTTCAAGCACGCCGTCTTTCACGCACGCCGGTGATGCAGCGTTCGTTGCCGACTCCACCGAAAGGTTCACCGTGGCCGAGATCACCTTCGACGACATCCAGAAGACCGTCCGGGACAGCCTCTACGTCAGCATCGGTCTGGGCGTCATCGCGTTCCAGAAGGCACAGGTCCAGCGTCAGGAGCTGCGCAAGCAGTTCGAGACCAACATCGGCGACGCTCGCACCACCGCCCTCGACCGGGCCAGGACCGTCGAGGAGCGCCTCGAGGCGGTCGAGGCCCGGATCGACGCCGTCCTCGACGATGTCGAGCAGCGGCTCCCCGACCAGGCCCGTGCCGTGATGCACCAGGCTCGGACCGTCGCCAAGGACGCCCGCGCCCAGCTCCGCCTCCTCACCCCCCTCGCCAACTAGCCAACACTCTGGCGCGGTCCCGAGCGGCCGCCCGGACCGCAGCGGCAGGTACCTCTCCCCCGGGTCCCTGCCGCTGCTCTGTCTGTGTCGGCCCGCGGCTGCGGTCCGACGGGGCCGCGTCTGAGAACCTGATGTCGCCATGGTCCAGCACCCGCTGCGCGTCGCGGTCGACGCCACCTCCCTGCTCGACACCCGGACCGGGGTCGGCAACTTCACCCACGCCCTCCTGGCCGGACTGGGTGCACGCGACGACGTGGAGGTCACGGCCTTCCCCGTGAGCGTGCGCGGGCGCGCCCGTCTCGCCGAGGTCGCTCCCGCCGGCGTGCGGGTGGTGGCACCTCCCCTACCGGCCACGCTGCTGCGCGCCGCGTGGCGACGCGTCGGTTGGCCCCGGGTCGATTGGGCCATCGGCCACCACGACATCATCCATGGCCCCAACTTCGTGGTGCCCCCGGCGCGCGGGGTGCGGGTGATGACGGTCCACGACCTGACCCCGGTTCGGTTCCCCGAGCTGTGCCAGCCCGCCACCCTGGCCTATCCCGAGCTCATCCGCCGGGCGGCGGCCGGTGGCGGGTGGGTGCACACCGACAGCGAATCGGTGCGGATCGAGGCCATCGACGCGCTCGGGCTCGACCCCAGCCGGGTGGTGAGCGTGCCGTTGGGCGTGACCCCCATGGACGGTGGGGACCCGGCGCGTGGACGCGCCCTGGCCGGCACGGACGCGTTCGTCCTCGCCGTGGGTACGGTCGAACCCCGCAAGGACCTGCCCGCGCTGGTCCGGGCCATCGATCGGCTCGCCGCGACCGGTGAGCGCGTCCCGCTCGTGCACGTCGGCCCCGACGGCTGGGGCTCCGAATCCCTCGACCGGGCGGTGGCGCAGATGGACCGGCCCGACCTCGTGACCCGCCTCGGCCGGCTCGCCGACGAGGACCTGCGGGACCTCTACGGCGCGGCGCGGTTGGTGGCCTACCCGTCGGTGTACGAGGGGTTCGGCCTGCCGGTCCTCGAGGCGATGTCGGCCGGTGTCCCGGTCGTGTCCACCGCCGTGGCCGCCATCGCCGAGGTCGCCGGCGACGCGGCCACCCTGGTGGCGGTGGGAGACTCCGAGGCCCTCGCCGAGGCCATCCGCGCCGTGTGGTCCGACGAGCGCCGGCGGGCCGAGATGATCGCTCGGGGCCGGACGCGGAGTGCCCGCTACTCCTGGGCCACGTGCGTCGACGGCATCGTCGACCTGTACCGCCGTGCCCTGCGCGATGCGAAGCGGCTGTGAGCCCCGGAGATACATTCGTCGGGGTGCGCGCCCTCGTCACCGGATCGCTCGGCTTCGCCGGCACCCACCTGTGCCAGCACCTACGGGCCAGCGGCGACGACGTGATCGGCATCGACAAGGACGACGGCGACCTCACCGACCCCGACACCTCGGCCCGCATGTTCAAGGCCCATCAACCCGAGGTCGTCTACCACCTCGCCGGCGCCGCCGACGTCGCCCACTCGTGGCGCGACCCCGTCGGGACCTGGGAGGCCAACGCCACCGCGACGCTGTACCTGCTCGAGGCGGCCCGGGCCCACGGCGTGCGTCGCGTCCTGGTCGTGTCCAGCGCCGACGTCTACGGAACGGTGACCGAGGACGAACTGCCACTCGACGAGGAATCGCCCAGTCGCCCCACCAGCCCGTACGCCGCCTCGAAGCTGGCGGCCGAGCAGCTGGCTCGTCAGGCCTGGCTCGGTCACGGCCTCGAGACCATCCGGGTCCGGGCCTTCAACCACATCGGCCCGGGGCAGCGACCCGACTTCGTGGGTCCGGCGCTGGCCACGGCGATCGCCCGGAACGAGCTCACCGGCGATCGGGAGATCCCCACCGGCAACCTCAGCGCCCGTCGCGACTTCACCGACGTGCGCGACGTGGCCCGGGCGTACCGCCTGTTGATGGACGCGGGCGAGGCCGGCGACCTCTACTGCGTCTGCTCCGGAGAGGCGATCGCCATCCAGGAGCTGGCCGACCGGTTGCTCGAGATGACCGACGTCCCGATGGAGCTGGTGACCGACCCGGACCGTCACCGTCCCGTCGACATCCCGGTTCTCCGCGGCGACAACGCCAAGCTGCGGGCCACCACGGGCTGGTCACCGCAGCACACCATCACCGAGACCCTGCACGACCTGCTCGACGAGTGCCGGGCCCGGGTCCGGGCCGGTGTCTCGGACCACGGCATCTCCGCCCAAGGAACGAGGAGCTCCTCATGACCACTCCGACCGCAGCCCCGAAGGCGCTCATCACCGGGATCACGGGCCAGGACGGCTCGTACCTGGCCGAGCTGCTGCTCGAGAAGGGCTACGACGTCGTGGGCGTCGCTCGCCGGTCCAGCACCGTGACCTTCGAGCGCATCGCCCACCTGCAGGACGACATCGAGATCGTCTTCGGCGACCTGCTCGACCAGTACTCGATGATCAAGCTGCTCGAGACCCACCGTCCGGCCGAGGTCTACAACCTCGCCGCCCAGTCCTTCGTCCCCACCAGCTTCGACCAGCCCGTCCTCACCGGCGAGATCACCGGTCTGGGCGTGACCCGGGTGCTCGATGCCATTCGGGTGGTCGACCCGTCGATCCGCTTCTACCAAGCGTCGTCGTCGGAGATGTTCGGGAAGGTCCAGGAGGTGCCCCAGACCGAGGCCACCCCGCTCTACCCCCGGTCGCCGTACGGCGTCGCCAAGGTCTACGGGCACTGGATCACGATCAACTACCGCGAGAGCTACGGCCTCCACGCGTCGTCCGGGATCCTGTTCAACCACGAGTCCGTTCCCGGTCACACGCCGGTCGTGGTCCGGCAGAACGGCCTGATCGACATCACCACGATCGGTGCGGTGGTTCCGACTCCTGACGAGACCGGCCCCGGGGCACGGGTCACGCTGCCGGGAGGAGAGCTCGAGGTCTGGGACGGCGAGCAGTTCGTTCGCTGCACGGCCCGGACGGCTCACTGGTGGAGTGGCGAGTCGGTCGTCATCCACGGCCGCGGTGGCGTCGTACAGTCCACACCGGATCACGTCGTCTTCACCGCCGACGGGGAGCTCGAGGCCCAACGCGTCACGACCGGAGGACGCCTGGTACTCGCCCAGGACCCGCTCTCGTCGTTCAACACCGTGCTGACCGCTGACGAGGCCTGGCTGCTGGGAATCCTGGCCGCCGACGGTTGGGTCGCGAGCCCGGATTCGAACACCGGCGCCAAGGCCCGAGTGACCAATGCCGACGACGCCGTCCTCGCCCAAGTGGCGGCGGCCTGGGAACGGGTGACCGGAGGGGCCGCGCGCAAGTGGGCCGGCGCGCCTTCCGCGTTCAGCGATCGATCGATCCCCGCCGTCGATCTCACCGGGAATCCGGCCTACTGCCGGATGATCCGCGCCGAGCTCTACGACGACTCACGCGCCAAGCGGGTGCCCAAGCGCATCCTCAACGCGTCAACCGACCTGCAGCGGGAGTTCCTCGCCGGGTACAACCTCGGTGACGGCCTGAAAGCGGGGCACGGCACCGATCCGTTCAAGAGCTTCCGGACGACGTCGGACGTGCTGGCGGCGGGGCTCGTGTGGCTGGCGCGGACCGCCCTCGGGCGTCGCGTGACGACGTACCGCCAACCCGGCGCCCTCGGCGGCGGACACTCCTGGCTGCTGAACCTCTCGA
This sequence comes from uncultured Acidimicrobiaceae bacterium, assembly GCA_963747745.1. Classification (GTDB taxonomy): domain Bacteria; phylum Actinomycetota; class Acidimicrobiia; order Acidimicrobiales; family Salinilacustritrichaceae; genus Salinilacustrithrix. Next base: position 287,013 of record CAVVGJ010000011.1, read on the forward strand.
GTGGCGGCTCTCACGGCCGCAAGGGAGCCCACCTGCGCAAGCCCATCGACGAGGTGCGGAAGGTGGAGCGCGAGCCGTACACCGGATGGATGTATGACCTCGCGACCGAAACGGAGCGGTTCGCCGCGGGCGTCGGCTTCGTCACCGTCCACAACTCGCCGCGCCGCGGCCACGAGTTCCTGCCCCGCAAGGTCTCCTACAACGTGGCCAAGATCGCGCTCGGCATGCAGGACGAACTCCGGCTCGGCAACCTCGACGCCCGGCGCGACTGGGGCTTCGCCGGCGACTACGTCGAGGCGATGTGGATGATGCTGCAGCAGGACGAGCCCGACGACTACGTGGTGTCCACCGGCGAGACGCACGAGGTCCGCGAGCTGGTCCAGCTCGCGTTCGACCATGTCGGCCTGCACTGGGAGGATCACGTCGTGGTCGACGAGCGCTTCTACCGTCCGGCCGAGGTCGACCTGCTCATCGGCGACGCCACCAAGGCCAAGACGACGCTCGGATGGTCGCCCCGGACGTCGTTCGCCGAGCTGGTGCACATGATGGTCGACGCCGACCTCGCACTGCTCAAGGGCGAGCTCCGCGCCATCTCACGATGACTCTGCTGCGACGTCGCAGGGAGTGGTCCGTACCGTGGCGGTGACCGTCCTGTGTGGAGGCGTCGGGGCGGCCCGCTTCCTGCGCGGGCTGCTGCGCGTGGTGGACCCGGCATCGGTGACGGCCATCGTCAACGTGGGCGACGACACCGTCCTCCACGGCCTCCACGTCAGCCCCGACATCGACACCGTGGTGTACACCCTGGCCGGGGCGATCGACGACGAGCGGGGTTGGGGCCTGGCCGGCGAGACGTGGCAGGCCATGGAACTGCTGGGTCGCTACGGGAACCCGACCTGGTTCAACCTCGGTGACCGCGACCTCGCCACCCACATCATGCGCTCCCAGCGGCTCCGCGCCGGGGCCACGCTGTCGGAGGTGACCGCGCACCAGTCCCGCTCGTGGGACCTCGACTGCCGCATCGTGCCCGTCACCGACGATGAGGTGCGGACCATGGTCACCGTGGACGACGGCAGCGAGCACGGTTCGGAGATCGGCTTCCAGGACTACTTCGTCGGCCACCACCACGACATCGGCGTCCGTGCCGTCCGCTTCGACGGCGCCGAGCGCGCCGTCGCCGCACCCGGCGTCGTCGACGCCATCACCGGTGCCGACCGAGTGGTGATCGCACCGTCGAACCCCATCGTGTCGATCGGCCCGCTGCTCGCCGTGCCTCGGATCCGAGACGCCGTGACCGCCCGCCGGGCCGACACCGTGGCCGTCTCGCCCATCGTCGGCGGTGCCGCCCTCAAGGGGCCCGCCGACCGCATGCTGCGCGACCTGGGTCACGAGGCGTCAGTGGTGGGCATCGCCCGGCTCTACGCGCCCCTGGCCGCCACGCTGGTCATCGATCGGGCCGACGCCGACCACGCCGACGCCGTGGAGGCCGAGGGCCTCGCCTGCATCGTCACCGACACGATCATGTCGAGCACCGAGCTTGCCGCCGGCCTCGCCGAACAGGTGCTGGCATGACCGCGGCCAACCCGTTCTGGCACCACGACCGGCGGTCCGCAACCGACGAATGTGGTGCCAGAACCGGGAGGAAGGGGCGATGACGGGCGAGTTGCGGATCCTGCCCGTCCGGGGGATCGGCGAGATCGCCGAGGGCGCCGATCTGGCCGGCATCGTCTTCGAGGCCTGTGCCGCTGATCCCGACACCGCCCTCGTCGACGGCGATGTCCTCGTCGTGACCCAGAAGGTCGTCTCCAAGGCCGAGGGCCGGATCGAAGCCATCGACCGCGACGATCCCCGGCTCCACAAGGCGATCGTCGAGCGGGAGTCGGTCCGCATCATCCGGCGGCGCGGTGACCTGATCATCGCCGAGACCGAGCACGGCTGGGTGTGCGCCAACGCCGGCGTCGATCTCTCCAACATCGCCGATGGCTACGCCGCCCTCCTGCCGGTGGACTCGGACCGCTCCGCGCGCCGGATCCGGGACGCCATCCGGCACCGCCACGGCGTCGACATCGCCGTCATCGTGTCGGACACCTTCGGTCGCCCCTGGCGCCGGGGGCTCACCGACGTGGCGATCGGCTCGGCAGGCATCCGCCCCATCGCAGACCTCCGGGGCACCACCGACTCCCTGGGCCGCGAGCTGCAGGTCACCGAGGTCTGCATCGTCGACGAGCTGGCCGGGGCCGCCGACCTCGTGTGCGGCAAGGCGGCCGGGATCCCGGTGGCACTGTGTCGCGGCGTCGACCCGTCCTGGCTGGGCGAGGGCGGCGCCCAGCACGATCTCGTCCGCCATCCGAGCGAGGACCTGTTCCGTTGACCGCACCCACTCCCTGCCTCTCCGTCGTGATGCCGGCCTACAACGAGGAGGCCACGGTCCTGGCTGCGGTGGACCAGGTGCTCGCCTCCCCGTGGGTGGGCGAGCTGATCGTGGTCGACGACTGCTCCACCGATGCCACGCCATCGCGGCTCGCGTCGCTCGACGAACCCCGCGTCCGGGTTCTGCGCCACTCGGTCAACCAGGGCAAGGGGGCGGCACTGCGGACCGGCTTCGCCGCCGCCTCTCTCGAGTACGTGATCATCCAGGACGCCGATCTCGAGTACGACGCCAACGAGTACGGCAAGCTCCTGCGCCCACTGCTCGAGGACCGCGCCGACGCCGTCTACGGCTCCCGATTCGCGGGGGGCGAGTCCCACCGGGTCCTGTACTTCTGGCACTCGGTCGGCAACAAGGCCCTCACCGTGGCCTCGAACATGGTCACGAACCTGAACCTCACCGACATGGAGACCTGCTACAAGGCCTTCCGCCGTGAGGTGATCCAGTCCATCGAGATCGAGGAGGACCGGTTCGGGTTCGAGCCGGAGATCACCGCCAAGCTGGCCCGGGCCGGGGTCCGGATCTACGAGGTCGGCATCTCCTACGACGGCCGCACCTACGACGAGGGCAAGAAGATCGGCTGGCGCGACGGCGTGTGGGCCATCGTGTGCATCGTGCGCTACGGCCTGCTGCCCCGGCTTCGTTCGTCCCGGGTCACCGAGACGCGCTGACCATGGTGTCGGTGAGCCCCTCGGCCAGCGTCGTGAACGGCTCCCACCCCAGGTAGAGCTTGGCCCGGGACGGGTCGGCCGGAACCGCACCGGGTTCGTCCGGGCGGGCGGCGCCCGGGACCGGATCGTCGGTCACCCCGGCCACCGCGGCCATCGCCCGGTACAGGTTCCGGACCGATGTCTGGGAGCCGGTGCCGACGGCCAGCCGCAGGCCGTCGCCACGATCGATGGCTTTCGCCAGTGCGTCGACCGCATCGTCGACGTAGAGGAGGTCGCGGGTCTGGTCACCGCTGCCGTGCACGACGCAGGGGTGCTCGTGGGCGAACCGCTCGGCGAAGGTGGCCACCACCGAGCTCTCGCGACCGCGCTGCTGGCGGGGGCCGTAGACGGTTGGCAGGTCGATCACGGTGCACTCGATGCCGCCCACCTCGCGTTCGCGCCGGATCAGCTCGACGGCCATCTCGCGGGTGGCAGCCCGCAGCGAGGTGGACGAGGCGGCCCGAAGGCTCCCGGTCGTCACCACCTTGCGGACACGGGCGGCGCGGACGCCCTCGAGCAGCTGCACGGTCCCCACCACGTCGATCTCGGCGCTGACCGCCGCGCTGGTCTCCTCGCCGCGTGCCGTGCACGTGGCGAGGTGGAAGACCAGTTCGGGCCGGTGGCGGGTGATCAGCGCGACGAAGGCGTCGTCGCGGACGTCGCACTGGTGGATCTTGAGCCGCCCACCCGAATCGTGGCGAGCCGACGCGAGGTTGCCGAGGGACCCGGTGGAGAGGTCGTCGACGACCTCGACGTGATGGCCCCCAGCCAGCAGGCGATCCACCAGCATCGAGCCGATGAACCCGGCGCCGCCGGTGACCATGACGTTCACCGTCGCGACGACCTCGAGCGCGTCATCCGACGTCCGCGGGGATCCGCTCGCCGGTGAGCCGGGCATTGGGCTCGATGTCGACCTCGTCGCCGATCACCGTCAGGTCGATGAGCTCGGCACCGGAGCGGATGACCGCGCCGGCGCCGACGATGGACCGATGGATCCGGGCTCCGGATTCGACCGTCGCCCCCGGCAGGATCACGGCCTCGGTGAGGGTGGCCTCCTCGCCCACGCTGGCCCCCGCCCCGATCACCGACCGCTCGATGTGGGCGCTGCTGGCGACGACCGCGTCGGGGTGCACCGACGATTCGTCGGCCGGAAGCAGGTCGAGGTTGGCCTGCAGGTACGTCTCGGGGGTGCCGGCGTCGACCCAGTAGGCGTTGCCGTCGAGCGCGTACAGCGACCCCGCCTCGACCATGGCCGGGAACGTCTCCCGCTCGACCGACACCCGCCGGCCCACGGGGATCCGGCCCAGCACGCTGGGCTCGAGCACGTAGGTCCCGGCGTTGATCGTCAGGCTGGGTGCCTCGTCGCGATCGGGCTTCTCCACGAATTCCTCGACCTGACCCGCGACGTCGGTGACCACGACACCGAAGCGGGATGGGTCGTCGACCGTGTGCAGCGCGATGGTGCCCTCGGCGCTGGAGGCGTCGTGGAAGCGGACCAGGCGGGTGACGTCGAGATCGGTGAGGACGTCGCCGTTGACCACCACGAAGCGCTCGTCGATCCCCGCCTCACCGGCCGCGAAGCGGATGGCGCCGGCGGTGTCGAGGGGCTCGTCCTCGACCGCATAGGCGAGTTGCACTCCGGCACAGGTGCCATCCGGATAGGCGTCGATGAACGAGTCGGGCTTGTAGCCCAGCGAGAGGACGGCCTCGGTGACGCCGTGCTGGGCGAGATGGCCCACGACGCGCTCGACCATCGGGACGTGCACCACCGGCAGCAGGTTCTTCGGCGTGGTGAAGGTGAGCGGCTGCAACCTGGTGCCGAACCCTCCCACGAGGATCACGGCCTTCACTTGCCGGCAACTGCCTCGGTCGTGGTCGTCGACGAATCCGACGACGCCGGAGCGCTCGTCGAGGAGGTCGACGAATCGGTTGACGTGTCGGTCGAGCCGGGAACCGTGGAGCTGGTGTCGGCCGGTGCGCTGGAGTCGGGCACGCCGGTGGCGGCCTCGACCTTGCTGGCGCTGTCCGGCGGCGGGATGTCGGCACCTTCGGGCAGGAAGGCGACCGTGAACGCCTCGCCGTTCTCCTCGAAGCGGATCTTGCTGAAGTCCTTGGTGACCACCTGGTCGGGGTCGTTGCCGGCGACCGCGTCGGTGTAGCTCTTCCAGATCGCGACCTGCACGATGGGATCGCCGTCGATCCCGTCGCAGGTGTCCTTGCCCTCCGTGTAGGTCTTGCCACCGGGGACGGAGAGCGAATCGTCCTGGATCCCGCCGTCGTTGCCCAGCTGGCTCGCCGCATCCTGGAAGAAGTTCTCGAGGGTGGCGTTGGCACCGGCCCGGGCCGGCGAGAACGGGTGGATGTGGATCAGGCCGTCGCCGTGGGTGTGGGTACCACCGTTCTGGGGCGACTCGAACTCGGGCAGGTTGGGCTGGAAGTCACCACAGACGTCGATGCCGTAGGCGGAGTGCCAGTGGTCGGTCACCGTGGGCGCTTCCTGCGCCGTCGCCTGCCGGTTGTCACGCGTGTAGAACACCAGCAGGATGCCGAGGACCATGACGGCGACGAGGGCGACGGGGAACAGCAGGTTCCGCTCGCCGGCCGCTCGCGCTCGGCTGCCACCGGCTTTCGCGGCGCGAGCGACTTTCTTGTTGGAGGAGGCCTTACCCATAGCGGAACGAGGCTACAGGTCGGCTGCCGCAGATCGGTAGGCGGCGATCAGACCCTCGGCCGTGCGCTGGGGTGAGAACGCCTCGGCCCGGCCCGGCCCGGCGGCGCTCAGGGCCCGCGCGTGGGCCCCATCGTCGAGGACCCGGTGCAGCTCCACGGCCAGCTGGGCGTCGTCACCCATCGGGAACACGACCCCGGCGTCGCCGACGATCTCCGGCAGTGCGCCGGCATCGGCGACGATCACGGGCGTCCCGGAGGCCATGGCCTCGAGGGCGGGGATGCCGAAGCCCTCGTAGCGGGACGGAACCACCACCACCGCGGCCTGTTCGAACAGCGATGCCATGACCTCCGATGCCACGCGGCCGGTCCGCACGACCCGGTCCCCGAGCCCCTGCGCCGCGATCTCGTCGAGGACGGCCTCCTCGGCGGGTCCTTCGCCACCGGTGAGCACCAGGGTGGCATCGGGATGCCGGGCCGCGAGGTGCTTCATGGCCCGGATGGCGACCACGTGGTCCTTGTGGGGGTAGGTGATGCCGGACAGCAACACGATGGGCCCGGCGATGCCGTACCGGCCGTCGACCGGGTCGGTGGCGGCTGTTGGCGGTGGCGATGACCAGGGCACCACGGTGATCTTCGCCGGGTCGGCACCGAGGCGGGCGACGAGCCGCTGGCGGACGAACTGCGACGGCACCACCACCCGGGCGGCGCCGCCGATCGCCCGGGGAACCGCGTAGCGCAGGTACGCGACCTTCACGGGGTTGAAGTTGTCCGGGAGCTCGAGGGGCTGGATGTCGTGGATGGTGAGCACGCGGGGCACCCGCACCCGCCCGGGCGAGGTGCCGCCCGCGTCGTGGAGGACGTCGATGCCCGCGCGGGACACCGCGATCGGCAGCCAGGTGTGCTCGGCGAGGACCCGGACCACTTTGAGGCGGCCCGGCACCGGAACGGTGTGGGTCTCGAAGCGCTCGGTGAGATCGGGATGCGCGTCCCGGAGCACGTCGAGGCCGAAGAGCACGATCTCGACCCCCGGCTCCGCCAGCTCGACCAGGGCGTGCAGCGCCCTGGTCGTGGCCTCCTCCGAGCCACCGACCACGCCCGGAACCAGCCAGCACAGGTTGATCCCGACCCTCATCCCACCACCTGCTCGTAGACGGCCACCGTCCGATCGGCGGTACGGGCCCACGTGTACGACGCGGCCCGCGCCAGACCGGCCGCACGGATCTCGGCCCGGCGGGCGGGATCGTCGATCAGCGCCGCCATGCCGGCGGCGATGGCATCGACATCGCGGGGGTCCACGACGATGCCAGCACCGCCGGTGACCAGCTCCTCGGTCGCCGTTCCCGCCGAGGTCACCACCGGGCACCCCAGGGCCATCGACTCGAGCACCGGTAAGCCGAAGCCCTCGAACAGGCTGGGGTACACCGATGCCAGCGCCCCCTGGTAGAGGGCGTCCCGGGTGGCGGCGTCGACGAAACCGGTCAGCGTCACGCGGTCGGGAACGTCGGAGCCACCGAACGCGTCACCCCACCCGGCGGGGCCGACGACGACCAGGGTCAGCTCCTTTCGGTCGAGGCGGCCCCACGCCTCGAGCAACCGGCGGAGGTTCTTGCGCGGCTCGAGCGTCCCCACCACCACCACGTACTCCCCCCGGAGCCCGAACCGGGCGCGTGCCGTGTCGACCGCGCCCCCATCCTGCGGCTCGACGTCGATCCCCCAGGGGACGTGGTGGAGCCGGGCCCGATCGATGCCGGCCCGGACGCAGTCGTCCAGCGTCGCCTGCGACGGCACGATGACCGCCGCGGCCTCGGCACGGGTCAGCGCCAGCGCCCGGTCGAAGAAGCGCCGGCCGTGGCGGGTGAACAGCTCGGGGTGGTGGACGAAGGCGAGGTCGTGCAGCGTGACGACCAGCGGGGCCCGGCCGGCGGCGATCGCGCCGCCCATGCAGTGGAGGACGTCCACCGGGCCGGTGGCGCGCTCCACGCGGGGCCGTCGGACGGCGTGCCACGCCTCGTACAGCGCCAGCCGGGGCAACGGGAGCTGGCGCACGGGGATCGGGGGTCGCCACTGCGGTGCCGGCGGGCGGCGGTGGCGGGCGGCCACGCCCACGAGCTCGACGAGGGACCGACGATCGAGCTCGGACACGAGGTCGATGCTGGCGCGCGCCGTCCCGCCCGGCACCTCGTGCCAGCACTGCTCCAGGGGGACGGCAACACGCATCGCAGCGAGTCTCGCACGGCCCATCAGGCGTCCCGGTCCCGGGCGGGGACACCGGTATGCTCGATCGTCGTGCATCGCCCCTCCTCCGCCGCGCCGGCCCTGCGTCCCTGGGCCGTCCGACGATGAGGGTCCTCGTCACGGGGAGCGCCGGCCTCATCGGGTCCGAGGCGGTGACCTTCTTCGACGACCTCGGCTTCCGGGTCGACGGCATCGACAACAACGGCCGGGCCGACTTCTTCGGCCCCCAGGGCGACACGACGTGGAACCGCCAGCGGCTCGAGGCCACCAGCCGCGACTACACCCACCACGACATCGACATCCGCGACGCCGACGCGGTCGACGCGGTGTTCGCCCGGCGCGGGTACGACCTGATCATCCACACCGCGGCCCAGCCCAGCCACGACCTCGCCGCCAGTCGACCGGTCGACGACTTCACCACCAACGCCAACGGCACCCTCCACCTCCTCGAAGCGTGCCGGCGCCACACCCCCGACGCCGTCTTCGTGTTCGTGTCCACCAACAAGGTGTACGGCGACAACCCCAACCGCCTGGAGCTGGTCGAGCTCGACACCCGCTGGGACTACGCCGATCCGGCCTACGACGCGGGGATCGACGAGTCGATGTCGGTCGAGGGCTGCCTCCACTCGCTCTTCGGCGTCTCCAAGCTCAGCGCCGATCTGCTCTGCCAGGAGTACGGGCGCTACTTCGGGATGAAGACCGGCGTCTTCCGCGGCGGCTGCCTGACCGGTCCGCACCACTCCGGCGTCGAGCTCCACGGCTTCCTGTCGTACCTGGTCACCACGGCCCTGCGGGAGGGTCCGTACACGATCTACGGGTACAAGGGGAAGCAGGTCAGGGACCAGATCCACAGCCACGACGTGATCAACGCCTTCTGGGCCTTCGCCCAGGACCCCCGGCCGGGCGAGGTGTACAACCTCGGGGGCGGCAAGGCCAACGCCGCCAGCCTCATCGAGTGCGTGGAGATGATCGCCGACCGCACCGGGAAGCGGCCGGTGCTCACCTACGACGAGACCAACCGGGTCGGCGACCACATCTGCTACTACACCGACATGGCGAAGTTCCGCCGTCACCATCCGGGCTGGGACATCGAGCACTCCCTGGACGCGATCGTCGACGAGATGATCGCCGCGGTCGCCGATCGACGCGGATAGCCGTGGCGGAGGGTCGGCGTCGGGAGCGCCAGCGAGCAGCCGACAGCGAAACGAGGACCGCACGGCCCCCTGGGGCCGAAGGCCGAGTGAGCAAGAAACGGCGTCGGGAGCGCCAGCGAGCAGCCGACAGCGAAACGAGGACCGCACGGCCCCCTGGGGCCGAAGGCCGAGTGAGCGGAAAACGCCTCTGCCTGCTGAACCAGTTCTACGCCCCGGACATCTCGCCGACGGCGCAGCTGGCCACCTCGCTGATCGAGCACCGGGCGGCGCGCGGCGACGAGTGCACCGTGGTGTGCGGTTCCGGCGGCTACGCCGACGCCCAGGACAACCGGCCTCTGGCCACTGATGTGCGGGTCCGCCGGGTGTGGGCGCCGGGCCTCGGCCGCAGCTCGGTGCTCGCTCGGGCATGGACCTACAGCACCTACATCGTCGCCGCCGTCTGGACCCTGCTGCGCATGCCCCGCCAGGACGTGATCATCGCCATGACCACGCCGCCGTTCGTCTACCTCGTGGCCATGGCCCACAAGCTGCGGCGCCGCGAGACACGGGTCATCCTGTGGAGCATGGACGTCTACCCCGAGGTCGCCGAGCGGCTGCGGGCGGTGAGCGAGACGAGCTGGCTGTCTCGCCTGCTCCGACGGATCAACGCCTGGGCGCTCCCCAAGCTCGACTCCGTCGTCGTCCTCGACGGCGCCATGGCCGATCTGCTCATCGAGGCCGGAACGCCGGCCGACCGCGTCCACGTCATCCCCAACTGGGAACGGGCCGATCTCTACACCGGTACGGCGCCCGCGGTGTGGGAGGGGTACGAGCGGCTCGGCCTCTCGGGCCGCTTCGTCGTCCTCTATCTCGGCAACATCGGGCTCGGCCACCGCTTCGACACCGTGATCGCCGCCGCCGAGCGCCTCGCCGACGACGGCGTGACGTTCCTGTTCATCGGCGGCGGGCCTCGGTGGAACGAGCTCGAGACCGAGACCCGGCGGCTCACCGACGTGGTGATGCACCCCTACGTGGACAAGCACGTCACACCCTCGGTGCTGGCCGGTGCCGACACCTCGCTCATCTGCCTCGAGGATCGTGCGCTCGGCGTCATGAGCCCGTCGAAGCTCCACGGCAGCCTCGGCATGGGTCTGCCGATCACCTACGTCGGGCCCGACGGGTCCAACATCTCCGAGGCCATCGATGCCTTCGGCTGCGGGGTCTCGGTGCGCCACGGCGACGTCGACGGCCTGGTCTCGGCCATCCGGTCCTGGAAGCGGGATCCGGCCCGGCGGGCCGAGGTCTCCGACCGGGCGCGCCAGGCCTTCGTCAGCGCATACTGCGACACGGCGACGCTCCCGCAGTGGGACGCGCTGCTCGACGAGGGTGGACGATGAGCGACACGACACAGATGATGCCGGCCGCCGACGGGCCTCCAGGGCCCGAGGGACCCGACCGCCGGGTCGCCGTCATCGCCGCGCTGATCGGTGTGATCGTCCTGTTGGTCCTGCTGCTCGTCGTCGTCCGTGCCGTCGGCGGTGACAGCGGTGCCACGGCGACGTCGTCGACGACCTCTGCGCCGGACACGGCGTCCACCGCGTCCACCACCTCGGAATCGACCACCTCGTCGACCACGACGGAATCGACCACCACGTCGACGACGTCCACCACGGCAGCCACCACCACGGCACCCACCACGACGGGGCCGACCACCGTTCCGAGCAGCACCACGTCGGCGCCGGCGGTCACCATCGCGCCGCAACGCTGCACCGGTACGACCGGGCCCGGCAAGCCCGGCGTCGTCGCCCAGGTGTTCTACGACGCGTGGACGGTCGACGACCGCGACTGCGCGAACCAGATCGCCACCAGCGACGCCGTCAACACGCTCTTCGCCCTCGATGGGAGCGACGCCAACTGGACCTTCCAGGACTGCTCCCAGACCGATGGAGCCGACAGCCACATGGAATGTGCGTTCTCCTACGAGGGCGGCGCGGCGTTCTTCTCGATGCGCTTCGGCGCCATCGACGGCTGGGAGATCTACGCCGTCGGCTTCGCGGCCGACTGACCCCGTTCAGAGAATGCTGGCGAAGTACGCCGCCGTTCGCTCCAGCCCCTCGCGCAATTGCACGACCGGCTCCCACCCGAGCGCGGACCGGGCCAGCGTGATGTCGGGCTGGCGCTGGGTCGGATCGTCCACCGGCAGGTCCTCGTGCACGATCTCCGACGAGGACCCGGTCACCTCGATGACCAGCTTCGCCAGCTCGGCGATGGTGAACTCGTTCGGGTTCCCGATGTTGCACGGACCCGTGATGTCGCCGTCGAGGAGCCGCAGGAAGCCGCCCACCTCGTCGTCGACGTAGCAGAACGAGCGGCTCTGGGAACCGTCGCCGTAGATGGTGATCGGCTTGCCCTGCAGGGCCTGGACGAGGAAGTTGGAGATGACCCGGCCGTCCTGGGGTCGCATGCGGGGCCCGTAGCGTGTTGAAGATGCGCACGATCCGGACGTCGAGGCCGTGGTGGGAGTGGTAGGCCATCGTCATCGCCTCGGCGAATCGCTTGGCCTCGTCGTAGACCCCACGAGGCCCCACCGGGTTCACGTGGCCCCAGTAGTCCTCGGTCTGGGGATGGACCTGGGGATCGCCGTAGACCTCGCTGGTGGACGCCAGGAAGAAGCGGGACGACTTGGCCCGGGCCAGGCCGAGGCAGTTGTGGGTCCCGAGGCTGCCGACCTTGAGGGTCTGGATCGGCATCTCGAGGTAGTCCTTGGGCGACGCCGGCGAGGCGAAGTGCATGACGGCGTCGACCGGGCCCGGCACCCAGATGTAGGTGGAGACGTCGAGCTCGACGTAGGTGAAGCCGGCGGTGCCGAAGAGGTGCTCGATGTTGTGCACGTTGCCGGTGACGAGGTTGTCGATGGCGATGACCTCGTCGCCGCGCCCGAGCAGACGCTCGCACAGGTGCGACCCGAGGAAGCCGGCACCGCCGGTGACCACCACGCGTGCCATTGTCAGTACACCCCCTTCAGCCATCCGGCGTCGGGAGCGACAGCGAGCAGCCGGAACGGCTCCGGCGGAGCCGGAGACCCTGAGCACAGCCATCAGGTGCAGCCGACGCCGCGGAACGTGAAGCCCCGGCGGCGCAGGGCCGATCGATCGAGCAGGTTGCGGGCGTCGACCACCGCCGGCGTGGCCATGCGCGCCTTCACCTGGTCGAGGTCGAGCCACTTGAACTCGTCCCACTCGGTGAGCACGAGGAGCACGTCGGCCCCGTCGCAGGCGTCGTAGGGATCATCGACCACCTCGATGTCGTCGAGCTGGTGCGACACGGCGGGGTCGTAGGCCCGGACCTTGGCACCAGCGGCGGTCAGGCGGCGCAGGACTTCGAGCGACGGTGATTCGCGCAGGTCGTCGGTGCGGGCCTTGAACGTCAGGCCCCAGGCCGCGACCTGCTTGCCGTCGATCGAGCCGCCCGTCAGCTCGATCGCCTTCTGCGCGGTGCGGTCGAACTGCTCGTCGTTCACCTCGATGACACCCTTGAGCAGGTCGAAGTCGTAGCCGGCCTCCTCGGCGATCTTGACCATCGCCCGGGTGTCTTTTGGAAAACAGGAACCGCCGAAGCCGGGCCCGGGCCGCAGGAACTCGTGGCCGATGCGCTTGTCGTAGCCGATGCCGAGGACGACGTCGTTGATGTCGGCGCCGACCGCTTCGCAGATGGCAGCGACCGCGTTGATGAAGCTGATCTTGGTGGCGAGGAACGAGTTGGCCGCGTACTTGATCGTCTCGGCCGAGGCCGGGTCGGTCACCACGAGGGGCGCGGTGACCCCGAGGTACAGCGATGCCACCTTGATGGCGGCCGACTGGTCGTCGGCGCCGATGACGATGCGGTCGGGGTTCATGAAGTCGTGCACGGCCGAGCCCTCGCGCAGGAACTCGGGGTTGGACACGACCGAGACGTCGTCACGGCCGAGGGCTCGTTCGACGACCCGGGTCGAACCGACGGGCACGGTCGATTTGTTGACCACCACCGACTCGGCCGGCAGCACCGGTGCGATCTGGGTGGCCGCCTCCTGGATGTAGCTGAGGTCGGCCGAGCCGTCGGCCCCCTGGGGCGTGGGCACGCAGAGATAAGCGAACTCGCAGTCGGCGGCGGCGGTGGCGGCGCCGACCACGAAGCTGAGCCGCCCGGCCTCCATCCCCTCGTGGACGATGGCGTCGAGGCCGGCCTCCAGGATCGGGACCTCGCCCCGTTGCAGTGCCGCCACCTTGGCCTCGTCGATGTCGGCGCAGACCACGTCGTGACCGAGCTTCGAGAAGCAGGCACCGGTGGTGAGACCGACGTAGCCCGTACCGATGACTGCGATCCTGCTCACGTTGACTCCTCTGCAGCTCCGCTGCGCACCAACGCGTCGACGGCGACGCGGAGGGCATCACGGTAGTGGGGCATCGCCGGCAGGTGTGAAGCCCTCCAGGCGATGGAGTCGAGCACCGAGTTGGCGGGCCGGGGTGCGGTTCGGCGTGGCTCGTCCACGTACCGGAACTCGTCGGTGCGGACCGGGCGTACGACGTCGGGATCAGCACCGGCAGCCTCCAGCACGTCGCGAGCGAACCCGTACCAGGTGGTCGCGCCCTCGTTGGTGAGGTGGAAGACGCCGGGGATCCGGGCCGCGGCCAGTGCCCGCAAGCCGACGGCGAGATCGGCGGTGAAGGACGGGCAGCCCCGCTGGTCGTCGACGAAGGACAGCGCGTCGCGGTCACGCAGTGACAGCACGGTCTTGAGCATGTTCCGGCCGTGGACCCCCATGACCCACGACGTACGCACCACCGAGCAGGCTGCGCCGCTCGCCAGCGCTTCCTGCTCCCCCGCCGCCTTGGAGGCCCCGTACACGGAGAGCGGGTTGGGACGGTCCCACTCGTGGTACGGCCCGTCCTTGGTCCCGTCGAAGACGTAGTCGGTCGAGATCTGCACCAGGTGCGAGCCCGCCAGCCGGCAGCCCTCGGCCACCCATCGCACGGCCAGGGCGTTGTCGCGGTAGGCCCGCTCGGGATCCGACTCGCAGTCGTTCACGGCCGTCCACGCCGCGGCGTTGAACACCACATCGGGGTGGACGGCCAGCACGGCCTGCAGGGCGGCGTCGCGGTCCCCGGCGTCGAGTTGGCCGTGGGTGAGGGCCACGACGTCGTCGCCCACGTCCCGGCAGCGCAACGTCAGGTCGGTGCCCAGCTGGCCGCCGGCACCGGTGATGAGGACACGCACGGCCGGAGACGGTACCGGCCCACCGGCACCGGCCTGCGACTTGCTGACGACCTACGACTCGACGGGCGACGACTTGAGCGGTCGCCACCACCACTCGTTGGCCCGGTACCAGTCGATCGTCGCGGCCAGGGCCTCGTCGAGGGAGCGCTGCTTGCGCCAGCCGAGCTCGGTGATCTTGGTGATGTCGACCGAGTACCGGCGATCGTGACCGAGGCGGTCCTCGACGTAGGTCACCAGCTCCTCGCCCACACCGAACGCGGCGAGCAAGGTGTCGACCAGCTCCCGGTTCGGGGTCTCGTTGCCGGCGCCGATGTTGTAGATCTCGCCCGCGGAGCCCTCGGTGAGCACCAGGTGCACGCCGGCGCAGTGGTCGTCGACGTAGAGCCAGTCGCGCTGGTTGAGGCCATCGCCGTAGAGCGGGATCGGGATCCCGTCGATGAGGTTGGTGGTGAAGAGCGGGATGGCCTTCTCCGGGTACTGGTACGGCCCGAAGTTGTTGGTGCACCGGGTGACCGACACGGGGAGGTCGTGGGTGTGGTGGTAGCTGAGGGCGATCAGATCCGAGCCCGCCTTCGAGGCCGAGTAGGGCGAACGGGGTTCGAGCGGATCGGTCTCGAGCGACGAACCCTCCTCGACGGAGCCGTAGACCTCATCGGTGCCGATGTGGACCACGCGGCCGACTCCGAGGCGGCGGGCCGTGTCCATCACCACGTTGGTGCCGAAGCAGTTGGTGTGGATGAAGTCGTCGGAGCCGACGATGGAGCGGTCCACGTGGCTCTCGGCCGCGAAGTGCACGACCGCATCGCAGCCGGTCATCGCCTCGGCCAGCGCCCCCGGATCGCAGATGTTGGCGTGGACGAACCGGTAACGGGGATCGTCGTCGACATCGCGCAGGGTGGACAGGTTCCCGGCGTAGGTCAGGGCGTCGTAGGCCACGATCTCGTCGTCGGTGTGGGCGAGCACGTGGCGCACGTAGTTCGAGCCGATGAAGCCGGCCGCGCCGGTGACGAGGATCCTCATCGTGGAGCCGCGCCCGACGACAGGGCCTCGGCAAGCGTCGGCGCGCCGCGGTCCTTGACCGACACGAACGCGTCGTCGTCCACGTCGATGGCCACGGGCCAGGAGATGGCGAGCTCCGGATCGAGCGGCGAGACCGCCACGCCCGGCATCCCGGGCTGCCACTCGGTGTCGAAGCAGTAGAGGTACTGCATGGTCTCCGAGGTGGCCTGGAAGCCGTTGCACACGCCGGGGGGCACCAGCACCTGGACGCCGGGCGAGAGCGTGGCGGTCACGACCACGCCCGCGGTCGGCGAATCGGGCCGGGTGTCGACATAGGCCCCGAAGGCTTCACCGGATGCCACCGCGACCAGTTTGTGCATGTGCTCGCCGTGCATGCCGCGGATCGCTCCCCGCTTGGTCTCGGTCACGTTGACCTGCACCCAGGGCCCGAGGGACGGCAACCCGGCGTCCACGAACGCCGACTCCCGGTAGAACTCGCGCACCGTGCCCCGGCCATCGGTGACCTGCTTCATGGTGAGGATCGAAAGACCGTCGATGGCGGTGGTCGCGACGGCGAACGGCTCCACTTCGGCCATCATCCCTCCCCCGCCTGGGCGGCGGCTTCGAAGTCGAGGAACCGGAACAGGTGCTCGGCGTAGCCGCTCTTGGTCAGATCGCCGCCATGAGCCTCCGCCGCGGCCAGGCTACGCAGCTGATCGGCCGTGATGAAGCCCTCGCGGCAGGCCGCCGCCTCGGGTGCACCGATGAGCAGCCCCTTGCGCCGCTGCTGACCGGCGACCCACGCCTGGGCGTCGAGCATGGCGTCGAAGGTGCCGACATCGAACCAGTCGGTGGCGAACGGCAGCTTCGAGACGGCCAGGCGACCGCGCTCGAGGAAGTGGTTGTTGACATCGGTGATCTCGATCTCGCCCCGTGGGCTGGGCTCGATGTGACGCGCCACCTCGACGACGCTGTTGTCGTAGAAGTACAGGCCGGGGACCATGTAGTGCGACGGTGGCTGCGACGGCTTCTCGTGGATGGCCCGTACCGTGGTGCCGTCGTCTGCGAACTCGAGCACGCCGTAGCGTTCGGGATCCGGAACCCACAGGCCGAACACGACCGCGCCGTCCGGGTTGGTGTACCGCTGGAGCTGCTCGCCCAGGCCGGCGCCGTAGAAGATGTTGTCGCCGAGGATCAGGGCGACGTCGTCGTCGCCGATGAAGTCGGCCCCGACGACGAACGCGTCGGCCAGTCCCCGGGGCGCGGTCTGCTCGGCGTAGCTGAACGCGCAGCCCCACTGGCCGCCGTCGCCGAGCAGGGCCTCGAACTGTGGCAGCTGCTCCGACGTGGAGATGATCAGGATCTCGTTGACCCGGGCGTGGATCAGCGTGGTGATCGGGTAGTAGACGAGCGGCTTGTCGTAGACGTGCATCAGTTGCTTCGACGTCGCCCGACTGGCCGGGCCGAGCCGGGTGGCGCGGCCGCCGGCGAGCACGATTCCCTTCACCGCGTGATGCCCTTCACCCGATTCCTCCCGGACCGTGCCCCTGCATGCGGGCGTTTCTAGCAGCGCTGACCCGGGGCGTTCCGCACCGGAACGATCACTGGCACGATGCGTCGGTCGGGACCTGGGTGGGGATGGTGCCGAGGATCGTGGTGGTGGAACGCCCGACCGGCGCGGTGGTGGTCGTGGTTCGGGGAAGCGTGGTGGATGACGACGCGGTCGAGGTGGAGGGCTCGGGCGTCTTGCGTAGTCCGGCGTAGTCCGCGCCGGTCACGAGGGTGACGTCGTCGACCTCGGGATCCTCGACCAACCGGGCGCCGTTGACCAGCCAGCGGGCGACGAGATCGGCCTCGGCGTCGGCACCGGCCGGGTACCGGATCACGGTGCGCGCCGCCCCGATCTCGGGGGCATCTCCCGTCCCGGCGATGGCGAAGCCCGCCGCTCGCAGCGCCTGCGAGGTGGACGATGCCTCGCCCGGGTTGCCGGTGCCGTTGAGGACCCGCACCCGGACCGCGGATTCGGTCATCGCGCTGACGTCGCGGTTGCGGAACACGTCGAGCACCGGCTCGGCGGCTCGGGTCTGGAGTCGCAGGATGTCGGCACCGCCGACGACGTCCGGGGTGACCGGGATGTCGTAGATGTCGAGGGCATCGGGCCGGAACTTGCGGAACTCGGATGCCAGATCGAGGATGTCGTTGCCGTCGAGCGTGTCGTCGAGGGTGACGGCGTCGAGGGCGCTGTTGATGAGGGCATCGAGCGTCACGGGGTTGCGCAGGCCCCGGTCGAAGGCCCGGTTCAGGGCCTCGACGATGAACGCCTGCTGGCGCTTGATGCGCCCGAGGTCACCGGTGCCGTCGGTTCGCCAGCGCCCGTCGATGTACTCCTGGTAGGCCCGCGAGCGGACGAAGCCGAGCGCGTTGTGCGAGTCGAGCGTGATGCAGCCGGCCTCGGGGATGTTCAAGCCGCTCTTGAGGTCGCGCACCGGGTGCGGGAAGTACACCGGGACCCCGTCGAGGGCATCGACCAGCTTGCCGAAGCCGAAGAAGTCGACCTGGACGTAGTGGTTGATGGGGATGCCGAAGTAGTTCTTGATCGTGTCGATCAGGCCCTCGGGACCCCCGACCTGGACCGCGCTGTTGATCTTGGCGCTGCGCTTGGTGCCGGCGATCGGCACGTAGAGGTCACGAGGGATCGACAGCAGGGCGGCGCGGGTGGAGGCGGGGTCGACCCGCAGGATCATGACCGTGTCGCTGCGGAGCCCGCTGACCGCCGCCCGGCTCGAACGCACCGGATCGTTCGGATCGAGCCCGGCTGCCGAGTCGACACCCACGAGGAGGTAGTTCTGGGCGACCACGCCATTGGCCGTCTCGGACGGGGTGCTGAGGTAGTCGGCGATCTCCACCCTGGGGATCTGGCCGAACTTCTCGTATCCGTAGCCGAGCACGGCCGCCGCGACCAGGAACCCGATGATCGCCACGACGTTGCCCGCGATGACCAGGCGCTGGAAGACCGTTCGCCGCGCCCGGCGAGTGGTCGAACCGGGCATCCGGGCGATGCTAACCGCCCTCCCCGGGCCGACCACATCACCCCCGTCGTACCCCGGTCGGCGCTCGATCACCCACCGGCCGCGCCTACGGTCGTGTCGTGCCGTCCCTCGCCGACCAGAGCGCGCTCGCGGTGGTGGGTGAACGGCTCTGCACCGACCTCGTCGACGTCACCGACGATCCGGCGTGCCTCGACGGCCGCGGTTTCTGGGCCGCGGTGATCCGCTACGACGGCGCCGCGACCTTCGCTCGCTTCGCCTCCGTCCGTCCCGCTCGGCCCTGGCGCGGGGTGCGCTGGACCGGTCCCCCGGTCGACGGCTGGACGTCATCGCTGGATCGCGCCGCGTTCGAGTGCGGGGTCCGGGCCATCCGAGAGGCCATCGAAGCGGGCGACGTCTACCAGGTCAACCTCACGCGCGTGCTGTCGACGGATGCGCCCCTCGACGCCGACATCGCGGCGCTGGGCGCCGCCCTGGCCGTCGGGAACCCGGCGCCGTACGCCGCCGTCGTCCGGGTGCCGGCCGTCGGGCTCCACGTGGCGTCGGCGTCACCGGAGCGCTTCCTGCGCCGCGAGGGGCCGCTGGTGTGGTCATCGCCGATCAAGGGCACCGCGGCCACGGCCGACGCCTTCCTCGCCAAGGACGAGGCGGAGAACGTGATGATCGTGGACCTCGTGCGCAACGACCTCGGTCGCGTCTGCGAGGTGGGTTCGATCTGCGTGCCCGCGCTGCTCGCCGTCGAGCAACACCCCGGACTCGCCCACCTCGTCTCGACCGTGGCCGGCGAGCTGCGACCCGGCGTGGGCTGGCCCGAGCTCCTGGCGGCCACCTTCCCGGCCGGGTCGATCACCGGCGCGCCGAAGCTGGCGGCCATGGCGATGATCGAGCGGCTCGAGCCGGAACCCCGCGGCGTCTACTGCGGAGCGGTCGGCTGGGTCGACGCCGACCGGGGCGTCGGGGAGCTGAACGTGGCGATCCGAACGTTCTGGATCGACCGCGACGCAGGAGTACCGATGCTCCGGTTCGGGACCGGCGGCGGCATCACCCACGACAGCGACCCGGCCGGCGAGTGGGAGGAGACCGAGCTCAAGGCCCGGACCCTCCTCACCGTCGCCGCCGGTTGAGCTCAGCCTCGTCGGCGGCCGGATCCCGACGTCTGCTTCTTCGTCCGCTGCTTGTTGCGGGGGGCACCGTTGCGGGGCGCGCCCGAACGGGCACCGTGCGAACGGTTCGTACCGGATTTCTGGCCGGACTTCTGGCCGGCCTTCTGGCTGGACTTCTGGCCGGACTTCTGATTCGCGCCCTCTCCGGGGGGAGAGGTGTGCACGTGCAGGCTGCCGTCGCCCAGGACGTCGGGCGTGGGATCGGTGACGGACTGGGGCAGGCCGAGATCACGCTGGAGTCCCCGGACGTCGTCGCGGTTGACGGGACGGACGAAGCTCACCACCGTGCCCTCCGCGCCGGCCCGGGCGGTGCGGCCCGAGCGGTGCAGATAGGTCTTGTCGTCCTCGGGCGGATCGAAGTGGACCACGCAGGCGACGCCGTCGACGTGGATGCCACGGGCCGCCACATCGGTGGCGATCATCGCCCACACGTGGCCCTTGGAGAACGCCTCGAGGGCCCGGGTGCGCTGGTTCTGGCTGCGGCCGCCGTGGATGGCCGCCGTCTTCACGCCGGCGCGGTCGAGCTGCTTGGCCAGCCGGTCGGCGCCGTGGCGGGTGCGGGTGAACACGATGGTGGGCCCGGCGGCGGTGATGACGTCGCGGGTGTGGTCGACCCGCTTCTCGTGATCGATGCGCCAGAAGTGGTGCGTCATGGCGTGGACGTCGGGCTCGGCTTCACCGATCTCGTGGCGCACGGGATTGCGCTGGTAGCGCTTGGTGAGCTCGGCGATGTCGCCGTCGAGGGTGGCCGAGAACAGGAGCGTCTGGCGGTTCGGTTGGGTCTGGTCGAGGAGTCGCTTGACCGTGGGCAGGAAGCCCATGTCGGCCATGCGGTCGGCCTCGTCGACGACGACGATGCCGACGTCGGCGAGCGACACCTCCTTGCTCTGGATGAGGTCGACGAGCCGGCCCGGGCAGGCCACGAGGATGTCGACCCCCTTGCGCAGGGCGTTGAGCTGGGCGCCGTAGCCGACGCCCCCGTAGACGGCCGCGACATCCCGGTGGTTCGCCCGGGCGATGGGCAGGATCTCGGTGCGGATCTGGTCGGCCAGCTCCCGCGTCGGGGACAAGATGAGCGCGGTGGGGCGCTTCGGTGCGGCCTTGGCCGTGCGGACGACGACGGGGATCCCGAAGGCGATCGTCTTGCCCGAGCCGGTGGGCGCGCGGCCGCACACGTCCTTGCCCTCGAGGGCATCGGGGATGGTGGCGGCCTGGACGGGGAACGCGTCGGTCATCCCGTTGGCGGCCAGGACATCGGCCAGGCGCGCGGGCACGCCCAGGTCGGTGAAGGTCTGTGACATTGCGGTGTGTTTCTCGATTCGGCTTTGTTGCTGGCGGCGGCGCTCGAGCTCAGGTGCGAAGCAACGAAGATCGAGAGGCGTCGGGCCGGCTGGCCCTCCCGCGTCGTCCGGGGAGCGAGCTCGACCCGGGTGCGGTGCACGCACGATACCGCCTTCCCGCGCGAATCGGTGCATCCGGGAGGGTCCGGACGGGAGATCCAGCCGGGAGATCCAGCCGGGAGATCCAGCCAGGAGATCCAGACGGGAGCGGGCCCGCCGCTAGCGTGCCGGCGTGTTCCCGGTATGGCTCAACGGATCGCTCGTCGACCCGTCCGATGCGTCCGTCCCGGTCTTCGACCACGGCCTGACCGTTGGCGACGGCGCCTTCGAGACGCTGCGCACCGAACGCGGCGTTCCCTTCGCCATGACCCGCCACCTCGCCCGACTCCGCCGCAGCCTGGCCGGACTCGGCCTCACCCTGGCCCGCGGCGACGACGAGCTGCGCGAGGCGATGCGAACCGTGGCGGCGGCGATCGGCGTTCCGGCCAAGGTGCGTCTCACCGTCACCGGCGGGCCCGGTCCGCTCGGCTCCGGCCGCGACCCCGGATCGGTCACCGTCTACGTGGCCGGCGATCGGCTCGAGCCGTGGCCGCCCACGGGGGCGGCGATCACCGTGCCCTGGCGCCGCAACGAGCACTCAGCCGTCGCTGGGCTGAAGACGACCTCCTACGCCGAGAACGTGGTCGCGTTGGGCGAGGCGAAACGAACCGGCGCATCCGAGGCCATCTTCGCCAACACCGCGGGAGACCTCTGCGAAGGGACGGGCTCGAACGTGTTCGTCGTGCACGACGGTGTGGTCCGCACGCCACCGCTCTCGTCGGGATGCCTGGCCGGCGTCACCCGCGAACTGCTCATCGAAGCGGTGGCGGCCGAGGGTCCGGATCGGATCGTCGAGGAGCCGGTACCGATGGCCTTGCTCGCCAACGCCGACGAGGTGTTCCTCACGTCGTCGACACGAGACGTCCAGGGCCAGCACCGCATCGACGATCGCGAGCTCGACGCCCCCGGGCCGGTCACCGAACGCGTGGCGGCGACGTTCGCGGCGCTCGTCGCCCGGGACCTGGACCCGTGACACCGCCGCGGTGAACCCGATCACCCTCGACGTCACGCGACACCCCGACCACCTGCTGGTCCGCTGGCACGACGGTTCCCGGACAGGAGCCTGCCGCTTCGACCACCTCCCCGACGCGGTGCCGGAGTGGCTGGGCTCGGCCGACGAGCTGCTCGACGGTGCCGACCGGCGAGCGGAGTCCCGAATCGTCGAGGCCGTCGAGGCGTGGGCAGCCGGTGCCGGCCTCCGGCTCGGCCTGTGGCACGACGACGCCGGCGTCGAACTCCTCGGCGGAGCCTGATCTCGTTCTGGTCGGTCATCGGTCGCTCGAGCGCGTCGCGACGACCGGCCAGAACGGGTGTGGGGGTGGTAGAGGGGTCAGTCGGAGAGGGGTCAGTCGGAGAGGGGTCAGTCGGAGATGGGGTCAGTCGGTGCGCCGGAGGTGCACCACATCTCCCACTGCCAGCGTGCGGCGCCGGCCTCCGTCGGCCTCGACGACCAGGTGGCCCTCGTCGGTCACGTCGACGGCAGTGCCCACCACGTCGTCCGGGCCCAGGTCGACGCGAACCCGGCGCCCGAGCGTGGCCGATCGGTCGCGCCAGTCGTCCAGCACGGTCGCGCCGGCCCCGGTCACCAGCCTCTCGTAGTGCACGTCGAGCCGGTCGAGCATGCACTCGAGCGCTTCGTCACGGCTGATCGACCGCCCGCAGACGTGGTTCATCGCCACCGCGATGTCGGCGAGCTCGTCGGGGAGCTCGTCGGGCCAGTCGACGTTGCAGCCGATTCCCACCGCGACGGTCGCCCGCTCGTGCGGGGCCGGGTCCCGGTAGCCCCCCGAGTGGTGGGCGCTGGGCGGCCACTCGGCCTCGGCCAGGATCCCCGCCAGCTTCCTGGTGCCCCGATCGTCGTCGACGACGAGGTCGTTGGGCCATTTGAGCCCGGGCGAGAAACCGGCCAACTCCTCGACCATCTCGGCCGCCGCCACCGACAGGGCGAAGGTGACGAGCGGAGCCACCCGTGCCGGGGGTCGGAGCAGGATCGTGCACAGCAGCG
This sequence comes from uncultured Acidimicrobiaceae bacterium, assembly GCA_963747745.1. Taxonomy (GTDB): domain Bacteria; phylum Actinomycetota; class Acidimicrobiia; order Acidimicrobiales; family Salinilacustritrichaceae; genus Salinilacustrithrix. The sequence continues at coordinate 310,092 of CAVVGJ010000011.1, forward strand.
ACGAGCCCGGTGGCGCGGTCCACGCCCGCCCCGCGCGACCCCGTCCCGCGGTCTGGGCGTCGGCCACCAGCACCACGCCCTCGGGGGCACCGTGTCGGGCCATCTCCATGACGTCGACGTTGGTCGATCCGGTGATCGCGACCCGACGAACATCGGTGAAGCGCCCCCGCCTCGGCGGCCCTGATGCGCCCGCAATGGCGTCGTGACCCTCCACCGCGGTAACCATACGGGGTGTTTTCCAAGGTACTGATCGCAAATCGCGGCGAGATCGCCGTCCGGGTCATCCGGGCGTGCAAGGAACTCGGCGTGACCTCCGTGGCCATCTACTCGGACCTGGACCGTGACTCGCTCCACGTCCGTCTCGCCGACGAGGCATATGCCCTCGGCGGAACGACGGCAGCCGAGTCGTACCTGAACACCGAGGCCATCCTCGACATCATCGAGCGCTCCGGTGCCGAGGCCGTCCACCCCGGTTACGGCTTCTTCTCCGAGAACGCCGACTTCGCCCGGACGATCCGCGACCAGGGCGTGGTGTTCATCGGTCCGCCGGCCGAGGCGATCGAGGTCATGGGCGACAAGGTGTCCAGCCGCATCGCGGCGCAGGAGGCCGGCGTGCAGGGCGTGCCCGGCACCACCGAGTTCCTCCAGAGCGGCGACGAGGTGGTGGCCTTCGGCGAGGAGCACGGCTGGCCCGTCGCCATCAAGGCCGCGTACGGCGGCGGTGGGCGGGGCATGCGCGTCGTGCGCTCGGCCGACGAAGCCCACGAGGCGCTGAAGTCGGCCCAGTCCGAGGCGCTCAAGGGATTCGGCCGCAGCGAGTGCTACGTCGAGCGGTACCTGACCTGGCCCCGCCACGTCGAGATGCAGATCATCGCCGACACCCACGGCAACTGCGTGTGGATCGGCGAGCGCGACTGCTCGGCCCAGCGGCGGCACCAGAAGCTGGTCGAGGAGTCCCCGGCACCGAACTTCCCGGCCGAGATCCGCCAGGCGATGGGCGAGGCTGCGGTCAAGGTCGCCAAGGCGTGCGATTACGTGAACGCCGGCACGGTCGAGTTCCTGTACCAGGACGGTGACTTCTTCTTCCTGGAGATGAACACCCGCCTCCAGGTCGAGCATCCCGTCACCGAGCTGGTGTCCGGCCTCGACCTCGTCGCCGAGCAGCTGCGCGTCGCGGCCGGCGAACCGCTCAGCTTCGCCCAGGACGACATCTCGCTGCGAGGCCACGCCATCGAGGTCCGCATCAACGCCGAGGACCCGGCGGAGGGCAGGTTCCTCCCCTCCCCCGGTCCCATCGCCAAGCTCACGCCTCCGCAGGGCATCGGCATCCGCTGGGACGGCGGCTTCGAGTCGGGCGACGAGGTCAGCCAGTACTACGACAACCTCATCGGGAAGCTGTGCGTGTGGGCCAGCGATCGCCCCAAGGCCATCGCCCGCATGCTGCGGGCGCTCGACGAGATGATCCTCGAGGGCCCGGCCACCACCATCCCGGCCGATGTCGCCATCTTGTCCCACGAGGACTTCGCCAACGGCGAGCACTCCACCAAGTGGGTCGAGGACCGCCTCGACCTCACCGGCGTGGGCTCGTCCGCCACGGCCAGCGGTGACGACGACGTCGACAAGGTCGAGCGCACCGTCGACGTCGAGGTCAACGGCAAGCGGTTCTCGGTGAAGATGTTCATCCCCGCCGACCAGGTGGGCACGGTCGCCACCAACGGTGGTGGACGGTCGCTGCCCAAGGCCCGCAAGCGCGGCGCCGCCAAGGGCGCGTCGCCCACGGCCGGTTCCGGCCAGATCGCCGTGCCCATGCAGGGCACGATCACCAAGGTCAACGTCGCCGAGGGCGACACCGTCACCGCGGGTCAGGTGATCTGCGTGCTCGAGGCGATGAAGATGGAGAACAACATCGTCGCCGACAAGGACGGCACCATCTCGGCCGTGAACGTCACCGAGGGCGCGTCAGTGGGCTCCGGCGACATCATCATCGTGATCGAGTAACCGGTCCGGCGACACCACCCCGTTCTTGTCGGCAGAACGGGACGCTCAGCCCCCGATTTGGCGACAAGAACGCCAAATTTCAATCGGCGGCGTCGGCGAGGGCCTCGGCGAGGCTGGGGTGCACCATCAAGCTGTCGACGATGTCCTCGACCTTCAGGCCCGAGGTGACCGCCAGCGCGATGACCGAGATGAGCTCGGCGGCGTGGCGACCGACGATGGAACCGCCCAGCACCACGCCGGTGGCGGGGTCGGACAGGATCTTCACGAAGCCGCGGGGCGCGGCGTTGATCAGCGCCTTGGCCGTGGTGGAGAACGGCACCTTGGTGACCCGGATCTTGCGCCCTTCGGCGAAGGCGTCGGCCTCGGCCAAGCCCACGTCGGCGATCTCGGGGTCGGTGAAGATGGCCGAGGCCGCCTTGTCGTAGTCGAGGTGCCGGTGCTCGCGCGTGTGCAGGCCCATCACGTGTTCGGCGATCTTGCGTCCCTGCATCGACGCCACGGACGACAGCGGGAGCTTCCCGGACAGGTCGCCGGCGGCATAGATGTGGGGGACGTTGGTCTGGCAGTGGTGGTTGATGTCGATGTAACCCCACTGGTTGACCTCGACCCCGGCCTTCTCGCACCCGAGGCCCTCGCTGTTGGGGAGCGAGCCGATGGCGAGCAGGGCGTGGCTGCCCGTGGCGATGCGGCCGTCGTCGCACAGGACGCGGACCCCGCCGTCGTCGGTGCGCTCGATCGATTCGGCGCGGGCACCCATGAGCAGCTTGACGCCCCGGTTCAAGAACTCGTCCTCGAGCGCCGCCGCCACCTCGGGGTCCTTGCGGGGCAGCACCTGCTGGCGTGACACCACCAGCGAGACGCGGCAGCCGAAGGCCGAGAACATGTGGACGAACTCCACGCCCGTGACGCCCGAACCGATGACGATCAGGTGCTCGGGCAGCTGCTTGGGCGGGTAGGCGTCGCGGGTGGTGAGCACGCGGTCGCCGTCCGGCTCGGCCCAGTCGGGGATCCGTGGCCGCGAGCCGGTGGACAGCAGGATGGCGTCGGCGTGGAGCCGCTGCTCGCCGTCGGCGGTGTCGACCGCGACCTCGTAAGGGCCGACGAGGCGACCGGTGCCGCGGATCACCTGCACGCCCTGGCTCTCGAGCAGGGTGGTCACCGACGAGCGCAGCCGATCCTCGATCGAGCTGATGCGGTCGCGGAGGGCGTCGAAGTCGAGCTGCGCGGTGACGTCGGTGAGACCCATCTGCTCGCTGGCGTTGATGTTGCCGAGGGCGGAACCGGTGGCGATCATCGCCTTGGACGGGATGCAGTCCCACAGGTGGGCGGCGCCGCCGACGATGTCGCGCTCGATCATGGTGACCTCGGCCCCGAGCTTGGCGGCATGGGTCGCCGCCGCGTTGCCGCCGGGGCCACCTCCGATGATCACGAGCTTCAGCGCCATGGCCCGAGCGTACCCACGCCCGTTCTGGTCCCACGTTCTCTGGCCGGCGACCGAGAAACCTGGTACCAGAACGCTCAGGTGGGGGTTCGGGTCAGACGCACCAGGCGGTGGTCGTCGGTGAACAGGCGCGACGTGACGCCCGTCCCGATCACCACGACGTTGATCGCCACCGCGCCGAGGATGAGGAACATGATCGCGGCCTGCACCCGCACCGCGTCGACGGGATCGACCCCGGCGAGGATGAGGCCGGTCATGGCGCCGGGCAGGAACACCAGCCCGACCGCCTTGGTGGTCTCGATCTGGCTGGTGAGCCCGGTGCGCAACGCCGACCGCAGCGAGGGCCGGGATGCCTCCTGCCATGGCTGGCCGAGGGCGAGGCGGGCCTCGACGTCGGCCCGCTTCTCCGAGAACTCGGCCACGATGCGGCGGCCGGCCACGACGGTGGACGTCATGGCGTTGCCGATCATCATCCCGCCCACCGGCACGATCGCTCGCGCCTCCACCGGGAAGATGCCGAGGCCGAAGATCACGCCCACGGTGACGACGGTGGACGTGGTGAGCGACAGGAGCGCCAGGCGCAGCACGCCGGGGACCTCCGGGGCGCGGCGCGAGACCGTCCACGCCGCGAAGCCGACCATGAACACCAGCCACGCCCACGAGTAGACGATGGGCTGGTCGGGATCGATCACGACGGCCAGGACGTACCCGACCGCGAGCAGCTGGACCAGCGCCCGCCCGGTGGCGACGAGGACCTCCCGCTCGAGGCCGAGCTTGCGCCAGATCGAGATGGCGATGGTCACCGCGATCAGCAGCAGCGAGGCCGCCAGGCCCCACCACCCGACATCACCTTGTCTCATCGTGGATCTCCCTCATCGTGGGTCTCCTCCGACGCCAGGTAGTGCTCGACCTGGTGGTCGCTGGCGAGGCGACCGCCGACCAGCACGATGCGGGAGTCGGCGATGCGGTCGGCCTGGGCGAGATCGTGGGTCACCCACAGGATCGGCATGCCGTCCGCGGCCAGGGCTCGACCGAGCTGTTCGAGGCCCCTCGTCGCCGAGGGGTCCAGTGACGAGGTCGGCTCGTCCATCAACAACACCTCCGGCTCGGTCACCAGGGTCCGGGCCAGGCAGACCCGTTGCGCCTCGCCTCCGGAGAGCGAGTCACCGTCGCGGTCGAGGAACCGTCCGTCGAGCCGGGCCCGGTCGAGGGCAGCGACGAAGTGCTCCTCGCTGCCGTCGGGTTCGGCCACGAGCAGGTTCTCGCGCACCGAACCAGGGAACACGGTGGGGCGTTGGAAGACCATGCCCACGTCGCGGCGCAGCAGCAGCGGATCGGTGGTCGCCAGATCGACGCCCCGGAACCGAACCGTGCCCTCCGTGGGAACCTCGAGGCGGTTGCACAGGCGCAACAGCGTCGACTTCCCCGCCCCCGATGGACCCAGCAGGCAGGTGATCGAGCCGCCGTCGTCGATCGAGGCGATGACGTGGTCGAGTACGACCGATTCGCCGAAGCGAACCACCACGTCGTCGAACTCGAACAGGGCCGTCATGCCGCGAGTATCACCCGAACCGGCCGCATCGAGGACGACCGGTACCATCCGGCGGCGTGCAGTGGCCCGGTGAGACGCCCACGACGCGCCACCGCCGGGACATCCAGGGTCTGCGCGGTGTGGCCGTGCTCCTCGTCGTCGCCTTCCACGCGGGCACCTTCGTTCGCGGTGGTTTCGTCGGTGTCGACGTGTTCTTCGTCATCTCCGGGTTCGTGATCACGACCAGCCTGCTCCGCGAACTACGACGGTCGGACACCATCGATCTCCCGGCCTTCTACACCCGACGCATCCGACGCCTGTTGCCGGCGCTCGGACTCGTGATTCTCGTCGTGGTGCTGATCTCGGTCACCGAGCTCGATCCGGCCGGCGGACGGCAGGCGGTCACGGCCACGGCCCGAGCGGCATCCCTCTTCTTCGCCAACCTCCACCTGGAGCGCGTCGGTGGCGGGTACTTCGCGCAGGCCGTCGACCGCAACCCCCTGCTGCACACGTGGTCGCTCTCCATCGAAGAGCAGTTCTACGCCTTCCTCCCCCCGGTGATGCTGGGGGCGTGGGCGCTCGGCCGGCGCCGCGGCCGTCCGGAGCGGTGGATGCAGGGGGCCATCGTCGCCGTGACGCTCGTCTCCTTCGGCTGGGCCGCGCTGGTCGTCAACCGGGGCGACCTGCGGGCGGCGTTCTACCTACCGCAGCTTCGAGCCTGGGAGTTCTGCGTGGGCGCGCTGCTGGCCATGCAGACCGCGCGGCTCGCCCGGCTGCGAACCACCGCCGCCTCCGTCATCGGCGGTGTTGGTGCTGTGCTGACGGTGGGCGCGGCGCTGCTCCTGTCCGGCGCCGCTGTCTTCCCGGGGCCCACCGCGCTGGCGCCGGTGGGAGGCGCGGCGCTGGTGATCGCCGGCGGGACCAGTGGCCGCGCAGCACCAGGACTGCGATCGGGTTGGCTCGTGTGGCTGGGCGACCGGTCGTACAGCTGGTACCTGTGGCACTGGCCGCTCCTGACCTTCGCCGCCATCCACTGGCCCGATGCCGGCTGGGCCCGGCTGGTCGCCAGCGTGGTGGCCCTCGCACCGGCGGCCGCGTCCTACGCTCTGGTCGAGCGCCCCATCCGGGCCGAGCGACGCATCGTCGGCCTGGCAGCGGTCGCCCTCGCCTGCACCGTCATCCTCGTGCCACTTGCGACATCCGTCGTCGTCGAACGGTCGGCTGACCGGGAGCTTGCTCGTCGCGCCCCCGAGCTCGCCGAGCTGACGAAGGTGTGGGTGAGCGGCTGTGACGAACTGCCCTGGCCCGCGCCACGATGCACCTTCGGACCACCGGATCCCCGGGGCACCATCGCCCTCATCGGCGACTCCCACGCGTCGGTGCTCGGCGACGTGGTCACCGAGGTCGGTGACGAGCTCGGCATGCGGACCGTCGCCTTCACCAAGGCCGGCTGCCCGGCATCGTTGGTGCCACCGCGCCCCACCGACACCGGCGGATGCGCGCCGTGGCTGGCGGCGACGCTCGACACCGTGCGAGACATCGATCCCGACGTGATCGTGGTCGCCAACCGCTCGCCGCTCTATGTGCTCGGCCGGGAGAACGACACCTCCGGCCGCCGACCCATCGCAGCAACACCGGATGAAGCGGTCAAGGTGTGGACCGCGGGTCTCCGTGACCTGTTCGAGCAGCTCGACACACCGACGTTGCTGGTCCAGACGTTCCCCGAGCAACCGAGCGCGGTCGTCCACCTCATCGGAACCGCCGTCACCGATGACGACGTGCCCGCGTTGAGCCTCGACGCCCACGAGGCGCGTTCGGGAGCGATCGACGCGGCGGAGCGACGCGTGGCCGACGAGTTCACCCAGGTCAGCGTGTTCGACCCCGCCAGCGTGTTGTGCTCCGAATCGTGCCCCGCGTTCGTCGACGGCTCCTGGCGCTATTTCGACGGGAACCACCTCACCCCCCGCGCCACCCTCTTGTTCGCGGACGAGATCCGGACCCAGCTCCGCCGCCTCTTGTCGGGTGAGCTGACCGGCGCCAACTCGTGACTTCGGCCGCCGGGCACGACTCGCGACGGGATGCCACAGCGTTGGTCGGCATGCCGGATCGGGCCGTAACGTGCCCGGCATGGTCGATCACGCCGCGGATTTCGATGCCCCCGACCCCCACGCCTGGGAGGAGGCCGCGACCAAGGAGCTGAAGGGCGATCCGCCCAGCTCACGCACGTGGCACACCCCCGAGGGCATCGACATCAAGCCGCTCTACACCGAGGACGACCTCGACGGTCTCACCCACGTGGGCGGCCTCCCGGGCCAGGCCCCGTACGTCCGGGGCCCCTACGCCACCATGTACACGAACCGGGCGTGGACGCTGCGCCAGTACGCCGGCTTCTCCACCGCCGAGGAGTCCAACGCCTTCTACCGCCGCAACCTCGCCGCCGGCCAGCGAGGTCTGTCGGTGGCGTTCGACCTCGCCACCCACCGCGGCTACGACTCCGACCACCCACGGGTGGTGGGCGACGTGGGCAAGGCGGGCGTGGCGATCGACTCGGTCGAGGACACCAAGATCCTCTTCGACGGGATCCCGCTCGACCAGATGTCGGTGTCGATGACGATGAACGGCGCCGTGTTGCCCACCATGGCCAACTACATCGTGGCGGCCGAGGAGCAGGGCGTGAAGCCCGAGCAGCTCGCCGGCACCATCCAGAACGACATCCTCAAGGAGTTCATGGTCCGGAACACCTACATCTACCCGCCGGGCCCCTCCATGCGGATCGTGGCCGACATCATCGGCTACACGGCCGAGCACATGCCGAAGTTCAACTCGATCTCGATCTCGGGCTACCACATGCAGGAGGCGGGGGCGACGCTCGAGCAGGAGCTGGCGTTCACCATCGCCGACGGCATGGAGTACGTCAGGGCGGCCCAGGCGGCCGGCCTCGACATCGACGCCTTCGCCCCCCGCCTCAGCTTCTTCTTCTGCATCGGCCAGAACTTCTTCGGCGAGGTGGCCAAGCTCCGGGCCGCCCGGTTGCTGTGGGCCAAGGTCATGAAGCAGCTCGGCGCCACCTCCGACAAGTCGATGATGCTGCGCACGCACTGCCAGACCTCGGGCGTGTCGCTGACCGAGCAGGATCCGTACAACAACATCGTCCGGACCGCGTACGAGGCGATGTCGGCCGTGCTCGGTGGGACCCAGTCGCTGCACACCAACGCCTTCGACGAGGCCCTCGGCCTCCCCACCGACTTCTCGGCCCGGATCGCCCGCAACACCCAGCTCATCCTCGGCGAGGAGACGGAGGTGACGAGGGTCATCGATCCCCTCGCCGGCTCGTACTACGTCGAGTCGCTGACCGCGGGCCTGGCCGATGCGGCGTGGGAGCTCATCGAGGAGGTCGAGTCGATGGGCGGCATGACCAAGGCCATCGAGGCCGGGATGCCGAAGCTGCGCATCGAGGAGTCCGCGGCGCGACGCCAGGCGCGCGTCGACCGGGGCGAGGACGTCATCGTCGGGGTCAACAAGTACGTGCCCGACGACGTCGAGATGGTCGACGTGCTCGACATCGACAACACCAAGGTGCGCGAGAGCCAGATCGCCCGGCTCGAGCAGGTCCGGGCCAACCGTGACCAGGCCGCCTGCGATGCCGCCCTGCTGGCCCTCAAGGAGGGCGCGGCACAGGCCGGGGGTTCGGAGGGGGCCAACCTGCTCGCCCTCTGCGTCGACGCGGCCCGGGCCCGCGCCACCGTCGGCGAGATGAGCGACGCCATGGAGGCCGTCTTCGGCCGCCACAAGGCCGAGGTCCGTAGCATCCATGGCGTGTACGGCGCCGCCTACGAGGACGACCAGCGCTACGCCGATCTCCTCGCCCGGGTGGAGGCGTTCGCCGCGAGCCACGGCCGCCGGCCGCGGATGCTGGTCGCCAAGATGGGCCAGGACGGCCACGACCGGGGCGGCAAGGTCATCGCCACCGCCTTCGCCGACTTCGGCTTCGACGTCGATGTCGGGCCGCTGTTCCAGACACCCGACGAGGTGGCCCGCGACGCCGTCGAGCACGACGTCCACGTGGTGGGCGTGTCGTCCCAGGCCGCCGGGCACAAGACGCTGGTGCCCGCCCTCATCGAGGAGCTGCGAGCCCAGGGCGCGGGCGACGTCGTCGTGGTGTGCGGTGGGGTGATCCCACCGCAGGACTACGACTTCCTGCGCGATGCCGGCGTCGCCGCCGTGTTCGGCCCGGGCACCAACATCCTCGAGGCCGCCGGCAAGGTGCTGGACCTGTTGGAGACGTGACCGCCCTCGCCGACGACCTCTTCGCCGGCGATCGTCGGGCACTCGGCAAGGCGATCACCCTGGTCGAGTCGACCCGGCCCGACCACCGGGCCGAGGCCACCGAGCTGCTCCAGGCCGCGCTCCCCCGGACCGGGAGCTCGGTTCGACTCGGGATCTCCGGGGCGCCCGGCGTCGGCAAGTCCACGTTCATCGATGCCTTCGGGCAGCACGTCCTCGACACCGGTCGGCGGCTGGCCGTGCTCGCCGTCGATCCCTCGTCGGCGCGATCCGGCGGCTCGATCCTCGGCGACAAGACCCGGATGGAGGAGCTGGCCCGCCGGCCCGAGGCCTTCATCCGCCCCTCCCCCGCCGGCCACACGCTCGGCGGCGTCGCCCGCCGCACCCGCGAGGCCCTGCTGCTGTGCGAGGCCGCCGGCTACGACGCCGTCTTCGTCGAGACCGTCGGCGTGGGCCAGTCGGAGACGGCGGTGGCCGACATGGTCGACCTGTTCTGCCTCCTCGTCGCCCCCGGTGGCGGCGACGACCTCCAGGGCATCAAGCGGGGCGTCATGGAGCTCGCCGAGCTGGCCGTCGTGACCAAGGCCGACGGCGACCTCGCCGGCGCCGCCAACCGGGCCGCCGCCGACCTGCGCCACGCGCTGCACCTGATGCGCCCGCTGCACCATGCCTGGACCTCCCGGGTGCTGCTCACCTCCGCGTTCGAGCGCACCGGTCTGGGCGAGGTGTGGGACGCCGTGTTAGAGCACCGGGCCGCGCTCGACGAGTCCGGCGAGCTGGCCCAGCTCCGCGCCGAGCAGCTCCGTCGCTGGTTGTGGACCGAGATCCGGGAGGGTCTGGTCGAGCACTTCGTGGCCACCGCGGGCGACGCCGTCACCGAGGCCGAGCTCGACGTGGTCGCCGGACGGGTGCTCCCCACCGTGGCGGCCGACCGCCTGCTCCCCTGAAGCGCACGACTCAGGCGAGGGCGGCGAGGGCGTGGATGGCGAGGCCGGCCAGGCCGCCGACCACCGTGCCGTTGATGCGGATGAACTGGAGGTCGCGGCCGAGCAGCAGCTCGAGGCGATCGGCGGTCTCCTCCCCGTCCCACTGCTCGATGGTGGAGCTGATGAGCCGGGTGATCTCGCCGCCGAAGGTGTCGAGAACGGCGCGCACCGTCGCCTCGAAGACCTCGTCCGCTCGCGTCATCAGGGCCTGATCGGCTCGGAACCGCTCGGCCGTCGACACCGTCATCTCGGCGAGTCGCCGCCGCAGGGTCGACTCCTCGGCGTCGGCCTGGGCCCGCAGGGACTCCTTCAGATCGGTCCAGAGCGAGTCGAGGAACGAGCGCAGGGAGGGGTGGTCGAGCAACTCGTCCTTGAGCTGCTCGGCCCGGGTCCGCCAGACCTCGTCGTGCTCGAGCCGGTCGACGACCCGCGCGACGACCAGGTCGATCCGCTGGCGCAACTCGTCGGAACCACCGACCGTGTCACCGCGGATGATGGCTCGGACTCCGGTCAGCAACCGGGCGAAGATGCGGTCGTCGATGACCTCGGGCACCCACCACGGTGATTCCGTCCCGAAGCGGGCCCGCAACAGCAGCTCGTTTTCGGCGAGGAACGTGTCGAGGCCCCGCAGCACGGCGTCGACCAGTTCGCGGTGTCGCCCTTCCTCGGTGACGATCTCGAGCAGTCGGCCGGCCAGCGGGGCCACGTCGACCCGGGCCAGCCGGCTGCGCACCTCGGTCTCGGCGACGTGCACGAGGTCGTCATCCTTCACCACGTCGGCGAGTCGGACCACGAGCTGGGCGCCGTAGCCCGCCACCTTCTCGGCGTTCGCCGGCGCGAGCACCCAGGCCGACGCCCGGTCGGACACCCCCACCTCGCGCAACCGTTCCCCGACCGTGGCCGCGTTGAGGAAGTGCTCCTGGACGAACTGCCCGAGGGTCTCGCCGAAGGCGTCCTTGCGGGCGACGATCACCGCGGTGTGCGGGATCGGCAACCCCAGCGGGCGGCGGAAGATGGCGACCACCGCGAACCAGTCGGCCAGGCCACCCACCATGGCGGCCTCCAGCCCGGCCCGGAGGTACGCGGCCCCGCCCCGGTCGTCGGTGGTGAGGACGACCACGACCAAGGCGATCGCGACCAGGACCAGCAGCCCGGTGGCCCGCCCCTTGGCGGCCCGGATCTCGCGTCTCCGGGCCGGAGACGCGGCGCCGGTGGCGTCCGGTACGTCGTCGATGAGCGATTCGTCCGCATTCGGGTAGGACATCAGGGCGAAAGTCTGCCCGGCGACGGGGTCTGGAACCGCACGCCCCTGGGCAGAGATCCGCCCATGATCGTTCTCGGCATCGTCCTCGTGCTGCTCGGCGTCCTCGTCGGCATCCCGATCCTCACCACCATCGGCGTGATCCTCATCATCGTCGGCGCCATCCTCGCCGTCCTGGGCGGCACCGGACGAGCCATCGGCGGACGCCGGCACTGGTACTGACCCACCCGGCGCTCATCCGGCCGACCGATCTCCTCCCCCCCGGGCTCGGTCGGCCCCCCACCCGAGGCCGCTTGCGGGATCATTCGCGAGCGGCCTCGGCGCGTCCGACCGCCTCGTGGTCGAGGTCCTGGTCATCGGCCAGGTCGACCACGACCCGGCGGATCCGGCCGGTGAACGCGAACGGGGCCTCGTAGCCCGAGACCGGCGAGACGCGGTCCCGGCCCACGTCGAGGCCGCTCCAGGAGATCGTCACCACGAAGATGCGGTCGGTCTCGAACGATCCACACACGTCGCCGTCGATGAGCAGCCGACCCACGCCGTGGTTGCCGTCACGCCGTAGCTCGAACCCCAGCGTCGACGCGCCGGCCGGGACGGGACGGTCGGAGCGGACCAGCTGGTGGTTGCCACCCACCGACAGGTCGTGGACGAGGTGACCGTCCTGCACGTAGAGCGAGTAGCCCGACGTCTCGTCGCCATGGGCGAGCAGCACCCCTTCCCCGCCCTCGAGCACCTCGGCGGTGATGCGGTACGAACGGCTGCGCAGATCGGGGGCGGCGTCGGTGGGCACATGACCCATGCCGGCCCAGAACTCGTAGTGGGTGCGTCCACCCCGGTGGCGCTCGGCGTTCTCGGCGAAGCGCTCGGCGAAGCGGTCGTCGAGGGGCAGCACCTGGTTGTCGGCCGCCTCCCGCCACCACAGGGCCTGCAGCTCCTCGAGCTTGGCGGGCTGGGACACCGCCAGGTCGTGGACCTCGGAGAAGTCCTCGTCGAGGTGGTACAGCTCCCAGGTGTCGGTGTCGAAGGGCGTGTACGGGGGGTGGTAGGCGACCGCCTTCCAGCCGTCGTTCCAGATCCCCCGGTGCCCGAACATCTCGAAGTACTGCACCGGCTTGGGTACGGGCGCGTCGGCGGCGGCGAATGTCGAGCGGAACGACGCCCCGTCCAGCGGCTGCTGGCGGACCCCGGCGAGCTCGTCGGGCGGCTCGACCCCGAGGACGTCGAGCACGGTGGGCACCACGTCGTTGGCGTGGCAGAACTGGGCCCGGATCTCGCCCCGGGCGGCGATGCGGGCCGGCCACGACACCACCAGGGGGTCGCGGATGCCGCCGCCGTGGGTGTTCTGCTTGTAGCGCTTCAGGGGGGTGTTGGCGGCCATCGACCACCCCCACGGGAAGTTCGAATGCGTGCCCGGACCGCCGACGTCGTCGAGCCGGGCGAGCTTGTCGGCCAGCGACTCGGGTTGGGCGTTGAACGGGCCCATGGCGTTGACGAACCCGGCCGGCCCTCCTTCCTGGCTGGCACCGTTGTCGGACAGGACGAGCACGAGCGTGTCGTCGGCCATCCCGGACTCGTCCAGGAACGACATGACGCGGGCGACCTGGCGGTCGGCGTGATCGAGCATCGCCGCGTACGCGGCCTGGAGCCGCACGAACACGGTGTGCTCGTCGTCGCTGTGCTCGTCCCAGGCCAGCACGCGGTCGTTCCGGGGCGGGAGCTCGGTTCCCGGGGGCACGATGCCGAGCTCGATCTGGCGGGCGAGCCGCTCCTGCCGGGTGACGTCCCAGCCCTTGGCGAAGACGGGCACGTAGGAATCGATGATGTCCTTCGGCGCCTGGTGGGGCGCATGGCAGGCACCGAACGCGATCCACGTCAGCCAGGGAGCCTCCGGCGCCCCTGCGCGATGGTCCTTGAGGAACTCGATGGCCTTGTCGACGATGTCGATCGACAGGTGGTAGCCGTCCTCGTAGGTGCCCGGCGGATCGACGTGGTGGTTGTCGTGCACCAGCTCGGGCGCGTACTGATCGGTCTCGGCGTCGAGGAAGCCGTAGAAGCGGTCGAAGCCGCGCTGGAGGGGCCAACCGTCGTAGGGCCCGGTGGGGCCGGTCTCGGTGAGCGGTGTGACGTGCCACTTGCCGGTGAGGTAGCTGCGATACCCGTAGGGCCGGAGCATCTCGGCGAGCGTGCCGGCCGAACGGGCGATCTTGCCCCGGTACCCGGGGAAGCCGCTGTCGAAGTTGGCCAGGCAGCCGACGCCGACGTTGTGGTGGTTGCGCCCGGTGAGCAGCGCGGCTCGGGTGGTGGAGCACATGGCCGTGGTGTGGAACCCGCTGTAGCGCAACCCGCGGGCCGCGACGGCGTCGATGGCCGGGGTGGCGATCTCGGAGCCGTAGCACCCGAAGTCGGAGAAGCCGACGTCGTCGAACAGCACGACCAGGATGTTCGGGCTGGCGCCGGGTACCGCTCGGCTCGGCGCGGGCCAGCTCGGGACCGATTCGCTGACCGTCGTGCCGATGGTCTGCGCTCCGGGGTCGTGCATGGAGGGAACCTAGATCAGCGGCTCCGTCTGGCCCGTGCGATCTGGGACGTGCGGTCTGCTCGGTACGCTGCGGCCGTGCCCGGCCCGTTCCCCGTCAAGCCCCGGTCGTTCGCGGGCGAGCGCACGGGCCGGCGCCGGCTCGCCATCCGCATCATCGGCGAGACCGGAGCACGCGCCGCACACCGTCCGTTCGCCGATTCACTGCATCCCGCCACGACGCGGACGGGCCGGTGGACGGTGCTCGACCGCGTGCCCAAGGACATCGCCCGCCGAGGGCTCGGCCGGATCAACCGGTTCGTCGTCAACCGCGTCGGCGGCCTCCTCCTGCGCTGGCGCGGCGGTGGGCCGGAGGCCGTCCGTCTCGTGCACCAACTCGATCACCGGTGCTTCGAGCTCGAACAACGCATCGAGGAGCTCGAGGGCCAGCTGGCGGCGGCCCGGGCCGACGGGGAGCGCTGACCGGTGCGCGTCGCGCTCCTCAAACCCGACTACGGCTCGAACGGCGGGTTCGAACGGCTCTTCGCCGACCTCCGGGCATCCCTCGCCGGCCGCGGCATCGACGCCGAAGCGGTCGAGTTCGATGCCACCAGCCGATCCGACGTGGTCTTCGGGATTCGGGTCCCGGCGGGTGTGCGCGACCAGCACCACGAGTACTTCCAGTACCTCACCCTCGTCGAACGGATGGACCAGCTCGATCTCGGTGGCTACGACGTGGTCGTCGCCTCGCAGCCACCGACCTACCTCGTCGACCATCCCCGCGTGGTCGCCGTCTTCTACCACCAGGCCCGTGCCTTCTACGACCTGTCCGAGACCGTGGTCGAGTCGGGCATCGTCCATCCCGAGGTCCATGCCGCCGCGGTCGACGAGATCCGACGCCTCGACCGGTCCCGGGTCGGCAACGTCTGCACCTGGCTGGCTGGGTCCGCCGAGGTGGCCGGTCGGCTCGCCCGGTTCTGGGGCGTCACCGAGGGGGTGCGGGCCTTTCGCGCCGCGCCGCGACCCGCCGTCCGTCCCGCCGGACCGTACGACCCCGCCGGGCCGGCGGTGTGCGTCAGCCGCCACACCTGGACCAAGCGAACCGAGCTCGTCGTGCAGGCCGCTCACCTCGACCCCACCGGCCGCTACGAGCTCATCGGTGGCGGTGAGCGCCTCCCGTGGATCCGGGCCGTCGACCTCCACTGCCGCGAGGATCCCGCCGCCGCCGGCGACGACGACCCGCTCCAGACGTGGCGGAACACCGGGCCGCAGCTGCTCGACCGGGCCACGCGGACCGCCCTGGACGGGCCCGGTGCCGCCAAATTGGCGATCCGCGGTGAGGTCGACGACCAGGCCCGCGACGAGGCCTACGACCGCGCCGGGGTCATCGTCGCCCCGGCGTTCCGCGAGGACTACGGACTGACCGTCCTGGAGGCATTCGCCCGCGGCCGCCCCGTGATCGTGTGCCGGGACGGCGGTGGTCTGGTCGAGCTGGTGGCCGACACCGGTGCCGGCGTCGTCGTGGAACCCACCGGTGGCGCCATCGCGTCCGCGGTGCGCACCCTGCGCGACGACCCCGATCGGGCCCGTGCCATGGCCGAGGCGGCGGGAGCCGACGGCCGGTGCCCCCGAGCGTCGGACGCGGTGGACGTGCTGGTGAGCGCGGTCGAGGACGCTGCCGCACGCTGAACCACCTCCCGGGGCCCGCACCGGGGGCTGGGTTACGGTGCCGGTGGTGAAGCTCGTGATCCAGATCCCGTGCCTGAACGAGGAGGACCAGCTGCCGGCGACGCTGGCCGACCTCCCGCGCACCGTCGAGGGCTTCGACGAGGTCGAGATCCTCATCGTCGACGACGGCTCCACCGACCGCACGCTGGAGGTGGCCCGGGCCCACGGCGCCCACCACATCGTGAAGCTCACCAACAACAAGGGACTGGCGTCGGCGTTCCAGGCCGGATTGGACGCCGCCCTGAAGATCGGCGCCGACGTCATCGTCAACACCGACGCCGACAACCAGTACTCGGCCGCCGATCTCCCGGCGCTCGTCCAGCCGATCCTCGACGGCACCGCCGACATGGTCATCGGCGACCGTGACGTCATGTCGATCGAACACTTCTCGCGGTCCAAGAAGCGATTGCAGAAGATCGGCTCGTGGGTCGTCCGCCACGCGTCGGAGACCGAGGTCCCCGATGCCACATCAGGGTTCCGGGCCTACAACCGCGAGGCGGCGCTCGGTCTGGTGGTCGTCTCCCGCTTCACCTACACCCTCGAGTCGCTCATCCAGGCCGGGAAGTCGCTGACCGCGGTCGGCCACACCAAGGTGCGGACCAATGCCAAGACGCGCGAGTCCCGCTTGTTCGGTTCCACCTGGGGCTACATCCGTCGCAACGTGGTGGCGATCTTCCGCATCTACACCAGCTGGGAGCCACTCCTGGTGTTCTCGGTGCTCGCCGGCACCCTCCTGCTCGGGGCGTTGATCAGCCTGAGCCCGTTCCTGTGGGACTGGTGGGTCAACGGCGACCGCACCGGCCACCTCCAGTCGTTGGTGCTCGGCGGTGTCCTGTTCCTCGCGTCCGTGCAACTGTTCGCCCTCGGCGTCATCGCCGATCTCGTCGCCGCCCACCGCGTCGTCTCGCAGCGGTCGCTCGAACGCATCCGGCGCATCGAGCTCCAAGTCGGCGTCGAGCCATCGCACTACGAACGGGTGGTGCCGTCGCACGACGAACACGTCGTCCCGCCGCGACCACGCAGCGACGTCTGAGCCCTACACTGCGACGCCGGCGGGCGGCACGTGTACGGCGAATGGGAGTGGCAGTGATGTTCGTGGGCAGCAACGCTCGCCGGCTGGTGGCGATCGCGGCCACGGTGTCGGCGCTCGTCTCGGTCGTGGCCGCCGGAGCGACGCCGGTGCTGGCCGGCCCGGCCACGCCAGGGCCGGTGGACGACGGCTTCACCGTCACCGAGCACACGGTGACCATCGATCCGCACCGACCGCTCGCCCTGTCGCTCGCCCGGACCACCGCGACGCCGACCTCCACCACCGCCGAGGCCATCGATGCCAGCGGCAGCGCCGTCATCGTGCATCCGGAACAACCCGAGATGCTGATCTTCCCCGACGTCGCGGCCGGGACGACGCTGGCGGTCCGCAGCCACAACGACGGTGCCTGGAGCGACTGGACCGAGGTCAGCGCCAGCCCCGACGAGGCACCCGACGGCCTTCCGGGCGAGGAGGGCGCTGGCACCGCCACCGCCGGCATCGGTCCGATCTGGATCGGCCACCACGCCGACCGCACCGAGGTGGCGGTCGTCGACGGTTCGGTGTCGGACCTCGCCGTCCAGGAGCTCGACGTCACCGACGGCGCCGCCACCCGTGACGCCCTCACCACGAGCGGCGCGGGTACCAGCTACGCCACGGTGGCGCCGGCGGCAGCATCGACGTCGCCCACCACGGTGCGGCCCCCGATCCGGCCGCGGTCCGACTGGGCGACCGACTCGATGGGATACCAGTGCACGGGCGGCCCCGATTACTCCAACGACCTGCGGGCGGCAGTCGTGCACCACACGGCGTCCACCACCGACTACGCCGAGGCCGACGTCCCCTCGATCCTCCGTGGCTTCTGGCGGTTCCACACCCAGACGCGCGGGTGGTGCGACATCGCCTACAACTTCCTGGTCGACCGGTTCGGCACCATCTGGGAGGGCCGCCTCGGGGGCGTCGACCGCCCGGTGATCGGCGGTCACGCCAAGGGGTTCAACACCTCGACGGTGGGCGTGGCCCTGATCGGCGAGTTCGGCAGCGCTCCCGCCTACACCGCCATGATCCACGCCACCGAGCAACTCATCGGCTGGAAGCTCTCGCTCCACGGTGTCGACCCGCTGGGCTGGACGGAGCTGCAGAACCGGGCATCCGATCCACCGATGAAGTTCGCCCATGGCGCGCTGGTCCGGGTCCCGACCATCATCGGCCACCGCGACCTCGGTCTCACCTCGTGCCCGGGCACGAACGTGTACAACGTGCTGCCCGCCATGCGGCGTGACCTCGGCACGCCCGACCGGGTCGGGAGCCCGCCGTACGTCTTCGACCAGTGGAAGCCGGCGCCCACCGGCATCGCCATGGCATCCGTCGACGCTCGCGGCGGCATCCGCGTCGCCGGGGCCGCCGCCCAGACCAACGTCACCGTCACCGGCACGCCGGTGGCCATCGACGGCGGGAACGGCGATGGCTACGTGCTCACCGCCGACGGTCGGCTCACACCCTTCTCCGGTGCGCCGGCCCGGACGCCCGTCGTGGCCGGCACCCCCGTCGACCTCGTCGTGCGACGGGACGGCACCAGCGGCTGGATCCTCACGGCCGACGGTCGGCTCACCGGCTTCGGCGGCACCTCGTCCACGCAGCCGGGCTCGGCCGGCGGCCAGGCGGTCGCCGCTGAGCTGGATGACAGCGGGCGCGGGTACGTGCTCCTGACCTCCGGCGCGCTCCTGTCCGTCGGCGGCGCGCCGGCCCGGTCGATCATCTCGTCGGGCTCACCCGCCATCGACCTGGTCACCCGCGAGGACGGGGTCAGTGGTTGGGTGCTCACGGCCGACGGCGCCGCTCGTGGCTTCGGCGGTACGCCGACCTTCGGGCGGCCGGGCGGTTCCTCCACACCGCGCGCCCTGGTCCTCGCCGGCGACGAGTCGGGCGTGTCGGTGCTCGATGCCGACGGTCGGCTCTGGCCCCTCGGCGGCGCCCCCACCGTCTTCCCCCTCGCCAGCCACGTGGGCATCCCCAACGCCATCGACGCCGGCCGCATCGGCCGGCCCGGGCTCCCGGAATCCGATCTGGGCCGCGTCGTGATCGCCGAGCACCAGTTCTTCCTGCAATCCACGCCCACCGGCGCCGACTTCGACCGCTGGTTCTTCCGCGCCGAGCACAACGGGCGCGTCGACGCTGCCCTGGGCATGGCCCGGTCCGACCAGTACGCCGGCCTCATCGTCGACGATCTCTACCGTCGGGTGCTGAACCGCGAACCCGACCCGGGCGGACGGGCCAACTGGCTCAACGCCATCCGCAACGGCATGCGCATCGAACAGGTCGGGATCGAGTTCTACGGCAGCGCCGAGTACTTCCAGCGCGCCGGGTCGATCGACCACTACGTCGAGCTGCTCTACCAGGAGCTGCTGCACCGCACCCCCGATCCCTCGGGCTTCGACACCTGGACCAGCGCGCTGCGCCAGGGCCGGCTGAACCCCAAGCAGGTCGCCGCCGGTTTCTACGGCTCGATCGAATCACGCAGGGACCGGGTCACCCGGCTGTACCGTCAGGTGCTGCTCCGGGACCCCGATCCCGGCGGCCTGGCCACCTGGGCCGAGCAACTGATCACCAACGACGACCTCGTCCTGGCCGCCCAGCTGGCCGGCTCACGAGAGTTCTACATCCGAGTCCTGCAAGGAACCCGATGACCTCCCCCATGCCATCCGTGCCCTCCTCGCTCTCCCTGTTCCGGCGTCGAGCCGCCACCGCCGTCGTGGCCCTCCTGACCCTGGCCGCCACCCTCGTTCCCGTCATCGCCAGCGCCACACCGGCCGCGGCCGCCATCGGCGACGGCACCGCCGACTTCGCCGGTCACGGATGGGGCCACGGCCGCGGCATGAGCCAGTACGGCGCCTACGGCTACGCCAAGAACTCGGGCTGGACGGTCGACCAGATCCTCGACCACTACTACGGCGGGACCCAGAGCCGGAAGATCGCCGACACCACCGGCATCACCATCAACCCGTCGTCGCTGCGGATCCGCCTGATGGCGATGAACGACACCACCGTGCAGATGTTCGGCACGTCGGCCGGGTCCACGCTGGAGATCACCGAGGGGGGCTCGTTCGCCATCCCGCCCACGGCGAAGGCGGTGCGGACCGTGCTGAAGGACGACCACACCGGCTGGACCATCGACACCGCGCCCGACTGCGGGGGTCCGTGGACCCCGCTGGGCGCCAGCACCGGCGCCACCGTCACCGTCGGTCGACAGGGCAGCGACGACCTGTTCATCTGCCGGCCCGAGGGCAAGTTCTTCTACCCGGGCTCGCTGCGGTCGAAGATCGTGGGATCGGGGACGAGGACCATCAACATCACCACCCTCGCCGAGTACCTGCGGGGCGTCGTCCCCCACGAGATGCCGGCGTCGTGGTCGTCGGCGGCGCTCCAGGCCCAGGCCATCGCCGCCCGCTCCTACGTCATGGCCGGCGACAACCGCTGGACCGACCCCGCCGGCGGCTTCTACGCCGACACCTGCGACTCCACGCTCTGCCAGGTCTACAAGGGCAGCGCCGAACAGCTGGGCACCGGTTCGAAGGTGGCGATGACCGACTCCCGCAGCGACGCGGCCATCACCGCGACCGTCGACGTGGTGCGCGCCTACATCGCCGGCAACCCCAAGGGGTTCACGACAGGGACGATCGCCCGCACCGAGTTCTCGTCCACATCCGGTGGCTGGACCGCGGGCGGCAACTTCCCCGCCGTCGAGGACCTGGGCGACGTCATCAGCCCGCTCCACAACTGGGCGGCCACCGGGGTGTCGCTGGCCCCACTCAACAGCGCCACCCACGGCACGCTCACCAAGCTGTTCGTCACCAAGCGCAACGGCCTCGGCGAGGACGGCGGGCGCGTGGTCGAGGTGAAGCTCACCTTCGCCGACGGGACGAGCCAGCTGGTCAGCGGCGAGTTCGTGCGATCCAAGCTCGGCCTGAAGTCCGACTGGTTCACCGTCTCCACGTCCGACTGCACCGGCACGGCCACGGGCGACTACGTCGACGCCGTCCACCAGCTCTTCCTCCAGCGGCCGGCCACGTCGGCCGAGCTCATCACCTGGTGCGACACCGTGGTCAGCGACGGCCGCAAGTCGCTGACCAGCGCGCTGTCCGTCTCCGACGAGTGGGCCGGTGTGCAGATCGACGACCTCTACCGCAAGATCCTCGACCGTGGCCCTGACCCGCAGGGCCGGGCCTACTGGCTCGACCAGGTGCGCAGCGGCGTGCGGATCGAGGACATCGCCACCGGGTTCTACGGCAGCGAGGAGTACTTCGCGGCCGCCGGGTCCACCAATGCCGGCTACGTCGACCACCTCTACCTCGATCTGCTCGGCCGCCCGGCCGACGCCGGAGGGCAGGCCACCTGGACCCGCGAGCTCGACTCGCGACGCATGAGCCGGCGCCAGGTCGCGGCCCAGTTCTACGCCTCGGTCGAGTCCCGACGGGACCGGGTGACCGCCCTGTACCAGACGATCCTGGGCCGCAACCCCGACCCCGGAGGCCTCGAGACCTGGAAGCAGCAACTGCTCACCATCGGCGACATCGTGCTGGCCTCGGAGCTGGCCGCCTCCCAGGAGTACTACAACCGGGTCACGGCCTGAGCCGCTGCGCCAGCGGACTTCGTCCGCCGGCTCCGCTTCTGGAGTTGCTCGCCCGCCGTCCTCCGGCCGGCCGGCTCGTCAACTCCGCCCGTGGTCGCGTCGTGAGAACACACCACCACTAGGGTTTCGCGACCCATGGAATCCGATCCGACCCTCAAGGTCATCGCCGCCGATCGCTCGGTGCTCGAGCACCTGCGCGCCATCTGGCAGTACCGGGAGCTGCTCACCGGCCTGATCCGCAAGGAGCTCAAGGTCAAGTACCAGGACAGCTCGCTCGGCTTCCTGTGGTCGATGCTGAACCCGGCCATGTACCTGGCCGTCTTCTACATCGTGTTCGCCGTCATCCTCGACAGCGGCATCCCCAACTTCGCCGTGTACTTGCTGTCGGGGCTGCTGCTGTGGAACCTGTTCTCGATCTCGGTGTCCACCGCGGTCACCGTGATCGTCGGGAACGGCTCACTGGTCAACAAGGTCTACTTCCCCCGCGAGATCCTGCCGCTGGCCATCGTGGGAGCCAACCTGGTCCACTTCTTCCTCCAGTCGACCGTGCTGGTCGCCGCCCTGGTGATCTTCCGGTACGACTTCGGCGGGATCGGCTACCTGGCGCTGATCCCGCTGGCCATCGTCGCGGTGGTGATGTTCACCAGCGCGCTGGCGATCCTGTTCTCGGCCCTCAACGTCTACGCCCGCGACCTCCAGCACCTGCTCGAGCTCGTGATGCTGGCCTGGTTCTGGCTCACGCCGGTGGTGTATCCGTGGGGGCTGGCGGCCACCCAGCTCGACAACCGGGGGATGTCGGGCTCGCTGCTGCTGCTCAACCCGATGGTGTCGCCCATCCTCGTGTTCCAGCGCGCCATCTACGCCGTCGTGGTGGGAGGCAACCCGCCGACGCAGGTCCTGCCCGACGCCGGGCCGCTGTGGTACCTGCGCAACGTCCTCGTCGTCCTCGCGCTGTCCACGGCGCTGCTGCTGTTCGCGGTCCGGATCTTCGGCAAGCTCGAATCGTCCTTCGCCGAGGAGCTGTAGATGCGGATTCGCCCATGACCGCGGCGATCGAGGTCCGAGACGTCTCGAAGCGATTCAAGATCAGCCTCGACAAGCACGACTCGCTCAAGGAGCGGATGCTCAAGATCGGCAAGCGCAAGGGCTTCGAGGAGTTCTACGCCCTCCGTGACATCGACTTCTCGGTCGACACCGGCGAGACGATGGCCCTCCTCGGCCACAACGGGTCGGGCAAGTCCACGCTGCTCAAGTGTGTCGGCGGCATCCTGCGTCCCACTGCCGGCGAGATCAGGACACGCGGTCGCGTCGCCAGCCTGTTGGAGCTCGGCGCCGGCTTCCATCCCGACCTGAGCGGACGCGAGAACGTCTACCTCAACGGCTCGATCCTGGGCATGTCCCGCAAGGACATCGACGCCCGCTTCGACGAGATCGTCGGCTTCGCCGAGCTCGAGCAGTTCATCGACAACCAGGTGAAGCACTACTCCTCCGGCATGTACATCCGCCTCGGGTTCGCGGTGGCGGTCAACGTCGAACCCGACATCCTCCTCGTCGACGAGGTCCTCGCCGTCGGCGACGAGCTGTTCCAGCAGAAGTGCCTGGCCCGCATCCGCGACTTCCAGCACGACGGGCGCACCATCGTGGTCGTGTCGCATTCCACCGACCTCGTGCGCCAGATCTCCGACCGCATCGTCGTGCTCGACCACGGCCGGCAGGTCGATGTGGCCGAGCCCACCGAGGCCATCCGCTCGTTCCGGCGCTACCTCCACGGATCCCGCGACGAGCACGGCGAGGTCGTGCCCGACCAGGCGTCGGGGCACAGCCACCGGATCCGCATCCGCAACGTCGATCTCGGGACCGCCCAGCACTCGCCGGTGACGCCCGACGACGAGCTGTGCATCTCCGTCTCCTACGAGGTGCGCGAACCGCTCGACGACGTCGTCTTCGCCCTCCACGTGCTCGACACCTCGGGTCGCCTGGTCTACGGCGTGAACTCCGAGATCCTCCTCGGCGGCCCGTCGCAGCTCGACCACGACGGCACCATCCACTTCGACCTGCACCGGCTGCCGCTGCTGGACGGCCACTACAAGGTCTCGATCGGCATCCACGACCACGAGGTCGTCGAGCACTACGACCAAGCCGACGAGGTGGCATCGTTCGAGGTCCTCGGGGCCAAGCGGGTCCAGGGCATCGCCGACCTGTCGGCCACCCTCAGCTTCGACTGAGTTCGGCAGCAAGTTGACACAGCGGGTGGTAGAAAACCGCCGCTCCGATCTCCGGACGACGCGCGTTCGGTGCGCCGAGCGTTTCGGTTGCGCCACCACGGAACGACATGTCGGGGCGCACGAACCCGGCAGTGAGGAACGTCGGCGTCGATCGAAGCCGAGGATCCTCGTCGAACCGATGTCAGTGACACCGAACGAGAGGATCCTCGCCGACGATGCATTGGCGCGGGTGGTGACGAACCCGAGGGTCCTCGTCGAACATCTGCACGTACCACCGAAGGTGAGGATCCTCGCCGACGATGACTTGGTGGGCGGCCCGAGGTTCCCATCGGGGCGCACCGACTGCCGGCTGTCCAGCGGGGACGCAAGGGGGACGGCGGGGCGGGCAGCTCCTATCGCTCGTCTTTCTGCCACCCGCCCATCTCACCTTGCTGCCGAACGGGGCTGCGACTGAGTTCGTCGGAGCGCCCTACTCCGGCAAACCTGGCAGCCGAGAACGTGGCGGACCACGCGGAAGGCAGCCCAGTTCGGAGGAGCGGCGGGCCACGCGGCCCGAAGGCCCGAGTCAGTGCGCTGCCGCCGCGGCCCGGTCGCGGATCCACTGCTCGAGCGATGCGCGATCGGCGCCCGACGGCAGCGGCGCAGGTTCGTGCACGTCGGCAGGCGTCGATTCTCCGCTTCCGTCGGACGCCGGCGCGATGCCGTGCGCGCTGGTCGGCCACGCGCCGGCCCGGACCCGCGCCGCGTCGGGAGGCGCGCCGCGCTCGACCAGCGTGCGCCGGGCGTCCTCGTCGCCGCACTCGAAGGTCGCACCCGACCGGAGCACGAGCTGGCCGGCTCGCCCGCCGGGGAACAGATCCACGTCACCGACGTGCACGATCACCAGATCCATCGACCGGAGGACGGCAGCCAACGCCACCCGCTCGGCCAGGGCCCGGGCCCGGCCCGGATGCGGAGACAGACCGATGCCGGGACCGAGGTGGACCCAGACGCCGTCGTGGCCACGACCCCGCAGGAGCACACGAACCAGCGCCGCGACGCCGCCCAGGTCGGCCACCTCGTGGGCCGCCGAGGGCTCGGGGGACACAACGTGGGCCTCGTCGCCGGCGGCGAGATGCTCGGCCACCACGAATCGAGTGACGAGCGCGGCGGGGTCGATCGACGGCGGGTACGGCCCGATGATCAACCAGCGCACGTGAAGGCCTCCAGGCTCGCTTCCATGGCGTCGAGCACGGTGGTCCAGCGGTAGTGGTCGAGGACGTACGGCCGCCCGCCCGCGGCGAGGGCGTCGAGCTGGGTCGGCTCCATGCCGGCCACCAACTCGAGGGCGGCGGTCAGCTCGGCCCGGCCACTCCACACCAGGCCGGCACCCGAGCGCTCGCAGTGCCAGGCCACCACGTCGCTGGCGGCGTTGGCCAGGACAGGCGTACCGGCGAGCCAGGACTCCATGATCGTCCGGGAGAAGCTCTCGTTGCGGCTCGGCTGTACGTAGGCGGCCGCGGCCGCGAAGTAATCGGGAGCGTCGGCGTCGTCGACGAACCCGAGATCGTGGAACTGGACGCGGCAGCGTTCCGGTACCTCCGCTGCGCCGACGCCCATGGTGACGAGATCGATGTCAGCGCCCCGGTCGACGGCCGCGACCCACGCCGCCACCAGATCGTCCCAGCCCTTGCCGCCCTCGCGCCGGCCGGCGTACAGGACGAAGCGCCGGGCGGTCCCCAACGCCTCCCGGGCCCGCTCGGGCTGGTACCGGTCCGGTACCTCGACGCCGGCACCGACGACGGCGGCGTGTTCGGCGAGCATCCCCCGGCGGCCGGCCAGATCGCGTTCGGGCTCGGAGAGGTACCACTGACCCCGGGCCGAGGCGATGGCGGCGCGCACCACGTCCACGGTGGCGTAGGGCTCGTCGTGGAGGCACGGCATCACGATCGAGCGCTGGGGCGCGACATCGACCCCGGCGATGGTGGTCCAGAACAGGTACGGCGAGAACACGAGGGCGTCGAAGTCCGCGGCGTGCCCGAGGAGGTGGTGGTAGAGGTCGGGCACCCGGAACAGGCCGTTGACCCACCGGATCTGCTCGGCGGCCGAGAGCGAGGCACCGGTCTGGAGTCGGTGCTCGAGCGCAGCCTGGTCGACCGGGTCCTCGCCACGCACCACGGGGAAGCGGTGCAGGGTGACGTCGTCGGTCTCGGAGCGGCCCGGGGGTAGCTCGTTGGCCCACGTGTAGTGGTCGCGGGCGCAGGTGGTCAGGACCTCGACCCGCCAGCCCCGCCGGGCCAGCCCGGTGGCGGCTTCGCGCATGACCGCCTCCGATCCGCCGACCACGTCGACGCCGAACCGGGGCGGGACGAACGCGATCGAACCCGGCGGGGAGGAAGGCGCCATGGGGCCGAACCCTACGAGACCGGCCCGGCGGGGACACAGGGCGGCCGGAGGGCGCTGGATAGCATCGCTCGTCGTGACCGATGTCCCGCGAGCCGACGCCCCGCCGTACGACCTCGACGCCCTCGTGGTCCAGCTGGCCGACACCGCCGAGGAGCGTCGGGCCGCCGGCGTCTACCCGCCCGGCATCGACGACGAGCTGCGCGCCGAGTTCAGCCGCCGGCTGCGCGCCGCCGCGACGCAGACCACCGAGCTCCGCGCCGCCCAGCAGCACGCCCACGCGGCGGGGATGTTCGAGCTGCGCCCCTACACCGGTGAGAGCCGGATCAAGACCGCGCTGTCGAAGGCGGTCGAGAAGGCGGTGGGATACGCGCTGATCGACATCATCGGACAGCTCAACTCCTATCGGGCCGGCCTCGACCGGCTCTTCGACACCCTGATCGATCGCGTCGAGCCGCAGGCGAGCGCCCTCGACCACGACGTGGCCGAGCTGCGCGAGCGGGTGACGGCGATGGAGCGCCGGGCCCGGTCGGCCGGCAGCACCGACGTCCTGGCCCGGCTCGAGGAGATCGGCCGCCGGGTCGATCGCCGCGGGTTCTCCCCGTTCTACGACGGGGCCCGCTTCGAGGAGACCTTCCGCGGCCCGCTCGGTTCCCGCTACGACGATGTCGCCCGCCGGTTCCAGGGCCACGATCCGGTCCTCGACATGGGATGCGGGCGCGGCGAGCTGCTCGAGGTGCTCCAGCGCTTCGAGGTGCCGGCCTGGGGAGTCGACATCGATCCCGATGCGGTCGCCGACGCCATCCACGCCGGCTTCGACGCCCGCTCGGGTGACGGGCTCGAGATCATGGGCGGGGTCGCCGACGAGTCGCTGGGCGGCGTGGTCTGCGTGCAGGTGGTCGAGCACCTCGGGCCACAGGGCGTGCTCGACTTCGTCGACCTCTGTCGCACGAAGATGCGCCCCGGCGGCCTGGTCTTCGTCGAGACCGTGAACCCCCGCTCGCTGTGCGTGTTCGCCAATGCCCTGTACGTCGACCCCACCCACACGCAACCGATCCATCCCGACTACCTGGCGTTCCTCTTCCGCGAGGCCGGGTTCTCCGACGTGGCCGTCGAATGGCGATCCCCGGTCCCCGACGAGGCCCGGCTGCCCCAACCGGACGACGACGGCACCGAGGCCACCGCGAAGCTCCGCCAGATCGTCGAGCAGCTCAACGGCCTGCTCTACGGACCGCAGGACTACGCGATCACCGCGCATCGCTGATGACCGTCCACCAGCTCCTGTCGTACGCCCGGCGGGGCGACGCCGTCACCAACCAGGCCCTGGCCCTGCACGACGTCCTCGGTACCGGGTCGCACCTGATCGCCCATGCCTTCGACGACTCGGTCGAGGACACCTTCGTCGCCCTGTCGGCGCTGCCGCCTGACACCGTCGCCGACGACGATCTCGTGCTCTACCACGTCACCATCGGGTGCGAGCAGGCCGTGGCCTGGCTCGAGCAGCGACCAGGACCCTTCGGCCTCGTGCACCACAACATCACCCCGAGCGGGTTCTTCGAGGGTCTGTCCCACGACCACGCCCGGCTCACGGCCCAGGGCCGGACGGAGCTGGCCCAGCTCGTCCCGGCCGCCGCGCTGATCATCGCCGACTCGGCCTTCAACGCGGCCGAGATCGAGGCGCTGGGCGGGTCGGTCGATGCCATCCAACCGCCGATCGCCACCACGCGCCGCCTCGCCGACATCCCGGACGATCCGAAGCTGGCCCGTGCCCTCGACGACCGCGACCTGCCCGACCTGATCTCCATCGGCCAGATCGCACCCCACAAGCGGCCCCACGAGCTGCTCTTCGCCCATCATCTCCTCGTCACCCACCTCGGCGTCGACGCCACCCTCACCCTGATCGGCGCCTCGCCGGTCCACGCCTACGACGACGTGCTGTCGCGCACCATCGAGCTACTGGCCCTGCACCACGCCAAGATGCTGGGTCCCGTGTCCGACACCGAGCTGGCCACCCGGCTGCGGCGGGCCAGGGCGCTGGTCACCATGAGCATCCACGAGGGGTTCTGCGTCCCGGTGGTCGAGGCCATGGCCGCCGGGGTACCGGTGGTGGCGTGCGCCGCGGGCGCTGTTCCCGAGACCGCCGGCGGGGCCGCGCTGCTCCTCCCCCCGGATGCCGCCCCCAGCACGGTGGCCGAGGCGCTCCGCGAGATCCTCACCAACGACGGCCTGGCCGCCGACCTGCGCGCCCGGGGTCTGGCGCGGGCCGCCGAGCTGGAGGAGCGCACCGATCCCGCCCGGCTGCTCCCCATCCTCTCGGCTCACCAGTGATGCGGTTGCTCTTCGTGGTCCAGCGCTACGGGCACGACGTCGCCGGCGGCGCCGAGGCGGCGTGCCGCGACGTCGCCACCCGTCTCGCCGCCCGGGGTCACCAGGTCCGCGTCGTGACCACCTGCGCCCGGACCTACACGACGTGGGCCGACGAGTACCCCCCGGGCGAGATCGAGCTGGACGGCGTGGTCGTCGAGCGGCTCTCGGTCCGCAACCCCCGCCATCCCGAGCTGTTCGCCGAGGTCGACAGCCGCCTCGACAGCCTCGGCAACCGGGCCACCGACTCGCTCCAGCACTCCTGGGCCTGGCTCCAGGGCCCCGACGTGCCCGAGCTGCCGGCCGCCATCGAGCGCCACGCCCCCCATCACGACGTAGCGGTCTTCTTCACCTACCTCTACGCCACCACCCGGGTGGGGATCGCCGCCGCCGCCGGACGCCTCCCCACCGCCCTGGTGCCGTGCGCCCACGCCGAACCTCCGCTGCGCTGGCGCATCAACCGCCGGACCTTCGAACATGCGGATCGCCGCCTGTTCCTCACCACGGAGGAGGCCGAGTTGGTGAGCGTCACGTTCCCCGACCGGGTTCCCGCCCACACCGTGGGGCTCGGCACCGACGTCGGGCTCACGCCACCCTCCGACGATGCGATCACCGCATTTCGGCGCCAGCACGGCCTCGGCGATCGGCCCTATCTCGTCTCGGTGGGCCGCGTCGACCCCAACAAGGGCAGTGACTGGCTCGCCGACATGCACGTGGCCTGGCGCGGCCTCGCCGGCAGTCCGGACATCCCGCTCGTCTTCGTCGGCGATCCGGTGCACCCGCTGCCCCACTCGCCCGACCTCGTCGTCACCGGGTTCGTGTCGGCCGAGGCGAGGGAGGCGGCCATCGCCGGTTCCCTGGCCCTGGTGCACCCCTCGCCGTACGAGAGCTTCGCCCTCACGCTGATCGAGGCCTGGGGGTTGGGCCGACCCGTGCTGGTCCATCGCGACTCCCCGGTGCTGGCGGGCCAGGTGCGCCGCAGCGGCGGCGGACTGACCTTCGACGGCCTCGACACCTACGACGTCGCGGTCGAAGCCCTCGCCCGCCGCCCCGGCCTCGCCGATCACCTCGGTGCGGTCGGCCAGGCCTTCGTCACCGAGCACTACCGCTGGGAACCGGTGCTCGACCGCTGGGAGCAGGCCTTGGCCGTCGGCTCCGAGATCGCCTAGCCGCGACCCATCGACCGCGCCGACATCGACCCGGTAGAGCTCGAGCACCATGTCGACGGCGCGGTAGCGCTCCTCGCTCCGGTCCAGCAGCCGGGGCAGGATCCAGACCCGGGTGTGGACGGTGCGCACCAGCGTCGCCCCGGCCCCGACCCCCGGGAGGTGCTGGGCGGCGCTCCGGACGCGGAGCAGGAAGCCGTGGTCGGTACCGAACCGGCCGATCAGGAACCGGGCCCGTGCCACCGAGACCGTGGGATCAGGAGCGAAGGGATCGACCGGGATGTTCAGCATGGGCCGCTCGAAGCTGTGGCGCAGCGGGAGGCCGTAGGCGCGGAACGTGTTGGGGAAGAACCAGCCGACCGGTGGCTGTGGTGCGCCCGTGTACACGATCGGCGCGCTGCGGTCGGTGGGCACGACGTCGGCCACCGCGGCGAGCGCGCCGTAGGAGTCGCCGAACAGCTCGTGCTGGGTCACGAGGTCGGTCTCCTCGAGCAACGGCACCGCGCCGATCCCGGTGGCGACCACCAGCAGGGCGCCGACCGCGACTGCCACCCGCCGGTGGTGGTCCACCAAAGCGCCCACCCCGGTCACGAGCGCCACCGCCCCGACACCGGCGAGCATGGTGGCCACGACGAACGCGTCGCCGTACAGGTAGCGATCCCAGTAGAGGTGGTAGGCGTGGCTCATCGGTTCGTCGAGCCGCACCGCGTAGAGGACGACCCCGCTGGCGCCCACGGTGAGGAGCATGGCGACCACCACCGGATCGGCCCCGCCCCGTGTGCTGACGAGGAGGGTCACCACACCGATGGCGGCCAGCACCAGGAAGACGATGTGCCAGCGGACGAGGGCATCGGTGGTCGACGCCGACCCGAGGGCCACCGTGGCGGCGATGACCACCACGACCACGGCACCGGAGACCGCCGGCACCAGCCAGCGGCGACGAGCCGGAGCCTCGACCGCCTCGGCCGGCAGAGCGACCAGCGACAGCCCGCCCACCAGCACCGTGGCGAGCACGACCACCGCCAGGAATGCGGGCGAGATGCGCAGCAGGTCGAGACGATCGAGCAGGTCGAACACCCCGGAGGGGAGCTCGACCCGAAGCTGCGAGTCGACGAAGTAGGCCCGCACGTAGCGGATGTCGTATCCGTAGGCGACCAGCAACCCGAAGGTGATGGTGACGTTGAACCAGGCCTGGACGACCCGGGTCCGCCGGTCGTCGCCGGCGACGGAGACGACGAGGCCGATGACGACGACGACGACCATGGCGACGGCGTTGGCCCGGATGATCAGCAGGGATGCACCGGCCACACCGGCGAGCACCGCGGTCCACGGGTCCTGGTGCCGGCGGGCCCCGCTCAGCAGGAGGAACGTGCCGGCCAGGACGACCGCGAACAGGGTCTCCGACACCGGGATCAGCGAGAACCACCGGGCCGTGGGATGCACCAGAAGGATCGTCGCGGTGCACACCGACACCAGCGCCGACCCCGTGAGCCGGCGCACCAGCACCCCCACCGTGAGCACGAGGAGGGCGCCGAGCGCCGGCATGAGCAGGCGCACGTTGGCCTCGCCGATCACGAGGTGGGCGTCGGCCAGCAACACCGTGAAGCCGTGGGGGAAGCCCTCGCCGATGGAGCCGCGGTCCGCCAGCACGTTGGCGGAGTTCACGTAGGCGCCCATGTCGCCGGTCTGGAAGACGAAGGCGGACGCCCGCATGCTGGGCACCAGGCACGCGGCACCGAGGGCGGCGACGGCCACGGAGGCTCGGTCGGTGACGGGCCGGCGGATGACGCCGCGTCGCCACGACACCGCGGCGGTCCCGCCGACCACCACGACGATGGCGACGGCGAGCACCTCGACGGTGAAGACGTCGAGCTGACCGAGCCCGATGGACACGGCCATCAGGACGAGGAGGCCGACGGTACCGGCCACCGCGCCCAGCTCGGCCACGGTGGGACGATCCCATCGCGCCGTGACCAGCCATGCGCCGGGGAGGCCGATGACGAGGATGAGGCCGAGCAGGGCGGTGGCGCCGAGGATCGCCATCACGACGGTGGGCGCGAGGCCGCACGGGCGTCGGCCCGACCGGCGCGTCGGCGGGCGAGGGTGTTGGCGCCGGTGACGACGACCTCGGCGAGGACGGTGACCACCCGGTGGGCGAGGGAAGCGGCCAGCAGCTCGGCGGGCGACAGGCTGGGAACCGCCACGAGGAGGACGGCCTCGCGGACGCCCAGGCCCGATGGGAAGGGAACGAGCACGAAGCCGATCACCCACGCGGCGGCGAAGGCGGAGAACACGGCCGGCACCGCCGTCCCCGGTGCCACGCTGCGGACCAGGACGGTGAACACCGACGACGTCGCCGCCATGTTCGCCATGGCCCAGACCGACGAGCGTGCGATGGTGGCGCTCGCCGGCAGATGGGTGGCGTCGGGCACCCGCCGGCTGACCCGGCCCGCGAGGCCGAGCACCGTGCGCAGCACCCTCGGATGCAGCCCGCACACCGCCAGGGGCGCCAGGGCGGCGAGCGCCCTGGCCCAGGCGGGGAGGTCGGAGCGCAGCACCAGCCCGGCGGCCAGGACGGAACCGCTGACGACGACCTCGAGCGCGGCCACCGGGTAGGCCACCGCCGCCCGCGACACCGGCACGGAGCGCCCCGCCGACATCGACACCTGGCCGACGGCCTGGAGGAGCCCACCCGCCGGCAGGTACTTGCTGAGCTGGGACAGGTAGAGGGCACCCACGGCATCGCGACGGTCGGCGCCCCGGACACCGAGCAACGTCGCCCACGATCGCCCGGTGGCCAGCAGCGAGAGCAGCGCCAGCGCCGCGGCGGCACCGAGCGCCGGCGCGCTCGGGTCGGAGGTTGCCGTCGTAGTCACCGGCCGTCTTGACCACGGCATAGGCGAGCCCGGCCACGCCGAGCAGGAAGCCGGCGGCGCGGATGCGGCGCCGCGTCGGCTGGGCCACCGGGGTCGGCTGGGCCACGGGCGTCAACCCGGCCGGCGGGCGAGCGCCACGATGCCCGTGCCCCGCTGCGGGAAGCGGCGCTGCACCGCCCGGAAGGGAGCGGTGGCGAGCTCGGTCAGCCTCGGGACGTCCGGCGGTTGCAGCGTGCGGCCGCTGGCGGCCGTGCGCTCGGACATCGACGTCCCCGGGCCGGGTCGCAGGCGGGCAATGGCGTTGCGACCGGCCTCGAGCACGTAACCCAGCGGGAAGCCGACCAGGCGGAGGTCGATGTCGACCAGGCCCGCTGACTCGAGCAGAGCCCGCAACCCGTCGGGGTCGTACCGGCGGTGGTGGCCCACGCGGTGGTCCATGGGTCCCATCCGGGACGCGTGCGCCGGCACGGAGATCAGCAGGTGGCCGTCGTCGTCGATCCAACCGGCCCACTGGTCGATGGCGGCCCGATCGTCCTCGATGTGCTCGAGGACCTCGAACGCGCAGACGAGGTCGAAGCGGCGGGAGCCGAGGTCGGCGAGATCG
Source organism: uncultured Acidimicrobiaceae bacterium (assembly GCA_963747745.1). GTDB lineage: Bacteria > Actinomycetota > Acidimicrobiia > Acidimicrobiales > Salinilacustritrichaceae > Salinilacustrithrix. Next base: position 343,110 of record CAVVGJ010000011.1, read on the forward strand.
TCGACCACGGTGCCGACCGGCAGACGCGTCCGGGCCAGGGCCCGGGCCGTGGCATCGGGCTCGTAGCCGGCGTAGGTGCCGGTCATCGCGGCCAGCCGCGAACCGGCTGCTCCCCCGCCCATGCCCAGCTCGAGGATCGATGCCGGCCGGAGCCGATCGACGTGCTCGTGGACGAGATCCCAGCGCAACCACGCGCTCGGCGACAGCGCAGCTGGGCTCACGACGCTTTTCTCACGAGGTTGTGCTCACGGGGTCAGGAGTCTGGCGAACAGCGGCTCGACGACGACGGCCGGCGCGAACCGCTTCCTCGCCTCGCGACGGGTGAGCTCGCGCCGACGCCGGGTGGCAGGGAGGTCGACGGCCAACTCGGCCAGCGCGTCGGCGAGGGCGTCCGGGTCGCCGGGGCGGACCAGCACGCCGAAGCCGTCGAGCGCGTCGCGCTGGCACGGGGTGTCACCGGTGACGACGACCGTGCCCGCCGCCGCGCCCTGGTACACCTTGTTGGGCACGACCCGCTGCGCCTTGGGTGTCGTGCCGAACACGCCGAGGCAGACGTCGTGGTCGGCCACCACCACGGGGAGCGCGTCGGCATCGATCCAGTTGATCCGGCGGATGTTGGGATCGTCGCCGATGAGGGCGAAGGTCGTCTCGGCGTCCTGGCCCCGGCCGATGAACGTGAACGTCACCGGCACGTGGCGGCGGCGCAGCAGGGCGGCGGCGGCACCGATCACCGGCGTGCCCTGCAAGGGGGTGAACAGCCCGAAGAACACGACCCGCAACGGCTGCACCGGACCGGTGGAATCGACTCGGGCCGCGGCGGCGTCCCCGGCTGCGAACCACGCCTCGTGGGCACCGACGGAGACGACGACCGTGCGGGCCGGGGGCAGGTCGAGGGTGCGGGCCTGCTCGCTGGTGTCGCACACGACGATGTCGGCAGCTCGCACTGCGGCTCGATCGAGCGCAGCCAGGATCCGGCTCACGAGCCGTTCGGGCTCGATCCGGCGGTCGGCCGCCGTGTCGGCGAGACCGATGAGGTGGTCGAGCACGATGCGGGAGCCGGGGAAGCGCCGCCGGGCCAGGTGGACGTCGAAGTGGCCGAGGTAGCCCACGAGGACCACATCGGGCTGGTGGACGCGTCGGCTCCGCCACAGCAGCAGGACCCAGGCCATCACGATGCGGGCGAGGAGCGCCGGCGCCCGCCACGGCGCCTGGGCGATGCGGATGCGGTCGTGGGTGTCGATGCCGAGGCGCACGTTGCACACCTCGACGCGGCAACCCCGGGCCGCCAGCCCCTCCCGGAGGACACGAACCCTGGGGTGCACCCGCTCGTCGAACGTGCCGAACACGCAGATCGTCATCGGTGCGCCCATGGCGCGTTCACAGTAGGACGTGCCGCCCACGGGATCGTGGTTCTGGCCTGGCGCCCGGGGGCGCTATCGGGTCGACCGGAGCCAGAACTCGTCGGAGGAGGCCAGCGTGCCGGCCAGCACCACGTCGCCCATCGACGCCAGTTGGCCGGCCCAGTACTGCAGACCCGCCGCATCCGGTGCCCGGTCCAGGATGTCGGCGTAGAGCGTGTGGACCCGGTCGAGCCGAGATTCGATCGAGCCGTAGAACCCGGCCGCGACCTGCGATCGGGTCATCGCCCCGCGGTTGAGCAGGTTGACCCAGTTGGTGAGGCCGGGCCCGTCGGCCGGCCGGTCGAGGATGTCCTGGTACAGACCCTTCACGTAGCTGCTGTAGGTGCTCCCCGATGCGAGGAAGCGCTCGGTCGAGCCATAGAACCCGGCGGCCACGTCCTCGAGGCGCATCCCGCCCGCGACGGCCTTGACCCAGTTGGCTCGTCCGGCGGCGTCGGCGTCGCGACCGAGGATCGTCTGGTACAGCTCGTTGATCCTCGAACCGGCCCACTCGTTGCTCACGGCCAGCGCCCTGGTCAGCGCGGCCCGGTTCCCGCTGGCGACCGTCGGTGACCACCACGCCTTGTCGCCGGAGGTGGCCGGGCGAGAGAGGAAGAGCTGGTAGGCGGCGTCCACGTAGCGACCGGCGGCATCGAGTTGCGTCGACGAGTAGGCCGGTACCGGTGCCTTGGGGAGGTCACCCTTGGCGAAGCGGACCGTGACCCACAGCTTGGTGCCGGTGATCTCCACCCCGATGCCGACCTGGTTGTAGTCGCCCACCATGTTGGCGTAGTGACCCGACGACCGGACGAAGGCGTCGTGGAGCCCGGACGTGGCGGCCAGCACGCTGTCGCGGATCTCGGCCGCGGTGCACCCGGATCGCAGCGTGCTCACGCCGACGTTCTCGGCGGCGCGGGTCCAGTGCGGCACCGTCTGCCCGACGAGGTAGACGTAGTCCTGGTTCGGCTCGACCCCGTCGCCGGCACCGGTGTCACGAGCGTGGTGCAACCACCCCGGGTCGGCGCTGGTCCCGCCGGGCGCGATCTGGACCGACATGGTGTGCGACCAACCCCGGGCCGGGGCGATCATCGCCGAGTTCACGGCCAGGGTCGGGAGGCCCTTGGACTGGCGCAAGGCGTTGAGCCGGGCGACGAAGTCGGACTCCGAGTCGACCACGTAGGCGCTGGCATCGCCGGTGCACCCCGTGGTGGCCGCGGCCGTCGTGGTGACGGCCGCTGACACCGGGGTCTCCGTGACGCCGACCAGGCCCAGCACGGTCACCGCGGCGACCGTGGCGGCCAGAGCGCGGATCAGGCGGCCGGGTCGTGATCGATCGGTCGGGCCTGCGCCGACTCCGGTGGAGCCCTCGGCTCCGCTCTCCAGCTCGTCTCCCTGCACACTGCAGGGATCGGCGGATCAGGTCCCGTTCTTTACCGATTCCCCGACATCTTCTCTGTCACGGTCTGTGACGGTTCAGGAAGAGGGTGCCGAAAACGACTCAGCCGGCCAGGGGGGCGGGCATGCACAGGCCGTCGAGCTCGGTGACCTGGATGCGATCGCGGTTCTCCCAGGTGATCTCGTTGGCCGGGTCCTTGCGGATCTTGTACTCCCGGAAGGAGACCTCGAGCGAGTCGTAGGCCAGCAGCCGGCCCCGCAGCGAGTCGCCGAGGTCGAGGATCAACTTGATGGTCTCGATGGCCTGGAGCGACCCGACGATGCCCGGCAGGACGCCCAGCACACCGGCCTCGGCGCAGCTCGGCGCCAGCTCGGCAGGCGGCGGCTCCGGGACCATGTCGCGGTAGGTCGGGCCGTTCTTCGGATCGAACACCGTGACCATGCCCTCGAAGCGGAAGATCGAGCCGTGCACCACGGGGATGCCGAGCTTCACCGACGCGTCGTTGACCATGAACCGGGTCGGGAAGTTGTCGGTGCCGTCGACGATGATGTCGTAGTCAGCGATGATGTCGAGGACGTTGCTGGCGTCGAGGCGGATGTCGTGGGTCACCACGTTGACGTCGGGGTTGAGCCGGGTCAGGGTCTCCTTGGCCGAATCGACCTTGCGCATCCCGATCCGGTCCATGTTGTGGAGGATCTGGCGCTGGAGGTTGGACTCGTCGACCACGTCCATGTCGATGATGCCGAGCGTCCCGACGCCCGCCGCGGCCAGGTACAGGGCGGCCGGTGAGCCGAGCCCACCGGCGCCGAGCAGGAGCACCTTGGCCTCCAACAGCTTGATCTGGCCCTCGAGGTCGACCTCGGGCAGCAGGAGGTGGCGCTGGTAGCGGTTCCGCTGCTCGGCGGTGAGGTTCTTCGGGACCCCCCACTCGCGGCCTTCGTCCTTCCACTTGTTGAACCCGCCGGCCACCGAGGCGACGTCGGCTGTAGCCGAGATCGGCGAGCGTCTTGGCCGCGAACACCGACCGCACCCCGGATGCGCAGTGGATGAGCACCTTGGCGCTCTTGTCGGGGATCTTGTTCTCGACGTTGGACTCGAGCTGACCACGGGGGATGAAGATGGCGCCCGGGATCGAACCCTGGGCGTTCTCGTCCGGCTCCCGGACGTCGAGGATCACGACGTTGTCGCCGCTGGTGCGCAGCTCGTCGGTCTCGGCGGTGTCGACCTCGACCACGTGGGCCTTCGTGGCGGCGAGGAGTTCGCGGAAGTTGGCCATGTGCGTTGCTCCGGGGGTGTGTCGGTAATCCCTACTCAGGAGGTCAACAATTGTAGCGGGACACTATTCCGGCGTCCTCACCCGGCGGGATCGAACCGGTACCCGACGCCGCGGACGGTGACGATGCGGTCACCGCCGACCTTCTGGCGCAGGCGGTGGATGTGCTCGGTGACGGTGTTCTCGGTCTGCCACTCGGGGGACGATCGCCACACGGCGTCGAGCAGCTGCGACCGGCTGAAGACCTGGCGGGGCGAGGTGGACAGGAACTCGAGCAGGTCGAACTCCCTCGCGGTGAGGGCCACGGTGGCTCCTTCGAGGATGACCTCACGGCTCACGGGATCGACCCGCAGACCCTGGTCGCCCAGCTGCGTCGGTGGCCGCCCGTTCACCGCCGGTGGTCGGCGGAGCCGCACCCGGACGCGCGCCACCAGCTCGCGGTTGAGGAACGGCTTCACCACGTAGTCGTCGGCGCCCAGCTCGAGGGCGAGGACCCGGTCGGACTCGTCACCCCGGCCCGACAGCACGATGATCGGGATGTCGTGGTGGTCGCGGACCGCCCGCAGCAGGTCGAAACCGTTCATGTCGGGGAGGCCGAGGTCGAGGATCACCACGTCGGGGGCGAAGCTGGCGATCGTCGGCTCGGCCTCGGCGCCGGTGCGCACGCCCACCGTCTCGAGCCCGTCGCGGCGGAACAGCTCGCCGAGGACGCGCAGCACGGAGGGGTCGTCCTCGACGACCAGCACGCGTTGGCCCGTTCGTGCGTCGCTCATCTCGGCTTCCCGGCCCTCCCGAATGTCACGAATTGTACGTAGTGGGGTGTTTCCGTCAAGTTGATGGACTGTTGAGGGAACACCGGTCGGCCGGTGAGGGTGGGCCTGCACGCTTGGGGCCATGCGAACACGCTCCTCGGGCCAGTACCGCTTCATCCCACCGCTGATGCTTCTCCTCGGCCTGTCGTTGACCCTGCTGACCTTCCAGCGGATCCAGACCTCCGACGAGGACGCGGTCCGGGCCAACCGGGAGGCCGGCGCGGCCCAGCTCGGGCTCCTGATCCAGTCCCTGGCCGGCAGCTACCAGACCGACCTCACCTCGACGGTCAGCGTCGCCCTGGTGACCAACGGCGACCCGGCGACCTACCAGGCCCGTACCGAGGACGATTCCGGCGGCGACCGCGCCCTGGTGTCGTTGCGCCCCGAGCTCACCGCCGTCCCGGCCGAACCCACGCCCGAGGGCGAGGCGGCCGCGGCCTCGATCCTCGCCACCATCGAGGACCAGGGCATCCGCTCCCAGCTCGATGCCCTCGCCGCGGCCGGGCAGTTCCGGTTCGTGCTGCTCAACGCCGGCGGCCAGAAGCGCTCGCTGCTCCTCGCCGCCGGCGCCAGCAACGCCGACCACGCCTACGTGGAGGTGCGCCGGTTCGCGCTCGGTGACGCCGGCCCGGCCATCGTCAACCTGGTCGACGGCATCGACACCTTCGCGGTGTACGCATCCGACCACGCCGACCCCGCAGCCGCCATCCTGGCATCCACCGACGACCTCCCCCTGTCGGGAACGGTGGCCACGACCACGGCCTCGATCGGTGGCCAGGACCTGCTCATCGAGGTGCAGGGATCCGCCGACGGAGTCATCCCGCCGGTTGCCGTCCTCGCCATCGGCGTCCTGATGTCGATCGTCCTCGCCGCCCTGCTGTTCGTCTCCCAACGACGCCGGAACCGGGCGGTCGAAGCCCTCGACGCCGCCCGCGAGGCGAACGAGGCTCGCAGTCGCATGGAAGCCGATCTCCAGCAGGCCCAGCGCATGGAAGCGGTCGGCCAGCTCGCCGGCGGCATCGCCCACGACTTCAACAACCTCCTCGCCGCCATCACCTCGACCGTGGAGCTGGTTGCGGAGGACGTCACCGACCCCCGGACCCAGGAGGACCTCGACGAGATCAAGAACGCGGCCCGGCGCGGCGCGGCCCTGACCCGGCGGTTGCTGAGCTTCTCGCGCCGTGACGTCGAAGCCCGGGAGATCCTCGATCTGAACCAGACCATCGAGGACGTCGAGCCGCTGCTGCGACGCAGCGTCACCGAGGACGTCACCCTGGACCTCGACCTGCAGCCAGGATCGATCCCGGTCCTGGGTGACGCGGGCGAGATCGAGCAGATCCTGCTCAACCTGGTCGTCAACGCCCGCGACGCCGGCGACGGCCGCGACGACGGCATCACCGTGAGCACGTCGGTGTCCGAGCGATGGGCGCGTCTGTCGGTGCACGACACCGGCACGGGCATGACCCCCGAGGTCATCAACCGAGCGTTCGAGCCGTTCTTCTCCACCAAGGCCAAGTCCGGCGGGACCGGGCTCGGCCTGGCGATCGTCTACGGCATCGTCACTCGCATGGGCGGCGAGGTGCACATCGACTCCGAGCCCGGTCGAGGCACGACGGTCACCGTCTCGGTGCCGTGCGACACGAGTGGCATCACTCCCCCCGAGGTGACGGTGGACCACGGTCCGGCCAGCACTGCCGTGCCGACGGGCGAATCAATCCTCCTGGTCGAGGACGAGCCCACCGTCCGCCGGGCCACCCGGCGCCTGCTCGAGCGAGCCGGCCACCACGTCGTCGACGTCGGCGACGGGATCGAGGCCATCGCCGTCGTCGAGGACGGGTTCGACCCCACCGTCGTCCTCACCGACGTGGTCCTGCCCGGGAGCCTGAACGGCCGGGACCTGGCCAGCCGGATCCTGCAGATGACCCCCACGGCACGGGTGGTGTTCGCCTCCGGGTACCCGAGTGAGATCATCACGCGGCGCCAGCTCCTGGACGAAGGTGCCCAGTTCATCGCCAAACCGTTCAGCAGCGAGGCGCTGCTGAACGCGATCCGCGGCGAGCACGGCGAACGGATCGGCGCACGGGCATGACCACCATCTTGCTGATCGAGGACCAGCGAGCCCTGCTGCGAGCCATGCAACGCCGGCTCGAACGCCAGCACACCGTGCACGTGGCCGCCGACGCGGCCGAGGCCCGGACCGTCTACGGCACCCATTGGAGCGACATCGACGTCGTGGTCACCGACATCGACCTGCCCGACGGCGACGGCATCGACCTGGTCCGCTCGTTCCGCCACACCGACCCGGCGGTCGGCGCCGTGGTGGCCACCGGCGTCGACGACCCGGACGTGGCGGCACGCGTGGTCCGCTCCCAGGTGCAGGGCTACCTGCTCAAGCCCTTCGAGCACACCGAGCTCGAGGTGAACATCGCCAACGCCGCCCGCTGGCGCGAGCTCGAGCGCGACAACCGCAGGCACCGGGACGACCTCACCCGGCTGGTCCAGATCCGGACCGAAGAGGTGCGCACGAGCCGCTGGGAGACGATCCGCCGCCTCGCCATCGCCGCCGAGTACCGCGACCCCGAGACCGCCAACCACATCGAGCGGATGAGCGCCTACAGCGGCATCCTCGCCCGCCGGGCCGGGCTCACCGAGGCCCGCGCCGAGGAGATCCGCCTCGCCAGCCCCATGCACGACATCGGCAAGCTCGGCATCCCCGACGCCGTCCTGACCCATCCGGGCCTCTTCGACGCCACCCAGCGCGAGGTCATGAACCAGCACACCACCTTCGGCTGGGAGATCCTCCACGGCTCGGACTCGTCGTTGCTGGAGACCGCGGCCGTGATCGCCGTGTCCCACCACGAATGGTGGGACGGCAGCGGCTATCCCGCCGGATTGGCGGGCACCGCCATCCCGATCGAGGGCCGGATCGTCGCCCTCGCCGACGTGTTCGACGCCCTCACCTCGTCACGGCGCTACAAGCGCGCCTTCCCGATCGACGAGGCCATCGAGATCATGACGGCCGAGCGGGGTACCCACTTCGACCCCGAGTTGCTCGACGTGTTCGTCAGCGACCTCGACGAGATCGTGGCGGTGCGGCGGAGCTTCGAGGACGCGGCGATGCCCGCACCGGTGTGACCGGGGCCGCGACTCAAACGTGCAACTCCAGAAGCGGAGCCGGCAGACGAAGTCGGCACACCTAGCAGCGGAGTTGACGAGCCGGCCGGCCGGAGGACGGCGGGCGAGCAACTCCAGAAGCGGAGCCGGCAGACGAAGTCTGCCGGCGTAGCGGCTCAGACGGCGGGAGTGGCCTTCCTGTCCTCCTGGAACTTGAGGAAGCCGCCGTAGACCATGCCGGCGGCGAGCACGATGCCGAGCCAGGCGCCGAAGCCGAGGTAGTCGGTGTTCACGATCAGCTTGAGCAGCAACAGGACGCCGACCGCGGCGGTGGCGTAGAAGGTGGCCATGTCCCACGAGACGGGGAGCTCGGGCAGCTTGGTGTCGGGGCTGAAGACCCGGAGGGCCACCACCACCACGACGGCGATGGTCAGCAACAGGGCGAGGATGCCCCAGAACGAGTCGGGCGACTGGACCGCCGTCCGGCTGTAGTTGCCCAGGAAGGGCACGTCGACGTTGTGCCAGGGCAGGAACAGCAGGTCGATGATCAGGACGATCCCCGTCCCCCCGATGATCTTGTCCGACAGACTGAGCTTGCTGAGATCCATGGCCCCGCTCCTCGTTCGCAGTGCGTTGGTGGTCGTGGCGCGCAACCGTACCGCGATGTGGCACCGCCGGGGGCGGATGTGCGCCGATCGCGCCGGGATCAGCCGGGTGGGACGATGGCGGGCAGCAGCTCCGAGATCGATCCCTCGAGGCGCACGTCGGCGAGGTCGTCCATCTCGGTGGGCCCGCCGTTGACGATGATCACCTCGGCCCCGTGCGCCTTGGCCAGCGGTACGACGTTGGCGATCGGGTAGACGCCGAGCGTGGAGCCGACCGCCAACAACAGGTCGGCCTTCCGGGCTGCGTTGTCGGCCCGGCGCAGGTCGCGCTCGACCAGGCCCTGCCCGAACGAGATGGTGGCCGACTTGAGGATCCCGCCGCAGGTGCGGCAGGCGGGGTCGTCCTCGCCGGCGCGTATGCGCTCGAGCGCCCGCTCCATGGGCGCCCGCTCGTCGCACGAGAGGCACACCACGTCGCGCGTGGTGCCGTGGATCTCGACCAGCTTGTCGGGACTGGTGCCGGCGGCGAGGTGGAGACCGTCGATGTTCTGGGTGATGAGCAGCTCGAGGGTGCCCCGCCGCTCGAGCTCGACGAGGGCACGATGACCCTCGTTCGGCTCGTACGTCTGCGACCAGGTCTCGAGTCGCCGGCGCCACGCCTGGCGGCGCACCTCGGCATCGGACACGTAGTGCGCCAGGGTGGCGAGCTTCTCGGCCTCGGGATCCTTGGTCCACAGGCCGTTGGGACCGCGGAAGTCGGGGATGCCGCTGTCGGTGCTGATCCCGGCGCCGGTGAGCACCACGACGCGTTCCGCGGCGGCGAGCCGCGACTGGGCCGCCGTCACATGATCGGTCACGTCTTCGCTGGTGGCGGGCTCGGGCGTCCGGTTCGGGGTCGGCTCCACGGACCCAGGCTAGGGATCCGGGAGCGGGTCAGCGCCCCTCGCGGACCCGGGGGTCGAGGTCGGGGTAGTCGTCGAAGTACCGGCGCCGCTCCTCGATGAGCCGTTCGACCATCTCGCGGTACTCATCGCCCCGACCCTGCTCCTCGTAGAGCGTCCGGGGCCGCAGCAACCTCGGATCGTCGAAGTCCGGGACGCTGGTGGCCACCTCGTAGCCGAAGTCGGGATCGGTCTCCCACTCGATCGTGCCGTCGACGATCCCGGCCTGGACGGCGGCGGAGTGCTGGATGCCCACCTTCACCGACCGATCGTCGTCGTCCGGCCCGCCGACCCGGCCGGTGTTGAGCAGGTAGACCTCCAAGGGGTGCTGGTCGAGGATCTCGAGCAGGCGATTGGCCTGGGAGGCATCGTCCTCGAACCAGAACGGGTTGGTGCCCGGGACGCGGAGGTTCTTCCCCGCCTCGGCCGCGCCGCCGGCGCTGGTCCCCTTGGTCTCGCCGAGCATGAAGTAGTGGGCGGCCTGTTCGGGCTTGAGCTTGGCGACGGCCGGGATGATGTTCTCGTTCCGGTTGAGGATGAAGAGGTACTTGGCCTTGGGCAACCGGGCCGGATCGCGGTGGCGGATGTCGTCGAGGCCGAACGTGCAGCGGCCGTTCCGCGTGTAGCGGTCGTCGAAGAAGTCGACCGTGCCGCCGTCGGGGTCGATGGCGGTGTTCTCCAGCCAGGCGGCGTGACTGGTTGCCCCACCGTGGATGGTGGGCTCGTCGTCGGGGTCGAGACCGAAGGTCTTGGCGAAGCACCCGTTCTCGGTGGCGTGCACGGTTCCGTCGGGCATGAGGCCGATGAAGTCGTCCTGGACGGGCAGCGATCCCTTCACCTCCCGGAACGTGGTGGTGGTCTTGCCGGTGCCGGAGAGCCCGATCACCAGGGCCAGCTCCTCCTCCCCCGAGGCCGTCTCCTCGGCCGGGAACGTCTTGGCGCCGGAGTGCATGGCCAAGCCGCCTCGCTGGTACACGAGGTGGTTCCACATCCTCAGGCCACCCATCTTCGATTCACCGAAGTAGTCGGACCCGAACACGCGGGTGACGTAGTTGTCGAGGTCGACGGTGATGAGACGGTGGTTCGGCTGGCCCGGGGCGAGCAGACCGGGCGTGTAGATCACCGTGAAGCCGGACGTCACGCCATCGACGGGGGCCTGTTCGAACGCGGCCTCGAACGAATCGTCATCGGGCGGGAAGTACAGCTGCTGCTGCATGGCGGGGATGTTCGAGTTCTTCTGCTCGATGTACAACCGGGCCGGCGTCCGGAAATCCGGATCGGGGCCGATGTAGCCCTCGATCAGCACCATGTCCTGGTCGGCGATGAAGGCGTCCTGGCGGGCCGCCCACTCCTCGTACTCGGCGCGAGCCATGGTGGGCTTGCCGGTGGGCTCGTCGGAGACGAAGAAGGTGGACGGAGCGAGCCGGGCGGTGACGACGGTGGTGTAGCCGACGTTGTCGTATTCGGTGACCTGGACCCGCGACATCTTGTCGAGGGTCCAGTCCCGTAGCTGTTGCTGGCTGGGGTTGACGGTGACGGATCGAGCCTTCGGTAGCGATGCCATGGGTCCACCCGTACCCCATGGCGAGCGCGAGGAGCACAACGGCGTCGGTTGACAGATGTTCGGCCGATCTGATCTCATCAGAACATACTGAAACTGTCTGACAGTGACTGAACGACTTCCCCCGGACCGGTCATCCTGAAGGAGACTCCCGTGGCCCCCACCCGAACCACCCCCACCCCCACCGACCCCGCCGCCACCACCCTTGCGCCGTTGCTGGTGGTGGCCTGGCGCGACCCCGTCGTCGACGCCCTCGGCTTCGACCCGCGGTCGAGCTACGTCGAGCGGTTCTGGCTGCCGCTGCTCGGCCCCACCAGCACGTGGCTGCTGCGCCGCTTCGCCACCGAGTTCGATCACCAGCCCGATGGCTTCAGCCTCGACGCCGCCGATTGCGCCCGGTCCATCGGCATCGGGAACCGGGGCGGGCGCAGCAACCCGTTCCAGCGCTCGATCGAGCGCTGCATCCGCTTCAACCTCGCCCGCCCCGACGACCACGACATCCTCGCCGTCCGCACCCGCGTCCCACCGTTGACCCGGGCCCAGGTCGGTCGTCTCCCCCGGCACCTGCACGGCGCGCACCAGCGCTGGCAGGACGACCAGCTGCGCCGCGCCACGCACCCGTCGAGCGACCACCACGCCTCGCGTCTCGCCCGCAGCCTGCTCGACGTCGGCGCCTCCCCCGCCGACGTCGAGGATCAGCTGCGGCGGTGGAACTTCGACGAGCAGGCCGCTCGGCGCGCGGTCCAGGCCGTCACCGGCGACGGCCGCCCACCTCACGCCGCCGCCGTCTGACCTCCTGGCCCACCACCGCACCGCCCTCGCCCACCACCCACCGTTCTGGCACCACGTCGCCCGCGGCCCGACCGCACGACGTGGTGCCAGAAGCGTGGGGCGACCCGTTCTGGCCCCACGATCGTCGGTCCGCCAAGCCCGTCGTGGCGCCAGAACGAACGCCGTGTCACAGCTCCCACGGGGCCGGCGTGGGCCGGTGCAACCGGGGCCGAGGATCGCGCCGGTCGAGGAGCCGGCCCGTCGCCCCTCGCACCAGCGCCGGCTCGTGCCACACGTCGTACTGCCAGAGCACCAGGACCGAGTAGCCGAGCCGAAGGAGCCGGGCATAGCGGCGTTCGTCGGCCCGCCGGTCGACGTCGGCCGTGTGCCATTGCTCGCCATTGATCTCCACGACCAGGGGCCAGCACGATGCCTCGTAGTCGACGACACCGATGGGCGCTTCGTCGTACACCGAGACCTGCCGGCGCAACCGTCCCAGGTCCTGCGAGCGGATGACCTCCTCGAACCGGTCCTCTGCTCCCGAACCCGATGGGAGGTAGTCGGGCGGCCGGGTCTCGAGCGCACGGCGCAGGGCCACGATCCCCGACCGGCCGCGTCCCCCGGTGCGAGCAGCCAGCTCGTGCAGGTACCGGCCGTCGATCAGACCCTCCCGCCAGGCATGGTCCAGTGTCCGGCCCAGCCTCTCGTCGACGACCTCGGGATGGCCCGGCCACCGATGGGTCCACGCCCCCGCCAGCCACCGAATGGCGAGCTCGGGGCGGGCGACGGGGATGCCGAGGAGATCGGTGAGCTCCGAGGGGTACACGAGGCGCCTCCACTGGTCTCAGGTCGGCGCCAGGAGGCGCGAGTGGACCGGTGGCGCCCTGGTCCGGGCCCGACGAGTCCATCGACCACGCTACGCACGAGGTCCGACAGCGACCGCGCCGCAGTGCCCGGCCCCGCCTCCGCATTCGCCCCACCCACGACGCCCGTTCTGGCACCACAAAGTCCGCAGGCCGACCGTGCCAGAACGCTGATTTGGGTGCGCCGCAGGCCGCTCGGCGGGCCGTCAGCGCGGCTTGCGGTACCCCTTGAGGAGCGCCAGCAGCGTTCGCACGCCGTAGCCCGTGCCGCCCTTGGCCTCGGTCGAGGTCTCGGTGTCGACGAAGGCCGGGCCGGCGATGTCGAGGTGCGCCCACGGGATGCCCTCACCCACGAACTCCCGCAGGAAGAGCGCGGCCACCGACGCGCCGCCGTAGCGGTTGCCGATGTTCTTGATGTCGGCCACGTCGGAGTCGAGGCTCTTGCGCCACTCCTCGGGCAGGGGGAGCGGCCACGACTTCTCGCCCGACGCCGCGCCGGCCGCGAGCACCTGGTCGATCCAGTCCTGGTTGGTGCCCATCACGCCGGCATGGGTGTTGCCGAGGGCGATCATGCAGGCGCCGGTGAGCGTGGCGAGGTCGACGATGGCATCGGGCTCTTCGGCGCTGGCCCGCGACAGTGCGTCGGCGAGGATGAGGCGTCCCTCGGCATCGGTGTTGAGCACCTCGACGGTCTTGCCGTTGCTGATGCGCAGGACGTCGCCGAGCCGGGTGGCGTCGCCGCCGGTCATGTTGTCGGTGAGGGGCACGTAGCCGCGGACCTCGACGTTGGGTGCAACGGCACCGAGGGCGCAGAAGGCACCGACGACGGCCGCGCTGCCACCCATGTCGCCCTTCATGGTGAGCATGCCCTCGCTGGGCTTGATGCTCAGCCCACCGGAGTCGAACGTCACGCCCTTGCCCACCAGGGCCACCGCCCCGCGCGCCCGGCCGGCCGGCGCCCACCGGAGCTCGACGAAGCGGGCCGGGATGTCCGAGCCGCGGTTCACGCCGAGGAGTCCGCCCATCCCCGCCTGCTCGATCGCCTTCTCGTCGAGGACGGTCACCTCGAAGCCGTAGGTCTCGCCCAGCGACGCGATCTCGGTGGCGTACGCCGGTGCTGTCAGCGTGCCCCCGGGCTCGTTCACCAGGTCGCGGGTGACCCCGACCGCCTCGGCGATCGCCGATCCGAGATCGAGCGCGGCCTGCACCCGCTTGCCGCCCTTGCCGATCACGTCGACCCGAGCGAGGGCCGGCGGTTCCGGTGCGCTCTTGAGCGCGGTGTAGCGGTAGTTCCCGAGTCCGATGCCCTCGGCCAGGGCCTGGGCCACGGCGACCGGGCTCAGCTCGCCCACCGATTCGAGCACGCCGGCGTCGATCACGACCGCGGCATGCTTGGACGCGGCCCGGGCGACGGCTCCGCCGACGGTGCGGAACGTGTCGACGCTGCGGTCGGCGTCGGCGCCGAGCCCGACGATGATCGACACACCGCCGTCCGGAGTCGGGACCTGGCGACCGGTGCCCGCCTCGGCGGTGAAGCCGTCGGCCGTGAGGTACTCGTGCAAGGGGTGCTGATCGAGCGCATCGCTGGTCACCCCGGTGACGGCGACGGCCCCCTCGGGAGCTTCCTTGGTCAGCGTGATGGTGACCGTCATCGATCCTCCAGATCAACTCGCGAGAGCAACGTGTCGTCGGCCTCGACCAAACGCGCCATGGTCCACAGCACGGACGACAGGCGGTTGAGGTACGGCACGACGTGAGACTGCGAGCCGGCCACCGCGACGGCGCGACGCTCGGCCCGGCGGCATGGTGGCGCGGGCGACGTCGAGCCGGGCGGCCAGCTCGGACTGGCCCGGGACGACGAACTCGGTGGGGAACTCGAAGCGGGACCCGATGTCGTCGGTGAGCGCCTCGAGGTGGTCGACCATCTCGTCCGTGACCGAGGTCTGGCCCGCCGTGAGCTTGTGCTCGTTCTCGGGCGCGGTGGCGAGCTCAGCCATCAGCACGTAGAGGTCGCGCTCGAGGCCGATGAGCATGTCGTCGAGCTCGCTCCCCCGCTCGACGGCGGCCCGGGCGAGCCCGATGCTGGCCTGGGCCTCGTCCACGGTGCCGTAGGCCTCGGGGCGGACGTCGTCCTTCGGCACCCGGCCGCCGAAGTACAGGCCGGTGGTCCCGTCGTCGCCTCGACCGGTGTAGAGCTTGCTCATCGGGGGTCACCCATCGCTCAGCGACGCTACCCCACCCCCGAAAGCGGGCCCGCCATTCCGTTACCGGGCGAAACAGGTGCGCTCGGTAGGCTCGGCCCCCCATGGATTCGCCGTTCCTCGACCTGGTGCACGAACGCGTCGTCGTCTACGACGGCGCCTTCGGCACCTACGTGCAGACCCTCGACAGTCTGACGGCGGACGACTTCGCGCTCGACGGCCAGCGCGGCGACGAGCTCGAAGGCTGCAACGAGGTCCTCGCCATCACCCGCCCCGACGTGATCCGTGGCCTCCACGAGGGCTACTTCGCGGTGGGCTGCGACGTCACCGAGACGGCCACGTTCGGGGCCTTCGGCGTGCCGCTGGGCGAGTACGGCATCGCCGATCGGGCCTACGAGCTCAACCTGGCCGCCGCCCGCCTCGCCAAGGAGGTGGCTTCGGACTTCGCCACAGGTGGCGACGTGCAGGGCAGCCCCCGGTTCGTGGCCGGCTCGATCGGGCCCGGCACCAAGATGCCGACCCTCGGCCACATCAGCTACGCCGAGCTGCGCGACCACTACGAGGTCCAGGCCCGGGGCCTGCTCGACGGCGACGTCGACCTGTTCCTGATCGAGACCCAGATCGACCTGCTCGGCCTCAAGGCCGCGGTCAACGGGTGCCGGCGGGCGATGGCCGCGGCCGGCCGCCGCATCCCCATCCAGGCCCAGGTGACGATCGAGCTCACCGGCACCATGCTCCCCGGCACCGAGATCGGCGCCGCGCTGGCCGCCGTCGATCCGCTCGGCGTCGACGTCTTCGGGCTCAACTGCGCCACCGGGCCGGGCGAGATGAGCGAGCACCTCCGCTACCTGTCCCAGCACGCCCGCATGCCGATCTCGGTCCTGCCCAACGCCGGCCTGCCCTCGGTCGTCGACGGCAAGATGCACTACGACCTCACCCCCGAGCAGCTGCTCGAGGCCCAGCGGAGGTTCATCACCGAGTACGGCGTCCGGGTCGTCGGCGGCTGCTGCGGCACCAACGCCGAGCACATCCGTCTTCTCGCCGAGCACTGCAAGGACCTGACCCCCAAGCGGCGTGAGCCCGACCACCAGCCCGGCGCCACGTCGATCTACAGCTTCACGCCCCTCGAGCAGGACGCCTCCGTGCTGCTCATCGGCGAGCGCACCAACGCCAACGGCTCCAAGGCGTTCCGCGAGGCGATGATCGAGGGCGACTGGGACGGCACGGTCAAGATGCTCAAGGACCAGATCGCGGGCGGCGCCCACGTCATCGACGTCTGCGTCGACTACGTGGGCCGCGACGGCAACGCCGACATGGCCGAGATCGCCTCCCGGTTCTCGACCCAGTCCACCGCCCCGCTGATGATCGACTCCACCGAGGCCGACGTGGTGGAGACCGCGCTGCAGTACCTCGGCGGCCGGGCCATCCTCAACTCGGTCAACCTCGAGGACGGCGACGCCCCCGGCACCCGCTTCGACCGCTTCCTCAGCCTGGCCAAGGAGTACGGCGCCGCCGTCGTGTGCACCTGCATCGACGAGGAGGGCCAGGCCCGCACGCCGGAGTGGAAGCTGCGGGCGGCGAAGTCGATCCACGACATCGCCGTCGAGCGCTACGGCCTCGAGCCCAGCGACCTGATCTTCGACCCGCTGGCGCTGACGCTCGGCACCGGCCTCGAGGAGTCGCGTGGCGACGGCATGGCCACCATCGAGGGGATCAGGCTCATCAAGGAGCACCTGCCCGGCGTGCACACCACGCTCGGGCTGTCGAACATCTCCTTCGGCCTCAAGCCGTCCGCCCGCCACGTCATCAACTCCGTCTTCCTGCACGAGTGCCAGCAGGCCGGGCTCGACTCCGCCATCGTCCACGCCGGCCGGATCCTGCCCCTCTCCCGCATCCCCGACGAGCAGCGGGAGGCCTGCCTCGACCTGATCTACGACCGCCGGCGCGACGGCTACGACCCGCTCAGCCGGATCATCGAGCTGTTCGCCGACGTCGACTCCGTCCAGGAGGTCACCGAGGACCGCTCCGGGTGGCCGGTGACCAAGCGGCTCGAGCAGCGCATCATCGACGGCGACCGCGACGGCATGGTCGACGACCTCGACGAGGCCCGCGCCGACGGTCTCGAGCCGCTCGCCATCATCAACGACCACCTCCTGGCCGGGATGAAGGTGGTCGGCGACCTGTTCGGTTCGGGCGAGATGCAGCTGCCGTTCGTGCTCCAGTCGGCCGAGACGATGAAGGCCGCCGTGGCCCACCTCGAGCAGTTCATGGAGCGCTCCGACGACGACACGTCGAAGGGCCGCATCGTGCTGGCCACCGTCAAGGGCGACGTCCACGACATCGGCAAGAACCTGGTCGACATCATCCTCACCAACAACGGCTACGAGGTGCACAACCTCGGCATCAAGGTGCCGGTGGCCGACATGGTGGCCAAGGCCCAGGAGGTCGGGGCCCACGCCATCGGGATGTCGGGCCTGCTGGTGAAGTCGACGCTCATCATGCGCGACAACCTCGAGGAGCTGAACCAGCGCGGCCTGGCCGAGATCCCGGTGCTGCTCGGCGGTGCGGCGCTGACCCGCAGCTACGTCGAGCGCGACCTGCGCGAGGTCTACGACGGCCGCCTGTTCTACGGGCGCGATGCGTTCGAGGGCCTGCACACCATGGACCGCCTACGCGCCGTCCGCGCCGGCGAGGAGGCCGACGATCCCGACTGGGGCACCGTTCCCTCCACCTCCACCGTCCGGGCTCGCGCCGGCCTCAGCGAGCCGACCGACGATCCCGACGTGGTCATCCCCGATCGCTCCCCCGAGGTCGTGACGGACAACCCGGTTCCCACGCCACCCTTCTGGGGCAGCCAGGTGGTGAAGGGCATCTCGCTCGACGAGATCGCCGGCTTCGTGAACGAGACGGCCCTGTTCCGCAACCAGTGGCAGTACCGGCCCGAGGAGAAGCCCGACGGCACCAAGGAGACCGACGCCGAGTTCAAGGACCGCATCCGCCCCCAGCTCCGGGTCCAGCTGGCCGAGGCCAAGGCCCAGGGCCTGCTGAACCCCGCCGTGGTCTACGGGTACTTCCCGGCCAACGCCGACGGCGACGACCTGGTCATCTGGACCGACGAGACGGCCACCGAGGAGCGGTGCCGGTTCTCGTTCCCCCGCCAGCGCACCGAGCCGTTCCTGTGCATCGCCGACTTCTTCCGACCGGCCGGGTCGGGCCAGGTCGACGTGGCCGCCTTCCACATCGTCACCATGGGCCGCGCCGTCAGCGAGCGCACCGCCGAGCTCTTCGCCGCCGACAAGTACCAGGACTACCTGCTGCTCCACGGTCTCGGCGTGGAGATGGCCGAGGCCCTGGCTGAGCTGTGGCACCGCCGCATCCGCGAGGAGCTCGGCATCGCCGACCACGACGGGCCCGACCTGCACGGTCTGTTCCGCCAGCAGTACCAGGGCGGCCGCTACTCGTGGGGCTACCCGGCATGCCCCGACCTCGAGGACAACGAGACGGTGGCCGACCTGCTCGAGGCCGGCCGCATCGACATCGAGGTCAGCGAGGACACCGGCTTCCAGTTCCAGCCCGAGCAGTCCACGTCGGCCATCATCTGCCACCACCCCCGCGCCAAATATTTCGTGGCTCGGTGAGCGAAGCGAAAGCGCCAGCGGCCGAGCGACGACAGGGAGCGGAGCGACCGAAGCAGCACGTTGCTCGGTGAGCGAAGCGAAAGCGCCAGCGGCCGAACGACCGCAACGACCCGTGGCTCGGTGAGCGAAGCGAAAGCGCCAGCGGCCGCCTGCTGACACGTACGCTCTGGGCCGTGAGGCGGTGGCTCCTGAACCTGTGCCGCGTGCCGGCCGTGCAGATCGGGGCCGTCATGGTGGGCTACGTCGCCCTGGCGGCGTGGGGACATGCCCTCGCCACGTCGGACACTTCGATGCTGTGGTACCCGGCGCCGGGCCTGGCGGTGGCCGCCGTCGCCCTCGGCGGGTCACGCTTCGGCGTGCCGGTCGTCGTGGCCGAGCTCATCGTGTCCGGGCTGCTCGGGTTCGGGGCCGCGTTCGATGTCGCCGGCGATCTCGACGGCTGGCTCATCGTGCTCGACGCCATCCTCGTCGGCGGGACCTTCGTCGTCGCCGGCCTGGCCATCCGCTGGGTGCGGATCGATCGCCGGCTGGTCGACCCCGTCGACATCGCCCTGCTGGTCTGCATCGCAACCGCGGCCGCGGCAGCCGCGGCGTTCGCCCGGGCCTCCATCGCCGACGACGCCGGCACCCTCATCGACAGCTACTCGCAGGTGGCGAAGCGTTGGTTCGAGGGCGACTTCCTGGGGGTGCTGACCCTGACCCCGGCCGTGCTGGTCGGCGTGTCGCTTGGCGCGGCGCGACACCCGCTTGGTGCCGCGGCCTCGCCTCCTCTCCTGGGTCGGGATGATCGAGATCGCCTCGGTCGTCGTCGTTCCCGCCGCTGCCGTCCGGCTGCTGCCGACGGTGGACGTGCTGTACCTGTGTCTGGTGCCGGTGCTGCTGGTCGCGTTCCGCCGGGCCCAACCGGGAGCGGCCATCGCAGCCGCGGCCACGGCGGGTTCGTTGGCGACCACGCTGGCCGTCACCGGTGAGGCCTTCGCCCGTCGCGGTGTCGTCGTGCTGCTCGGCATCCTCGCGGTCGCCGGCATGGCGGGCGGTCTGGCGGTGGCGAGGCGGTTCCGGTCGACCCTGCGCAACGAGCGGTTGGGCGAGGCGCTCGAGCGCAGCGACGACATCGTCGTGCTGGCGTCGATGGCGGGCGCGCCCCGGTGGTGGAACCAGGCCGCGGCCCGGTTCGTCCTCCATCCGGGAAGCGACTCGCCTGCGGGCGTCGGCGACGCGTTGCTCGGCGGCACCGATGGGGCCGATCGCCTGGCGCGGCACGTCGACGACGGCACCAGTTGGTCCGGGGACCAGGTCCTGGTGGACGGGGCGGGCACCGAGGTCCCGGTCTCCCTGACCGTGATCCCCGATGTCGACGACCGCGACGGCGTGGTGGGCTATGCCCTCTTCGCCCGGGACGTCACCGAGGCGAAGGCGTACGAGGACCAGCTCGGCCGGGGCGCGCTGCACGACGAGCTCACCGGCCTCCCGAACCGGGCCTTGCTGGTCGACCACATCGGCCACGCCTGCGAGCGGCTACGGCGGTCGAAGCGCCAGAGCGCGCTGCTGCTGCTCGACGTCGACCGCTTCGGCGTGGTCAACGAGAGCCTGGGCCGTGGCGCCGGCGACGAGCTGCTCCGGGCCATGGCCGACCGCCTCCGCTCGCGGGTGCGAGCGGGCGACACGTTGGCCCGGCTGGGGGGCGACGAGTTCGTGCTCCTCGCCGAGGAGCTCGACGGCTTCGACGCCATCGTCGCCGTGGCCGACGGCATCCTCGACGCGCTGCGGGCGCCGTTCGCCCTGTCGTCGGGCGATGTGGTCGCCGTCGCCAGCCTCGGTGTGGTGCGGATCGATCCCGACCACGGCGCCGACGAGCTCATCCGCCGGGCCGACCTCGCCATGTACCGGGCCAAGGCAGAGGGCGGCGCCCGATACGCCGTCTACGACGGCCGATTGACCAAGTCCGCCGACCGCCGGTTGCTGCTGGAGACGTCGCTGCGCCAATCGCTGGCCGACCGGTCGGTGACCCTGCACTACCAGCCGGTGGTCGACCTGCGGACCGGGGGCGGGCTCGTGTTCGCCGAGGCCCTCCTGCGGGTCGACACTCCGGGGATCGGTCCGGTGGGTCCCCGGGAGGTGGTGGCCGTTGCGGGCGAGACGGGGCTGTTGGCCGACCTCGGACAGCTGATCCTCGACGCGGCCCTGCGGGAAGCGGCGTCGTGGCCGGAGTCCACCGCGGTGTCGGTCAACCTCTCTGCCCGCCAGCTGCTGGACGGCGATGTCGCCGACGTGGTCGAGCGGTCTCTCCGGCGCCAGGGCTTCGATGCGACGCGTCTCATCGTCGAGATCAGCGAGGACAGCTTCCTCGGCGATCCGGTGTCGGCGACCGCGGCGTTGGATCGGTGCCGGGACCTGGGGGTGCGGATCGCCCTCGACGACTTCGGCTCGGGCTGGTCGTCGCTCGCCACGTTGCGTTCGCTGCCCGTCGACATCCTCAAGCTCGACCAGTCGCTGCTCACCGGGTTGAGCGGCTCCCCGCAGAACCGGGCCATCGCCGGCGCGGTGCTCGGGGTCGCCGAGGTGCTCGACGTGGTGGTGGCCGCCGAGGGCATCGAGACCGAGGAACAGCTGGAGACGTCTCGGACGCTCGGTTGCCAGCTCGGCCAGGGTCACCGGATCGCCCGCCCCGGCCCCGCCGGCGACCTCGACGACTGGCTGTACGAAGCTCGTCGGTGAACGGCTGCGCCGTCAGGTGGTCGATCCCATCACGCCGGGGGCAGTTCCTGCTCCTGCGTGGCGGCATCGGCGAAGAGGTCTCCCAGTTGCCCGACCCGTTCGAGCACGTCGGCCGCCACGAACCGCAGGGGGTCCGGGCCACCATCGGCGGCATCGCTGACCTCGTCCCAGGTGATCGGGGTCGAGACCGTCGGCCGGGGCCGGGCGCGCAGCGAGTAGGCCGCCACCGTGGTCTTGTGCCGGCTGTTCTGGCTCCAGTCGATGAACACCTTCCCGGGCCGGACCTGCTTCGCCATCACCGACGTGACGTCGTCGGGCCGGTGCTTCTCGAGCACCTGGGCCACCGCGTGGGCGAAGGCGCTGGTGTGGTCGTGGGTGTGGGGCCGGTTCAGCGGGACGTAGAGCTGCAGCCCCTTCGAACCCGAGGTCTTGGCCACGCAGGCGAGGCCGATGCCGTCGAGGACGTCACGGATCGCCAGGCCGATCTGGGCGCACTCCACGATGCCGGCCGGCGCACCCGGGTCGAGATCGAACACGCACAGGCGCGGCGCCTCGATGTCGTCGCCGGTGGCCATCGGGGCGTGGATCTCGAGCGCGGCCATGTTGGCCGCCCACGCGAGCGCCGGGATCGAGTCGAGCTGGCAGTAGTCGATGCCGCCGTTGCGGTCGCCGGGCCCGAGCACGGTCGCGACGAAGCCGGGCCGGTGGCCGGGGCAACGCTTCTCGAAGAACGACTGTCCCTCGACCCCGTCGGGGTAGCGGCGCAAGGTGACCCCCCGCCCCGCGATGTGGGGCAGCATCGCCGGCGCGACGCGGACGTAGTAGTCGATGACCTCGGCCTTGGTGAACCCCACCTCGGGATAGAGGACCTTGTCGAGGTTCCGGACGCGCAGCCGCTCGCCTTCGAGCTCGACGACGGTTTCCGGTCTCTGGCGGTCGGGCATCTGCGGTGGCGGGCCCGGTCAGGCGGGTGGGCCGGTCTCAGGCCGTCTTCGACGTCGGATGCCGTCCACGTGCTTGTTTGGCTGCGGCCACGGAGGCCTCCAGCGCAGCCATGAGATCGACGACCTTCTCCTCCTGCGGCTCGGGCGTGGCGATGACGTCCTCCTCGCCGGCCGCCTTGCGCTCGATGACCTCGAGCACCCGCTCGCGGTAGGTGTCCTCGTACTTGGTCGGGTCGAACTGCTCGCTGAGCGAGGCGATGAGCTGGTTGGCCATGGTCAGCTCCTTGTCGGAGACCTCGACGTCGGCGGCCTGGGTCAGCTCGGGGATCTGCTCGGGGGCGTTGACCTCGTCGGCGTAGACCATGGTTGACATGAGCAGGACGCCGTTCTGGGGCCGGACGGCGCACAGGTACTGCTTGGTGCGCATCACGACGCGGGCGATGCCGACCTTGCCGGATTCCTCCATGGCCCGGCACAGCAGGGCGTAGGGCTTCACCGTCGCCTTGTCCGGAGCGAGGTAGTAGGCCGAGTCGTAGTAGATGGGGTCGATGTCGGCGAGGTCGACGAACTCCTCGATGTCGATGGTCCTGGTCGCCTTGGGATCGAGCTGGGCGAGCTCGTCGTCGCTGACGGTGACGTAGTCGCCGGACGGGAGCTCGTAGCCCTTGATGATGTCGTCGTTGTCGACCTCGTCGCCGGATTCGGCCGACACCTTCTTGTAGCGGATGCGGGCGCCGCTCTTGGCGTCGATCTGGTTGAACCGCACGCTCTTGCGACTGACCGCGGTGTACAGCTTCACCGGGATGTTCACCAGCCCGAAGCTGATCGATCCGCTCCACATGGCACGAGGCATGACTTCAGTACATCGCGAACGAGAGAATTTCGCTACCAGTCGACCGTGCGACCCACCCTCCACAACTCGTTCTCGTCGGGAAAACGGGGGTCACGACGTCCGTTTTGCCGACCAGAACGGATTTTGGGGCCCGTTCTCAAGAAAGCACAGCCCGGGCGACGAGGTCGGTGCCGAAGGCGGTGAGGATGGCGAGGTAGAGCAGGCCGGTGGCGGCCATGACCGCCGAGTAGTAGCGCTCCTTGAGCGCGGCTCTGGTCACGAAGACGAGTCCGATGGTCGTCACGGCGCAGGCGACCCAGAACCAGCCCAGGATCCCGCCGTACCCGTCGTCGATCGAGCCGCTGAAGACCGAGAACATGCCGGTGGGCAGGAGCATGGCGACGACCTCGACGGGCCAGAGCAGGCCGGTCCATCGCACCAGCTCGAGCAGGGGGCCGCGGCCGAGGCCGGGCTGCACCAGGTACCAGTGACCGAGCAGCATGGCGTCGGTCACCGCGCCGAGGAAGGCGGCGCCGGCCAGGATGCGCAGCAGGGAGAGGGCGAAGGGTCCACCGGACACGTCGGCGGCGGCGACGAGCCCGACGAAGCCGATGGCGGGGGCGATCAGGTCGAGAACGGGTGGGAACTCGGGCACGCCGTCGAGCGGCCCGTCGATGTCGCGGTCGATGCCGGTCATGGCCGTGACCCGTGCCGATCGCACGGCGATGCGTTCCCGCTCGCCGGCGACGCCGGCCCGGCGTCGGATCACGCTCACGGCCAACGCGGCGGTGGCACCGATGACCACGCCGATGCCGGCCAGCTCGCGGACCAGGGCGTGGTCGTAGCGGAAGCCGACGAAGACCCCGATGGCGGCGATGCTGGCGTAGGTGGCCCGCATCAGCCAGCCGTAGCCGATGCCGACCTGGCGACCACGGGTGGTCACCCAGAGGAAGAGCAGGCCACCGGTGGACCACTGGAGGCAGAACGTGGCGGCGTCGAGCGCCATCAGGCTGGGTCCATCACGCTGGGTCCATCACACATCGACGACGACGAGACCGTGATCGGCCTCGTTGCACGCCAGCGGTCCGTCGGCGGTGGCGACGACGATGTCCTCGAGCCGGATCCCCCACCGGCCGGGCAGGTACACACCCGGCTCGACCGAGAAGGCGTGTCCGGGGCGCAGGACCTCGGTGTTTCCTTCGACGATGTAGGGATCCTCGTGCTCCTCGATCCCGATCCCGTGCCCGGTGCGGTGGATGAACCACTCGCCCCATCCGGCGTCGGCGAGGTGCCGGCGAGCCACGCGGTCGACGGCCTCGCAGGTCGTGCCGACGACGGCGGCGGCCACCGCGGCCTGCTGTGCCTCGTGCAACGCGCCGTAGGCCTCGATGAGGTCGTCGGGCGCCGAACCGGCCGCCACCACCCGGGTCATGTCCGAGCAGTACCCGACGCCGCCGGGACCGTGCATGGTGCCGCCGAAGTCGCACACCACGGCGTCACCCTCGCTGATCACGGTGTCGTCCGGTTCGTGGTGGGGCGAGGCGGCGTTGGGGCCGGCCGCGACGATGGCGAAGTTGACCCGGTGGTGTCCTTCCTCGATCAGGCGGCGCCCGATGTCGGCGGACACCTCGGCTTCGGTCCGTCCGACAAGCGGGATGTCGCCCCGCTGGAGCTGGCGGGCGACACGGTCTGCCGCGGCGCCCGCGGCCCGGAGCGCGTCGATCTCCCTTGCGTCCTTGACGGCACGCACCGGACCCACCACCTCGTTGGCGCGCGACACCCGGGCCGACCCGAGATGGGGCAGCAGATCGACCAGGAACCGGGCCCACATGCGATCGCCGATGGCCACCGACCCGACCGGGCCGAGCAACGAGGCGACGACGCCGACGGGGTCGGTGGTCTCGTCCCAGGCGTGCAGGCGGAAGACCTCCGGACGCTCCACGACTCGCGGGGCCTCGAGACGAGGGACGACCAGCACGGCCTCGCCCTCGGCCGGCAGCACGAGCATCGTCAGCCGCTCGAGCGGCATGGCCTCGTAGCCGGTCAGGTACGGCAACTCGGGTCCGACCGAGAGCAGCGCGACGTCGACGCCGAGGGTCCTCATGCGGCCTCTGACCCGTTCGACCCGGTCCAGGAACATGCCCCGCAGGCTAGAGCCGGACCACGCACTACCCTGCTTCCGTCATGCCCGCACTCGACGCCTACCGCCCGACGCTGCAGTCGACGCTCGACGAGGCCATCGAGGCCCACCGCGTGCCCGGGGCGGTGGTCGGCGTCCAGCGGGGCGACGAACAGGTCATCCTGGCGTCAGGTCTGGCCAACGCCAGGACCGGCATCGAAGCCACCCCCGACACCCTGTTCCAGATCGGGTCGATCTCGAAGATCTACACCGCCACGCTGGTGATGCAGCTCGTCCACGCCGGCGTGGTGGCCCTCGACGAACCGGTCCGTGGCGCCCTGCAGGAGTTCCGCGTGGCCGACGACACCGCCACCCTCACCATCACGCCGAGACATCTCCTCAGCCACACCAGCGGCATCCAGGGCGACCACTTCATCGACTGCGGACGCAACCCCGACGCGTTGTGGCGCTACGTCTCCACCCTCGAGGAGCTGGGCCAGATCCATCCGCCCGACGAGCTCTACAGCTACTGCAACGCGGGGTTCGGGGTGCTCGGCCGCCTGGTCGAAGAGGCCACGGGAGACCACTTCACCCGAGCACTCCAACGCCGCCTGCTCCGTCCGCTGGCCCTCGATCACACCGTGACCCTGGCCGAGCAGGCCATCATCCACCGGGTGGCGGCCGGTCACCGCCACGAGGACGGCCAGGTTCGCGTCAACCCGTGGTCGCTGGCCCGGTTCAACGTCGCCATCGGCGGCGTCATCGCCGACGCCGCCGACGTGCTCTCCTTCGCCGCCATCCACCTGCACGGAGGCCGGTCCGCCGACGGCAAGCAGATCATTCCCGCCCGGGCCGTGGCCGAGATGCAGGAGGGCCAGGCCGAGGTGCCGGGGACCACCGACGAGCGAGGGCTGGGCTGGGAGCTCACCCACTGGGACGACAGCGAGGTGCTGGCCCACGACGGTGACACCGTGGGACAGCGGGCGTTCCTCCGGGTCATCCCCGATGCCGACGCCGCCCTGGTCGTCCTCACCAACTCCCCGCGTGGTGACCACGTGGCCCATACCCTCTTCGAACAGGTCGGCACCGACCTGCTGTCTCGGCAGCCCCCATCGCTCCCGCCGATCCTCGCCCCCGCCGATCGACCCGACTCCAGCGCCTCGTCCGGCATCTACGAGCGGATGCACCAGCGGCTGGCCATCGCCGGCGGCGACGACGGGACGTTGCGGATGACGATCATCCCCGACGAGCTGTTCACCCTGGCCGGGATGCGTGAGCGCACGCTGACCCTCGAGCCGGTCGACGACCATCGCTACGTCACCACCGACCCCGACACCGGCGTGGCCTCCCTCGTCGTGATGATCGACGGCGACGACGACGACAGCGAGGTCCCACGGCCTGCCTACGTCCACTACGGGCGCCGGGCCCACGCCCGCATCGCCTGATCCGGCTCAGAGCACGAGCAACAACTGGACGCTGAACGCGACCAGGATCGCCAGGCCGCACAGCAGGGCGGCGATGATGAGTCGACGGGTGCTCACGGCTCGGGAAACTAACCAGCGCTGACCGGAACCTCCATCTCGGACGGTAGGTTCTCCCCGCGTGCCCGCCCAGCATCACCACCCATGATCGCGCTCGCCGGACCCCTCCACCTCCTCGCCGTCGTCCTCGTGGTCAGCGGCATCGGCAAGCTGATCGCTCCCCAGCCGGCCGCCGACGCCATGCGCGATGCCGCGCTGCCGGTGCCCTTCCGTGGCCGCGCCGCCAGCGGCGTCGGCCTCGGCGCCATCGAGGCATCGGTCGGACTCGTGGCCCTCTCCGTGCCCACCTGGTGGGCGGCCGGCGCGCTCGGCGCCGTCTACCTCGGCTTCGCCGGGTTCATCCTGCGCCTGCGCGCCCAGGACGGCGCCGCGGGCTGCGGTTGTTTCGGATCCGCCTCGACGCCGCCCGGCACGGCGCACCTGGTGGTGAACATCGTCGCCGCCGTCACCGCGTTCGCGACTGCCGCGCTCGGCGTCCCCGACATCGTCGACGTGTTCGACGACGGCCTGGGCGTGGCCATCCCCTACGTGAGCCTCCTCGCCGTCGGCGCCGCCCTCGTACTGGTCGGCCCCGCCCTCTCCTCCGAACTCGGCCGGGTACGATCCGGCGATCTCCCGCGGGCATTCGCACCAACGCATGCAGGCAGGAGCAGATGACTGCAACCCATCCCCCCACCACCACCTCGCTCACCGCGTCGCTCACGGGACGGGCCGCGGCGTTCCTCGACCGGCGGACCAGCCGACGCGGCTTCCTGAGCCGGTCGGCACTCGTCGGCAGCGCGCTCTCCGTGGCTGGACCCACCTACGTGCTGCGCCCGGGCACCGCCTACGCCGCGGTGTGTTCGTGCGTCAACCGCAGTTGCAGCTGCACCGACCTGTGCTGCGACGGCTACACCGAGTTCTGCTGCGCCATCTACGGCGACAACACGTGCCCACCCGACACGCTCCTGGCCGGGTGGTGGAAGGTCGACAACTCCGACTTCTGCGACGGCGCGGCCCGCTACTACATGGACTGCAACAAGCAGTCGCCGGCCTGCGCCTGCGGGTCATCCGGCGTGTGCCGCGGCACCGACACCACCTGCCAGTGCCGCAGCTGCGGCAACCGCAAGGACGGCTGCACGGTCTTCCGCTACGGCAACTGCAACAACGACGTGTCGTGCGTGGGCCCCATCATGTGCCGGGTGGTGACCTGCACGAAGCCGTGGGAGATCGATCCCGGATGCACCACGGTGCCCCGCACCGACAACAACACCCGCTACCACCACCGGCCCTGTCTCGAACCGCTGCCCCGTGAGCCCACCGAGGAGGAACTGGCCTGGGTCCGGGCCATCTTCATGGACTACCTGGGTCGACCCGCCACCGAGGACGACCAGACCCACCACGCCGACATGCTCGTGCGAGGCCAGAGCCGGCAAGCGATCTCGGCCGACTTCGCCCGCAGCGACGAGTACATCGCCTCGTTCCTCGATGGCCTCTACCTGTCGGTCTTCGGCCGCCATGTCGACGCCGGCGGCGCCCAGACCTGGACCACTGCCATCCGGGGCGGGATGCTTCCGTCGGAGGTGGCGGCCCGGCTGTACGCCTCCGACGAGTTCTTCCGGGCCTCGGGCAGCGTCGAACGGTTCGTCGAGCGGCTCTACGAGGAGATCCTGGGCCGTCCGGCCGACGAGTCGGGGAAGCAGAACTGGATCGCCCAGATCGACGGTGGGGTGGCCCGGCGCACGGTCACCGCCCAGTTCTACGCGTCCGTCGAATCCCGCCGGCACCGGGTCAGCGGACTCTACGACCACTTCCTCCAGCGCCGGCCCGACCCGACCGGCCTCGAGACCTGGACCGCCAGCCTCGACGACGGAGACGATCTCCGCCTGGCCAGCTTCCTGTCGGGGAGCACGGAGTACTTCAACCGGGCCATCACCCGGTTCCCCCCGTCCACGACCACGACCTCGACGACCAGTTCCACGACGTCGACCACCTCGACCACGTCGACCACCGCGCCGTGACCGCACTCGTCTGGCTCCTCACCGTCGTGGTCGCCGTCCTGGCGCTGTTCGTGGTCGGCCTGCTCCGCAGCCACGCCGACATCCTCCGGGCGCTGCACGACGCCGGCATCTCCCTCGACCCCGACGGCGGCGAGCACAGCACCGGCCATGGCGCGGCCCGGACCACGGCGGTGACCCCGACCATCGAGTCGGCGACCCCGCCCACCATCCGGACCGTCGCCGGGGTTCCCGAACCGGCGGGTGCCAGCGGTCGGCGCGCCACCGATCTGGCCGGCATCACCCCCACGGGTGCGACCCGCACCGTGGCGGTCACCGCGACCGACCAGGCCACGCTGCTCGCCTTCCTCACCACCGGTTGCGCCACCTGCGCCGGTTTCTGGTCGGCCTTCGCCGAGGGCGTGCAGCTGCCGCCCGACACCCGTCTCGTCGTGGTCACCAAGGGCCCCGAGCTGGAGAGCCCGGCCGACGTGGCCGCCCTGTCCGCACCCCACCTGCTCACGATCCAGTCCACCGAAGCGTGGGACGACTACTCGGTCCCGGTGGCGCCGTACTTCGCCCTGGTCGACGGCCGCCGTGGCGTCGTCGTCGGCGAAGGTGCGGCCAGCAGCTGGGACCGGGTGCACGACCTCCTCCAACGGGCCCTCGCCGACGCCGGCTACGAGGCGGGCCAGGTCCGGCGTCGTGACCTGCTCCTCGGCAAGGCCCGCACCGAGCGGGTCGACCGCGACCTGCGCGATGCCGGCATCGTGCCCGGCGATCCCCGGCTCCACCACCCGCCGGCGGTCGACGAACCAGCCGACGCCGACGATCCCCGCCCGTCGTGAACGCAGCCGTCCTCGTGATCGGGCTGGTGTCGGCGGTGATCGGCGCCGTCCGCTCCACCTGGTCGCCGTGAGGCGAGTCGATGCTCTCGAGCATCCACCCGCTCGGTGAGCGGGGCAAGGGAAACCGATTCGGCCTCACCGCCACCGCCTTCGTGATCGGTGCCACCATCGGCGGCGCCGCCACCGGCACCGTCGTCGCCGTCCTCGGCCTGGTGATCGATGCCATCGTGCCCGGACCCGTCGCGGTGGTGATCGTCGGTGTCGTGGCGCTCGCCGCGGCCGGCTACGAGCGCAGCGGGCGAGGTCTTCCGTCGGTCCCCCGACAGGTCGACGAGGACTGGCTCAACGAGTACCGGGGCTGGGTGTACGGGGCCGGCTTCGGCTTCCAGCTCGGCGCCGGAGTGCTCACCTACATCACGTCCGCCGCCGTCTACGTCATGGTGATCGCCGCGGTGCTGGTGGGGAACCCCGTGGCTGCGCTGGGCATCGGTGTCACGTTCGGCGTCACCCGCGGGCTCACCCTCCTGCCCGCCCGCACCATCACCACGCCCCAGTCGCTCGTCTCGTTCCACCGCCGCCTCGACCGGTCGGCGGCCTCGGTCCGGGTGGCATCCGCGTCCGTCCTGCTGGTCTCGGCCGTCATCGCCGGGGCTGCCTTCCTCCAGGAGCTGTCATGAACGTCACCGCACCCGGCATCCGGCTCGACCTCCCGGCCGGCTGGGAGGCCGAGATCGACCACGGCGCCGGCACCACCGAGCCCGGCATGGAACCGGTCACCACCCCCCGGGTCCACATCGCCAACTTCCCCCTCCCCGCCGTCCGGGGCGACTTCGGCAGCGGCGCGGTCGAGCAGATGATCGACGGCGACGTCCTGGTGTGCTTGCTCGAGGAATCCTCCGCCGCGGTGGGCTCACGCCTGCACGACCACGTCGGGATCCCCACCGTCTCCGCCGACGACTTCTCCCCCAACGCCATGCAGCGGCCGCTCAAGGGCCAGTCGGGCACGCAGGTGTTCTTCAGCACCAAAGGCCGCGCCTTCGTGCTCTACGTCGTGCTGGGCAGCCACGCCTCCCGGCAATCGCGTGTCGACGCCATCAACCAGGTCCTGGCCGGCATCACCATCGACCCCGCCTGACCGTCAGCGGGCGATCTCCACCGGAAACTGGACGCGCCTCCGTACCGGAGCCGGCCCCGAACCCGGCCGCCTGGCGGGCGTGGTAGCTGGACCGCGTGAGGGGTGACGCTTCGACGTGCCCGATCCCCATCGCCTCGCCCGCGTCCGCCCACGCCTCGAACGTGGCCGGTTCGACCCAACGGGCGATGGGCAGGTGGTTGGTGGTGGGACGCAGGTACTGACCGATGGTGACGATGTCGACCCCGACCGCGCGCAGGTCGGCCAGCGTCTGGACGACCTCGTCGTCGGTCTCGCCCATGCCGACGATGATCGACGACTTGGTGGTGAGCCCGGCCGCCTTGGCCCGGGCCAGGACGGCCAGGCTGCGGGCGTAGCCGGCGCTGGGCCGGACCGCCCGCTGGAGTCGGGCGACCGATTCGATGTTGTGGTTCAACACGTCGGGCCGGGACTCGAACACGATGTCGAGCGAACCCGCGTCACCCTTGCAGTCCGAGATCAGCGTCTCGACCCCGACGTGCGGGGTCCGGGCCCGGATGGCGCGCACGGTGGCGGCGACATGGGCGGCACCGCCATCGTCGAGGTCGTCGCGGGCCACCATGGTGACCACGGCGAAGCTGAGCCCCATCTGCTCGACCGCCTCGGCGACCCGAGCCGGCTCACCGGGATCGAGCGGCTCGGGCCGGCGGGTGTCGACCAGGCAGAAGCCGCACTTCCGGGTGCAGCGCTCGCCGGCCACCATGAACGTGGCGGTGCCGTCGGACCAGCACTCGAAGATGTTGGGGCAGCCGGCCTCCTCGCACACGGTGACGAGATCGAGGTCGCGCATGGTCCGCTTCAACCGCACGTAGTCGTCGGTGATCTTGAACCGGGCCTTCACGTGGTCGGGCTTGCGATCGGCGATGGCGAGCCCGTCGGTGACTCCGGCCTCGGCGAGACGACCGCGCAGGCGCACCGGCTCCCCCGGCCCCTCGCCCCGGCTGAACGGCGTCAGGTCGGCGGGGACCTCCCGCCACACCACATCGGCCCGCTCGTGGCCCTCGGCCCCCCAGCGCTCGGCGGCGAGGCGGGCGACCACGTCGACGACCTCGTGCAGGGAGGCGTCGATGCCCTCGCGGGCGAGCGAGGTCACCGCCTTGTCGGCGATGCCACACGGCACGATGTGATCGAAGTACGTCATGTCGGGGTCGACGTTGAGGGCGAAGCCGTGCATGGACCGGCCCCGTGACAGCTTCACGCCGATGGCGCAGATCTTGCGCGGGTCGTCCGACCCTGGCGAGACCCAGACTCCGGGGTAGTCGTGGAGGCGACCGACATCGGGCAACCCGAGCGCGGCGAGGGTGTCGATGACCAGGTCCTCGACGCTGCGGACGTAGGCGACGGTGTCGGCCATGCCCCCGCCTCGCTTGCCCGGCACGGTGAGGATCGGGTAGCCCACCAGCTGGCCCGGCCCGTGGTAGGTGACGTCGCCGCCCCGGTCGGCCCGCACGAGATCGGCGCCCACCGAAGCCGGTGGAACCAGGACATGCTCCATGTCGGCCCGTACGCCGAGCGTGTACACGTGGGGGTGCTCGAGCAGCAGCAGGTGGTCGTCGGCGCTGCGGCTGTACAGCGCCTTCTGCAGCTCGTGGGCCTCGGTGTAGGGCACTCGGCCGAGCCAGCGGATCCGCAACGGCACTAGCCCAGCTCCTGCTCCCAGTCCATCGACTCGATGAGGTCCTTGATCTTCTTGAGGAACGCCGCCGCGTAGGCGCCGTCGAAGGAGCGGTGATCCCAGGTGAGGGTGATGTTGCCGACCGAGTGGATGGCGATGGCCTCGCCCCCGTCGGCGGTCGGGATCACGATCGGCCGGCGCTTCACCGCGTCGGTCGACAGGATCGCCACCTGCGGTTGGTTGATGATCGGCATCGTCATGGTGGTGCCGAACGGACCGGGGTTGGTGATCGTGAATGTCCCCCCCTGCAGCTCGTCAGGGCTGAGCTTCTTCGAACGGGTGCGGGTCGCCAGGTCGCTGATGGTCCGGGCGATGGCCCGCAGGCGCATGCCGTCGGCATCGACGATCACCGGGACGAGCAGGCCCTTGAAGTCGAGGTCGACCGCGATCCCGAGGTTCACGTAGTTGTGGACGATCAGCTCGCTCTCGCCGAAGCTGGCGTTGACCTGGGGATACTCGCGGATGGCGTCGACGACGGCCCGGGCGATGAACGGCAGGTACGTGAGGCTGAACCCCTCGGCCTGCTTGAAGGCCGCCTTGTGGGCGCTGCGGACTTGCTCGACCGACTCGAAGTCGATCTCGATCGAGGCGTACACGTGCGCCGACGTGTCGACCGACTGGCGCATGTGGGCGGCCGTGGCCTGGCGGATGCGCGAGTGCGGGATGGCGGTGTCGCGCTCGCCGGCCCGCGGCGCGGGCGCCGGCGGGGCGGACGGCTTGGTCGCCGCGGCAGGGGCGGGCTGGGCCTGCGGCGGCGCGGGCCGGGCTTGCGGCGGCGCGGGCTGGTCCTGCGTCTTGGCCGTTCCGGCATCGATGGCGTCGAGCACGTCGTCGCGGGTGATGCGGCCGCCCGGGCCGGTGCCTTCGATGGCGTCGACGTCGAGGTCGTTGTCGTGCACCAGCCGGCGGACGACCGGTGAGAGCAGCCGGGCCCGACCGCCGCCTCCGTTCGATGCTGCCTTCGAGGACCGATCGGCCGCCGGCTGCGGTGCGGGCTCGCTCGCCTGCGGCGCCGGCTGCTGCTCGGGGGCGTCGTCGGACTTCGGCGCCGGTTGCTGCTCCTCGG
The DNA here is from genome assembly GCA_963747745.1 of uncultured Acidimicrobiaceae bacterium. Classification (GTDB taxonomy): domain Bacteria; phylum Actinomycetota; class Acidimicrobiia; order Acidimicrobiales; family Salinilacustritrichaceae; genus Salinilacustrithrix. The sequence goes on from CAVVGJ010000011.1 coordinate 376,575, forward strand.
CGGGCTCGGTCTCGGTCGCTTCGGGCTCAGGTGCTTCGGGCTCGGCCGATTCCGGCGCGGGCTGCTGGGCCGGCGCATCACCGGCGTCTCCCACCACCGCCAGCTTGGTGCCGACGTCGACGGTCTCGCCCTCCTCGACCAGGATCTCGGTCAGCGTGCCGCTCACCGGCGACGGCACCTCCGAATCGACCTTGTCGGTGGACACCTCGAACAACGGCTCGTCCTCCGCCACGGCGTCGCCCACCTGCTTGAACCAGCGGGTGATCGTCCCCTCGGTGACGGTCTCACCGAGCTGCGGCATCTCGACATCGGCCATGGATCGGACTCTATCGGCGCCTCCACGGACCGACTGTCGAACACGATCGGGCGAACTTCGTCCCTGCAGGACCGCATGTGAACCTCCAGGGACGAGGTTCAGGAAGTGGCCAAGAGCCCAGCGATCTCCGACACCATCACCGCGGGATCGGCCACGTAGTCCGCCCACACGTAGCGAAGCACTCGGTACCCGAGGCCTTGGAGCGTGCGATCGCGCTCGCGATCGCGTCGAGCAGTGCGACAACGGGTGAAGTGGTCCCGGCCGTCGAGCTCGACATCGAGCAGGTGATCCGGCCACGCGAGATCGAGCTCGATCGGTCGCCGTCCGGGAATCCTCACCAGATGGTGCAGGACCGGTCGGGTGATGCCGGCTCGCTCCAGATCCCGAACCGCCAGGCGTTCGAAGTCGGAATCGGGGACGGTCTCGGTGAGGGTCGACAGGGCCGCCCGGAAGGTGGCGATCCCCGGTCGGCCGCGTCGTTCGTGGGCCTGGAGACACTCGACCAGGGCCCCAACCGAGAGCGGGAGATGCCTGCGACAGGCATCGATTCGGCTCAGTACACCCTCGACGGTCTGCCCGGTCGCGGCGTCGAGCAGCGCGCGCGCCACGCCGACGACGGGTATGCCGTCCACCTGACCCGGCTTCGCGAGGTGGAGGTCGCCGCTGCGGCGGACGCGGACGCCCACCGGGCGGTAGCGGCATGACTTCGCCACCACGATGTCCGGCTCGAGGGGCAGGTGCATTTCGGGACACCAGAGCGCGAGGCCCGAGTCACCAGTGGCAAGGGCCCCCTCTCCGGCCGCGAGCACGTGACCGACGAGCTCCTGCCGACGGGTGCGGGGGGCGCCGGCAAGCACGTAGATGCGAGGTGAGGTGCGCTCGACGATGCCGTCACGACACAGGCGAGTCAGCGAAGCGGAGCCGATCCCGAACGCTGCGGCCTGGGCCTGGACGAATGCGGCATGTTGGCGACGGGCGAGGGCGAACAAGCCAGAGAGATCGGCCACGAGATCCTCCGATCGGGTGAATCGGGGGAAGTCACCGATGACGCTACCGAGCCTCCCTGACAGGAACTTCGTCCCTGCAGGACCGCATGTGAACCTCCAGGGACGAGGTTCCGGGAGTGGAGCGGCCCTCAGCCGTGGAGGGAGCGGCCCGTCATGGCCAGCACCGACTCACCGAAGAGCTCGGACAACGTGGGGTGGGGTTGGATGAAGTGGGCGACCTCGTCGACGGTGGCTTCCCAGTTCACGGCCAGGTAGCCCTGGCCGAGCTGCTCGGTGGCCCACGGCCCGCACAGGTGCACACCGAGGATCCGGCCTGCCTTCCCGTCGGCGTCCTTCTCGGCGATGATCTTCACCAGGCCCTCGGTGTCGCCGACGATCATGGCCCGGCCGTTGCCGGTCCAGCGGTGCTTCGAGGTGACGACGTCGTAGCCGGCTTCCTTGGCCGCCGACTCCGACAGGCCGGCGAAGGCCACCTCGGGATGGCAGTAGATCGCCCAGGGCACGTTGCGGTAGTCGACCGGCACGGGATCCTCGTGGAGGATGTCCTTGACCACGACGATGCCCTCGGCGAACGCCACGTGCGCCAGCGCGGGCGTGGCGATGCAGTCGCCGACCGACCACACGCCGGCCTCGCCGGTGCGACAGCGCTCGTCGACCTCGACGAAGCCGCGGTCGGACAGCTTCACGTCCGTGCCGTCGAGGCCGAGGTCGTCGGTGTTGGGCCGGCGGCCGACCGACACCACCACCACGTCGACGTCGAGCGTCTCGCCGTCGCCGTAGTTGATCGTCGTGCCGCCCTTCTTGCCCTTTCCGGAACGACGCGGCTCGTGACCCGCCGACCTTCACGCCCGCCTTCACGTCGATCTTGCGCTTCTTGAACGACTGCTGCACGGCCCGGGTGACGTCGTCGTCGCAGCCGGGCAGGATCTTGGGCAGGGCTTCGAGGATGGTGACGTCGGTGCCCATGTCGGCCATCGTGGAAGCGAACTCGCACCCGATGGCACCACCGCCGATCACCGCCGCGGTCTTCGGCAGCTCGGGCATCGAGAGGAACTCGTCGGAGGTGAGCACGATCTCGCCGTCGACGTCGAAGCCGGGGATGGTGCGGGGCAGGGAACCGGCGGCGATGACCACGGAGTCACCCGAGATGGTCACCGACTCGGACTCGCCGCCCTCGATCGAGACCTTGTGGCCGGCGTGCAGCCGACCGTGGCCGTCGAACATGGTGACCTTGCGGCCCTTGAGCAGCTGGCCGAGGCCGCCGACCAGGGTGTCGACGACCTTCTGCTTGCGATCGAGCGTGGTCGACCAGTCGATCCCGACATCGCCGACCGTGAACCCGAACTCGGCCGCCCCCATCACGGTCCGGTAGACGTGGGCGGTCTCGAGCAGTTCCTTGGCCGGGATGCACCCGACGTTGAGGCAGGTGCCCCCCAGCTTGTTCTTCTCGACGAGGGCGATGTTCAACCCGGCGGAGGCGCCGTACAGCGCGGTGGCGTAGCCACCGGGGCCGCCGCCGATGACCACCACGTCGAAGTGCTGCTCCTGGCGGTCGACGTCGCCGCCGGCGTGGGATCCCGAGGCCGGGGCAGTGGTCCGGGCCGGCGTGTCGCCGCCCGTCGGGGTCTGCGGCGCCTCGGGTGCGGCAGCGGGCGTCGCCGGGTCCTCCGCGGGTTCCTCCTGCTCGGCCGGCTTCTCCGGCGCGGCCGGTGCCGGCGCATCGCCGGCGTCGCCGACGACGGCCAGCTTGGTGCCGACGTCGACGGTCTCGCCCTCCTCGACCAGGATCTCGGTCAGCGTGCCGCTCACCGGCGAGGGCACCTCGGAATCGACCTTGTCGGTGGACACCTCGAAGAGCGGCTCGTCCTCCGCGATGGCGTCCCCGACCTGTTTGAACCAGCGGGTGATCGTCCCCTCGGTGACGGTCTCTCCGAGCTGTGGCATCGCGATGTCGGCCATGCGGCGGACTCTATCGGCGCCGTCTCGGGCGGCCGATCGGGGTGACGGTCACGATTTGCGCTTCCGCCGGCGGCGGGCACCTCCGATGAGCTCGACCACCACCAGCGTCACCGCAGCCGTCACCAACAGGATGAGCCACAACGGCTGACGGGTCTCGAACACCAGCCACTTCACCTTCGTCTGGCGGGTGTTCTGGCCCACGAACAGGGCCAGGGCCACCGCCAGCACCGCCCCCACCACGAACCGGGGACTGAGGTCGAAACCGCCTGGTTCGGCGGGCGCGTCGAGATCGTCGTGTCGTGCCATCGGAGATCAGCCCCGGGCCCGCAGGGCGTCGCGGATCTCGGTGAGCAGGACCACCTCGTCGGACGGCACCGGAGCCTCCTCGGCCGGGGTCTGCGCCCGCATCGACTGGAGCTTGTTGAAGGCCTGGACCACGAGGAACAGTGCGGCGCCGATGATGCAGAAGTTGAGCACCTCCTGCAGGAACCCACCGATGCTCAGCACCGTGGCATCGGGCCCGCTCCCCCGCAGCGTGATGTTCAACACGCCGGTGATGTCGGGCTTGCCGAAGATGGCGGCGATGATCGGGTTGATGATGTAGGCGACGAACGCGTCCACCACCGCCTTGAAGGCGACGCCGATCACGACCGCCACGGCCAGATCGACGACGTTGCCCCGCAACAGGAACTTCTTCAGGTCAGCCAACATGCGACACCACCTCCGGGATCGGATCCACCACTGACGCCGGTACCGTACGCACCCACGTCCGACCGAGGAGGCCAAAACCCCATGCAGGTTGCCATCACCGGCTCGAGCGGGCTCATCGGCAGCGCGCTGAAGGGTGCGCTGGAGGGGGCGGGGCACACCGCGATCCCCGTCGTGCGGTCCACGCCCGGACCAGGTGAGATCGGCTGGCACCCCGCCGAGGGGTCCATCGACGCCGCCGCATTCGAGGGGCATCGACGCCGTGGTCAACCTCGCCGGCGCCGGCATCGGCGACCAGCGGTGGACCGACGAACGCAAGCGGATCGTTCGCGAGTCCCGCACCAAGTCCACGTCGCTGCTCGCCACCACCCTCGCCGGCCTCGACCACGGCCCTCGGGTGCTGCTCTCCGGCTCGGGAATCGACTACTACGGCGATCGGGGCGACGAGGTCCTCACCGAGCAGAGCGGTCCCGGCGTCGGCTTCCTCAGCGAGGTCTGCGTCGCGTGGGAGGGCGCGGCCCAGCCGGCCGTCGACGCCGGCATCCGCACCGCCTTCCTCCGGACGGGCATCGTGCAATCACGGGACGGCGGCGCGCTGGCCCGGACGCTCCTACCGTTCAAGCTCGGCGTCGGCGGTCGGATCGGACCCGGCACCCAGTGGTGGAGCTGGATCTCGATCGACGACGAGGTCAGGGCCATCCTGCACCTGCTCACGTCGCAGCTGTCGGGGCCGGTCGACCTCACCGCGCCCAACCCGGTCCGCAACCAGGACTACACCAAGGCGCTGGGTCACGAGCTGGGCCGACCGACCTTTTTCCCGATCCCCCGCTTCGGACCGAAGCTCCTGCTGGGGGCCGAGCTCGCCGACACCCTCCTGTACCAGTCGAAGCGGGTCCTGCCCGCCGCACTGGAGGCCGATGGCTTCCGGTTCCACCACACCACCATCGAGGACTGCCTGGCCGCGGAGCTCGGCGACCAAGAGGTGGCCTGACCACGGTGATGACGACGACCCCGTAGCCTGTGCGGCCAGATGACCGTGACCACCGGCTCCGTCCTGGCCGCCACGAGCAGTGATCTCAGCGTCGGTCTGGCCGCGGTCGTCGTGCTCGGGGTCGGCCTCCAGTGGCTGGCGAGCCGGGTCCACCTCCCATCGATCCTGTTCCTGCTGGTCGGCGGCGTGCTGGCCGGGCCGGTGTTCCACATCGTGGAGCCCGACGAGCTGCTGGGCGACCTGCTGTTCCCGGCGGTGTCGCTGGCCGTGGGGATCCTGCTGTTCGAGGGCGGCTTGGGGCTGCGGTTCAGCGAGCTCGAGCGCCACGGCCGCGGCCCCATCCTGCGCCTGATCACGATCGGCGTCCTGGTCACCTGGATCATCGGCGGCGTCGCCGCTTACGTGCTTGTCGGTCTCGAGCGGGACGAGGCCGTGCTCCTCGGGGCGATCCTCGTCGTGTCCGGACCCACGGTCGTCCTCCCCCTCGTCCGCTTCGCCCGGGTCCGGGAGCCGGTCAACAGCATCCTGCGCTGGGAGGGCATCTTCATCGACCCCGTGGGCGCCACCCTCGCCATCGTGGTGCTCGATGCCGTGGTCGGGAACGAGGGCACGGGGTGGAGCGCCCAACGCGTCCTCACCACGGCCACCGCCGGGACCGGCGCCGGCCTGGTCGGGGCCGGTGTGCTCGTGCTCCTCTTCAGCCGCCACCTCGTACCCGACAACCTCCACAACCCGTTCACCCTCGCCATGGTGGTGGCGGCATTCGCGGGCGCCGACCTGGTCCAGCCCGAGGCCGGGCTCTTCGCCGCCACGGTGATGGGCGTCGCGCTGGCCAACCAGCGCTGGGCGCCAATCGCCCACATCCGCGAGTTCGAGGAGAACCTCGGCGCGCTCATCCTCGCCGGCCTGTTCATCATCCTCGGCGCCCGCATCGACCTCGACCGCCTGAGCGACCACCTCGGCCCGGCCATCGCCTTGTCGGTGATCCTCATCGTCGTGGCCCGACCCCTCGCCGTCTATCTCAGCACCGTGGGTTCGGGACTGAGCTTCGTCGAACGCGCCTACCTGGCGTGCATGGCGCCCCGGGGCATCGTGGCCGCCGCCGTCTCCGCCATCTTCGCCCTGGAGCTCGCCCACGCCGATCAACCGGTGCCGGCGCTGGTCCCGGTCACCTTCATCGTCATCGTCATCACTGTCCTGTTCTCCGCCGTCGCCTCGCAGGTGGGCGCCAGGCGCTTCCGCGTCGCCCGGCCCGCTCCGCGGGGCGTGGCCTTCATCGGCGGCCCGGACTGGGCGGTCGAACTGGCCGGATGGCTCTCCGACAACGAGGTCCCGTCGCTCATCGTCACCACCGATCCGCGCGAGGCGACCCGGGCCTCCTCCCGCGGTGTGCTCACCTACACCGGCAAGCTCGACTCCGAAGATCTCGTGCTCGCCCTGGAGAGCGTCGGCATCGCGGTGGTCATCGCCGCCTCACGCTTCCAGGAGCTCAACACGCTGGGCATCAGCCGGGCCGTCGAGACCGTGGGGCGGGCCAACGTCTACTTCCTGCCGCGCTTCGACGAGGACGACGCCACCGCGGAGTCGACGCGGACCAACGTGATCGCCCGGCGACCCTTCGGGCGGACCTGCACCCAGGCCAGCATCGAGGACGAGATGGCCCGGGGTGCCGAACTGGTCGCCGTCTCCGCCGACAGCTACGACGGTCAGCGTCTCGACGGCGCGACCGCCCTGGTCACCATCACCGCCGACGGGCCCGTGGTCATGACCGCGTCACCCGAGAAGGGCCCCGCCGAGGGCGATCGACGGGTGTACCTGGTCTCTCGCTCGGTCGACCGGGTGATCGATGCCGAACCCGTCACGGCCGGCGAACCCACGCCGCCCCTCGAACCGCCACCCGAACCCGCACCACCGGATCCGGATCACGAGGGCAGGGGCGGCAGCGCGGCGCCGTAGACCCAGGCGGCGAAGAAGTCCGACAGGTCGCGGCCGGAGATCTCCTCGGCCAGCGCCTCGAAGTCCGCCGTGGACGCCGAACCACCCTGGTGGCGCGCCACCCAGGTCCGCAGGACCTGGCGGAATGCATCGTCGCCGATCTCGCGGGACAGCGCGTAGAGGGCGAGGCCGCCGCGCACGTACACCGTGGGCTGGAACAGCTCGGCCGGGCCCGGCTCTCCGGGCGGGATGCCGAAATCGGCCCCGGCGTACGCCGTCGTGGCCGAGGTCGCGATCGTGGGGCCACCCGACTCCTGGCGCCAGATCCACTCGCCATAGGTGGCGAAGCCCTCGCTGAGCCAGATGTCCCGCCAGGTCGCCACGCTGACCGCGTCACCGAACCACTGGTGGGCCAGCTCGTGGGCCACGACCACCCCGGCCCCGTCGCCGTCGGCCGCCAGATCGGAGCCGAACAGCGAGAGCGTCTGGTTCTCGAGCGCGTATCCGAGCTTCTCGTCCACCACGACCTGCCCGTAGACGTCGAAGGGGTAGGGGCCGAACCACTGCTCGAACGTCGCCACCATCTCGCCGGTCCGGGCGAAGTCGGGCCGCACCGCGTCGGCCAGGTCGGTGGCATACGCGTTGCGGATGGGCAGACCGGTCGGACCCACGGACTCGTCGAAGACGAGGTCGCCGATGACCACCGACGCCAGGTAGGTGGCCATCGGATCCGACATCTCGTACACCCAGGTCGTACGGCCGGCGTCGGTCTGCTCCGACCGCTCGACGCCGTTGGCGATCACCGACAGGTCGGACGGCACGGTGATCTCGAACCGGAACGTGGCCTTGTCGGTGGGATGGTCGTTGGCCGGGAACCAGGTGGCGGCCCCCGCCGGCTCCGAGGCCACGAACACGTCGCGCCCGTCGGTGGTCCAGCCCAGCTGGAACAGGTCGGTGCCCACCACCACCGGTTGCGGCGCCCCGGAGTAGTCGACGACCACCACCACATCCACCCCCGCACCCAACGGACGGGCTGGCGTGACGGTCAGCTCCCGCCCGTCGCGCGTGAAGGCGGCATCGGTGCCGTCGACGGTGATGCGCTCCACCTGGAGGCCAGCCAGGTCGAGGTTGAACGACGACAGCGCTTCGGTGGTGGTGAGGTCGATCTCGGCCACCGCATCGATCGTGCCGGCGTCGGCCGACCAGTCGATGTCGAGGTCGTAGTGGCCGACGTCGTAGCCGCCGTTGCCCAGACCGGGGAAGTACGGATCGCCGACACCGGCCGCACCGGCCACGGCATCGACGACGGGTGGCGTCGTGGTGGTGGTGGAGCTGGCGGGGGCGAGGGGGCGGGTCGTCGACGTGGAGCCGAACGACACGTCGGCGCTCGCCGCACACCCCGCCGCCGCACACCCCAACGCGATGCACCCCAACGCGGTGGCGAGGGCCACCACGCTCCTCGTCGCACCGGCCCGGATCACGGCGGCATCCTCCCACGCCGGTCGGGCCGCCCGGTGGCGGCCGCACCGGTCGCCATCGCTGGCCGAGAGCTAGGGTCGCCGGCGTGATCAAGCGCCTCTTCCGACTCGTCGTCCTCGCCGGGATCGCCGCCGGGATCGGTGCGCTGGTCCGGTCCCTCACCCGCACCGACGATCCCCTGCCCGCGCCCGCCACCACCCCGTCCGGACCGTGGCCACCCCTGCGAGCCGAACCCGCGGTCGTGCCAGAGCCTGGTGGCGTGCCGGTCACGAAGGAGCCGGCGCCGGCCGATGCCGCGGCGTGGGTCGAACCCGAGCCCGACGGCACCTGCCCGGCCGGTCATCCGATCAAGGCCAAGATGAGCTCGAAGATCTTCCACTCCCCCGGCCAGCTCAACTACGACCGGACCACGCCCGACCGCTGCTACCTCGACGCAGCCACGGCCGAGGCCGACGGTCTGCGAGCCGCCAAGCGCTAGCCCCCAAGCTGTTCAGGTCAACACGTGGACCGACTCGATGCCGTCGGTCGCCCGCAACCCGTCGGCCACCTCCCGGGGCACGGCCGGCGACGTCGCCAGCACCATCAGTGACGCATCGCCGCTGGTGGTCGACCGTCCGAGGTGCATGTCGTCGATGTTGATCCCGGCGTCGGCCAGCGTCTGGGCGACGACGGCGATCATGCCGGGGCGATCGTCGTTGCGCACCACCAGCATGTGATCGGCCGGCGGCACGTCGACGGTGTGGTCGTCGATCTTGACGATGGCCGGTTCCCCGCGGGCGCCGACGATCGACCCCCCGATGGCGTGATGACCGCCGGTGATGGTGATGAGGTTCACGTAGTCGTGCGAGGTCGACGACGACGTGTCGCGGACCTCGACGCCACGCTCCTTGGCCAGCATGGGGGCGTTGACGAAGCTCACCGGTTCCTCGCTGACGCGGCCGAAGGCGCCCTTCAGCACCGACAGGGTGAGGATGCGGGTGTCGTAGTCGGCGATCTCGCCGGCGTAGGCGATGTCGATCACGTCGGGGATGCCCTCGTTCATCGACACGAACAGCGCCCCCATCCGCTCGGCCAGCGGCAGGAAGGGCTTGATCGTCTCCGATGCCTCGGCGGCGGACACGTTCACGGCGTAGGGCACGAAGTCGCCGGCGAGGGCGAGGCCGACCATCTCGGCGATGGTCTGGCCCGCCTTGTCCTGGGCCTCGTGGGTGGACGCCCCGAGGTGCGGCGTGACGACCACCTCGGCCAGCTCGAACAGCGGTGACTCGGTGGTGGGCTCGGTCTCGAACACGTCGATGGCCGCCCCACCCACCTTGCCGGCGCGGATGGCCTCGGCCAGGGCGGCCTCGTCGATGACCCCACCCCGCGCCACGTTGACGATGCGGATGCCGGGTTTGGCCTTGGCGAAGAACTCCTTGCCGAGCAGACCGATGGTCTCGGGCGTCTTCACCAGGTGCAGCGTCACGAAGTCGGACTGCGCCGCCAGGGTGTCGAGGTCGACCAGCTCCACACCGGCCCGGCGGGCGCGGTCCTCGGTCACGAAGGGGTCGTAGGCGAGCAGCTTCATGCCGAAGGCATTGGCCCGCTGCGCGACCAGGGTGCCGATCCGACCGAAGCCGATGATGCCCAGCGTCTTGTCGGCCAGTTCGACGCCGGTCCACTTGCTGCGTTCCCAGCGCCCCTGCTTGAGGGCGTTGCTGGCGGCGGGGATGTTGCGGGCCTGGGCCAGCAGCATCGCCATGGTGTGCTCGGCCGTCGACAGCGTGTTCGACTGCGGCGCGTTCACGACCATGACGCCGCGCTCGGTGGCCGCCTCGGTGTCGACGTTGTCGAGACCGATCCCGGCCCGGCCCACCACGACGAGATCGGCGCCGGCGGCGAGCACCTCCCGCGTCACGGTGGTGGCCGAGCGGATGATCAGGGCGTTGGCTCCGACCACTGCCTCGAGCAACTCCTCGGGCGAGAGGCCGAGTCGGATGTCGACCTCGTGGCCGGCGTCGCGGAGCTTCTGCAGGCCGTTGTCGGCGATCTCTTCGGTGACGAGGATGCGTGCCATCGCCTCTGAGTCTCGCGGCTGCCCACCGCCGGTGGGAAACCTTCAGCTGGCGGCGAGCTCGCGGATCACGTCGGGCAGCTTGGCGATCTCCCGCTTGTTCACGAAACCGAGGATCCCGACCTGTTCGCCCTCGCTGCGCAGCTCGGAGTCGAGGAAGGCCGAGCAGAGCACGATCCGCTGGTCGGGCCGATTCGCCCGCAGGGCCACGGCGGTCTCGATCCCGCTCATGCCCGGCATGCGCTGGTCGACCACGATCACGTCGGGCCGCACCTCGGCGGCGAGCGAGACCGCCTCGAGACCGTCCCCGGCCTCGCCGCACACGTACAGCCCCTCGTTGGCCTCGTCCAGGGTGAGCCGCATCAACATGCGGATGTCGGGCTCGTCATCGACGATCAGTGTGGCGATCGAATCGGCCGCGCCCGTGGGGATCGAGTCCATGAGCGGCGCAGCGTATCCATCCGCTCACCTCTCCACGGGAACCGTGTAGGTGAAGGTCGTCCCCGTCCCCACCGTGCTCTGGACCGAGATCTCGCCACCGTGCGCCTCGACGAGCGACCGGCAGATGTACAGGCCCAGCCCGGTGCCCATCGTCTTCTTCGCCGCGGTGTCGACCCGTGAGAACTTGCCGAACAGCTTGGGGAGCTCGGCGGCGGGAATGCCGGCACCCCGGTCCCGCACGGTGACCTCGATCATCTCGTCAGCCGGATCGCCGATCGTCTGCACCGTGACGGTGATCGGCGCGTCGTCGGGTGAGTACTTGACCGCGTTGGACAGCAGGTTCATCAGGACCTGCCACTGGCGGGACTCGTCGCCCACCGCCCAGGGCACGGCGCCGGCCACATCGACCTCGAAGCGCCGGCCCGGCTCGCTGGCCTCGAACTCCGAGACGGTGCGGTGGACCAGGGCCGCGAGATCGAACGGTTCGGACTCGATCTGGAGCTCGCCGGATTCGATCCGCGTGAACTGGAGGAGGTTCTCGACGAACTCCGACAACCGCCGGGTGTTGACCACGATCCGCTGGAGGAGCGAGCGCTGCTGGTCGGCGTCGAGGCGGTCGGCGTTGTCGTGGAGCGTGGAGGCGAACCCCACGATGATGGCGAGCGGCGTCCGCAGGTCGTGGGCCGTGATCGCCATGAGCTCGGTCTTGAACTGATCGAGTTGGCGCAGCCGCTCGATGATCTCCTGCTCGCGCGTGTAGGCCTCGCCGAGCTCGGACAGGCGACGGTCGAGCTCCGTGTTGGCCTCGGTGAGCGCCGCGGTCCGATCGGCGACGTGCTGCTCCAGCGAGCGGGTCAGGGCTTCGATGTCGGCGAAGCCCTCCGCGTTCTCCAGGGCGGCGCCGGCCAACGCGGTCAGGAACCCGGCGATGCGGATCTCGTCCTCGCCGAAGATGCTGCCGACGTCGGAATGGCTGGCGTACAGGCAGGCCACCGGTTCGCCCCGCACGCGGACGGGAGCGCACATGACCGAGCGCACCCCGGACAGCACCATCGAGTCGCTGGCATCGTCGTCGGCGAGGGCGTGGACGACCACCGCGTCCGCGCTCTGCAGCACCTCGTTGGCCGCGCCACGGCTGGGCTCGGTGCCGGACCCGGCCACCACGACCAGATCGTCGCCGTCGGGGTTGCGGGCCAGCTCCGGCGTGGCCAGTACCAGGCAGTCCTGGGGCCGCAGCAGCGTTTCGGCCGCCTCGGCCAGGGCTCGGAACACCCCGTCGACCTCCAGGCTGGATGCGATCTGGCGACCGGCGGACAGCAGGGACTCGAACCGGTCGGCCAGCGACAGGGTGATCGGCGGCGCATCCGCGGCACGCGGAACACGCCCCTCGTGCTGCATCGCCCGACCAGCGGCGAGGTCGTCAGCGGCCGACGCCCACCCGAACATCTGGCCCACCTCGCCCCGGGCCACGAGGCTGGTCGCCACCTCCTGGCGCGCCCCTTGCTCCTCGGCCACCGCGATGCTGCGGTCGAGCCACCGGCGGGCCCGGCGACGACGACCGAGCGCCGCTTCCACCAGGGCCGCCTCGCGCAGCGCGTGGGGCAGGTTGTTGCGGTAGGAGTGGGCCAGTCGGCGGGCCCGGCGCCCGATCCGGCGCGCCCGACGGAGCCGGCGCCGCCGCTCGGGCAGGCTGATGTGGTCGCCCAGCGATTCCCGTTCGGCCCGCAGGCTGGTCAGCAACCACGACGGGACGGGAGCGACGTACTCCTGGCGCAGCCCGGCGTCACGGACCAGGCGGTCGGCACGGGTGAGGCACGCCACCGCGTCGCGGGGCCGGTCCACGGCGAGCAGGCGGAGGGCCTCGGCCGTGAGCACCTCGGCCGCGGCGTGGACATCGTCGGACAGCTGGGCCAACTCGGGCTCGATGGCCTCGGCCGGGATGCGTCCACCGGTGGCCTTCGACCACACCGCCAGGCCGATGCCGCGGGCCTGGGGGTCTCCGAGGTCTCGGCCGTCCCGCCACACCTGCTCGCCGACCTGCGCCGCGGTGGCGAGGTCACCGAGGCGGTAGGACGAGTAGGCGATGTGCCAGCGGGCGGTGTTCACCTCCCACCGGTCGCCGGTGCGGTCGAGGAGGCGGATGGCCTCCCGGCACCGTTCGAGGCACTCCTCCCAGCGCGAGGCGGCGTAGAGCACGACACCGTGGAAGTGCAGTGACTGCCCCTGCCCCCACACGTCGCCGAGATCGCGGCGGATGGCGAAGCTGCGCTCGGCGTAGTCGATCCCTCGTCCGTACCAGGGCAACAGGCTCATCACCGGGGCATGTTCGGAGTACGCCTGGGCCCGTTCGGCCGTGGGCGGGAAGTGCTCGGCGATGTTCATGCCCCGCAGGTGGACGAACAGGGTGGCGATCGACCCCCGCTGGAACCAGTAGGTGTGGGCGAGCCGGCTGTACAGCCGCGCCGAGAGCAGGTCGGCCTTCGCCGCATCGGTGTCGGGCGAACGCCGGCCCACCACGACCCTGGGCAGGATCGTGTGCACCGCCTGGACCAGGATCTCCCACAGGGTGAAGAGCCACCAGGCGCGTCGGGGCATGCGCTGACCCAACGTCCGGACCGCTCGCTCCAACGCCACCGCCGACGCCGCCATGTCGCCCCGCTTGAAGGCCAGCTCGCCGAGCGCCCCGTCGATCCGGGCCAGGACGAACGGATCGGTCACCAGGGCCCGAGCCCGTTCGAGCTGTTCCGCGGCCTCCGCGTAGCGGCCCCGCAGCATCAGCACCCGGCCGAGCTCCTCGGCGATGTGGCTCCTCGAGGCGGGCTCGGATGCGGCGCCCCGCTCCGCGATCCGGTACTGCTGCTCGGCGACCTCCAGCGACTGCTGGGCCCGGGCCTCGTGGGCGGCGGCGAGCGCGTACGGGAGCGCCCGTTCGGGCTGGCCCGCGGCGTCGAAGTGGAAGGCGAGGTCGAAGAAGCGCGTGGGGGCCCGCTGTTCCAGCAGGATCGCCGTCTGTTCGTGGAGCGCCCGCCGCTCACGCTCCTCGACGAGGCCGAGCAGGGTCTCCCGGACCTTGTCGTGCACGAAGCCACACCGGCTCCCGTCCACCGGCCACACCAGGTGGCGACGACTCGCCTCGCGCACGGCTCGGGCGACGTCGAGGGGGTCCACACCGGCCAGCGAGGCGGCCACCGCGATCTCGAACTCCTTGCCCAGGACCGCGCCCACACCGAGCAACCGCCTCGTCTCGTCGCCGAGGAGGGTGATGCGGTGGGCGAGGACGGTGGCGGCCCGGCTCGATGACTGGACCGCGGCCAGCGCGGTGGGCTCGACCTCCCACCCTTCCGGCCCCGAGACGAGCGCGCCCGACTCCACCAGGCCCCGCAGGACCGCGGCCGCCATGAAGGGACTGCCCTCCGACAGCCGGGCCGTCACCTCGAGCGCGACGTCGGGCACGGTCCCGGCCATCGACGCGGCCAGGGCGGCCACATCACCGTCCGAGAGCGGCGACAGCGACAATCGGGACCGGGCGTCGAGGCGGCGGATGGCCGACTCCACCCCGAGCTCCTCGCTTCGGTAGGCCACCACGATCAGCACGTGACACGGCGACGTCCGCGATTGGTTCCAGTGGGCGAGGAGCCGGCCGCTCAGCTCGTCGGCCCACTGGCAGTCGTCGAGCACCACGAGCGCGGGTCGAGTGGAGGTCCCCAGGGCGTCGACCAAGGCGGACAGGGCACCCAGCGTCCGAACCTCGCCGAACTCGTCCGGCCCGAGCGCCGCACCCTCCTGCTCGCCCAGGAGCGAGGCCAGCTCGGGGAAGGCCACGGCCACGGAGGGGGCATGCGAGCCGAGGCGGTGGCGCAGGTGGGCGGCGAACTCCTCGTCTCCTGCGGCAGCCCGGACCACGTCGCGAGCGACGCCCGACAGGACCTGGAACGGCCGGAGCGCGGCCTGGTCCAGGCCCTGACCGTGCAGCTGGCGGACGTGATCAGGGGCGCGGCGGGTGAGCTCCTCGAGCAACCGGCTCTTGCCGCCGCCGGACTCGGCACCGACGAGGACGATGCCGCCCTGGCCGGTGCCGGCGTGGGCCAACTGGGCCTCGAGCAGGCGGAGCGAGTCCTCGCGCCCGACGAAGGTCGGCTCGGCCAGGGTCTCGCGACGGTCGCGGGAGCCGAGCACGAAGGTCGGATCGGCCACTCCCGCGGCGCGAGCTTCGATCAACTGGTCGACGTCGTGCAGCAGCGCCTCGGCGAGCTGGTAGCGCTCGGCCGGGTCCCGGCGGACCAGCCGGTCGACGATGTGCACGAGCGCTTTCGGCGCCGGTGGATCGAGCCGCGGGGCGCGGCGGTCATCTGCTGCTTGAGGACCTCGCCGACGCGTTCACCCGAGAAGACCGGTTGACCGCGCAGGCACTCGACGACGGTGAGGCCCACGGCGTAGAGGTCGGACCGTTCGTCGACCTGCCCGGGCAGCAGCCCGGCCTGTTCGGGGGCGAGGTAACGCACGCTGCCCACCGGGACGTCACGCACATCGACGTCGAGGAGGTCGCTCCGGGCGAGACCGAAGTCGACCAGCACTGCACGCTCGAGGGGATCACCGGTCAGCATGACGTTGCCCGGCTTCACGTCACGATGCAGGATCCCGTGGTCGTGGGCATGGGACAGCGCCGCCACCACGTCGTGCAGCACGCGCAGGGTGTCGTCCACCGACAGGGGGCCGTCGCCGAGGCGGGCGGCGAGGCTGCGGCCCGGCACCCAGGGCGTCACCAGGTAGACGGTGTCGCCGTCGACACCCCGGTCGAGCAAGCCGACCAGGTTGGGGTGGTCCATGCGGCCGAGGACGAGGCTCTCGTGCTCGAGCCGGCGCCGGGAGGGTTCGGTCAGCGAACCGGCCGCGGCCAGTTTGAGGACGACGGGCCGGGGACGGACGGGATTGTCGGCGTCACGCGGTTCTGCTCCCTGCAGGTCCTGTGCGAGATAGGTCTCGACCCCCTGCCCGCGGTGGAGCAGCGAGGTGAGCCGGTATCGGTCGGCGACCACACGATCCACGTCCACGGTCGTCATCGGTGGTGGAAGTCCGCCCGTCGCTCGTCCAACTGCTGTGGCCACACCCGCTGGTCGACCCGTTGTCAGGATCCCCCAACGTGCGGATGGGCACAATGCCACGAACGGACGTTGACGAACGGAGCGATCGGTCTAGTCCGTGGTTGACCTCGACCGCGTGCCTGTCGCACTCCGGGACGACGGTACGGCGCTCAGGCGCTGGCCTCGTCCGAGACGTCGGGGCACTCGGCGGCGAAGGCGGTCAACGACAGCAGGCGCTGGACCGACGAGGTGGCGTTGCGGATGCAGAGGTGGCCGCCGACGGCGTCGAGCGACTCCCGGGCCCCTTCGAGCACCTCGACCGCCGCGGTGTCCATGAACGACACGTCGGCGAGGTCGAGGTCGATCTCGTGGGCACCCGACAGCAGCGCCTCGTGGATGCACTCCGAGAGCGACTCGACGTTGCCGGCGTCGATCTCGCCCTCGGGGACGAGCGACACCCGGTGGTGGGTGATGTCGAGTGCTGCGGTGCTGTCGGTGATGACCATGGAGGGTGCCTCCGGACTCGCGGCCCTTGTGGCTGCGCTACCCACTCTGACGCCCGGCGAGACCAGATTGGTGGCACGAACGTCGAGATGGAACGAGACCGTCACCTTCGTCACCGAACCGGAACTTCCCTGCTCTGCGATCTGCCCGGGCGGCGACGCGGTCAGTCGCCGAGGAACTCCGTCATGGTGGCCTCGCCCTCCTGGTTGATGCCGCCCCGGCCCAGCACGACGCGCAGGGTGCGCCCGATGATGCGCAGGTCGAGCCGCAACGAACGGTGGTCGACGTACCAGACATCGGCCTCGAGCCGTTCCGGCCAGCCGCTGGTGTTGCGGCCGTTGACCTGGGCCCAGCCGGTGAGGCCGGGCCGGACCTCGTGGCGCCGGGACTGCCGGGCCGAGTAGCGGTCGAGGTAGGCGGTGGGCAGCGGACGGGGCCCCACCAGGCTCATCTCGCCTCGGAGGACGTGGACCAGCTCGGGCAGCTCGTCGAGGCTCGTCGACCGGAGGAAGGCGCCGAAGCGGGTCAGCCGCGCCGCGTCGGGCAGGAGCTCGCCGTCGGGGCCGCGGGCGTCGGTCATGGACCGGAACTTGGTGAGCAGGAACGGCCGGCCGCCGAGCCCAGCCCGCTCCTGGCGGAACAGGACGGGCGACCCGAGCTTGACCCGGACCAGCACGGCCACCACCGCCATCACCGGCGACAGCACGACGAGCCCGACTCCGGCCCCGACCACGTCGAGCAGTCGCTTCACCGGGTCGCCCGCCGGTAGCGCCAGCGATTGACGACGTCGCGCACGTCGTTCTCGAAGCCCATGCCGCCGGCGACCTTGCGGGCGAAGACGTCGAGGTCGTCGGCGCGCTGGACGGGCGAGCGGGTCAGCCGGTGGAGGTCGGCCGAGCCGTACGGGTTGGGACGGGTGCGGGCGATGGTGGCGGTGCGGAAGCGGGCCCGGACCTCGGCCTGGGCCGCCTCGGAACCGAGCACCGCCTTGGGGTAGGCGAAGTGCACGGGCTCGACGCCGAGTCGCTCGCCGATGCGCGAGATCGACCGGTCGAGCTCCACCGCCGTGGCCTCGGCCGTGATCCGGTCGAGCAGGGCGTGGGTGTCGGTGTGGGAGCCGATGGTGACCAGCCCCGATGCCAGGGCCTCGGCCGCCGCGGCCCACGTCATCGGCGCGCCCCCGTTGGGGAAGGGCCGCTGGCGCTCGATGAAGTCGGTGGCCAGGTAGTAGGTCACGGGCACGCGGTGACGGACGAGTACCGGGAGCGCCTCGTCGACGAAGTCGGCGGTGCCGTCGTCGAAGGTGAGGGCAACGACGGGACGGTCGTCGGCGGGCGGCGCCCCGGCGGTCAGCAGGTCGGCCGCCTGGTCGAGGGTGACGACGTGGCAGGACTCGGCCAGGTACGCGACCTGGTCGTCGAACTGCTCGGTGGGCAGGTCGACGCTGGTGGGCGTGCGCGCCCCGACCCGGTGGTAGATGAGGATCGTGACGCCCGCCGGCGGGGGGCGCAGCCGGTCGACCACCTTGGCCACCTGCTGCGAGGCCTGCTTCAGGGCACCGTTGGGCACCCGCCGACGGTAGTCAGTTCCAGGCCGGTGGGTCGTACCATCGCCAGTCGCACCGCTCCGTACGCTGCACGGCACATGCCCCGGCTCCTCCACGTCACCACCACCGACATCAGCCTCGAGCTGCTCCTCGGGCCCCAGCTGCGGGCGTTCCGGGACGCGGGCTACGAGGTGCACACCGCCTCGGCCCCGGGGCCGTTCGTGGCCGCCCTGGAGGCCGACGGCATCGTCCACCACCCGCTGCGCCACGCCACCCGGGCCAGCGCGCCGCACAAGGACGTGCTCGCCCTGTTCGAGCTGTACCGGCTGTTCCGCCGGCTGCGGCCCGACATCGTCCACACCCACAACCCGAAGCCAGGGGTCTACGGACGTATCGCGGCCCGCCTGGCCCGGGTCCCGCTGGTGGTCAACACCCAGCACGGCCTCTACGCCCAGCCCACCGACCGCCTCGCCCGGCGCCTGCCCGTCTATGTCCTGGAGCGCATCGCCGCCGCGTTCTCCCACGTCGAACTGGTGCAGAACGAGGAGGACATCATCACCCTGCGCCGGCTACGGGTGCCGGCCCGCAAGCTCCACCTACTCGGAAACGGGATCGACCTCGAGCGGTTCCGCCCTCGGCCCGAGGTCCGCACCGAGGTCAGGGCCGAGCTCGGCATCGACGACGACCAGATCGCGGTGGGCGCGGTCGGCCGGTTGGTGTGGGAGAAGGGCTACGCCGAGCTGTTCGATGCGGCCCGGGCCATCCTCGCCGGGCGCGACGACGTGGTGTTCGTGGTCGCCGGTCCCGACGATCTCGACAAGGGCGACCCGCTCACCGCCGACGACGTCGCCGCGGCCGAGGCGGCCGGGGTCCGCTTCCTCGGCCATCGCGACGACCCCGACCGGCTGTACCAGGCCTTCGACGTCTACGTGCTGGCCAGCCACCGGGAGGGCTTTCCCCGCTCCGCCATGGAGGCCGCGGCCACCGGTCTGCCCATCGTGGCCTGCGACATCCGGGGCTCCCGCCAGGTCGTCGACCACGGCGTCACCGGCCTCCTCGGCGCGGTCCGCTCCCCCACCGTGCTCCAGGCCCACATCACCCAGCTCGTCGACGACGCCGATCTCCGGGCCACCATGTCGGCGGCCGCGCTCGACAAGGCCCGGCGGGACTTCGATCAGCAGCGAGTCATCGACCGCACCCTGGCCGTCTACGCGCCGTCGTAGCCGCCCCCGACCTCTGGAACTGGACGCGCCTGCGTACCGCCGGCGATCAGGTGGCAGCCGGGGCGACGCCCACCGGGCCCGGCTCCTCCGCGGTACGGGCCTGCAGCGCCAGCGTCCGGTCGAGGAGGCCGGCCAGGATGGCGGCGCCGAGCACGGGCGTGGAGATGCGGATGAGCCACGTGGTGCGGTTGGCCAGCAGTCCCACCACGAAGCCGAACAGACCGAGGTTGAGGCCGACGAAGACGGCGTTGTCGAGCTTGGGCCAGCGGGTCCGGCCCGCGGTGGCCACGAGCAGCATGGCGAAGATGGCGTTGGTCAGCACCCCGACGAACATGGTGTGGTCGAGGGCGAGGAGCTGGTGGTCGCCCACCTTGTCGAAGTCACCACCGTTGGCGCCGGCGAGGTAGTTGAGGAAGAGGATGTTGACGATGATGGCGATGGCCGAGGCGGCGGCGTAGCGACCGGGGGTGCGGGCGCCCCACTCGACGGCCCGCAGCGGCCCCCACAGGCGCTTGAAGAAGATGACCACGCCGGCCAGTTCGATGATCGTCGCCAGCGGCGGCAGCGGGTCGATTCCCCACAGAAGCCCGATCATCAACACGATGCCGCCGGCGAACGGCAGCGCGACCTGCCAGGTGCCGAGGCGACCGGCTCGGCCGAGGTTGTTGCCCCGCAGCCCCCACTCGGCGAGGGCCATGCCGACCGGGATCAGGAACCCGACCACCATGGTCCCCGGGTGGGCATCGTCGCCGCCGTCGGGGAGGACGTTGCGTCCGGTGGCGATCTCGGTGGCGAGGAGGACGCCGATGATGCCGCCGGCGACGGACGTGGCGACCGCGGCGAGGAAGCCGAGGTGCACGGCGCTCAGCTCGACGTGGCGGGCTCGGGCGACGACCCAGGAGAAGGCGGCGACGATGACGGCCAGGGCGAACGTCCCGATGATCGGGCGGGGGTCGTTGTAGGTGAAGGCAAACGTCAGGGCGAAGATCGGGAGCACGACCACCGTGGCCCGGGCCAGCCAACGCGCCGTCCGTATCTCACCCTCGCTGGCCTCGGCCCCGAACAGCCAGATCGACGCCGCGATCACGCACGTGGTGATCCAACCCAGCGTGCCGGCGTGGACGTGCGAGAGCACGACCTTGCGGTCGAAGTCGACCACGTCGGTGCCGTTGAGGATGCCGATGCCGACCGTCCACACGAACACCGCCATCGCCACCTGCAGGAGCAATCGCACCTCCGCACGCAGCGGATGCTGCCCGCCGTCGATCGACACCGCGGTCATACCCGTACCCCCGTTTGTCCCTGACCACCGGTGGTGGTCTCCCCTTGCTCCCAGATCCTACGACGTGACGTCGGGCACGTGCCGGACGATCGGCACCCGCCGGCATACACTCTCCATCGTCGACCCGTCGGCGCTCTTCCCCCACCCTGCAAGCGGAACCGGAAGAGCCATGCCGTTGACCGAACGTGACCGCAATGCCGCCTACCAAGCGCTTCAGCAGACCTTCGGCGAAAGCACCGACGCCGTGATCGAGCTGCTCCGCCCCGACCACGACCGCCTCGCCACCAAGGAAGACCTCGCGCTGGGCCTCGCCGAGGTCCACTCCGAGATGTCCGATCTCCGGACCGAGCTGCGCACCGAGATGGCCGACCTGCGCGTGCAGTTCAACCGCGACATCACGACCGCCTTCGCCGCGCAGACGCGAACGCTCGTGATCGGCCTGATCAGCGCAGTCCTCCTCATCGCCATGTCCAACGCGCTGGCGGTCGTCGTCGGCTGATCGACGTACGGACCGGTGGCGGGTACGCAGGCGCGTCCAGATTCGAAAAGGATGTGGCTGGCCGCCAGCCGTTCGGGTCAGAACAGCTCGATGTCCCCCAGCGCGAAGTGCAGCTCGTCCAGCTCCGGCACCGCCGGCCGGGCGAGGGGACGCCAGGTCACGATCGGACCCTGGCGGGGGATGGGCACGAACCCGTGGCGGATGGTGAGACCGAGGGCGACGACGTAGTCGCCGGCGGCCCGGGTCAGCCGGCGCACGGCTACCACGTCGGGGACGGGTGACAGCCAGTCGACGAGGGCGACCTCGCGCAGCGGGCCGCGTCGCCGCACCCGGAACACGCAGTGGCCGCCGCGCACCTCGACGGCGCGGTAGTGGAGCGGTTCGAAGCCGTAGCGCCAGGCGAGGTAGGCGCGGCTGCGGTCGGTGGACCAGCCCTCGACGGGCGGCGGGGTCAGATCGTCGAGGACCTCGCTGACCGGGGCGCCGATGGTCACCGGCTCGGACCACTTCTCGGCCGCCACCCGGGCCCGCGCCATGCGGACCTGGGCCACGGGCGAGCTGGGCTGCACCATCAGGGTGGGCCGGCCCAGCACCGACCAGCCCATCTTCAGGTATCCAGGTCGACTCTGGTCGTTGGGGGTGTTGAACACGGCGTCGACACCCTCGGCGGTGAGCTCGTCGACCGCCTGCATGGTCAGCCGACGGAACAGGCCTCGGCCCTGGTACTCGGGGTCGGTGGCGGTGTCGACGGCCCGCACGAGGTGGAGCGTCGATCCGTCGCTGGTGAGCTCCCAGCGCAGCAGCGTGCGGAACGCCACCAGCCGGTCGCCGTCGCCTGGGTCCCCGGGAAGAAAGGCGGCCCAGCCCGGTGAGGGGCCGAAGGGGTTGTCGAGGTGCTTCCACCGGAAGAAGGCGCGATCGCGGTCGTCGCCGGCCCAGCCCAGCGAGCGGCTGGCCAGGTCCACGATGGCATCGACGTCGTCGGCGGTCGTGCGCCGGACCATCAGCTCATCGTCACCCATGCATCAACCATGATGGCCGACGTGACCGCGGCAGACGGGGAGCGCATCCGGGTGCTCTGGCTCACCAAGGGCCTCGGCCCCGGTGGCGCCGAGCGCCTCCTGCTGTCGTTCGCCCGGCTGGCCGACCACGAGCGCTTCGAGTTCCACGCCGCCTACCTGCTGCCGTGGAAGGACCACCTCGTCGCCCAGCTCGAGGACGGCCGGCGTGACCACCCACTGCCTGGACGCACCGAAGTCATACGACCTGCGGTGGCTGCGTCGCCTGCGCGCCCTGGTCCGGGCCGAGCGGATCGACGTGGTCCACGACCACTCCCCCCTCGTCGCCGCCCAGGCCCGGGTGGCGCTGCGCACGCTCCCGGCCGCGGTGCGTCCCGCGCTGGTGACCACCGAGCACAACGTCTGGACGTCGCACCAGCGCCTCACCCGAGCGCTCAACCGGGCCACCATGGGCCTCGACGATCACGTCTTCGCCGTGTCGGAGCAGGTGCGGGACTCGATGTCGCGCCGCCGGCGGGCGTCGGCCGAGGTGCTCATCCACGGGGTCGACGTGGACGCCATCGTGGCCCGCCGATCGGAACGGGCCTGCGGCCCGGGCGGCGCACGGTCTCACCGACGACGACTACGTCGTGGTCACCGTGGCCAACCTGCGGGCCAACAAGGACTACCCCACCATGCTGGCGGCCGCGAACCGCCTGGTCGACGACGGCGTGCCGGTGACCTTCCTCACCGTCGGCCAGGGCCCGCTGGCCGACGAGCTGCCCACGCTGCGCGACGGGCTCGGCCTCGACGATCGCTTCCGCTTCCTCGGCTTCCAGGAGGACCCGATCCGGGTGCTGGCCGCCGGCGACGTGTTCTGCCTGTCGTCGCGCTACGAGGGTCTGCCCATCGCCCTGCTCGAGGCGCTGGCCATGGGTCTGCCCGCCGTGGTCACCGACGTGGGGGGCATGCCGTCCGTCGTCCGTGACGGTGTCGAGGGCCGCCTCGTCCCGGCCGGCGATCCGATCGCCCTGGCCGGCGCCATCGCCGAGCTGGCCGATCCGAGCCTCCGCGCCGAGTTCGCCGCCCACGCCGGCACCCGCAGCCACGACTTCGACATCCGCCACGCCGTCGCCCGCCAGCAAGCGCTCTACATCCAGATGGCGGCCCGCAGGTAGTCAGCGGAACAAGGCCACTGCGGCGCCCAGCATCGACAGGTTGAAGCCGAGGATCACCAGTAGCTGAGTGCGGAGCCCTTGGTTGAACTCGGAGCGCAGCTGATCACCCAGGCGGTCGATGCGCAGCTCGAGCAGCTCCAGATCGCGCGTCGTCGCCACATCGGCCCAGCCCACCGGCGGCAGGTGCGCCATCAACGTGCCCGCCACTTGGGCCCCGGCATGCTCCTGGAACCACTTGTACATCTCGTATCGATCGTGCTCGCTGATGGCCACGACATCGTCCTCCAGGCTAGATCCGAGGAGCGTGTCGACGCCCGAGTGGTCCGCCGCCAGACCTGGTCCCACCGTAGTCATGCCCGGCGACAGGAACCCACGCCACCCGTTCTGGCCCCACGTTCACCGCTCCGTCACCGCACGATGTGGTGCCAGAACGGGAGCCCCCACGCTTCTGGCCCCACGATGTCCGCTCGATCGCCACCGGACGTGGTGCCAGAACGGGTTTTTCGGGATCAGAGGTTCTCGATCTCGAGGTCGGGGACGTCGCCCGCCGGGGTGAAACCGAGCACCCGGCCGTAGAAGGCCAGCTCGGAGCCGAGCACGGTGATGACCGTCTCCGAGCGCCGGAAGCCGTGCTGCTCGCCCTCGAAGGCGAGGTAGGCCACCGGCACCCCCTTGGCCCGCAGCGCGGCCACGATCATCTCCGACTGGTTGGGCGGCACGATCTCGTCCTCGAGGCCCTGGAACACGATGAGCGGCGAGTCGAGGCGGTCGACGTGGTTGATCGGCGAGCGCTCGTCGTAGACGGCCTTGGCCTCGGGGTAGGGCCCGACGATGCTGTCGAGGTAGCGGGACTCGAACTTGTGGGTCTCCTCGGCCAGGGCGGTGAGGTCGGCCACCCCGTACGAGCAGGCGCCGGCCGCGAACACGTCGGCGTTCTCCAGCGCGGCGAGCACGGTGAAGCCACCGGCCGAACCGCCCCGGATGCACAGCCGCTCCCGGTCGGCCAGGCCCTGGTCGGCGAGCCAGGTCACCGCGGCCACGCAGTCCTCGATGTCGACGATGCCCCAGTTGCCGCGCAGCAGCTCGCGGTAGGGGCGGCCGAAGCCGGTGGAGCCGCCGTAGTTGACGTCGACGAGGGCGAAGCCGCGGGAGGTCCAGTACTGCTTGGCCAGGTCGAGGCGGGCCCGGGCCATGCCGGTGGGACCGCCGTGGATCAGCACCAGCAGCGGCGGGGCGGCGTCGGCGGGTGGGTCGACGTCGGGGTTGGCCGGCGGGTAGTAGAGACCGTGCGCGGTGCGCTCGCCATCGGGCCCGGACGGGAACGACACCGGCCGGCCGATGGAGAACCAGCCCGGGTCGAGCCCGAGGTCGCGTGCCGGGCGCAGGACGTCGACCGCACCGGCGACCGGCTCACCCGAGGTGTCGTCGATGGTGACCTCGACCACCTCGGACTCGCGGTCGAAGCCGCCGCCCACGAACACCACGGAGTCGTCCCGCACCGCCAGCGAGGCGATCTCGGTGTAGGGCAGGCCGAAGGTGGTGACGGTGCCGTCGAGGGCCCGGACGGCGAGGTGGTCGAGCCCCTCGCTGGCGTGGGCGAAGACCATGCGACCGTCGGCGAGGAAGCCGTAGCGGGACATGCCGAAGACCCACTGCGGCGTGCCGATCTCGGCCTCGAGGTCGGTCTCGGCGGAGACGACGTCACCGTCCGGGCCGACGGCGTAGGCGTTCCACCAGTCGGTGCGGTCGGAGAGGAAGTGCAGCGTGCCGTCGGCGGCCCAGACGGGCTGGATGACCGACTCGCCGGGCCCGCCGGCGACGACCCTCACATCGCCGAGCTCGACTCCGTCGTCGCTGACGTCGATGGGCGCGACGCACAGCTCGGTCGAGTCCCACGGCATGTTCGGGTGGTCCCACTGGATCCAGGCCAGACGGCGGCCGTCCGGGGAGACGCGGGGGTTGGCCACGAAGTCCGGTCCGGTCACCAGGACCGCAGGATCGCCGCTCCCGTCGGCCGGGATGGCGACGATCTCGTTGACCGCCTCGCCGCCGGTGTCGTGCCGCTCGCGGACGCCGACGAGGAACGATCCGACGCGCCGCAGGTCGGCGTAGCGGAACGCGGCGGGTGACGGCGGCTCCGGCGTGATCGGCTCCGGACCAGCGCTGCGGTCGACCGGCATCCGGTACAGGCGCTGATCGGTCCAGTTGGCGAAGTACAGCCAGCCGTCGTCGACCAGCCACGCGCCCCCGCCGTACTCGTGGACCCGGGTCCGGGCGTTGAAGCCCTCGGGCAGGAGGTCGACGTTCGTGCCGTCCGGCGTGCGACGCACGACCTGGGTCCGCCCACCCTCGGCCGGCCGCAGCTCGCTCCAGTAGACGTCGGGGCCGTCGAGCAGCACCTCGCCCAGCGACACCGACGAGGCGACGACCAGCTCCGGCGTGATGGGTGACGGCCACTCGCCGTACGGCGTCGTTGGTCGGGCGGGCATGTGGGCCACCGTAGTGGTGGTTCCACTGCGGCGATCCGGCCGGCGCGCACGGGTTGCCGGGTTGCCGCATTGCTGCTTTACTGCATTTCAGTAAACAAGGAGAAGCCTCCTCGATGACCATCCACGAGTTCCACGTCGCCATGCAGTCACGCGGCACGTTCGCCCTGCCCAGCGAGCTCCGCAAACGTCACCACCTCGACGAGCCCGGCGCGCAGCTCCGGGTGGTCGAGCGCGACGACGGCGTGATCGAGCTCCACCCCCTGGTCGCGGTACCGGCCGATCAGCGGTGGTTCTGGACCGAGCGCTGGCAGCGGATGGAACACGAGGCCGACGCCGACATCGAGGCGGGGAGGGTCACGCCGTTCGCCGACGTCGACGAGCTCCTCGACGCGCTCGGCGAGTGAGATACGAGCTGACCGCGAGCGCGGCGGCCGACTTCGGACGACTGAGCCCGGACGAGAAGGCGATGTTCCGCACGGCCGTTCGTGCGTTCAACGACGCGTGCGACGCGATGACCTCCGAGGGCGCGGTGCGCTGGCCGAAGTCGCTGCGGGTCAAGTCGGTCCAGGGCGCGCCGGGTGTGTGGGAGATGACATGGAGCTTCTCGGGCCCGGACGGCCGGGCCACATGGGAGTGGACAACGGTCACCGACGGGGACGACCAGGTGCCGGCCGTGCGCTGGCGCCGCATCGGTGGTCACGCCATCTTCCGCGACCCGTGACCCTCACCGTCTGGCCCGTGCTGCGGACGATCGCGCCGCCGCCGGACGTCCGGTCAACGAATCTGGTGGATACCGCTCTCGTGACCCCAGCTGCGGTCGGCGGTCCAGGCGTCGACGCCGAGCCGACTGGCGCACGCAAGGCACAACCGGTCACCGAGGGAGAGCCCGCTCCCCTTGTGCCACCGTCGTGCCGCCACTTCGGCGTCGATCGCGGTGACCGGCTCGATGGCGAGCTCGTAGCTGAGGAGCAGGGCTCTCGCCGCCTCCCAGTCCCGCCCGGCGGCGATGATCTTCTGGGCGACCTCCGACCAGTTGGCCGCAGAACATCTCGCGCCGGCGTCGAGCTGCCTCTCGACGCCATCCGATCCCGCTTCACCCTGGAGGAACGCGAGCAGGGCCGATGCGTCCATCACCGGTTCGCGCCCGGCGGGAGTCAAGCGGCGTCTTCGTCAGCCGACGCCTGACGGCGCTCCGCCAAGAGATCGTCGACGAGGTCGAGTCCCGCGAGGTCTTCCGCGACCCGCGCCCGGAGCTGCTCACGAGTCATCAGGACCAGACCGTTGCCCCCGGCGAACAGCACGAGCGTGGTCCCCGCTTCCAAGCCCGCCGATTGGCGAACCTCGGCCGGGATCACCAACCGACCACGATCTCCCATCACGACGCTGTACGTCCCACTCATGGATCAAGCGTACCACTCGTGTCTTGGGGGTGGGATTTGCCTGGCTACTCGGCGAGGAGGTCGGCGATGCGCTGGACGCCTTCGGCCAGGTCGTCGTCGCCGAGGGCGAAGGACAGGCGGGCGAACCCCGGCGTCCCGAACGCTTCGCCGGGGACGATGGCCACCTTGGCCTCCTCGAGGATGATCTCGGCCAGCTCGAGCGTGCTGGAGGCGGTGCGGCCCCGGATCGGCTTGCCGAGCACCTCGGTGAACTTGGGGTAGGCGTAGAAGGCGCCCTCGGGTTCGAGGCAGGTGACGCCGGGGATGGCGTCGAGCATCTTCCACATCGTCTGGCGGCGGCGGTCGAAGGCCTCGCGCATCATGGCCACGTCGTCGAGCGGGCCCGACACGGCGGCGAGCGCGGCGCGCTGGCTCACGTTGGCCACGTTCGAGGTCTGGTGGCTCTGCAGGTTGCTGGCCGCCTTGATGACGTCGCCGGGGCCGATCATCCAGCCGACCCGCCAGCCGGTCATGGCGTAGGTCTTGGCCACGCCGTTGAGGACCACGCACGTGTCGGCCAGCTCGGGCACCACCACCGGCATCGAGGTGAACTCGTGGTCGCCGTAGGTGAGGTGCTCGTAGATCTCGTCGGTGACGACCCAGATGCCGTGCTCGACCGCCCACTGGCCGATGGCGATCACCTCCTCGCGGGGGTACACCGCGCCGGTGGGGTTCGACGGCGACACGAAGACCATCGCCTTGGTCTTGGGCGTGCGGGCCGCCTCGAGCATGTCGACCGTGACCCGGAAGCCGGTGGTCTCGTCGGCGGGGATCTCGACCGGGATGCCGCCGGCGAGCTTGATCGGCTCGGGGTAGGTGGTCCAGTACGGCGCGGGGAGCAGGACCTCGTCGCCGGGGTCGATGAGGGTGAGGAAGGTGTTGTAGACGGCGTGCTTGCCACCGTTGGTGATCAAGATGTTGGCCGGATCGGCGTCGAGGCCGGAGTCACGGGCCGTCTTCTCGGCGACGGCCGCCTTGAGCTCGGGCAGGCCGCCGGCCGGCGTGTACTTGTGGTTGGCCGGGTCCTTGCAGGCCTCGATGGCGGCGTCGACGATGTGGGCCGGGGTCGGGAAGTCGGGTTCGCCGGCACCGAAGCCGATGACCGACTCGCCGGCGGCCTTGAGCGCCTTGGCCTTGGCGGTCACCGCCAGCGTGGCCGAGGGGGCGATGGCGCCGACGAGAGCCGAGATGCGAGAGGTGGAAGACAACAGTTTCGCTCCTGATGGGGGTACTCCGCGATAGTTGCACGTCGATGGTGACGAACACCCCCGAGATCACGATCCCAGCCGACATCAAGCCCGCCGACGGCCGGTTCGGCTCCGGTCCGTCGAAGGTGCGGCCCGAGCAGATCCAGGCCGTGATGGACGCCTCGCCCGAGGTGATGGGCACCTCGCACCGCCAGGGACCGGTCAAGTTCGTGGTCGGCTCGCTGCGCAACGGCCTGGCCGAGCTGCTCCAGCTGCCCGACGGCTACGAGATCATGCTCGGCAACGGCGGCACCCACGCCTTCTGGGACGGCCTCGTCGCCGGCTTCATCGAGCAGCGCTCGCTGCACGCCACCTTCGGCGAGTTCTCGTCCAAGTTCGCCAAGGGCGTGGCCGCGGCCCCGTTCCTCGACGATCCCGTGCTGGTCGAGTCCGAGGTCGGCACCCACCCCACGGTGACCGCGGTCGACGGCATCGACACCTACGCCCTCACCCACAACGAGACCTCGACCGGCGTGATGATGCCGGTGCAGCGCCCCGACGGGCGCCGACGAGGGGGTTGGTGGTGGTCGACGCCACCTCCGCCGCCGGCGGGCTGCGGGTCGATCTCAGCCAGTGCGACGTGTACTACTTCTCCCCCCAGAAGGCGCTGGCCTCCGACGGTGGGCTGTGGCTGGCCGCCGTCTCCCCCGCCGCCGTCGAGCGCATCGGGGCCCGGGCCGCGGCCGGCGACCGCTGGGTCCCGCCCTTCGTCGACCTCGCCGCCGCGCTCGACAACTCCCGCAAGGACCAGACGCTCAACACGCCGGCGCTGGCCACGCTGATCATGGCCGACAACCAGGTCCAGTGGCTGTGCCACAACGGCGGCCTCGAGTTCGCCGCCGGCCGCTGCGACGCCTCGGCCGAGATCCTCTACGGCTGGGCCGACGCCCACGAGCTGGCGTCGCCGTTCGTGACCGATCCCGAGTCCCGCTCGCACGTCGTGGCCACCATCGACTTCGCCGACTCGATCGACGCCTCCGTCATCGCCGCCGTGCTGCGGGCCAACGGCATCGTCGACACCGAGCCCTACCGCAAGCTGGGCCGCAACCAGCTCCGCATCGCCATGTTCCCCGCCATCGACCCCGAGGACATCCGGGCGCTGACGGTCTGCATCGACCACGTGCTGGGCGCCATCAGCTGACCCGGGGTTCGTCCGGCCCCGCGTCCGTCAGGGCGCCGTGGTCGTGGTTGGTCGGGTCGTGGTCGTGGTCGTCGTCGTCGTCGTCGGTCGTCGTGGTCGTGGTCGTCGTCGGCTGCGTCGTGGTCGTGGTGGTCGTGGTGGTGGTGGTCGACGCGTGCGACCGTCGTGGTCGGGGCGGTGGTGCGCGGCGGCGGCACAGTCGTGGGTGGTCGACTTCGGGAAGAACCGGTTGACGACGGCCGTCGTCGTCCACCGGACTCTCCGGGGTGGCTCGGGCACCGACGTGGTCGTCACCGAGGTCGTCGTGGCCGACCGGGTCGTGGTCGTCGACCGTGGCCTCGAGGTCGTCGAGGTGGACGTCGTCGCCGAGGTCGACCGCTCGACGTGGCTCCCGAACACCTCACCGAGTCGCTGCTGCCGCCCCCCGAGTCAGCGAACGGCCCGAAGCCGGCGGCGGTGACGGCGACGACGAGTGCGCACGCACCCACCAGCCACCAGAACCAGCGCCCGTCTCTGACCATCAGTACCGGAAATCTACGAGCGCCGGCGGCGATCTCCCCAGCGCGGCGCGGCACACGAACACTCAGCGCGTTCGACGTCGAAGATACGAACCCGCCGGCCGAGCGACTCCAGTTGCCCGATAGCTACGAGATCATGGTCGGCAACGGCGGCACCCACGCCTTGTTGGACGGCCTGGCCGCCGGATTCATCGAGCAGCGCTCGCTGCACGCCACCTTCGGCGATTTCTCGTCCAAGTTCGCCAAGGGCGTGGCCGCGGCCCCGTTCCTCGACGATCCCGTGCTGGTGGAGACCGCGCAGACGACCACCACCCGCCAGGACCAACGACCGACTCGAAGCATCGGTCAGGAAACAGCGTGCCCTCCCCGGTTACGAGTTTCGACCGGACGATCAGGTAGTCAGTGGCTGGCGTATACTCTCCGAACATGGAACGTCGAAACCTCCCATTCCTCGAACGGGATGAGCGAAGGAGCCGCTTCATCGACAACCGGGATCCTCGCTCCGACTCCGACGCTCCCGACGTCAGGGCTGAAGTGACCTAGTGGCGCCGCAGTCCGGACATGCTGTGGCGGACTGCGCCCGGGTATCTCGTCGTGGCCTCGATCGACGGGCAGACCCTGGAAGTCGGGGGCCCCGGTGGTGAGATCTGGGGCCTGCTCGACGAATGGATCGCAGAAGCCGATGTCGTGATGATGCTGGCCTCCCGGTACGGCGTACCTGAGATGACCGTGGCGGCCGATGTGGTGCCGCTGCTGGAGCGGCTCAAAGGGGTGGGATATGTTGAGCGACTGGACTGAGCATCCGGCGCTGGTGAGCGCCGTACGCCAAGGCCTCGGCCTCGACCGGAGCCGCGCCCGGCAGTCCTCGGGGCCGAAGAGGTTCGGTGGGTGCTCAATCGAGTACGCTTCGACCACGTCACGGGGTTCCTCGCAGCTGCGGTGGACGACGGGGTCGTCGCGCTCCAGGATTCCGCAGTCGCCGGTGAAATCCAGCGTCGGTGGCAGAGCGAGCTCCGGACCTGTGTTGACTGGAGGCGCTGGCGGTCCGGACAGCACGGATCCTGGAGGGGACCGCGTGGCGTCTGACCAAGGGGGCAGCTCTCGCTCATCTCGACTACTCCGACCCGTCGATCCGAACCTTCGGTGACGTTGATCTCATCATCCATCCCGCATGATTGGACTGCGGTTGTCGACCGGCTGTCCGCCAACGGATTTCATAGAGCCGTCACGGCTTGCCTGGCCAGTACGACGCTCGCTGGGGGAAGGGGGCAACACTCGTTACGCAGGACGGCTTGGAGGTCGACCTCCATCGACGCCTCGCGGTCGGGCGTTTCGGCGTAGCGGCGCGAATGGAGGATCTTTTACCTCCGAGGGCCGTATCGAACTCGCCGGACAAACAGATCCCGGTTCTCGGTCCCACCGATCGGCTACTGCACGCTTGCTATCACGCAACCCTCGGCGGCTTCCGACGACTCCAAGCGTTTCGCGACGTAGCGCAGTTAATCATCGTGAGCGAGGTCGACTGGCGACAGGCTTTCTCCGTCGCTCGGTGCTGGCAGGGGGAGGCGGTGGTGGCTGTCGCCATCACCGAAACGTGGAACCGTCTCGATCTCGATGAGGCGCATCCCGCCCATCGCTACACGCGAGGCCGGCCATATCGCGTCCGGACCACCGTGCGCTCGAGAGTTCAGAAGGGGCGGCGATTTCGTTCCCAGGCCTAACCGCCATCGGACGGCTTCCTTGGCACGAGATCCCCAGCTACGTGTGGGCTCTCGGAAGCGGCAAGCTCAGGCGGCGAACCGATGATCGACGGCATCTCCGCCGGATCGTTCGCTGCTGGGGGAGTCCGCTTCGTGGTTCTCACCAACCGAGCGGCCTTCGCCGATGTGGTCTGGCGACACGTTTCGTGATCTACGTGCGGAGCACGACGGACGGCCCGCCGTCACGTTCGAGGTCTTTCACAGCGGCCAATCGGCACCATCGAATCCGTGGGCACTGTGGCGCGACGGGTCAGCGAGGCCGCGTGAATCGACCGTCTCCGACGAGTACGTGTTGGCGTACCTGTTGTGGGAGATCAAGCCGGCTGGTCTTTGAGCGCGCTGGAGACCGTGTCCATCTCCACGCAGCCGCCCTGGAGCACGACGGTCACGCCGTGGTCGTGGCAGGACGCAGCCACTCGGGGAAGAGCACGCTGGCCGGGTGGCTGACCCACATGGCTGGGGCTTTCTCACCGACGAGGTAGCTCTGGTTGATCCAGAAAGCCGGGTGGTGGAACCATTCTGGCGACCAATCGGAGTTCGCCGCCCCGGACCGCTCGATCCGGTGCTGCGACCAAGAGCCCATTTCTAATGGTAATGCGACCGAAATGTTGGTGCCGGCGTCCTTGATCGGGCGGCTGAGTCACGCCGCACCACTTGCGGCAATAGTCTTTCCGGCGCTGACGCCGACCCAGGACACAGCCCTGGTCCCGCTCTCACCTGCCGAGGCGCTCGTGGAACTGACTCAGCACTTCCCGGGGCTGGTGAATGCGGGGCGATCTGGCTTTCGACGCCTCGCATCCATCGTGGATGCAGTCCCTGCGCATCGTCTCTGCGTCGGCGAACTTCACGGAGGTCGACGCCATTCTCCGTCAAGTTGTTCGCCAATCGAGTAGCGACCGCCAGACGTCCTTCTAGCAGGTACAGGGCTGTGTCTCGTCAACGTCGGAACACATCGACGTCTGTGCGGGAACGATGCTTGAGGGCGAGCCGACGACCCCGTTCACGCACGAATTGATTCTATTGTTGCCGTTGTCCCACACAAGAGGACAACCGAGTACGTCTGACAGTTGTACGCCCCCATCGGCTCATCGGCGTCAGGGCATCCACCGGCCCCACCGCGACGTCAAAGGAGATCGTGCAACCCGTACCGAAGTCCGGGATGGCACCCTTCCCTGAACGAGGCCTTCCGAAGTCGCAATCTGGTAGTCGGAGTCGATGCACTCCCACTCACCCGTGCTGAGGATGACGTTTTTGCCGCTCCCTTGGATGGGACCGCAGACCGTTCCGTCGCCGTAAGCGACGTTTCCGTTGCAATCGGACGAGATCGCTCCGAACTTCACGCACACTGCAGGAAACGTCTCCTCTCCAGCGCAGCTACAAGGACCTGCAGTCACCTTGATACCCGGCATGAACTTCTGGCCCTGGCCACAGTCGTAGACCAAGCACTGAACCGAGATCGTCGGGCGGCACTTCGGTGTTCCTCCGCCACCTTCGGCTGCGGACGCTGCACACGATAGCACCAAGGGGGTCGTCCAGACGATCGCACCGGCTACGGCACCCTTCTTCAGGAGATCGCGTCGGCCCAGGGCCGAAGCATTCAACTCCGGGGGGTTCGTCGAATCGTCCACAAGCGCGCCCTCTCCGCCTTCGTTCGCACCATCGCAACACGTGGTGCCTTCTCTAAGCTGTGGAGATTACTAGCTCAAGGCGTGAAAGACCAGTTGAAAAGCAACGACGGCATCAGCGGACGATATTGGTACGGTTCGCGCCATGAGAGGCACATCGGCGCCGACGCCGAGTGGCGATGCGTGGGTGGAACTCGAAGGTGAGGTCGTCGTGTTCCATGGCGGCAAGCACCGTGCCCACCTGCTCAACGACACCGGAGCGCTGCTCTGGCAATTGTTCGACGGCACGGTGACCATCGCCGAACTCGCCAGCGACGTCACGGCCGTCTTCGACCTCGACCATCACGAAGCCCTCGATCAGATTCAAGGCTCGCGGAAGAAATGCAGACACTCGGACTACTCACAGATCAACGCGATAGGTACGAATCGTGACGGCGACCCCTCGGTATCTCGCACGCCCACCGGATCCGTGAGGCCCTACCGTCTCCGATCCGGTCTGGGTCGGATCGCTCGCCATTCGGGCCGGTGACTTCCATGTCGGCATTCGCTCGGACGACAAACGGGTCATGGACGACCTCCGCGCGCCTTGTACGCCGGCCGCCTCGTCGACGATGACCGCTCGGACGACTACAGCATCACGGTAACCCCATCTGGCGACGGTCCATCGCGACCGCTCCCCAGTCTCGCCCACGGCCGCCGAGCGGTCCTCCGATCCCGGTCGACGCCGCGCCTGATTCGAAGGCTCGACCTGGCGCTGGCCGCCCTCGAACCACCTGCCAACCACGGATGGTCCACTCTCCTCGGGTTCTCACTCGTGACAAACGACGAGAGCGGGGCGCTGGTGCCCTCAAGTGTCGTCTCCCGCTCGACGGCGATCGAACGCGTCGTGGCCACCGGCGGCTTTCGGTTCGCAGACGAAGCTGCCGTCCAGATCGACTTGGCGGGCCTCGAAGCGGTGGTTGTGCCTGGATTGAGCGGCAGCACCGTTCACCCGGTGCTCCAGGATTCCTTCGCTGCCCCGGCCGGCAGGTCCGAAAATTTGCTCCATGGTGTGGGCGGAGAACGAAGTCCAGCCCGATGACAGTCTGGCACGACAGGTCATTCGGCTGATCCCACAGGTGAACGGATGGAGTGGACTCCCTGCCCAGGGGTTCCTCGGCGCAATCGCAGACCTCGCACCACCCGGGCACCCGGTCAAGGCCGATCTCTCCGGGAGAAAGCTCACGGCGGTCCTCGCCTCGGTCGCGTGGTCGCACACGTAAGTAAGGGCTAACGTTACCGGTCGCTGACTCGAGAAGACCCTTGAGCCGCAGGCGCGCGAGCCGCCTTCCCCGACGTTCTCCCCCACCACCGCCTCTCTCAGCCGCACGCGGAGTGGCGGCAAGCACAACGGCACCAGGAAAAGGGCAGTACCTGGACGCGCTGACGGACGAGGATGCCGGCGTTGCTGAACGCGGAGAAGCCATAGACGAACAACACGATGTAGTGCAGCACAGGACGACGTAGGGCGTCCGCAGCACCGACGCGAGGCCCCGACGAGCGGCGCCAACTCGTCACGACAGGACCAGGAGGAAAAACGACTCCCCGGCGGCGATCAACGCTGCACGTTGTTCGCCTGCCAGGGGAACGGCGGAACATCACGCCACGAAGGCCTCGGGGAACCGGCTCGGGCTCAGGTTGGTACTGGACCCCTGCACGAACTGCGAACCGCCCTGTCCGGTCTGTTGCGCAACCTCGTCGAGGGTGACCTGGACGGAGCCTCATTGAACTGGTCGACGCCGAAGAAGTCCTGGAACTGCCCAACGGCGAAGACCAAGCCGGCACCCAAGACCAGATCACCGCGAGCTTCCCGATCGGCGCCAGGATGGACGGTCCTCGGTGGTCGCCGAACACGAAGGCCAGGAACGGGGCGAAGAGATCAGCCGGCGATGTGCGGTCGCACCATGCCCAGCACAGGTACCGGTCGCGATGAGCGAGCAGGCCACCCGAGCATCCGTGAGCAACCGAGCTGCCCCATAGGCGACGACGCCAGCCCGAGGCACATCCAGGCTTCCTTGCCGATGCTCGACGGCCAGAAGAGCAGCGACGGCAGCAAGAAGACCAGTACGGCGTAGCGCGAAGTGATCCCCCTCGGGGCAGGCGCGCACGAAGGCCCGGTGGAAGAGGTAGAGGCCCCAGAACCCGAACCAGGAGAAGACGAGGAAGCCACCGATCGTCGTCGCCCCCGTCACCGTGTACACGGCGCCGGTGAGGATCTCGATGAACCCCGTTCCCTGGACGGGCTTGCCGAGATCGAGGTGAAGACTCCCGTCCCGGAACTGCCGGGCCGAGTCGCCCCGATGAGGCTGTACACGGCGGCGTCCGCCTGGCCGTCGTAGAGGCCGAAGGCGACTGGCGTACCGCGGCAAGCGCGCCAGCAACTTCAGACTCGAAGGCCCACCAGAGCAAGCCCGCGATACGGGGGTCGGCCTCGAGCGTGCCGCGCGCCGGAGCATCGGCACACTGATCGCCAACAGGCCGACCGCGACCGGAATCGCGGCCCAAGTGTCGTACGACCCGTGCTCCATCAGCCACGACATCGTCCCGACGATGGCACCCACCCCACGACGAGGGCGATCGGATGATCTGCCGCGGACTCCAGCCATGGGCCGAGCACGCCGGAGCGACCGGTTGTCGTCGTCGCAGGACTGGCGCATCGCTCCTCGGCTCAGGCGTCCGGCGCTGCTGTCCTCACCACCACCAACGGTGACCTCTGCGGTCCGGCTCGAGATAGCCGTTCCGGCATCTGAAGACGATCGGGCCGCGACGTGGAGGCGTATCTTCCTCGCCACTGATCGACGTCAGCGTCGGCCGACTTCGCCATCGGACAGCCGCTCCGACGTGCCGCCCCCCTTCCGATTGCTCGCCACGCTCCGACGAAGTCGGAGGTGTAGTACGAGGCGTAGTCGGTGTCCGCCTCCGGTACCACGCCGACCGCGACCACACCGGCGACGGGTGCACCGAAACGCTCGAGCAGGAAGCGGTTCGCCGTGCCCTGTCGCTCGTCGTCTTGCCCATGCGGCGACGACCACCACGGCATCGCAGGCCGGGATCAATTCGCTGGCGTCGTTCGTGGCCAGCAACGGCGCGGTGTCGATGATGACGACGTCGGCCAACGACCGCGCCTGTTCCACCAGATCACGACCTGCCGCCGCCACGTCACCGAAGCTGCGGAGCTTGCTCCCACTCGGAGCGATGGAGATCCCGGGAATCCCGGTCGCTCGGACGACGTCCTCGAGTGTCGATGATCGCCGAAGCCGGTGAGCACATCAGCGATGCCTGGCGAAGCGGTCACACCGAAGTACGAGTGAATCTCGGGGCGCCGGAAGTCGCACCCCAGGACCAGCACCCGACCGGCCGGCTTCGGCCATGGTGGCGGCCAGGTTCGCCACCGTCGTCGTCTTGCCGTCGCCCGGTGCGGGAGACGTCACCAGGATCACCGTCGGGTCTTCGCTGCGGCTCGCTCGTGTCGCGGCCAGGGCCGAGCACCGTGATCGGGCTGAGGACGAGCGCGGATCGCAGCCGAGCGGTAGGACTCCGCCAGCGCCGACATCGGGTCGATGCGCGCAGAGGACTCGGCGATCGTTTTCTTCGTCGCCGCCTTGGGCACCTCGGCGACAACGGGAAGCCCGAAGGCCGCGGACGCGGCTCGCACATCGTGGATCCGCGTGTCCAACCGTTCGGCGAGCAGCGTGACGCCGAGTCCCAGAAGGAGGCCGACGACGACGGCCAGAGCAGTCCGAGCCGGCCGGCTCGTCGGCGCGGAGAAGCCCCCCGCCTCCTGCTTGGCCAACTCCGGCAATGCAGGCTGGAGGGTGATGTAGCCGCGCTGGGGGGCGGCTGGTCGAGCACGTTCTGTTGCTGGTCGAAGGCGGCCCCGTACTGGCGCAGAAGCGCATCTCGCCGCGCCTTCAGCGTGTCGATGGACTGGCCGGCTGTTGTTGCGGCGTCGATTTGAGTCTCGAGATCGTCGATGTCGGCCTGGAGCTGGTCGAGCTGATCGTTCGCTCGTTGGATCTGATCCTGCTGGGTCGCTGAGGCCTGTTCTCCCAGGAACCCGAGCGTCTCTTCGGCGAAGACGTTCGCCTTCTCCGCCGCCACCGAGCGCGAATTGCCAGACGCCGTTATGTCCAGCGTCCCCACCTGTTCATTGGGCTCGAGCGTGATGCCCGCGGCCAGCACGACGGGGTTTCCCTTGTAGCCGAGCCGTTCGGCGGCCCGCTAGGGAACCTCACCGGTCTTCACGAAGAGGGAGACGGTAGCCAGCCGCGGTGGGCGAGGATGCACTGCTGTCGCGCAGGAGCTGGTGCGTCGCGGTGTAGGTGACGGTGTCGTTCTGGGATTCGCCGGCGTCGTGACCCAGCCCGCCACGCCGGCGACGAGGGGGCACGCGGCCAGCAGCCGCCAGCGGCGCCGGAGCAGACGGAGGTACTCGTTGAGATCCATCAGGCGGTCACGTCCAAGGGGGGCATGGTACCGAGCCTCACGACGCCTGTCGAGCACGCGGCCGACCTCGTCGGCACGCTGGTGGAGCTCGACGAACGGTGGCCGCCACGGTGTCCATGACCGCGGGCTCGGGGTGCGACCACAGGGGTGGGCTCGGCGCCGACGACACCAGTTGCTCCGTCACCGGGAGGAGTCCGAGGATCGACCCAGCGGCCCTGGTTGGCGCGCTGGCGATGGATGGGCGGATGGAAGTAGCGACGGCTGTCGATCCCCTCGGCGTCGA